>JAZKDN010000003.1:0-165628 GCA_040387595.1 Pseudomonadota bacterium
AAAAACCGTCGCCCCGGCGGAGGCCGGGGCCGCCACGGTCTTTTGCCTGAACCTGGTCACCTTTGCCTCTAACGGCCCCGGCCTCCGCCGGGGCGACGATCTGGCGAAACTCCCTCCGCCGCCTGCACGTACCTAATCCGTCATGCCAGCGAAGGCTGGCATCTCAGGAGATCAGCGCGACGCACTCCCCACGCGTCATGCAGAACGCGTTTCAGCATGACGCTTTAGGATGAATGGCCGCCGCCCTCACGCCGTCCCGACCCATCCCCGCCAGGTGAACGCCGCGTAGAATTGCGTCACCTCGGCGAAGCCCGCCGCGCGCAGGATCGTCTCGTCCTGGTCCGGAGTGAGCATGTTGACGGCGCGGTCGACCGAATCGCGGGCATTCTCCGCCATCGCGGGATCGACGCCCGACGCGACCGCGAAGGCCGCATAGCGCGACAGCCACAACGTCCGTTCGCCCGGGCCCTGCGGGTAGCTGCCATGCACCGCGACGAACGGCGCGCCGGGCTTCATCCGCGCGCGGATCGCCCCGGCGGTGCGGCAGCGCTCCTCGGCATCGAGGAAGTGGAGCGTCAGCAGACAGGTTGCGCCATCGAACGGTCCGGCCGGCGCGTCGTCGATATAGCCCTCGACCAGTTCGACCCGCCCCATCAGCGGGCCGAGGGTCCGTGCGGCAAGCTCCAGCATCGCCGGTGCGGGATCGACGCCGACGAAGCTCCAGCCCGGGTGCATCTCCGCCAGCGCCTTCAGCTCCAGCCCTCCGCCCGCGCCGAGCACCAGAATCCGGGCATCGTCCGGCACCCGTTCGGCCAGCAGCAGCCCGGTCATGCGGTGCACCGCCTCCAGCCCCGGCACGAAGCGGCGCGGCCCGTCCGAATATTGGGCGACCTTCTCGCGGTCCCTGAAGCCCTTCATGAAATCCAGCGTGCCGTCTTCAGCCATGATCGTTCTCCTGTGCGTGCCGATGGGGGTGGGCGGTCAGACGCGCGTGGAAGTCGGCGCTGAGCATCGCCAGCGTCACCTCTCCGAAACGGGCGAGCAGCAGCGCCTCCGCTTCCTCGAAGCTCCGGTCGAGCGCGGCGTTGACCGCCTGCTCGACCAGGCAGCCCGGCGCCTCGGTCCGGTTGCCCATCGCGAACAGCGACGGATGGCCGAGCGCGTCGTAGATATCCCTGAGCCAGACCGTCTCGAGCGGCCGGGCGATCGTCCAGCCGCCGCCATGGCCCTTTTCGGAGCGCACGAACCCCTGCTCGCGCAGGCCCGCCATAGTCCGGCGAAGGACCACGGCATTTGTGTCCATCGCCCGCGCCAGCACCTCCGAGGTCACCGGCCCATCCTGCTCGGCCATGTGCAGCAGCACATGGAGCACACCCGACAAACGACTGTCTCTTCTCATGTAACTTCAAATAGTACATGATACGCACGAGTCAATGGGCTTGCCCCGCCGCCGCCCGCACGCCTATGAAGCGGCCATTCGTTTGGAGCCCGGTGGAAATCCGGGTGGCTATTCCGGCCGCCGATCCGCCGGACAACAACACGCATGCTCCTGCCCGCCGTTCGGCTGCCCAGCGATGACATGTGCCTTGTTGGACTTTCCATGACAGAGATGCTTTCCCGTTACCGCCGGCAGTGGTTTGCCGATGTCGGCTCCGTCCGCCGCGACATGCTCGCCGGCGTCGTCGTCGCCCTCGCCCTCATTCCCGAAGCGATCGGATTCTCGATCATCGCCGGCGTCGATCCGCGGGTCGGCCTCTATGCCTCGGTCGCGATCGCGATCGTCATTGCCTTTACCGGCGGCCGGCCGGGGATGATCTCCGCCGCGACCGCCGCCGTTGCGGTGCTGGTCGGGCCGCTCGTGCGCGATCACGGCGTGAACTATCTGTTCGCGGCGACCATCCTGATGGGGCTCATCCAGATCGCCGCCGGACTGCTGCGGCTCGACCTCGTCATGCAGTTCGTGTCGCGATCGGTGATCACCGGCTTCGTCAACGCGCTCGCCATCCTGATCTTCATGGCGCAGCTGCCGCAGCTGATCGGCATGCCGTGGCAGACCTATGCGATGGTCGCGGCCGGGCTGGCGATCATCTACCTCTTCCCCCGGCTCACCAAGGCCGTGCCGTCCCCGCTGGTCGCGATCGTCATCCTCAGCGCGATCGGCATCGGCTTCGGCCTGCCCGTCAACACGGTCGGCGACATGGGCAAGCTGCCAGAGGGGCTGCCCGCCCTGGCCCTGCCCGACGTCCCGCTGACCTGGGAAACGCTGCGCATCATCCTGCCCTATGCGCTCACCATGGCGGCGGTCGGCCTGCTCGAATCGCTGCTCACCGCCCAGATCGTCGACGACATGACCGACACCGATAGCGACAAGCGCCGCGAATGCGCGGGCCAGGGCAGTGCCAACATCATTGCCGCGCTGTTCGGCGGGATGGGCGGCTGCGCGATGATCGGCCAGTCGGTAATCAACGTCACCTCCGGGGGTCGCGGGCGACTGTCGACTTTCACCGCCGGCGCCTTCCTGCTGTTTCTGCTCGCCGTGCTCGGCCCGGTCGTCGGGCGCATCCCGATGGCGGCGCTGGTCGCGGTGATGATCATGGTGTCGATCGGCACGTTCAGCTGGGCGTCGATCGCGAACCTGCGCCGCCACCCGCCGACCTCGTCGATCGTGATGGTGACGACGGTCGTCGTGGTCGTCGCGACGCGAGACCTGTCGTTGGGTGTGGCGGCGGGCGTGTTGCTCTCGGGCATCTTCTTCGCCGGCAAGGTGCGGAAAATGTTCGCGGTCGAACGCAGCGTCTCTCCCGACGGCGCACAGGCCACCTACCGCGTCACCGGCCAGATCTTCTTCGCCTCGGTCGACCGCTTCACCCGCGTCTTCCAGGCCGAGGACGGCGCGCGCCACATCCTGATCGACGTGTCATCCGCCCATTTCTGGGACATATCGGGCGTCGGCGCACTCGACCGGATCATCGCCCGCCTGCGCCGCGAAGGCCGCACGGTGGATGTTGTCGGCTATAACCGGGCCAGCGCCGACATCGTCGACCGCTTCGCTCTGCACGACAAGACCGGGGTGGAAACGGGCGCGGTGCCGCACTGAGCGGCGGCTGGCTACACCGCTTCGGTGTCGAGAAACACGACGACCTTGTCGGCCAGCCCCTGGATCGCCGCGCGCAATTCGGGGGTATCGACGACATGCGGATCGGGATCGATGGCGCACAACGTCCCGAAGAAACTGCCGTCCGCCCGATAGAGCGGCAGCGAAACATAGCTCTGAAAGCCATAGAGCACCGGCGTAGGATGCGCGCGCCAGGCGGGCGCTTCCGCGACACTATCGATGAACACGGCCGTTCCGCTGTCGCGAATCTCGTCGCAGATCGTCGTCTTGATCTTGAGCTCGCTGCCGGGCTCCAGGCCGAACCCGACCCGGTCGAGCACCTGGCAGGCGATCCACCTATGCTCGGTCACCCGCGCGACCGCGGCAAAACCCATTTCCGTAAGGTCGCAAAGCTCCCGCAACACGTCCTGGACCATCGGACTGCCTGAAATAACGGAAATATCGCGCGAGAAATCCATGCAAACTCCGGTCACGGCGAGCAAAAGCCCCATATCAGACGGGGCGTGGTCGGCAACGGTCCGATAGTCGGACGACTGGAGCGGGCGAAGGGAATCGAACCCTCCTAGCTAGCTTGGAAGGCTAGAGCATTACCACTATGCTACGCCCGCTCGCCAAGACCGGCGGCCGATGGCCACTTGGTACGCAGCCTTTAGCCTTGCCCTCGAAAAGCGTCAAATGCTGTTCGGGCCGCTTTACGCGAAACTTATCCAGGCGGCGGAAATCCGTCTCGAAAACTCATGGCGTAATGGCCGAGGGAGACCCACCCCTCGCACCGCCTCCCCGTTCCTCCGGCATGCGGGTATCCTGGGCGGGCGGGGCATCATGTCCCGCCCGCTCCTCTTTCCTCACCATCGTCATGCTGAACGTGTTTCAGCATCCAATCAGCCACTTGGATCAACCAAGAGGGTGGCGGGGGCGTGGGTGACCGGAGCCTCGCGGCTTGCACCCAGCCTTGCGGTGGATGCTGAAACAAGTTCAGCATGACGGACCCTCGTGACGGTCAGAACCAGAAGCGGATGCCCGCGACGAGTCCCTTGGAGGTCACGTCCTCGCCGGCCAGCCGGGCGTAGCGGGCGGTGTCGCCGAACCGCCTTTCCCAGTTGAAGCCGACATAGGGCGCGAATTCGCGGGCGATCTCGTAGCGCAGCCGCACCCCCGCCTCGATCGTCGACAGGCCCGAACCGATCCGGCTCTCGGCGACGTCCTGCGCCGCGAGGTTGATCTCCACCCGGGGCTGGAGGACGAGGCGCTGGGTGATCCGCTGGTCGTAATGCCCCTCGAACCGCGCCAGCGCGTCGCCCTTGTTCGACAGGAACAGCCGCGCCTCGAGATCGAACCAATAGGGCGCGAGGCCCTCGACCCCGACGGTGGCATAGGTCCGGTCGGGGCCGCGCTGGGCGTCCTGGCGGATGCCCGCCTGCAGGTTCCAATAGGGATCGATCGCCCGCGAATAGAGCGCCTGGACCTCGCCCGCCTCGACACCCTCCCCGCGCGTCGCCTCGCCCTCGGACATCAGCAGCAGGCGGTGGATGTCGCCGCCGAACCAGGCCTGTCCGTCCCAGCGATAGCCGTCGCGCCCATTGCGGAACTGCCGCTCGAACAGGTTCAGGATCACCTGGTTCTGCGCCATCGAGCCATGTTCGTGGAGCATGTGCGCCTGGGCCGGCGCCATCGCCGCCGCACCATAGAAGCGATCGGCCAGCCGATCGGGCTGGACCGCAGGCGCGGGCGCGTTGCCCGCCGGCAGGTCGGTGCCGATCGCGCCGCCGGCCGGCGCCGGAGCAGCCGCCGCGCCGTGATGATGCGCATGCGGATCGACGGCTGCGGCCTCCGGCGCGGGTGCCGCGCGGTGCTGGGCATGCGGATCGACGGCGGCGGGCTCCGGCGCAGGTGCCGCACGGTGCTGAGCATGCGGATCGACGGCGGCGGCCTCCGGCGCGGGTGCCGCGCGGTGCTGAGCGTGCGGATCGGCATCCTCCGCCGGCGCAGGCTGCGCGGCCGGGGGTTGGGCTGGCGCGTCCGCTGTCGGCATCTCCATGCCCGGCATGTGGTGATGGTCATGCTGGGCAAGGCCGGGAGTCGTCAGGCCAAGGCCGAGCAGCGCGGTCAGAAAGAGCGCCTTCATGCCGCCTCTCCCCCGGCCCGCACCTGCACGACCCGCATCATCCCGGCGTGCATGTGATAGAGCATATGGCAGTGGAAGGCCCAGTCGCCCTCGATGCCGGTGACGTCGAAGCTGACCTTGCCGCCCGGCGCGACATTGACGGTGTGCTTGCGCGGCGCATGGTCGCCATGCCCGGTGACCAGTTCGAAGAAATGGCCGTGCAGATGGATCGGATGCGACATCATCGTGTCGTTGATCAGCGTCATCCGCACCCGCTCGCCCATCCGGATCGGAATGGGATCGCGCGCCTGCGACAGCGTCTTGCCGTCGAACGACCACATATAGCGCTCCATGTTTCCGGTCAGGTGCAGCTCGATCGACCGCGCCGGCGCGCGGACGTCGGGGTTGCGATCGACCGCGACGAGATCCCGGTAGACCAACACCTTGTGCCCGACATCGTCGAGCCCCTGCCCCGGCTCGGCGGTGCGGTCCTTGGGCATGGGCGAGATGGTCTGGACGCCGGGCCCCATCGTCACCGTCGGCGCATTGGCCGGGTTGCGCATGCTCATGTCCATGCTGTGCGCACCGTGATCCATGCCGCCCATATCCATGCCCATGTCGGTCATGTCGGCGATCGGGCGTCGGCGCAGCGGCGGCACCGCCGCCGTCATGCCCGCGCGCGGAGCCAGCGTGGCGCGCGCCATGCCCGAGCGGTCGACCGCCTCGCCGACGATCGTATAGGCGCGGTCCTCGGCCGGCTCGACGATGACGTCATAGGTCTCGGCGACGCTGATCTGCAGTTCGTCGACCGTCACCGGGCGGACGTTCAGCCCGTCGGCCTGGACGACGGTCAGCTTCAGGCCCGGAATGCGGACATTGAAGATCGTCATCCCCGATGCGTTGATCAGCCGCAGCCGCACCCGCTCGCCGGGACGGAACAGCGCGGTCCAGTTGTCGCGCGGGCCATGGCCGTTGACCAGATAGTCGTAGGTCGTGCCGGTGACGTCGGAAATGTCGGTCGGGTCCATCCGCATCGCGCCCCAGTCGAGGCGGTCCTTGAGCGACTGGTCCCTGCCCGCCAGCAGGCCCGACAGCGTCTGACGCTGCCGGTTGAAATAGCCGGGCTCCAGCTTGAGCTTGCGGAAGATCTCATGCGGGTGGAGCCGGCTGTGGTCGGACAGCATCACGACATGCTGGCGGTCGCTGACGATCGGATCCGGCCCGGCCGGGTCGATCACGATCGGGCCGTAGAGCCCCATCTGCTCCTGCAGGCCCGAATGGCTGTGATACCAGTAGGTGCCCGCCTGGACGATCGGGAATTCATAAGTGAAGCTCGATCGCGGCGCGATGCCGGGGAAGGAGATGCCCGGCACGCCGTCCATCTGGAAGGGCAGGATCAGCCCGTGCCAGTGGAGCGAGGTCTCCTCATCGAGATCGTTGTCCACCCGGATGCGGACGGTCTGCCCCTCGCGCAACCGCAGGATCGGCGCGGGAGCATGGCCGTTGATTCCGATTGCGTGACGCTCGCGCCCGTCGATCCGCATCATGCGGTGGGCGATGCGCAGGTGGATATCCTCGCCCGATTCCTCGGGCAGCTTATCGGTAAATCCCGGCGCGACCGGCTGCGCCCAGGCCGGCCAGGCCTGGCCGAGCCCCGCCGCCGTCGCGCCGGCCATACCGGCACGCAACAGCGCACGCCGGTTCCATAACATGGTCATGACAATAGGTCCCCAACTCGCCTCTACGGGCGGATCGCAAAAGCGGGAGGCGGCGCGCAGGCGCACCCTCCCGGATGTCAGATCGCGGCCAGCTTTCGGGGAGGGGGCAGTTCGCGGCCGAGGTCGATGCCGTCGAGAGGCGCGACGCGCACCGAAGACGGGCCGAGCGCGGGGACGAAGGGACGCGGCGGCAGCGACGACGCCGTCGCATGCAGCGCCGAACAGGCCGCGGCACAATCGATCTTCATGCTGCCTTTGCTGTCGGGCCGGTTCTTGTTGTCCAGCCTGTCGGGCATCATGCCGGCGCAATGCGCATCCATGGCCGTCGCCTCCGGCATCGCCGCCCGCGCGCCGTCCTCCGCACCGGTCATCAGGACCGGCGACAGGAACAGGGCGAAGGCCGCCAGCAGCAGAGCAATCGAACGCAGCATCGCAACCGTCTTAACGGATCGCCGATCGATATCCAAATGGCGATCCGTGGGCGCGGCCGAGATCAGGACACCGGCTTGCCGCCCGCCTTGACCACGTCGCCGCCCTTCATGACGAAGTCGACCTGTTCGAGCGCGGCGACATCCTTCAGCGGATCGCCGCTCACCGCGATCAGGTCGGCGAAGCGGCCGGCCTGGACCAGCCCGACATCCTTGCTGCCGAGCAGGTCGGCGGCGTTGCGGGTCGCGCTCTCGATCGCCTCCATCGGGGTCATGCCCGAAGCGACCAGCAGTTTGAACTCCTGCGCATTCTCGCCATGCGCGGACAGGCCGAAGGTGTCGGTGCCGAAGGCGATCTTGACGCCGGCGGCATGCGCGTCGCGCAGGTTCTTCTGCAGCAGCGGCGCGATCATCAGCGCCTTTTCGGCCGTCGACGGGTTGAGCCGCTCGGGGTGCGCCTTGGCGGTTTCATAGACGCGCTGGCCGACCAGCAGGGTGGGCACCAGATAGGTGCCGTGCTGCTTGAACAGCTTGTAGCTCTGCGCATCGGCGAAGCTGCCATGCTCGATCGAATCGACGCCCAGCTCGATCGCATGGTCGATTGCCTGCTTGCCATGGGCATGCGCGGCGACCTTCATGTCGAGCGAATGCGCGGTGTCGATCACCGCCTTGATCTCGTCGTCCTGCATCAGTTGCAGGTTCGGATCGTCGCCTATCGACATCACCCCGCCCGACGGCATGATCTTGATGACGTCGGCGCCCTCGCGCTTCAGCCGGCGGACGGTCTGGCGCCCCTCCTCGGGGCTGTCGATCACCGAGTCGTGCATGTGCGGCAGCTCGGCGATGTCGGGGATCAGGCCGTTGGCCGGGTCGCTGTGTCCGCCGGTCGGGCCGAGCGGCACGCCGCCGACCCACATGCGCGGACCGGGGATGCTGCCGTCGGCCACCGCATGCTTGAGCGCGACCACGCCCGCAGTCGCATCGCCGACGCTACGGATCGAGGTGAAGCCCGCCAGCAAGGTGGCGCGCACGTCCTTCACGCCATCGATCAGTTCGTCATAGCTCGTGCGGGTCACTGCCCGGCGGATCGGATCGCCGGGGTGGAAGGCCTGGGTGATGTGGACGTGGCAGTCGATCAGCCCCGGCAGCACCGTCTGGTTCGACAGGTCGACCACCGTTTCCCCCGCCTTGGCCGCGACGAAGCCGGGTTCGACCGACCGGATGCGATCATCGACGACGACGATCGACACCCGCTCGCGCGGCGCGGCGCCGCTGCCGTCGATCAGCCGGCCGGCATGGACGATCGTCGTCGCCGCGATCGCGGAGGTCGACATCAACAGGGCGGTGGCAAGGAGGGTGGTGCGCAGGATCACGTCGGTCTCCGCTGATCGGGATGAGGGCCGGCATAGCGCCGTTGACGAAAAGATGGGGGAATTGGGCGGGCAAAACCTGTGCGTTCCGCCGATAATCCTATGACGACTTCCATTTCCGAAATGACCGCGCGCGGCGGCGGCGTCAGTTCAGCCGGCTCCGCCCCACCCTCGGCGAGAAGCCGAAGGTGCGCTTGAACGCGGTCGCGAAATTGCTGGGGTGCTCATAGCCCGCGTCGAAGGCGATCTCGGTGATCGACAGGTCGGTCGTCCGCAACTGGCGCAGCGCCTGCTCCATCCGCTGGCGCTGGCGATAATTGGCGATCGTCGAGCCCGTGATCTGCTTGAAGCTCTCCATCATCTGGGTCTCGTTCCAGGCGAGCACGCGGCACAGCTGGGCGATGCTCATCGCCGCACCCTCGCGGCTGTCGAGCAGCGCGCACAGGTCCTGGACCTTGCGGCGGTCGCGCTCGCGCGGGGCGGCGGAGCTGTTGATCCCCGACAGCTGCCGGATCGCCATATAGAGAAGCTCGATCCCCTTCGCTTCGAGCATCAGCGTGCTCAGCGGATCGTCCGGGAGGCTCATCATCTCCTCGACCAGCGCGCGTTGCTGCGGCGGCAGCGGCGTATAGCCATAAGCGAAGCGCGACGCCGGCCCCTTGAGATATTCGGTGATCGGCGCGGGCAGGTCGCCGTCGATCGGCGCCATCAGCTCGGCGGCGAAGTCGCGGCTGCACACCATGGTGATGCAGCGCATCCGCGCGTCCTCCATCACGATTTCATGCTTCACCGTGTTCGGCGGCTGAACCAGGAAGGACATGACGCCGGGATCGACCATCGTGTTCTCGCGCGTGGCGCCGCTGATCATACTGGGGCCGTCGAGCTTGAAATGCAGCTTCAGATGGTCGTCGCTGAAAAACTCGAGCTCCTGACGCTGGGCGCGATAGATGTCGGTCATCACGAAGGAAAAGCCGCGCCGGACGGTCATGCCCTTGAACCAACCCGACGACTGATCGTCGGCAGGCCGCATCCGCGCCATCTTCCGCATCCCCGACAGGGGGTCGAGCGTCTGGCTGCGCAGATGGGCCAGGGCATCGGCGTCGAGCATCGAACCGAGCGTCGGATCGATCCCGCCATAATCGTCGATCGGATGACTGCTCAAAGACATGCTCCCGGGAAAGGCGGCAGACTATAGCCCGAGCGCGATCCTGTCCACACAGAGGTACCGCCCGGGAACATTTCCCTACCGCAACCGGCCATAAACAGGCACATGCGGCGCCGACATCCGCGACGCAGCCCGACATCGTTGCGCCTGCGGCGCACTCTTTGGCTTTCGCAAAGATATTTCGGGGAATCGGAAAGGACGCGCGGGCCGGTCTTCCACAGTTTACCATCCGACCCGCGACGAGGACACAGATCCTCGCGGGATTCTCAAAGGGGACCCATTCCATGCAGCCCAACCGTAGCAAGTCCATTTCCCTGCCCGCCCTGCTGGCGATCGGCGCCTCGGCCATCGCGCTCGCGGCACCCGTTCACGCCCAGGACGCGGCGACCGAAGACAATGGCGACATCGTCGTCACCGCCCGCAAGGCGCGCGAGCGGCTGCAGGACGTTCCGATCTCGGTCAACGCGCTCTCGGGCGACCAGCTGCGCGATCGCGGCGCGGTCGACATCAAGGACGTGCTGCGCAGCGTTCCCGGCCTGTCCTTTTCGGGCACCGAGCGCGGCCTGGGCAATTACAACATCCGCGGCATCAGCACCGTCGCCTCCGCGCCGACCGTCGGCACCTATCTCGACGACATCTCGCTGGTGACCATCGCAACCTCGTTCAGCGGCACCTTCGACCCCGTATTCTTCGACATGGAGCGGATCGAAGTGCTGAAGGGCCCGCAGGGCACGCTGTACGGCGGCAGCTCGATGGGCGGCGCGATCAAATATGTCAGCGCCAAGCCGAACCTGACCGAAGTCGGCGGCAGTGCCGCGGCCGGCACCGCCACCACCGCGCACGGCTCGATGTCGTACAATGCCGAGGCGGTGATCAACCTGCCGATCGTCAGCGACAAGCTGGCAGTGCGCGGCGGCGTCTATTACCGCCATGACGGCGGCTACATCGACAATGTCGCCGGCGGCTTCGTCACCAATTCGCGCTATTCGAGCACCGCGTCGCCGACCTACACGCCGCAGCGCCAGAATGCGCTGAGCACGCGCAACGCCTCGAACCAGAACGACGCCGACACCTATGTCGGCCGCCTGTCGCTGCTCTGGCAGCCCGACGAAACCCTGTCGATCCGTCCGGCCGCCTATTACCAGCATTACAAGCTTTCGAATCCGGGCCAGTTCTTCGTGGGCGAGGCCGACCTGACCTCCTCCTACCGGATCAAGCAGCCGACCACCGACAAGGCCGGCATCTACAGCCTCGACATCAACAAGGAGCTTGGCAGCGTCCAGGCGACCTCGCTGACCGCCTATTTCGACCGCAAGCTCGATTTCGTCCGCGACTACAGCTTCTTCATCGGCGGGCTCGTGCCGCCGCTGTTCGGGCTGACCAGCGACAATCTGTCGGCCAGCCACACCAAGACGTTCAGCCAGGAGTTTCGCCTCGCCTCGAACAATCCCGATGCGCGGCTGACCTGGATCGCAGGTCTCTATTACTCGCACCAGAATGACGGGCTGTACCAGATCGTCACCACTCCCGGCGCCACGCCGGTGATCGGTACCGAAGTCGGCTATCTCGGCGACACCACCACCAAGACCAAGCAATATTCGGCGTTCGGCGAAGCCAGCTACAAGCTGCTCGACAATCTCGACATCACCGCCGGCGTGCGCCTGTTCCAGATCAAGCAGATCGTCGACATCCTGGGCGATGGGCCCTTCAATGGCGGCCTGACACAGGTCGTCGGTCGCAAGAGCAACGAAAAGGGGGTCAATCCGAAGGTCGGCGTCTCCTACAAGGTGACCCGCGACAATCTGATCTACGCATCGGCGGCCAAGGGCTTCCGCCCGGGCGGCCCGAACCGGTTCCAGATCAACCCCACGCTCTGCGCCACCGATCTGGCGGCGCTCGGCCTGACCAAGGCACCCGATACCTTCGATTCGGACAATCTGTGGAGCTATGAGCTGGGCACCAAGAACCAGTTCGGCAGCATCATGTTCAACGGCGCGCTGTTCTACACCGACTGGAAGAAGATCCAGCAGCAGATCGGCCTGTCGAGCTGCGGCTTCGCCTTTACCGGCAATGCCGGCACCGCAGACGTCAAGGGCGCCGAGGCCGAGACCCGAATCAATCTGACCCGCGATTTCCAGGTCGGCGGCACCGCGACCTACAGCGATGCCAAGATCTCCTCGACCGTACCCGGCACCACCGCGCAGGATGGTGACCAGGTTCTGGCCGTGCCGAAATGGATGCTGAGCGGTTATGCCAGCTACACTGTCGAAGTCACCGACGGCTGGCGCGGGCAGGTCCGCGGCGAGTATCAGTATCAGAGCAGCTCGCGCCGCCAGTTCAACCGCACCCAGGCCGTGGTCTATCCAGGCGGCATCAACGGCACCATTCCTAACCGGGCCGAGTTCCGCGGCGCCTATCAGGTCGTCAACGCCTTCGCGTCTGTCAGCAATGGCGAGACCGAGTTCCGGCTCTACGTCAACAATCTGTTCGACAACCGGCCGTTCCTCGATACCGACCTGACCGTCGGCTCGAACCGTTCGACGACGATCCGGCCGCGCACGATCGGCGTCGAAGCGCGCCGCCGCTTCTAAATCGGCGCGGATTGAACGATGATCCGGAGCGATTTCTAGGCAGCTGGAAACATCTGCCGATTCGGAGATCGCGACAAACCGTCAGGGAAGGCGGCCCCAGTGCCGCCTTCCCGACAGGGAGCGAGACGTGATGACAATGATCAAGGGGCGCGGTCGTCGCGCCATCGTTCGGATGGCCCTTGCCGGCTTCCTCGCTCCCGCGCTGGTCGCGGCCAGCCTCGCGGTGGGCTCGCAGCCCGCCGACTGGCGCGCCGAAACCGCCTATTTCTATCCCCAGTCGCAGGTCGTCGCCGCCACCGCCGGCCAGCTCGGCGTCGCCTGGGAGTTCGACGATTTCGTCGTGCGCGGCAGCACGCACCGCGGCGTCGAGGCGACCCCGATCGTCGTCGACGGCGTGATGTATCTGACCGGCCCGTGGAGCGTCGTCTATGCGCTCGACGCGAAGACCGGCAAGCAGCTGTGGCAATATGATCCCGAGGTCGACGGACAGTTCGCCCGCCGCACCTGCTGCGATGCGGTCAACCGCGGCGTCGCGATCGCCGACGGCGTCGTCTATGTCGCCGCGCTCGACGGCTATCTGGCCGCGGTCGACGCGAAGACCGGCAAGCAGCTGTGGAAGGTCGACACGATCACCGACCGCAAGATGAGCTATGCGATCACCGGCGCGCCGCGCGTCGCGGGCAAGAATGTCGTGATCGGCAATGGTGGCGGCGAGATGGGCGCGCGGGGCTATGCCAGCGCGTTCGACCGCAAGACCGGCAAGCTCGCGTGGCGCTTCTTCGTCGTACCCGGCGACCCGGCCAAGGGCGCCGACGAGCATCCCGAGGTGACCGAGGCGCGCAAGACCTGGGATCCCAAGTCGCGCTGGGACCTCGGCGGCGGCGGCACCCCCTGGGATTCGATCGTCTACGATCCCGACACCAACATCGTCTATGTCGGCACCGGCAACGGCATGCCGCACCCGCTGTGGCTGCGCAGCCCCGCCGGCGGCGACAACCTCTATCTGTCCTCGATCGTCGCGATCGACGCCGATACCGGCCGCAAGAAGTGGCATTACCAGACCACCCCAGCCGACAGCTGGGACTATACCGCCACTCAGAACATGATCCTCGCCGACATCGAGATCGGCGGCCGCATGCGCAAGGTGATCATGCAGGCGCCGAAGAACGGCTTCTTCTACGTGCTCGACCGGGTCAGCGGCGAACTGCTGTCGGCGGAGAAGTTCACCACCGTCACCTGGGCCGACCGGGTCGACCTGAAGACCGGCCGCCCGGTGATCACCGACCAGTCCGACTATTCGAAGAAGAGCAAGCTGGTGTGGCCGTCGGAGGCCGGCGGGCATAACTGGCCGCCGATGTCGTACAGCGCGCAGACCGGGCTGGTGTACATCCCCGTGCTCGAAGCGCCGATGACCTTCCAGCTGCAGAGCCAGCCCAAATACCGGCCCTACAGCAACCTGCAGGGATCGACCGCCTCGTTCCCCGGATTCGCCTTCGGATCGAACAAGACCGGCGGCGCCGACGACATCTTCGCCGGACAGCCCAGCCCGACCTTCCAGCAGACCGTCCGCGCCTGGAACCCGGTGACGCAAAAGGAAGTCTGGTCGTCGAAGCCGATGCCCTTCTGGAGCGGCGGGACGATGGCGACCGGCGGCAACCTGGTCTTCCAGGGATCGGCCGATGGCTATCTGACCGCCTATGATGCGCGCACCGGCGCGGTCGTGCAGCGGATAAACATCGGCACCGGCATCATGGCCTCGCCGATGAGCTACACGATCGACGGGGTGCAATATATCGCGGTGATGGCCGGCTTCGGCGGCGCGCTCAACGTGTCCTATCCGCCCGGCGCGGTCGCGGTCGAACGCGAGAATCACGAGCGGCTGCTGGTGTTCAAGGTCGGCGGTGCCGCACCCAAGCTGCCGCCGCTGCGCGAGGCGAAGGCCTTTACGGCGGCGCCGGCCGAATATCGCGGCACCGATGCCCAGATCGCGCACGGCGCGGCGCTCTACGGCCAGAATTGCGGGCGCTGCCATGGCGGGCCGACCGGCATGGGCGGCTATCCGAACCTGTGGAAGATGTCGCCCGACACCCATGCGGCGTTCGAGTCGATCGTGCTCGACGGGGCCTTCGCCTATGCAGGCATGGCGTCCTTTTCCGACGTGCTGAGCAAGCAGGACGTCAAGGACCTCCACGCCTTCCTGGCGAAGCCCGTCGACGCGCAGGCGAAGCCCACCGAAAACAAGATGCACTGACGCGGAGCGGCGGCCGCCGGTCCGCCGAGGGGGATAATATGAAGATAGCGAAGATGGCGGCCGCGCCGATCGCGGCCCTCGCAATGGCGGTCGGCCCGGTCTTGGGGGCGGCGACGCCCGCCGCGCCGCCGGTGCTGCTGCTGCGCGACGCGGTGGCGATGGCGCAGGGCGCGACGGCAGCGGCCGAACGCGGCGGCCAGGCTTTCTCGATCGTGATCGTCAACCGCGAAGGCCGGGTGATCCTGTCGCAGCGGATGGACGGCGCGTCGTTCAAGAGCCTCGAACTCGCCGAGGGCAAGGCGACGACCGCCGCCGTGATCGGCGCACCGAGCCGACTGCTCGAGGACGCGCTCGCCAAGGGCGACCATTCGGTGCTGTCGGTGCCGGGCGTGATCGCGATCGCGGGCGGCCTTCCGGTGACGGTCGACGGCGCGACGATCGCGGCGATCGGCGTCAGCGGCGGCGCCCCCAAGGATGACGAGGCGATCGCGACCGCCGGGCTAGCCCGCTACCCCGGCACCAAGCCGCGCTGACCCTCGCGGGCGCGGTGGTCGGATACCAAGGCGCGCTCACGACAGGAGAAACGTCATCCCGGACCTCGATCCGGGATCCCGCTTTTCTTCGCGGCATAAGAGCAAGAAGCGGGATCCCGGATCAAGGTCCGGGATGACGAGGTTCATAGTCGACAGTCATGCTCGCGGGGCGGCGGCTACCCGCCGAGCCCACGCAGCGCCGCTATTGCGCGCCGACGAGCACCATGCGGACGCCCTTCATCGAGGGCTCCTGATCGAGCTTCGCCTTCAGCGTCTGCGCCATCGCATGGATCAGCTTGGTGCCGAGGCCGGTGCCCTTGACCGCGCCCGGCTCGATCCCGCACCCGTCATCCTCGACCCGAAGGACGAAGCGCCCCTCTCCGGCGTCGGCCAGGGTGACGCGGACCTCGCCCGCCCCTTCGGTCCCATAGGCATATTTGCAGGCATTGGTGACCAGCTCTGTGACGATGATGCCCAGCGCCACCGCCTTGTCGGTCGCCAGCTTGATCGGTTCCGCCATCAGGCGAATGTGGCGCGGCGCGCCGGGGGTCGACCAGGTCTCACCCAGTTCCTCGACCAGCGAGCCGAGATAATCGCCCATGTCGACGGCCTCGACCGAGTCGGAGGTGTAGAGCCGCTTGTGAACCTGGGCGATCGCCGCGATCCGCCGCTGCGTGTCGTCGAGGGCGGCCTTGGCTACGCCCTCGCTTTCGTCCAGCATCCGCGACTGCATATGGACGAAGGCCGAGACCAGCTGGAGGCTGTTGGCGACCCGGTGGTTGACCTCCTGCAGCAGCATCTGGAGCCGCTCGTTGCTTTCGCGCAGGCCGGCCTGCGCCGCGTCCTTTTCGACGCGGAGCTGAACCGTCGCCAGCGCCTGCGCCACCGCCTGTCCGAGCAGGTCGAAATAGTCGGCGTTGACGGTCTTCACGACATAGTCGATCGCGCCGGCCTTGAGCGCCGCGACCGCGAGTTGGCTATCGTCCGACCCGGTCACGAAGATCACGGGGGGCGGCTCGGGCAATGTCTTGAGAGCGGCCAGCGTCTGGAGCCCGTCCTGCCCCGGCATGTAATGATCGACCGCGACGAGATCGAATTTCGCCGCCGCCGCCATCGCGACGCCGTCGGTGCCGCTGCCCGCCGTCTCCACCCGGTAACCGGCCCGGCGCAGCGCGCGCGCGGTCAGCCGACGAAGACCTTCGTCATCGTCGATGTACAGGATCGTGGGCAGCGATTCGTCCATCAACCCTCGTCGATGTCCGGAACCTGGATCACCGACAGGAACAGGCCGAGCTGGCGGATGGCCGTGGCGAAGTTCTCATAGTTGACCGGCTTGGTGATGTAGACGTTGCAGCCGAGATCATAGCAGCGCTGGATCTCGAGCTTGTCATCGGTGGTCGTGAGGACGACGACCGGCGCGCGCTTGAGCGGGCTGCCCTCGCCCTTGATCTTGGCGAGGATGTCGGTGCCGCTCATGTCGGGCAGGTTGAGGTCGAGCAGGATGAGCGCCGGGCCGCTGTGGACCGGGCCCTCGGGCGCATCGTAGAGGAACTTCATCGCCGACGTGCCATCGACGAAATGGTGGATCGGATTGGAAATACCCGCGCGGCGGATATTCTTCTCGATCAGGCGCGCGTGGCCTTCGTCGTCCTCGATCATGACGATGTTCACGGCTTGCTGGGCATTCATGACGCGGTCCCCCTCAGGACAAGGCTGCTTTTTCGCCGGCGTAGATCGCCGGCAGGTTGACGATGAAGGTCGAGCCCTTGTCCAGCTCGGACTCGACCGAAATGGTCCCGCCAAGGCGATAGGCCAGAGCGCGGACATGCGCGAGGCCGATTCCTTCGCCGGGCTGGTCCTGCTCGCCCGAACGGCGGAACAGGTCGAAGATCCGGTCATGGTCGCGCCGATCGACGCCGCGGCCATTGTCGGCAACCGAGATCAGCACCCGGCCGGGCGCTGTCGTCGCGCTGATCGAGACCTCGCCTGGGCGCCCCGGCTTGAGATATTTGACGGCATTCTCGACGAGGTTCGACAGGATCTGCTCCAGCGCGAGCCGGTCGGCGACGATTCTGGGCATGCCCGGCACGATATCGGCCGTCACGCCCAGTTCGTCGATCCGGTGGCGCAGATTGTCGATCACGCCATTGGCCAGGCGGTCGAGATCGAGCGCCTCGGGCACGATCGTCCGCCGGCCCTCGCGCGACAGGCGCAGGATCGCGTTGATCAGCCGGTCCATCTTGTGGGTCGACGTGCGGATAAACCCGACCGACTCCGGCAGGTCCTCTTCCACCGCCAGCCGGATATCCTCGGTGACGAGCTCGGGCTTGTCCCGCGCCACCTCCTGAACGAAGCCCTGCAGAGGGCCGATCGCGGCCTCGAGCTCGGCGGTGAAGCCCATCACGTTGACGAGCGGCGAGCGCAGGTCGTGGCTGACGATATAGGCGAAGCGCTGGATTTCGTCATTGGCGCGCTGGAGATCGGTGGTGCGGATCGCCACCGCATCCTCGAGATTCTCGTTGAGCGAGCGCAGTTCCTCGCGCGATCCCACCAGTTCGCCGGTGTAGCGCCGGATCACCCAGATCGAACCCACCGCCACGAGCGCGAGCAGGACGCCGGTCGCGAACAGGACGATATAGAACAGGGTGATGCTGTCGTCGCGCGCCTGCGCCCGCTCCACCAGCAACGCGCGCTCGCGATCCACCATGCGGGTTGCGAGGTTTTCGACCTTCTGGGCCAGTTGCTGGCGCTCTGCCTCGGCCTGCGCCGACCGCTGCGCACCGGGATTCATCGACGCGCGAAACACCGAATCGAGACTGTTCGCCAGGCGGCGCAGTTCCTCGATCCTGCGCTGTTGCGCCGGGTTGTCGCGGGTGAGCGCCGACACTCGGTCGATTCCCGTGTGCAGCTTGCGTGCGGCATCTCCGTAGCTAGAGGCGCTGTCGAAGCGCAGCCGCAGCGCGAAGCCACGTCGGGCGCTCCGCATCTCCTCCAGAGCGAGTCGGATCGTCGAGACTTCGCGCTCGACCTGATAGGTATGATCAAGCCAGCGGCTTTGCTCCTCGCCGCGCAGCATGACGCCAAGGGCCGCGAGGCCGGCGAACATGACCAGGCCGAAGCCCAGCACGACGAGCAGCATCACCGTCCGGGCGAAACTGCGCTCCGCTTGACGCTCCGGATTGTGGGTTTTCGCGATCATTGCGGGGGACGTAACGGTCACCGCTCCGCCTGCCAAATGATTTCGCTGGGCGTCAAATCCAATGTGCATAAGGGCACTCCTGGAGCGTGCGCTATGGCACTTTATCCATCCGGTGATGGCGGCGCGGCAACGCTTTGTCGCGAATCGGCCATCAAGCTGAAAGCCCTCCCGACCATATTGCCAGGATGAGGAGCGAAAACGCCACTCGCCGGACCGGAATCACGGCCATCGTCGCAGCCATGGCCATCGGCATCGCCGGCCCGCCTGCTGCCGCCGCCGATCTAGCCAAGCGGCTGCGCGCGATGACGCCCGCCGATGTCAGCGCCGCCGTCACGCTGCACGACGACCGCGCGGCCGGAAGCGTGACCGTGTCGACCGAAGCGGCTTTCGTCAGGTCGCCGCTGTCGCCGATCCGCCATCTGCTGAGCGACAATCACCTGCGCGCCGTGATCGATCCCCAAACCGCGACCGTAACCTACGAAGTCCATCAGTCGATCTTCCACTGGGGAGAACCCCGCACCTTCGTCGCCGCGCGCTTTCCCGCCGGCGGCGGCGCGCGAACGGTCGGGCTCATCCGGGCGGATGCCGGCGAGCGCTTCTGCCCCAATGAAGATGGGTGGGGCCACTGCGCGCTGACCAGGCAGATCGCCTTTCCGATTGCCGAGAGCGACATCCGCAGCATCGCCGCGCGGTATCGGCCGGGCGGCGGCGATGGCTGGGCCTACCGGATCGAGGAAAGCGGCGGGCGGCATTGGGACGATCGCATCAGTCCCGCGGAGGCCGCCGGGCTGCTGCTCGCGGTCGATCAGGTCCGCACGAAGGGATAGGCCGGAGCCCAGAGAGGACATGGCCTTTCTGTGTCTCTTTGTTACAAAACATTGCTCGCGAAGTTGATGTAACAAAACTTCCATAAAAACTTCACAAAGGCTTCCTGCGCGGCGCCGCCGCCCTTGGGAGACCCTTGAATGTTCCGGACTGCCCGAGTGACGCTGGCCGCCACGGCCTCGCTGCTCGCCACCCCGCTGGCCGCAGCAGCTCCGCTGACCGCCGAGGAAGGCGAAGCCCTGCTCGAAGAAGTGCGCGCGCTGCGGGCCCGGCTGGCGGCGATCGAGGCCCGGCTTGGCGCAACAGCGCCGGCTCCGCCGCCCGCCCTCGCCGCGCCCCCCTCTCTGGCTGCGCAGACGCCCGCCCCGGCACCGGCCGCGCCGGCGACGACCGCGATCGGCTGGAAGGGGTCGCCGCAGTTCACCAGCGGCGATCGCAGCTTCAAGGTGAAGGGCCGCATCCAGCTCGATGCGGGCCATGTCTCCACCCCGCGCGGCATCGCCGACAGGGGATTCGGCTTTTCGAACGAAGCGCGGCGCATCCGGCTGGGCGGCGAAGGCAAGCTCGGCAGCGGCTTCGGCTACAAGCTCGAGCTCGAGCTGTCGGACAACAGCGTCGACCTGGTCGATACCTTCGTCACCTATGAAAAGGGCGACTGGCAGGTCGCGATCGGCAACCAGAACCAGTTCCAGTCGCTCGACGAACTGACCGGCGACACCAGCGGATCGGTGATGGAGCGCGCCGCCTTCACCGATGCGTTCGGCTTCGAACGCCGGCTGGGGATCGCGGTCCAGTATCACCGCAAGGACCTGCTGCTGCAGGCCGGCGTCTTCAGCGACGACATCAGCGCCCTGGCCAACGACAGCGACGGCCCCGAGGGCGGCGACGAGAATGACAGCATCGGCATCGACGGCCGCGCGGTCTATGCGCCGAAGATCGGCGATACCCAGATCCACATCGGCGGCTCGGGCCATCTGCGCATGCTCCACCGGCTGGCGGACACGCCGACGCGCTATCGCCAGCGGCCCTATCTGCACAGCAGCAACAGCCGCGTCCTCGCAACGCCCGCCATCGCGGTCGATCGCGAGCTGCATTACGGGCTCGAAGTGGCGGCGATTCATGGCCGCTGGCATGCGGTTGCCGAGAGCCATTGGCTCACCGCGATCGGCCCCGGCCCCAATTCGCGCTTCTTCGGCGGCTATGCCGAGGTAGGCTATTTCCTGACCGACGACAGCCGCCCGTATCGCAACGGGATCTTTGGCGCGGCCAAGCCGTCCGCGCCGCTGGGCGATGACGGGATCGGATCGATCCAGATCAACCTGCGCTACGACTATCTCGATCTCAACGACGGGACGATTCGCGGCGGCACCCAGAATGGCTGGATCGCCGGCATCATCTGGAGCCCGATCGAAAATCTGCGGTTCAACCTGAACCATGCCTATCTGGACTATACCGGCGCGGCGATCAGCGCGGGCGGGCGGCGCGATTACAGCCTGCACGTCACCGGCGCGCGGATGGAGCTCGATTTCTGAAGCGGATCCGGCGCGGATGAAATCGCGCCCGTCCCGCAACCGGGAAAGAGAAAGGGCGCACCGTCGACCGGCGCGCCCCTCTCCTGTTCGGCCTTAGAAGGCTGCGGTGATCGAGAAGACGACCTTGCCGCTGGCGATCGAGGAGCCGTTCTTCGTCGACGAGAAATTCGGCAGCAGATAAGCCGATTCGCCCTTGCTGATGTCGGTGTCGACATAGGCGACGCCCGCCGTCAGCGGCGTGCCCGGAACCGCCATATCGACGCCGACCAGCCAATCCATATATTTGCCGGTCGGGGCGACGCTGGTGCCGTTCGGGCCCAGGCCCGAATTGCCGTTCGAATAGCCGAGATGGCCCTTCACGGTGATCGGCGTGCCCGGAATCGCGCTGGAGATGTCGCCCCAGATGTAGAGATTGTCTTCCTTGTCGCCCGGACGATCATAGATGCCGGTCGAGGCGGAAGCGCCCGAGAAATACCAGCGGCCAAGCGCTTGCTGCCGCGGCGCATAGGCGATGCCGCCGAGCAGGTTGACCGGGCCGACGGTGGTGCTGAGCTTGCTGTAGATTTCGGCGAAGTCGGTCTTGTCGGCGCCGCCCGGATACATGAACCAGGTCAGGCCGGCGTCGATCGAAATGCCGTCGGTCAGCTCCATCTTGTAGCCGCCGAAGATATCGAGTTCCGTGTTCGAACCGCCGAACGTGCCCCAGCCAGCGAGGTTCGAACCCCAGGTGCCGACATAAAAGCCGCTTTCATGACCGACCGTGATGCCGCCCTGAACGGCCATTTCCTTGTCGGTCTGGGAAACACCGCGGAACCGATAGTCGGTCGCAAGACCGACCGAGCCGGAAACGGTGAACGGCTTGCTTTCTTCCTGGGCCAGGGCCGGCGTCGCGATGAGAAGCGCGAGCGCGGAGGCGGTGAGTTTCGGAAAACGCATAAGACAATCCCCTTTTAGGTTTCGGATCGTCCCTCCTTAGTGTCGAACCGCGCTTCCTCTTGGTGGGTCGCGTCCTGTTCGACGTCGCTATTATGAAGATGGGATTTGCAGCCCTACGTTTCCCGATAGTTACAAATTGTTGCTGGGGTCCGGCGTCACGCCCTAAGGGGTAGGAGCGTGACGCCGGTGCAACACTTGACCGTTGGGGCCGGTCAGGCTGCGATCTTCCGGAGCTGGTCGGCATCGGCGTCGAGACTGACCTGATTGCCTCCGGAACGGCGGCGCTGGATCCATTCGCCCAACATTTCCGCCGAACTGTGATCGATCGCCGGCACCTTGCGGAAATCGAGCCGCACCTTGCGGTTGCCCGGGATCGCTTCGAGCGCCTTGAGCAGCTTCGGCAAGGTCAGGAAGGTCGCCGCGCCGTCGAGACGGATCTCGCTCTGGTCGTCGCCATGCGTCTCGTCGACCCGCAGGCGGAGACGACGGATATGGGGCACCAGTTCGAGCAGCGAAAGTCCGAGGCCGACGAGCACGCCGGTCAGCAGATCGGTCGCGACGACCATCACGAAGGTCGCCACCCAGATCACCACCGGCAGCATGCCGTGATGCTTGAACAGGTGGCGGACATGCGACAGCGATACCAGGCGCCAGCCGGTCACGACCAGGATGCCGGCGAGCGCCGCCATCGGGATCTCGCGCAGCAGCCAGGGCAGCAGCGCCACGAAGGCGAGCAGCCATCCGCCGTGCATGATCGCCGAAAGGCGCGTCATCGCACCCGCCTGAACGTTCGCCGAGCTGCGGACGATCACGCCGGTCATCGGCAGCGCACCCGCAAAGCCGCACAGCATGTTGCCGACGCCCTGCGCGCGGAGCTCCTTGTCATAGTCGGTGCGGACGCCGTCGTGCATCCGATCGACCGCCGCGGCCGACAGCAGCGTCTCGGCGCTCGCGATGAAGGCGATCGCAACCGCGGTCACCAACAACGCCGGCGTGAACATCTGCGCGATGAAGCCTTCCCCCGGCGGTACGATCGCCGCGACGATTGAGGACGGAACCTCGACGCGCGTGATCGCGAGGCCGAACATCCAGGCAACGATCGTGCCGGCGAAGACGCCGATCAGCGCGCCGGGCACCAGTTTCATCGAGGCAGGCCTAAGCTTCTCCCACGCCAGCATCGCCACGATCGTGACCAGGCCGATCGCGAAGGCCAGTTCGGCCGCCGCGATATTCGTCGTCGACAGGCCGAACAGCCGCGCCGGCATGGCGGCGAGGTTGGACAGGCCATTGGGCAGCGGCTTGGCGTCGAACAGCACGTGGAACTGGCCGACGACGATCAGCGCGCCGATGCCCGCCAGCATGCCGTGGACCACCGCAGGCGAGATCGCGCGGAACCAGCCGCCGAGCTTCAGGACACCCGCGACGATCTGGATCAGGCCGGCGAGCGCGAGAATCGGACCGAGCGCCGACAGGCCGTGATCGCGGACAAGTTCGAACACGATCACGGCGAGTCCCGCCGCCGGGCCGCTGACCTGGAGCGGCGAGCCCGCAAGCGCGCCGACGACCAGACCGCCGATGATACCGGTGATCAGGCCCTTTTCGGGTGGGACCCCCGACGCGATCGCAATGCCCATGCAAAGCGGCAGCGCGACGAGGAACACCACGATCGACGCGGTGAAATCCCGTGAGAAGCTTCCGGGCAGAAGGGAGGCGAGACGCGCCGACATTATTCGGCTGCCTGAAGATAATCGGCCGCCAGGCGCGAAGCGGCCGGCAGCGCGACCGGCAGTGGGCGATCCCCGTCGAGCGGCATGAAGCGGCCTGTTTCGCCGTCAAGCGCAAGCAGTTCGCCGGCGTGAATATCGAAATACCAGCCGTGCAGCGCCACTTCGCCCTGCGCGATCGCTGCGGCGACCGACGGATGGGTACGGATATGGGCGAGCTGGCCGACGACATTCTCAAGCGCGAGAACGCGCACGCGATCGGCGTCGGACACGGTCGGATAGGCTTCCTCGGCGACCTTCACCGCCGCATGCGAATGGCGCAGCCAGGCGGCCACGTTCGGCATGCCGTCGAGCGCACCGGGGGTGCAGAGCGCCTTCATCGCGCCGCAGTCGGAATGACCGCAGATGATGATGTCGCGCACACCGAGCACCATCACGGCATATTCGACGGTCGACGAAACGCCGCCATTGGCCTGCGAATAGGGCGGAACGATGTTGCCCGCGTTGCGGCAGACGAACAGATCGCCCGGGGCTGCCTGCATGATATGTTCGGGGACGACGCGCGAATCCGCGCAGGAGATCATCAGCGCCTTCGGGCTCTGTCCGTCCCGGGCGAGCTTCCCGTAAAGGTCACTGTTGCCGGAGAAAACCTTCTCCTGGAAGCTGAATACGCGACCGATCAGCTCGTTCATTTTCGACTCCTGGGATTATGGCCGGACGGCCAGCATCATGGAGTGCGGAGATAGGGGGGCGCTTTTGCTGCGGCGCAGCGCTTATGTAAAAAATCATTGCTGCTCTTGCGCTTGGCCGGCCGGCCGCGTCGCCGGCGTTTACAGGACCGGCGGCGGCCCTTCGATTGGCAGTTCGATCTCCGCCTGCAGGCCGCCGGTCGAGCGGTTGGACAGGAGAAGCCGCCCACCATGCGCCTGGACGATCCGCTCGACGATCGCGAGCCCGAGGCCGAGTCCCTCGGTGTTGCGCCCGCGCGCCGTATCGAGCCGCACGAAGGGCTGGCGCGCCTCCTCGAGCCGCGACTCGGGAATGCCCGGTCCGTCGTCGACCACCCGCAGCACGGCAAGGTCGCCGCGCTGCTCGACCGAGACGACGACGGTCTTTCCGTGGCGCAAGGCGTTGGTGACGAGATTGTCGAGCGCCCGCTTCATATCGTAGAAGCGCACATGCGCCTCGAGATGCTCGGCGCCTTCGTAGCGGATCCGGTGCCCCTCGTCGGCGGCGTCGTCGACCAGCGTGGTCGCCAGCACCGACAGGTCGGTCCGCACCACGGGCTGATCGCTGTCGCCACCGCCGAGAAAGGCCAGGAGCGAGGAAATCATCGTTTCCATCTCGATCGCGTCGCGCCGCATCGCGTCGCGCGCGGCGCCGTCGGCGATCATGTCGATCCGCAACCGCAGCCGCGCGATCGGGGTGCGCAGGTCGTGGCCGACGGCGGCCAGCGCCTGGGTTCGGTCGGCGATCAGACGCTGGATGCGGTCCTGCATCGCGTTGAAGGCGCGGATCACGCGCAACACCTCGCCCGTGCCGATTTCCGGCAGGATGACCCGGTCGCCATAGCCATAGCGCTCGGCTGCCTGGGCCAGCATGCGCACCGGTTTCAAGGTGCTTCGGATCAGCAGGCTGCCGATCACCAGCAGCGCCAGCGCCGGAACCAGCGCCAGTACCACCCGGCCGAGCGCCAGGTCCCAGTCGCCGCCGACATCGCGGGTACCGAAATGGAGCCAGCTTCCATCGCGAAGCGTCATCGCCCCTGTCACCACGGAGTTCAGACCGGGCGATTTGAGCCGCAGCGTCATGCTCGAATCGCCCAGAGACGGCTCCCAGGAGACGATCTGCTGGCGCATCTCGCGCAGTTGCGGCGCCATTGGCGGCGACGGCGGTGCGGTCGGGCTCCAGCGCACGTCGTAACGGTCGGTGCTCAGCAGCGACGCCATCATCGCCCGCTCGCGCAGGGGCCGTTCGGCGACCAGCTTGCGGCTGATGACGAGATGCTCGGCCAGCCGGTGCGCCTCGTCCTCGCGCAGCGAGAACTGGCTCGCCCGCTCGTACAGCATCGTGCTCGTGCAGAACTCGACCGTGACGGTCAGCAACAGGATGACCAGAATGCGTCCCACCAACCCCAGGGAAGGACGTACGAGATGGATCAAGCGCGCGTGACCTCGGAATTGAACATATAGCCGACGCCGCGCACGGTCGTGATCGGCGCATCGCCGCCTTCGTTCTGCAGCTTGCGGCGCAGGCGGCTGACCAGCACGTCGATACTGCGGTCGGACGAATCGCCGAGGCGGGTGCGCGACAGCTCGATCAGCCGCTCGCGCGCGATCACCCGCTGGGCGTTGTGGAGGAAGCTCGACAACAGGTCGAACTCGGCCCCGGTCAGGTCGACGACGGCGCCGGTCGGGGATTTCAGCTCGCGGCGCGGGAAATTGACCTGCCAGCCGTCGAAGCGCGCCTCGTTGCGACGGTCGACGTCGCTCTGCCGATCCATTCCGCCGCGACGCAGCACCGCGCGGACGCGCGCCATCAGCTCGCGGGTGCCGAACGGCTTGGCCAGATAGTCGTCGGCGCCGATCTCCAGCCCGATCACGCGATCGGTTTCGCTGCCCTTCGCGCTGATGAAGATGATCGGCACGTCGCTCTTCTGGCGGACCTGCCGACACAGTTCGATCCCGTTCGTGCCGGGAAGCATGATGTCCAGGATGATCAGGTCGACCGGCTCGGCGTTGAACGCGATCCACATCTCCGGGCCGGTCGCGGCCGGGCGCACGATATAGCCATTTTCCTGCAACGCACGGGCCGTGAGGACGCGGAGCGACGGATCATCTTCGACCAATAATATGGTGCTCGACGTCACAATGGCTGCCTCTATACGGGGGTGAGTATATCACGCACCTATGGTCGCACATGGGGTGCGTCAACTGCTGCAGTGCGCAAAAAAGGCCGCACCATCGACGCAGCAATAGTTTGAAATGTTCAGGCAACTCCTACGATAGAATGCCCCTCCCAGGCCAGACATAATTCCTTACAGCACCGCGATCCGGGAGCAATGCGGGCTTCTTAGCTGCCATCGGTAACCGTTTGGAGACCGATCATGCGCCTTGTCCTTTCCGCTCTTTCCCTCACGCTTCTCGCCGCCGCGCCGCTGTCGGCCGCCAGCTTGTCGCAGACCCATGCCGAGGTCGCGGTCCCGGCTGGAAAGCTGCACGCGAAGGGCTTCCGTCCGCTCGCCCCGCAGCCTTGCGCCTTCTCGCAGCTGAACCCGTCGGGCAGCCGCATCGCGACGACCCTGCCGGCGCGCACCGCCGACGACTGCCGCGCGAAGGCCGCGCAGGTCGCCCAGGCGCGCTAAGATAGCGGGCGGACGCGCGTCCGCCCGGCGTTCCCCTGCCGCCCAGGGCCTCGGGCGGCAGCCGAAGCGAGCCCGCTCGCCCCCAGAGCGGGCTCGCTTCCCCCCTTGCTCATGACGGCCGCAGATGCCCCCGGTAGCTCGATCGCAGCGCGCGCTTGTCGATCTTGCCGGTGGCGCCCAGCGGCATCGTATCGACCCGGACCACCGCATCGGGCACCCACCAGCGCGGCACCGCCCCGTCGAACGGTTCGAGCAGCGCGGCGTCGGCGCAGTCATGTCCCTCGCGCAACTGCACCACCAGCAAGGGCCGCTCGCCCCAGCGGTCGCAATCGGCGGCGATCACCGCGCAATGCGCCACCGCCGGATGATCGGCGGCGATCGCCTCCAGCCCCTGCGAACTGATCCATTCGCCGCCCGACTTGACGACATCCTTGTCGCGGTCGGTGATGTGCAGGAAGCCGCTCTTGTCGATCACCGCGACGTCGCCGGTCTCGAACCAGCCCTCCGCGTCGGTGGCGGGCGTGTCGCGCCCGAAATAGGTGCCGACCGTCGCCAGGCCGCGCGTCATCAGCTTGCCGGGCGTCTCCGGCCCGGCCGCCGGATCGTCGGTCACCACCTTGAGCTCGACGCCCAGCGGCGGACGCCCCTGCGACATATGCACCCGGCTACGCTCATCGGCGGCGAGGGCTGTCGAGGCCGCATTGGGGGTGCAGACGGTGCCGAGCGGCGACATCTCGGTCATGCCCCAGGCATGGCGGACCTCGATGCCATAGGTCTCGATCAGCCGCCGCTGCATCGACGGCGGGCAGGCCGCCCCGCCGATCACCACCCGGCGCAGCGGGGCGAGATCCCCGCCCTCGCGGTCGAGATGGTCGAGCAGCCCCTGCCAGACGGTCGGCACCGCGGCCGACATCGTCACCCCCTCCTCGGCGATCATGCGGTGGACGCTCGCGCCGTCCAGCCGCGGTCCCGGCAGCACCAGCTTGGCGCCGACGGCGGGAGCCGCGAAGGCGATGCCCCAGGCATTGGCGTGGAACATCGGCACGATCGGCAGCACGCTGTCGATCCCGCTCAGGCCGAAGATGTCGGGCTGGATGATCGTCAGCGTGTGCAGGAAGTTGGACCGGTGGGTGTAGAGCACACCCTTCGGATCGCCGGTGGTGCCCGACGTGTAGCAGAGGCCCGCCGGCTGGTCCTCGCCGAACCCGCCCCACGACGCCGGCCGGTGGCTGTCGATCAGCGCGTCGCTGTTGCCGATGGTCGGATGGGGGTCGTCGCCGAGGATGACGATCGCCTCGATCGTCGGGCACAGCGCCTGCACCGCCTCGGCCAGCGGCAGCAGCGAGGCATCGACCAGCAGCAGCCGGTCGCCGGCATCGCGCGCGATCCAGGCCAGCTGCTCGGCGTTCATCCGCAGGTTCAGCGTGTGGCAGACCGCGCCGATCCCCATGATCGCATACCAGGCCTCGAAATGCGGGACGGTGTTCCAGGCAAGCGTCGCCACCCGGTCGCCGGGGGCGATGCCCCGCGCGAGCAGCGCCGCCGACAGCCGCCGTGCGCGATCGGCGCATTCGGCATAGCTGCGGCGGATCATGCGGCCGTCGGGCGTCGGGCCGACCACCGCCTGGTCGGGATGCCAGCGCTCGGCATGGACCAGGATCCGATCCAGCGTCAGCGGCCAGTCGAGCATCGGTCCGTTCATCGTCATCCTCTCCCTGTCTCGATCGGGCTGTGTCGATCGGGCTGGCGGGCACGCTGCCACCGATCGGGGCAACGGGGCAACCACCACGGCGCGACACGGAGAGGAAAGCGGGGGCTATGCGCGGCTCATCGGCCGCCGCACCCTCGATCAGAGGCCTACGGCGGCCCGAACATTGTCGAAATATAACCCAATGTTGCCGCGCGACAGGCCGCACAATTCTTCGCCCTTCGCCGGATCGAGCGGAAAGAAGCGCGTGCGCACCACGAGGATGCAGGCGTCGGGCCCGGCCGGCGTGACGGTGATCCGTCCGCCATAATCGGCCCAGGGCAGCGGACCGTAATCGACCATATCATAGCCGATCGCGCGTTCGGTGTTGTCGAGCTCGATCAGCCGCTCGATCACCGCGCCGCCGCCGATCGACGGATCGAGATGATAGGTGCGGCGCGCGCCGATTCCCGATCCCGTCGCCTCGACCCGGGCGACATAGCCCTGGGTGAGTTTGTCGCCGCCGAAGTCGCCGACGAAGGCCCAGACCGCGTCGGCCGGGGCTTCGATCCGCTGTGCGATCGCTACGGATTCCATCAGCCTGTTCTCCTATCGGATATAATCCGCGCCGGGATGCGCGCGCGGATAGGTTTTGAGATAATCGACGAAGCGGCCCAGCGACCGGTCGCTGCGGGTGAACATCCCGCGCGAGAAGCGGATGCTGTTTAGGATCTCGACGTCCTGGTCGACCACGTCCATCTCCAGCTTCTGCGCGAAGTCGAGCGTCTCCTGGACGCGGATGTCGTCCTCGGGCGTTCCGTCCGACTTCTGGGTGGCGATCACGAAATAGGTGCGCATCGTCCCCGGGCGGTGGATGCCGCACGGATAGAGGAAGGCGAACCAGCGCCCGTTCACGCTGCCCATCTGGTAGAAGATGTTGGTGCCGCGGATGCCGACCTTATACTCGATCGCCGCGCCATTCTCCTTGAAATGGCCGCGCAGGTCATAGTCGTAGCCGAACTCGTGCCATTCGATGTCGCTCGTCGCGTCGCCGTGAATCTCGATGCCGTGGACGACGTTGATGTGGTTGAAGTCCGACGTGTTGCACATGAACACCCAGGGATCGGCGAGCAGGTCGAGGATCGGGATGTCGCTGTGGAACGCCAGCTCCTCGTCCGGGAAGCCCAGCTGCGGCAGGTCGAACAGCGGCTCGGTGCCGTTGAACGCCCAGATCAGGCCGAAGCGCTCCTGCACCGGGTAGCGGAAGACCTTCATCCCCTCGACGACCTTGTCGCCGGTGGGGGTGCGGCTGCACTTCCCCGCCAGGTCGAACTCCCAGTGATGGAAGGCGCAGACGAGCTGGTCGCCTGCCACCTTGCCGATCGAAAGATCCGCCCCGTTGTGCGGGCAATAGGCGCTGACGACGTTCGGCGTGCCGTCCTCGGTCCGGTAGACCGCGACCCGCCCGTCGAGGAAGTTGCGCCCCAGCACCGCGCCGGGCGCCACGTCGGTCGAGCGGCACAACGGGAACCAGCTCTGGGTGAACTGGTCGTCCTGGCCCTCATAGGTGACGCCCCGTCCATGGCGGCGGCGATCGACCAGTTCGGTCGCCGCCTGGGTGCCATGGAAGAAGTCTTCGAGATCGCGGTTGTTGGTTGCCATCGGACAGGTCCCGTCAGAAGGTCAGGGTCGCCGAGACGCCGTAGCGGCGCGGCTGGCCGGGGTAGCGGATGTCGGAGGCGCCGGCCGAGAATTCCTTCGCGAAGAACTCCTCGGTGTAGCGTTCCTTGAGCAGGTTGGTGGCGTAGAGCGCGACCGAATACGCGCCGGCGTCCCAGGTCAGGCGGGCGTTGACCAGATGGACGGCGTCCTGCTTGTCGGCATTGTCGATGTGCCAGTAATTGCCCGACTTGCCCGAATAATCGACGCGGGCGATGATGCCGTTGTCGCCGACCGGGATCTTGTACTGGCCGAAGACCGTGGTCGACCAGCGATAGGTCAGCGGCACCTTGTTGCCGCGGAAGCGGGCGGTGCCGTCGAAATCCTTGATCTTGGTGTCGATGAAGCCGAGCGACGCGCCGATCTGCAGGTTGCGCGCCGGCCGCGCCTGCGCCTCCAGTTCGAAGCCGTAGATATCGGTCTTGTCGACGTTGACGATCCCCTGGTCGGCGACGTTCAGGATGAAGACCTGCTGGTCCTTGTACTTCATGTAGAAGGCGGCGGCGTTCAGGGTCAGCTTGCGGTCGAGCAGGCTGTTCTTGCTGCCGATCTCCAGCGTGTCGGCGACCTCGGGGTTGTAGATCGCCGGGAAGACCGCGTTCGGCGGGTTGAAGCCGCCGCTGCGGAAGCCGCGCGCCGCGGTCGCGTACACCATGTTGTCGCGCGAGAAGCTGTACTTGACCGAGACCTTGGGCTGCCACTCGTCGAAGCTCGCCTTGCGCTTCGGCCCGGGCACCAGGCGGTTGGTCTGCTCGCGCTTGTCATGGTCGTAGCGCAGCGCGCCGGTCAGCTCGAGCGCGTCGGTGACGTTGTAGTTGATCTGGCCGTAGAGCGCCTTGGTCAGGATATCCTCGGTCGCGCGCGCGGCCGGCAGCTGGATATAGGCCGACAGCGGCAGGCCCGACGCAGTGGGATCGGGCGAGATCAGGACGACGGTGTCGACGCTGCGCTTGGCGTCGAGCAGATAGGCGCCCGCGGTCCAGCGCAGCGGCTGGTCCGACGGCGACGACAGGCGGAACTCCTGGGTGAAGCTCTCGTAGCGGCGCAGCTGGGTCGCGCCGAGGATCGACTGCGGAAACCATTCGAGGTCTTCGCTCAGGTCGATCTTCGTCTTGTTGAACGCGCTGATCGAGCTGACCGTGAACGGATCGAAGGCATAGTCGATCTTGACCGAACCGTCCTTCACGGTGCGCGGGCTGCGGCCCAGCACGTCGGCCTGGATCGGCACGGTGGTGTTGTTCGGCTGGCCGTCGGGCAGCGGGATATAATAGGACGCGCCGGCCTTCAGATCGCCATAGGCGCCGCGCAGATCGATCGTCAGCCGCTCGGTCGGCGTGATCAGCAGGCGGCCGCGCAGGTTGACGTCCTCGAGGAAGTCGACCTTGCGGTTCAGCGTGACGTTGCGGAACACGCCGTCGAACTTGCGATAGTCGCCGGCGATCCGGAACAGGACGAGGTCGGGGACCAGCGCGCCGCTCAGGCTTCCCGACAGGCGGCGATCGTCGCCATTGGCATAGTCGACCGAGATCCGGCCCTGCAGGTCGTTGGTCGGGCGCTTGGTGGTGATGTTGATCGCGCCGCCGATCGCGTTGCGGCCGTACAGCGCGCCCTGCGGCCCCTTGAGCACCTCGATCTGCTCTAGGTCGAACAGTGCCTGCTTGATCATGTCGGTCGAGGTCATCTGCACGCCGTCGATGACCAGCGCGACCGGCGCCTCGCCGTTGCGGACCTGGCCGATGCCGCGGATGCTGATCGCGACGGTGCCGGCGTCCTGCGAGTCGACCAGCGAGATGTTCGGCATCAGGCTGGTGACGTCGTCGATGCTGCGGATGCCCGCTTCCTCGATCGCCTTGGCGGAGAAGGCGGTGACCGAATCGGGCACCTGCTGCAGGCTTTCCGACCGCTGGCGCGCGGTGACGACGATGTCGTTGCCGTCGGCGGCGGCCGCAGCGGTGTCGGCGGCGGCGTCCTGCGCGACGGCGGCGCTGCCGGCGAACAGACAGGCGGTGCCCAGCAGGCGTCCCAGCAAGCGAGTCTCGAACTTCATTCCACGTCCCCCTCGGATCGGCAGTCGGTTACCACGCCGGGCTGTGACCCGTACGCTTCGATGCCAAGGCTAGGGCGGAGGAGGCGGTCGCGTATATCGGTCGAAAAGGTGGAGCGGCGGGGTGGAGGCCATGTCGGCGACCGCTGTGGTGCGAATCGATGACCGATGCGATTTCTATCGAGACACGCCGGTGCTGCCGTTCGACCATTGCCAATCGATCGCAATGCCCCGTAGTTCGAAGCGATGATCCAGGAGATGCGGTTCAGGGGCGAATGGCGAGATTATCAGGCTCGCACACTCGACGAGATGGACAGCCATTTCGATGACGGAAGACTGCATGTCGTGGCTGCACCGGGGGCCGGGAAAACGGTGCTCGGACTGGAAATCATCCATCGGATAGGCCGGCCGGCGCTCGTCTTCGCACCTACCGTCGCGATCCGCGACCAATGGGTTCAACGGCTTTGCCCGCTCTTCCTCGATGAACCTCCTGCCTCCACGGCGATTTCGCACGACCTTGCCGAACCGCGCGAATTGACCCTCGCAACCTATCAGGCGCTCGATTCCTTCCGACGGGGTGAGCGTATCGAGGAGATCATCGCGGCCTTGGAGCGCCGGGGCCCGCTGACGCTCGTGCTCGACGAAGCCCATCATCTTCGACGCGAATGGTGGCGTTGCCTCGAACAGCTTGCCTCCGGGTTGCAAGACCTCCGCATCGTGGCCCTGACGGCTACGCCGCCCTATGATGCGAGCTTCGCCGAATGGGCACGCTACGAGACTCTATGTGGTCCGATCGATCTGGAAATCGGCATCCCGGAACTCGTTCGCAACGGCGATCTCTGCCCGCATCAGGATCATGTCATCCTCTCGGAACCTGCCGCCGATGCCCTGTCGCTGCTCGATCGACGGCGTCAAGCGATCGCAGCGTTCGAACAGGAGCTGCGGCACGACGAAACACTGCTCGACCATCTCCAGACGCATCCATGGCTCTCGGAACCCGAAACCCATGTCGAGCAAATCCTCGATGCCCCCGAATTGCTTTCAGCGACGCTCGTTCTGCTGGCCGCGGCTGGCCGCACGCTGCCGACTGCGCCGCTCGAACTGCTCGGCGTTTCGTCCCGTGACGTGCCGCCGCCTTCTGCCTTCTGGCTCGAGCGTTTTCTCGACGGCACGCTTCACACGCATGCATCGGTCTTTGCCATCGGCAACGAACGATCGAAGGCGTGGCGCAATCGGCTGCATCGCGAAGGGTTGATCGAGGGCGGCAAGGTCCGGCTCGTACAAGCGCGATCGATATTCCGCTTACTTACCTCCAGCCTCGCCAAACTGGATAGCATCACCAGGATCGTGCAGGCCGAGCATGCGGCTCTCGGCAACCGGCTGCGGATGGTCGTCCTCTCCGATCACATCCGGGCAGGCGAAATGCCCGACGGTCCGGCAAGCACCTTCCGCCCAGCCAAGCTCGGCGTGATACCCATCTTCGAAACGCTGCGGAGGGCGGGGATAGCCGGTAGCAGGCTTGGCGTGCTGACCGGCAGTCTCGTCATCATTCCGCGCGATATTCTGGCCTCGATCGATGCCGCCGCCACCCGCGTGCGCCTTCCTCGGGAGCACATCAGGATCAGCGATCTACGGGCTTGTCCCGATCATGTCCGGATCGAGTTGATCGACGGCGGCAGCGCCGGCCTCGTAAGGCTGGTAACCCACCTCTTTGCATGCGGCGAGATCGAAGTCCTGGTCGGGACGCAATCGCTGCTGGGTGAGGGTTGGGATGCGCCCGCGCTGAACAGCCTGATACTCGCCAGCAATACCGCCTCGTTCATGCTGTCGAACCAGATGCGCGGTCGCGCCATCCGGATCGATCCGGACAGGCCCGACAAGGTGGCGAACATCTGGCATCTTGCGACGATCGAACCGTTCGAAGGCAGAGTCGGCGCCAATGGCGTGAACGCATTGAACTGGGGCCATCTCAACGACGCGGAACTGGACGCGCAGTCGGACATGACGCTCTTGCAGCGACGCTTCCGCGCTTTCGAGGGCATCGCCAATAATGGGTCGAAGCTGATCGAAAGCGGCATCGGTCGCCTGCATATCAACCGCACGGGCAGCGTGGAGGACGTCAATCGACGGGCTTTTTTGGCGGCAGCCGATCGTGGCGACATTGCCCGGCGCTGGTCGGAGTCGCTCGGCGAAGGCAGCCCGGTGGCCCGCGTTCGCGAAACGGTCGCTCCCAACTATGCGCCGCGGTGGCTCTCCTGGTTCGACACGCTGCAGGCGCTTGGCCGCGGCGCTCTGGGGAGCGGACTTTTCGCGGCTGCCAATGAATTGCGCCAGGTCGGCTCGATGGAGGGCGCGGGGATTTTCGGAATGGGGATCGCCGGTATCGCCATCATCGCGAGCTTGCCGAAACTGACGCGAGCCACCCGCCTCCTGTGGCGCAATGGATCGCTCGAAGGCAGTCTCGAACAGGTCGGCATGGTGACATTGAACGCCCTCCATCATGCGGGACTCGTCACACAAGACGACAGGCGGTCGGGACGGTTCGAAATCCATTCCAGCGCCGATGGACGAAAGGACATCGTCCTCACCGGCGTAAAACGCGATACTGAACGTCAGGTTCTGGAGGCGATTGCCGAAATATTGGGGCCGGTCCAGAACCCGCGCTATCTTCTCGTCCGCCGCAGTTGGTTGGGGTGGACGAAGCGAACCGATTATCACGCGGTACCGACAGCCCTCGGCACGACGAAAGAAACGGCCGAACATTTTGCACAATGTTGGTCGAACCGCGTCGGCTCCTCGAAACTGATATATGCGCGCACCGCGCAAGGGCGGCGGACGCTGCTCCGCGCCAGAGCGAGATCCTTTGCAGCCGGCTTCCAGCGGGCCGTCGATCGCCGGTCGGTGTGGCTTTGATCGGGTCGGGCCGGACGACCGGATTACGGCCGCGATCGTCGCGTCCCGACAGCTTGTTCAAGCGGTAAAGGTCGCCGCCTTCGCCAGCGCCCAGTTGCGCGTGTAGAAATCGGATGTGCAGCGCCCGTCGAGCAGAACACCAGCTTGCAGGAAGACGTGGAGCTCCGAGAACTGCCGCACCTCGGTCGCATTGACCCGGCGGACGAGATGATGCGGCCCGATCTCGCTCGGATGGCCGATCCCGGCGGCGGCCACCATGTCGGACAGCGCGCGCAGCGTATTGTCGTGGAAACCGCGCACCCGTTCGGCCTTGTCGGGGACGACCAGCGCGCGCTGCCGCAGGCCGTCCTGCGTCGCGATGCCCGTCGGGCAGCGGTTGGTGTTGCACGACAGCGACTGGACGCAGCCGAGCGCGAACATGAAGCCGCGGGCGGAATTGGCCCAGTCGGCGCCGATCGCGAGCACGCTGGCGATATCGAACGCGCTGACGATCCGCCCGGCCGCACCCAGCTTGATCCGGTCGCGGATGCCGGCGCCGACCAGCACATTGTGGACGAACAGCAGCCCCTCGCGCATCGGCACGCCGATATGGTCGCTGAACTCGACAGGCGCCGCGCCGGTACCGCCCTCGGCGCCGTCGACGACGATGAAGTCGGGATAGATGCCGCTCGCCAGCATCGCCTTGACGATCGCCATGAACTCCCAGGGATGGCCGATGCACAGCTTGAAGCCGATCGGCTTTCCGCCCGACAATGTCCGCAGCTGCGCGATGAACGCCATCATTTCCAGCGGGGTCGAAAAGGCGCTGTGGCTGGACGGCGATATGCAGTCGCGGCCCATCGGCACGCCGCGCGTCTCGGCGATCTCGGCCGTCACCTTGGCCGCGGGCAGGATGCCGCCATGGCCGGGCTTCGCCCCCTGGCTCAGCTTGATCTCGATCATCCGCACCTGTTCGGCACTGGCCTGCGCGGCGAAGCGATCGGGGTCGAAGCGCCCCTCGTCGTCGCGACAGCCGAAATAGCCGCTGGCCACCTCCCAGACGATGTCGCCGCCGAACTCGCGGTGATAGGGGCTGATGCTGCCTTCGCCGGTGTCGTGGCTGAACCCGCCCAGCTTCGCGCCCTTGTTGAGCGCGCGGATCGCGTTGGCGGACAGCGATCCGAAGCTCATCGCCGAGATGTTGAAGATCGACGCTGAATAGGGCTGCGTGCACTGGTCGCCGCCGATGGTGATGCGGAAGTCCTTGGGATCGACCGCGGGCATCGGTCGGGTCGAATGGCCGATGAACTCATAACCTTCGCGGTAGACGTCGAGCAGCGTCCCGAACGGATGATCGCCCGCCTCGCCCTTCGCGCGGCGATAGACCAGCGAGCGCTGCGACCGGGAAAAGGGCGCGGCCTCTTCGTCGGCCTCGAACAGATATTGGCGAAGCTCGGGCCGGATCAGCTCCACGAACCAGCGGATATGCCCGATGATCGGATAGTTGCGCTGGATCGAATGCATCGGCTGGGCCAGGTCGCGCAGCCCGACCAGGGTCAGCAGTACCGCGACGATCGCCGGTACGATCAGCCAGTGATGGTGCGGCAGCATCGCGATCGCGACGGCGGCGGCGATCGCGCAGAGCAGCAGGCTGGTAAAGCGATGCAATCTTATCGTCACGCGGCGAACCTCTCCGGGGCGGGGTTTCCGCTCTAACCGCTCGGCTGGCGGATATCGCGCGGAATCTGTCCTGTCTGGGAGCCGCCGCAGCCGCTATCTGCACTTGCCCTGTGCAACGAGCCTGGCGCGATATTTGCGCCCTTCGCGATCGACCCACGCATCCGCCGCGGCCTTGCCGTCAGCCCGCACCCGCCGCGCATGCTCGGCCTCCATCGCCCGCCGTCTGGGCGCAACCTGCCGATCCAACCGCTCAAAAAGCGGACGCCGCCCACCGCGCTTTTCGACAAACTGGGCTTTGCCGCTTCCGCCAATCTACCTATGACCGCGCTCGAAGCGCGGAAAGCTCTCCGCCGCTATGGGTTCGGCATCACCGATGAATGGCTTGCGGATTAGGGTGGAGCGGCTTCTCGCCGCATGGCGGTCACGGCGTGCGTCCGCTGCCGAAACCGGCGTCGTCGGCGACGCGGGGCCGGATGCGCCGCGCCCGCGCTGGTTGCGGCGCCCATCGGGACGCACGATCGCTAAAGGATCAGGCCTTGCGGTCGTCGCCCTCATCCTGTTCGCGGTCCTCTGGGCGACCTGGGTCGCGCCGCCCTGGGGGCCGATGCAGCCCCCGCGCAAGCCCAGCTTCGTCTATCTCGCCGCCGACGGCACGCCGATCGCGCGGCGCGGCGCCGGGGAGGCTCCGGTCGACGCGGCCGCCCTGCCGCTCCATGTGCGCGGGGCGTTCATCGCGATCGAGGACCGGCGCTTCGCCGATCATCTCGGCATCGATCCACGCGGGCTGATGCGCGCCTTCCTGGCCAATTACCGCGCGGGCGAGACCGTCCAGGGTGGCTCGACGATCACCCAGCAGCTCGCCAAGACCGCCTTCCTCTCGTCCGACCGCAAGATCGGCCGCAAGGTGCAGGAGGCGGTGCTCGCTTTGTGGCTCGACGCCTGGCTGAGCAAGGACGAGATCCTCTCGCGCTATCTCTCGACGATCTATTTCGGCGACGGCGCCTACGGCCTGCGCGCCGCCGCGCGCCATTATTTCCAGAAGACCCCCGAAAAGCTGAGCGTCGGCGAGGCGGCGATGCTGGCGGGGATGGTCAAGGCGCCCAGCCGGCTCAACCCGACCGTGAACCTGAAGGCCGCGCAGGCGCGATCGAAGCTGGTGATCGCGGCGATGGCGCAGGAGCGGATGATCGCGCCGGGCGAAGCCGACGGCGCCCGCCTCGCCGTCCCCCGCCTCGCCCCCGACGAACTGCCCGCCGGCACCTATTTCGTCGACTGGGTCGCGCCGCAGGCGGAGGAAGCGGCGGAGGAGGCGGGCGACGGCGGCAAAGGCGGACAGCTGACCGTCGGCACCACGCTCGACCGCGATCTGCAACAGGCGGCGATCAAGGCGCTGACATCGGTGCTGACCGGCTATGGCGACGGCGTCCACGCGACGCAGGCAGCGCTCGTCGCGATGCGCCCCGACGGGCGCGTGGTCGCGATGGTCGGCGGGCGCAGCTACAAGACCAGCCCCTATAACCGCGCGACCCAGGCGCAGCGGCAGCCCGGATCGGCGTTCAAGCTCGCGGTCTATCTCACCGCGCTCGAAAATGGCGAGACGCCCGACACGCTGGTCGAGAATTCGCCGCTGACGATCGACGGCTGGAGCCCGAAGAATTACGGCGGCCGCTATGGCGGTCCCACCACCCTGCGCAGCGCCTTCGCACAATCGAGCAACGTCGCCGCGGTGCGGGTGGCCGAGCGGGTCGGCCTGAGCAGGGTCGCCGACACTGCGAAGCGGCTCGGCATCACCGCGCCGATCACGGCGGGGCCGTCGATGGCGCTGGGCACATCGGGCATGACCCTGATCGAGCTGACATCGGCCTATGCCGCGGTCGCCGGCGGGCGCTATCCGGTGAAGGCGACCGGGCTGGCAAAGGCCGCCCCCGCGAACGGCCAGGCGCTCGACCCGCGCGTGCGCGAGGCGATGCTCGACCTGCTGTGGACCGCGACCAACCAGGGCACCGGGCGCGGCGCGGCGCTCGGCATCCCCACCTTCGGCAAGACCGGCACGACCCAGAACCACCGCGACGCGCTGTTCGTCGGTTTCGCGGGCGGGCTGGTCACCGGCGTGTGGGTCGGCAATGACGACGACACCCCGATGCGCGGCGTGACCGGCGGCAGCCTGCCCGCGGCGATCTGGGCGCGCTTCATGGGCTCGGCCCGCCTCCGCGCCGACGACCTCGACGTCCCGCCGACGCTGATGGCGGCGATCGAGCAGCGCCAGGCGGCGATGCGGATCGAGGCCGAGGAACGCGAACTCGCCGAACTCGAAGCCGCCGAGGCCGCCGACGAGGAGCGCGACGGCTCGCCGATCGGCCGCTTCATCGAGGACCTCCTCCCCGACTTCCTGCGCGGCAACCGCGACGCGGCAACCGACGAGCCCGAAGCCGACCCCGCGATCGCCGCCGACGCAGCCGCCCGCGAACAGCGCCGCGTGCGGCTGGAGGAACTGCGGCGGCGCAAGGCGGAGCGCGAGGGTGGGTTTTTCCCGGAGGAGGAATAGGCGGGGGTGGGGTCGCGGCCTGCCGATCTCCCAGCCTCTTGCGAGACAGAGCTACGGCGCAGCGATGACCTATTTTGGGCCTGGACCTGCCAGTCGGTAATCTCGATGCGAATTGGTTTGTCGCGGCCCGTTATGTGAGAAGCGCGAGATTGAGCTTCGATCCGAATCTTGCCCGGTCGATGGGCGACTATTGGCTGGCCGATGCCAGCGTCAGCCTGACGACTGGTTCGTGATGATCGGCGATCACCGTTGCAAATCCGAGCCATCGGCGCGGCAACAGTTTGGGCTTCTGCAATCCCTTTTCGCTGCGTTCGGCTGAGCAGCGGACGCCGGCACAGCCCCAAACGTTAAACATCAGGATCGAACGAAAATTCTAACCGGCGGGACTGTGGTGGCGTAAAGCCGGCGGCGTCTCTCGCGAACGGTAGCGAGGGATCGACTGTGGCGACGCATGCGGCGAAATATCTGCTTCGACAGAGCGCGGAGGACGACGGTCTCGTAAAGGCTGGCGAGCACCCGTCACTGGGCACAGACGGAAAACACGCGGATGTCAGGCCGCGAGTGGCATTTCTCTTTATCGGGCAAGCCCATCAGCTCTTGCACGGGATTACGATTGCAGAGCAGCTTGCGCTGAGTGGGCAGGTGGACGTCGACATATTGTCTACGACTGCGATCAACCTCGAACTCGCCTGTAATCTGGTCTTGCCAGAGAATCGGCATCTCTTGGGTTTCGGCTGGATTGGGGCGAAGATATTGACGACGATCGCGGTGCGTCTTGGCCGGCTGCTCCCGCCGAAACTGCCGAGCTTGTTCGCGGCCCGTCGAATGTTGAACGGCTATGATGCGATCGTCCTGCCGGAGCGCACCTCCACGATCCTGCGCAAGCTCGGCGTTCGCCGACCGAAGTTGATCCATATCGACCATGGTGCGGGAGACCGGGCAGTCGGCTATGACAAGCGGATCGCGCGGTTCGATTTCGCGCTCGTTGCGGGACGGAAGCAAGAACGACGTATGCTGGCAGATGGCTTGATACGACCCGGTGCCTACGCAATGGTCGGATATCCGAAGTTCGACGCAGCCGACAGGATCAGGGATCGAAGCTGGTCGCCTTTTTCTGACACGCGACCGGTCATCCTGTACAATCCGCATTTTTCTGCCGAACTGGGATCTTGGGCCAGGGACGGTCATGAAATTGTGCGTCATATCGTAGAGAGCGGTCGCTTCAACTTAATCATAGCGCCGCATATCCGGCTTTGTGACAGCCGAAAGGGACGTGCTGCGGCGGAAGCGATATTTGGCACGTTCCGGCCATTCCCGCAGGTCTATCTCGATCTTGGCAGCGAACGGTCGATCGACATGACCTACACCTCGCTCGCGGACATCTATGTGGGTGACGTGAGCAGCCAAATCTACGAATTCATCCGAACGCCACGCCCCTGCCTCTTCGTCAACAGCCATGGAAAAGACTGGCGAGGAGATCCCAGTTACGCCCATTGGAATTTTGGCCCCGTCATCGATCAGGCGAAGATGACTGTCGCGGCAATCGATGCATCCATTCACACGCATGATGATTATCGTGATCGTCAGCGCGAGGCATTTGTCGAAACCATCGATGAACATGCAGATTGCAGGAGTTCGGTACGCGCGGCTGATGCCATAGCCGGCTTTCTTCGCGACGCTGCTACGCGTTGTATATCTGAGGAAAATCAGGCGTGAAACCGACCGAAGAGCTGGAACCTCGCGAACAACCAGCGATTGAGCCGTAATGGAGCCCAGCACCCGGAAGCCTGAGACGGCAGCACTATTACGCATATATACGACGTATCTCTGGCGTCACGGTCAGTTGCCAAACCTTGCCAATCCAACGCGGTTCACCGAAATGGTGCAGCTGCGTAAATTGCACGATCGTGATCCGCGGATGCCGATCATGGCGGACAAGCTGGCGGTAAAAGCCATCGTTGCCGAAAGGCTCGGGCGCGACTGGGTCGTACCGATGCTTTGGTCGGGTGAGACACTATCGACGAAGTTTCGCTTCAACAGACCGGTTGTCGTGAAGTCCCGGCACGGCTGCAACCAAACCATCGTTATCTCGGGAGACGAGGATTGGCTCCGTGCGCACCGCCGCACGCGAAGGTGGATCGTAAAGCCCTATGGACAGTGGCTGGACGAATGGTTGTATTTGAACATCCCGCGAGGATTGCTTATCGAACCGTTCATTGGCGTTAAGCAAGAACTGCCCGTCGACTACAAGTTCTTCGTCTTCCACGGTCGGGCGACCCACGTTCAGGCCCATATCAATCGAGCATCGCGTCACCGCTGGGTCGTGCACGACCTGGATTGGCGTCCCTTCGCGAACAATGCTCCGCTGATCGAGCGTCCATCCGGCTTGGCGGCGATGATCGCGGCGGCGGAAGAACTGGCGAAAGGATTTACATTTGCGCGCGTCGATTTTTATCAGCCAGGCGAACAACCTCTATTTGGTGAGATGACATTCTATCCAGGTTCGGGACTTCACCCAATTGATCCGCCTGAACTTGATGTCGAAATGGGCAACCTGTGGCTTAACGCGGCCTCCTCGCGTGCACGATATAGAGACTCCGAAGTAGCTTTGGTCGCCTCGGCACCGGAAGACGCTTGGCGCGTCGATCATCAGGCAGATGGATATTGTCGGCCCGCTAAATCTGCGAGAGCTTTCGAGAAATCGGGCGTAGGTACGGATTGACCGAGATTGGGGTGCAGAGCCGTCCGGGATCGGAGCGGCCCATCTTCAACTCAGACGGGCCGCTCCAACGTTATATCTCGGTTCGCTCAGCGATTTTGCCGAGCATGAGCAACCCTTTCCGCGCCGCGAAACAGCGAAATCTTACAATCTTCGAAAGATACAGTGGGATGATTCGACGGAATCTCTCGCCACTTCGGTCGACGAGGCTCGCGAGCAGTTAGCCAAAGGTGAAACCGCCGGAAACAGATTAGTGAACATATGAGGGAGTCGCTTGCGGAGGCTTTCTTGCGGCAAGAATCGATCTCGTTTGCTCGGTGCACGTACAAGGTTATATTACTTGTTGAGACAGCTCGGGAGAGAAAGCTTGATTGCAGAGATCAGCGCGGGATTGAGCAGCCTAAAGGCAGCCAAGGATATCCTGCAAGCTATGAACGAAATGCAAACGGCCACAACGGTCAATGATATCAAACTCACACTTCAAGGACACATTCTTGAGGCGCAGCAAGGACTTTTCACTGCCCAAGAGGCGCAGACGGCGGCTTCTCACCGCATAAGCGAGTTGGAACAGGAGGTCGTGCGTCTGAAAGACTGGTCGGGCGAGAAGCAGCGCTACCAGCTTCACGACGTCGGGGGTGGCGCAATGACCTATATGAGTCGGCTGGGCATGGCAAACGGCGAGCCGCCACATTGGCTCTGCGCGAGTTGCTTCAATCAGGGTCGCAAGTCGTTCATGCAGAACAAGGGAAACGGTGTTGGCAACCGCACAACAGCTGAGCGGGGCTTGGACCAGACGTTTGCCTGCGACACGTGCAAGAGTAGTTTCAAGGCTGCCTGGAATGTAAGCCCAACATCAATGGCAAACAAAAAGATAGAAGATGAGCTGGGAATTGGAGAACGTTGCGATAAATGCGGGTCTAACAACCTCCGCCTGCAACGTGAGGAAAGAGATCGCATCTTCGGAGATCTCGGAGGTCGGCGACAATATTTTAAGTGCACTAAATGCAAATTCGAGACCGAGCGCCTCAAAGAAAAATGATTGAGACTGCTGCTTTGATATATGAGAATTGGCTGATCGATCAGCGCTAACAGGCTACCGAGAAAACGCAGTGGGAGCCGTTTTTTGACAGCTCCAAGCATGGATAGACAAGCGGCGGTCTTTGGGACGCTTTCATACTTCTGGTAAAAGGGCGCGAGACAGCGCCATCAGCAGCTACGCGGCAACCACCTCGATCTCTAGCGCACCCCCACCGCCCACAATCGCAAGCAGCCGGTCGATGTTCGGATGCGCGCCCGGGCGGTTGCGCGCGTCGGGCGTGTGTTCGGCGAATACCGCCAGGCCATGGTCGGCGGCGGTCGCGTCGAGGGTGCCGAACGCCTGCTTCAGATAATGATAGACCGCGAGCGAGCCCTGCTTGCCGGGCTGGTTCTCGATGCTGGCGACCACCGCGCCGGTGGCGGCGATCAGGTCGATGCGCTCCACTCCGTCGATCGGCGGCAGGAGCTGGAGATTGTCCTTGAACGTCGCGCCTGGGGTTATCATCGCCGGCCTTTCCCGAAATATCTGAGCTGATCGCGCGGAGCAGCTACCATCTTGATCCGCCGTCCGCCACCTGGGCCGCGCGGATCGGCAGCGCGGCGACCTGTCTGGGCCGTCGCCTGCCCTTACGGTCTCGGCCATGCCTTATAAGAACGCGGCCGTTCCTGCGACGCCTTAGCAATATAGGCAAAGTGCTGAAGCCACTTTTTGCAGAGTCTAAATTCGCGAAATAATTCATCGATACAGCTTAGACGAATATGAGAATATTTATTGTTATTGATGCGGAACGATATCGCCGGATGTCTGTTTAGAAAATTGAACATTGGTAAACCATAAATCGTTCATCACTGCGTAATTATCCTGATATTATTACAGGTAATTACTGTTTACCGTGTTTTTCTACACAGTTATTGAGAGAATATGGCCCATATCCGGGCTTTTTCTTCTGACGACGTGTTCCGGCTTAGCTTTATCTCCTATCTTTAGGGACCGTCATGTCAAAATGGATCGCGTTGGGTCTTATCGCCGCAAGCCAAGGCGCCCTTGCCCTGCCGCCAAGCGTCGCCAGCGGACAACTCCAGCAGATACCACCCGCCCCCCCGCCCCCGAAAGCCGCACCGGTTCTCCCGTCGGCGCCGCCGGCCGCCGCCAGCGATTTGGGCGCCGTTGCGGGCGAGCGGATCGTGGTCACGGCGCTGCGCGTAACCGGCCAGACGCTCTTTGCCGAGGACCGGTTGATCGCCGAGACGGGCTTCACGCCGGGCAGCAGCCTCTCTCTGGCCGAGCTTCGCGCGCTGGCCGCCCGGATCAGCGCCTATTATAACGACCGCGGCTATTTCCTCGCCCGCGCCTATCTGCCGGCGCAGGACATCGCCGGCGGCGCGGTGACGATCGCGGTGATCGAGGGCCGCTACGGCGCGGTGCGCGTCACCAACAGCACCCATCTGAAAGACGGGGTCTCCCGGCGGATCCTGCGCGGGCTCGATCAGGGCGACGTCATCACCGACAGACCGCTCGAGCGGCGTCTCCTGCTCCTGTCGGACATTCCAGGCGTGGCCGTGCAGTCGACGCTCACCCCCGGTGCTGCGGTCGGCACATCCGATCTCATCGTCGACGTCACGCCCGGCCGGCGGGTCACCGGCAGCGTCGAGGCCGACAATGCCGGCAATCGCTACACCGGCACCTACCGGGCCGGCGGATCGCTCTATCTGAACAACCCGACCGGCGCCGGCGACCTGATCAGTCTGCGCGTGCTCGGCTCGTCCTCGGGGCTCGCTTATGGGCGCGCCGCCTATCAGGTCCCCGTCGGCAATCTGACGGTCGGGGCCTCCTACGCGCATATCCGCTATGATCTCGGCCGCGAGTTCACCGCCCTCGATGCGGACGGCACCGCCGACATCGCCAGCGTCTTTGCAAGCTATCCGCTCGTCCGCTCGCGCAACGCCAATCTCTATGCGGTCGCCACGCTCGACGCCAAATGGTTCAAGGACCGGGTGCGCGCCATTCCCGCGACGTCGCGCAAGCGCAGCAACGTCCTGACCCTCGGGCTCAACGGCGACTCGCATGATCTGATCGGCGGCGGCGGCTGGAATGCCGGATCGATCGGCTGGTCGATCGGCGATCTCAAGCTGCGAAGCCCGCTCGACCGCGCCGTCGACGCCATGACCGCGCGCAGCGCCGGGGGCTTCGGCAAAGTCCAGTTCAGCGCTGCGCGACTGCAGGCGATCAGCGGACCGCTCACCCTCTACGGCTCGATTCGCGGCCAGTACGCCTTCAACAATCTGGACAGTTCCGAGAAGATGGAACTGGGCGGCGCTTATGGCGTGCGCGCCTATCCGGAAGGCGAGGCTTATGGCGACCAGGGCTATATCGCGACCGCCGAGACGCGACTGATGCTGAGCCACTGGATGCCCCGCTTCCCGGGGCAGCTCCAGGCCATCGGCTTCATCGATGTCGGCCGGGTCGATTTCGCGCACGACCCCTGGTTCACCACGTCCAACCACGCGAATCGCAGCGCGATCGGCGCCGGGCTGACATGGTTCGCGCCGCGCGATCTGATCCTTCGCGCAACCTACGCCACCAAGCTCGGCTCGGCCGACGCAACCGCGGCGCCCGACAAGTCCGGACGATTCTGGTTCCAGGTCGTGAAACTCTTCTGACGTCCCGCAGCACCGTCGCCGCGCCATATTGAGAAACAAGGGACAATGACCATGACAGTCCAGATTCGCCCCGCCGCCAAGACATCGCTCCGCACGTCCACGGCGGTTGCCCGGATCGCGGCCATCGGAGCCTTCGGCGCGCTCACCTTCGCGTCGGGCGCCCATGCCCAGGCCCTCCCCACCGGCGGCAGCGTGTCGGCCGGCACCGCCGTCATCACGGGTACGGCGACCAGCACCACGATCACCCAGTCGAGCCAATCGGCGGCGATCAACTGGGACGGCTTCAACATCGCCCAGGGCAACAGCGTCCAGTTCATCCAGCCGAACAGCAGTTCGGTCGCCCTCAACCGTGTTCTCGGCCCGGACGCCTCGGTCATCGCCGGCTCTTTGAGCGCAAATGGCAAGGTGTTCCTCGTGAACCCGAACGGCGTGCTGTTCGGTCAGACGGCCCGCGTCGATGTCGGTGGCCTCGTTGCCTCGACCCTCGCCATCAGCGACGCCGACTTCATGGCCGGCAATTACCGCTTCGCCGGGGAAGGTAGCGGCGGCATCGTCAATCGGGGAACGATCGGCGCCGCCGATGGCGGCTATGTCGCGCTGCTCGGCGCCAATGTCAGCAACGAAGGCACGATCGTCGCGCGGTTCGGCACCGTCGCGCTCGCGGCGGGCACGGCGATAACGATGGATGTCGCCGGCGACGGGCTGCTCAACGTCCGGGTCGAGACGGGCGCCGTCAAGGCGCTGATCGCGAATGGCGGCCTCATCCGCGCCGATGGCGGCCGCGTCCTCCTCACCACCCAGGCGGCGGGGCAACTGCTCCAGACCGCGGTCAACAACAGCGGCGTGATCGAAGCCCGCACGCTCGAGAACCGGGCGGGCACGATCCTCCTGCTCGGCGACATGCAGGGCGGCACACTCGATCTCACCGGCACGCTCGACGCCAGTGCGCCCGGCAGCGGTGGCGGCGGCTTCATCGAAACCTCGGCGGCCAACGTGAAGATCGCCGGCAGCGCCTATGTCACAACCGCCGCCTCTACCGGCCTGACCGGCACATGGCTGATCGATCCGCAGGATTTCATCATCGGCGCCGGCGGCAACATCTCGGGCGCGACATTGTCGGCCCTGCTGGTCACCAACAGCGTCACCATCACCACCGTACCGGGCCCGGACGTGACCGTTGCCGGAACACCCCCGGTCACGAACCTTGGCACCAACACGACGGGCAATGGCGACATCATCGTCAACGACGCGATCGCGTGGACGGCGGCGCCGAACACGACGACCTTGCGGCTCAATGCCGATCGCGACGTGCGGATCAACGCGCCGATCACCGCCACCAACGGCAATATCGTCGCGTGCTGCGGCCGCGATATCATCGTCAATGGCGCGCTCACCACCACCAATGGCAGCATATTGCTCAACGCCGGCCGCGATCTGGACGTCAGGCGCGCCATCGTCACGACCGATGGCAACATCGCGCTGTGCGCCGGGTTCGATGTGAACATGCGGGCGGCGCTGACGCTCACGCGCGGAACCGGCAACGCGGCCCGGGGCCTCGGCCTGCCGCCTGGCCTGCTGATCATCGCCGGCGCCGCGGGGACCGGACCCGGCGTCGCAGGCGGAACCCTCACCTTCGCGGCTGGCACCCCGACCGCCACGGTGACCGGCCCCAACGCGGCCGTCCGCATCGACTACAACCCGGTCTCCTATGCGCAGCCTACCGATTACTCGTCGAGGTTCACGCTGACCCTGGGCGCGTCCGTGTCGCAGCGCATGCTTCTGTTCCCCAATGGCGGCAGGGTCGAAAACGGAACGACCGCGACAACGCTCACGGGCTTCAACACCACCGCGACCTCGGGTTCTCCGACCGGCGTGACGCTGGTCGCCGGGGCGGGCAGCAGCGCGACCTTCGACAGTCCGAATGCCGGGACCGACGTCGGGATCACCTATAGCGGCTACAGCCTGGGCGGACCGAACGCCGGCCAATATGCCCTCGCCGGTTCATGCTGCGTTTCGACCTTCAGGACGACCGGCACCATCGCCGCGGCGCCCCCGGTCGTCTCGCCCCCACCGCCGCCGCCTCCGCCGCCACCCGTAGTCTCGCCACCGCCGCCGCCTCCGCCGCCGCCCATCGTGTCGCCGCCGCCACCGCCGACTTCACCGCCGACGTCACCGCCGACATCGCCACCTCCGACGTCGCCGCCGACGTCACCACCTCCTACGTCACCACCAACGTCACCACCCGTCGTGTCGCCGCCGGTCGTGTCGCCGCCCGTCGCCGGGAATCCACCGGGGACGCCCCTGAACAGCGGCACGCAGATTGTCGAGACGACCGCCATCATCGTTCCCGTCACCGCGCCTTTTCTCGACACGGTGATCGTCGATCAGGGCGTTCTGCTGCCGCCCACCGAGCTCGCTTCGCTCAGCCCCCCCGTGCTCACCCCTCCAGTGCCGATCAGGGTTGCGCCGCCCGTGGCTCCCGCCGCACCGCGCATACCCTTCTATCCGGCGAAGCAGGACCGCAATTGAGGCATGAGCGCACCCGGGCCGCTATGCGCTTCGCGCTCGGCCTGGGCCTCGCCCTTCTGGCCGCGGTCCCCGGCGCGGCGCAGGAAGCGGCGCCGGCCATGCGGGCCGACTTCGGGGCTGAGCGGGCCTCGGGCGGGGCGCGTCGCCTCGCCCATTGGGTGGTCACCAGCGGCGACGCGCAAGGGATGCCGTTCCTGATCGTCGACAAGGTCGACGCGCGCGTGTTCGCGTTCGATCCGATCGGCCGTCTCCGCGGCGCTTCGCCCGCATTGCTCGGCCTCGCCACGGGCGACCGGGCCGCGCCCGACATCGGCGCGCGCCGGCTGGCGGATATTGCACCGGCCGACCGGATCACGCCGGCCGGCCGTTTCCAGGCCAGCCTCGGCCGCAATCTCGCGGGCAAGGACATCCTCTGGCTCGACTATGCCGCCGCCATTTCGTTGCACCGCGTTGTCACCGGCACTGTCAGGGAGAAGCGGCTGCAACGCCTGGCGACGCCATCGCGCGACGACAACCGGGTTTCCTATGGCTGCATCAATGTTCCGGTGGCCTTCTATGAAGGTGCCGTGCTGCCGCTCTTCACCGCGACCAGCGGGATGGTCTATGTAATGCCCGATACGCTGCCGCTGGACGCGGTGTTCCGGATCGATGGCTCTTGAAATGTAGGACGCCGCTTGCTCCTATCGCCGGCGTTGCCCGCAGGCGGCTCCTTCTCACCTTATGATATCCAGGATCGTCGTCCGACAGCGCGGGCGATGACGGCCGTTCGCCGTCGCCGCGGGACCCGCGAAAATAAAAAAAAAGTAAAAAAACGAACGGACAACCCCATGCACCCGGGAATTGAGTCGCAATAGCACTCCGCCGACCCATCCGACAGCCGCGGTTCGCCCCTAGATCAGCCGCATGTTGCGCGCCGCCGAGATCGCGCGGGAACGGGTGGCGACGTTGAGCTTGCGGTAGATGTTGATGCGGTGGGTCTTGATCGTGCTTTCGGCGATGCCGAGGCTGCGGGCCATTTCCTTGCTCGACAGGCCGTCGGCCAGCGCGCGCAGCACGTCGATCTCGCGCGGGGTGACGATAATGTCGCTCGCGGTCGGCGGGATCGGCGGGCCGTCCTTGCGCGCGGCGGGGCTGTTCTGGCGCAGCCGGGCGACGACGCTGCGCTGCGCCGGTTCGAACAGATGGAGCGCCTCCTCGCACGCCGCCAGCACCAGCGGCAGCAGCGCGCCGAACTGCGAGACGATGCCGATCATCCCCTCGCTCTCGGCCGCCTCCAGCGCCAGGCGGAAGGCATGGGCCGCCTCTGTCCGCCGCCCCCCGGTCGCGGCGCAGGCGGCGCGCAGGATCGCCAGCTCGATGTCGAGCGAGACCGAGTTGGCGTCGGCGACCTCGGCTTCCAGCGCCGCCAGCTGCGTCCCTAGCAGCGGATCGTCGCGGCGGCCGCGCTGGAGCGCGCAGGCGAGCAGCGCCACCCGGTGGTCGCAGCCCAGCCGCCGGTCGCGCGCGCGGAAGGCGGCGGCGGGCTCGCCCAGTTCGGCCAGCAGCTGCTCGGCCAGCTCGGCGCGGTCCATGCACAGCAGCATTCGCGCGCGCAGCAGGTCGAGCTGATAGCGCAGGCGCGGCAGGCCGCGGCGATCGGCGGTCTGCTGGCCGCGGTGGATGACCTGCTCGGCCCCGGCCAGATTGCCGGTCCGCACCGCCACCCAGGCCTGGGTCGCATAGCCGGCGACGAACACCTCGTGCCAGCCCTCGTTGGCCTCGATCACCGGCACCGCCGATTCGAGCAGCTCGGTCGCGGTCGACAGATTGCCCGACAGATAGAGCGTATAGGCGAGCAGCGCGATCGCCACCGCGACCTGCGCGCTGCCCTCGCCGAACTGGCGGTTGGCAAGCTCGAAGCTGCGGCGGAAATACAGCTCGGCCTCGCGCCGCCGGCCGGTGCGCATCTGCGACAGGCCCAGATATTGATAGGCGTAGACTTCGAGCAGCGGCAGCTGGTGCGAGCGGGCCAGCTTCAGCGCCTTCTCGCCGTGGACCCGGCACCAGATGTCGTCGCCGCGATCGAAGCTCGCCAGGCAGGACAGATGGTGAAGCAGCACGCGCAGCGTCGGGTCGAGCGTCTCGTTGGCGAGCTGCCGTTCGAGGAAGCGGCCATGTGCGGCCGAGATCATCCGGTCCTGATAGATATGCGTGACGAGGTCGTTGCACAGCATCTCGCAGGCGAGGTCCGGGTCGGTCGCCTCGACCCGGTTGAGCGGCAGCACCTCGAACAGGTGGTCGAGCACCGCCCGCGCCTCGGTCAGCCGGCCGTTCTGCGCGGCATAATAGGCCCGCCCCAGCGTGACGCGCGGGAAATCGGCGGGCGACACGCGCTCGATCTCGTCGACATGGCGCAGCAGCGCCAGCCCGCCGCGGATCGCCATCCGCCAGCCGCCCGCACGCTCCATGATCGAGGTCGCCGCCGCCCGATCGGTCATCCGCGCGGCATGGCCCAGTGCCTCGGGCAGCAGGTTCTCGCCCGCCAGCCAGGATGCGGCGCGCAGGTGGAGCTCGTCGAGCCGCGTCTGGCTGCCGCGCGCCAGCGTGTCGTAGAGGAACTCCCGCAGCAGCGGGTGGAAGCGGTACCACACCCCGTCATCGTCGAGCGGGGCGATGAGCAGGTTGCGCCGCCGCATCTGGTCGAGCAGCTCGGCGCTGTCGCCGCGCCCAGAGATCGCATCGCCCAGCCCGCTGCAGATGCGTTCGGCGACCGAGGTTTCGAGCAGGAATTGCTGGGTGTCGCCCGACAGCCCCGCGAACACCTGCTCGGCCAGATAATCGGCGAGGTCGGTCGAGCGGCGGGTGAGATGTTCGAGCGTGTCGACCTGGTCGCGCCCGGCGAGCCAGAGCCGGAGCAGCTGCAGCGCGGCGGGCCAGCCCTCGGTCCGCTCGACCAGCGCGCGCCAGTCGACCTTGCTCGACGCGTCGCCGAAGAAGCAGAGCCCCTCGCTGTCCGAAAAGCGGATGTCGCTCTGTTCGAGCAGCAGCAGCTGGCCGCGCACCCGCAGGCTCGACAAGGCGATCTCGGGCAGGCCGCGCATCGCCATGATGATCGCGGCATGGTTCGGCATCCGCTCGATCACATAGTCGAGGAAGCGGTTGGTCGCAGGCGAGGCGATGCGGTGATAATCGTCGATGATCAGCCGCACCGGCTCCTCGCTACCCTCCAGCGCCAGCACGATCGCGCGGGCCGCGGCCTCGGCGGCGAGGCCGGGCAGGCCGGCGTCGATCGCCTCCTGCGAATAGGGCAGCGGCAGGCCGGCGCGGTGGAGGGCGGCCATCAGATAGGCGAAGAACTGGTCGCTCTCGAACTTCGAATCGTCCACGCTGTACCAGGCGACCGACACGTCCTTGCGCCGCCACTCGGCAAAGCATTGGCTCAGTAGGGTGGTCTTGCCATAGCCCGCCGTCGCCGACACGACCGTCAGCCGCTCATTGGCGCCGGTGATCTTGTCGACCAGCGCCGCGCGCCACAGCAGGTCGATCGTCCTGTTCGGCGGAGACAATTTGGTGCGGATCAGCATCGCCCGATAATGCCACAAGCACAGCCCGCTCCTATCCACCTAATTGGTGGATTGTCGCCGCCCCCGCCGACCGCCACGCCAGAGCGACAAACTTCAAGGGTGATGGCGATGACGAAGACGATCCTGTTCGTGCTGACCGGCCAAGGCGATTTCGGTGACACCGGCGCGAAGACCGGCGTCTGGCTGGAGGAGCTGGCCTCGCCCTATCGGCTGCTCGAAAAGGCCGGCTTCGACATCCTGTTCGGCACCCCCGGCGGCGTCCCCGCCCCGCTCGACCCGGCCAGCCTCGACGAGCCCTGGCTGCTGCCGGCCGGCCACTGGTTCCTCGGCCAGCCGACGGCGATGGCGAAGCTGGAGGCGCCGCTCGATCTCGCCGGGATCGACGCCGAGCGCCTCGCCGCGATCTTCCTCGTCGGCGGCACCGGCACCTTGTGGGACTTCCCGTCGAGCCAGCCGCTCGGCCAGCTCGCGACCGATCTCCACGCCGCGGGCAAGCCGGTCGCCGCGATCTGCCACGGCGTCGTCGGCCTGATGACAGCGACTGCCGCCGACGGTTCGCCGCTGGTCAAGAACAAGGCGATCACCTGCTTCTCCAACGAAGAGGAGGCGATGCTCGAATATGACAAGCTCGTCCCGCTGCTCGCCGAAACCGCGCTGGTCGAACAGGGCGCCCGCTATCGCCGCGCGGGGCCGTTCGAGCCGCTCGTGGTCGAGGATGGCGGGCTGATCACAGGCCAGAACCCGGCAAGCGCGGAGCCTCTGGCGGCCGCCTTGCTCAAGCGACTGGCCTGAAAAGTCACGTCGCTCCGGCGGAGGCCGGAGCCGCTGCGATGTTCACGATCAGTTTGTCGCGAGAGCCTTTGCCGGCCCCGGCCTCCGCCGGGGCGACGCGGAGGTGAGGGCGCGCGCTCAGTCTTTCAGTCGGATCAGCCCCTCCTGGGCGACCGACGCCACCACCCGGCCGTCCTGCGCAAAGATCGTGCCGCGGCCCAGCGTGCGGGCGCCGCCGGCGAAGGGGCTGTCCATCGTGTAGAGCAGCCAGTCGTCGGCGCGGAACGGCTGGTGGAACCACAGCGCATGATCGAGGCTGGCGTCCTGCAGGCCGTGGTCGGACCAGCTGATCCCGAGTGGCAGCAGGCCGGTGTGCATGATGTAGAGGTCCGACGCGAAGGCCAGCATCCGCTGATGCTCGCCCAGGTCGTCGCCCATCCGGTCGCGGAAGCGGAACCAGAAGGCGCGCTGCGGCGGGGCCTTGGGCGGGTTCACGGTGTGGAAGGGCTCGACCGCGCGGTAGTCGATGCCGATGTCGCGGTCCCAGAACACGGTGCGGTGCGGCGGCATGGCGGGCAGCGCCGCCGCGATCGCATCGTCCTGCGGCGGCAGATCGAGCGGCCCCGGCACGTCTGGCATCGCCGCCTGCTGCGTCGGGCCGTCCTCGGGGACATGGAAGGACGCGGACATCGTCAGGATCAGGTCGTCGCCCTGCCGCGCCTCGACCCGGCGGGCGGAGAAGCTGCGGCCGTCGGTGTCGCGGATCACGGTGAAGTCGATCGGCTGGTCGATCCGTCCGGCGCGGACGAAATAGGCGTGGCAGCTATGCCCCGCCCGATCGGCGGACACAGTGTGCTGGGCGGCCGCCAGCGCCTGCGCCAGCACCTGTCCGCCAAACAGCCGGAACAGCGGCCCGCCGCTGGCGGCAGCGCGCAGCACGCCGCCATCGCGGTCTTCGAAGGCGAAAAGAGAAGAGAATCGATGGTTCATAGCGATCCCGCATAACGACTGCCGCCGCTTTTCTCTTGGCAAAAGCGCGGCTTGTGGAGAGATTGCCTCCGATCAGGAGAGCCGCGATGACCGACCCTACGAACTTCGTTCCCGTCCGGCCGACCCGGTGCTTCGAGGACCTGGCCGTCGGCGAACGGCGCCGGTCGGCCTCGCGGCTGGTTACCGAGGCCGAAATCCTGGCCTTCGCCCGGCAATGGGACCCGCAATGGTTCCACAGCGACGCCGATCTCGCCCGGCAGTCGGTGTTTGGCGAGGTCGTCGCCAGTGGCATCCACACCCTCGCGCTGTGGCGGCAGATGGATCATGAGATCAACTCCGACATCGATTTCGTCTGCGGCGTGGGCTGGGACGAGCTGCGGCTGAAAAAGGCGGTGCGCGCAGGCGACAGCATCCACGTCACCTCGGAGATCGTCGAACTGCGCCCATCGACCTCGGGCGCCGACCGCGGCACTGCGATCACTCGTTACGCCGTGGTCAACCAGCGCGGCGAGGAGGCGGTGAGCTTCCTCAGCATCAACCTGGTTTACACGCGCGAAGGCAGGGACAGAACGGCCAGCAAGGCGTCGACATCGGCATAGGCCTGCGCCATCGCCGCCTCGACGCTCGGTCCGTCGCCATAGGTCGGGCGGACATGGAGCGCGTCGATATCGGTGACCCCGATGAAGCCGAGCCAGGCCCGCAGATAGGCGAGCTGGAAATCGAGCGCCGCCATCGCCCCGTCGGGCCGGATGTCGAGCGCGCCCGAGGTGATCAGGATCGCGCGGCGGCCGGCCGCCAGCCCCTCGCCCTGCCCGTCGACGACGCGGAACGCCATGTCGGGCTGGGTGATCAGGTCGATATAGTGCTTCAGGCGGTAGGGAATCCCGAAGTTCCACATCGGCACGGTGAAGATCCAGCCGTCGAACGACAGGAAATGATCGATCCGGCTGCGGATCGCAGCCCAGTCGTCGCGCACCGCGTCATCGACCGGTTCGCCCATGATCAGCGCATAGCGCCCCTCGATCGTCGCGCCGTCGAACGCGGGCAGGTCGATGTCGAACAGCGACAACCGCTCGACCTCATGATCCGGCAGGCCGGCGATCAGCCGCTCGGCGACCATGTTCGACCGGGACCGCGGACCGCGCGGGCTGGCGTCGATGTGGAGCAGCCTGGCCATCAGTTTGGCAACTCCACCATTACATCATCTCCGTCGATGCTGACCGGGTAGACGGTGATAGGCTTCTTCGTGAGCGAGCCGTTGGGCGCGCCGGTGCGCATGTCGAAGCGGACGCCGTGCAGCGGACAGAAGATGTGCGGAAACTTCACCTTGCCGCCCTCGAGCGCGGCGAGCTGATGGCTGCACATATTCTCGACCGCGAAGACGCCCGCGGCCGTGCGGCACAGCAGCACAGATTTCCCGCCGGCATCGAATGCCTTGTTTCCGCCCTCGGGCACCTCGGCGAGCGCCGCGACGCGCTGCATCGCCATCAGCGCCTCTGGTCGAACCGGCGGCCGAGCATGGCGGCGGCGATGTTGACCTTCTGAATGTCGATCGCGCCGCCGGCGATGCCCCAGCCCCAGCTGTCGCGCAGCCGCCGTTCCATCGGGAATTCCTTGGAATAACCGTAGGCGCCCATCAGCTGGACGGCATCGCCCGCGACTTCGCGCGCGATCGAGTTGGCGAAACATTTGGCGGTCGAGCTGTCGAGGATCGACGGCAGGCCGTCCTCGGCATTGGCGGCGGCGCGCCAGATCAGCAGCCGGGCGGCGTCGATCTTCATGTGCATCTCGGCCAGCTTGAGCTGGACCGCCTGGAACTCGACGATCGGCTTGCCGAACTGCTTGCGCTCCTGGACATAGGCGGCGACGTCTTCGAGCGCGCCTGATGCCTGGCCGAGCGCCATGGTGGCGTTGCCGCAGCGTTCGAGGTCGAAGGTCTCCATCAGCTTCTTGAAGCCGCCGGCGGGCACGACGATGTTGTCGAGCGGGATTTCGACATCGTCGAAATTGAGATCGGCCGACGGCACGCCGCGAAAGCCCATCAGTTCCTCGTTGGGGCCGAAGCTGAAGCCCGGCATGCCCTTTTCCACCAGCACCGCGCCGATCGCCTTGGGGCCGGGATCGTCCGACAGCCGGCAATAGACGAGATAGGCATCGGCATGGCCGCCGCCCGAGCACCAGCGCTTCGTGCCGTTGATGACCAGCTTGTCGCCCTTGACGACGCCCTTGGTCTTGAGGTCGGTCAGCGCCGAACCGGCGTCGGGTTCGGACATGCCGATCGCGATCACCATCTCGCCCCGGCAGACGGCGGGAACGATGCGCTTCTTCAGACTTTCCGAGGCGTGATGCTCGATCGCACGCACCGGGCCGACCGAGGATTCGAAGATCGGGAAGGCGACCGCCGAGGATATCTTGGCGAACTCCTCCAGCACGATCAGCGCTTCGAGATTGCCGAGGCCGAGGCCGCCCAGTTCCGCCGGCACGTTGATGCCGAGGAACCCCATCTCCGCATAGCGGCGGACCAGATCATGACTGGGTGGCGTGTTGTCGCGTTCGCATTGTGCGGCGATCGCCGGCAGTTCGGCGCGTGCAAAGCTGCGGGCCGCGTCGCGCAGTTCCGCCTGCTCGGATGTGAGCCTGAAATCCATGCCTCTCCCCTGACTCTATGATTTAGCGCGTTACCCAGTCGTGCAGAACCTGCTCGACTCGGGCTTGCGGCGGCACCTGGTTGAGCCCGATGCGGCGATCGAGTTCTTCGTGCCAATGATAGATACGCCGCTCCTGATAATTGAGCGGAATGCCGCGAAAGCCGTCGCTCTCGAGCGATTCCTGAATCTGCGGCGCATATTGGAGATCCTCGTAGAGGATCCGTTCCCAGTTGTTGATCCGCCGCTCCCACATCGGATGGGGATTTTCGGGATCATGATCGGGCGCGATCCAGCTCGACACGACCCGGCACGACTTCGGCCCGGTCGGCCAGAATTGCAGCAGCGGAATGCCGCTGTCCGACGGTGGCATCACGAAGTTCGGGTAGATGTGATAGCTGACATTGTTGTTCGCCGGCAGGTCGGTGACCGTGTCGATCTTCGGCATGCCGATCGTTCCCGGATCCTTCCAGTCGGGCCGGCTGTTCGGCGTGACCATCCGGCTGTGCCCGTTGGGCCAGAGCGTGACGATCATGCCGCGATGGTCGAGGAAGCGGTCGACGGTCTTCTCGTGGATCGACTTGATGTGATAGACTTCGAGAAAGGCGTCGAGCAGCACCTTCACATTGCAGCCGACGTCATAGCTGCGGCTGTCGACGAGGCGCAGCTTATCGAGCTGATACTGGTCCATCTCGTCGCCCATCGGGCCGATATGCTCCTTCAGCGGCTGCGCATCGAGATCCTCGTTGAGGAAGATCAGATTGCCGAGCAGTTCACAGCGCACCGAGATGAGCGAGCGGCAGGAGAAATCGAGATCGACGAAGTCGCGCCGGTCGCGCACCGCGGTCAGCTTGCCGTCGAGCGTGTAGCTCCAGCCATGATAGCCGCAGACGAAACCGCGCGCCTCGCCTTCCTCTTCGGCCACGAGCGGCGCGCCGCGATGCTGGCAGGTGTTGAAGAAGGCGCGGACCTCGCCCTTCAGGTCGCGGACGACGATGACGGGCGAACCGGTGTTGCGCGTCAGGAACCAGGATCCGGGGTTCGGCAACTGGTCGACATGGCCGGCGTAGAGCCAGGCCCGCTTCCACATCCGCTCCTTTTCGAGCGCCAGGAACTCCGGATCGACATAGCGGCGGCCGGGAATGTCGGGCAGCTTCGGAAAGCCGTCGGGCGCCGCCTTGCGGCCGCGCTCATAGTCCATCCGAGCATATTCTTCCTCGGCGCTGTCGTGGCGTATGGCGTCCATCGATCCTGTCCCGTCGGTCCTTCGTCTCTCGCGATTGACTCGCCCTAACATAGTCACGCATAAAAACAATCATGAATGATTTTTTATCGCACCCCGCCCGGCTGTCGCTGCACCATCTGACGGTGCTCGACGCGTCGGCCACCGAGCTGATCGCGATCGCGGGCGAACTTGGCTGCGATCATGTCTGCCTGTTCACCCATGTGCCCGATGCGATTGCGCAGCTTTTCCCCTGCGTGCGCGAGGCAGACGTGGCCGAAATATCGTCCGCACTGCGTCAGGCCGGGGTGACGCTGTGCAACCTCGAGGTCTTCTCGCTCGACGCCGATCCCGACTGGGCCGGATTCGAACGATCGCTGGCGGTCGGCCAGGCACTCGGCGCCAGCCGCGCGACGGTGCATATCCACGATATCGACGACCGGCAGGGTGCGGCGATGCTCGCGCGGTTCTGCGACATGGCGGCCGGCTTCAGCATCACAGCGGGCCTCGAGTTCAACGGTCTGTCGGCGGTCCGCACCCTGCCCCAGGCGGCGGCGATCCTGGCTGCGGCCGACCGGCCCAACGCATCGATGGTGTGCGACATGCTGCACCTGATCCGCAACGGCTGCACGCCCGCCGAGATGGCGGCCGAGCGCGACCGGATCGGCTATCTGCAGATGTGCGACGGGCCGCTCGAACGCCCGCAGAGCGAGGTCTGGCACGAAGCCATTCGCGAGCGCGGCGTACCGGGCACCGGCCAGTTCCCGATCGCGGCCGCACTCGCCACCCTGCGCTCCGACACCATCATCGACGTCGAGGTGCCGCAACATGCCGCGCGCAAGGCCGGCGAGCCGCCGCTCGACCGCGCCCGCCGCGCCGTGGAGGCCACGCGCAGACTGGTCGCCGCCCATATGCCGCAGGAGGCCGCACGATGAATTTCCAGCCCCAGATCATCCAATATGCCTGGGTCGTCCCCGATCTGGCCGAAGCCGCGCGCCGCTGGCATGCGACCAGCGGCATCGGTCCCTTCCTGGTCAATCGCGACCTGAAGCTCGACGAACCCCGCTATCGCGGCCAGCCCTCGATTACCCGCTTCTCGACCGCCGTCGCGCAGCATGGCGATGTCCAGATAGAACTGGTCGAACAGCTCGACGACAGCCGCTCGGCCTATCGCGACACCGTGGCGGCGGGCACGACCGGCTTCCACCATGTCGCCTTCATCGCGACCGACTTCGCCGCCGATCTCGCGCATTACACCGACCAGGGCTTCGCGGTGGCGGCCGACGGCCTGTTCGGCCCGATGCGTTACGCCTATGTCGATACCTCGGCGACGCTCGGTCACATGATCGAACTGGTCGAGGACAAGCCGGCGATCCGCGCCTTCTTCGGCGCGGTGCGCAAGGCGGCCGAGCGGTGGGACCGCGATCCGGCGACCCTGCTGCGCGAATTGGGGTAGGACCCGCTACTCGAAAAGAATCCGTTCGTGTCGAGCGAAGTCGAGACACGTTAGCGCGCGGGAACGTCCCTCGACTTCGCTCGGGACGAACGGTGTGGGGGAGGTCAGGCTGGAAGCGAGACGGCCTTTTCAAATCCGAACGCGCAGTCCTGATCGACGATCTGCAGCAACTCCACGACATTGCCGTCGCAGTCGCGGCCATAGGTTGCGCGCGTCGCTGCCGATCCGCCCGGCGGGCCGTTGAATTCCATGCCCAGCGCTACCAGCCGCTCATATTCGGCGAAGACGTCGTCGCAATAGAGGCAGATGTGGATCAGGCCATAGTCGCACATGCGCGGGTGCACCGCTTCGCCGCGCGGGGCGCTATATTCGAAGACCTCGATGTAGAGATTGCCGAGCCGGATCATCTGGTAGCGGGCCGCGCTGTCCTGCAGCCCGACCATCAGGTCGATCCGCTCGTTGCCCGCTTCCCAACCGCCACCCCCGCAGCGCTCGAACCCGTACCAGCGCTGATAATGATCAACGAAACGATCGAGATCGGGGGTCGAGATGGCGAGGTGGTGAACGCCGCGGATCACGGCCGGGGCGCCGCTGCCGCCCGAGCCGCCTGCACCGCAGCGACGATCTCGGCGTTGCGCGGGTTGCGCCGCAGCGTCAGTCCGCCGTTCACCTGGAGCGTCTGGCCGGTCATGAAACAGGCGTCGGACACCAGCCACGACACCGCCTCGGCGATGTCGTCGCTCGTGCCGACCCGGCCGAGCGGATATTCCTTCGCGAAGGTCTCGATGATCGCCGGATTGCGCCCCGCCTTGGCCGTCATCGGGGTGACGGTGAAGCCCGGCGCGACCGAATTGGCGCGGATGCCGCGATGCCCGAACTCGTTGGCGATGCAGCGGATGACATGATCGGCCCCCGCCTTCGTCCCCATATAGGCGGCGTGATCCTCAAGCATGATCGTCGCGGTCGCCGAGGATATCTGGACCAGCGACCCGCCGTCGCGCATCGCGCGCAGCATCGCCTGGTAGAACAGGATCGCACCGGTGAACTGCAGCGCGGTGAGCTTCTCGATCTCCGCCTTGCTGGTGTCGAGGAACGGTTTGAGCAGTCCCCAACCGGTCGCGTTGACGGCGATATCGATGCCGCCGAAGCGATCGACCGCCGCCGCGGCGAGTCGGGCGAGATCCTCCTCGCTGGTCAGGTCGCACTGCGCCACCGCGAGTCCGCCCAGCTCGTCGGCCAGTTGCGCCAGCGGTTCGGGATCGCGCCCGGCGACGACGAGGCTCGCGCCGTCGGCTGCGAGTCGCCGGGCGATCGACTGCGCCATATTGCCTTGCCCCGCCGCGCCTATCACCACCGCGACCTTGCCTTCGAGATCAGCCATCCTGTTTTCTCCTCTCCACCCCATTAAAAACAGGCATGCTTGCCTTTTTCAAGGCATCTTGCCGGCGCTACGTTTTTGCAGTGGTGCAATCGCGCTGCCGAATCTTCGGAAAAGATGGTGCGCAACAAAAAAGACATTGATGATTGTTTTATTCATCGGCGATGCTAAGCCTTAGGGCGAGGAGCCTGAACAATCCATGGATGCAAACAGCACCGCGCCCGCACCTGGCGGTCATGTCCGTCCGGACCCGAACGACCCGAAGCGACCCAAGCGCGGTCTCGTCTCCGACGACCTCGCCACGCATGATACGGTGTTCCGGCCCGACCTTCTGGCCGGCCACCGCATCCTGATCACCGGCGGCGGCAGCGGCATGGGCAAGGCGACCGCTTTCCTCGCCGCGCGGCTCGGCGCCGACGTCGCGATCTGCGGACGCAACCCGGAGAAGCTAGACACCACCCAGGAACAGATTCGCGCCGCCACCGGCCGCGAGATCATGACCCGGCAGATGACGATCCGCGACCCGGAAGCCTGCGAGGCCCTGATCGCCGACATCCACGAGCGGATGGGCGGGCTCGACACCGTCGTCAACAATGCTGGCGGACAGTTTCCGCAGGACGCCGTCGACTTCAGCCGCAAGGGCTGGCTCGCGGTGATCGACACCAATCTCAACGGCACCTGGTGGATGATGCAGGAGGCCGCGAAGCGCTGGCGCGAAACCGGCACGCCCGGCCATGTCATCAACATCGTCGCCAATGTCGAGCGCGGCATGCCGCAGGCGGCGCACACCTGCGCGGCCCGCGCCGGCGTGATCTACCTGTCGAAGACGGTCGCCACCGAATGGGCGCCGTTCGACGTGCGGGTGAACTGCATCGGCCCCGGCGTGATCGAGACCGAGGGCTTCGGCGTCTATCCCGAGGAAGCGCTGGCCCGCTTCCACAAGGCCAATCCGATGAAGACGCGCGGCAACGCCTGGGACGTGGCGGAGGCGATCGCCTATCTCGCCTCGCCGGCCGGCCGCTTCATCAACGGCGACCTGATGATCATCGATGGCGGACAGGCCCAGTGGGGCGTGGTCTGGCCGGGCGGAATGCCCGACTATTTCAATGAGAGCGGCGCGGCCTGACCGCACGCCAGCAACGGAGAGATTGATGGGACAGGAGCGCGCGGGTCGCGTGGCCGGCAAGGTCGCGTTGGTGACGGGTGGCGGATCGGGCCTCGGCAAGGCCGACTGCGAAGCACTGGCGCGCGAGGGCGCCATCGTCGTCGTTACCGACGTGAAGATCGAACCGGCGCTGAAGGTCGCCGACGCGATCGGCAACGGTGCGCTTGCGCTCGCGCTCGATGTAGCGTCGGAGGATCAGTGGATCGCGGTGATCGCGGCGATCGAGGAACGGTTCGGCCGGCTCGACATCCTCGTCAACAATGCCGGCGTTGTACTGTCGGCCGATGTCGAGGCGACGACGCTCGAGCAGTTCCGCTTCGTCAACGCGGTGATGAACGACGGCGTCTTCCTCGGCTGCAAATATGCCATCCCGCTGATGAACAAGAAGGACGGCGGGTCGATCATCAACATGTCGTCGACCGGCGCGCTGCTCGGCTATCCGATCTTCTTCGCCTATTCCGCCGCCAAGGGCGCGGTGCGCGCGATGACCAAGTCGATCGCGGTGATGTGCCAGGAAAAAGGCTACAAGATCCGCTGCAACTCGGTCCATCCCGGCGCGATCGAAACCCCCATGGTGCAGGAAGCCGAAGGCCGCATCGGCCAGGTGCAGTCGGTACCGACCGGCGTGCTGCCCGCCGGCGCCAAGGGCGCGCCCGAGGATGTCGCGGCGATGGTGCTGTTCCTCGCCTCGGACGAATCGCGCTTCGTCAACGGGGCGGAGCTGGTCGTCGACAATGGGGTGACGATCCGGCCGTTTTGACGGCCTACCCCAAGGTCGTCCTGCTGAACTTGGTTCAGCATCCACCGGAAGGCAGAGTTGGAACGGAGAGAGTCGTGTCTCGACGGTCCGTCTAAACGCTCACGACCTGTCCGGTGGACTAGTGGATCCTGAAACAAGTTCAGGATGACGGGTGGGGATGGAAGGTCTTCGCCCCCGTTATGTCGCTGGGACGACCTACCGCCCCATCCACCGGTCCAGCTCGACATGGAAATGCCGCAGCCGCGCTTCCTGTTCGCCCCATAGCGGCCCTCGGAAGCCGCGCGAGCGGGCGCCGGCCTGGACGATCGGCAGCAGATCCGAATCTTGGTCGAGCACCTCGCCCATCCCCGGCGGTTCGCCGAGGCCGGTGTGGACGACGTCGGGACGCGTCTCGCCCGTCAGGTCGACATCGTCGCCCAGCCCCATCCACAGCGGCGCGCCATAGCCGGGAACGTCGACATGGCGGTAGAGGATCGTCGTCTCATAGGTGAAGCGTTCGGGGTCGTCGGCGTGCGGCTTGAAGCGGTGCAGGAAAACCGCTTCGGGATGGCAGCCGATCTGCGCGTTCGGGAAGATGCCGAAGATCACGCTGTCGGTGAGCTGCGCATCGCTAAACCGGTCATAATCGAGCCCCAGCTTCGCCGATCGGTCGCGCTTCGCCATGGCGATCGCCGAGCGGCTGTCCTGTGCGCTGCCCTGGAAGGTGGCAGGGTCGAGTCCGGCGTCGGCCAGCATCGCGGCGATGCCGGGGTTGATCCCGTCCTGATCGGAGAAGTGCGAATTGGGCTGGCCAAACGGCACGAACTGCCGGCTCATCCCGCCGGGATAGAGATCGATATGGGTGCGGTCGTCGAGGATGCCCATCGTCTGGGGATGGATCGCGTGGAGGTGGTAGCTTTCGTAGAAGGCGTCGATCCCGCCCTTCCAGTTCGCCGCCCAGTCCGAACGGCGGTGCTGGACGACGTGCATCTCCTCCATCCGATAGGCTTCGAGCATCGGCAGGATCGGGCCGAGATAATCGGCGAGCGGCGGTGGATTGTCCGCCATCGAGACGAAGACGATGCCCGCCGCTTCCTCGACCTTTACCGAAGTCAGGCTGGTGTCGTGGCACAGCACCTCCGGACGGAATGTCTCGGGATCGGTCACCGCGATATTCTTGCCGTCGAGCGCGAAGCGCCAACTGTGGAAAGGGCAGGTGAACGCATCCTGTGACCCGACATCGCCCATCACCAGCCGGCTGCCGCGATGCGGACAGACATTGTAGTGCGCGGCGAGCCCGCCCTCGTCGGTGCGGACGATGATGAAGCTCTCGACGCCGGTGTCGAACTTCATCCAGTCGCCCGGCTCGCGCACATCGCTGACCGGCCCGGCCATCAGCCAGGCCTGGGTGAAGACCTTCTCCCACTCGTCGCGCGCGAAGCTCTTCGAGGTGTAGCGGACCGGGTCGGGCCGCACCGCGCCATTGTCGATATGCTCGGCGGGGGTGTCGAAGGGATGGGTCGAGTCCTTGTGAACCGCCCAGCCGCGCGCGTCGTAGTTCATGTCGCCGGTCCGTCCGCACTCATGCGCCGGTCGAGCTCGGCATGGAAATGGCGGAGCCGCCCTTCCTGCTCGCTCCACAACGGCCCGCGGAAACCACGCGAACGGGCGCCGGCCTGGACGATCGGCAGCAGATCCGAATCCTGGTCCAGCACCTCGCCGAGGCACGGCGGTTCGCCGAGCCCGGTGTGGACGACATCGGGCCGTGTCCCGCCGCTGGTGTCGATCTCCTCGCTCAGCCCCATCCAGGCGGGGGGCGTGTAGCCCGGCGCATCGACATGCTTGTAGAGAATGATCGTGTCGTAGGTGAACTGGTTGGGATCAGTCGCGTGCGGCAGGAAGCGGTGCAGGAAGACCGCCTCCGGATGGCAGCCGATCTGGGCGTTGGGAAAGACGCTGTAGACGGTGCTGTCGCTCAGCTGCGAATCGCTGAACTTGTCGTAGTCGAGGCCATATTGGGCGGCGCGGTTGCGCTTGGCGACCTGCACCGCTGCCCGCGTTTCCTTCGCGGTGCCAGTATAGGTCGCGGGATCGATACCCGCATCCTTGAGCATCAGCGCGATGCCGGGGTTCACGCTCTCCTGATCGCCGAAGCGCGGGCTCGGCTGGGCGAAGGGGACGAACTGGCGGCTGAGACCGCCGGGGTAGAGATCGATCTGGGTGCGATCGTCCATCAGGCACTGGGTCTGGGGGTGGACGGCGTGGAGGTGATAGATCTCGGCAAAGGCATCGACGCCGCCCTTCCAGTTGGCGCCCCAGTCGGAACGGCGGTGCTGGATCACATACATCTGGTCGATGTCGTAGAGTTCGAGCTGCGGCAGGATCGGCGCGAGCCACTCCTTGAGCGGCTGGATGTCGGGATCCATCGAGATGAACACCAGTCCGACCGCGACCTCGCAGCGCACCGAGGTCATGTTGCGATCGTGGCACAGCACTTCGGGGCGGAAGGTCTCGGGATCGGTGACGGCGATATTCTCGCCAGTGAGGTCGAACTGCCAGCTGTGGAAGGGGCAGGTGAATTTGGAGACGCTGCCGAGATCGTCGAGCACCAGCCGGCTGCCGCGATGCGGGCAGACGTTATAATGAGCGTGGACTGCGCCATTCTCGCCGCGCGCGATGATGAAGCTTTCGCCGCCGATATCGAAGCGGGCGAAATCGCCTTCCTCGGGAATGTCCGACAGCGGGCATGCGATCAGCCAGCTTTTCGCAAACACCTTCTCCCACTCTTCCGCCGCGAAAGCGGGGTCGTGATAGCGGGCCGGTGACGACCGCCCGGTGCCGTTGTCGATATAGCTGTGCGTGTAGAAGGGGTGCTGCGCCCCGACGTGGATATCCCACAGGCGGAAGTCGAAGTTCATCACGTCTCTCCTTGATTCCTCCACTGCGGAATCGACACCCATAAAAAAACATGCATGATTGTTTTGCAAGGCCAAAGTGAAGGCCGTTACGGGAGAGAGCAAATGAGTCGCTTGTTCGGGCGGGTGTTTCAGATCGCCTATGTCATCGAGGACGTCGATGCGGCGATCGCCCATTGGACGCAGACGATGGGCGTCGGCCCCTTCGTCCGCTTCCCCGTTCCGCTCCAGGCCGACTGGATCGAGGTGCGTGGCAAGCGCGTTCCCGCCGACGAGGACATCTTCGCCGCGGTTGCCATCGCCTATAGCGGCGACACGATGATCGAGCTGATTCAGCCGGGTTCCGCTCCCTCCCCGTACCGCGAATTCCTGGGCGCCGGGCGGCAGGGCGTCCACCATCTCGGCACCTATGCCGACGATTACGATGCGCAGATGGCCGCCGCGCGCACCGCCGGGATCGGCGTGGCGATGGAAGGGGTGCTGCCGATGTCGCGCTTCGCCTATCTCGACACCGACCTGCTCTGGCCCGGCACGATGGTCGAGATCATCGAGGCCAAGCCGGCGATGCACGACTATTTCGGTGCGATCCAGGCGGCGGCGCGAGATTGGGATGGGAAGGAAGCGGTGGTGGCGATCTGATCCCGCCGTTCGTCGCGATTCGATCTTTAGCGCGCGTCGCTCCGGCGGAGGCCGGAGCCGCCACGCTATTCGCGGCCAGCTTGCCGCAGGAGCCTCTGGCGGCCCCGGCCTCCTCCGGGGCGACGGTTATGCCATAGGTTCACCCCAGAGGCTTGCCCTGCCGCAAGTCGTCGGCCCGGCCGCGCAGATAGTGGCGGATGCTCTCCCGCTGCTCGGTGGTCAGCTCCTCGAAGCGCGGCATGCCGTTCGGCACCAGCGCGCCATCGCGCACGACCGCCGCGAAGGCGTCGGCATCGAGGATCATGCCCGAGGTGCGCAGGTCGGGCGCGGTGCCGCCCGGGATCGCCAGCCCGCCATGGCAGACGGCGCAACGCATATCGAAGGTCTCGCCGCCCGCCGCTACCTTGGCCGGATCGCGGCGGAAATCGGGATCGTCGACTGCCTTGGGCGTATAGGGAATCTTTGCAGGCAGCACCGCCTTGCCGTCGAGCGCGAAGGTCAGCACGCGGCGCGCCTGGGTGCGATAATCGATGCCGAACTGGGTCAGCAGCGGGCCGAACATGCCGCCGCTGGTTCCCATGCCCGAGATCACCGTCACATATTGCCGGCCATCGACGCTGTAGCTGATCGGCGGCGCCACCACCGGCGCCTTGGCGTCGTAATTCCAGACGATCCGCCCCGTCTTGGCGTCATAGGCGGTGAAGGTGGAATCCGGATGTCCCTGGAAGACCAGACCGCCCCCCGTCGCCATCAGCCCGCCGTTGAAATGGGCGTTCATCGGCAGGCGCCAGGCCTGCTGCTGCGTCACCGGGTTCCAGGCGACGAGATAGCCGGCGGTGTCGGTCGGCTTCGCCTTCCCCACCGCGACCCTGACGCCGTAATTGAGCACCATGCCGTCGACCGGCTTCCAGCTCTTCGGGTCGATGCCGCGGTCGTCATAGGTCACCTGCATGTCGATCGCGGGAATATAGGCGAGGCCGCTCTGCGGGCTGTAGGCCATTGGCGGCCAGCTGTGCGCGCCGACCGGGGTCGGCCGGAAGGTGACCGGGCCATCCTCATAGCGGATATTGGGTTCCTCGACCGGGCGGCCGGTGTTCAGGTCGATGCGCTTCGCCCAGCTGGTGGCGACGAAGGGCTTGGCGGAGATCAGCTTTCCGTTGGTCCGGTCGATCACATAGAAGAAGCCGTTCTTCGGCGCGGTCATCAGCACCTTGCGGGGCTTGCCGTCGATCGTCAGGTCGGCGAGCTCCATGTCCATCGCGGCGTTGAAGTCCCAGCTTTCGCCGGGATTGATCTGGTAATGCCATTTATATTTGCCGGTGCGCGCATCGAGCGCGACGACCGAGCATAGGAACAGGTTGTCACCCTTGCCCGCGCTGCGGATCTTCCGGTTCCAAGGGAAGCCGTTGCCGGTGCCGAGGTAGATCGTCTTGCTCTCGCCGTCATAGGTGATCGCGTTCCATACGGTGCCGCCGCCGCCATATTTCCACCATTCGCCCGACCAGGTCTTGGCCGCCATCCGCATCGCGTCATTCTCGAACCCCTTGGCGGGATCGCCCGGGACCGTGTGGAAACGCCACGCCTGCTTGCCTGTCTCGGCATCATAGGCGGTGACATAGCCGCGCAGCACCGGGCCGACGTCGCCGCCGCCATGGCCGATGATCACCATGCCGTCGAACACGCGCGGCGGACCGCTGATGAAGCGGCCGTCGTCCTTGTCGACGGTCATCGCCGACCAGAGCTGTTTCCCCGTCTTCGCATCGACCGCGATCAGCCGGCCATCCTGGGTGCCGGTGTAGAGCTTGCCGTTCCAATAGGCGATGCCGCGGCTGCCCCAGCCCTGGCGCAGCTTGTGACCTGCGGCCTCGGGTGCCTTGGGATCGAAGGTCCACAGCAGCTTGCCGCTGCGCACGTCGATCGCGCGGATTACGCTGTAGCCCGAGGCGAGATAGACCACCCCGCCAACCTCGATCGGCCCGGTGGCTGGATTGCCGGCCGGCAGGTCCACCGACCAGACGAGACCGAGGCGCTTGACGGTGTCGCCGTTGATCTGGGTCAGCGGACTGTAATGCTGCTCGCCATAGGTGCGGCCGAACGCCGGCCAGTCGCGCCCGTCGCTACCGTCGGTCAGTTGCGCACGCCATCCTTCCGGTCCGGCATCGGCCGCTGCCTCCGCCGTCCTTTCGCCTGCAGACGCAGCGGGTCTGGAGCAGCCGGACAGCGTAACGGCGAGCAGCGAAACGGACAGAAAAGAGAGGCGCGCAACGGGCTTCATCGAAAGGCATCCTTCGATTTTTTCAAGGGATTTCAACGATTTTCAGCGTGCAGACCGAGCGGCACGATGCTATCATCGGGTCATCGTCGATCTCCCCGCTGCGCGTCGGTCTTCTGCCCTGAAGATGATGTCGTGAAGGAGAGAAACAGATGCCCAACATCCATATTCCCGCCGATAATCTGGCCGATCCGCTCGGCTATGCGCTGACCCGGCACTCGCCCGTGATCGGGGCGGCGGCCGGCAATTTCGTCCGCGCGGTCTATCAGTCGCTTGGCGTGTCGCTGCGCATCGCCGAGGCGGCGCGCTACCGCATCGCACAGATCAACGGTTGCCTGGTGTGCAAGGGCTTTCGAGCGGCCGACAATCTCGATGGCTATCTCGCATCGGTCGGCGGCGACCCGTCGAGTTCGCTGGTCGCGCGCGGCGGCGCCAAGCCCGACGAGGCATTCTACGCCGCGATCGACGAGTGGAAGACGAGCCCGCTGCTCGACGAGCGCGAGCGGCTGGCGGTCGACCTTGCCGAGCGCATGGCCTTCGCGCCCGACGATCTCGGCTATGACGATGCTTTCTGGTCGAAGATGCGCGCCGCCTATAGCGACGCGGAGATCACCGATCTGACGCTGGCGATCGGGATGTGGATGGCGATGGGGCGGTTCACCCATTCGCTCGGGCTCGACACGGTCTGTCTTCCGACCGTGGCCGCCGCTTGAGGAAGGGGCGGCGCCCGGCGCGCTGGCATCGCCATCGCGCGGACGCCGCCCCATCACTCAGTTGCCCAGTTTGAAGCCAAGCTCGGCGCCGAAATAGCGCGGCTGGCCATATTGCCCGTTCGCCCACAGACCGCCGACGACCTGCGCGCCAGTGACGTAGCGCTTGTCGGACAGGTTCCGGCCGATCAGGCGGACATAATATTTATTGTCCATCTCGGCGAGGGTGATCGACGCATTGTACAGCGTCCGGGCGTTGAGGAAGGTGTTCTCCGCCGGGCTGGTGATCGACTGGCTGAACAGGTTGCGGGCGACGTAATTGACGTTGCCGTTGAACTGCAGCCTGTAGTCGCCGATCGGCAGCTCATAGGTCGCATCCGCCGTCCACTGCCACTTGGGCAGGCGGTCGAGCGGGGCGGTCGACAGGTCGTAACCCGCCGGGATCGGGGTGACATAGCTCTTATACTTGCCATCCTGATAACCGACGAGACCGCGCAGGGTGAGGCCCTTGGTCGGGACCAGCGTGCTTTCCAGCTCGAGGCCCTTCACCGTCGCCTTGGCGGCGTTGAAGAAGCGGGTGACCTGGAACTGCTGCCCACCGACGACCAGCGGCACCACGATCTGCTTCTGCAGGTCGCTATATTCGACGTAGAAGCCGGTCAGGTTGAAGCGCAGGCGACGATCGAACAACTCGGTCTTCACACCCGCTTCGTAGCTGTCGGCCTTTTCGGGCTTGGTGGCCGAGGCCGCCGCCGCGAAGGCGGTGGGGTTGTCGGACCCATCGGCGTTCACGAACGGATGGAAGCTGCCGATCTGATCGTTGAAGCCACCCGCTTTGAAGCCGCGCGAATAGGTCGCATAGCCAAAGATGGTCGGCGTCGCCTGCCAGCCGAGGCTCATCCGCCAGGTCGGTTCCTTGACGCTGTCCTTCACCTTGATGACGCCGGCCGTGTAGTCGAACACATTGGCGTCGAGCGCCTTCTCGAGCGTGATCGAATTGTCGAACCCGCCGTTGAGCTGCTGCGCGAAAACCTGCTGGCGACCGAACCAGCTCTTGTTTTCCCAGGTGTAGCGGAAGCCGCCGGTCAGAGTCAGGGTCGGCGTGAACTTGAACGTGCCCTCGACGAACGCCGCCTTCGAGCGAGCCTTCTGTGCGTTGCACAGAATATAGGGGTTGTCGTTCCAGTTGCCGAAGCCGGGACCGCCGCTGGCGAGATCGAGGAAGCCTAGCAGCTGCGCCACGCAGAAGCTGGTGTTGTCCTTCTGATAGAAGCCGCCCGCGACGAAATTGAACGGCCCTTCGAAGGACGACGCAAAACGCAGTTCCTGCTGATAGGTCTTGCGATTATCGTCGCGCTGCGCATCGAACAGCGACAGCACGGTGCCGTTCGCCGACACCGGCGCGGTGCCCATATAGGTGTTGGGCAGGCGCGACCGCTGGTTGCGGTATCCGCTGACCGACGTCAGCGTGCCCCAGTCGGCCTTGTAGTCCATGTTGAGATAGACGCCGTCGACATTGACGATCTGCCCGCTCTTCATCTGCAGCAGCGAACCCTGCCGATCGGTCAGGGCGGCGTTCTTGAGCGGATCCTTGTTCTGGTTCGGCACCGATCCGAGGCCGAGCGAATGGAACAGGAACGCCCCCGACGCAGGCGTCAGGTTGACCGAGGGAACGCTGTCCGAACGGTCGCGCAGATATTCATATTGCAGCAGTGCGCTGAACTCGGGGCTCGGCTCCCACAGCAGCTTGGCGCGTGCGTTCCAGACATCCTGGCCACCGAGCGAACGACCGTCGCCGCACCCGCTCTGGCCCGCGAAGCTCTGGGCGAAGGGGGTTGGCGCGAAGGGCGTGACGGGACCGAAGCAGCCGCCATTCTTGTAATAGCCGTCCGACTGCGTGTGGCTGATCACGCCGCGGAAGGCGAGCGTCTTGCCGATCGGCAGGTTGAACGATGCCTGCGGGATGATCGTGCCGAAATCGCCGACCTGCAGACGACCCTCGACCTCGATCTTCTCGAGCTGCGGGCGCTTGGTCTTGACGACGACGGCGCCACCGGTGGTGTTCTTGCCGAACAACGTACCCTGCGGTCCGCGCAGCACTTCGACCTGCGACACGTCGAACGTGTCGAGCAGCTGCGTCTGCACAGACGGCATCACGAAATCGTCGACGAGCACCGCCACCGGCGGCTCGAAATAGACGATGATGCTGTTCTGGCCGACGCCGCGGATCGAGAAGGACGCGGCGTTGAAGTTGGTGATCGTCGCCGCCGAGAAGTTCGGCACGAAGGCGGCGAGATCGCCGATGTTGCGCGGGCTTGCCTGACGAATCAGATTTTCATCCACCGCCGAGATCGCGATCGCGGTCGATTGCAGATTGGAGTCGCGCCGCGTGGCGGTGACGACGATTTCCTGAAGTGCACTTTCCTGCGGCGCCGTTTCGGCAACTGCCGATTGCGCCAGCGCTGGACCAGCCAGCAGCCCCGTTACCAGAGCCGCGCACGCAGAACCTTTTAACCAATGTTGTTTGAGCATCCCCATCCTCCTCTCCTGAAACCCGACTCTTGACGATCGAGCAGCTTCAGAACGTGGCGGAGACTACTGCACGCGCCGCAAATTGCAATCAGTCATGTATGTTTTATTTTTTCCCAAGACGACCGATGACGTATAGGGTTGATGCGTTGCAACAAAAGCACATCAAAGAAATTTGCCCCCTTGAAAAGTCAGTCATGATTGTTTTCTAATGCACCCCAGATGACGCCCGAGCGTCGAGTGGCGGAGAGGATCGCCTGATGGCCTACAGCTTCCTGTCGCGTTTCCGGATCAAGTCGGATCGCGAGGACCAATTCGTTTCGCTTGCCAGGCAGATGGAATCGCTCGTCGATAGCGAGCCCGGCACCTTGGCGTTCAAATTCTTCCGGCTGGGCGAGCCCGGCATGTTCGCCGTCTACGAGTCCTTCGTCGACGAAGCCGCGGACAAGGCGCATATGGAAACCGACCATGGCAAGCCGCTGATCGAGCAGATGGTAGGCTGCATGGATGGCAGCTACGAACGCGAGATGCTCTATGATCTGGAGCCCGTCCGATGAGCGCACCGATCTATACCTACGGCGCCATGCTGCGGGCCAGTGCCGCGGCGCGCGGCGATGCCGATGCGCTGGTCTTTCCTGATCGCCGGCTGAGCCACGCCGGACTCTACGCCTCGGCGCGGCGCTGGGCGAAGGCCTTCCTCGCCATGGGGATCGAGCCCGGCCAGAATGTCGGCATCCTGCTCACGACCCGACCCGAATTCGTCGAGGTGATGTTTGGCATCACCATGATCGGCGCGGTCGCGGTGCCGGTCAACGCGCGCTACCAGGCGCATGAACTGGCCTTCCTGGTCCGCGACGCCGATCTCGTCGCGCTGGTCACCACCGGCGCGGTGACCGACCAGCTCAACTTCTCGCAACGGCTGCAGGCCGCCTTCCCCGCGCTCACCGATACCGATCCGCGAAAGCTGGAGCTGGCCGATGCGCCTTTGCTGCGCCGGATCATCTGCATCGATCCGCCCTGCCAATCCTTCATGGTCTCGAGCAAGGCAGCGCTGGCCGAGGGCGATTCCGTCGCCGATACGGCGGTCGATGCCCGGCTCGAGGCGGTCGATCCCGAACAGATCGCGCTGGTGCTCTACACGTCGGGGACCACCGCCAATCCGAAGGGCGCGCTGATCAGCCACCGCGCCATCGTCGGCAACAGCCGCAACCTCGGCAAGCGCTACAAGGTCACCACGGACGACAAGGTCTGGTCACCGCTGCCGATCTTCCACATCGCCGGCATCCTGCCGCTGACGATGGTGATCGACGCGGGCGGGGCCTATCTGACCGTGCCGCATTTCGACGCCGAGACGGCGCTGGCGATGCTCGGCCGCGAGGGCGCGACCGTCGCCTATCCCAGCTTCGTGACGATCATGCAGGACCTGATCACCCACCCGAGCTTCATCTCGACTGACCTGTCCAAGCTGCGGTTGATGAACTCCAACTTCGCCGTCCAGCCAGCCTGGATCAAGGAGGCGATGACCCAGGCGATGCCGCACACCATCCAGGTCGGCACCTACGGCCTGACCGAGGGCGCGGGCACGATCTGCACCAGCAACATCGACGATCCGTTCGAACTGCGCACCGGACGGCTCGGCGTGCCGCTGGCCGAATGGGAGGTGCGCATCGTCGACATCGAGACGGGCCGCGATTGCGGCCTTGGCGAACAGGGCGAGATCGTCGCGCGCGGGCCGAACATGCTCAAGGGCTATTATAATTCGCCCGAGAAGACCGCCGAGGTGCTGCGCGACGGCTGGTTCCACACCGGCGACATCGGCTCGTTCGACGCGAGCGGGCACATCATGTTCCACGGCCGCACCAAGGACATGCTGAAGGTCGGCGGCGAGAATGTCGCCGCCGCCGAGATCGAGGCGATGCTGCAGAGCCATCCCGCGGTGAAGCTGGCGCAGGTCGTCGGCCTGCCCGACCCCCGCTATGTCGAGGTGCCCGCCGCCTTCGTCGAACTGGTCGACGGCGGCCAGGCGTCGGAGGCCGAGTTGATAGCCCATTGCCGGGGCAAGCTTGCGACGTTCAAGATACCGCGCCATGTGCGCTTCATCGGCGAATGGCCTATGTCGACGTCGAAGATTCAGAAGTTCCGGCTGCGCACCCAGCTGGTCGAGGAATTGGGCCTGGGAGAAGCCGCATGAGCGGAAAGAGTTTCATTGCCGAACTGCGCGTCAAGCCGGGCCGTGGTCCCGAGCTGATCGCGCTGCAGACCGAACTCAAGCAGCTCGTGTTCGAACAGGAGCCCGATGCGCTCGTCTATGAACTGTTCCAGTCGGACGACGACCCCGACGTCTTCCAGGTCGTCGCCACTTTCCGCGACGACGCGGCGTTCGATCATCATATGCAGATCGACTTTCACGACCGGCTGGTCCCGCCGATCATCGACTGCGTCGAGGGCGAGATGACGCTCCGCTTCTACCGCTCGCTGGGGTGAGCTAGAGGTTTCGCGCAAACCACCAAAAGGCCGTCATGCTGAACTTGTTTCAGCATCCACCGCGAGGCTGGATTTAAACCACGAGATTTTTCCGGCACATTCTCCTGGAGGCTCGAGGCTTGCCCGCACGGCCTGGTGGATGCTGAAACAAGTTCAGCATGACGGGGAGAAGCACGCCGCCTGAAAGCGTCGCAACCACACCGTCATGCCAGCGCAGACTGGCATCTCAGGAGATAAGACGCCGCACCTCTGACGAGATGCCAGCCTGCGCTGGCATGACGACGGATGAGAAAAACGAGCCTCGCGTCCTACAGCAACCCAGGCGCCTCGATCAGCCTAGCCAGCGCGGCCATGAAACGCCCCGCATCGGCGCCATCGATCGCACGGTGATCGCACGACAGTGACAGGTGCAGCACGGGGACAATGCGGATCGCGCCTTCGTCGTCGATCGGCTCGGGCCGGGCGGTGCCGACGGCCAGGATCGCGCCCTGCGGCGGGTTGATGATCGCGTCGAACTGCTCGACCCCGAAGCCGCCGAGATTGGACAGCGAGAAGCTGCCGCCGCTGAACTCCTCGGTCTTCAGCTTGCCGCTGCGCGCGCGCTGGGCGAGGCCGGCCATTGCCTCGGCAATCTGCGCGACCGAAAGATCGTCGGCGGCGCGGACGATCGGCGTCACCAACCCCTTCTCGGTCGCCACGGCGACGGCGATGTCGGCGTTGCCGAAGCGATGGATCTCCTGGCCATGGACCTGGATATTGACCTGCGGCACTTCCATCAGCGCCAGCGCGCAGGCCTTGATCAGATAGTCGTTGATGCTCGGCCGCTGCCCCTGGACCGCGGCGCGCAGCGCGATCAGGCGATCGGCGCGGACGCGGCGGCGGACGTAGAAGTGCGGGATCTGCTGCTTGGCCTCGGTCAACCGCCGCGCGATCGTGCGGCGCATCGACGACATTGGCAGGATTTCGACCTCGCCCGGTGCGACAGGCGACGGCGGCGCAGCCAGCGGTGTGGGAGCGATCGGCGCCGGCGCCGGAGCCGGGATCGCCGCAAGAACGTCGGCCTTGCGGACGCGTCCGCGCGGGCCGCTACCCGTCACCTTCTCCAGTGCGACGTCATGCAGCACCGCAACCCGCCGGGCCATCGGCGTCGCGAAGACGGCCGAGGGCGGGGTCGCCGGCAGCACGCCGACCAAAGCGGAAGCGGTCGGCGGATCGATCACCGCATCGACATCCTGCGCGGAGATCCGACCCGACCGACCCGAGCCTGTCAGGGTCGTCACGTCGATCCTGGCGGCCTCCACCTTGGCACGCGCGACCGGGCTGATCGCGACATAATCGGGGATAGTAGGCGCGGCGGGCTCCGGCGTCGCGGCGGGCGTGGGCGCCGGCTGGGCCTGCGGTGCGGGCGCCGCATCCTCGCCATCGGTCGCGAAACTGGCATCGACTGGCTTGAAACCGGCGATCAGCGCGTCGATATCGGCCGGATCGGCCTCGCCGCCGTCGGACAGCACCGCGAGCAGCGCGCCGACCGGATAGGTCTGCCCCGCCTCGGCGATCAGCCGGACGAAGCGGCCGTCGGCCTCGGCCTCAACCTCGTTGGTGATCTTGTCGGTTTCGATCAGGGTCAGCACCGTGCCTTTGGCGAAGGGCTGGTTCTCCGCCACCTGCCATTCGGCGAGCGTGCCTTCGCTCATCTCGATGCCCCATTTGGGCATGGTGAACGGCTTGAGCTTGGCCATGCCGGTCAACCGGCCGCGAGGGCGCGGCGGACCGCGGCCTCGATCTTCTGCGGCGACGGCACCCAGGCGCGTTCGAGTTCGCGGGCGTAGGGGATCGGGCTGTGCGGCCCGGTCACCAGTTCGGGCGGGCCCTTCAGGCTGCTGAACGCCTTGGTCGCGACCAGCGCGCAGATGTCGGCCGCCAGGCTGCAGCGCGGCGGGCTTTCGTCGACGACGACCAGCCGACCAGTCGCCTCGACCGAGTCCAGGATCGCGTCCTCGTCGAGTGGGCTGGTCGTGCGCAGGTCGATCACGTCGCAGCCGATGCCGTCGGCGGCGAGCTTGTCGGCGGCTTTCTCGGAGAAGTTGACCATGCGACCGCAGGTAACGATCGTCACGTCGCCGCCCTCGCGCACCATCCGCGCCTCGCCGAAGCGCTGGCGATGGTCGCCGTCGGGGACCTCGCCCTTCACGCCGTAGAGCGCCTTGTGCTCGAAGAACATGACGGGGTCGTCGCCGCGCAGCGCCTCGGTCAGCAGGCCCTTCGCGTCAAGGGGGGTGACCGGCAGCACGACCTTCAAGCCGGGCATCGCGGTCAGCATCGCATAGACCGACTGACTGTGCTGGGCGGCGGTGTTCATGCCTGCGCCGTAGACCAGCCGGATCACCACGGGGCATTTGGTCTTGCCGCCGAACATGTAGCGGAACTTGGCGATCTGGTTCCAGATCTGGTCGAGGCTGACGCCGACGAAATCGGCGAACATCAGCTCGGCCACGGGCCGCTTGCCGGACAGCGCCGCGCCGGCCGCAGCGCCGACGATCGCGCTTTCGGAGATCGGCGTATCGATGATCCGGTCGGGGCCGAATTTGGCCCACAGGCCGCCCGACGTGCCCCAGATGCCGCCGATCGCCTCAGGGCCGCCGGCGGTGCCGTTGCCGCCGACGACGTCTTCGCCGAGCAGCATGATATCGGGATCGCGCTCCATCTCCGAATGGAGGGTCTGCACGATCGCGTCGCGGATGGTCATGATTGCCATGTCAGCGGCGCTCCTCAAACATAATCGACATAGACGTCGTCGGCGACGGTCGCCGGGTCGGGCGGCGGCGCGGCGCGCGCCTCGACCACCGATGCCTCGATCAACGTGGCGACCTGGGCGTCGATCGCGTCGAGATCGGCGACGTCGAGCAGCTTGGCATCGGCCACCTTGGCGCGGAACGCCTTCAGGCAGTCGCGCTCGTCACGGATACGGTCGATTTCGCCCTTGCCGCGGTAGCGCTGCGGATCGCCTTCGAAATGGCCGAAGAAGCGCTCGGTATCGAGCTCGATCGCCGCCGGGCCGTTGCCGGCGCGGACATAGTCGAGCAGCTCGCGCATCGCCTCATAGGTTTCGAAATAGTCGCAGCCATTGGCGCGCCACGCCTTCATGCCGAACGCCTCGGCGCGGCTGGCGATGTCCTTCGCGGTGCCGACCGCATAGTCGACGCCGGTATGCTCCGAATAATGGTTGTTCTCGAACACGAAGATGGCGGGCGCCTTGGTGACGACGGCCATGTTCATCGCTTCGAACGTGGTGCCCTGGTTGCAGGCGCCGTCACCGGAGAAGGCGATCGCCACCCGGTTCTTCTTGTCGAGCTTGGCCGCGAGCGCCGCGCCCACCGCCTGCGGCGCGCCGCCGCCGACGATGCCGTTCGCGCCGAGCATGCCCACCGACAGGTCGGCGATGTGCATCGATCCGCCGCGCCCCTTGCAGAGGCCGCCGCCGCGCCCGAAGATCTCCTGCATCATCCCCTTAACGTCGCAGCCCTTGGCGATGCAATGCCCGTGGCCGCGGTGGGTGGAGACGATCTTGTCCTCGATCGTGAGCTGATCGCAGATGCCGACCGCGACCGCTTCCTGTCCGGCATAGAGATGGGTGAAGCCCGCGATCTCGCCGCTCTTGATCTCCTCGTGCAGCCGTTCCTCGAACTGGCGTATCGTGGCCATGCGGCGATAGGCGCCGAGCAGGTCCTCGCGGCTCAATTGCATTCCCATATCCTCAGAGATCGGCCGGCTGCTTGCCGTCCGGGCCATAGACATAATCGTCGAGAACCTTGTGGAAGTGGCGGATGCGCAATTCCTGGTCGCCGATCCACAGGCCCGGGAAGGCATCCGAATGCATGCCCTTCTGGACGGTCGGAAGGTTGAACGCGTCCTGGTCCAGCACCTGACCGATCGAGCGGTCGCCATGCTTGAACTGCCTGTGCTTCGGCCGTTCGGGCCATTCCTCGCCCTCGGGCACCAGTTCGAGCATCCAGATGTCGTAGAGCATCTTGTCGGGATCGGTCGGGTGCGGCCGCTGGCGGAACATCATCACATCGTCGGCGTGGACGTTGAGCGAGACGTTCGGGAAGATCGTGTAGTGGTAATCGTCGGTCAGCTGGTCGTCGTTGAGCCGCGAATAATCCTTGCCCTGGGACGCGCCATGTTCGCGCTTGAACAGCTGGACGTCGCGGCGGATGTCGCTGACCCGGCCCTCATATTCGGCCGGATCCATCCCTGCCTTGACCATGATCTCGTAGATCGCCGGCGGGATCGACGACGGCAACGCGACCCGGCCCGACACGGTTGCGAAGGGGACGAGATAGCGGCTGTGACGCTCGTAGACGTCGATCTGCGCATTGGTGTCGTCGAGATACCATTGCAGCTGAGGGTGGATGCCCTGGACGTGATAGACTTCGCTGAACGCGTCGACGCTGGCCTTCCAGTTGCAGTCCCATTCGACGGTGACGTCGCGGGTCCAGGCCATGCGATCGATATTATAGGGTTCGAGATGCTGCTGCATCGGCGACAGGAAATCGGCGAGCGGCCCGGCATCGGGATTGAGCGAGAACCAGACGAAGCTGCCCCATTCCTCGCACGGATAGGACGGGAGCTTCATGCCCGGAGGTCCGCCTTGCGGGAAGGTGGCGACATCGGGGATACGGGAGATGCAGCCGTCGAGGCCGTAGGTCCAGTGGTGGTACATGCACTGGAAATTCTCGGCATTGCCGAGGCCCTCGGGCCGGAGCTTGTTGCCGCGGTGCAGGCAGACATTGGGGAAGGCGCGCACCGATCCGTCCGGCTGGCGGACGATCAGCACGCTCTCCTTGCCGATGTCGGTGCAGATATAGTCGCCGGGTTCCTTCAGGTCGGTGGAGCGACCGCCGAGCAGCCAGACCTTGGTCCACACCCGCTCCCATTCGAGCTTCATGAAATCGGCCGACGTGTAGCGCCCGGCCGGAATGACGTCATAGCCGAGCTCGGGATCCTCGGCCTTCCACGCCGGCGTGCCGTCGGGCCAGTCCTGCGGATTGACCCGGATCATGTCGACCTTGCGCTTCACGTCCATAGCGCGCGGCCCCTCAGAAATGCGTCCGGTTGGTGAAGGCACCGTCGACGACGAGGTGCGAACCGTTGCACCAGCTTGCCGCCGGGCTGGCGAGAAAGACGATGCAGCGGGCGATCTCCTCGGGCGTGCCGAGCCGGCCGGCGGGCTGCTGACGCAGCTGCGACTGGTAGAATTTCTCCATCGTGCCCTTGATCATGTCCCAGTTGCCGCCCTCGAACTCGACGGGGCCGGGCGATACGACGTTGACGCGAATGCCGTCCTTGCCGTGGAACAGGGCAAGTTGCTTGCCCCAGGTGACCAGCGACGCCTTCATCGCGTTATAGGGTTGCGGCCCGCCCATCGCTTCGCCCGCCGAGGTGGTGGCGATCAGGACGATCGAGCCCGATTTCTGTTCGGTCATGGTCGGCAGCACCGCGTCGACCGCGCGCACAGGACCCATCACGTCGACCTCGAACGCGTTGTGCCAGTATTTTTCGCTGCCCAGCCCGCCGCCGGCGGAGCTGATCGGGATCAGAATGTCGCAGCCGCCCAGAGCCTCGATCGCCCAGGTCAGCCATTCCTTGTAATCGTCGGCCTTCTTCACGTTCGCGGCCTTGCCGACGACGTTGGTGCCGTAACGCTTCAGGCTGGCCACCGCATCCTTGACGCCGTCTTCGGACCGCGCGGTGATCGCCAGGTCGCATCCTTCGCGTGCAAGCGTCTCCGCAACCGCCATGCCGATGCCGCGCGCGGCCCCGACGACGATGGCCTTCTTGCCCTGCAAACCAAGATCCACGTCTACCTCTCCGCCTGTCGTCGGGTATCCCGACCTCGGCCTTCTTCTGCACCGGCTCCCAGGCCAGAGCAAGATGAAAACAAGCATGTATGTTTTTTATTTCAGGTGCGACTAACCGGATATGCCCCAGCCGAAGCTGTGCTATGGACGAGGTGACGAGGCTGCTTGACAGCCCGCATCAAAAACAAACATGATTGTTTCTTGAGTAAGGATCGAAGTTCATGGCGTTGGCCGCAGTCCGTTCCGGTTCCCCCGCCCGCCAGCCGCGCGAACGTGGCCAGGGCGGACAGACCCAGCAGTCGCTGAAGAGCGCGCAGACCCGTGCCCGGCTGATCGACGCGACCATCCGCTGCATCGTCAAGGTCGGCTATGCCAACACCACGACGCCCCAGGTCGCCGCCGAAGCCGGCCTGTCGCGCGGCGCAATGCTCCATCACTTCGAAAACGGCTCCGCGCTGATCAAGGCGGCGATCGTCGAGCTGCATGAAAAGCGCCTTCGCGCCTTCCGCCGTGCGGCGGACACCGAGAACCACGATGTCGAAGCGCTGGTCCGCGCCTATTGGCGGCAGGTGCAGAAGCCCGCCTTCGTCGCCTTCCACGAGCTGGCGCTGGCAGCCCGCACCCATGCCGATCTCGCCAAGATCCTGCAGCCGCTGCAGATCGAATATCGCGAGCGTTTCAACGCCCAGGCGGTCGCCCTCTTCCCCGAATGGCAGGGGCAGCGCGAGCGCTTCGACCTCGCCATGACGCTGTCGCAGACCATGCTTGAGGGCATGGCAATCAACGTGCTGACCGGCGCGATGGCCGAGGCGATGGTCGAGCCGATGCTGGCTTTGCTCGAAGAGCAGATCCGCGCGATGAACCCCAATGTATCGAAGAATCAGCCTGGCTGAGGCAGGCCCCAGCGGATGCCGCGGCGGAGCAGTTCGGCGAAGATCGGATAGTTCCAGGAGCAGCGCTGGGGATGCGGCCAGAAGTCGGCCAGCGGGCGAAGATCATAATGGCCTCGGCAATGGCCGAGCGTGAGGTAGAGGATCGCACCATCACCCACCCGTCGCTCGTACAGCACAGGCACCTCGGCCTCGTCCCATTCCGAATCGCGGAATTCGGGGCAGGAGCCGGTGAACCTCGTGTGCAGCAGCACGTCGATCTCGGCCTTGCGATGGGTCAGGTAGAGCTCGTCCTCGACCCGGAAATCGCGCAGGCCGGCCGTCATGACATGATCGTCGCGGGTCACGAACACCTTGAACGGTGCGACCGGCGGATGGCCGGCGAAGCGCGTGCCGAGCATCGTCGTGAAGGCCGGCGCGACGTCGGGGGTGTCAACGACGCCATCGGCGCCGAAGCGCAAGGTCGCGTTGGTGCCGTGCAGTGCCAGCCAGCGCCCACCGCGCGCCAGGAACGCCGCGACCGCATCGGTCTGCGCCGCATCGGGCAAGACGTCGCAGGTATAGGTGAGCAGCAGGTCCGCCGCCGCGAGGCTGGCGAGGTCGGCATAGTCGGACGCCACCGAAGTCCGCACCTCGGGCAGTTCCGCCAACAGCTTCAGCAACTCCAGACGCGCAAAGTCGATATCATGAAATTTACCAGCCGCGATCAGATGAACCTTCATGGCCTTGTTCCCGCTTCCCTCACGTACATGCGCATGAGGCTATGCACCGCGCCGATGCTGGCAAGGGGAGAAGCGCGATGAGCGGCCGTCTTCAGGGGCCGCTGGCCGGCGTTCGGGTGATCGACTGCACCAGCGTGCTAATGGGCCCCTATGCCACCCAGATCATGGCCGATCTCGGCGCCGACGTGATCAAGGTGGAAAGCCCCGACGGCGATACCACCCGTTATTTGCCGCCCGGCCCCGACGCGACGCGCGGCGGCATGTTCCTGAACGTCAACCGCGGCAAGCGCAGCCTGGCGCTCGACCTCAAGCAACCCGAGGCGCGCGCAGCCCTGGTCAAGCTGGTCGAGGGCGCCGATGTGTTCGTCCATTCGATGCGCCCCGGCGCGATCCAGCGGCTGGGCCTCGACTATGAATCGCTCAAGGCGGTCAATCCGAAGCTCGTCTACACCAATCTCTACGGCTTCGCGCGCAACGGGCCCTATCGCGACTATCCCGCCTATGACGACATCGTCCAGGCAGCATCGGGGCTGGTCGACCTACAGGCGCGACTGTCGGGGGGCGAGCCGACTTATCTGGCCACCGTCGTCGCCGACAAGGTGACCGGGCTCACCGGCCTCTATGCGATCATCGCCGCGCTGTTCGCCCGCGAGCGCACCGGCCAAGGCCAGGAGGTCGAGGTGCCGATGTTCGAGACGCTCGTGTCGTTCACGATGATCGAGCATCTGTGCGGATCGCTGTTCGATCCGCCGCAGGGGCCGCCCGAATATCCCCGTGTCACCGCCGCCGCCCGCCGGCCGTACAAGACGCGCGACGGCCATATCGGCGTGATGATCTACAACGACAAGCATTGGCGCAGCTTCTTCCGCGCGATCGGCGATCCCGATTGGACCCGCGACCCGATGTTCGCATCGATGCGCAGCCGCACCGAGAATATCGGCACCGTCCTGCAGCGGTTGTCCGAGGTGATCGAGGAGCGCACCACCGCCGAATGGCTCGACCTGTTCCGCGTCGCCGAGGTGCCCGCCATGGCGATCGCCACCCCGGCCGACCTGCTCCACGACGAGCATCTCGAAGCGACCGGTTTCTGGAACGAGCGCGACAGCGAGTTCGGCAAGCTGCGCTTTCCCGGCATACCCACCAGCTTCTCGGCGACTCCCGGCGCGATCGGCGACGCCGGTCCGGGCCTGGGCGCGGACAGCCGGGCGATCCTGGAGGAAGCCGGTTTCGACGCCACGACGATCGACACGCTGATCGCGGGCGCCAGCCGGGTGCCGGCATGAGCGACGATACGGCAGAGACCGGTCCCGAACGCCACTGGCGCACCGCGCTGGCCGAGGGGCGCTTCCTGCTCCAGCGCACCCGGGCGAGCGGCACCGTCTTCTTCCCGCCCCGCCTGATGGAACCACGCACCGGCGATGATAACTGGGACTGGATCGAGGCAAGCGGCATGGGCACCGTCCATGCCGTCACCGTCATCTATCCCAAGCCGCCCGAACCGCCGCGCGCGGTCGTTCTGGTCGACCTCGACGAGCAGGTCCGGCTGATGAGCGAAATCGAGGGCATCGCCGCCGAGGACATCGCGATCGGCCTGCGCGTCCGCGCGCGGATCGGCGAGCGTGCCGGCGCGCCATTGCTGCTGTTCGACGTGGCGGCCTGACCATGGGCGGCCAATTTCCACGCGGGCAGACCGCGATCGCCGGCCTCGCCACTTTCGGCCTCGGCGAATGCCCCGGCTGGACGACGATCGAGATGGCGGCGAAGGCCGGGCAGCTTGCCGTCGCCGATGCGGGGATGCGGATGGGCGAGGTCGATGCGCTGTTTATCTGCCTGCCCGACGATATCCTGGCCGGGCTGAGCTTCGCCGAATATCTCGGGCTCTCGCCGCGCTTCACCGATTGCAACCGCACCGGCGGATCGGCCTTCATGAGCCATGTCGCGACCGCCGCGACGATGCTGGCGGCGGGCTATATCGACACTGTGCTGATCGCTTATGGCGCGAACCAGCGCAGCGGCGGCGGCAAGCTGTCCACGCCGGTCGGCAGCAATGCGTGGGAGGCGCCCTACAAGCCGCTCTTCCCCGCCTCCTCCTATGCGCTCGCAGCGTCGCGCCATTTCCACGAATTCGGCACGACGCGTCGTCAGCTCGCCGAAGTCGCCGTCGCCGCGCGGGCCTGGGCGAACACCAATCCGGAAGCCTTCGCCAAGGGACCGCTGAGCATCGATGATGTGCTGGCCGCGCGAATGCTGTCGAGCCCGATCTCGGTCAAGGATTGCTGCCTCGTCACCGACGGCGCCGCCGCCATCGTGATGACGCGCACCGACCGCGCCCGCGACTGCCCCGCCCCGCCGGTCCCGGTGCTGGGCGCAGCCGCCGCGACCTGGCACAACGCCATCTCGCAGATGCCGGATCTGACGACGACGGCCGCCGCCGAATCCGGCCCGCGCGCCTATGCGATGGCGGGGGTCGGCCCCGACGATGTCGATGTCGTCCAGCTCTACGATGCTTTCACGATCAACACGCTGCTGTTCCTCGAGGATCTCGGCTTCTGCCCCAAGGGCGAAGGCGGCCGCTTCGTCGAGGATGGTGCGATCGGGCCGGGCGGCCGCCTGCCGGTCAACACCAATGGCGGCGGCCTGTCCTGTTGCCACCCCGGCATGTACGGCCTGTTCACGATCGTCGAGGCGGCGCGGCAGATCCGTGGGACGGCCGCGAACCAGATCGCCGACGTCGACGTCGCGCTTGCGCATGGCAATGGCGGCGCACTGTCGAGCCAGGCGACGGTGATCCTGGGGTCCGCCGCTACGATTTAGAGTTGGTTCTACTGATATGGACTCGCGGTACCGGCCAGCTTCGCTGAAACAGACTGGGAATCGGCAGTGTCGGTGTCTCCACCCACACTGCCGATCCCGGAGTGTCAGAAGTCGGTCGACAGTTTGAGCCCGAAGGTGCGCGGCTGCAGGAGGGTGACTTGCGCCGGTCCGCCAAAGGAGGACAGCACCGTCTGGGCACTCAGCTGGCCCCTGACGTCGAAGATATTGCGCGCATAAAGTTGCACGTCCACCTGGCCGACCGTCACGCCCGCCCGCAGATCGACGGACGTGTAGCTGGGCAGGTTATACTGGGGCAGGGCCTGGTTGGCGTCGAAGCTGGCCGTGCTGTCGGATGCATAGCGCAGCGTCGCGCCGACCCGGGGCTGGAGCGGAGAGTCGACCAACCGATAGTCGGCATTGAGCGCCGCCGTCAGATGCGGCGTGTTCGGCAGCCTTTCGCCCTTCACGGCGCCGAGCGCCGCATTGTCCTGACGGATGGCGCCGTCATTGTAGGAGAAGGCGCCGGTCACGAGGAAGCCCGGGATCGGACGCGCGGTCAGCGCAAGCTCGACGCCCTTGATGCGCGCGCCGCCGGCGTTGAGATAGGTCGTGATCCCCGACACGGCGGTCAGCAGCTGGATGTCCTTCCAGCGAATGACATAGGCCGACAGGTCGATCCCGAAGCTGCGGTCGGCGGTCTCGGCCTTGATGCCGGCTTCATAGCTGTCGAGCTTGTCCGACTTGAACGTGTCGGGCGCGCCCGGCAGTCCCGTCACCGGATCGATCACGCGGTAATTGGGTCCGCCCGGACGATAGCCGGTCGCGAAGCGCGCATAGGCGGTGACGTCGCGGCTGAAGCGATAGCGGGCGTTGGCGAGATAGGTGAAGACGTCTTCGTTCGACGACCGCTGCGGCGCCGACGCCACGAGCAGACCCGACGCATCCTGCCGGAACTTCTGATTGTTGCGCGCATAGCGGATCCCGCCGGTGACATCGAACTTGGGGGTCAGATGATAGGTCAGGTCGCCGAAACCCGCATATTCCTGATAGGTGCTGCGAATGCTCGCGTCGACGATGTTGACCGCCAGCGGCGAAAGACCCGCGCCGAAAGCGGCGCCTACCTGACGAAGCAGGCTCTTCTCCCGGGTGTAGAAACCGCCGACCAGCCATTCGAGCGGCCCGTCACCGGACGAAGCGAGGCGGACCTCTTCGGTGAACTTGCGCGTACGGGCGACCTCGCTGACGCTGACCGCCTGCGCCGGGATTCCGAAGATCAGCTGGAGCAGCGGCGCGTAGACCGCCGAGCCATCGGTGACCGCCGCGGTGCGAACCGTCTGGTAGCTGGTGACCGAGGTCAGCGTCGCGCCGCCGAAATCATAGGTGACCGTTCCGCTGCCCTGGCGAAAGTTCGAGCGGAAGGGTTCGGCCAGGGGATGGCTCTGATCGAGCCCGCCGGCGGACGGAACGCCCGCAAGGCTGATGGTGGCATAGCTGCCGCCGTCGCGGCGGATATTCTGGGCGAAACCGGTCAGGCGAATGGACAGGTCGTCGGTCGGCTTCGCCAGCAGGTCGATCCGCCCGCCATAGACTTTTCCATTGTCGACGTTGCGCTCGCCGGTCGCGACATTGTCCGCGAAGCCGCCGTCGCGCGTATAGAAGCCGCTCGCCCGGACCGCGACCTTGTCCTGGGATATCGGCGCGTTGAGAACGACCGAGCCGTCATAGCTGGTGCCGCCCGCGCGCGTGTCGGCGATGCCCATGCGGGCGCTGCCCCCGAACTCGGTCAGGGATGGCGTGCGGGTCACATATTTCAGGACGCCGCCCATCGAACTGGCACCGTACAACGTGCCCTGCGGACCGCGCAGCACCTCCACCCGCTCGATATCGAACAGGCCGACGTCGAGCGCGCGTCGCACGCCGTTGGCAAAGGACGAGCTCGACCCATAGGGCACTTCATCGACATAGATGCCGACCGTCGGGCCGACATCGGCACCGGTGGTCACGCCGCGCATGCTGATCTGCGAGCTGCCCGCGCCCTGGGTGGTGAACTGGAGGCCCGGGACGGTATTCGCGAAATCGACGAACTGGGTGGCGCCGAGCTTAGCGAGGTCGTCGGCGGTCAAGGCCGTTACCGACTGTGGCGTTTCGATCAATCGCTCGGTCCGCTTCTGCGCGGTCACGACGATTTCGGCGGGGTCGGTCGATTGCGAACCGGCCATGTCCTGCGCCCAGCCCGACGATGGCAGGAGAGCGAGCGTCGTACCCAAGAGGATCGACCGGTACTTCCCGAAAAACTGCATAGTCATGAACAATTGCCTCCCTTTTAATATCGACCGCCCGGCCCCTTATGTCGCGTTATCTGGGTCCGGCCGGCAGCACCGTTGACGAATTACCCCCACAAATCCGGGCCGAAGCGATGCAGTAGGCTGCCGTCGTGACGCAGCCCCGCATCCGCGGCATCGCGGACGACCAGCGGCGCATCGAGATCGACGACGTCACACAGCGACGCGATGACATAGGCCGGCGCCATCGCGATGCCCGTTCCGAGCATGCAGCCGACCATGACGCCGAAGCTGCGCGCGCGCGCCGCAGCGGCCAGTTCGAGCGCCTCGGTCAACCCTCCGGTCTTGTCGAGCTTGATGTTCACATAGCCATAGCGCCCGGCGAGCCGATCGAGATCGGCCCGGTCGTGACAGGATTCATCGGCACAGAGCGGGAGCGCGCGATTATAGCCGTCGAGCAGATGATCGTCGCCCTGCGGCAGAGGCTGCTCGATCATGAACACACCCGCATCGGCCAGGGCCGGCGCCAGTGCGTTCAACCGGTCCAGCGTCCAGCCGCAGTTCGCATCGACGAACAATGGCACATCCGGCAACACCGATCGAACCGCGCGGACGCACTCGATGTCATGCTCCCCGCCCAGTTTCAGCTTGATGGCGGGGGCATTGCGCCGCGCATCAGCGGCGGCGGCGGTCTCGTCCGGCGACAGGATTCCGATCGTCACGTCGGACGGAATGGTCGCAGGCGCTTCGAGACCGACAAGGTCCCAGATCGATCGTCCCGCGAGTTTCGCCTCGAGATCCCACAAGGCGCAGTCGAGCGCATTCCTGGCAGACCGCGGCCGCATCACACTCTGGAGACCGGCACGGTCGAGCTCGCCGCGCTCGATCGCCGGAATGACATCCTCGATCTCCTGCAGCGTGAATTTCGCCGTCTGGTCGTAAATTGCCATGGGACAGCATTCGCCGCGCCCCACGACGCCATCCTGCTCCGCCCGAACCTCGACGACATGGACATCGGAGATGATGCCGAACGCCACCCGGATGGGGTATTTCAAGGCTATGCGCCTGCTGGTCGCCGACACTTTCACGTCAGAAGGCGCTCCCCGTTAATTTGCAGTTATAGCAACTAACCGAGCGTTTTTTGCATATCAAGCAAATTTCTCTGTTGGGACGCGAGCGCGCCCGCGCCTGTTCCGATCAGAACGTGCGAATATCTTTCATCGGATGGGGATGACCGGCGAGACGGTGGCTAGATCGCCTGGAGTTGCGCCCAGGCCTCGGGTGAGAAACACTGCGTCTCGAAAGGTCCTGAAACCGGGGATGCCCCTTGATAATAGACGGAGATGAGCTCTGCGGCCCTGCCGTTGACCGCCACGACGCTGTGCCAGACGTCGGCGTCCATGTAGAGCGAGTCGCCGCGCTCAAGGATGACGGGAGATTGCTTCTCGCAATAGACCACCGCCGCGCCGTCGATCAGATAGATGATCTTCTCGCCGGGATGGCGGACGAACTCCGAATCCCAGATGCTGATGGCCTCGACGGTCAGGTGCAGACAGTCGAGCGAACGCCCTGGCTCGCGATCGAACAGATATTCCATCCGGAGCTCGCGATCGAGACTGGGTTGCCGATCGCGGACGCGATCGACAGCAAACCGCCGGGGATGCGGTCGCGGCTTTTCGGAGTGACGCGCAATCGGACGATCCGCGTCGGGGCGGTTGCCGGACACGAGGACCTCGGGCGAAACCTCGAGCGCCCGCGCCAGGGCTTCCACCTTCGCGATCGTGAGGCCGAGCCGGGTATTTTCGATGCGCGAGAGCGATGAAACCGAGATGCCGGTCTGTTCGGACAGTTGCTCCAAGGTCATTTCGCGACGTTTGCGAATGTCGCGCACGAGCGTACCGATCGTGTCCCGCGCCTCTCCTGCTGGCAGGGGATCCGTCCTTCGTCTGGCCATGCGCCTCTCCTATCGTCCCGACAGGCCGTTGGCTAGGCGACGTCGTTGGGGATCGGGCAGCACTTTCTAAGCCGGCAGCAGCAGCCGTTCGGAGAAGCCCCCGAACGTCCCGTCCGGCGATACGAGGTGGATTTCGAGGATCCAGCGGCGCGCCTGGCCGTGCAGGTCAGGGTCGCGCATACGGTGCGTGTTGGCGGGGTTGGCGCGGCCGCCATCCTTGCCGACCGGCGAGCGGCCATAGGGGAATTTGCCGACGAGGTGACCGGCGATCTTGCCGCCATAGCGCCAGCCGCGCGCTTCGCTTTCCTCAACCGCAGCAGCATAGAGGCCGGCGCCGGTCATGTCCTCGTCCGCGTCGAAGCGGCGCTTTACGGCATCGAAGACGATATCGAGATCGGCCACCAGCCGGTGCCGTTCCGGGTCCTTTCCGACGACATAGCTGCGGCCGACATCGGCCTCCCAGTCGCCGAACACCGGGCCGAGGTCGAGAAAGACGATATCGTCCGTCTCTACGGTCCGGTCCGGCGCGGGCTGGCCGGCAATGCACAGCGCGTTGATACCGGCGCGGACGACGCGGTCGTGCCAGTGTGCGGTCACTCCGAAGTCGCGCGCGGCGATGTCGTAGATGTCGCGCTCGATCTCCAGTTCGGTGCGGCCCGCCCGGATCACCCCCGCCGCCTCGATCGCATCGAGCAGCCCGAACGCCTGCTTTTCGGCCAGGATCAGCGCCGCCAGCCGATCGTCGTCGCTCTGCGGCTCGGCCTTCACATAGACCCAGGCGGTGGCCCCTGATGTCAGCCGGACCCGGGTACGCGCATAGTCGGACACCTCATAGCCATCGGCCGCCCAGATCTCCTCCTCGCTCAGCGCGAACAATGTTCCCGGCACCCTGTCGGCGGGGTCGTCGCTCGGCACGACGATGGGATGAAAACGCTCGCCGCTCGTTGCAAGCACGGCGGGGTCGGTGATTTCGAGCATGTCTGTCCGATAGCCCGGCATGCTGTCTTCGGTTCCGTGAAGCAGCCGCCCGAACGAGGCCATCTGCACCTCCGGCTGGCGCAACGTACCATAGGAAAAGAGGTAGATCGGTTCCTGATCGGCCACGCACGCCACTCCAGAATTGCTCACGCCGCGCCCTGTCGCGCGACGTGGCTGCGGTTATGCCAAAGGAGAGCCGCAATCAAAGCCCGCAAGGCGCAAAAAGAGGGTAATCAGGGTAAATCTAGGGTTTCGCCCGCCCCTCGGCATAGGCCCGGATCGCCTCCTGCTCCGCGGTCGAGCCCAGCGTCTCCTCGCCATAGATGCGGCCGAAGCTGAGGCTCTCGTGGATCGGCGTGTCGGCGGCGTAATCATGCAGCGCCAGCGCGCGGCGGACGGTGTCGCGGTCGAACGCGGCGATGTCCTGCGCGACCGCCAGTGCCCGTGCCATCAACTGGGCGGCGGGCACCACTTCGGACACCAGCCCCAGGGCGAAAGCGCGGTCGGCCCCGATCGGCTCTCCGGTCAGGATCAGGTGCAGCGCGGTCGCGCGCGGCACCGATCGGGCGAGGCGCTGGATTCCGCCCGCGAAGGCGAACAGGCCACGCTTGACCTCGGCCAGCCCGAAGACCGCGTGATCGGCGGCGATGACGATGTCGGCCGCCAACGCGAGTTCGAACCCGCCCGCGACCACCGCGCCGTTCGCCGCGACGATCAACGGCTTGCTGCGGCGCCGCTCGGTGATGCCGGCAAAGCCCCGGCCCGGCACCAGCCCATGGCCCGCGCCGCGTGCCGCCGCCTCCTTCAGATCCATCCCCGCGCAGAAGGCGCGGTCGCCCGCACCAGTCAGGACGAGGACGCGGATCGCCGGGTCGTTTTCGACATCGTCGACCGCGCGGCTGATCGCGTCGGACGTGGCGGCGTCGAGCGCATTGCTGCGCGCCTCGCGGTCTATGGTGATGATGCGGACCGCGCCTTGGTCCTCGATGCGGATCGATGCCGCGCCCTCAACCATGGGCCGACTCCGTCCCGGAAACCGACCAGCTCGGCAGAGCCTCGGGAAAATCGGCGGGCATCGGGGTGTCGTAAGCGCGGTTGCGGTCGGCATGGCCGAGGATGCCGGGATAGTCGCTGGCATCGACATAATAAAGGAAGCTGATGATCCGCTCCCCGAAGCGCCAGCCGGCCGGGGTGCGGACATAGCGGTCCTGATAGCGTAGACCCGCCACCATCATGCGGTCTCGCCGCCACAGCTCGGCATGGCCGGAGACGCGACCGGTGACGCTGTCGGGATCGTCGTCCGAAAAGTCGAGCAGCACATCGTGCATATAATGGGCGCCGGGGCCGAGCACCGCGAAGCGCTGACGATATTGCGCCATAATCGCGTCGATCCCGCGCGCTTCCATCACCCCGTCCTGCGACGCGACCCGCGCATCATCGGCGAACAGTGCGGCGATGCCCGGCATGTCGCGGTCGTCGATGGTGAAGCAATAGGCCGCGATCAGCCGTCGGATCGCCGATTCCGCCTCGATCCGGGCGATGCGTTTCTCAAGCTCCATGGCATCCTCTCAAGACGTCGGCGGTTCCGCGTTCATTATCCCCGACTATGCCGCTCCCCCTGCCCCTTGCCAATGGCGTTCGGCACGGCGTTAGACGCGACCGATGGCGGAAAACATGGGATCGGCGCCCTTTAGACCGGTGACGCTGCACCGTTTAGCGACTAGTCTGGCGTCGATGACGATGCCCCCGGACAACCCCGAGCTGAAGCCGCTGCGCGCGCGGCGGAAATATAGCAGCCCCGGCATGACCGAGCGCCGCGAACGCATCATCGAGCGGGCGCACCATATCCTCGGCGAAGGCGGCGTCCATGCCCTGACGATCGATCGGCTGAGCCGAGAGGCCGACGTCGCGCCGCGCACCCTATACCGCCTTTATGGCGACAAGGAGGGCGTGATCTTCGAGACCGTCGCCGAGCGGCTGCGCGAAGTCCGTGGCTATATCGCGCGCAAGAACAAGGAATACACCATCGACGTCGTGTTCAAGGAACTCGACTGGATGGTGGCGGAGATGAACCGCGACGAGCTCTACGCGCGGACCGTCATCGACTTCTTCTTCTCGTCGGACCCGCGCCCGGCAGCGATCCGCGAGCTGGGATCGGTCGCCTATAATCGCTTTCGCAACTGGATGGACCGGCAGATCCTGGCGGGCCATGCCTGCGACCTGCTCGATCTCGAACGGATCGCCCAGGAACTCGTCGAAAGCGAGTTCATCGTCTATCATCGCTGGGCGGTCGGCACGATCGACGGGCCGACCTGCTGCCTCGAACTCCATGCCAATTTCCTGAAGAGCGCGATCCTGGTGCTCGATGGCCCCGAACGCCGTCACTATGTCGAATTGCTCGCGAAGAAGCACCGCGAACTCGGCATGAGCGCGATCGGCGCGGCGGCCTCGACCAACCGCGCCGAGCGCGACGCCGGGGATCATTTTACCGGCAAGGCATAGGCGACGATCTCGTCCGAGCGCGGCGTCTGGAACCACATATGCTGGCCGGACGACACCACCACATATTGCCGCCCGCCCGTCGTATAGCTCATCGGAGTGGTCTGGCTGCCGCCGGGCAACCTGTCGCGCCACAGCTCCTTGCCGGTCTTCATGTCGAAGGCGCGCAGATAGCGGTCCATCGTTGCGGCGATGAACAACACCCCGCCCGCCGTCGCCACCGGCCCACCGATATTCGGCGTGCCGAGTGCGATGTCGAACGGCAGCGGGATCGGCATGCGGTTGTTGATCGTGCCGAGCGGCACGTCCCACAGGGTCCGCCCGCTCCGCAGGTCGATCGCGGTCAGCCCGCCCCATGGCGGCGGCGTGCAGGGAGCACCGAGCGGCGAGAGCAGCCATTCGCGCTTCACATCATAGGGGGTGCCCGCCATCGGCGAGACGTCTTCGGTCGCCGACAGCTGAACGGTGCCGCTGCCGCCGGGCTTGCGCTTGCGCAGCTTGATCACCGAGGCGACCCGGCTGGAGTTGATATAATAGATCTGCCGCACCGGATCGATCGCGCCCGCGCCCCAATTGGCGCCGCCCGAGGCGGCCGGATAGGTGATCGTGCCGCGCTCGGTAATTGGTGTGTAAAGACCTTCGGAGCGATATTGCGCGATCAGGTCGCGGCATTTCGCCTTGTCCCAGGGCGTAAAGCCCCAGGCCTGATCGGGAGTGATGCTCTGTCGGACGATCGGGCGCGGCAGGCGTGGGCGCGGCTGGGTCGGCGACAGCCGTTCGCCCGGCACGCCGCCTTGCGGCACCGGCACCTCGTCGATCTTGAACAGCGGCGCGCCGGTCCGCCGGTCGAAGACGAAGACATAGCCCTGCTTCGTCGGCTGGACGAGTGCGGGCACTTTTCGGCCACCGCGATCGATGTCGATCAGGGTCGGCTGGGCGGGGGTATCATAGTCCCAGATGTCGTGATGGATCAGCTGCTGCGCCCAGACCAGCTTGCCGGTCGAGGCGTCGAGCGCAACCGTGCTGTTGGCGTGGCGATTGTCGCCGGGGCGCAGGCCGCCATAATAATCGGGCGAAGCGCTCGACGTGGGCAGATAGACCATGTTGAGCGCGGCATCGCCGGCGATCACCGACCAGACATTGGCGGCGCCTGTGGTGTGGCGGCTGTCGCCGCCCCAGTCGCGGTCGGAGCCGCCGTCCTGCGGGATCGGGTCGAAGGTCCAGATTTCCTTGCCCGAGCGCGCGTCGAAGGCGCGAATGATCCCCCGCGGCGCATTGGCGCGGACATTATCGAGCACAGATGTTCCGACGACGATGCTGTCGCGGACGATTGCCGCCGGCCCGGCCAGCTTGACCTCGCCGACATGGTGGAGCTTGCCGGGATCGACCCGGACGGTGCCGCCCTTGCCGAAACCGGCGCAGGGCCGGCCGCTGCGGGCGTCGAGCGCGATGATGCGCATGTCGACCGTGGCCAGGACGATGCGGGTCGAACAGGCCGCCGCCGCATCGACCGCCTTGCTGTCGCGCCATTGCGAGACGCCCCGGCAGATATATTGGTCGGGCAACTGGAAGCTCGGATCGATCTTCGCGTCATAGACCCATTTCTCGCGCCCGGTCGAAGGGTCGAGCGCGATCACGCGGCCGAAAGGGGTGCAGGTGATCAGCGATCCGGCGGCGAGGATCGGGGTCGTCTCGTTGGTGCTGTTGGTCAGCATCCCTTCTGGGCGGCGGCCGAGTTCGCCGGTCGAATAGCGCCAGGCGACCTTCAGATGCGCGGCATTGTCAGGGGTGATCTGCGCAGACGGGGTGAAGCGCGTGCCACCGGCATTCGCCCCCCACTGGTCCCACGCCGTCTCGACGGGCGTTCCGCTGGGGAGCTGCAATGCCCCCAGCGGCGGCATCAGCCGGATGCCCCACGCCACCGCATAAGCGAGCAGCGCCAGTCCAAGGACCACCAGCGCGGCCCGTCCCCAGAAACGCCCCCGCGCCATGTCAGACCGCGATCGTGGCGATATGGGCACGCACGTCGACCGTGTCGCCCTCCTGCGCCAAGATCTCGGTCAGTGTGCCGGCACCCGGCGACGGCACCTCCACCGTCGTCTTCGCGGCCTCGATCTCGAGCAGGGGTTCGCCCGCCTCGACCCGGTCGCCGACCGCCTTCATCCAGCGGACGATCTCCGCATCCTGCATGCCCATACCGAATTGGGGGAGCAGCACCTTCATATTGGCCATGGTCGGATCTCCGTTCAGGCGTCGACGGCTTCGCGCGCGGTGACGAGCTTGCGTGCGGTGGCGATGATGCGTTCGGCCGACGGATAGAGCGCCTTCTCGATCGCGGGAGAAAAGGGCAGATGCGTGTCGGCGGTGGCGACGCGCATCACCGGTCCGCGCAGCGAGTCGAACGCGCGTTCGGCGATGATCGCGGCGATCTCGCTGCCCGCGCTGCAGGTCTGGTGCGCGGGATCGACGGTGATCGCCCGGCCGGTCTTGCGCACCGACTTGAGGATCAGTTCCTTGTCGAGCGGGACCAGGCTGCGCGGATCGACCACCTCCGCCGAGATGCCTTCCTTCGCCAGTTCCTTCGCCGCCTTCAGCGCCAGCGGCACGCCGCCGCCGATCGCGATGATCGAGACGTCGCTGCCCTCGAGCTTGATATCGCCCTTGCCGAGCGGGATCAGGAAGTCGGGATCGTCGGGCAGGTCGGACTTGGACGTCCAGCAGGTCGAATCCTCGAAGCACAGCACGGGATCGTCGTCGCGGACGGCGGCCTTGAGCATCCCCTTCATGTCATAGGCGTTCGACGGGACCATGATCTTCAGACCCGGCACATTCATGAACATCGAATAGTTGCGGTCGGAATGCTGCGCAGCATTGGAGTTGCCGTAGAACAGGCAGCTGCGGATCACGAGCGGCAGCCGCGCCTGCCCGCCATAGATATACCGCGACTTGGCGATGATGCTCATGATCTGGTCCATCGCCGGGTACAGGAAGGACGAGATCGTCGCATCGACGATCGGCCGCATGCCGACCATCGCCGCGCCGCCGGCCGCGCCGATGAAGCCGTTTTCCGAGATCGGCGTGTCGCGCACCCGTTCGGTGCCGAAAGCATCGACGAAGCCGGTGGTCGTGCCGAACACGTTGCAGATGATGTCCTCGCCCATGATGAACACGCTTTCGTCGCGGGTCATTTCCTCGTGCTGGGCCTGGCGGATCGCCTCCAGAAAGGTCACTTTTGCCATGATGTCCGCTCCTCAGGCGTTGATGTAATCGGGGATCGGCAGGCGATCGACGAACACGTCGTCGAACGCCTCGGCCTGCTCGGGATAGGCGCTGTCGCGCGCGAACTGCAGCGCGTCGGCGACCTCTTCGGCCACCTCGCTCTCGATCGCGTCGAGTACGGCCGCGGCAACCCCGCCGGCGAGCAGCTTGGCGCGGTAGAGCTTGAGCGGATCGCGCTCGCGCCACTCATCGACCTCGGCGCCGCGATCGAGGAGGATGCGGCCCATGTTCACCGCATGATCGGCGTAGCGATAGGTCTTGGTCTCGACGAAGGTCGGCCCGCCGCCGGTGCGGGCGCGCTCGACCGCCTCGGCCACCGCAGCCTCGACCGCATCGACATCCTGCCCGTCGACGATGATCGCCGGGATGCCGTAAGCCTTGGCGCGATCGGCAACGTCCTTGACCGGTACGCCAGCGCTGGCCGGGGTCGATACGGCATAGCCGTTATTCTCGCAGACGAAGATCGCCGGCAGTTTCCACACCGCCGCCAGGTTCACGCCCTCATGGAAGGCGCCCTCGCCGGTCGCGCCGTCACCGAAGAAGCATACGGTCACCCGGCCATTGCCCTGCAGCTTCGAGCCGAGTGCCGCGCCCGCCGCCACCGGCACGCCCGATCCGACGATGCTGGTTTCGCCCAGGCTGCCGACCGAGAAGTCGGACAGGTGCATCGACCCGCCCTTGCCTTTGCAGATGCCGGTCGCCTTGCCGAGCAGCTCGGCCATGAGCGGGCGGAGCTTGGCGCCCTTGGCGATCGGGTGGCCGTGGCTGCGATGCGTGCCGACCATATAGTCGGTGTCGTTGAGCGCCATGCAGGTGCCGACCCCCGATGCCTCCTGGCCCGCATAGGTGTGCAGCGCGCCGGGAATCTCACCCTTGGCGTGGATGGCTTCGGCAAGATCCTCGAACTGGCGGATGCGCTGCATCCGGCGGTATTTCTCGAGGCTGCGGTCATTCTGTCCGTCGGTCATGATGGTCCTTTCAGGCGGGTTCGCGCGCACGGTCGGCGGGGGCTGTGTCGGCGACGATCAGTTCGAGCGGCGCGGCGTACATCGGCTCGGGACCACCAGCGGTGATCGCGTAGACATTCTCCATGTGGCAGGGGCCGAGCTTCGCACCGAAGAACAGGCTGTCGAGGCTGATCAGCATGTCCTCCTCCATCACGAAGCCCTGCTTGACACCGGCAAGCCCGGCGGCGGGATAGGCGAGCGGGATTTCGAGCGGCATCAGGCCGATCCCGTGCGCGACGACGAGCAGCTTCTCGGGCGCGGCGACACCCTTGCTCTTGAGATGCTCGTAGCCGATCGCCGGCAGGCTGTTGGTCGAGACGCCCGGCCTTAGCTGGTCGACCATCATCAGGAAGCCGTCGCGCAATATGTCGTGCAGCCGCTGATAGTCGGCCGACGGCTTGCCGATCACCGCCGTGCGGTTGATGTCGATCCAGAAGCCGTCGAGCACGCCCTGCGTCTCGAGGATGACGATGTCGCCTTGGCGCAGCGAGCGTTTGCCAGCGGTGCGGAACAGGTCGGGGATGAAGTCGTCGCCGTCATAGGAGCCGCCGAACAGCATCGCCCCCTCGTCGACCGGGATGACACCGTTGCGGACCATGAAGTCGCAGATCCCGGCCTGGACGTCGTTCCAGTCGACGCCTTCGTGGAGCAGCGAACCGGCATGGTCGATCACCCGGTCGGCCATCGTGCCGACGGTGCGATAACGGGCAAGCTCCTCGGCGGTCTTCACAACGCGGACGCGCATCATGAAGTCGAGCGCGTCACGGTAGCCATGCGGCACCGTCGGAGCGACGGCGGCGGACACGCGGTGTTCGTCGAAACCGATCGTCTTCCCCGCCATGCCATGGTCGGCGAGCGTGGCGGTGATCGCGGCGGCGATGTCGGGTTGGCACGTGCCCCTTATAGCCCCGGCGATCGCCATCGCGTCCTCGGCCAGCTGGCCACCGTTGCGATCGGGATCGACATAACGGCTGACCTCGCAGAAGTTCAGCATGTCGAAGGTGCGGATCTCGTCGAAGGTGCAGGCCGGCCCGTCGCGGTTGAGCACCGCGACGACGCCGAGATTGGCCTCCGGAATGACGAGGATCGCAGGCGTCGCCGGATCGGCGAAGACGATCGCGGCGGCGAACGGCTCCATTTGCGTCCAGCGTTCGAGCACGGAATGATAGCCGGTCGCGTAGCGGACGTCGTGCGGGTGGCTGAGCACCACCGCATCCAGCCCTTCGCGCGCCATAATCATCCGCAGGCGGTCGACACGGGGATTGGACATCAGGCCGCCTCTTGCGCCGCTTCGTCGGCGGCGCCTTCGTTGGAGATGTCGGGCTGGTGCAGGCCGCGGTCGAGGTCGCGCAGGAACTCGTGATTCAGGATGAAGCGGACTTCGCCGGCGTCGTCTGTGAAGGCGACCGCGCCATGCCCCATGAACAGATATTCGGTGACCTCGTCGCAGCGGGCCTCGGCATGGCGCGATCCGATCGGCTCATAGCCATAGGTGCCCGCGGGAGCGGAGCCGACGTCATAGATCAGCTCGCCCTTGGTGACGAAATACTGGCCGTGGCCGAGATGCCAGTGCGGTGCGAAGGTCGCGCCCGGCTGCATCTCCACCCACAGCACCCAGTCGCCCGTCTCCTCGCTGTAGCGCAGCAGACGGATCGTCGTGCCCTGGCCAAGCGCGTGCGGCCGGGCATCGGCGATGTTGACGATCAGGTCGCCGAGCTTGCCGGCCTCATGTTCCACGGTCATCGGTCGTCTCCTCGTCTTCGGTGTCGTCACATCGTCGCGGTCAGCCCCTCGTCGGCGATGATCACCGCGCCGTGCAGGGCGCTGGATTTCGGATCGGCGAGGAAGCAGATGACCTCCGCCATCTGGGCGGGGTCCATGAAGAAGACGCCGCGCGGCGAAGGATGGTCCTTCATCAGCGCGGCGATGGCCTGTTCGCCCTCGGGCGTGCGCAGGCCGGCGGTCAGCGGGGTCGCGACCGAGCCGGGGCACACGCAGTTGATGCGGATGCCCTGCGATCCCAGCTCGGCGGCCAGGGTGCGGGCCAGCATCGCGACGCCGGCCTTCGACGCCGAATAGGCGCTATCGCCCGCTCGACCGGCGAAGCCCGACACCGATCCGACGAAGATCACCGATCCCGCGCCCTTGGCGATCATCGCCGGCAGCACCGCATGGGTGACGTAGAAGCTGCCTTTCAGATTGACGTCGATATGGCGATCGAACAGCGCCAGAGGGCTTTCCGGCACCGGGTTCGGTGCCCAGATCGCGGCGTTGTTGACGAGGATATCGACCGGTCCGACCTCGGCCGCCAGTTCCTCCACCGCCCGCGCCACCGCGAGGGCGTCGGCAATGTCGACATGGCGGCCGGCGGTGATCAGCCCGTCCTTCGCGGCATGGTCCAGCTCCGCCTGCGGCACGTTCGACAGGGCAAGCACGCGGGCGCCCTCGGCCAGGAATTGGCGCGCCACGGCTTCGCCGATCCCCGATGTGCCGCCGGTGACCAGCGCGACCTTGCCCGCGAAGCGACTCATTGCGCGGTGTACCCGCCGTCGATGATCAGCTCGGTCCCGAGCATGTAGCCGGATTCGTCGCCGGCCAGGAACCGAACCGCCTTGGCGATGTCGATCGGATCGGCCATCCGCCCGATCGGATGGGCGGGAGCCATGCCCTCCAGTGCCGCCTCGATCGAGGGGAAGAAGCCCTCATCGACGAAGCGCTGCATGATGTGATCGACCATGCCGGTCTTCACGCCCGACGGATGGATGGTGTTGATGCGGATCTTCTGGCCGAGCGCGGAGAACTCCATCGCGCAAGCCTTGGAGAACAGCCGCACCGCGCCCTTCGACGCGCAATAGCCGGTGTGCAGCGCCGAACCGATCAGTCCCGCGACCGAGGAGATGATGATGATCGAACTGCCATGCGGCAGGTTGGCGCCGGTCCGCGCCATCAGGTCGGCGGCGACCTTGGTGCCGAGGAACGGGCCGTCGACATTGACCGCCATCTGCTTGCGCCATTGTTCGAGCGTGGTGTTGGCCAGCCGCTCGACCACGACGATGCCGGCGACATGGACGAGGACGTCGAGCCGGCCATGATCGGCTTCGATCTTGCCGATCACCTGCCGCCAGTTCTCTTCGTCGGTGACGTCGAGCTTCAGGTAGCTGCCGTTCGGAACGGCCCTGGTGAAGACGCCACCGTCGTCGAGCATGTCGGCGCCGACGACAGTCGCGCCGACCTCGGCCAGCGCCGAGGAAATCACGTTGCCGATGCCGCCGGTGCATCCGGTGACGAGGGCGACGCGCCCTTCCAGCGATCCGATCATTTGCTCTCTCCTTGAATATCGTTGTCGGTCAGGGGGGTGCACAGCCGAATCTCCGGCTGGCCATCGACGCAATCCCAGCCGGCGGCCGACATGGCGGCATGGTAGGGCATGTCGGGATGGGCGGCGTGCGCCTCGGCGGTGGCGAAAAGCTCGGTGAAATAGAACAGGTCGGGATCGTCATTGGCGCGCATGACCTGCCAGATCAGCGCCTCAGGCTCGTTGGCGCGAACATCGCTCTGGAGCTTCGCGGTGAGACGTGCGAACTCATCCGCGCGTCCCGACTTGGTCCGGACAATCATGACGACACCGATCATTTCGAGAGTTCCTTCTGATGCCCATGGAGTTGCTGCAGGAAGCCGCCCGGCTGGCCCAAGGTCCCGATCCAGCGGCGGCTCGACCGCTGGTCGCCCGGCTGCTGGCTGCGCATCCAGGTGACGCCGACGTGCTCACGGTGGCCGGAATTGCTGCGCAGCGAAGCGGCAGCATGAAAGAGGCGCTGGACCATTTCGCAGCGGCGCTCGCGGCTGATCCCGACAACCCCGCGCGGCTCGGCAACCAGGCCGTGGCACTGAAACAGGTGGGCCGCTTCGGCGAGGCGATCGCCGCGCTCGAGCGCGCTCTCGTGCTGCGCCCCGGCGCGGCTGTCACACTCGCCAATCTCGGATCCTGCCTGATCGCCGCAGACCGGCCGGGCGAGGCCGAAGCGCCGCTGCGCGCCGCTGTAGCGGTGAAGCCCGACCATGCCGAGGCCTGGAACAATCTGGGGGTCGCGCTCGCCCATACCGGCCGGCCCGGCGAGGCCGACGACGCCTATGCGCGCGCCTTGAAGCTGCGCCCCGGCTATGCCGAAGCCGCGCTCAACCGGGTCGACGTGCTCGACCGGCTGGGCAAGGGCGCGGAGGCCGAACAGATCGCCAGTGCGGTGCTCGCCAGCCTGCCTGGCCATCCGCGCGCGGCCAACCAGCTTGCCGGGCTGCGCGATCGTCGAGGCGATCTGGCGGGCGCGATTGCGCTCTACCGGCAGGCGCTTGATCGTGGCGAGCTGAACCATCCGATCGGCATCAACCTGGCGATGGCGCTGCTGCGCGCGGGTGAGCCGGGTGAGGCGCTGACCCTGTGCGACCGGCTGCTCGCCGCATCGCCGAGCATCACCACGCCGCTGGCGCTGAAATGCGCGGCGCTGGAGCGATTGGGCGAGCGGGAAGAGCTCGCCGAACTCATGGCTCTCGACCGCCTCGTCACGGTGATCGACATTGCCGCCGCTCCGGGCTTCGCCGACATGGACGGCTTCCATGCCGCGCTCGAAACCGAACTGGCCGTCCATCCCTCGCTGACGTTCGAACCCGAAGGTCTGGTCACCCGCGCGGGGCGGCAAAGCGACGAACTCGCCAAGGCGGAAACCCCAGGCATCGCCGCGCTCGCCGCGCTGGCGCGCGACGCGATGGCCACGCACGCCGCGGCCGTCGGTGGGAACCGTCACCCCTGGCTGCGCGCCAGACCCGATGCCTGGAGCCTGACCCTGTGGGGCACGATCCTGTCGCCGGGCGGCGCGGTGGAGCCGCATATCCATGCGCCCAACTGGCTGTCGGGCGTCTATTATCCATCCTTCCCGGCCGATCTCACCGATGCGGAGGAAGGCTGGTTCGCGATCGGGGCCTTGCCCGAAGCGCTGGGCGGCGGCGGCACCCGGCATTTGCGCGAACCGCGCGCCGGCCGGATGATCCTGTTCCCGTCCTTTCTCTGGCACTGCACTTTGCCCTTCGGCGGACGGGATCCGCGGATCAGCTTCGCCTTCGATCTGGTTCCCGAAGGCACCGGACGACCGCATCGCCTGCCGGTCTAGGGGGGTCGGTGGCCCGCCCCGCTCCCCCGAGCCCGCGAGGCTTGGGATGACGGGCACAAGGGAGCGGGAGCGGGCCACCGAGCGGACTGCTCAGAACTTCACGCCAAGCTCGACACCGTAGGAACGGGGCGGAGCATAGTTGGTGAAGTTGAACAGGCCCGCGACCGAGTTGGCCGAGACGCGGTAGGTCTCGTCCAGAAGGTTGCGACCGAACAGCGATACGCGATAGCGTTCGGACGGATCATTCCATTGGACGCTCGCCCCGACCAGGGTGCGCGCCTGCCCCTGGGTGAAGGGGGCGTTCAGGGTGACCGATTCATATTTCGCCTGGTAGTTCACATCGGCATTGACGCTGACCTGGCCCCAGTCGGTCGGCGCGAAGGCATAGTTGGCCGACGCGTTCGCGGTGATCTTCGGAACGTTGCGAAGGCCGAGCCCGGAAGCGTCGTCATTCACCCCGTCACCATCGATATCGGTAAGGAACTCCAGATATTTGGCTTTCTGGTAGCCGAGCGACGCGCCGAGAGTGAGACCGTCGAGCGGCACCGCGCTGGCTTCGAGTTCGAGGCCGTAGACCTCGGCCTTGCCGGCATTGGTCGTCCGCGTTTCCTGTCCGGGCAGGCCGGTGATCGGATCGATGAACGGCACCACCGCGTCGCGCTGCAGATCGTCGTAGCGGACGTAGAAAGCGGCGACGTTGAAGCGCAGGCGGCGATCCGCCGTCTCGGTCTTCAGGCCCAGTTCGAAGCTATCGGCAGTCTCTTCGCGGAAGGGCAATGCCGAGGTGGCGGACATCGCCTGCTCGTTATAGCCGCCCGATTTGTAGCCCTGGCTGTAAGTGAAATAATTGTTGATCCCGTCGGCGATCTCCCAACGATAGCCGCCGCGGAAGGTGGGCTTCGAGAAGCTGGCCTTGTCCGAATATTCGGGCCAGAAACCGGTTGCGATGGTCGAGCGACGCACCTGCGGTCGCACCGAGAAGGTCTTCTTCTCCTTGGTGTAACGCCCGCCAAGGAAGACCGCGAACGGATCGCTGACCTTATACTCGGCCTCGCCGAAGGCGGCATAGCTGTCCACCTTGTAGTTGGCGGTGGACTGGTTCGGATCGGTCAACGCCGTCGGATCGCCGAGGAAGCGCAGGAAGCCGAGGAAGGACGTCGCGCTCGCATCGAGCGTCTGGCCCCAGTACATCGCGCCGCCAGTGAACTTCAGCCGATCGGAGAAGTCCGACGAGAAGCGCGCTTCGAGGCTATATTGCTTGCGGACATCGTCGCGGGTCGACACGAACAGATAGGCGCTTTCGCCGGTATAGTCCGACGGGAGGATCGACTTCACCCGGCGGTAGCCGCCGACGAGGGTGAGCGAGCCGATGTCGGTCCAGCTATGTTCGGCGCGCAGATAGCCGCCGTCGATGTCGATCCGGTGGCCGAGCAGGGTGCCCGGGCAGGTCGGCGCGTTGGCGTCGCCGCGACACAGCGTCGTGCCGGTCTTGAACGGGCTTTGTCCGGTCGTCTGGATGCCCGGGAAACCGACGACGTCGAGCAGGAAGCCCTGCGGCGTCTCGTTGACGCTGGGCGGCGAGTCACCCCGATCGCGCAGCATTTCGTAGGTCAGCATGATGTTGGTGTCGGGTCCCGGCTCCCACAGCAGCTTGGCACGACCGTTGAAATAGCGGGTGCCGCCCCAACGCTGGCCGCGCGCCGGCACGTCTACCGGGATGAAGTCGACATTGTTGGTCTTGGTCAGCCGGTAATAGCCGTCGCTTTCCTGGAAGGAGCCGGCGGCGCGGAAGAACAGGTTGTCGGACAGCGGGATGTTGATCGCCGCCTTCACGTCCTTCGTGTTGAAGCTCGAATAGCCGAGCCGCAGCTCGGCGCTGAAGTCCTTCGTCGGACGCTTGGTGATGACGTTGACGACGCCACCGACGGTGTTCTTGCCGAACAGCGTTCCCTGCGGTCCGCGCAGCACTTCGATCCGGTCGATGTCGAACAGGTCGAACAGCTGCGTCTGAACATGGGCGAGCACGAAATCGTCGACGACGACGCCGACCGCCGGTTCGAAGGTCAGGATGATGTCGCCGGTCGACTGGCCGCGGATGCCGATCGATGCCGCGTTGAAGCCCGGAACGTTGGTGATGACGACGTTCGGAACGTCACCCGCCAGCGCGCGGATGTCGGTGGCGAACTTGCGATCGATCGCGGCGGCAGTGAACGCGGTCACCGCGACCGGGGTTTCCTGCAGCGATTCCGAGACGCGCCGTGCGGTGACGACGATCTCCTCGAGCCCGGCGGTCTGGCCCTGCCGAGCCTCGCCGGTCTGTTCCGGTGCTGTCGATGGACTGGCCCCCTGGGCCAGGGCGGCCGTACTGGTGGTTGTCAAGAAGGCGATCGTCGCCGTTCCCAGGACACGCTTCGCGCCCCGTAGAAACTCTTTCATAGCATCCTCCGTCCCTTGGGACCGTCCGCCACTTATGAGCGAATCGGCTTTCCCCGTTGGCGACCCAACCGGCCACCGTCATAAATGAACATATATGTTCCTTTATGGAAAGAGGAAAAAACAGTCATGAATGCTTTTTTATTCAGGCGGGGATGCGGGCTGTCGCAGGCGGATTTTTATCACTATTTATCAATGACTTATATAATATTTTAGAATAGCAAGTTTCTACCGAAAGGCGCTGGGCTCTCCGCTTGAACTGCTCCAAAATGCTCAGGGCAGCCGCCGCGCCAACATTCGGGCGGCGCTCATTTCTCATAACGAGAGCGTGTTATATTTTTCGATTCTTATCGCTTGGGCATCCGTCCCTATCGGGGGACGCCGCGAGGCCGCTCAAAGTGAGCCTAGCTCGCGATCGCAGCGCCGGACGACGGCCCGTCTAGCGAAGCAGTACCCTCCCTTCTGCCAACCATCGACCGCCGGAAGGCCGAGGGTGTGGCGCCGGTCCAGCCGCGAAAGGCCGCCCGGAAACTGTTCACGTCACGGAAGCCTGCCGAATAGGCGATGTCGGCGATCGATCGGTGCCGCTGGCCCAGCAGGATCATGACGACGTCGCGGCGCGCGGCGGCCTTCAACCGGCCGAGCGAGAGACCGTCTGTCGCCAGCCGACGTCGCAAGGTGCTTGCGCTCTGGCCGGTCATGCGCGCGAGTTCGCCGAGGGTCGGCAGCGCCAGGTCCTGCGACAGACGCGAGGCGTAGATCGCCCGGATCCGGTCGGGCAGGATCGCCGCCTGCGGTTCGGTGGCGAGAAAGTCGAAGGGGAAGTGGACGAGCAGCCGGTCGAGTTGCTCGGGCCCACGCAGCTGATAGGCGTCGAGCAACGAGGCGGGGAAGGCAATCGCCGTCGTCTCGCCATGGAAGCGCAGTTCCCCGTTGAAGAAATCGGCGATCGGCTCGGCCGCATAGGGATCGCCATAGGCCAGCTGGCAGCGGAAGATGTCGGTGCCGATGCCGAGCAGCCAGGCATAGAGCCGCGACAAGATCGACAGGCCGGCGAGGTCGGAAAGGAAGGTGCTGAAACTCTTGCGGCGTCGCAGATTGTCCATCGTCAGCGTGGCGACCGGGCCGTCGACCGTGAGCGACATGCGCGACCGCTGCACCCCGCGCGTCTCGAAGAACAATATCTGCCGCTCGATCACGTCGCGGAAGGTGCGGCAGCTGATGATGCAGTAGCACATCAGCCGAAACTCGTCGGGCGTCATCTGCGGCCGGCGATCGAGACGGCTCGAATGCCAGCCGATCGCGACGATCACCTCGCGGTAGATGGCGGAGAGGTCGGCGCGGCTGGCCTGGCGGACCCGCCCTTCGGCCAGGTCGGCCTGATCGAACGGCACGCCCGCGCGTCGCAGCACGATTTCGGAATTGCCGCCGGCGCGCTCCACCTTGCGCAGCAACGAGAGGATCGCATCCCCCTGGGCAGGCGTCGATGGCGGCGAGATGATGGTCATCGGCACAGTCCTGAACACAAACCCTAGTAACATTGCACCTAAAACCCGTTTCCTGTCGAGCCGCTCCGACGCACACTCGCCGCATCGCCAGACGAACAGCGTCGGCGTTGGCGCGTGATCGGAGAGCGATATGGCAGCTGGAGTTTCGCCGGGACCGCAGACGGCGAGCGCCGTGCCGCGCCCCGAATGGCTGACCGCATTTCTCACCGAGACGAGCGCATGGGACGCGCGCGCCGTCGCGCCGCTCGATCCCGACGAGATGGTCGCCACCGCCCGCCGCCTGACCGGCCTCGACGATTTCGGCGCGGACGACTGGCGCGAGCCCTTCGATATCCTGCTGCGCTCGATCGAGGAGGAGGCCGACCTCCACCTGTTCGGCCGGCTGTGGACGCGCGAGGACTTCATCGGCTTCCTCAAGAACCGGCTGATGATCGAGGATGCCTATCGCCGCCATCCCGAGATCGAGGATGAGGTGATCGATCGCCCGGTGTTCGTCACCGGCATGCCGCGCTCGGGCACTTCGATCCTGTTCGAGCTGCTCGCCCAGGACAGCCGGTTCCTGGCACCGGCAAACTGGGAGTTCGTCCTCCCCTGCCCGCCACCCGAGGCCGCGACCTACCGCACCGACCCGCGCGTTCCGCAGGCGGACGACCTGATCACCCAGATGGGCCGGGTCGCCCCGGAATATCGGGCGATGCACGAGATGGGCGCCTGGATCCCCAACGAATGCGGCGTCTCCTTCCGCATGACCTTCCGCTCGCAGCACCTCGCCGCGACCTTCCAGGTGCCGAGCTACACCGCCTGGCTGTGGGGTGCGGACCAGGAGCCGGTCTATCGCTATTACAAGCGGCTGCTGAAGCTGCTGCAGTGGAAGAACCCCCGCGCCCACTGGCTGCTTAAGTCGCCCGAACATCAGAGCTTTTTGCCGACCCTGTTCAAGGTCTTCCCCGACGCGCGGGTCGTCGTGACGCATCGCGATCCGGTCAAGGCGCAGGGCTCGGTCACCAATCTGATGCGCACGCTCTACGGCATGCGCAGCGACAAGCCGTTCGACGCCAGGGCGTTCGAGGAATTGCTGACGCCGGAGGGCACCGCCGCCCGGCTCAACCAGTTCACCGCCTGGATCGACGATGGCGTCGTCCCCGCCGACCAGATCGTCCATTCGCGTTATGCCGACCTGATCGACGATCCGCTGGCCGCGCTCGAGCATCTTCATGCCCAGGCCGGGCTGGGCTTCCCCGATCAGGCGCGTGCCGCCGCCCAAGCCTATCTGGCGCACAAGCCGAAGGGCAAGTTCGGCGCACATCATTACACCACCCATGCGGACGACCGCATCCACCAGCTGTTCCGCGCCTATCAGCAGCGGTTCGACGTCCCGAGCGAGGATTGACGATGGCCGAGCAAGACATCGCGCTGCGCGAGGCGTGGAACCGCTTCTGCGACGACCTGAAATCAGCGGGTGACATCGTCTTCCGGCCCGGCGCGCCCAACGGCCCCACCGATCGCGCGACCGCGGTCCGGCTGCTGTCGCGCAATATCGGCCTCGCGCTCGCCTTCGAGATGGAACACACCGATCCGCTCCAGCCCGAAATCTTCCACTATTTCGATCCGGTCCGGAAACAGGGCGGCGACAATTGCGACGCGCTCTATGTCGGCGCGCCGGTCAATGGCACCGACAGCTACCGCATCTCCGGCAAGCGCGGCACCGCCCGCTATTTCGCGGTGACCGTCGTCGAGCGCGGTCCTACGCCCTATGGCGGTGCCGTCGCCGCGACACTGTTCGGCAAGGACATTCCGGTCGATGCCGACGGTAATTTCGAGCTGATCCTCTCACCCGATCCTCAGCCCGGCACCTGGATCAAAACCACGCCCGACACCTACCGCGTCACCTTCCGCCAGTTCTTCGCCGACTGGGAAAACGAGGCGCCGATGGAGGCGCGCATCGACCGGCTGACGGGAGCGCCGGGCGCCGTAGATCTGCAGCCGGAGAAGGTCGTCGATGGCCTCGCGGCATCGTCGTCCTGGCTCAAATCGTCGATCACCTATTGGGCCGACATGCTCGACAAGTGGAAGGCGCGGCCGAACCGCTTCCTGTCCTATCGCCAGCTCGACGACAACAAGATCGACGCGACGCCGGGCGGCGAGCCGCTGATCGCCTATTGGATGCTGCCGAAGGACGAGGCGGTCATCATCCGGGTGCAACCGCCGCATTGCGACTATTGGGCGGTCGAGTTCGGCAATTATTTCTGGGAGACGATGGACTATCGCAACCGGCTGGTCAGCACCAACTGCCACTATGCGGCGTTGCAGGACGACGGCGAACTGGTCGTCGTGGTCTCGCACGAGGATGTCGGCCACCCCAACTGGCTCGACCCATCGGGGCATAGCGAAGGCTATGTCACCGTCCGCTGGATGATCGCCGATCATTATCCGATCCCGACCGTCGAGCAGGTCAAGCTTAGCGACCTCGCAAACCATGTGCCCGCCTATGCGCCGGTCTCACCGGAACAACGTGCCGAGCAGATCGCCGCGCGGCGGCGCGGGATCGTCCGCCGCTTCAAATGGTAGCGATCAGAAGCGGCTCCTGCGCACCGGGATTGCGGTGGTCTGCTTGATCTCGGCCAGGGTGACGGTCGACTGGACGTCCTGCACGCCGGGTAGCTTCAGGATCACCCGGAAGATGAACTTCTGATACCAGTCGAGCGACTCGGCGATGATCTTCAGCAGCACGTCGCGCTCGCCGAAGATGGTGTGGCACTCCATGATCTCGGGCGTGCTCTCGATCTTGCGGTTGAACTCGGCGCGCTGCTCGTCGCTGAGGGTGACCATCTTCAGCGTGGCGAAGATATAGAGGCTCTCGCCGAACTTCTTGCGGTCGAGCACCGCGACCTGACCGACGATATAGCCTTCGTCGCGCAATCGTTGCAGCCGGCGCCAACAAGGCGACTGCGACAGGCCGACCCGCTCGGCCAATTCGGTGGTCGAAAGCGCCGCATCCTTCTGGACTTGTTCGAGAATCTTGAGGTCGATCGGGGTCAAAGGGTCAGTCATGGGCCTCGTCCTGCTACCGATATGTAGCCTAGGAACCCGAGCCGGACGCAACATAAATTTTCCGGTCATTCTGCCAATGCCGGCTAACATTATCCAATGATTGGCAATTTTGCCGCGACCGCGCTCCGCCACAACCCGCGTCCCAACAGCCCTTCAGGCAAATCCCGCCGAAGAAAAATCTATGCAGTGTCGCGCCGCTGCTCGCGAATCTTCGCATAACTATTTCGCGAAGCCGCCCATAGATTGCCCTAATCGGAGGACCCATTGCAGATGAAGCTCAAATCCGCTTTCACCCAGACCGTGCTGGCATCCGTCGCCGCGCTCGCCATCGCGCTCGCCGCGCCGATATCGGCGCAGCAGGCCGGGTCCGAACCGGTTACCGACCAGGTCGATCATCCCGCCGTCGTCACCCGCCATACAGGGCAGTTCGGCGGACAGAAGATCGCCTATACCGCGACGGTCGAGGGGATTGCCATCGCCACCGGCGCCGATCAGGGCGTGAAGATCGTCAGCTTCGCCTATACGCGCGACAAGAGCGATCCGGCGAAGCGCCCGGTAATGTTCCTGTTCAACGGCGGCCCGATCGTGCCCTCGCCCTATCTCCACATCGGCGGCATCGGCCCCAAGCGGGTCGCCTATCCCGACGACGTCACCGCCGACCCGTCGACCTTCCGGCTGGTCGACAATGTCTATTCGCCGCTCGACGCGGTCGACATGGTGTTCGTCGATCCCGCCTCGACCGGTTTCAGCCGCGTGGCTCCGGGCACCGATCCCACGGCCTATTTTTCGGTGAAGGCCGACGCGGCGCAGTTCGTCGCCTTCATCCGCGCGTGGCTGAAGCAGCATGGCCGCGAAGGCTCGCCCGTCTATCTGACCGGCGAAAGCTACGGCACCAACCGCGCCGCCGAGATCGCCGGTCAGTTGGCCGACGGCCCCGATCCGCTGCCGCTGGCCGGTATCTTCCTTTATGGGCAGGCCGCGAACATCGTCGAATATTCGCAGCGGGCGGCGAACATCACCAGCTATGTCGCCTCGCTGCCGACGATCGCCGCGATCGGCTGGTATCACGGCAAGGCCGATCGCAGGGGGCGTTCGTTCGCCGACTTTCTCGCCGAGGCGCGAGCCTTCGCCAAGGGCGATTACCTGACCGTCCTCTATCAGGGCAGCGCCGCGTCGGATGCCGACAAGCTGCGGATCGCCACGCGGCTCGCCGAATATAGCGGCATCCCGGCCGACTGGTATCTCGCCAATGGTCTCAAGATCACCAAGGAACGCTATCGGGGCGAATTGCTGAAGGACAAGGGGCTGCTGCTCGGCCGCTCCGACGCGCGCTACACTGCGCCGATCACCGACCAGGGGGTAGGCCCCGACCCGGCCGAGGTGCTGATGAAGGGGGTGCAGACATTCTTCCCGATCTACATCCGCGACGATCTCAAGGTCGACTGGCAGGATCCCTATGTTCCCGCCGTCGCCATCGCCAGCCTTGAGGACTGGAGCTGGGGCGACGATAAGAGCCCGTTCGGCGACTGGCCCTATTACAAGGGCATCAGCAAGATGATGACGCTCAATCCCGGCTTCCGGCTGCTGATCGGCAACGGCATCTACGATACCCAGACGACGATGGGCGCGGCCGAGCTGCTCGCGACCCAGTCGGGGTGGGATCCGGCCAAGGTCACGCTGCGCTATTATGATGGCGGCCATACCGGTTATTCGGTGGCGGCCACCGCCAGGGCGATCGGCGACGACATCCGCACGCTGGTCCGTTGATCGGCACGATCCCGCCCGGCCAATATCCAGGCACGCTCCTGCTCCGGCAGGCTCTGCCGCCTTCGAAGGTTGAATCGCGTGAAGAAGCTTCTCCTCAAGACCGTCGCCGCGTCGCTGCTGCTCGGCGCATCGGCCACCGCCTTCGCCGCTACCGAGCGCCTATCGATCCTGTCGAATGGCGAGAAGGTCGGATCGGTCATCGTCGAGACCGAGGACAGCCACGCGACCGTCGATTTTCGTGTCGACAATAATGGCCGCGGCCCCAAGCATCGCGAGGAGCTGACCTTCGGCGCGGATGGCATCCCGACCAGCTGGACGATCAAGGGCACGTCGCTGATGGGCGGCACGGTCGACGAAAGCTATCGCTGGTCGAACGGCCGCGCGCGGTGGAGCAGCCAGGCCGATGCCGGCGCCGTCACGGCCAAGCAGCCGCCGCTCTACGTCGTCAACGACGACAGCCCCTATGCCACCTGGGTCTATGCACAGGCCGCCCTTGCACAACCCGATCACAGCATCGCCGTCCTGCCCTCGGGCAAGATCCGGCTCGAAAAGCTTCAGACGCTCACCATCGGCGACGGCGATGCCGCGGCCGAGGTCACCGCGTGGCGGCTGACCGGCGTGCAGCTCAATCCGAGCTATCTGCTGCTCGACAAGCAGCGCAAGCTGTTCGCGCTGTTCGGCCCCTCGGCCGACGGCACGACGATCCGCGAGGGCTATGAGGCGTCGGTGCCGATGCTGGGCAAGCTCGGCGGTGAGCTCGAGACCGAGCGCGCGCTGCAGCTTCAGCAAAAGCTGGCGCATCGCTTCGACGCACCGGTCCGCATCCGCAACGTCCGCGTCTTCGACCCGGACAGCGGCAAGCTGTCGCCATTGTCGACCGTCGTCGTCATGCGCAACGTCATCACCCAGGTCATCGCCGACGACCGGTTGCCGATGCCTGAAGATGAGGTCGTCATCGATGGCGAGGGCGGCACGGTCTTTCCGGGCCTGCACGACCTGCATTCGCACGCCACCCTGCCATCGGGGCTGATGTACCTGGCCGCCGGGGTCACCGCGACCCGCGATATGGGCAATGACAACGGCTTCCTCCAGACTCTGCTGTCGCAGATCGACTCCGGACAGGTCGCCTGGCCGCGCATCGTCGCCAACGGCTTCATCGAGGGCCGCAGCCCCTATTCCGCGCGCTATGGCTTCATCCCCTCGACGGTCGACGAAGCGCTCAGGAACGTGCGCTGGTATGCCGACCGCGGCTATGCCGAAATCAAGATCTACAATTCGATGAATCCCGACTGGGTGAAGCCGATTGCCGCCGAGGCGCACCGGCTGGGGCTGAAGGTGACGGGCCATGTCCCCGCCTTCGACACCCCCGATCGGGTGATCGCGGACGGCTATGACTCGATCGCGCATCTGAACCAGCTGATGCTCGGCTGGATCCTCCGGCCGGAGGAGGACAGCCGCACCCCGCTGCGCCTGACGGCGATGTCGCGCGGGGGATCGCTCGATCTCGATTCCGAGAAGGTCCAGACGACCGTCCGGCTGATGAAGGAGCGCAACGTCGCGCTCGACACCACCGTCGTCATCCTCGAACAGTTGATGATGAGCCGCGCACGGCAGGTGCCGATGGGGCAGGAGGATTTCCTGTCGCACATGCCGGTCGGGTTTCAGCGCTATCGCAAGCGCTCCTTCGTCACGATCGCCGACAAGGCCGAGGCCGACGCCTATCAGTCGGGCTATGACAAAATGCTCGAGACGGTCGGCATGCTCCACAAGCAGGGCATCCGCCTGCTGCCGGGCACCGACGACGCGACCGGCTTCTCGGTCCAGCGCGAGGTCGAGCTGTATGTGAAGGCCGGCCTTACCCCCGCCGAGGCGCTGCGCGCAGCGACGCTGGGGGCAGAGGAATTCCTCGGCCGGGCCGATCGGCTGGGCAGCATCGCCCAGGGCAAGCTGGCCGATTTCGTCCTGGTGCCCGGCGATCCGACCAAGGATATCCGCGCGATCCGCCGCCCGCGCATGGTGGTGAAAGACGGCGTGATCTACTTCCCGACCGAGATCTATACCGCACTCGGCATCGAACCGTTTACGAGCGCACCGGCGATCCGCCCGGCGGCGAAGGTCGCCGAACGGGACAATGGCGGCGATGCCGTCGGCTTCGGCTATGGGGAGCATTTCCATGGGGATTGATCGCGCACTGATCGGTCTGGCTCTGGCGCTGGCTGCGGTTCCGGCAACAGCGGCGGTTGCCGCGCCTGCCGCGACCGAGGCGGCCCAGCCGCGCATCTTCCGATCGGAAGGCCAGGGCAGCTTCGGCGGGGTGCGGCTGCGCTATGCGGCTGCCGTCGAGGAGTTTCTCCTTCCCGGCGCCAGCGTCTTCGTGACCAGCTATGTCCGCAGCGATGCTAAGGACGCGGCGCGACCGGTCATCTTCGCCTTCAACGGCGGACCCGGATCGGCGTCGATCTGGCTACATATGGGCTTGATGGGTCCGCGCCGCGCCGATTTTGACGATCCCACCGCGCCGCGCACCGTCCCACCGTTCACGACCGTCGCCAACCCCGACAGCCCGCTCGACGTTGCCGACATCGTCCTGATCGATCCGCCGGGCACCGGCTACAGCCGCATCCTGCCGAGCGGGAAAGCCGAACAGTTTTACGGCACGCAACAGGACGCGCAGGCGATGGTCGACGTGGTGCAGCAATGGCTGCGCCGCCATGGCCGGCTCAATGCGCCGAAATATCTGCTGTCCGAAAGCTACGGCACGATCCGCGCGGCGGTGATGGCGAAGCTGATGGCAGGCGGCCCCACCCAGACCGGCGGCATGGACGGCGTGACCTTGAACGGCGTCATCCTGCTCGGACAGGCGCTCGACATGGGGCGCGGCACCGAAGGCGACGACCGGCCCTATCTGGGTATCCTGCCGTCGCTCGCCGCGACCGCCTGCCACTTCCACAAGGTCGCCGCCGGCTGCACGGCAGACGGTCAGGCCGACGCCGCGCGACGATTCATCGAAAATAGTTACCTGCCCGCGCTCTATGCCGGTTCGCGGCTCCCCGCGGATCGTAAGGCAGCTATTGCGAACGAGATGGCGGCGCTGATCGGGATTCCGGCAAAGGATGTCCTCGCCAGCGACTTGCGCGTTTCGGGGACGGCGTTCGCGAAGCTGCTGCTGGCCGATCGCGGGCAGCGGATCGGCATGTACGATGCGCGCTACACGCTGCCGTCGCAGGGCGCGGGCGGCGATCCGGTGGCCGACGATCCGGCGATGGGCCAATATGTGCCTGGCTTCGTCGGCGCCTGGAATGATTATGCAGTGAAGACGCTGCAGGTCGATCTCGACATTCCGTACGAGCCGATCGCCTTTCGCACCGTCAACGGGCCATGGGACTATGGCTTTGGCGCGGGGGTGCCGATGGGCCGGAATTTCGCGGTCGATCTCGCCGCGGCGATGAGCCGCAATCCGGCGATGCGGCTGATGGTCGGCACAGGCTATTATGATCTGGTCACCCCGCTGGGCACCGCCGACTATACGCTCACCCACGCCGGCGTGCCGTTGGCGCAGACCAGCTTCCACGCCTATCCGTCCGGACACATGCCCTATCTGGGGGCCGAGGCGCGCACCGCGCTGATCCGCGACATCCGCGCCTTCGTGGGAGACTCGAAGTGACTGCCACCGGCGAGAGCGCGACCCTGCGCAAGAGCGTCGGCCTGATCGGCGTGGTCACCTTCGGCGCCGGCACCGCGATCGGCGTGTCGATTTTCTCGATCTTGCAGCCGACCGCGCAGGTCGCCGGCTCCGGACTGCTCGCCGCGATCGGCGTGGCAGCCTTGCCGATGCTCGTCTTCGCGGCGGTCTATGCCTATCTCGGCTCGGCGCTGCCGGTGTCGGGCGCTTCCTATGAATGGCCGAGCCGCTTCATCCATCCCGGCGTCGGATTCATCATCGCCTGGCTGCGGATCATCTCCAATGTCGGGGCACTGACGATCCTGTCTCAGGTGATGGTCAGCTATCTCGGCATGGTGTTCCCCGTGCCGCTGAAACCGGCCATGGCGGTGGCGATCACCGCGGTGTTCGCGCTCAATTATGTCGGCGTGTCGATGGCGGCCAAGGTGCAGGCGCAGCTGATGGCGCTGCTGCTGATCATCCTCGCCATCTTCGTCGCGACCGGCCTGCCGCACTTCGATCCGGCACTGGTCGGAAACCCGCTCGACACGCCACCGCTCGCGATCCTCGCCGTCGTACCGCTGATGATCAGCCTGTTCCTGGGGATCGAATCCGCGGTCGAGATCGGCGAGGAGGTCCGCGATGCGCAGCGCAACGTGCCACTCGGCATCGCCCTCGCCATCGGCCTGACCGCGCTGGTCTACGGTCTCGTCGCTGTCACCGCGCTCGGCCTCGTCGGGCCGGAGAAGCTCGCCACCAGCCAGGCCCCGCTGCTCGATGCGGCCAAGGTCGCGCTCGGCGATCTCGCCGTCCCGCTGATCGTCGGCGCGGCCGTCTTCTCGATCGTCAAGTCGATGAACGCCGCCACGCTGACCTTCTCACGCAGTCTGTTCGCGATGGGACGCAGCGGCGCCCTGCCGCGCGCGATCGGGACGATCCATCCGCGCTTCGGCACGCCCCACCGCGCGATCCTGTTCGGCTATGTCTGCGCCCTGACCGGCCTGCTGATGCCGCCCAGCCTGATCTTCCTGCTGCTTGCGGTGAACGTGCCGACGATGCTCAAATATATGGCCTGTTCCTATTCGGCGACGGTCGTCGCCCGCCGCCATCCCGACATCCACGCCCGATCGGCGGTTCGCCTTTCGCGATCGACGGTCGTGGCGCTGGGCTATGCCGGCGTCGTCTGCGCGCTGCTCGTCGGGCTGTTCGGGATCGAGGCCGATGCCCGTCCCTATATGCTGGTCGGCGGCTGGCTGATCGTCGGGCTCGCCTACTGGTTTCTGAAGGGCCGCAAGGACCAGTCCGACCAAACCAAGCGCGCTTTGGCGCAATAGGCGATCAATTTTATGCGGAATGTCGATCCGCGCGTCGCAGATAGAATAATTAGTGCCCGCCGGCGCCGGTAGAGAGAATGCCATGTCCTATGAAGAAAATCCGCCGGCGGCGGCCGTGACGATCCCTGAAGGCGAAAGCTATGCCCAATGGGTCCGTGGCGCGCTCGCCATGGCCCGCTCGCGCAGCGGACAGGCCGTCAGCCTGTTCGAAAGTTCGGTGCCCGAGCCGCGCGAATTGCTGCGCAACACGGTGCTCGAAGCGGTCGAGCCGTCCTTCTCGCGCTATTATGTCAGCGCGTTCGGCGACGGTAACCCTTTCATCCGCGACATGCTGGCCGAACGCTACGCCGTCGAGCGCGACCAGGTGCTGTGCACCACCGGCGCGACCGGCGGTCTCTCGCTGATCTATCGGACCTTCCTGCGGGCCGGCGACCATGTCCTGATCGAAACCCCGGGCTTCGACATCTTTCGCCATCTCGCCGACGCATCGGGGGCTGTGGTTGACACCTTCCGCCGCAGCGGCGAACGCTTCGCCATCGACGTGGCGGAGATCGAGGCGAAGCTTCGCCCCGAGACCCGGCTGGTCGTGCTGTCCGATCTCCACAATCCGTCGGGCATGCCCGTCGCGCCCGATACGCTGCGCGCGCTGGCGGCACTGGCGGAGACGCGCGGCTTTCTGGTCGTCGTCGACGAGGTCTATGCCGACTATGCCTCGAAGGAACGGCATCCCGGCCCGGCTGCAGCGCTGTCGCCCGCGGTCGTCAGCCTGTCCAGCCTGACGAAGATCTACGGCCTCGGCATGCTGCGCTGCGGCTGGATCGTCGGTGCACCCGCCGTGATGGAGCAGCTTCGCCGGCTCAACGGCCGGATCGAATTCGGCATCTCGACCCTGTCGCACGCCGTCGCGGCACATGTCCTGTCGAACAGCGCGATGTTCGAGCAGCATTCGCGCAGCTATGTCGCCCGCTGCCGCCCGCGCTTCCAGGCCTGGTTCGAGAGGATGGTCGCCGAAGGCCTGATGAGCGGCGTCCTGCCCGAGGACGGCTGCATCTGCTTCCCGTCGCTGCCCGGCATCGACGACAGCCTCGCCTTTTCGGAATGGCTGATCGAGCGGTCGGGCGTGATCGTGGCACCCGGCGAATATTTCGGCGCGCCCGGCCATGTGCGCATCGGCTTCTGCCAGGAGGACGACAAGCTGGAGGAAGGGCTGCGCGGCCTCGAGGAAGGGCTGCGCGCCTATGCGCGACAGCCGCAGGCCGTGAGCTCGATCTGACGCGAAGGGCGCCCGGGGAAATCTTCATCCAACTGAGCCGCTATCGGCGAAAGTTTATGCACGAACCCGGCCCGCGCCCCTGAATCAGAATAAATATGGCGGCGACACATGACTAATTTGTTGCTGCCTCGGTGAGGGATGTCAGCCGGGACCGACGATGACAATCGCGGTTCGGGCGGACGGGAGAAGAGGCTTCGAACCGGATGTGGTCGGCCCCGCGGGGGGGCCGCCGATCCGCGGGTTCAGTGGAGGTACGAAGAATGAGAAATGTGAAACACGCAATCTCCCTGTCGGCGGCGGTTATCGCTCTGACGGCATCGATGCCGGCGATGGCCCAGGAGGCCCAAGCCGCCGAGGACAACGCATCGGGCGACATCATCGTCACAGCGCAGAAGCGCTCCGAACGCCTGATCGACGTGCCGGTCGCCATCTCCGCGATCTCGGCGGAAACGCTGACGACGCAGAACATCAATCGCCTGTCGGAATATTTCGACCGCGTTCCCGGCCTTCAATATTCCAACCAGCGCGTGTCGGGCCTCGCCCTGCGCGGCGTTACCACCGGCGGCGCTACCGCGCCGACCGTCGCGCTGCTGGTCGATGATGTCCAGTTCGGTGGCACCACCGGCACGGGCCAGCCGCCGCTCCCCGATTTCGACGCCAGCGCGATCAGCCGAGTCGAAGTGCTGCGCGGTCCGCAGGGCACGCTCTACGGCGCGTCGAGCCTCGGCGGCCTGATCAAATATGTCCTCAAGGAGCCGACCCTCAACGAATTCTCGGGCCGTATCGAACTGGGTGGAACCGCCGTTTCGCATGGCGACACCGGCTATGCTGTGCGCGGCTCGGTCAACGTCCCGATCAACGACTGGCTGGCGATCTCGGGCAGCGGTTTCAAGCGGGAAGACGCGCCCTATCTGAACAACGCCCATCCCCAGGCGTTGAAGGCAAAGGACGTCAATACCCGCGACGTCTGGGGCTTCCGCGGCGCGGCGCTGATCAAGCCGGCCGACAATTTCCGTATCGTCCTCTCGGCGCTGCGACAGAAGACCGACGCTATGAACAGCGATCTGGCCATCACCGCCGGCGGTGTGCCGGTTTGCGTGGCCTGCACGCTCGCTGCCGCGCCGATCCCGGCGACGGCGAAGACTACCTTCGAGCCGGTTTATGGCGACTTGACGATCCGCTCGATCGACTCGATCAACAAGGCGAAGTTTCAGCTCTACACAGCTCGGGGCGAACTTGAGCTCGGCGGGGTTACGCTCACCTCGATCAGTGCCTGGAGCCGTGCGGACAACGTCATCACCAGCGACGTGACCAATGTTTTCGGAGGCCTGCTGCGCGCGGTCTATGGCTTGGCGACTGCGCCGACCGTTCAGATCGCCAACGCCGATCAAACCCACAAATTCTCGCAGGAACTGCGCCTCAGCGGCGACCTCGGCACCAGCTTCAGCTGGCTCGCCGGCGGGTTCTACACCGTCGAGCATGCGGCGACCAACCAGACGCTGATCGCGACGGGCAGCCTCAATGCGACGCCGTATATCGGCACCGGTCCCGGCACCTATCGCGAATATGCCGGCTTTGGCGACCTCACCTGGCACGCAACCGACAAGCTCGATATCCAGGTCGGCGGCCGTTATGCGCACAACAAGCAGCATAACGAATCGACCCTGAACACCTCGCCGCAGACGGCACCAGTGTTCGGTTCGGGCACGACGATCGCCGATTCCAGCGACAATGCCTTCACCTGGCTGATTTCGCCGAACTATCACGTCTCACGCGACATCATCGTCTATGCCCGCGTCGCTACCGGCTATCGGCCGGGCGGCCCGAACATCGCGGCTCCGCCATCGGTCCCGAAGTCCTTCAAGTCGGACAGCGTGATCAACTATGAGCTGGGCTTCAAAGGCAAGGTCGTCCCCGGCCTGCTGACGATCGACGCTTCGCTGTTCCAGATCGACTGGAAGGATATCCAGCTGCAGGGCACCGACTCGATCAGCTCGCTCACCTTCCTCGCCAATGGCGGCAAGGCACGCAGCCGTGGCCTCGAGTTCGCAGTCAACCTGACCCCGTGGCAGGGCATGACGATCGACACCAACCTCACGTTCACCGATGCGACCCTGACCCAGGACCTGCCGACCATCGCCAATGCCACCGGTCTCCGGGGTCTCGACGGTGACCGCCTGCCCTTCTCGGCCCGCGTCGCCGCCAACATCACGGCAAACCAGAACTTCCCGCTGACCGATCGCCTTGAAGGCAATGTCGGCTTCACCGTCGTCTATCTGGGCGATCGTGCGGGAACCTTCGTGACCAATGCGGCCAACGCGACCCGTCCGCGTATCACCCTGCCAGGCTACACCACGGTCGATATCCGCGGCGGTCTGACCTTAGACCAGGTGTGGAGCGCGAACATCTACACCCGCAACCTGTTCGACAAGCGCGGCGTCGCCGCCGCGGACAACCGCAACGGCGTCAACGTGCCGACCGCGCTGTTCATCCAGCCGCGCACCTTCGGCGTGACCCTGGCCCGCTCCTTCTGATGGAGCAGGCCCCGATCGCCTGACGGAAATATCGAGATGCGCGGGGCCCCGGTCCCGCGCATCTTTTTTGTAGAGATATTATCGAGGTGAGACCGATGCCGGCTTTGATCAGGACCATGCTGACGGGCTTCGTGCTGGCGCTTGCCCCGAACGCCGCTTCCATGGCGGGTGTTGCGACCACAAACGGTTCCCTTGCCGTGACGCTGGCCCCGGTCGCCGCACCCGCCGCCCCCACCCGGATAGACACCGTCGAGATCACCCTGCGCTTCGACCGCATCGCCGCCGGCCGGGGGGACGCGCTGCTGCGCCTGCCGATGGTCAGCAGCAATGTCGACACGGTGGCGACCGTCCTCTCCGCTATCAGCGCGCGCGACGCAAAGGGGCCGCTGCGGCTCAGCATGCGCGACGTCGATCTGCCAGAAACCGGCATGCGCGACGCGGTCGGCGGCGGCCCCTCGCGCGAGTGGTTGGTCGATCGCGCGGTGCAGGGCGCGGTCACCGTCCGCTACAGCGTACCGGCCGAGGCGACCTTGCCGCCGCGCGGCCCCGCCCCGCCCTTCTCCTTTACCGCCGACGGCGGCGGCGTGTCGGCGGCGGGCCACGTCTTCCTGCTGCTGCCGCCCGGCGATCATCGCTATCGCACCACCTATGGCTGGGACCTCGCCCGCGCGCCGAAGGGCAGCCGCGGCGTCAGCTCGCTCGGCGAGGGCAGCGTCACCCCGGCCGAACCGCTCGACGGCGCACAGATCCGGATGAGCTTCTTCATGGCCGGGCGGATCGGCACCTTCCCGGCGAAGATCCCGACCGGCGGCTTCTTCGGCGCCTGGCAAGGCGATCCCGCCTTCGACGCGGGCGCGCTGCTCGCCTGGACGGGCACGCTCTACGACCATTATGCCCGCATGTTCGGCCAGAAGGATTCGCCGCCTTACGGCGTCTTCCTGCGCTACAACCCGATCAACGCCGGCGGCGGCGTCGGCCTGTACCGCTCCTTCGTCACCACCTTCGGCAAGGGCAAGGGATCGGACGTCGGCAAGATTCGGCTGACCCTGGCGCATGAGATGTTCCACACCTTCCAGCCGTTCATCGCCAAGCCGGCTGGCCTGGAATCCTCATGGTTCGGGGAGGGTCTCGCCACCTTCTATCAGGCGCGGCTGCCCTTCCGTTTCGGCATGATCACGCCCGAAGCCTATCTGGCCGACATCAACTGGACGGCGGCCCGCTATTATACCAGCGCGATGGCGACGGTGCCGAACAGCGAGGTGCCCAAGCGCTTCTGGGCCGATACCCGCGTGCGGACCCTGCCCTATGACCGCGGCATGCTCTATTTCGCCGCAGTCGACGATGCGGTGCGCAAAGCCAGCGGCGGCAAGGAGTCGCTCGACACCCTGATGCTGGAAATGCTGGCGATCGAGACAGCGGGCAGGACGACGACCAATGCCGATTGGGAAGCGGTGCTGGCGCGCCACCTCGGGCCCAAGGCGGTCGAGGATTTCCTCGGCTTTCTCGACGGCGCAATGCCGCTCCCCGCCTCCGACGCGTTCGGGCCGTGCTTCCGCCGGATCACCCGCCCGCTGCGGCGCTACGAATTGGGCTTCGCCACCGATGTGCTGGCCCAGCCGACGCGGATCGTGCGCGGGCTCGTTCCCGGATCGGCGGCGGCGCTGGCTGGCCTGCGCGACGGCGACGAGATCGTCGCCCCGGTGCCGCAGGACGGCATCCAGGGCGAGCAGGCCGAGCTGATCCGGCTGAGCATCCGTCGCGACGGCAAGACCTTCCCCATCGCCTATCTCCCGCGCGGCGGGACCGTCGATGCCTATCAGTGGGAACGCGCGCCGGGCACCGACGGACAGGCCTGCCCGCTTTGAGGAAGAGGCCCTGACGGACCACCGAGCCTGACGCCGATGGGACCCGTCCCTGTCTATCGCGCCGCCCGGCGCAGGCCGCGCGCCTCGAGGATCGGCAGGACATTGTCGCGGAAATATGGGAATTCCTCGACATAATCGACGAAGGACAGCGTGGTGCCGCTGAAACCCGCGGCCTGGATAGCGCAGATGCCGTCGGCCACCTGCTCGGGCGTGCCGATCAGCGGATAGCCGCCATGCCCCATCGCAAAGCGCTCGCGCAGCAGATCCATCACGTCACGCGGGAAGGACTGGGCATGCGCGAACTGCAGGCCGATCACCCGGTCAAGCGCGCCGACATCGACCATGTCGCGCGCATAATATTGCACATAGTCTTCCGCCTCCTTGGTGGTCGGACGGCAGACGACATGCGCGAAGGTCAGCACGTCCACCTCCCGCCCCGACGCGCGGGCCTTCTCCTTCAATTCGATGATCTCGGGCTTCGAGCGTTCGAGGTCGATCGCGGGGGTGAACAGGAAATCGGCGTTGCGCGTCGCGAATTCGCGGCCCAGACCCGAGCCCGCGGCGTTCATGATCGGCGGCACGCCCGCAACCGGACGCGGATCGCCATAGACGGATTTCAGCTTGAAATACTGGCCGTCCCAATCGAACGGGTCGGTCTCGGTCCAGAGCTTGTGGACGATGTCGTACCATTCCTGCGCATAGCCGTAGCGCGTCTCGTGATCGTCGGGCAGCACCAGCCCGAGCGCCTGATATTCGGGCTGGTTCCAGCCCGCGACGATGTTCAGGCCGGCGCGACCATGGCCGATCTGATCGATCGTCGCGATCTGCTTGGCGGACACCACCGGATGGATGACCGCGGTGTGGACCGTGGCGATCACGCTGATCCGTTTCGTCGCCGCAAGCAGACCGGCGGCCCAGGTCATCGTCTCGAGCACGCTGCCGTGGAAATCGGTCTCGCCGCCGCCATAGCCCAGCCAGCGCGCGATCGGCAGCATGAAGTCGATGCCCGCGTCATCGAGCAGCCGGCCGAGCGCCAGGTTGTTGTCCCAGGTAGCCTGCCATCGCTCCGGCGCCTTCGTGATCGACATGCCGCTGGCGGCGTTGGACGAAAAGGTGCCGAGCTTGAAGTGATCGGTCAGTCGCATGCGGTTCGTGGCGATGGTCAATCCAGGTTCCAGTTCGGTAGGTTCGCTTCGCCCGAATGGCCGCGACTGCAATGGTCGCGACGATCCGACCAATCACCGTCTGCAACTATCCTCCAGCAGCAGTCATTATAATAAAACTGCTGCAAAGTCGGAGGGCTGCCTTGACCTGACAGGCCGGTGCGAACGTGATTTGCGGGGAGACCAAGATGAACCAGCTGTCGCACAAGCGTATCAAGATGATCGTCCCCGTTCCGGTGCCGGACGCCGCCCTCGCATCCTTTGCCGCGCAATTGCCGGCAGGCTTCGTGCGGCCCGATATCGTCGTCGATTTCGCCTGCGCGCCGCGCGGCGGCGCCACGCTCGACAGCTATTATGAGGGCACGCTGGCCGACGCGTTCTGCCTCGCGGCCGGGATGACCGCGGAGGAGGAAGGCTATGCCGCGGTCTGCGTCAATTCGATGAGCGATTCGGGCGTGGCGGCGCTGCGATCATGCCTGTCGATCCCCGTTATCGGCACCGCGCAGGCGACATATCTGCTCGCCTGCCAGCTCGGCTCCAAATTCTCGATCATCAGCATGTGGGATCGCTGGCGCTGGCTCTACGAGAAGGTTCTGGGCGAGCAGCGGCTCGACCATCGGCTCGCCTCGATCCGATCGATCGGCGTCCGGCCCGACGCCGCCGCCCTACTCAACGGAAAAGAAGAGGAAATCTTCCCGCAGCTCGAAACAGCGGCCCGCCGCGCGATCGAGGAGGACGGCGCCAACGTCCTCATCCTCGGATCGACGACGATGCACCAGTCGTACGAATTTCTCGCGAGGACGATGCCCGTCCCCGTGCTCAACCCGGGCATGGTCGCGTACAAAGCTTGCGAGATGCTGCTCGATCTGGGACTAAGTCACAGCAAGTCGTCCTATTATTCGCCCGAGAAACGCAGCGACCACGCATTTGCCGGCCTGCTTCCATCGGGCGCGAGCGAGGAGAAGCTATGATGCTCGACATGCATGAGACGCTATCCGGCTTCTGGCCGCAGAACGTCATGCCGCTGGTCAAGCGCACCAAGTTCACCAGCACCGATCTCGGCGCCGTGCACGATCATATGACCAAGATCTTCTGCGATCATGACCTGCACATCGAGGGCGGCGCGCCGCCGCTCACCTTCCGGCACAATCATGTCGCGCTGCGATCGATGACCTTCAGCGCGACCGATTACGGCACGCCCTACGGCCGGGTGGCGATCGGCATACCGCCGATGGAGGAGCTGTTCCTGGTCCAGTTCACCCTGACCGGCTGCGCGCAGATCACGCATCAGAACGCCACCTTCGATCTCCTCCCTGGTCATATGTGCGTGCTCAGCAGCCATGCGCCGACCCGGCAGGTGCTCAACAACGACTATAAGCATTTCACGATCAAGATGGCGCGGTCGGACCTCGAGCAGGTGCTGGCAGGCGAGCTGGGCTATCGCCCGAAAAGCCTGGCCTTCTCGGCGCAGCCGGTTCCGCTGACCGGGGCCGCGGCCGCCTTCGCCCATATGGTGCGGACGATCTGCGACGATATCGACAATGGTTCGGTCGCCTACACCCATCCGCGGGCGGTCGGCGCGATCGAAGAGGCGCTGCGCCGGCTGCTGCTGGCGGCCGTCCCGCATAATCATTCCGAGATCTTCAACACCCCGCCGACCGGTCCCGCGCCCTATTATATCCGGCGGGTCGAGGAGTTCATCCGCGCCAATGCCGGCGATCCGATCACGATCACGGACATGATCGAGATATCGGGCGTCAGCGCCCGGTCGCTCCACACCGGCTTCCGCCGCTTCCGGGGCGATACGCCGATGGGCTATCTCAAGCGCTACCGGCTGGAACTGGCGCACCAGATGCTCGAACGGGGCATGGAGCAGGGCCAGTCGGTCACCGAAGTGGCGCTGGCGTCCGGCTTCTCCCACCTCAGCAAGTTCGCCCGCGACTATGCCGATCGCTATGGCTGCCGGCCGTCCGACACGCTGAAGAAGCTCAGGTCGAGCTGACGTCGACCGATTCGATGAACAGCTCGCCGCCGTCCTCGGTCACGCGGTAGCTGCGGATCGGGATATGGCAGGGCGCCATCGTCGCTTCGCCCGTGCGGATGTCGAACGCCCCCATATGATAGGGACAGACGATCTGTCCGTCCTCGATCTCGCCGTCCGACAGGAAGGCCTCGCCGTGCGAGCAGAGATCGTCGGTTGCGTGAAAGCCGTCATCGAGATGGTAGAGCGCGATCTCGCGCCCGTCCGCGAGTTCGACCCGGCGAACCTCGCACAGCGGCACGTCGCTCGTGGGACAGAGCCGGATGCTCATGCGCGACAGTCCTTCTTGTAATCCCATGCGGGTTCGGCGCGGCCGGTCAGCCGCACGTCGAGCAACACCGACGTGAAGCACCAGCCGTCATCGGTCCGCGCGAGGCGGGCGTCGTACCATCCGCCGAACCAGTTGTCCGAAACCGCGCCGTCTTCGCCGCGCATCGTCGCGAGCTCCCACAGATGCCAGCGGCATCGGGCCCCGGCTCCGTCCATGTCGAGTTCGATCAGCGGCGACACCATATAGTGAATGGTCCAGAGAACCCGCTCCGCCGCGATGGCGGCCAGCCCCTCGGCGATGGCGCTTCGCCCGACATAGCGCGAGAACCCTTCGGACTCCCAGACGGCGTCCTCCGAGAACAGCGGTCCCATGATCTCCGGGTCGTTCCGCCGATCCGCGCCGATGGCATAACGAGCCACCATCGCCCGGATCGCCTCGATCGACTCGATGCGATCGAGGCGATCGGTCACCGACATGCCCGCCGTCATACGTCGGCCATGGGGGACCGGCCGCGCCAGGTTTCCTGCGCGCCGTGCATCGCCACGAAGCGGCTTTCCTCGAAGGCATAGGGCACGCCGGGATCGCCGCGATACAGCTCTATATGCGGAGCGATCTCGGCGATCGACAGGGCGATGTTGTAGAGCGGGTGCAGCTCTTCGGGCAGCGATCCCAACGGATATTCGTCGGCCTTGGCCAGGATGGCCGGCAGCAGCGGCAGGACGGCATCGTACAGCGTGCGCAGCTCCTCACGGCTGCTGTGCCGCCGCTTGAGCTGCCGCTCGTCGGCGGTTGCGAGGTTCCAGTCGAGATAGGGGGAAAGCGCCTCGAAACCGGGCGGAAGCGTCGTCATGGTCTGATAGCCTTCAAGCGTTGACATAGGCATCGACGACGACCGCGCCGTGCCGGATCAGGATTTCGTCGTCCTGCAGATTCTGGAAGCGCTTGGCGCCGGACTCCATCGCGCGCTGGGTGTCCTCCATCGTCGCGGTATCCTCGAGCCAGGCGTTGCGCTGCAGCGTCATCGCATGCTCGACCGCCCAGCGCTGCGAATGCGTCTTCGGCGGCTCCAGATAATAGCGGCCTTCCCACAGCGTCTTGTCATGGGCGATCGGCCAGAACTGGTGGGTGAACCAGATGCCTTCCGAGACATGGATCAGCGTGTTCGGGAACAGCACGCTCAGCTCGAAGGCGAAGTCGGCGCGGTGGTCTGGGTTGATCATCGGCGGCAGCATCGATTCGCCGCGGCGCGCGACCAGCGAGGCGGTCGCAAGGCTGTTGGCCAAGCCGGCAACCGCGGTCGGCTTCGCGCCCGAGGTCAGGCACACGGCGGAGGTGCGATGCGGCCCCATCAGCTTCACATTCTCCAGCCCGCTGGAAAAGGCGTTCGGAAAGGAGCCGGCGTGGATCGTCTCGACATGATAGGCTTCGGCAAAGGCGTCGTGCGCCACCTTCCAGTTGCAGTCGAGATAGGTGTGATAGGTGAACTGATAGGATAGCCTGTCGAACGGATAACCGGCGAAATGCTCGCCATATTCACCGAGGAATTCCGCGAGGCTGTTGTCGGGCGTCTCGGCGACATTGACGAATATGAAGCCCTGCCAGATGTCGACATGGATCGGAGCCAGCCCGTTCGACTGCTTGTCGAAGCAGTCGTAGAAGCGCGCCTCCTGCGGCACCTGCTTCAGGCTGCCGTCGGCACCGTAAACCCAGCCGTGGAAGCGGCAGGTGACCACCGCCGCCTTGCTCGATCCGAAGCTCTCTTCGCCGGTCTCGGTGACGACGGTGTTGCCGCGGTGGGCGCAGACATTGTGGAAGGCGCGGATCTGCATGTCCTTGCCGCGGATCAGGATCGCCGAGGTCTTGGCCGCGGCGAGCCGCTTGACCTTGTAGTCGCCGGCCTTCGGCAACTCCTCCTCGCGCCCGACGCACAGCCAGACCTTGCGGAAGATCTTCTCCTGCTCGCGGACATAATAGGACGGGTCGATATAGGGTTCGATCGGGATCGGTCCCTCGCCGAGGCCTGGGTTCTGCTCCAGCCAACGATGTGGTGCGTTCATGATGCTTGTCCTGTTGCGGGCCGCCTGGGCGACCGAGATGCCAGGCGGCAGGATTGCCCAACCGAGCGGCCAGTGCGGCTCGGTGTTCGGTTGCAAGATGACCAAGGACGGCCGCGCGCGGCTAGCCCCCCGACGCCCCCGATAGCCTGCCGCTGCACCAAATAACCGGCCCGAAAAATAAGCTTTTTCGGCTGCTGCCGTTTGAGAACGCCGCATCGCATTCCACTGCAGTTTCGGTTCAGAAGCGTCGCGCACGGGCTAGCGGCACCAGGACAACTGCGCTTCCTTAAGACGCACAGACAGGAACCGATGAGCGACGTGTCCGGTCTCGAACAATCGCCAGCAGAAGGTAGCCATATCGACCGGCACAGACCGGTGATCTCAGGCCAATCATAAAAATGGGGAATTTCATCATGACGCATAAGCTGACGACCCGCGCGCGACTGGCGTTGAGCGCATCCGTACTGGGCGTGATCCTGGGAGCGGCGCCTGCAGTGGCGCAGGAGGCTTCACCGGCCACCGCCACCGCGACGACCGAAGAGGGCGGAATCAGCGACATCGTCGTGACCGCGCGGCGGCGTCAGGAGTCGCTGCAGGACACGCCGATCTCGATCGCGGCGGTGACCGCCAGCGCGCTGGCGGAACGCGGCCTGCAGACCGTCACCGACATCGGCGAGTTCACCCCGAACGTGAAATTCAACAGCTCGGTGCCGGTCTCGGCCAGCAACGCCACCGCCGCGATCTACATCCGCGGTATCGGCCAGAACGACTATCAGCTGTCGGCCGATCCCGGCGTCGGCCTCTATCTGGACGGCGTCTATATCTCACGCGGCGTCGGCAACGTCCTGGACGTGCTGAACGTCGAACGGGTCGAGGTTCTGCGCGGGCCGCAGGGCACGCTGTTTGGCCGCAACACGATCGGCGGCGCGGTCAGCGTCGTCACCCGCAAGCCTGCCGAAACCTTCGGCGGCACGCTTGAGCTGACCGGCGGCCGGTTCAGCCGCGCCCAGATCAAGGGCAGCGTCGACGTGCCGCTCGCCGAGGGGCTCTACACCAGCACCTCGCTCTTCTATCATCGCCGCGACGGCTATGTGAAAGGCGTCGTGGCGAACGCGCCCGACCTGGGCGACACCGACACCTTTGCAGGCCGCTTCGCGGTCCGCGCCGAACCGACATCGAATCTGACGATCGATCTCGCCTTCGACGGCACCCGCTCGCGCGAGCAATCGGCCCCCAACGTCATGCTGGCGGTCGATGAGAATGCACCAGCGGCGCAGGCCTGGAACGGGATCTATTCCGGCGCAGCATCGATCTGCACCGACCTGTCCAATCCCGCCCGGCTCAGTGACCAGCGGTGCTACAACAGCCAGTGGGCGCTGGCGCCCTACAAGCATGGCGGCACCTTCGAGACCGTCTCCGCGCCCTTCGACAATTTCGGCAAGCGCCGATATCAGTCGGCATCCGACCTCAACATCTGGGGTTTCTCGGGCACGATCGACTGGAAGTTCTCCGACATGTTGTCGCTGAAGTCGATCACCGCCTACCGCAAGGTGACCGGCTTCTGGACCCGTGACTCGGACCATAGCCCCGCCAGCATTATCCAGACCAAGAGCCAGTGGAAGCAGGACCAGTTCAGCCAGGAAATCCAGCTGCTCGGCAAGGCCCTCGACGACAAGCTCAACTTCGTGATGGGCGGCTATTATGCCAAGGAAAGCGGCAATCACCGCGACGTCGTCAACATCGTCGACGCCGTCTTCCTGAGTGGCGCGGTGCTTGACGGACGCAGCCTCGCGGCCTTCGGCCAGGCGACCTACGAAATCGTCGAGAACCTCAACCTCACCGCCGGCATCCGCTGGACCGAGGACAAGAAGACCTTCGACAACGCCAACCAATATGTCATCGAAGCGGGCTTCCTGACCGGCGCGCCGTTTAATCCCGACGGCTCGGGACTACAGGACGGCGACCCGCTGATGGGCCCGCTCGGCCAGCGGGCGACGATCAAGGACCGCGCGTGGACCCCGATGGTCAACCTGTCCTATCGCTGGGCGCCCGAGCTGATGACCTACATCTCCTATTCGGAGGGCTTCAAGGGCGGCGGCTTCACCCAGCGCGTGTTCCCGCCCTTCGCCTTCATCCCCTCCTTCCGTCCGGAGCGGGTGACGACGTACGAAGCGGGCTTCAAATCCGATTTCTTCGGGCGTCGCGTCCGGCTGAACGGCTCGATCTTTCGGAACAATTACGACGATCTCCAGATCACCGTGAACGATCCCACGCTGGGCTTCGCACCGATCATCCAGAACGCCGCCAAGGCGCGCATCCAAGGCTTCGAACTCGAATTGCAGACGCGGCCGGTCGCGCATCTGCGGATCGAGGGCGGCATCGGCTATCTCGACGCCAAATATAAGCAGGTCGACCTTCGCGCGCTGACGGCCGGCGTCACCCCCGACACCCGTCTTCAGAACGCCCCGAAATGGACGCTCAGCGCCAGTGCGGCCTATGATATCGAGCTGCAATCGGGTGCGCGGATCACGCCGCGTGTCGACTGGTCCTATCGCACCCGGGTCTACAACGACGCCGTCAACACCCCTCTGCTTGTCCAGGACGGCTATCACCTGGTCAACGCATCGATCGCCTATGTCAGTCCGCAGGACGTCTACAGCGTCAGCCTCGGCGTGCGAAATCTGACCAAGGAGGTCTATCTGAGCTCGGGCTATGCCGACTCGTTCGGCGGCATCACCGAAGGCGTCTTCGGCAGGCCGCGCGAATGGTATCTTACCGGCCGTTACAAGTTCTGATGCCGGTAACGCTCGAACAGCGCATCGAGCGGCTGGAGGCCCTGCGGGCGATCGATGATCTGATCACCGACCTCTCGCGGGCCTTCGACGCCGGTCCGTCGCGCGACGCGCTACGACCGCTCTTCACCGACGACGCGTCCTTTCTGATCGACCACTATGGCGAGCTGCGCGGCGCGGACGCCATTGCCGAAGGCGTCGCCGGCAATGCCGAGTCCGGGTTCCGCTGGACGCTGCATTATCTCGTGTCGCCAAAGGTCGTCCTCGCCGAGGATGGCCGCTCGGCCGATGTCACGTTCATGCTGTGGGAGGTCGCAACCGCAGCCAGCGGCCGGGCCTACTGGATCGGCGGGCGCTACATATCCCGCATGGTCGGCGATCAGGGGCGCTGGCGCTTCGCGACGCTCGAGCTTCAGGCGGACCTGATCTCGCATTATCCCGAAGGCTGGAACAACAAGCCGCCGAGTCTGGATAGTGCCTGATATTTGCAGTTCCATGCTGAACCCGACGCTGAACGGCTAGATGGCCAACCCTGGGCGCTCCACACTCCCGATACCGCACCTACCTGTTTGAACGGATCACAGCCATGAGCGCATCTCTGTCCTCCGCAGGCCCGACCGGGCCGCTGGGCCACATCTATCGCACCACCGAACAGGTCCGTGCCGAGCTGGGCACCGCCCCCGTATCGCTCGACGCGACCCGCGATCCGGCGGTCTACAAGCAGGAACAGGACAAGATATTCCGCAAGACCTGGCTGAAGGTCGCGACCGGCTGGGAGATTCCCAATCCGGGCGACTGGAAGGTCAAGGAGATCGCGGTCGCGGGTGCGTCGGTCATCATCGTGCGCGGCAAGGACGGCGTCGTGCGCGCCTTCCACAATGTCTGCACCCATCGCGGCAACAAGGTGATTCCCAGCACGGGGTTCGAGACCCACGGCCGGGCCCGCGCCAACGTCCTCACCTGCCGCTTCCACGGCTGGGTCTTCTCGACCGACGGCCCGCTGAAGTCGGTGCCGATGAAGGATGCCTTCGGCGAACTCGATACCGCCTGCCTGGGTCTCCGCCCGATCGCCTGCGACATGTGGGAAGGCTTCGTCTTCATCAATTTCGATCCTGCGCCCGCGCAGTCGCTGGCGGACTTTCTCGGCGACTTCGGACGGCTGTTCGCCGGTTATCCCTATCATGAGTCGACCACGGCGTTTCGCTATTCGACGGTGCTGGAGAGCAACTGGAAGGTCGCGCTCTACGCCTTCAGCGAGGGCTATCACGTGCCCACAATTCACGCCGGATCGCTGCCGGGGTTCAGCGGCGTCGAGCATACCGACTTCAAGCTGATGGGCCCGCACGCATCGTCGACCATCTATGGCGGCGGCATGGATACCGCGCCATCGACGCTCGCCTTCGCGAAGATCCTCCACGGCGCCGACGCCCACTGCCCGCATCCCGAGCAGTTGCCGGCCGACATCAACGCGACGCGGCGGTCCGACTTCCAGTTCGAGCTGCCGACCATCTTCCCGAACTTCATCATCCACCTGGCATCGGGCTGCGGCTATCCCGGCCTGTCCTTCTTCACCCATCAGTTCTGGCCGCTCGATCACGGCCGCACGCTGTGGGAGGGCACCAATTATTTCCGCCCGGCGCAGAATGCGGCCGAGGACGTCGCCCAGCGGCACGTCAATGCTCTGCACCGTAACGCTTGGCTGGAGGACACCGCGACGATGGAGGACACCTTCACCGGGATCATGTCCGGCGTGATCGACGAAATGCAGCTGATGGATAACGAGTTCATGATCCGCCACGCGGCTCAGGCGCTCGACACCATGCTCTCCGCCTGAAGGAACCGCCATGCCAGACGCCATCGCCCCCCTGCCCGCCGCCTTCGCCCAGCTGCAGGGCTTCACCGAGCGCTGGGCGCTTCCGACCGAGAACCAGCGCAGCGCGGTGCGCTGGACGACCAGCAAGGACGAGTTCGCCACCTTCCACGAATCGGTGATGCCGCATCTCGACGCGATCATGACCGCGCTGGCCGACAAGCCGATCCCTCCGGCCGATCCGGCGCTGCGCAGCCTCTATCTGCTGGCCTGCGCGTTCGCCGAAGCGGCGCCGCACCATGATCTCTACAATGGCAGCGCGAAGGTTCCGTTCAGCTTCGACGCCCATCGTTTCGAGGCGGCCCACGGCGACGTCGCCTATTGAGCATGGCCGAACCCGCTTTCCCACAACGAACAAGGCCCGCGCGATGCGCGGGCCTTGTCGTGTCCGGGGATGCTTCGCAGCGTCGCGTCACATTCCCCCATATTGCTGGTCGACGAGATGCGCGATGCCCAGGCGCTTGAGGATCGGCATCGGGCACTGGAAGGTGATCCGCACCACGCCCGGCAAGCGGCTGATCTCGACCGACCCCGCGATCGTCGCGCGGTTGAGGATCTCGTCATAGGGCAATCCCGTCACGGCAGCCGCACGGGCAAGACCGTTGTCCGTCGCGTCGTTCAGGGTCGGCCCCGAGCCGATGAAGGTGATCGGGCCATTGTCCTCGATCGTGGCCTGGCCGTAGCGCGCCGCCAGAGCGTCGATCGAAGCACGCTCGCCGCCGCTGAACGGCCGCGCCAGCAGCGGCAGATCGTCGGGATGCTGCAGCAATATCGGGCCGTCGAGGGTGAGCCCCTTGATGACCTCGACCTCCAGTTCGACCTCGCCCGACACATCGGTTGCATGACCGGCGATCTCGCCATTGCCTTGCTGCGCGTGCATGTCGCCCATGTAGATTCCGCCGCCCGGGATCTTCACCGGACAGATCAGGATCGCACCCTCGCGCACCGAATTGGTGTCCATATGGCCGTCGGTCTTGTGCTGCTCCAGTTCCTCTCGGGTCATCGCATAATCATGCGGTGCGCCGACGAGAAAGGAACCGAAGTCGCCGGCATTGTGCGAGTCGGGCAAGTCGCGCGACGGCGAGGTGCCGATATTGCCGAGGAAGGGGCGCATGCGCGCGGCAAGCCCCGAAATATCGGCGCGGGCCAGCGACAGGATCGAATGCTGCCCGGACTGCCCCGGGAGCGCGGCATTCACCTGGGCGTCGCCGGCGATCTTGTCGGCGATGTCCTTGCTGACCGTCAGCGAGACATTGTTCTCGCGGTCGAGCACGATCACATAGCCGCTGGAGAAGCGGAACGCGCTCACCGCAGCACCGCAGCTGTCGCATCGCACCGCATCGTCGCCGATGCCTTCGACCCGGCTTGCGGGCGCCGTCGTTCCGCAGGCCGGGCAGAGCTTCGCCACGAAAGGATCGCCGAGATAGCGGCCTTCGACGAACTCCATCACGCCCGAGGAGGTCGCGAGCGACGTCACCTGAACCTTCTTGAGCCGGATCGCGATCGCATCGCCGATCTCGGCACCCTCGACCATCACCGGCCGGGTCACCTCATGCCCGCCCTGGAATTTGGGCGTGATCATCGGCCCCCAGCAGCCCGGCGGCGTTCCCGTGCGGATCGTGCCGCCGTCGCGCACCATTCCGGCGGACGCGATGCTGGGCCCGACGATGCCACCGCTATATTCGTACACTTCGATAACAGATTTCGCGTCATTCATGACTCGGTCTTCCCGCGCATATCTCCGGAAGACGGCAGGGTATCGGCTTGCATCCTCGCGAAAAGGCCAATCGAGCCGCCATCATGCGGCCCGGGAATATTGCTGCGCACCGGGAAGTTTATGTGCAGCGACGGGCTAAGCGCACCGTCGCCGGCGCCCGCGCCAGGGCCAGCCTATATGCTCAGGCCCTGTCCTTCCGGCGCGCTTTTCCGGGGATTATCGTCCCGCGCTGGTCCGCGGGGTCAATTCCGCGATCGTGCCAGCACCGCTTGTGCTCTCACCAGATGCGGGCGATCGAGCATGGCCCCATTATGTCCGATCGTACCGAGGGTGGGATGCGCTGCGAACAGATCGACGATCTCCTGAGCCGCGGCGCATTCCTCCTGACTGGGGGTGAACGCGGCGTTGATGACGGCGACCTGCGCAGGATGGATGGCGAGCATGCTGCGAAAGCCATCCTGTCGCACCTTGGCGGCCAGTGCCGCCAGACCGGCTTCGTCGCGGAAGTCGCCATGAATGGTTTCGACAGCCGGCACCTTGGCGACTGCGGCGCCCGCCAGGCAGAAGGTTCGCGCGAGTTCATAGGTGAAGCCGTAACGCCCGTCGGCATCGCGGTTGGATGTTGCACCGAGCGCGGTGGCGATGTCTTCCGCCCCCCATGTCATCGCCGCCAGTCGCGGCATATCGGCATAGCTTCCGGTCGCGAGCAGCCCCTCAGGCGTCTCGGTCGCGACGAGGATCACCGCGGTCCGGCGCTCCATGTCGCCATTGGCCGCCTCGAACGCCATGAGATAATGATCGAGCAGTTCGACGTCGGCGCGGCCACGCGGCTTGGGCAACATCAGCCCCCCCGGCCGGCCGGGCATGATCGCGGCCAGATCGAGGAGTGCATGGTCCGTCTGGATCGGGTTGATGCGGACCCACAGGCGGTGGCGTTCGCCCGCCTGCGCCTCCAGAAAGTCCCGGACCAGGCGGCGCGCCGCGGGCTTCTCGCCTTCGGCCACTGCATCTTCCAGGTCGATGATGACGATATCCGCGTCGGACGCCCGTGCCTTTTCCATCTTCTTTTCGCTGTCGCCAGGCGCGAAAAGCCAGGAACGGGCGCGACGCGCCGTTTCGAACGATGACATCATAGCTTCCCTCTAGAACCGTTGCGGATCGCCGATCCGCTCCTCACCGATACCGATACGGAAACCATGCCGACCCGGCACGGCCCCGTCCGCCGCGATCAGGATTTCACATAAGCCCAGCCGCCGTCCAGGTTCAGTGTCTGCCCGACGACGAGACTGGCGTCGTCGGACGCAAGGAAGAGAACGCCCCGCGCGACTTCGTAGGAATCGCAGGGCCGGCCGAGCGGCAAGCTTCCGGTCATCTGTTGCTTTGCATTGGCATCGGCCGCGAAAAACCGCTCGAGCATCGCCGTCTGCACCAGCCCGGGGCTGACCGACGCGACCCGCACGCCGCTCTGCGCCAGTTCGAGCGCCACCGACTTCGTCATCGCCAGGACAGCGGCCTTGGATGCCGTATAGACCGAGAGTCCGGCGAAGCCGACATGGGCGGCAATCGACGCGAAATTGATGATCACGCCCGATCCGCGCGGCTTCATGAGCCTCACCTCTTCGCGCATGCACTGGAAGGTCCCCTGCACATTGACGGCCAGGACACGGTCGAAGTTGCGATCGTTCTGATCTTCGACAAGCCCGACCTCGCCTTCGATGCCGGCATTGTTGATCGCGATATCGAGCGGCGTCCCGCTCGCAACGATCGCCGCGAACAGCGCCGACACGTCGTCCGGCTGGGAGATATCCGCGCGAATGAACTCGGCTTCGGCACCGATCTGCCGAACCAGATCGACGCATTCGGCGCCCATTGCCTCGTCGATGTCCGCGACGATCAGGTTGGCGCCCTCCTTCGCGAATTCGAGCGCGACGGCGCGGCCGATCCCCGCGGCACCGCCCGTAACCAGAACCGACTTTCCGGAAAACCGTCGCATGCCGCTAGTAGCTGCCGTGTCTGTCATGCCATCTCTCCCAATTGCCGGCCGCCGTTGCGATACCCGGCCTGGACCGCGATAATGCTCGTCCTCATTGCTTCTCGACCCGCGCATTCTTCGCCTCGCGCGCCTGCAGCGCACGCGATTGGCTGGCGACATAGGCCCTGATCGCGTCGATCTGCTCGGCTGTGAGGATCTTCGAGAAGCTGATCATCCCGCGATCCGCCAGCGCGCCACCGCTCACCACCGCGTTCCAGGAATCTGCGTCGGCAAGGACCGGCGACCTGCGCAGATCGGGAATGACGCCATTGGAGAAGGTCGACGGGCCGTGGCAAAGCCCGCAATTCCCGCCATACAACAACTCGCCCATCTGCTCGACCGAGGCCGGCCACGTCTTGGCCGGCGGCTGCGCCGGCATGACCGGCGGGGTGTAGGCCGGCAATTTCGCCGAGCCGCCGAGACGGAACACCAGCACCCGACCGTTCGGCCGCGGGTGGGACGTTGGCGCCAGCGGAGTGGATATCCCGAAAGCACCGCCCAGCCCCGCCATGACCGCGATATATTGCTGCCCGCCGACCGCGAAGGAGATCGGCCCGCCTATGATGCCGCTTTGCCCGGCGAACGACCATAGTTTCGCGCCATTGTCCGCGCGATAAGCGGTGAACGTACCATCCGGGCCACCCTGGAAGATGAGATTCCCAGCGGTGGTGAGAATGCCGCCATAGCCCGGCCCCGGATGCTCGATCGTGAAGCGCGCCTTCTTGGCGACGGGATCCCATGCGACGATCCGGCCTTTCGTGGCAGCCTTCAGCGCGGCGAGGCCGGCGGGGTTCCGCGGGCCGAGGTTGCTCGGCGAGGCATCGCCGAGGTTCCAGTGTCCCGGCGCATATTTGAACGCCTTGTCGTCGGCATAGCCGAACGGGATCGCCTGCGCCGGAATATAGACCAGGCCGGTTTGCGGGTTGAAGGCCATGGGCTGCCAGTTATGGGCGCCGAATGCGCTGGGCGTCCCCTGCCAGTCGCCGTCGTTCTCGCTATACCGGGCCTCCGGGCGCACCTTCGGGCGCCATGTTTTGGTGTCATACCCATCTGCCCAGTTCACGGGCACGAAGTTGGTGGCGGAAACCGGAACGCCGGTTTCCCGGTCGATGACATAGAAGAAGCCGTTTTTTGGTGCGTGATACAGCACCTTGCGAACGCGGCCGTCTATCGTGGCATCGGCCAGGATGATGGGCTGGGTGGCGGTAAAGTCCCACTCCTCGCCGGGCGTCTCCTGATAATGCCATTTATAGGCGCCCGTGTCGGGATCGAGAGCCACGACCGAAGACAGAAAGAGATTGTCGCCCTTGTCACCCGAGCGGATGCGACGGTTCCAGGGGGAGCCGTTGCCGACGCCGATCAGCAGCTGATCGAAGGCCTGATCGTAGACGATGGCATCCCAGACCGTGCCGCCGCCGCCGACCTCTTTCCAGGCGCCATTCTTGCCCCAGGTCGCACCTGCGAAACGGTCGAACGCCGCGTCGGAGGGGGCGTTGTCGGGTTTGCCATCGGGATTGGGCGCGGTGTAGAATCGCCAGGCCATCTTGCCCGTTTCGGCATCATAGGCGCTGACATAGCCCCGCACGCCGAAGTCGGCGCCACCATTGCCGATCATCACCTTGCCCTTGACGACCCGGGGTGCGCCGGTGATCGAATATGGCCGGGTCGTATCGGTCGTCTGGACGGACCAGACGGGACGACCGGACTTCGCATCGAGCGCGATCAGCCGACCGTCGAGCGTACCGAAATAGACCTTGCCGTTCCACAGCGCGACGCCGCGGTTCACGACATCGCAACAGGCCTGGTACCCCTTGGCGCCCTGTACTTCGGGATCATAGCTCCACAGCAGCTTGCCACTGACCGCATCGAGCGCGAGGACCTTCGACCATGCGGTGGTGGTGTACAACACGCCGTTGGCCATCAGCGGGGTAGCTTCCTGCCCGCGATTGGTATCGAGATCATAATACCAGGCCAGTTGCAGCTTGCCGACATTGGCGTCGTTGATGTGGGTGAGGGGGCTGAAACGGTCCTCATTATAGGTGCGGCCGTGGGTCAGCCATTCGTCGGGATTCGCATCGGCATCGGCGAGGCGCTGCGCGTCGACGGCCGACGAGGCGCCCGCCGCCGAGTCTTGTCGCATCTCGCCGCCGCGACTGCAGCCGGCCAGCGCCAGCGCCACGGAAATAATGAGGGACACCCGTATATTCATTGCCGTTTCCTCCCCAGTGGAGCCGCCCTATGTCGGCGATCTCCCGGAATGCGTGACCTTCTTAGCCTTGGTTGCGCCCAAAAACCCGATCAAAATTACGCATACTCGGTCGAATTTAGAATATTTTCTGAATATGCGGCCCAAAATCGCCTTGGTGCTTCGTTTTCGCGTAGCTGCTTTGCACAGCATGCAAGCTTCACCATCTTGCCGCCCACCAGCATCCTCAGCCCGATCGCTGGCTGAGTTGGCGGTTCTCGATGCTGGGCCGCACCCATCGCAAGGCGTCTGGAGGATGGCGCTCGCTATCGGCCGAATAGCGCTTGGCATCGATCGCCATCCGTCCGATTTCCGGCTCGAACTTCCGGAAGGTGCTGATCAGGAAATCAAGAAACACCCGCACCTTGGGCAGCATCAGCTCGGTTGTCGGAAAGACCGCATAAAGGCCGTGATCGAGTATGGTCTGGGTGAACTCATATTGCGGAAGCACCCGCTTCACCCGGCCGAAACTCAGATCGTCGGCGATCAGCCAGGTCGGGAGCAGGCCGATGCCGATGCCCATGACGACTGCATTATGAAGGATGTTGGCATCATTCACCTGCAGGTTGCCCGTCACACGCAGTTCCTTTGATCCTGTCGAGGATCGATACTGCCAGATCGCCTCCCCCTTCTCGCTGAGCCCAGGCTGCGGAAATGACACGCAATTGTGCATCAGAAGATCGTCGGGTGCGCGGATTTCGGGGTGGCTCGCGAGGTAAAGAGGACTTGCATAAAGGACCCGCTCCAGGCCCTGCGACAGGCGACGCATCGTCAGATCCTGCTCCTCGGGCGTACCTATGCGAATACTGAGGTCGATCTTGTTGCCGAACAGGTCGAGATTGTCTTCGGACAGATTGAGCCGCAGCGTTATGTCTGGATAGGCCAGCAGAAAATTGGGAAGGGCGTTGGACAGGAATTTCTCGGCGATGCTTGCCCGGGTATGGACGGTGAGCAAGCCTCGCGGCGCCGATTGCTGTTCGGCCATCGACTGCGAAAGCGCATCGATCTGGTCCACGATCTTGCAGGCTTCATCGAAATAGACCCGTCCGACGGTCGTCAGGGCGAGCTTGCGGCTTGTCCGGTTGAGCAAGCGTGCCTGGACCGCATGTTCGAGCAGGCTGATCTTTCGCGACACGGATCCTGGCGACAACCCCATCGCACGCCCCGCTGCCGACAGGCTGCCCAGTTGAACAACGCGTACGAACGTTCGCATTCCCTCTAGCGTGTCCATGCTCTCTCCCGCGACTGCGCTCCTGTCACAGCGGTATAGCATGCCGCCATCGACGAGCCGCGTTCAGAGTGGCTCATCCCGAGGACAGGGCCGCGGAGATCCGCAGCCAGCCTCGGATTTTCGCGCGATATCCGGGCGCCCCCCGCATCTTGTCGACAAGGAACTCGGGAGGGCGTCACGGCCGGATCAGGCGCCGACCATTTCGCGGCGCCGCCGCGCCGTCGCTTCGACATCGACCGTCAGCTGCTCGGGCGCATAGATCGGATCGCCCTCGATCACGACGCCATAGTCGCGATAGGCGCCGGCGATCGTCACATATTCATCGCGGACGTCGCATTTCACCCGCTCGGGATCGCGCGACAGCGGGTCACCCCAGCCGCCGCCGCCGCCGGTCTGGAAACGGAACGACCCTCCGGCCGCGACCGCCCAGGATTTGCGCGAGGCGTAATAATAATATTCGCCGTTCGGGTCGATGCGCTTGGTTGCGGGATCGAGCATTCCGACCACCGGTATCGACTGGGCAAGAACGGAATCGTCCGCAGGCAGGAGCGGGCCCAATCCAGCGCCGTCTCCCTCGTCGACGGGGAACAGCCAGCAGGCCTGTGTCGTACCCGGACGACCGCCATACACACCGATTCCGCTCGGCTCCTTCGCGTGCAGCGCGATGGAAAGATGCTCGCCGTCAGCCAGCCACAGCGTATCGCGCCGAACCGCTGCCCCGCCACGATTCTCACCAGGCCCCGCGGTGTCGGCGACATATTCCTTTCGCATCACGACGACGGGAACGTCGGATTCCACGGCTTCGGTCGCGGGATCGAGATTGTTGCTGACATGGAAGACCGTATAGCTGTCGCCGTCGCCAGCCTTGGTTCCGCCCCACGGGCCATGCTCGCCACCGCAGTTGCCGACGGTCAACCAGGGCTGCCCCGACTTCGTCAGCCCGCTGCCATTGTGCAGCATCAACGAACCATAGTCGCCGCCGATCGCATCCTCGCCAAGCACCGGAGACAGGGCCTTGTAGATTGCGAGCAACACGGTGATCGAGGCTTCCCAATACATGAAGATCGGCCCGCCGGGCGGCGTCGCGCTGCAGAAGGTGCCGGGCGGTATGACGACGTCGATATTCCGGAAGCAGCCCGACGACAGCGGGCTCTGCTGCTCGATCAACATCTTCAGGGCGACGCCCGCGGCGGCCTTCACGTCGAGAGGCCCGCAATTGATGCTGGCGCGTGCTTGCGGCGATGTGCCGGTGAAATCCAGCTCGATATTCTCGCCATATTTGGTGAGCTTGAGCTTCAGCTTATAGTCCCGCGTATCGTCGACGCCGTCGGCATCGATGCCATCTTCGGCCTCGTAGACGCCATCGGGAATCTTGGTCCGGATCGCCTCGCGCATCGAGTCAGCCGAGACGTCGCAACTGTAACGAATGGCCCCCAGATAGGCGTCGATCCCATATCGTTCGATGCTTTCCAGCAACAGGCGTTCGCCGAGCAGCAGGCTCTGATACAGCGAGCGGATGTCCGGCAGGAGCAGCTCGCCATAGCGCGCATTGTCGAAGATGAAATTGAACGCCGACCGTACGGGCTTGTTGTCGCGGTACAGCAGCGTCGGCGAGATCACGAGGCCGTTTTCGTAGACGTTCTTCTTGTTGCCGCTGAAGCCGCCCGCGACGACGCCGCCCATATCGAGCTGATGGGCGCGGATCGTCACGAACGCCACCGCTTTGCCACGGTAGAAGACCGGGCGGATGAAGCTGACATCGTTGACGTGAAGCCCCGTGCGATAGGGATCGTTGGCGATGATGACATCGCCCGGCTGGAGATTTTCGGGGCCGAACTCTTCGATGGTGTTGCGGATACCCTCCGGCATCGTGAACATGAAGATCGACAAGCTGTCCGAACCGGTGCTCATCGGATAATTCATGTCGCGCGGACCGGATATGGTCGCCGCGAAATCATACCAGTCGCGCAGGATCATCGAGAATGCGGTGGTCAGAAGCACCGTGCTCATATGCTTGACCACATAGCGCATGCGACTGGCGAGGATCGACGCCGTGAAGCGATCGGTCTTGTAGCGGACCAGGAACTGCTCGTCGGTCAGCGCGCGCAGTGGCAGGTCGTCGAACGAGAGCGCGCCCTGCGGCTGCTCAAGCGGATCAGCCGGGCCCCGATGTGCCGGAAGGGTGCCAGTGAGAGGAGAAGACATGCTGTTGTCCTTCTATACAATCCGCTGCAGATGACCGGCTTCGCTCAGTCTCTCTCGATCCGACGTATGTGCAGTTCGCCATATTCACCGACGGTCATCTTCTGCCCCGGCAGCATGAACGTCGTCGACGATTCCTCGCGCACGATGGCCGGCCCGTCTATCTCATCGCCGAAGCGGAGTTCCGCCCGTTGATATTCGTTGGCAGGGATCGGGTGACTGTCCAGATAATGGAGCTCGATCGTGCGGCTGGGGGTCGGCTGTCCGCTTTCGCGCTTCGCCAGCTTGGGATATTCGACCTTGGCCGTCGGAACGAGCGTTTCGATCCGGTAGGTCACGCCCTGCACCGGCAGTCCCGGAAAGCGATTTCCCGAACGCATTTCATAGGTATCGTGGAAGTTGGAGATCATCGTCTCGATGGTCTCCGCAGTGATGGCTCCGGCCGGGATGGGAATGAACGGGGTTTCCCAACTCTGCCCCAGCAGGCGGCCGTCAAAGGCGCGGACGAACACAGGATCGGGATGGCGGTCCTTGAAGCGCTCGCGCATCTGGGCTTCCATCTCGCTGTAGACCCGCTCGATCTCCTCGGCGGCAGCTGGCGTCAGCACCGTATAGGCGCTGCGGCTGTCGCTATAGGTCTGCTCCGAACTGACCAGGCCAAGCGCCGAGAACAGACCCGGATGGGGCGGAACGATCACCTCGGCGGCGTTGACGCGGTCGAGCACCGCCGGCAGCAGCATGGGACCGGCCGCACCAAAGGCGACGATGCTGTAGTCGCGCGGATCGATACCATGCTGAATGGCGACGTTGGTCAGCCCCTCGGCGATATTGTTGATACCGACATAGAAGGCGTACCGGATACGATCGTTCAGCGACAAGGTCGTATCGAGCGCCTCGAACGCTTTGAGCGACAGCGATTTGTCGAGGTGCATCCGGCCGCCGGCGAACCCGTCCGGATCGATGATCCCCATCAGCAGGCAGGTGTCCGTGGCTGCCGGCTGCTGACCACCCTTGCCGTAGCAGGCCGGCCCGGGATCGGCGCCCGCGCTGCCCGGCCCGACCATCAGCTCGCCGGCCGGGCTGATCGTGACGAGACTGCCGCCGCCCGCACCGATGCTGGAAACCTCGACCGACAAGGCGTTGACGATCAGATCATGTTCGAGCTCGAACGTGGTGTTCACATAGGGACGAAAGTCGCTGACGAGGCTGATGTCGCATGACGTTCCCCCGATATCCGCACAGAGCAGGTCGCTGGTGCCGATGAGCCGCCCGAAATGCGCGCTGGCGATCGTGCCGGCGGCGGGGCCGGCGAAGACGATCTCGAACGGACGCTGCATCGCCACGTCGGCGGCGACCAGCTGGGCCGCACAGTTCGCATAATTGAGTTCGCCCTTGAACCCCAGGTCGCGCAGGCCGTCGTTCAGACGAAGCGTATAGTCGCCGTAGATCAGCTGCATGAACACATCGACGACGGTAGTCGACGCGCGCGCATATTCCTTGGCCAGCGGGGAGACCTGGCTGGAGATCGAGCAGGGTATGTCGCCCAGTTCCTCGCGCACGAGCTCCTTCAGCCGGATTTCGTGCTGCGGATTCACATAGGAATTGAGCAGGCAGATCGCGACCGCGGTAACCTCGCATTTGCGCAAGACCGCCAGCTGCTCGCGCGCCTGCGCCTCATCGAGCGGCATCAGCACCGCACCGTCGGCGGTTATGCGCTCGGTGATCCCCCGCCGCAGATAGCGCGGCACCAGAGGCTTCGCGGCATCGCCGAACGGGCGCCGCCAGTGCGGGTTGGTGAGATCGGCCGGAGGGCGCCACGTACGGCCGGCATCGAGGATGTCACGATGCCCTTCCGTGGCGAGGAAGGCGATCTTCGGCAGGCGGCGCGTGATGATCGCGTTCAAGCCATGCGTGCTTGCATGGCTGAATATGTCCGCGTCCTGGACGCCCATTTCCTTGGCGCCGGCCAGCACTCCACGCTCCGTGTTCCGTACGTCGGTCGAAACCTTCACGGTACGGATCTCGCCATCCTTGATCGCCACGACGTCCGTGAACGTGCCGCCAACGTCAACACCGATCAACATATGCATCATCCCCAGGAAGAACGGCCCTTGGCGGGCTCACGCTGTTATGTTCAGTCGAAATCCAGGCTGTCGGACAGCAGCGTTATGGGCCCGAGCAGACGCCAGGGCTTCTTGCTTACCGTGACGAGCGTGCGCTGATGTTTGACGACGATGAACCAGCCACCCTCGCTCAGGACCGGATATTCCATGAAATCGTCGGGTGTCGATCCGGGGAAGTCGGCCTCGAGATCGACACCGATTTTGTCGAGATACTCCCGGCTGACTGGCCGCTTGCCGGCGTCCGGACGAAGGAAATCTGCAAAATCGTCCTGCTTCATCGCGGCATCCCCTCTCCCGCCTCATGGCGACGCCTTATTCGGCGCTTGGGGACTATGGGACGCCGCCGGTCGCCCGAAAAGCCGAAACTCGGAACACGAACTGTGCAAATTTTGCAAAGATGAGACTTGTGCATGCAACCGAGATGGACGTGGCGGCTGTGTCAGCGTCGAGTCTCGCCGTTCGAACGTCAGCTATGGTCGCGGCTTGATCTGCGGGGCACAATCAGGACCATCGTGTCATGCGCCAGGATCGGGCAACTCCGCCCCCCCTGTCCACGCGCTATGGCGAGCAGCAGAATGGGGCCAACGATAATGCCGTCCACCAAATCCCCAGCCCCACCCCGCCTGCCAGCATCGCGGCATTACCACATCGTCTTCGCGCATCCCGAGCCCAGATCGCTGAACGGTTTCCTGAGGGACCGTGCGGTCGCCGGACTGCGCGCGCAGGGTCATGTCGTCACCCAGTCCGATCTCTACGCAATGCGGTTCAAGGCAACGGCGGACGCGGAGGATTTTCCGATGCGCGATTTCACCGACGAGCGGCTGATCTATCATCGCGAGTCAGGCGCGGCGCAGGCCGGTGACGGCCAGATGGCGGACATCGCGACCGAACAGGCCCGCCTGCTCGCCGCCGACGCCGTCATTCTTCAATTCCCGCTCTGGTGGTTCTCGATGCCGGCAATATTGAAGGGCTGGGTCGACCGGGTGTTCGCCACCGGCTTCGCAATCGGCGTTCCCAAGGAGGGCACCGGGCAGTGGCTTCGCTATGGCGAAGGCCTTCTCGCCGGCCGGCGGGCGATGCTGGCGGTCACCACCGGCGGCCGAGAGCAGCAATTCGGCGCGCGGGGCATTCACGGGCCGATCGACGATCTGCTGTTTCCGATCAACCACGGCATCCTGCATTATGTCGGGCTCGACGTCGTCGCGCCCTGGGTCGCCTTCCAGACGTCGCGCCTCACGGCGGAGGCGGCCGACGATCTGGCCGCCGATTATGTCGGGAGGCTGCTGTCCATCTTCGACGCGCCCCGGATCGGCTACCGCAGCGAAAATGGCGGCGACTATGATGACCGCCAGATCCTGCGGCCCGACATCCCGGCCGGCGCCGGCTTCGCCGCGCACATCGACCGGGCCGGAGGTGGTTAGGTCGGTCGGGGACTCATCCGCCTGACAGGAAGGACCGCAGGATCGCCAACGTCTCCGGACTTTCCGCCCGCCGTGCGATCGTTTCGCCTTCGATGTCGAGCTGCGCTTCGAAGCTCCTGCCGGCCCCCTCTCGCGTCAGCTTCTTGAGCGTACCGAGGACACCGGTCGGCATGTCGCGAAGGGCCGCGACCATGGCCTCGACTTCCTGGTCGAGATCCGCGTCCTCGACGACCTTGGTGACGAGGCCCAGGCGCAAGGCCTCCTCCGATCCGATCGACTGGTTGAGCGCCATGATGCGAAAGGCCTGAACGGGGCCGACCAGCCGCGGCAGAAGCCAGCTGAGTCCACCGTCGGGGGTAAGGCCTGAGCGCGTGTAGCCGCTGTTGAACTTCCCCGACCGTCCGGCGACGATCAGGTCCCCGGCCAGGGCGATGCTCATGCCCCCGCCCGCCGCCATGCCATGGAGCGCGACCACGACCGGAACCGGCGCGTGATGCAGATGGCGGATACCGACATGGAACAGGTCGGTCATTTCGTGGACATGATCGCGGACCGTGTCGACATGGGCGAGCATGTCGGCCAGATCGCCACCGACCGAAAAGAAGCGGCCCTTGGCGGTCAGCACGATCACCTTCACGTCCGGATCGGTTGCGGCCTGGCGCGTCACCCGCGCGAAAGCACGACAGAATTCGAGGGTGACGGCATTGCGGCCACCCTCGTCCTGGAAGAGTATCCTGGCGACCCCCTCGTTGACAGTCAGTTGGACGCCGCTCACGCCGTTTCTCCCATATGGCCGGGCTTGGTCACCCGCACTGCGGTACGCGCCTCTTCGAGCAACTGATCGAGCAGGCTGTCCCAGTCGCCATCGCGGCGACCTGCGCGAATGTCGGCGCAGAGCGTTTCGGCACCGTCCCGCCGGGATGGACCATGGGCAATCTCGCGCGCGCAGATTCCCAGCAGATAGGATGCGACCTGCGCCTTGTACCGGTCCTCGGCAGCAAGCTGCGGTTCGCAGTCCTTGAGGAATGCCTGCACCGTCTGAAGGATATCCGCCATGTCGGGGGATTGCGGCCTCAATGTATCACTCATAGCGGCCCGCCAAAGTCATCAGGAGATCATATTCCACGAGCGCCGTATTCCGCCCACATGCCGCATAGACGAGGCCGCGCCGCTGTCCCGAGACGTGCCCGTGATTCTGCATCAGGTTGAGCACCGCGAACCGCACGAGACCGAAGATTTCCCAATAGCGGATTTCATCGGCGTCATAGGATCGGCCGCCCGCCGCGCTGTAGGCATCGAGCAGTTCCTGCCGGGATGCCAGTCCCGCGGCGGGAAGATCGGGCCGCGAAAAGCGCCATGATCGGGTGCATAGCCAGCCAAGGTCTTCCGCCGGCTGGCCCAGGTGCGCGCACTCCCAGTCGAGCACCGCGGATATGCCGTCCGTTCCGTCGATCATCAGATTGCCGAGACGGAAGTCCCCGTGCAGGAAAACCCGATCGACGACGGACGGACGGTTGCGTTCCAACCAGCGAAACCCAGCCTCGATCGCCGGACGGGCCTGGCGGTAGCCGTCATAAAGATCGCGGTGCGCGGATACCGTGTCGGCGCTATCCGGCCGTTCCGCGAGAAAGCCGAAGCTTTGCGACGGCAGAGCGTGGATCCTTGCCAAGATGCCCGCCGCATCGGCGACGAGCCTCGGCCTCACCGCGAGGAAATCGGGGTCTTTCTGGATACGTTTGGGCATGGTCTCGCCAGCCGCGAAAGCGGTGACGAAGCCGTTCCCCATGCCATCCGACGCATCATATTCAAAGATGGGCTCGGGCACCGGCAGCCCATGTTCGAAAGCGATCCGCATCGCCCGGAACTGATCGCCGGTGGCCAGAAAAGGGCTGTCGGGATCGACATAGGTTTCCTGCCGGGAAACGTACCGCTTCGTTGTCCCCTTATCGACCACGTCGAACAATATTGTGCGGTTCACGCCACCCAGCGTCGGGATGTCGATGTTCGCGACGGTCACGCCAGCCCCAAGCCTGCGCCGCACCGCCGCTATGAGGTCGGCATGGTCCGCAAGATGCCTGGTCGGGGCCGTCGCCATCAGATCGGCCATCCCACCAGTCGGCCGTCGTCGACCCGCTCGATATATTCGACCATTCCCCAGCTTTCCTCGCCGTTCCACATATAGCGGGCATTGGCTTCGATGATGCGTGACATCAAGGTGAGATCCCCTTCCTTGCGCCGATTGCGCAGGGGGGCCGCCGTGATGATCTCCACGTCGATGCGCTCCGACCGGGTTGCCGTCCGCACCGCGATGCCGATCTTGCTGGGTTCCTTGTTGTCATCCCAGTCGGTGACGACCGACAGGTCCATCACGTCGTGATATTCGCCGTCGATCAGCAGCGCACCTTCCGATCGCCCTACGCCGTCCGGCGAGAAGATCTTCAGCAGACTGGCGCCCTTGCCGCTCGGCCAGGTGGCCATGAAAAGCCGGTGGATGAACAGGTTCTGCCAGTAGCGCGGGCCCCAGCTATGGTCCCGCCAGCCGAAGCCATCCATCTCCCAGCGCTCGTCGCCGATCGCGACATGGCCGGTCACCACGCTATGCTGGTTGAAATGTCCGCGCGAAAAATCCCGGCCATACATGGTGCGCACATCGTCCCGCGTCGGCTCGCCGCCATGAAGCGGCCATGACGACTTATGATCCCAGACGATGTCGGCGGGTGCCCGGCGGGCTTTCTCGAACAGCGTCGATGGGTCGCGCAGCATATCGGGATCGTCGAGCACCATGATCTCACCGGCATAGCTATGCCGCAGATGACGGAAGGGCTCGACGATATCCACCGTCAGGCCATCCGCATCGAACACCATATTGGTCGAGATCTTAGGGCGGCCGAAAGCACAGGCGATCCGTCCGTCGGGCAGATAGAGTACGACCGATTTCTCGGCATATCCCTCGTTGACGCGATTGCCGACGCGCATCCAGCCGCCCACCCCGGTCTTGCGATCGAACGCATTGGTGTAGATGCTCTCGTTATAGTTGATCGCGGCATCTGGCGTATGGGCGAACTCGTCGCTCGGAAGCAGTCGAAAATCTTCGGACATGCGTCGCTCCTTAAAGTCTGAAAACGCCGTAATGGGGCGGGTCGATCGGGGCGTTGAGCGACGCCGAAATGCACATGCCCAGTGCGTTGCGCGTATCGACGGGATCGAGAATACCGTCGTCCCAGATTTCCGACGTCGCGTAATAGGCGCTCTGTTCGTGCTTGTAATTCTCGAGCACGGGGTCGCGGATCGCGGCGATTTCCGCTTCGGACAATGTTCGCCCTTCCCGCTCCAGCTGGCGGATCTTCACCTCCGACAGGACATTGGCGGCTTGCTCGGCCCCCATGACGGACGTGCCGCTGCCGGGCCAACTGAACAGGAAGCGCGGGTCGAATGCCCGGCCCGACATCCCATAGACGCCAGCGCCGAATGCCCCGTTGCAGTTGATAGTGAACTTGGGAACGCTGGCGCCCGAGACCGCCATGATCAGCTTGGCGCCATCCTTGGAAATGCCGCGCCGTTCATATTCCTTGCCGACCATGAAGCCGGTGATGTTCTGCAGAAACAGCAGCGGCGTCCGGTTCTTGTCGCAGAGCTGGATGAAATGGGCGCCCTTGAGCGAACTGTCGTTGAACAGCACGCCATTATTGGCCAGGATTCCGACCTTATACCCCCAGATCCGGGCATAGCCGCAGATGAGCGTCGTGCCATAAGCCGGCTGATATTCGTGAAAGCGACTGCCATCGACGATCCGCGCGATCAATTCGCGCATGTCGAAAGCCGTGCGGCTGTCGCGCGGCAATATGCCGTACAGTTCCTCAGGGTCATAATGGGGCGCCTCGGGAGCGATCCGATCGACCACCGTCTTTTCCGCCGGCGTCCAGCTGCCGACGATCTCCCTGGCCAGCGCCAGGGCATGCGCCTCGCTGGCGGCGGGATAGTCGGCCGTGCCCGAGACGGTGGTGTGCATGTCCGCACCGCCCAATTCCTCTACAGTGACGATCTCCCCAGTCGCGGCCTTGACCAGCGGAGGGCCGCCCAGAAAGATCGCGCCGGTTCCGCGGACGATGACGCTGTAATCGCTCAACGCGGGGATATAGGCCCCGCCCGCCGTGCAATGACCCAAGACGACGGCCAGCTGCGGCACGCCCATCTTCGACAGGATCGACTGGTTGCGAAAGATGCGGCCCGCATAATAGCGATCGGCGAACAGTTCGCGCTGCAGTTGCAGATAGCCCCCCGCGCTGTCGCAGAGATGGATCATCGGCAGGCGATTTTCGATCGCGATGTCCAGCGCCCGCACGATCTTCTTGACCGACAGGGGATACCAGGCGCCGCCCTTGATCGAGGAATCGTCGGCGTGGATCACGACTTCCTGGCCCGCAACGATGCCTATGCCGGAAATCTGCCCGGCGCCGGGCGCGTCGCCGTCATACGCCATGTTCGCGGCAAGCGTGGAGAATTCGAGAAACGGCGTTCCCGGGTCCAGCAGCGCCTCGAGACGATCGCGCGGATACATCTTGTTCTGCCGCGCGAGCCGGTCGAGATCCCGCTGCGGCCGTTCATGGCGAACGGCCTGCTGGCGCCCGCGCAGTTCCTCGGCCAGCCCCTTGTTGTGGGCGCTGTTGGCGCGAAATATCTCGGAAGACGTGTCGATCGTGGATAGGATTCTTGCCACGCTATTCTCCTTCCGACACCAGCTTGACCAAGATGGCGTCGCGATCGAACGTTTGCCCGAGCGTGAAAAACACGGTCTCGACGATGCCCGCGCGGGGCGACTTGATCGCCGTTTCCAGCTTCATGCTCTCGATGACGATCAGCGTGTCGCCGGCCGCGACATCCTCGCCCGCGGCGACCGGGCTGGCGATGACGACGCCGGGCATCGGCGCCCGAACGATATCGCCGGCCGCACCACCGGCCGCCGCCGCGTGAAAAGTGACGGCATCGGTATAGGCGAGACGGTAGGCCTCGCCATCCAGATGGATATGGATGACGTCTCCATCGACGGCGACGACCATCGGCACCTGCCGCTCGCCCGTGTCGAGGACGGATTGCCCGTCGGCATCACGCCGCAGCGCGACGGGCGCGACCACGTCTCCCACATGCAAAACATAGCCATCGGCCGACCGACCGAGCCACAGGCGGTGGGGAACGTCGTTGATCGAAATATGATGCTGCATCTCAGTTCCGCCATGCCCCCATTGCCGCATGCTGCAGCGAAACCGCGTCCGCTGCATTGCGCACCGGGACCAACAGCAACGCTGCGGCGCCCAGCACTTCGATCATGCGCTGCTCGTCGAGCGCCGGCTCCTGCGCCAGCCAGGGCTTCTCGGCTATCGAGCCGGTGTGCATATCGCCCGCCACGAAATCCGGGTCGGCCAACAGACGCTGGAGAAACCCCGCATTGGTCTTGCAGCCGAGCAGGACGAAATCGGCCAAAGCCTGCTTCGCCCGCTCGATCGCCTGCTCACGATTGTCGCCATGAACGATCACCTTTGCGAGCATCGGATCGAAGCTGGCGGTCACCACGCTCCCTTGCGCGACGCCCGAATCGACGCGGATGCCCTGCGGCGGCCGATAGGCGAGGATCGGGCCCGTCGTCGGCGAAAAGTCGCGCGCCGAATCTTCGGCATATAATCGAACCTCGATCGCATGACCGCGGACGCGGACGTCGTCCTGCCCGTAACCGAGCGGCGCGCCCATCGCGATCCGGAGCTGTTCGGCGACGAGGTCGATGCCCGTGACCTCCTCGGTCACCGGGTGCTCCACCTGAAGGCGCGTGTTCATCTCGAGGAAGTAGAACTCGCCAGCGCCGTAAATGAACTCGACGGTCCCGGCATTGCGATAATTCGCCGCGCGCGCGATCCCGGCGGCCACATCGCAGATCCGCGCCCGCTCCTCCGGCGTCAGTCCCGGCGAAGGGCTTTCCTCGACGACTTTCTGGAACCGCCGCTGAATGGAGCATTCCCGCTCGAAGAGATGCACCACCGTGCCATGGGCGTCGCCCAACACCTGGACCTCGATGTGCCGCGGCTTTTCCACATAGCGCTCGGCGTAGAGCCTGCCGTCGCCGAAATAGCGCAGCCCCTCTGACCGGGCTCGCTCGATCTCCGCCTCCAGAACGGCGAGATCGCGCACGATCCGCATGCCCTTCCCGCCGCCGCCGGCCGACGGCTTGATCAACAGCGGCGTGCCGACGCGCCGCGCGCGATCGACGAAGCTATCCGGATCGTCATCCTCGATCGCCGACGGCGCCACCGGGAATCCCCGCGCTTCGACGAAGTTGCGCGCACGCACCTTGTCGCCCATCAATTCGATCGCGTCCGGGGTCGGTCCGACGAAAACCATTCCGGCAGCCGCGACGGCCTTCGCGAACTCCGCATTTTCCGAGAGGAAGCCATAGCCGGGATGGATGGCCTGCGCCCCTGCGGCGCTCGCCTTCGCGATGATCTGCGCCGCATCGAGATAGGCTGCGACGGGCGTAATGCCGGTGATCTCGATCGCCCGGTCAGCCATGCGCACGGCGGGCGAGCCCGCGTCCGCCGCGTGATAGACGAGCATGCCCTCCATCCCCAGCGCCTGAACGGTCCTGAGGATACGCACGGCGATTTCGCCGCGATTGGCAACCAGCACCGATGTAAAGGACTGAGGTGTCATGCAGCGTCTCCGCCTTTGAGGCCGGCCATCAGCAGCCGGACGATCTGGGCAGTGAGATGGGCGACGTCGATCGTCCTCCCATTGGCTATCTCCCGCCAGGCCAGATGCTCGATGCCCCCGAACAGGAAATCGCGGACCAGCCGCGGATCCATGTCCGAAGCGATGAATGCGTTGTCCTGTCCCCACGCGATGAGGTCGATCAGGATATGCGTGTATCGGCGATTGAGCTCCTGCGTCGTCGAACCGACATAGTCGTCGAGGGTTCTGACTTCGCTGATGAACAGGCGGCATAGATCGGGGTCGTCGGCGAAGGCCTGCAGGTGCCCCTGTACGAGAACCTCCAGCTTGCGCTCGAAGGTCGGCTCTTCGCCGATCGCCTGTTCGGTGCCCGAAATGATGTCGGTGTAGAAGACTTCGAGCACTTCCATGAGAAGCTCGCGCTTGCCGCCGAAGTAACGGTACAGCAGCCCGTCTGAGACGCCGGCCGCCTGGGCGATGTCGGTCACGGTGGCGGCGACATAGCCCTTGGCCACGAACACGGAGCGCGCGGCAAGCACGATCGACTCGCGCCTCGCCTCCATCTTCTCCGCAGCGATTCTCGGCATTTCCCGGACATCTCCTGGCCAGCGCCGTTCTCATGAAGCGCGTTGACACTATAATGAATGTGGTTCATCTTTGCGTCAACCGGAAACGATATCGGTAGGGAGAGAAGCATTGCCACGCTCTCAGACGCGCAAAGTGATCGTCACATGCGCCGTCACGGGTTCCATCCACACGCCATCGATGTCGCCGCACCTCCCCGTCACTGCGGAGGAGATCGCGGAGGCGGCTATCGGCGCGGCCGAAGCGGGCGCCTCCATCGTCCATCTCCATGCGCGCAACGAACGCGATGGACGGCCGGATCAGACGCCAGAGGCGTTCGAGCCCTTTCTGCGGGTGATCAAGCAACGCTGTGACGTCATCGTCAATCTGACGACGGGCGGCTCGCCTTTCATGCCGATCGAGGAACGCATCGCGCCGGCGGTACGCTGGGCCCCGGAAATCGCATCGCTCAACATGGGATCGATGAACTTCGGCCTCTTTCCGATGCTCGACCGATTCGACGCCTTCGAGCATGACTGGGAAAGGGAAATGCTCGAAAATTCGCGCGATCTCGTCTTCCGGAACAGCTTCAAGGACATCGAATATGCGCTGCGCGCCATAAACGAGACCGGCGCGCGCTATGAGTTCGAGTGCTACGATACCAGCCACCTCTACAACCTCCATCACTTCTGGAAGCGCGGCCTGATCAAGGCGCCGCTGTTCATTCAGACCTGCTTCGGGCTGCTGGGCGGCATCGGCAGCCATGCCGATGACGTCATGCACATGAAGCGTACGGCCGACCGGCTGTTCGGCGATCAATATCGCTGGTCCGTGCTGGGCGCCGGACGATCCCAGATGTCGATCGCGGCAATGGCCGCAGCGATGGGCGGAAATGTGCGGGTCGGCCTCGAAGACAATCTTTGGATCGGCCCCGGCAAGCTGGCCGAATCGAACGCCAGTCAGGTCACCAAGGTTCGGCAGATTCTCGACGGGCTGGGACTCGAGGTCGCAACGGCGGCGGAGGCACGGGAGATGCTCGCGCTGAAGGGAGGCGACCATGTCGGATTTTGACCACGGCATCCCGGCGCGTCCATCGATCGGCGTGAGCGCCCTGCTCGCGCGGACCGCGCAGGTCCGTCCTCGCCACCTCGCCACCCTGAACGGCGACCGGCACCGCAGCTGGAGCGAAGTGTCCGATCGCGTCGCGCGGATGGCGTCGGCGATCCGATCGATGGGCCTGGAGGACGGCGACCGTGTTGCCGTTCTCGCGCTGACCAACGACCGATATTTCGAGCTGCTCGCGGCGATCCCGCGCGCCGGCGGGGTCGTGGTGCCACTGAACTGGCGCTGGTCGATCGCCGAACTGGCCGACGGCCTCGCGGACTGCGAGCCGAATATCCTGTTCGTGGACGACCGCATGCTCGACACGGCGCAGCAGCTCCATGCCGGCCGCCCCGCCCTGCGGCTGATCTCGATCGGTGAGAGCGTCCACGGCCTGCCACATTATGAGGCGCTCCTCACCGAGCATGAGCCCGGAGAAGACGCCGGGCGGGGGGGCGATGCCCTGTATCAGCTCGGCTATACCGGCGGCACCACGGGCCGGTCCAAAGCGGCGATGCTGAGCCACCGCAACGTCATCAGCGATGCGATGATGTGCTGGGCCGACGGCCTCTTCAGCGAGAATTCCCGGTATCTCCTCAACGGGCCCATGTTTCACGCGGCGGGGACATGGCCCAGCCTGTCGCTGATGGGGAGCGGCGGCACCGCGATCCTGATGCCGCAGTTCGAGCCGGTCGAGGCGCTGCAGCTTATCGAAAAGCACCGGTGTACCGAAAGTCTGTTGGTCCCCGCGGTGATCCAGATGCTGATCGAGCACCCCGACTTCCCCAAAACGGATACCTCGAGCTTCACCACGATCATCTACGGCGCGTCGCCCATCACCGAGACCTTGCTCGACCGCGCCGTGAGCGCCTTTCCCGCCGCGCGGTTCATCCAGGCCTATGGCATGACGGAACTGTCTCCGGTGTGCGCGATCCTTCCCGATTATGCGTTGCGAGGAGAGTATCGAGCCCGGGGCGTCTATCGCGCTGCCGGTCGCGCCGCCGTCGGCGTCCAGATCAAGATCGTCGATGAAGACGACATTGAGGTTCCGCGGGGCGAGGTCGGCGAGATCGCCGTCCGAGGCGAGAACATGATGCTCGGCTATTGGCGGCGCCCCGAAGAGACCGCCTTCGCGCTGCGGGGCGGATGGATGCACACCGGCGACGGCGGTCGAATGGACGAAGAGGGCTTCGTCTATGTCGTCGATCGCGTGAAGGACATGATCATATCGGGCGGCGAGAACGTCTATTCCCAAGAGGTCGAAAATGCGCTCGCCCTGCACCATGCCGTCCGGCAGTGCGCTGTCATCGGCATCCCCAGCGAGAAATGGGGCGAAGCCGTCCACGCGATCGTCCGACTGCACGACGATGTCGATGTCACCGCGGAGGGACTCATGGACCACTGCCGTGAACTGATCGCGCGGTACAAGGTGCCGCGCAGCATCCAGTTCTGGGACGGGGAATTCCCGCTCACGCCCGCGAACAAGATCCTGAAACGAGAACTGCGCCGTCCCTTCTGGGAAGATCAGGGACGCGGGATATGACCGCCTACGGTAGAACGGACGAACAGCTCGCGGCGTCCGTGCCCGCTCTTCGGGATGGCTATTTCGACGGCAAGACGGTCGTCGTTTCGGGGGCGGGGTCGGGCCTGGGCCGCGCGATCGCCCACTGGGCGGCGCGCCTGGGTGGCAACGTCGTCCTCTGCGGCCGCAAGCAGGAGAAGCTGGAAGATACCGCCGCGTCGCTCGCCAGATATCCGGCCGAGTTGATGGTGCATCCCGTGAATATCCGCGACCCGGACGCGGTTGCGCAGTTGTTTGCAGCCGTCCAGGACCGATTCGGGGGCCTTGACCTGCTGGTGAACAACGCCGGCGGCCAGTTTCCCAGCGCAGCCATCGATATCGCCCCCAAGGGCTTCAATGCCGTCATCGACACCAACCTCATGGGCACATGGCATATGATGCAGACGGCCGCCCGGCAGTGGCGAGACCAGGCCAGGCCGGGGTCGATCGTCAACGTCGTCGCGGTCACCGGACGGGGCATGCCGGGTGTCGCGCATACGGCGGCGGCGCGGGCGGGCGTCATCGCCCTTTCGAAAACGGTGGCGATCGAATGGGCGCCCCTCGGCATCCGCGTCAACTGCGTGGCGCCGGGCCTGATTTCGACGAGCGGGATGAACGCCTATGACCCTGCGGCGGTGAAGGCCATGGTTCAAACCAACGTCATGAAACGGTTCGGTCAGGCCGACGAGATCGCGGATGCCGTCTGCATGATCGGCGGCGATGGGGGATCGTTCGTCACCGGCGAAGTGCTGCACGTCGACGGCGGCAACCAGATTTGGGGCGATCAATGGACGATCGCGAAACCCGATTATTTCAAGATCGATGAGCAGTAGCGCATGACCCTGACGATCGAACCCGACGCGCTGGATTTCACCGGCATCATCAAGCCCGGCGATGCCGTCGTCTGGGGACAGGCGTGCGGGGAGCCGCTGACGCTGGTCGAAGCCCTGCTCGATCAGCGCGCCGCGCTCGGTCCCCTGTCCGCCTTTGCCGGGTCGAGTTTCTCGAATGTGATCAAACCCGAGCACGCCGATCATGTCCGCTTTTCGAGCATGGGCGCGCTCGGCTCGCTGCGCAGCCTCGCCAAGGCCGGCGTGCTGGACATCATTCCCTGCCATGTCGGCCAGATCGGCAGCATGATCAGCCAGGGGCTGATCGGCTGCGACGTCGCCTTCGTCCAGGTCAGTGCAGCCGACGCGAAAGGCTATCACAGCTATGGCGTCATCAACGATTATGTCCGCAAGGCCGTCTCCGAGGCGCGGGTCGTGATCGCCGAAGTCAACGCGCAGGTCCCTTACGTACCGTGCGATCACATGCTGCATGCATCCGAGATCGACTATATCGTGCACAGCGATCGCCCGCTGGTCAGCGTAGCGCCGGCGCGCATCGGCGACGCCGATCGTGCGACCGCGGCTCTGTGCGCCGCCTATATCGAGGACGGCTCGATATTGCAGTTCGGGATCGGCGCCGTTCCCGACGCCATCGCGCAGTTGCTGGTCGATCGCAGGGATCTCGGTATCCACACCGGCATGATCGGCGACGCGTTCGTCGATCTCGTCGAGGCCGGCGCGATCACGAACGCCACCAAGACGATCGATCGGGGAATATCGATCACCGGCGCGTTCATCGGCACCAGCCGGCTCTATGATTTCGTGCATCAGAACGCTGCGGTTCGGCTGTGCGGGTCTGAGACCACGCATGGCGATGCGATATTGAGCGCCCTGCCCAAGCTCGTCTCGATCAACTCCGCCATCGAAGTCGATCTCACCGGTCAGATCAACGCCGAGGCGATCGGCGGCGCCTATATGGGCGGAACCGGCGGTCAGGTGGATTATGTCCGCGGCGCGAGCCGGTCGCGCGGCGGCCGATCGATCATAGCTCTGCCCTCCACCGCGCAGGGCGGGGCATCCAGCCGTATCGTCATCGCCCTGTCGGGGCCGGTCACCACGGCCCGCAGCGAAGCCGACGTCATCGTGACCGAACATGGCGCGGCCGAACTGAAGGGCGTGCCGCTCGCCGAACGCGCGCGCCGCCTCATCGCCATCGCCCATCCCGATTTCCGGGAAGGCCTTGAACGCGATGCGCATGATCTCCTGAGAAAAGGGTATTAAATGGCCGACGCAGTCCGCTTCGATGTGCCCGAACCCGGCATCGCGATCCTCACCATCGATCGCCCCGATGCGCGCAATGCCCTGGGCCGAGAGGTCCGCGAGGGCCTTTTCGCGGGGTGGGAACGCTTCGAGCGCGATCCCGAGCTCAAGGTCGCGATCCTGACCGCGACGGGCGACAAGGCCTTCTGCGCCGGCGGCGATCTGAAGGAAATGGCCGAGCTCAAGCTCGTCGTTCCGCCGCCATCGATGTTTCCCGTACCCGGCGACAACCTGACCGTGACCAAACCGACGATCGCGGCCGTCAACGGCGTCGCCTATGCGGGCGGCTGGCTGATCGCGCAGGCATGCGACCTGTGCGTCGCGTCGACCAATGCGCGCTTCGCGATCACCGAGGCCAAGGTCGGCAGAGGCTCGCCATGGGCCGCGCCGCTGATCCATATGATCCCACAGCGGATCTTCATGGAGATCGTGCTGACAGGCGACCCGATCAGCGCGCAGCGCGCTTATGAAGTGGGCCTGGTAAACCGGATCGCCGAGCCTGATCGCCTGATCGAAGAAGCGCTGGCCCTCGCCCGTACGATAGCGGCCAATGCCCCCCTGTCGGTCCTGGCCGGCAAGGAAACCGTTCTTCTGTCGACCGAGATGGGCAAGACGGCCGCACTACGGGCGGCACGCCACGCCTGGGAGACGGCGTATCGCAGCCAGGATGCGCAGGAAGGGCCGCGCGCCTTCGCCGAGAAGCGCAAGCCCGACTGGAAAGGCGCATGATGCGCCGGAGATCCACCACCCCGATGTCGCAGGGCATGCGTTCGATCGGATGCGGCCGCGCGGCGCCGCCGATCCAGAACCAGCTGCACGACCTCGATCGTCTGCCGTCGACATTCCAGTAAGGATGAGCATCATCATGAATGCCCCCACCATTTCCCGGACACCCCACACGGCATTCGGCTTGACCCCCGACCAACAGGAAATTCTCGATCTCGCCAGCAGCTTCGCGCGGGATCAGCTCTGGCCGCTCCAGTCGCGGATGGATAATGACGAGTGGTGGCCGGACCATGTCATGCCGCTGCTTGGCACGATGGGTTTCCTCGGCGTGACCGTCGCCCCGGAGGAGGGCGGCGCCGGCAGCGATTTCTTCACGTCGGGCCTGATCGCCCAGGGCCTGGCGCGCTGGAATCATTCGGTCGCGCTGAGCTACGTGGCCCATGAAAACCTCTGCCTCAACAATATCGCTCGCAATGCATCGCCGGAAATCCGTGCGCGCTACCTGCCCGGCCTGTGCGACGGCAGCATGATCGGTTGCCTGGGCCTCACCGAGCCCGGCGCCGGCTCGGATGCGCTCGGATCGATGGCCACCACCGCACGGCGCGACGGCGACACCTACGTCCTCAACGGACGCAAGCTGTACATCACCAACGGGCCCGTCGCCGACGTGATCCTGGTGTACGCCAAGACGGATCGCGCCGCGGGTGCGAAAGGCATATCGGCCTTCATCGTCGAGAAAGGGTTCGCAGGCTTTCAGGTCGCCCAGAAGCTCGACAAGATGGGATTTCGGGGATCGACCACGGCGGAGCTCCTGTTCGACGATTGCGTCGTGCCGGCCGCTAATCTCGTCGGTGCCGAGAATAAAGGCGTCGGCGTCGTGATGAGCGGCCTGGACCTGGAACGCGCGATCGTCGCGATGATCAATGTGGGGATGGCCGAACGCGCGCTCGACCTCGCGATCGATTATGCGAAGACGCGGACCCAGTTCAACCGGCCGATCGGCGAGTTCCAACTCGTGCAGGGCAAGCTCGCCGAGATGTATGTCGCCGTCGAGACGATGAAGACCTTCTGTTATCGCACCCTGGCCGAGGCCAATGCGATGGACCACGACGCGGGCGGACGCGGCGAGATCCACAAATTGACGGCCGCGGCGATCATGTACGCCGCCGAACAATGCACCCGGGTCGTGTCGGACGCCGTCCAGATCTTCGGCGGCACCGGCTATATGCGCGAATCCGAGATCAACCGCCTGTACCGCGCATCGAAGCTCCTCGAAATCGGCGCGGGAACGACGGAAATCCGCAAGGTCATCATCGCCGGCGAGCTCCTGCGATAGGCTCGCGGCTCGGCAGGATGGACGTGGCTCCTGGATCGCGCGGCTGATCCGCCGTCACATTTCGAGAGCGCGTTCCGACGCCCGCCCTACCGCCGCCTGTACCGAAAATACCAGAGCTCATAAACGGATGTTGACAAAAATCTCAGTTATCCAACGTTATTCAGCGAAATAATCGAGGCATTGGAGTGCCACAGTAAGCACATAGTAAGCACACGATATGGGAAGCTGGAGCAATTGTCAGCTGCACTCACGCCATCGAGGGCGTTTGACCGCGGTTAAGCCACCTCAAACTCCGCGAACAAGCGGCTGCCGTTCCGCTCGCGGATCTGCCTCCAAAACGCCGCGGTCGGTAGGAACACCGAAGCGGTATCGAGTTCTGGCCGGCTGCGGTGAAACGCCGTCAGCCTCGCCTTCCAAGCCTTGCGGATGAGCTTACCCTCTCCGACCCCAAAGATCGCCTCGGTGAGGGGGATGTGTGACAAGCCCTCGAAAACGCGAAGGGCGAACTCCGGGCGGTAGCCGGCGATTGTATCGCGGAAGAGATACCCTCCCGGTTTGTTTCGGTGAGGCATTCGGTTCTTCGTCGAATCCGGTAGCTTATCGATATAGTGACCAAGTTGGAGGACATCCCCCAGCCCGTACTGCAACCGGCGACGGACGATAGGCTTGGTGCCAAACTGGTTGCTCCACGAGCGCGAGCGGTTCAACTTCTTCAGTGTCTTTGCCAGCCTTCCCAGCGTCGTATCGCCCCAGCAGATGGCATGAGCATTCAGGAGCAGCAGCCGTCCCTTACCCCCTTGCGGGTGGTTCATGACAGACTGCAATTCGATCTGCACGATGGCGGAGAGGCCAAGCTTCTTGATCGCCTTATATATCTTTCGCTTGAACACCTTTAGGCGCAGCGTGGGCGTGCGATCGGATGTGATCCCGCAGTCGTCGGCGAACGAGTAGAAGAAGACGTTTCTCGCTACTTCGATCACGGTAGGCCACGCCTCGCGTAGGCTCGTTACCATGGCGTCTTGTGAGCCCGCACGCAGACGAATGTCAGAGCAAAGCATGTCCGGCATCGCCACACCCTGACCGAGTGTGCAACGAAGTTGGTGCCTGTGCCCATCGGGCATCTTCCACCGTCGCGTTGCCCTGGTCAGTTTGGAGCTGACTTTCACCCCCTTTATGATGTTCTCATACTGACAGACATTAAGGTACATATCGGTAAGGCTTGTCACCTGACGTTCTCCATGATGTACACAGGCATCATTAAGACTACGTACGTATGATGCACGTCCACATAAAGTCATATGGGCACTGTTAAATTATAAACCTGCTATCGAATATGTATATTACAAGCCCGCGAAAGTGTGATTCTCCCATAAATTGCCAATAAATCCGAAGAGATTAGCAATCTATGGGAGAATATAGTATCAATTATGATTGAGATCAGGATCAATTTTTGGGCAGCGTCCGAGAAATTTTTTCAAACGCGACAATATCTCTCAACCGATACCTGACCGCACCGTTTTCGCCGAACTTGTGCCAGGCCGGACCAACACCTTCATATCGCCATTTCTGGATCGTCTTAATCTCGACGCCCCACCGCGATGCCAACCATTGCTCGTCAAAGAACAACTGCCTTGGAGTCCGCCGGCCATCCCGAAGGCTCGTCATCTTGGCCAGCTCTTTAGCTAGCACCTCGTAGGTGGGTACGTTGGCGAGCCGTTCGCTCTCGCCAGCGTGTTCCTCCACGACCCTCAATTTGCTTCTCGTCATTTCAACGACCTTTCTAAAGTCCACGCTGGTGCGGGGTGGTCGTTGAACAAAGACAGCCGACGACCTCCCCACTCCAGCATGGAGTGGACAGAGCGGCGGCCTCCGGTAGACCCGGAATATCGACTCACAGCCTATTGGCTGAGGCGTTCTTTTCAGGAGCACGACGTGCTCCGAACCCAACGCATATATAGTCGAAGTCTCGCCAACCTTCAATTACAAGTTACGCATTGGCGCAACGTTGCTTCAAGCCAGCCAGCAGAAGAAGTGCTTCATAGTGAAGTAGGGTACTTCATCGTAAATTGCCGTAATACCATGAAATAATTGAATAAATGTCTGCATCGAGCTAGTTGTGGCGGTGTTGGGCCAGAGCAATGACCACGGGCGCAAGCTCCAATAGCTCCTCTTAGAATTCCATCATTCTAGGAACCATAGACCGCGTCTTAACGGCCGGGCTCTGGTCGCTGGCGGGCGTTCGAGATCAAGATTGGCCGGGCCGAAGATGGCGCCTGGCTTCCGTCCCAGCTTCGCAGTGTTACTTTCAGGAGGACCTAATGGGACAAAACTCGAAAATTGAATGGACTACGCATACGTTTAATCCTTGGTGGGGTTGCCTCAAAGTCTCTCCAGCTTGCAAAAACTGTTATGCCGAAACCTGGGCCAAACGTGTGGGCCAGCATGTTTGGGGAATCAAAGCAAAGCGCCGCGTCTTCGGTGACAAGCATTGGTCTGAACCGCTCAAATGGAATGCCATGGCTGCGGAAACGGGAGCACGGGCTCGCGTGTTTTGTGCGTCAATGGCCGATGTGTTCGAAGACCGCCGTGATCTCGATGCGCAACGTACGCGGCTATGGGCACTGATCGAAGCCACGCCCCATCTGGATTGGCTGCTTCTCACGAAACGGCCGGAGCTTGCCCAAGCGCTAGCGCCGTGGGGCGATAAGTGGCCGACCAATGTTTGGCTGGGGACTACGGTAGAGGATCAGGAATATGCCGAGGAGCGGCTTCCTCATCTAACCGCCATCCCGGCGGTGGTCCGGTTCATCTCGGCTGAACCGTTGCTGGGGCCGATCGATATCAGCCCTTGGGCTTCCGGGCTTGATTGGGTGATCACCGGCGGTGAGAGTGGTCCAGGGGCTCGGCCATCCAGCCCATCCTGGTTCATCGACATGATGAATCAGTGTATGGTCGCCGATGTCGCGTTCCACTTCAAACAGTGGGGTGATTGGGCACCCGGCGATGGCATTCCATTGGCAAAGGCTCGGAGCAAAGAAGCGGCCGACGGCACCGCTATGTTCAGACTCGGGAAGAAGGCCGCTGGCAGGACTCTCGAAGGTGCAACTTGGGACGGGCTACCGATTGCCAGAAGCATCTGAGCGCAGATTTCAGTTTATCGAGTACGATGTGCTCCTCCCGCTCACGACTTGGTAAGCCTGTCTGAGCGGGAGACCGCCAAAGATCGTTGATATTAAAAGAAAAAATATGACGTCGGAATTTATGCCATAAAAATCGTCATAAAGTCGGCAGCGATCCAGCGCGACGGGTCAGTCGAAGCGCACGCCTGTGACCTCCGTGACGATAGTCTTGGCGCGCTGCCACTCCTGGGGTGCCAGTCGATCCCTGAACGCCTTGAAGAGTTCGTTCGCCATGAACTCCAGCGCCTCGCCGATCTCCTCGTCGCAGGAATGCGCCGGCACGTTCGCGTATATCACCTCGAGGCGACGCTGGAGTTCGCCGCGCCTCACGGCCAGTGCTTCAAGCGCGGGTAGTTCGTCTGGCTCGGCAATTGTGATGGCTCCCGCGATGCGCTTCCGGAGAGCTGCCGCGTCCTCGATGAGCGGTTCGACGATCAAGGCCGTGGGAGCGGCCTCCACCTCGAGCAACCCGACGGCGTCCCCAAGTGCCGTCATAACCCTCGTGATGTTGTCGACCGAGAGCTGGTCGGCCTTCGAAGTCTTGTAGGCCTGCTTGCCAAGCGGCGTGGCGATCTTCTCGTCGAGCTCGTTACGCATATTCTCCCAAGCCTGGGTCTCCTCGAACCCATCGCGACGGGCGTTGGGGATCGCGGCCTTGGGATCCACGAAGATCTCGCCGACATACCAGTCGGCGAACCGTGAGTAGGACGAACGCGGCGTATCGACGAGATGCGACTCCGCGAAGATCTCCCGCATCACTTTGGTGTCGTCGATCTGGATGTTGCGAATGCGGACGCGGATACCCTTCCACGGATCCTTAACCGCGCCGGATGCGCGCTTCTTGCTGATCCAGCCCCACCATTTTTTGGTGGGCGACACGGGGAAGTCGATCCCGGTGATCGGCGCGCGCGCACGTTTCACGGCGAGCGTATTGGCGTAGGGCTTGAAGAGTTCGACCGGCGTGCGCTTGCCGTCCTTCACGAACAGCCGGATACTCTCGATCTCGAAGCCCGCATCCTTCGCGTTCTGCCTAATCTGGTCGGCGAACTGGAAGGCAGGGTCATATGGTAACGGTGCAACTTGGCTGAGATAGGTCCGCATGGCGTCAACGTCGAGGCATTCGTCCGGCGGGTTGTGGAGGCTTTCCATGCGCACCTCAAAGAAATGCTCGCCGGCGGTTACCGCGTCGTAGCGGGTCGCAGTCACACATTCGGCCAGCGTTTCGGCGGCGTCCTTCTCAGAGGTGCTGTCAGGGGTTAGCTTGGCGCGCAGCATCTTGGCATCGAATACCACCTTGGTGACATGCTTCTGATCCTTGGCCTTGGTCGTGAAGATCAGCTTGTCGCAGAAGACGATACCGGCGAGGCGTCCGATTCCGCGGAAACCGGCGTTGTTGCGGTAGTCCTTGTTCGAAGCGCCGATCGCTGCGAGCACGCTCGCTGCGTTCTCCGTTCGGAGGCCACCGCCGTTGTCGCGGATGGTCAGAGCCTTGCGGTCGACATCCATCTCGACGTCGACCCGGGCTTCTTCTGGCGTGATCAGCTTTTCATCCATCGCCTGTCGGAGTGAATCGAAGCCGTTCTGAATATATTCGCGGATCGCGTTCCGGCTCTCGCCGTACATCCCCAGGGTCAGGGATTCGATCACGAAGGCGCCGAAGCGCGGCTCGAAGGGGACGGCTGTCTCGGTCATTACTCATCCTCTTCGTCGATCAGGTCGTCGTCGTCATTGCTATCGCGGTCGTGGGCATGATGATGCTGACGGGGCGCATGAACTGGCGCTACGGTGCCACGGTCATTTTCGGTTGCTTCATATTGTTCGGGGCGGTGAGCATCGTTGGCGGCATCCGCTCTGTAACTGCCACCTACTGATATGGACCAGCTCGATCGTGATGCGCTGTTCGTGGCTTTGACGCGCCCGCAAATGTTTGCCGGCGTAACCTACAGCTACTTCGTCGTGAACGGCGTCATCACGACCGAGCTTTTCTTGATTTTCAAATCGGTATGGGTGCTGGCCGTGGCCCTTATCGTACACGCTATCGGCTATATCGCCTGCCTGCGTGAACCGCGCTTCTTTGATATTTGGCTAGTGAAGGCTTCGCGCTGTCAGCGTATTCCCAACTACCGCTTATGGTCGTGCAATTCCTATCGACCATGAGCGCAAATGATCGCCTCACGCTGCGAGAACGTTCGATCGGAAGCCGCCTGCCATATGCGCAGCACGTCGATGATCGCACCATCGCGACCAAAGATGGCTTGCTCATGCAGGTACTGCATCTCGGCGGCTTTCCGTTCGAAACGGTTGAGAGCGGGGAGCTAAATTACCGAAAAACGCTACGAGATTCGATGCTGAGAGCGATCGGCTCATCGCGGTTTGCAGTCTATCACCATATCGTGCGGCGCCTGGTCGATCCGGTACTCGACGCGGAATATCCTGACCCCTTTAGCCAGGAACTCAACAACGCCTGGCGAGATCGGATGGTCTCCAAACAGCTTTATATCAACGATCTTTTCCTGACATTGGTACGAAGGCCGTTGCAGGGCAAAGGCGGTATTGTTGATCGGTGGGCTCAAAAACTTGGGTTCGGTAGCGCCGCAGCCGGTACCGATCTCTCAGCCGAGAGAAATGCTTTGAATGGGGCGATGGATCAGCTCGTCGCCGGACTAAGCCAATATAATCCCCGCATATTGTCAGCCTACGGCGCCACGAACGGTTCCTTTTCCGAACCACTCGAGTTTCTCTCGCTCTTGCTCAATGGAGAGATGCGACCGGTGAAACTGCCGGAATGCGAGATTTCCGAATATCTTCCTTACCGACGGATAAGCTTCGGTCAGGACCTCGTAGAGCATAGTTCGGCCGGTATGCTGCCGAGGCAATTCACCTCGATATTGTCGGTTAAAGATTATCCGGGCCAAACCACGCCCGGCATGCTGGATGATCTGCTGCGCTTGCCCTTTGAAATGGTGATCAGTCAGAGCTTTGGCTTCGTCGACCGCGGTCCGGCATTGGCGCAGATGGGTCTCACATTACGCCGGATGCGCGCAAGCGATGACGAGGCACATTCGCTACGATCCGAACTATCATCAGCGAAAGACGACGTCGCAGCAGGGCGCGCGGCATATGGGGAGCACCATCTTACCATAGCCGTTCGCAGTGCTGATATGGCGACCGTCGATGATGGCATTGCTGAGATCCAGGCGGCGGTGGGCGATCTGGGAGTAATCGCGGTTCGCGAGGACATCGGCCTCGAAGCCGCCTATTGGGCCCAATTTCCGGCGAATGCGAAGTTCATCGCACGACGAGCGTTGATTTCGAGCCGCAATTTTGCTTGCCTGGCAAGCGGGCACAATTTCCCCGTAGGGCAGGCCAGAAACAATCATTGGGGCGAGGCGGTCACAGTCCTGGAGACGACCGCGGCGGGACCCTATTATTTCAATTTCCACAAGGGCGATCTGGGGAACTTCACCGTGATCGGGCCCTCCGGCTCGGGTAAGACCGTGGTGTTGAACTTCCTCCTGGCTCAATCGCTAAAATATCGGCCCCGAATCGTGTTTTTCGACAAGGACAGGGGTGCTGAGCTTTTCATTCGGTCTATCAACGGCGCCTACCAGGTCTTGCGGCCGGGAATGCCGGCCGGCATCAACCCGCTACAACTTCCAGATACCCCAGAAAACCGCCGCTTCCTGTTGGACTGGATCGCGCGCCTCATCACGGGGCCATCGGAGGTACTTGCTCCGGAAGAAACCGAGCGCGTCAAGGACGCTCTGGATGCTAGTTTCGCTGCCGCGCCCGAATATCGCCGGTTGCGCTATTTCGTCGGTCTGCTTCGTGGCAGCCAGCGGCCGCACGAGACTGATCTCTGGTCGAGACTGCGTCCCTGGTGGGGCGACGGAGAGCATGCCTGGTTATTCGACAATGCGGTCGATCAAACCGACCTCACCCGCCGAAGTGTCGGGTTCGACATGACCCTGATCCTCGATGAGCCAGCGCTGCGCACGCCGGCAATGATGTACCTCTTCCACCGCGTCGAAGAGCGGCTCGACGGCAACCCTTCCATCATCGTGATCGATGAGGGCTGGAAGGCGCTCGACGATGACGTTTTCGTTCACCGGATCAAGGACTGGGAAAAGACAATCCGAAAGCGCAATGGCATTGTCGGCTTTGCGACCCAAAGTGCCGAGGATGCGCTCTCGAGCAAGATCGCAAGCACGATCGTCGAACAAGCCGCGACCCAAATCTTCATGGCCAACCCCAAGGCCAAGGCCGAAGATTATTGCGACGGTTTTGGGCTGACACCTCATGAGCATGCATTGATTCGGTCTCTACCGGACGATTCACGCTGCTTCCTGATCAAGCATGTCAATCGGCGTGCAAACGGGACCCCCTATCGGCGCGCAAAAGGGACCCCCTT
>JAZKDN010000004.1:0-153318 GCA_040387595.1 Pseudomonadota bacterium
TATCTCGACATGGCAACACCTGTGACAGGTGTTGCACTTCGTTTGTGAGTTTAGACCCGGTCGTTGATGTAGCTGATGCAATCGACCTGCGCAGGATCAAGCAGGTCGGCATTGTTCTGGACCGCGGTCCAGTTGGTGCTTTCCATGCTCACGAACGCCGCCTGGGCATAGGGATCATGGGCGCGGTGCCGATGCCAGTCGCGGTCCCAGCCATCGGGGAAACCGCGCACCTGCAATGGTGCCGGAACCCAGGTACCACTGGGCAGGTGCGCGATCGAAACGCAACCGTAGACGACCCGCGGGAAGCCCAGTTCGATGATCGCGCCGTGCAACACGTCCATGGCCTCGTCGAGCGACGTCGACGCCTCGAGACCGACGACGAGGCTGCTGAAGGCCGCCATCTGCTTCCCGTTCTTGGCAAGGGCCGAGGCTTTTCCGGTCATCGTGCTGGCGCGTCCGCACTCCTTTATGCGATCGAACGACGTGTCCGCCATGCTAATCGGTCGGCCGCCCCGTGCATAGCCGGGTTGTTCAGGCGCGCCGGCCGCCCTTTCCTGGAGCTTCTCCATCTTCACCCTCACAGCTTGAAGGAGGCCGAAAGGCCATAGGTCCGCGGCTGGCCATAGATGTTCAATATCCAGCCGAAGTCGGGCAGTTCGTTGACATAAGTCCGGTAGACCGTCTTGGTCAGGTTCTTGCCGAACAGCGCCAGCGTCCAGCGATCGTCCGGCCCACTGATCCCTATCCGGCCGTTGACGATCCAGTAGCCGGGTTCGCGGCTGTTGATCGAATTGGTGACCTCATAGAATTGCGAGGAGCGCCAGTTGGCATCGGCCGAGAGCAGGAGCGACAGGTCGCCGCCGATCGGCTGGGTGAAGGTGCCTTGGACGTTATAGGTCCAGCGCGGCGACTGGATCGTCCGCTTGCCCTTCAGGCTGTTGCCCCCAACCGTGACATCGCTGTCGATCGTCGAGTCCAGCCAGCCGCCGCCCATGCTGATGGTAAGCTGCCGGACCGGGCGCCACTGCAGTTCGGCCTCGACACCGTAGCTGGAGATGCCCGCCGCGTTGATCGTCAGCGGCACCGGCGAGCTCGCGCTGTCGACGTTGATGAAGCCGTCGGTGAACGTGTAGTGGAAGACCGAGGCGTTGAACTGCAGGCTACGGTCGGCCAGCGTCGACTTGAAGCCCGCCTCATAGGCGGTGATCTTCTCGGGCGAGAGCGAGGTCAGCGCGCTCTGCGACCCGGCGAACTCGCCGTTGAACGATCCTGACCGGAAACCCGTAGAGATATTGGCATAGACCAGAAGCTTGTCGACGAAATCCGACGACAGGCGCGGCTTCCATTCGACACCCGCCTTGAAGGTCGCGTCGTCATCCTTGCGGCTGGTATCGGCGAAGGACAGCGGCGCGACGATCGTCGTCGGCCGGAAGGGGAAAGCGGTCAGGCCGGTTCCGGCGAAGGTGCCGCCGTTGAACGAGACTTTCTCCCGCGAATAGCGAACACCGGCGACCAGACCGAGCGTCTCGGTCAGTTCGACATTGTTGTGGAAGAAGGCCGCCAGCGCGTCGACCTTCTGGGTGAAAGGGCTATAGGATCCCGGTACCGCACCCGCACCGACGATCAGATAATCACCGTTGCGGTAGCTATCATGTTCGTAATAGCCGCCGAGCACATAGCTCCACGGGCCCGATCCGGTCGACGACAGGCGCAGTTCCTGGCTGATCTGGCGAATGCGGTTATCATAGGCGACATCGACGGTGGACACCGGGCTGCCGTCCGAATCCTCGAGCTGCCGGCGCCGTGCGAACTGGTAGCTGGTGACCGAGGTCAGCGCGCTCGAACCGAGGTCGTGCTCGATCCGCAGGGTCGCACCCTGGCTCTTGTTGCGGACCTTGTGGGCGAGGTTGTTGGTCGAGGTGTAGGGGTTGTTGTCGCCCGGAATGCCGCCATCGGTCCCGCGTACGCATCCGGCGGAGTCCCCGCGTACCGTGCCGTTGAGATAGGGCGCACAGAAGGCGGGGGCGCCGGCCGCGAGCGACGCCGGGGTAAAGATGCCGACGCCTTCATAGGGCTGGAGCTCGCCGCGCTGCTCGCCGCCGGTCAGCGAGAGGAGCGCGGTGGTCACGCCGTCGGTCCATTTGATCTGTCCGCGCAGCGCCCATTTCTTTTCGATCCCCTCGCGCCGGCCCAGCGTCAGATTGCGGTAGAAGCCCTTGTTCTGGTCGACAACCATGCCCGAAAGCCGTGCCGAGAGACCGGCGCCGAGCGGACCGGAGATATAGGCTTCGGCTCGGATGGTTTCGTAATTGTCATAGCTGATCGTGCCGCCCGCGGCGAGCGCATCGGTCGGACTGCGGGTGAAGAAATTAACCGTGCCGCCAGTGGCATTGCGGCCAAACAATGTACCCTGCGGGCCCTTCAGCGCCTCGACCCGGTCGATATCGAACAGCAGCAGGCCGCTCATGAAGTTCTTCGACAGATAGACTTCGTCGACATTGAGCGCGACGGGGGAGTCGAAATTGGCCGAAAACTCGTTGGTCCCGATGCCGCGCACGTTGAAGGCCACCTGACCTGCGCCGTAATTGGCCTGCACATTGGGAACCAGACCGGTGAGATCGGTCACCGAGGTGACGTTGCGCTGGGCCAGCGCATCGGCGGAGACGACCGACAGCGCGATACCGACATCCTGTCCGGACTGCTGGCGCTTCTGCGCGGTGACGACGATTTCCTGAATGCCGTTGCCATCGTCGGTCGCAGCATCCTGCGCCGATGCCGCAGACGCCGTCGCGAGCCCGAGCGCCGTGAGGCTGATGGCCGCGATCAAGCGGGTCTTGTGCGAATTGCTGTTCATTGACGCTTCCCCTTTTTATCGATGGAACCTGCGCTGAACCGGCCAGATCCTTCTGTGCCCGCGGCAGCGCGCCACGTGTTCGAATGCGGAGGGCTCCCTGACCCCACCGGACTCCAATTCCGTCACGATGCTATTGGTGAGCCGATAGTGTGATCGTCACAATTCACCCGAACCGGTGACACCGGCGGGCCGCGACGGCTCCAATTGGCTTCCTGTGCTTGTCGTCGTACTGACCGGCGATCCACGGTTCGGGACCCACCGATGCGGGGGAAAAGACAAGTGCAGGAGCCCAGTATGCCTTCCCTCACACACGGTGACGCGATCGACATCCTGATCGTCGGCGCGGGCCCTGTGGGTCTTGCCCTTGCCGCCGATCTTGCCCGCCAGGGCCGCCGCCCGGTCGTGATCGACGGCAAGAACGAGATCGCCTGGAGCAGCCGGGCGATCTGCCTGTCCCGGCGCAGCCAGGAAATCTTCGATCGCATCGGCGCCGGCCCTGCCTTCGCCGCCAAGGGCCTTCCCTGGTCGCGCGGCAAGACCTTCTACCGGGACCGGCTTGCGTTCGAACTGCAGATGCCCTGCATGCCGCAGGACCGCCACGCACCGTTCATCAACCTCCAGCAATATTATACCGAGCAATTCCTGCTCGAGGCCGCAGAACATTCCGGCGGTGATGATGTGATCCGCTGGAACCACATGGTCCGCTCGGTCGAACAGCATGCCGATCATGTCACGGTCGACGTCGATACGCCCCAGGGGCCGAAGCGCCTGACAGCCGGCTGGGTCGTCGCGGCCGATGGCGCGCGCTCGGTGGTGCGTCAGGCGCTCGGCCTGAAGCTCGGCGGCGACAGCTATGAAGGCCGCTATCTGATCGCCGACATCGAGGTTCCCGGCATCGATCGGCCGGTCGAACGCCATGTCTGGTTCGATCCGCCGTCCAATCCCGGATCGACCGTCATCCTCCACGTCCAGCCCGGCAATGTCTGGCGCATCGACATCCAGCTCAGCGACCGAGAAGGCGACGAGATACTGGAGGAGGAGCATCTTCTTCCTATGCTTCAGGCGCAACTCGACATGATGGGAGTGACGGCCGGCTGGCGGCTGATCTGGAAGAGCATCTACCGGGCGCATGCCCTGACCCTCGACAGCTACCGCCACGGGCGGGTGATGCTCGCCGGCGACGCGGCCCATCTCGTCCCGATCTTCGGAGTGCGCGGGCTCAATTCGGGGATCGACGACGCGCATAATCTCGGTTGGAAGCTCGCGCTGGTTGCGGCCGGCAAGGCGCCGCCAGACCTGCTCGACAGCTATTCGGTGGAGCGCCTGCGCGCGACCCGCGAGAACCTCGCCGCGGCGACCAAGAGCACCTGGTTCATGTCGCCGCCGACCCCCGGCTTCCAGCGGATGCGCGACACCGTGTTGTCGCTGTCGAGCGAACATCGCTGGGCGAGCGAATTGCTCAACCCGCGGCAGTCGACGGCGCATGTCTATGATACGTCGCCGGTAATCGTGCATGACGATTGCCCTGATGGCGTTCGCCCCGGATCGGTTGTGCCCAACCTGCCGGTGCGGTTGAACGTCAATGGCGGTTCGACCGAGGGCTATCTCCACGATGCTCTCGCGGCGGGCCGCTTCACCCTGCTGCTGTTCGCGGACGCGCTTCCCGAAGGTGCTGCAACGTCGCTGCAGGTGGATGACGTGGACATCGTCACAGTCGCCAGGAATCCCGCCAAAAGGACCGGCGACGCGATCATCGATCTGGACGGCTCGATCGCGCAGCTTTTCGCGGCCGGTCGCTTCCCCGCCTATCTTGTCCGCCCCGACGAACATGTCGCGGCCCGGCTCTCATCCGTGGCGCCTGCCGATATCGGCCAGGCTCTGGCCATCGCGACGGGCAATGCCTCGCAAGCCACCATCGACACGGCGCCGGTCTTGCGAAGGGACACGCCGATCGAGCAGATGTTCGAGACGGTCAGCGCGAACCTGCCCGCCGACGACGCTGCCGCGAGCGACTTTCTGGCGCGGCTATGCCTGTTGCTGTGCAGGGACGTCGGCGATCCGCAACGGATCGCTGAACTTGCCGCCGCCGCCGCGCCCCGGTCTTAAGCCGCGACGATCTCGAGCGGCAGGCTGGCGAAGCTCCGCAGCGTATTGTTGTAGTGGCGGCGCGGTTCGCCTGTGAGACGGAGCACCTTCGCCCGGCGGGCCAGTGCGCTGAGCACCAGTTCCCCTTCCATCTTGGCGAGGAGTTGACCGACGCAGGCATGGATGCCCGCACCGAAGCCGACATGACCGATAAGCTTGCGGCTTATGTCGTACCGGTCGGGATCTTTCCATTGACGGGGGTCTCGGTTTGCGGCGCCTAGGAACATCAGGATTTTGTCGCCTTCGGCGATTGGCACCCCGCCAAGTTCGGTGTCCCTGGTCGCCGTGCGGAAGAACGTCTGCACCGGGGATTCGAAACGTATCGCCTCCTCGAAGGCATTTTTGGCGAGGCTCGGATCCGCCCGCAGCTTGATCCATTCTGCAGGATGCGTCGCCATCGCATGCAAGGCTGCCGACAGCGAGTTGATCGTCGTATCGAGCCCAGCCTGCAACATCGCACGAACCAGCATCGGCGCATCCTCGGGATCGATTTCTCCGCGATCGGCGGCCTCGTGGATCATCATACCCAGCCCGTTGCTGCTGAGATTCTCCCGCCGTCCCTGTTCGTTGATCCATTCGAATTCGGCCTGTGCCCGCGATGCCTGGAACAGCTCGTTCTGAGGGCCGAAGGAATTAAACAGGGCATCGGCATGGCTCAGCAGCTTCTCTCGCCCTTCCTTCCGCATGCCGACGGCATCGGGAAAAACGCTGAGAGGGTAGGCACGTGCCAGATCCGCCACACCGTCGAAGCAGCCGCGTTCCAAAAGCGCATCCACCATAGTCTCGGCCGTTGCCTCGAAATGCGCGCGCAGCGTCCGGAGCACCGGAGGTGACATCACCTTGCTGAGGGCGCGTCGAGCGACATCATGCTCGGGCGGATCGGCCTCAAGAATCAGGCTGCGCAAGCGAAAGCGGCCGTGAACCTCGAAATCCGCCATCCCCACACCGCGCGACGAGCAGAATGTCTGCCAGTCGGTCAGCGCCTGGCGGACATAGTCATGGCGCGCCACTGCGCCGATTCCATATTGCTCCAGCCAGATGAACGGACCCGCATCCCGCATGCGTGCCTGGCCCGGATAGGGATCGTCGAAATACGCGATCGAGAAGGGATCCAGATCCACAGACGGGACGCCGGCTGGTGCTGCCTTGTCATAAATGGCGAAGGGGGAACGGGTCATGGGTCGGCCATCCGATATTGGTTCTTTCGTAGATATTGATATATCAATATCCATCCTGTCAATAGGATCGGCTTTCTTCTCCTCTACCGATCGTGCCAGAAGACCCGCATGACGCACGAGCATATGCGACGCCCCGCCGATCAGGTTCTTGGCCTCGAAGATTCGGCACTGGTGCTTCTCGTCTGGCTGGGCAACAAGCTGACGGCGAGCGGATCGGCCACCTACCGCCGGCATTTCGGCATCAGCATCACCGAGTTTCGAATCATCGCGCTGCTCGCCGAGGAGCCAGACATTACCGGGCAGCGTTTCTGCGAGGTGATCGGCATCGATCCCGGCGCGGCCAGTCGCGCGCTCAATGCGCTGAAGGCGCGGAAGCTCGTCGCGAACCGGGCGGACGACGCCAATCCCGCCTACCGACGCTGGTCCTTGACCAGCGAGGGCACCGCTCTGTTCGATCGCACCCTTCCATTCGCACGCGAGCGATCCCGAATTCTTCTCGAGGGCATCGCCGAAGACCAACGCGCTGTGCTGCTCGACCTGCTTCACCGCATGCTCGGCCGGACAGACGCGCTATTCGCCCTTGCCGATCCCGATGGGCTGTCCGAAGGCGGGGGTTAACGACGCGGCAGGTGGCGGGGGATATAGAGAGCCAGATAGGCGCAGCACATCCTTTTGGCCTCATCGACCATTTCGCGCAGCAGCTCGCCACGCTCGAACAGCGATAGGCCGAACATGAGGTCGGCGGCCTCGATCGCGTAGAAGAAGATGCGGCTGCGGTTGGGGACCTCCGGCAGAACGAACTGATCGTCGATCAAGCCCTCGACCAGCCGGCCCGTGTCGATATCGGCGCGGCGGCTGTAGCGCTTGATCGCGGGCGGACTCTGCGACGACAGCATCAATTGCTGAGCGGCGGGGTTGTCCTCGAAGAAAATCGCGGCGCGGTCGAGGACGATGCCCATCACCTCTTCCCAGCTTTCGACGCGCCCGACCGGCAGGGCGATCGTCTGCTGCAACTCGCTGTCGAGGATCGACACCAGCTCTACGAACAACTCGAGCGCATCGGTGTAGAAATGATAGGCCGAGCTTTTCGGCACATCGGCGCGCGCCGCGACATCGGCCAGGGTGATCTGGCTGCTGTCGCGTTCCGCCAGCAGCTCGCGGGCCGCGGCCAGCAGCGCCTCGCGCCGCTTGCGCCCCCGCGCCTGCGTGGCAACCGGACGCACCGCGTCCGTGGTCAAACCGTCCCTCCCGTCATGCCGACGCCCCAGCCTGTGCCCGAACGTCGAGATAGCGCTGCGCGACCAGGCAGGCCCGCTCGATCAGCATCGGCCCGAGTTCCTTCGCCGTCTGGGTTTCGGGCCGGGTCTGCACCCAGCCGAGATAGGTGGTGGCGCGCAGGAACAGGAACAGCGGCAGCAGCGCGCCATGCGCGTCGGGCAGCGCGCGGACCGAGCGATAGCCTTCGAACAACGCCTGCTCCATCCGATCATAGGCGGGATGGTCGAGGTTGAAATACAGCGCGGTGGCGAGGTCGAACATGTGCCAGCCATAGCCGCCGTCGTCGAAGTCGATCAGCTTGAGCCGCCCATCCTCGACCAACAGGTTCTCGGGCACGAAATCGGCATGGATCAGGCCGTAATTGTCCGGCCGTTTGCCGAAGGAGGCGAGATCCCACACCGCACTGTCGCGCGCCGCCTGGAGAAGATCGCGCTCCTCCGTCTGCAACTGCTCCAGTTCCCAGAAACGGCCCCAGAGCGGCTCGTCGCCGATCAACCCGTCCTCGTCCCACGCATGGCGGGTGAAGCCTTCGGGGAAGGTCATCGCCTCGACCTGGTCGTGCATCCGCGCCGCCAGCGCACCGGCGCCGAAGAACAACTCACCCGCGCTCGCCTCATCGGCCTCCAGCCCGTCCTCCGACGACCCGGCGGGTGCCCCCGCCATCCACACCAGCACGTCGATCTGGCGCGGTTCGGGAATGCCGGGCGCCGTCACCGTCGCGAACAGCTCGCCGCCGCAGGTCGGGACGATAGGCGGCACCTCGATGCCGTCGCGGGCCAGCGCCTGCATCCACAGCAGTTCGGAGCGCAGCGCTTCGTCGCTGTGATAGCCGGCGCGGTGGACCCGCACGGCGACCTTCTGGCCATCTGACCGCAGCGCCGAGAAGACGGCGTTCTCGCGATATTTGACCAGTTTGATGCTGTCGAACTCGCCGGACCATCGCTCCAACGCGACACGGGCGAGCTCCGCGAGCCGGATCGCCTGATCGTCGTCGCTCAATGTATAAAAATCGGACACGGTTACTCCCTCACAGTGCCTGAAAGGCTTCGTCGAGCGTCGACAGCAGGATGTCGGCATGCTCCCGCCCGAACACCATCGGCGGTCGCATCTTCAGGATATTGTCGTAGCGGCCGATCCGGCTGATCAGCACGCCGCGGTCGCGCATCAGGTTGATGAGCCGCTTCGTCTCCGCCGTCGCGGGCGAACGATCGGCGTCGCCATGGACCAGGTCGAGCCCGAAGAAGAGGCCGCTGCCCCGAACGTTGCCGATGATGCCATGCTTGTCCTTCAGCCGGTCGAGCCCGGCGCGCACATAGGCGCCCGTCACCTGCGCATTTTCGAGCAGCTTCTCATTCTCCAGCACGTCGAGCACCGCCATGCCAGCCGCCGTCGAGACGGGATTGCCGCCGAAGGTATTGAAGTAATTGGATACCGCCCCGAACGCGTCGACCAGATCGGCCGACGTGATCACCCCGGCGAGAGGATGGCCATTGCCCATCGGCTTGCCGAGGGTCGCGATATCGGGAACGACGCCGTTCAGTTGGTGCCCCCACATGGCATCGCCGGTGCGGCCGAAGCCCGCCTGTACTTCGTCGCAGATGAACAGGCCGCCTGCCCTACGTACGATCTCGACCGCCTTTGCCGCATAACCCGGCACCAGTTCGGGCAGGCCTTCATTAGCGAAAAGCGTGTCGATCAGCAGCGCCGCGACCTTGATGCCCGCCGCCTGCAGCGAAACGACGGCTTCTTCCACCTTGGCGGCGAACAGGTCGCCCAGTTGCTCGTCGCTCATTCCCTGCCGGTCGCGGTAAGGATCGGGAATCGCGACCTTGCGCGCGAAGTCCGGGAAAACCTCCCCCACCGGGAAGCAGGTCGTAAGCGAGGCGAGCGTCCGTGAATTGCCATGATAGGAGAAGTCGCTGACGATGACGCCTTCGCCGCCCGTCCGGAACCGCGCCATGCGCAGCGCGAGTTCGTTGGCTTCGGTCCCCGAGCAGGTGAAGACGGCGGCATCGAGCGACGCATCGAACGTCGCGGTCAGCCGCTCCGCATAGCGGACGACATTCTCGTGCAGATAACGGGTGTGGAGGTTGAGAATTCCCGCCTGGGTCGCGATCGCGTCGACGACATGCGGGTGACAATGCCCGACGCAGGGGACGTTGTTGTACACGTCCAGATAGTCGCGACCGTCGGCATCGGTCACCCACACGCCCTTGCCCTTCACCAGGTGGACCGGCTTTTCGTAGAAGAGCGGCGCGTTGCGACCCAACACCCGATAACGGCGTTCGAGCAATTCTTCATCAGGGAGCATCGGCGGGCCTTTCGTCGGCAATGACATGGAAGGAGGACGCACCGCCGCGAGGCAGGCGCAGATAGCTGAGTGCGATGCCCACGAAGAGCAGGCCGAACCCGGCGAGCATGGTCGCATCCACCTGGAAACAGGCGGCGAACAGCGCGATCGACAGCACCATACAGACAAGCGCGGTTCCTACCCCGCCCCAGGCACGGAACGGCCGTGGCAGGTCGGGTCGGGCGATGCGCAGGCGGATGAAGCTGGCGAGCAGCACGACATAGGACAGGCTGAGCAGCAGCACGACGATCAGCAGCACCTTGTCGGGCGGGATCGACGACACCGCCATGCCGGCGGCGACGACCAGCAACAGCGCCAGATCGGGCGCGCCGCGCCGGTTGGTGCGACCCAGGATCGCGGGCAATCGACCGTCGCGGGCCAATGCGAAGATCTGCCGTGAGGTCGAGTAGATCAGCGAGAAGAGCGTACCCAGCAGCCCGACGATCCCGCCCATCCCGACGAAGGCCGTCGCCCAGCCGGCGGCGCCGCCGATCTCCGGGCTCGCCATCGCGGCGTAGAGCGGATCGTCCGCGCCACCGATATGCTGGATACCGCCGCCGCCGACGCCCAGAACCAGGACGATCATCGCCGAGACGAGCAGGGTGAACACCGCCGCGATGATTCCTTTCGGCATGTTGCGCGACGGATCGCGGACCTCTTCCGCCGCCGCCGCGGTTTGCTCGACCGCGATAAACAGCCAGATCGCGAAGGGGATGCAGGAGAAGATGCCGGGCAGATCGACGTGCAGCCGCTGCCCCGGAAGGGTCAGGTTGGCAGGGTCGAAATGCGGCACCATCGTCACGCCGAACAGCAGGATCGCCATCAGCGCCAGCAGGCCTGCCCCCACCATCAGCCACATCGCCTCTCCCACGCCGCGCAGGTGAAGGAGCAGAATGACGACGAAGATGCCGATCTTCAGCGGCCAGCCGCCGAAGCCGAAGACATGGGTCGAATAGGCCGAGATGAACTCGGTCGCGGCCCCAGCCCCGATGGTCAGCGCCACCACCACCGCCCAGGCGATGATATAGCCGACGAAGGGTCCGAAGGCGTCCTCGCAGTAGATATAGAGCCCGCCGGCATGCGGACGCGCAGCCGACAATTCGGACAGGCACAGCGCAAGCCCGAAGCACAGCGACGCCATCAGCAAGGTAGCGACGATCATGTTCGCCCAGCCCGCCGTGACGAGGCCGTAATTCCAACCCGAAAATTGACCGGCGACCACTAGGGCTACGCCGAGACCGGCGACATGGCGCCAGTCGATCGTGGATTTGGCAAGCGTCATGCGGCGGTCCCCTTCGCGGCGCGATCGAGCCTGATCAGCACCGGCAAGAGGATGATGACGGCAATGATGTTGATAGCAACCGTCGGCATCGCCAGCCGGGCGAGATTGCCGTCATTGCCGAGCGTGCCGAACAATGCGGCCCCCAACGCGTAGGGCACCAGCGAATAGCCCTGCAGCGCGGCCGCGATCCGCCCCTCGCGATCGAGAACCGAGGCGAGACCGAAGAAATAGGAATTGAGCGCCATCTGCATCAACCCGAAGGCCATCATGCCCGCGACGAACAGCGTCGTGCCCTGCGACCCCAGAACCAACGCATAGGAGAGCGTAGCGATCGCCATCGTCACCAGGGTCGGGATGGTCCGGCCGGGCCGCGTTCCCACCCAGGCGACCAGCGCCGCGCCGAGCATCGTCATCACCGTCGCCGCGCCCAGAGTCGCACCGATCTCGGCCGGCGACAGCCCGATCGACACGGCGCGCCGTTCCGAAAAGGCATAGACGCCGCCGTACAATGGGAAGGCTATGGTCATCACCAGTATGACGACCGCAATCATGCCCCAGGGCTTGCGGGAACCGCGGACATCCTGCCCGACAGCGTCGACGACGACATCGTCGCGCACCCAGAACAACGCCGGCGTCATCGCCAGCGCGACCAGCGCCAGCACCAGGAATTCGACCGCGATTCCATAGGCGCCACCGACGATCGGAAGGGCAAGCAGCAGCGCGGCGAAGATGCCCGTAGCCACCGCATAGATGACCCCATAAACCTGATCGGGGCTCGGCGTCTTGGCGATCCGCATCGCCATTCCGGCAAGCAGGCCGCCCGATCCGACGCCCCCCAGCAGAGCGAACAGGCTGAAGCCGGCAAAGTCACCCGCAACGACGAAGCCGAGATAACCAACCACCAGCATCGCCGCGAACAGGAACAGCGGCATCCGTCCGGGGAAGCGACGAAGCAAAGGCGGCAGCGCCATCGACGCAATAGCGACCGCGCCGATCGACAGGGTTCCGACCCACCCGGCCTGCTCGGCGGACAGATGCGCACTGTCGACTGCACCGCCGATCAGGATCGGCGTGGTCATCATCGGGTACATGCCCAGGAAGGTCCCGCCGATGAGCGGACCGACAAACGACCACCGCATTCCTGTCCCCCACGTCGATTCGAGCAGATTCTTATTTTCTATCTGGACCGCAGTCCAATAATTTATCTAGGATCGGCGCATATTCCATGTTCAATTGCGAATCTAATGTTTGTAAAATGGAACTGGTTTCAATTTCAGCAAGCGGACGGTGATATGAGTCAACATAATCAACAGGGGGAAAAGCCGGTCGTCATCGTGACGGGCGGCGGCAGCGGCATCGGCGCGGCGACGGCACGACGCCTCTCGCGCGACTGGCGGGTGGCGATTTGCGGGCGGCGCAGGGAGCCGCTCGATGCGGTGGCGGCGCAATGCGGCGCGGTACCCTTCGTTTCGGACGTCGGCGATCCGGACGCCGCACGCCAACTGATCGCCGATGTCGTTGCCCATTTCGGTCGGCTCGATGGTCTCGTGCTCAACGCAGGCATCCTGATCAACGCGCCCTTTGGCGAGATGAGCCTTGACGCCTGGAACCAACAGATCGGCATCAACCTGACCGGCCCGTTCGTCATGACCCAGGCCGCCCTTCCCCACCTCCTCGCCAACAAGGGCGCGGTCGTGTCGATCACCTCGGTCGGTGGGGTCCAGACGGGACCCGGTCTCGTCGCCTATTCGGCGTCGAAGGCAGGCCTCCAGCTGATGACCCAGGCGCTCGCCTACGAGCACGCCCGCGACGGACTGCGCGCCAACATCGTCGCTCCCGGCTGGATCCGCACAGAGATGGGCGACGAGGAGATGGAGACGATGCAGATCGCCGCCGATCTCGAAGGCGCCTATGCCAAGGTCAGCGAGTTCGTGCCGCAACGGCGCGCCGGCAGCTCGGACGAAGCCGCCGAGGCTGTCGCCTGGCTGCTGTCGCCCGCAGCCTCGTTCGTCAACGGCGCGGTTTTGGCGGTCGATGGCGGGTCACTGGTCGCCAATGTCGGCATGACCTTCTTCGACAAGATCATGGAAGGGGCCGCCTGATCCAGCGGGAGAGCACCCGATGCGGCCCACCGTACGCGCGGTCTATTCTGAAACAGAAGCAGGGAGAAAAAACATGGCAAGAGCCAAGGAGTTTGGGGTCCTTTCACGCGTGAGCATGACGGCGCTGGCGATGGCCATCGGCGCCATCGGCGTGCCGGGCGCGGCACTGGCGCAGGATGGCACGTCTGCCGCCACGACGGCCGACGCGCCGGCCTATGGCGATATCGTCGTCACCGCGCAGAAGCGCGAGCAGAATATCCAGAAGGTCGGCGTCGCCATCAGCGCGCTGGGCCGGCAAGGCCTGGCCGATCTCGGCCGCCAGGACATCTCCGCTCTGGCGACCAAGTTGCCCAGCGTCCAGGTACTGGCTTACAGCCCGACCCTGACCATTTTCAACATTCGCGGCGTGTCGCAGAACGACTTCGCGGACTCGCAGGAGGCGCCGATCGCCTTCTATAACGACGAAGTCTACATCAGCGCGCTCGGCGCGATCAGCGGGCAGCTGTTCGATCTGGACCGCGTCGAGATGCTGCGCGGACCGCAGGGCACGCTGTTCGGCAGGAACGCGACCGGCGGCCTGATCCAGGTCGTTTCCGCCAAGCCGACGCGTGATCTCAGCGGCTTTTTGACCGTCACCGGCGGCAGCTACGGCCAGATATCGACCGAAGGCGCGATCAGCGGTCCGCTCAGCGACACGCTGCGCGCGCGCCTATCGTTCACGACCAACCATCATGGCGGCTATATCGACAACAGCGCCGGCAAGGACATCGGCAACTCGCGCTTCTATGGCGGGCGCTTCCAGCTCGCCGGCGACGTCGGCGAAGGCGGCGAGTTCACCCTCAAGCTGCAGGGCCTGCGCAATGACGACGAGCGCACCGGCGGCCTGTATTCCCACCGCACTGCGATCGCCAATGCCGATGGCCTCGGCGAATATGTCGGCGCGACCGAGAACCCCTTCGGCACCTGCGCCGGCTGTGACATGTTCGGCTATGTCCAGCCCGGAAATGACCCGTTCAAGGTCGCCTTCAACGGACCCAACAATTTCAGCCGCAGCTATTGGAGCGCATCGCTGCGCTACGTCCAGGATCTCGGTGGCGTCACCCTGACCTCGATCACCGACTATCAATATCTGAAGAAGCGCTATGGCGAGGACGCCGACATGTCCCCGGCCAGCGTGTTCGCCTATTCGACGAGCCAGAACCTCGATCAATATTCGCAGGAGCTGCGGCTGTCGAACAGCAGCGACCGCGTCAATTGGGTCGTCGGCGGCTATGCGATCAAGATCGTCAGCAAGAATGGGTACAACACCGATCTGACCGGCAGCCTGGGCCTCAGCGAAATCTATGGCGGCAAACTGGAAACGACGTCCTTCGCCGGCTTTGGGCAGCTCGAATATGATGTCACCGACCAGGTCAGCCTGATCGGCGGCCTGCGATATTCGGCGGACAGGAAGACGCTCGACTTCACCCATGCCGAAAATGGGGTGACCGACTTCACCTTCAACCGCGCCAGCGTCGGCAAGCTCGCCCGGCAGAGCTTCAAGGATTATTCGGGCAAGCTCGGCGTCAACGTCAAGCCGAACGACGATACGCTCATCTACGCCAGCGTTAATCGCGGCATCAAGGGCGGCGGCTTCGGCACGCCCGCCTTCAACCCGGGCGACCTTACGACGATCCCGTTCAAGGAAGAGGTGCTGACAGACTATGAGGGTGGCGTGAAGCTGACCCTGCTCGATCGCACGACCCACCTGAACCTGTCTGCCTTCTATTATGATTATAAGGACTATCAGGCGTTCGAGCTGGTCAATCTGGCGCTTGCTGTCCGCAACAAGGATGCGACGATCAAGGGGCTCGAGGCCGAGTTCAACACCCGCCCGATCGACGGCCTCTACCTCCAGACCTTCGCCACCTATCTCGACAGCAAGGTGAAGGGTGTGATCCTGCCCGGCGGCCGGGTCACCGACGCACGGATGCCGCAGGCGCCGAAATGGAGCATCGGCTGGCTGGTCCGCTACGAACTCGATGCGGGCGAAGGCCGACTCGCCCTCCAGACCGACTGGAAATATGACAGTGCCCAGTATCTCTCGAGCTTCAACGCGCCTGTCGATCGCCAACCGGGCCGGGTCGTCGGCAATGCCCGCGCCACCTACGCCTTCGGGGACCGGAAATGGGAGATTGCTGGCTTCGTCAACAATCTGACCGACAAGAAATATCGTCTCTACAATCTCGATCTGTCGGGACCGTTCGGTTTTACCCAGGAAGCCTATGCGCGCCCGCGCTGGTTCGGGGCGAGCGTAACCCGTAGCCTGTAAACGTTCGACGGGGAGAGGTGCCGCTGCGCCTCTCCCTGTCCGCGATCAGTTAGCGCGTTGCGACGCAGCCCAGTCGTGGACCAGGGTGTCGACCACCTGCCGGTGGAACGCGAGCGACGCGGCGCCCGGCTGCTGCGGCAGGAAAATCTCCAGCGTCGGATCGACGACAGCGGTGCGATGGCCGCTCAACGTCTCGACGATGGCCAGCCCGAGGAACGGCACCACCGCTTCCGAATAGCCACCCTCGTGCACCACGACGAGCTTGCCGCCGCACAGGCGGGCCGCCAGATCCTTCAACTCGGCCGTCATCGCGCGGAAGGTGTCGCTGTGCGCGAGCATCCGTGCGAGCGGGTCGGCCGCCCCCGCATCGAGCCCGCTGGCGACGATAATCAGGTCGGGAGCGAATTTCTCGATCGCGGGAAGGACGAGCGAACGTAGCGCATAGCGATAGGCGTCGTCGCCCGCTCCAGGTGCGAGTGGGATGTTGAGATTATAGCCAGCGCCCTTGCCCTCGCCGCGATCATGCTCGCCGCTATAGCCGGGCGGGAAGCAATTCTCCTGGTGCAGCGAGATGGTGAGCGTGTCGTCGCGGTCATAATAGACCGCCTGGGTGCCGTTGCCGTGATGCACGTCCCAGTCGACCACCGCCACGCGCAATGCACCGTGCTTCGCCCGTGCCGCCTCGATCGCGATCGGAATGTTGCAGAGCAGGCAGAAGCCCATCGATCCGCCGGGCAGGCAGTGATGGCCGGCGGGGCGGCACAGCGCATAGGCATTGTCATGCTTGCCCGACAGCACGGCGTCGACCGCAGCCTTGGCGAGGCCCGCGGACAGAGCCGCGATCTCGTAGCCGCCGGCGCTGAACGGCGCGAAACCGCCCAAATCGCCGCCGCCTGCGTCACTCGTCGCCTTGAAGCGCTCGATATAATCGGGGGTATGGACCCGGAGCATGTCTTCCGTGGTCACAGGGTCGGCGCTCGACACCGCGAGATGATCGATCAGCCCGCTCGCCTGCACCAGCGACAGCAGGCGCCGCTTGGAGTCGGGCGTATCTGCGCCGGCCGCACCCGACGGCGGCTGCACCCAGCCACCGACCGGCAGGAACAGCGCCTGCAAGCCGACAGAGTGCCAGAAGGTACGTTCGTCGGTGTAGAAACCGGTCGTCATGTGATTACCGCCATGTCTGGGCCGGGCCGCGATGCCGCGGTCCGGCCCCGTGATGTCAGAACTTGAGCGAAGCGGAGAGACCGTAAGACACCGGCTCGCCGTAGATTTCGATGCGGAAGAAGGCGATGTTGTTGAGGTAGGTCAGATATTCCTTGTTGAAGATGTTCTTGCCCCAGGCCGCGATTTCCCAGCCGCCCTCTTTGCTGGCCACCGCCAGCCGGGCATTCTGCACCCAATAGGCCGGCGCCTTGTCGAACGCCTGGTTGGTGGGCTCCAGGAAGCGCTTGGCGGTATATTTGAAGTCGGTGCTGCCGATCAGGCTCAGGTCGTCACTCAGGGGAACGATCTTCTGGATCATGCCCTGCGCGGTCCATTTCGGCGTGTTGACCGGGCGCTTGCCGTCGAGCGGAATGGATCCCGCATAGGTGGTGATGGCCGCCGTGGTGTTGCGGAACTTGGCGTCGAGATAGCTGCCGCCCAGGCGAACCATCCAGCTCGGATCGGGCCGCCAGGTCAGGTCGGCTTCCGCGCCATAGGTGCGCGATCCGCCAATGTTGCGGGTGATCGGCACCAGCGGCGACAAGGGATCGTCGACGTTGGTCTGAATGTCCTTGTAGTCGTAGAAGAACGCCGCGAGGTTCAGGTCGAGCGTGCGATCGAGCAGCCGCGACTTCGACCCGATTTCATAAGCGGTCAGCCGCTCCGGGCTGAAGGTGGTGATGACCCCGCCGAACGGCACGCTGTATCCGCCGCTGCGGAAACCGCGCGAGATCGACGCGTAGAACAGCTGATCGCGCGACGCCTTCCAGTTCAGGCCGCCCCGGAAAGACGTGGTGCCGTCGGTGCGGCTGGCCACGAGCGCATCGACCGGGATGACCGGCGTCACCAGATGGCGACGTCCGGACGGATCGTCGGCACCCAGATAGGCGGCGCCGTCGATCTTGGTGCGGTCGTTGGTGTAACGCAGGCCGACGATCACCGAGAGCTGATCGGTCAGCGCATATTCGTTGTTGGTGAAGACCGCGAGCGAGCGGACCTTCTGCTTGAAGTCGGCGGCAAGGCGCGGCGCGAAGGGCGGCAGGCCGGGCAGCGGATTTTCGATCGTGTTGGCGCTGTTCGCCTCGTCGATCGAGTCATGCTCGAAAAAGCCGCCGATCAGGACGTTGAGGCGATCGAACTTGGCCGTTGCGCGCAGTTCCTGCGAGAATTGCTTGATGCGGCTGTAGAGCAGCTGGTTGACCGCGATATAGGGCGTGTTGTCGCCGTCATCGATCTGGTCGCGCACGAACTGGTCATAGGCGGTGATCGAGGTCAGCTGGAACGCGCCGGCCTCCTGCTCGAGCCGCAGATAACCGCCGAACGCCGAGTTGTCGGCCTTCCACGGCGCATCCGCATTGACGTCCCGGATGCTCTGGGTTTCGCGAAGACCGCGCGGATCGCCATTGGGCACGAACGGGCCGAACTTCAGGCAGGCGCCGCGATCCTTCTGAATTCCGCCGGTGAACACGGCCGAGCAATAGCTGCCATCCGGATTGAACAGGCCCGGGCTCTTGTACGGGGTCAGCTGGCTCTTGTCCTGGAAGCCATAGACCATCAGCCGCGCGGTCGTGGTCTCGCCGGTCCACTTCAACTGCAGGCGACCGGCGATCTGGTTCGGCTTGCCGTGGTCCTTGCCGGTGAGCAGATTGTTGTACGGGCCGCCCCAGCCCTGCGAAATATAATAGGAGGCGCGGGCCGCGACGGTATCGCTGAGCTGCTGGTTCAGGAAGCCGTCGCTGCGCACGCGGCCGTAATTGTCGAGACTGCCGTTGAAGCCGCCGCTCGAATCGAACTGCGGTTCCTGGTTGTAATAGTTGACCGAGCCGCCGGTGGTGTTGCGGCCGAACAATGTGCCCTGCGGGCCCTTGAGCGCCTCGACCCGCTGGATGTCGTAGAACGGCATCGACAGCATGTACGGCTTCGACTTGTAGACTTCGTCGATGTGGACCGCGACCGGCGAATCGAAGTTCGAAGCGAATTCGTTCAGTCCGATGCCGCGCACCGTGAAGGCCGGCAGGTTCGAGCTGGTGGTCGCGACGACGTTCGAAATCTGGTTCGCCAGCTGGCCGACGTCGGTCATCTGATTGCGGCGGATTTCGTCGGCGCCGATCGCGGCGATCGCGATACCAACGTCCTGGACGGACTGAGCGCGCTTCTGCGCGGTGACGACGATCTCGCCATCGACCGGTTCGGACTGCGCGGACGCGGCCGACGCCCAGGTCGCCACACCGGCGCAAAACACGGTCATGCAAAGCTTTTTCATCGATTGCCCCTTTGTCGTTGTCAGCATGTACTGGCGGACCAGCATGCTCCTCCGGATCGCGCGGCGACCTGGCTCGTTGGCCGGCCTCCATTTTTTTGTTCGCGGATTTGTAACATTGCGCCGGAAACTTCGTCCCGCCTGCGCGTGCCATTTGATCGTCTGTGCGTGCCACTTGGCGGAAGCGCCGGCCCGGGCCGCGAAGTTACTTGAAACTTCTACAAATTGAGCCACTATTGGCCCACAGCGCTGGTGCCTTCGCCCGTAATGAAAGGGGAACGAGCATGGTGTCATTGCAGACGTCATCGAATGCGAGCCAGTTCGCCAGCTCGTTGCGTGCGGCTTATGGTGCCTATGACACCGAGCCGACGTCATCCTCTTCCCGGTCGGCCGGCACGCTCACGCCGGTGTCGCGCGGGCCGTTCAACGGCTATGTGGTTCATGCCCATGCTATCCGCAGCAGCCGCCCCGCCCTGCGCGATCATTGGCAGGAGTGCGCCTTCATCCTGATGCCGCTGATCGGCGACATTCATGTCGACCATTATGACCGCCAGAATCTGCTGACCGCCGGCGACATGGTGCTGATGGATTCGCACGCGCCCGTGACCATCGACGCCTTCGGCAAGAATCGTTCGGTCGTCCTCGCCCTGCCCCGATCGACCGTGTCGCAACTGCGCTCCGACAGCGATCGGCTGTTCGGCCGACGCCTTCAGGGTAATAAGGGCATCGGCAACATGCTGTCCGCCATGCTCGCCAGCATCGTCGATTCCGACGAAGACGATGTGATGGACGCCTGCGATTCCGCGCTGACCCTGTCGGTAACGATGTCGCTGCTGGACCGGCTGGTCGAGGATCGCTCCGATGCCGATTCGCAACGCCGGGCGCGGGCGGACAGCGAGATCGGGCGGATGCGATCCTGGGTGGTCGACCGTGCCGCCGATCCCGACATGAGCATTGAGACGCTGACCCGTCGCTTCGGCCTGTCCCGCCGCAGCCTTTACCGTCTGTTTGGGGAGGTCGGCACGACCCCGCGCCAGTGGCTGGCCGACGTCCGGCTCGACGAGGCGCGCAAATGGCTGGTCAGCGGCGATCCCCGCTTCCGTTCTGTCGGGCAGGTCGCCTTTGCCGCCGGCTTCAACGACAGCAGCCACTTCACCCGCCTGTTCAAGCGCCGTTTCGGCGTACTCCCGGGCACGCTGGCGCGGTAGGTAGCCCGCACCGGGCTAAGATCGGCCTGCTCCCTTCAAGAGTTCGCCCGCCCAAATCCGCCGCCGCCTGGCGTATCTATAATGAAGACGTCGCCCGCCTGCATCTCGACGCTTTCGGTCGATCCGATCGCCTCGACGGTACCGTCGGCACGACGCACGCTGTTGCGGCCCACCAGGCCGGGCTCGCCGCCGCAGAGTCCGAACGGCGCTACCCGCCGTCGGTTGGACAGGATCGTCGCCGTCATCGGCTGGCGGAAGCGGATGCGGCGGTGGAGGCCGTCGCCTCCGGCATTGCGCCCTGCCCCACCCGATCCATGCCGAACCTCGAACGCCTCCAGCAAGACCGGGAAGCGCCATTCCAGGATTTCGGGATCAGTAAGGCGGCTGTTGGTCATGTGAGTCTGCACCGCCGAAGTGCCGGCGAAATCGGGCCCCGCGCCGCTGCCGCCGCCGATCGTCTCATAATATTGGTAACGGGCGTCGCCGAAGGTGAAGTTGTTCATCGTCCCCTGTGCCGCCGCCATCGTCCCCGTCGCGGCGTAGAGCGCATCGGTGATGACCTGGCTCGTCTCGACATTGCCCGCGACCACCGCCGACGGATAGGTCGGGCGCAGCATCGATCCTTCGGGGATGATGATATCGATCGGCTCCAGGCAGCCGTCGTTCATCGGGATATCCTCGTCCACCAGCGTCCGCATCACATAGAGGATCGCCGCGCGGCAGATCGACGGCGGTGCGTTGAAGTTGGTCGGCTGCTGATCGCTGGTGCCGGTGAAATCGATCACTGCCCGGCGCGCCGCGCGATCGACCCGAATGGCTACCGAAACCTGCGATCCATCGTCGAGTTCATAGGTGAAGGCGCCGCCGCCGAGGCGATCGAGCACGCGCCGCACCGCTTCCGCCGCATTGTCCTGCACATGGCGCATATAGGCGACAACGGTGTCCTGGCCGTAATGCGCGACCATCTTGCCGATCTCGGCCGCGCCGCGCGCGCAGGCCGCGATCTGGGCGCGGATGTCGCCGACATTGCGATCGGGATCACGGGCCGGATAGTGGCCCGACGCCAGCTTGGCGCGAAACTCGGCCTCGCGCAGTTGGCCGCCTTCCACCAGCGGGAAAGCATCGAACAACACCCCTTCCTCGTCGAGCGAGCGGCTGTCAGGCGGCATCGATCCCGGCGTCCGCCCGCCGACATCGGCATGGTGCCCGCGTGCCGCGACGTAGAAAGCGCAGCGCGCGTCGTCGTCGAACACGGGCATCACGACCGTCAGGTCAGGCAGATGCGTGCCGCCATTATAGGGATTGTTGATCAGATAGGCGTCGCCGGGGCGCAGCCCGCGCGTGCCGGCGGCGGCGGCGTCGCGCACCGCGCGGACGCTGTCGCCCATCGATCCCAGATGGACCGGCATGTGCGGCGCGTTCGCGACCAGCGCACCCTGTGCGTCGAACAGCGCACAGGAAAAATCGAGTCGTTCCTTGATGTTGACCGAAAGGGCGCTGTTCTGGAGCGCCTGCCCCATCTGCTCGGCGATCGCCATGAAGAGGTTGTTGAAGATCTCCAGCCGCACCGGATCGAGCGCGGTCGCATCGCCGTCGGAGCGATGAACCCGCGCCGTCGTCCGGGTGAGGATCATGTCGCCGCTCTCGGTCACCTGTGCCGTCCAGCCGGGTTCGACCACCACCGTCGCCGTGCTGTCGTAGAGGACCGCCGGCCCTGCCAGTGCCTTGCCCGGCGCGAGTGCGCCGCGCGGCACCACCGGCGCCACATGGGCAAGCCCGCCGGCAAACAGCGTCGTTTCGCGCCGCTCGTCGGTCGGTGGCGTATCGCAACGGACAAAGGAGAGTTCGGATCGCGTGGCCGGGACGATCAACTCGACGGCGACCGACTCGATGACCAGCGGCACGCCCGGCATCGAGAAGGTAAAGCGCTGGCGATAGCGCTCCTCGAACAGCCTCCGGATCGTGGCTTCATCCGCCGCATCGATCTCGATGCCCGTATCGGTTCCCTGATAGCGGATCAGCAAGCTGCGGCGAACGGTCGCACGCGCAGGATCGAAGCCGTCGGACGCCACCTCTTCGCGACATTCCGCCAACAGGGCGTCCATGATTGCGGCGGCATCGGCCAGCACGGCAGCGGCGAGCGGCGCTTCCACCGCGCGGTGACGCAGGATGCGCTGATCGGCCAGGCCGATGCCATAGGCCGACAACACCCCCGCCAGCGGATGGATCATGACGTTGTGCATGCCCAGCGCATCGGCGACGAGGCAGGCATGTTGACCCGCCGCTCCGCCGAAACAGGCGAGGACATAGTCGGCGACGTCATGTCCGCGCGCGACCGATATCTTCTTGATCGCATTGGCCATGCTGTCGACCGCGATGGCGATGAAGCCCTCCGCAATCGCCTCGGGCGTTGTCGGCGGCAGGCCGGCAGCAGCGACCTCCGCGGCCAGCGTTTCGAACTTCCGGCGGACGACAACAGCGTCGATCGGCTCATTGCCCCCCGGCCCGAACAGGTGCGGGAAGCAGTCGGGCTGGAGCTTGCCGAGCAGCAGGTTGCAGTCGGTGATCGTCAGCGGACCGCCGCGCCGATAGCAGGCCGGGCCGGGATCGGCGCCGGCGGACTCCGGGCCGACCCGCAGCCGCGTCCCGTCGAAGCGGCAGATCGATCCGCCGCCCGCCGCGATCGTATCGATGCTCATCATCGGCACGCGCAGCCGCACCCCGGCGACCGTCGTTTCGAGCGTGCGTTCGAGCGTCCCGGCATAATGCGACACATCGGTCGACGTACCGCCCATGTCGAAGCCGATCACCTTGCCGAAGCCCGCGGCCTCGGCGGTGCGAACCATGCCGACGATGCCGCCCGCCGGCCCCGACAGGATCGCGTCGCGGCCGCGAAAGCGATCCGACCCGATCAGACCGCCATTGGATTGCATGAAAGCGAGCGGCACGCCATCGCCCAGCGCATCGGCGACCTGTCGCACATAGCGGCCCAGCACCGGCGAGAGATAGGCATCGACCAGAGTGGTGTCGCCGCGGCTGACGATCTTCATCAACGGGCTGACCTGATGGCTTACCGAAATCTGGGTGAAGCCGATGTCGTGCGCGATCCGCGCGATCCGCTCTTCATGGTCGGGAAAGCGATAGCCGTGCATCAGCACGATCGCGACCGCATCGCACCCTGCTTCGAAGGCGGCGCGCAATTCGGTCGCGACATGGTCCGCATCGAGGGGCAGCAGGACCGCGCCGTCGGCATCGATGCGCTCATGCGCTTCGATTACCCGCCGTTCGAGCCGGTCGGGCAGGACGATGTGGCGATCGAACAGCCGCGGCCGGTTCTGATAGCCGATGCGCAGCATGTCGCGAAAACCCAGCGTCGTGACGAGGGCGACCGCTTCGCCCTGCCGCTCCAGCAGGGCATTGGTGGCGACGGTGGTTCCCATCTTCACGCTGGCGATACGATCGGCCGGAATCGGATCGGCGGCAGCGAGCCCCAGAAAATCGCGGATGCCCTGGATCGCCGCGTCCTCATAACGCTCGGGATGCGACGAGAGCAGCTTGCGTGTCGCGATCCTCCGTTCGGGGGACAGCGCGACGATGTCGGTGAAGGTGCCGCCCCGATCGACCCAGAAATGCCAGCCCGTCTTCAACGCTTCGTCCTGCTCAACCATGGCCCCACGATGCAGCGTCCGCCGGTCTTGGTCGAGCCTGTTATCGGGATAATCCCACCGATTATAAGGAGACCCTGCTCGCCAGGGCTTCCGCCGCGCCGTTGCCGGGCTATGCTCGGCCCAACGTCGGGAGGTTTGATGAACCGCACTATCATGGTCTTGGTTGCAGCGGCCGCCGTCGTCATCGGATCATCGGCGAGCATGGCCGACGAGACGCCGAAGGGCGCCATCGCGAACGCCACATCGACAGCCCGCGCAATTCCCTATGACGCAGGGGTCGTCGATCTCCTCGTCACCGGATCGGCCGCCAGGGAAATCTATGATCGGCTGCCGGGCTCCGGCCGGCCCCAGGCGTGCGGCGCCCTGGGGTTGCACAAGGGAGACGGGAAGGTGAGCTGTTCGAAGGACGGGCAGGCCTATGCCTGCCATATCTGGCTCGACGTGACGGCGCAGTCCCTGACCGATGCCGAGGTCGACGATTGTTGATCCGACAACCCGGCAGATCAGGTCGATAGGCCCATCCATTCCAGGGTGAGGCTGCGGACGGTTTCCCAGACCTTCGGCTGGCCCTGCGACATTGCGAGCCAGGCGCCGCCGAGGCCGAAAAAACCCATGGTGCCAGCCAGGCCACCCAGCCTGTGCCCATAAGGCGCTGGATCCGCCCCCGCATCGATCGCGGCGATAGCCTGAGCGAAATTTTGCCGCAGCCGCGCCATCATCGCATCCATTTCCTGGCGACCCATGACCTGTTCCAGACCTTCGCGAACGCCCGATTGCTCGACGACGGTTTCCACCGACAGCCAGCGCTTCAGCACTTCGTGCAATTCGGTCGCCGTGAACGGCTTGGGCAGCCAGCCGTCGAAATCGCGCTCGAGGAAGAAACGCTCGCCCCCAGGCGGGCGATGCGCGGTGAACGCGATCATCGGCACCTGCTTGGTCCAGCTTGCCGTCTGCCGGATTCTCGCCGCGCCGCGCAGTCCGGTGATCCCCGCCATCTCGATGTCCATGAGGATCAGCGCATATTGCCGGAGGCGTACCGACTGGAAGGCCGCGGGCGCATCCGGCGCGGTATCGACCGCATAGCCCGCGCCGCCGACCAGCGCCTTGACGATGGTGCCGAAGGCCGGCTCGTCATCGACGACCAGAATGAGAGTATCGTTATTTGCGTCGCCCGCCAGCGGCAGGTCAGCATCGTTAAGGACGGACATATAAGCCTCAACACCGCAACCACGACCTTGCCCGAGCGCATCTCGGGCGCTGTGGGGTCATCGACGATCAGTAATTGCCGTTACGGCAAATCGTGCAATGCAGTAGGTGCAGCATCACCCTGCTCCGATCGACCCGGATGACGACATCGTTGCAGTCATCCGGTCCCCCTCCCCTGCCATGTAACAGGTTAGATGCCTGGCGAAGCTAAGTAGAATTCGGGAGTAGGCCTCGACTCAGATTCCGATCCGAAAGGACGCGCAGGACGGATCGCGCGAGAAGAGCGCTATCGGCCCTTCCCGGCGAGCCAGGTTTCAAGCCGGCCGAGCGCCTCCTCCGTCTCCGCCAGCGAGATGGCAAAGCTGAGGCGGAGAAAATGCCGGCCGTCGACCGGGTCATGGTCGATGCCCGGCCCGGTCGCGAGACCGGTTTCGAGCAACAGCTGACGACAAAATTCCATGCTGTTGTCGGTAAGGTGACCGATATCCGCGTAGATGTAGAAGGCGCCATCGGGCGGCGCGATCCGCCGAAGGCCCATGCGTGGCAGCGCTTCGAGCAGTCGGCCCCTGTTCTGCGCATAGACCGCAACATTGGCGTCGAGTTCGTCGGTGCAGTCCATCGCCGCCACCGCCGCCTGCTGGCTGATCGTCGGCGGGGTCAGGAACAGGGCGCCCATATAGGACCACGCCCGCTCGATCAGATCGGTCGGCACCATCAGCCAGCCGAGCCGCCAGCCCGGCATGCAATAATATTTGGAGAAGCTGCTGATGATCATCGCATCGGGAGAGAACTCGGCCATCGACCGGCACGGTTCGCCATAGCTGAGCCCGTGATAGATCTCGTCAGAGAGGATGCGGATGCCCTTGCGGCGGCAGACGTCGGCGATCGCGCGCAGCTCCTCGGCGCCGATGACCGTGCCGGTGGGATTGGCGGGGCTGGCGATGATGACGCCGGCCGGCGGCGGATCGAGCGCGTCGAGCGCATCGGCGGTCATCTGGAACCGGCTCTCGGCGCCGCACGGAATTTCCACCGGCACCATGTTCAGCGCCCGCACCGCGTTGCGATAGGCGACATAGCCCGGACGTGCCATCGCGATGGCCGCGCCGGCCTTGAAGCAGATGGTCAGTGCCAGGACCAGCGCGGGCGACGCGCCACAGGTCAGCAGGAATTGTGACGGGGAGGCCGACACGCCGTAACGCTCGGCGTAGAGAGCGGCGAGCCGTTCCTTCAGGACTGGGCTTTCCCAATAGCCCATTGCACCCTCGTCCAGCGATGCGCGCGCGACGTCGATCGCCTTTTGCGGCGCGCCCATCGAGGGCTGGCCGAACTCCATGTGCAGGATTGATCGGCCTTCGGCCGCGAGTCGCCGGGCCAGGCTGCTGATTTCCATCGCGCGAAAGGGCTGCACTTCGTTCTGCATCGACGGACCTTGTCTTCCCTTGGCGGTGATCCCGGATCGGCACCTCCCCTATGGAAGATAATCGCAGATGAGAAGAGCCCGTCCCCGCGGAAACTATCCGGCCGAACCACCCAGCGCCCGGACGAGCGCAACGCTCGCCCGCATCCGCTGGGTCTCGGCGGACAGCAGCGCCCGGCGGGCGTCGAGCGCGTCGGTCTGCGCCGTCACCACTTCCAGATAGTCCGCCGCGCCGTCGCGGTAGCGGGTCAGCGCCAGCTGGCTGGTACGTTCGGCCGCCGTCGCGGCGCTGCGTTGCTGGATGATCTGGTCGCTCAGGTGGCGACTCGCCGCCAGCGCGTCCTCGACCTCCCGAAACGCGGTGAGCACCGTCGCGCGATAATCCGCCGCCAGTTCCTCATATTCGGCGCGGGACAGGCGAACCTGCGCCTTGCGCCGACCTCCGTCGAAGATCGCCAGGACTGCAGAGGCCGGGCCAAGGCCCCAGAAACTGCTCGGCGTTGCGAACAGATCGCCATGCGTGGCCTGATAGCCACCGCTCAGCCCCAGTGTCAGCGTCGGGAAGAACGCCGCGCGCGCCACGCCGATCCGGCTGTTGGCGGCGAACATCCGCCGCTCGGCCGCGGCGACATCGGGCCTGCGCTGGAGGAGTTCCGACGGTGCGCCCGCAGGCACCACGGGCGACACCAGCGGTTGGGTGCGCTCCGGAATCGAGAAGTCCGAGGCGATCGCACCGACCAGCGCGGCGATTTCGTGCTCGGTCGCCGCTCGCTGGTTGGCGATCGCCGAGATCTGGGCGCGGGCATTGTCGAGCACGGTGCGTGCGCGATTGACGTCGATGCCGGAGGCGATACCGCCATTGTGGCGCTTGGATGTGAGGTCATAGGCCTTGCCGAACGCATCGACCGTCTGGCGCAGCAGCCCCGCCTCGGCATCCAGCCCGCGCAGCCGGGAATAGGCGTCGGCCACCGCCGTCTGCAGACTGAGTCGCGCGGAGGCGAGATCGTCGCCGCTGGCATCGGCGTCCGCGCGTGCAGCCCTCGCACCGTTGCGGATGCGACCCCACAGGTCGAGCTCATAGTCGAGCGTGCCGCCGATCGAATAGTCGGTATAGGTCGTGGGGCTACCGGTGCCGCCGAAGCGATTGCCCGACACTCGCTGGCGGCCGGCCGAACCCCCTGCGCCGACCTGCGGAAACAGGTCCGCGGATTCGATCCGCGCCGCTGCCCGCGCCTGATTGTAGCGGGCGAGCGCCGCCTCGACCGTCGGGCTGGCCTGTGCGGCGCGGGTCACCAGATCGTCGAGCATGGGATCGTCGAAGGCTTCCCACCAATTGCCCCGCGCGGCAGTGTCCATGGGACGTGCGGCGGTCCAGCCTTCGACCTCCTTGAAGCCTTGCGGCACGGTTGTCTGAGGCGAGCGATAGGCAGGCGCCATCGAACAGCCCGCGACCAGGGCGAGCGCCAGGATCGCCGCGCCGCGTTCACCCCGCATGCGCAGCGCTCTTCGTGGCGGCGGCAACGCGATGCACGCGCACCTGATCGCCGGTCCGGATGGCATCGGGCGGCGTGTCGATCACCTTGTCGCGGGCCGTAATGCCGCTCGACAACAGCACCTGCGCGCCCTCGTCCCGCGCGATGGTGACCGCCTTGACCGTCACGCGACCACCCCCGCCGACCACCGCAACGGTCGGACCATCATTGCCGTACAGGATCGCGCTGCCGGGTACGGTGACGCCGCTGCCCCGGCCTGTGCCGACCTGAAAGCTGACCTGCGCGAAAGCGCCCGGTTTGAGCGCCTTGTCGCGGTTGTCGGCCTGCAGTTCGACGAGCACGGCACCCGACTGGGCATCGACGGCACCCGCACTGCGCGTGAGCGTCGCATTGAACGTGCGGCCCGGATATTCGGGCAGCAGCAGCGTCGCCGTCATGCCGGATCGGATCGATCCCGAATAGCCCTGCGGCACGCGGACGTAGATCCGCATGCGGTGGGTATCGGACACCGTGAACAGCGGCTGCGCGGCGGCATTGCCGGCGACGACCAGCGCGCCGATCTGCGCGGACCGGCTGGTCACCACGCCGTCGAACGGCGCCGTGAGGCGGGTGAAGCCCTGCAACGCCCTGAGCCGCTTCACATTGGCCAGCGCGGCATTGGACAATGCGCTCCGTGCGGCAAGATCGCCGGCCTTTTCGTCCGATTCCTGCCGTGACACCGCGTCCTGCGCCAGCATCGCGCTCCAGCGTTTCGCGGTGGTTTCGGCCAGGCGCTGATTGGCGAGCGCGGTCTGGTAATCGGCTTGCGCCGCCGCAAGCTGCTGGTCGACTTCGGGCGCGTCGAGGATCGCCAGCGACTGCCCCGCCTGCACCGTATCGCCGATGTCGGCGAGCCAGCGGCGGACATAGCCGTTGGTCCGCGCATAAATGGCGGCACTGTTGAACGCCTGCACATTGCCGGGAAGGAGCAGCCTGCCGCCATCGGCGTCGGCCTTCGGCATGACGACCGACACGGTCGGCATTGCGGCGTCGGCGGCGGTGGTGCGCAGTTCGTTGGTCGCGCTGATCCGCGACGCGACGCCGAGCCCGACGACGATCAGCGCGACGACGCCGGCGCCGATGCCGACCCGCTTCAGGGTCCGGGAATCGAGGCCGTCCTCGGCCGGATGGTCTGCGGTATGGATGGGATCAGACATGGCTGGATTGCATTTCCAAGGAGGGCAGCTTCGCACCATATTTGCGGTGGGCCAGGGCGAAAACGGTCGGAACGAAGAACAGGGTGGCGATCGTCGCGCAGATCAGCCCGCCGATGACGGCGCGGCCCAGCGGGGCATTCTGTTCGCCGCCCTCGCCCAGCCCGAACGCCATCGGCGCCATGCCGATGATCATCGCCAGCGCGGTCATCAGCACCGGGCGGAAGCGGACCATGCCGGCCTCGATCGCAGCCTGCGTCGCATCGCCCAGTTCGACCAGCTTCTCGCGGGCGAAGCTGACGACGAGGATCGAGTTGGCCGTCGCCACGCCCATGCACATGATCGCCCCCGTCAACGCCGGGACCGACAGCGTCGTCCCGGTCGTGAACAGCATCCAGACGATCCCGGCCAGGGCGGCCGGCAGCGCAGTGATGATGACGAACGGATCGACCCAGCTCTGGAAGTTGACGACGATCAGCAGGTAGATCAGCACGATCGCACCGACGAGGCCGAAGCCGAGGCCGGAAAAGGCCGTGTTCATCGTCGCATATTGACCGCGGATCGTGACCGTCACGCCCTTGGGCTGGTCCTGCTCCAGGGCCTTGATCGCGCTCTGGATATCGGCGGCTATGGCCCCCAAATCCCGTCCGTGGGTCGACGCGAAGATATCGAGCGCCGGCTGGAGATTATAGTGCGACACGAGCGGGACCGTGTTCGCCCGCTCGATCGAAGCGAGGCCGCCGAGCGGCTGCACTGCCGCCCCCGCCGCGCCCGACACCGGCAGGTTGGACAGGTCGCCGATCGATCCGATCAGATATTCGGGCGCCTGTGCGACCACGGGATATTGGACGCCATTGTCCGGGTTAACGAAGAAGACCGGCGCGGTCTGCGACGTGCCCGCCAGCTGGCTGGCGAGGCTGGTCGTAACATCGCGTTCGGTCAGTCCATATTGGCCGGCGCGCGACCGATCGACGTCGACCTTGAGCTGCGGCGCGCGGCTGGGCTGCTGGATGCGCGCGTCGACAAGGCCGGGGATCAAAGCGACCTTGGCCAACAATTTCTGAGCATAAGCGCGATTGTTGGCGGCGTTCTTTCCGGCGACCTGGATGTCGATCGGAGCCGGAGCGCCGAAGTTCAGGATCTGGCTGGTGATGTCGGCCGGCAGGAAGGCGAAGCTGGATCCGGGGAAACGCCGCGGCAGCTCGCGGCGGAGCTCCTCGACGATCTCGTCGGTCGGCCGGTGGCCTTTCTTCAGCGCGATCATCATGTCGCCGTCCTGTGGGCCGATCGTGCCGCTGTTGTTGTAGACGGTGTTGATGGCGCTGGTGGGCAGGCCGATATTGTCGGTGATCGTGTCGAGCTCGTCGGCGGGAACCAGCTTGCGGACCTCCCGCGCGACGAGATCGAACCGCGCGGCGGTGTCCTCGATCCGCGTGCCGGCGGGAACGCGGACATGCATCGCGATCTGCCCCGAATCGACCGAGGGGAAGAAGTTGCTGCCCAGCATCGGCAGCAGCGCGAACGACAGCAGGACGACCGCCATGAACCCCAGCAGGAAAGGCTTGCGCGACCGCAAGGCACGACGGAGCAGACCGACATAGCTGGTCCGCACCCGCTCGAAGCGATGTTCGAACCCGCGCTGGAAGCGGACGAGCGGATTGCGGGAGCCGGAGCTGCCCGCCAGATGCTCGTGCTCTTCGCCCGCCCTGTGCGGTTTCAGCAGGTACATCGCCATGGTCGGCACCAGCGTGCGCGACAGCACAAAGGACGCGATCATCGCGAAAACCACCGAAAGCGCCATCGGGACGAACAGGAAACCGGCGACGCCGGGCAGGAAGAACATCGGCACGAACACGATGCAGATGCAGAGCAGCGACACGAAGGCAGGCGTCACGATCTGCGCCGCCCCGTCGAGGATCGCCTCCATCACCCCCTTGCCCTGTTCGAGATGCCAATTGATGTTTTCGATCGTCACCGTCGCATCGTCGACCAGGATCCCGACGGCCAGCGCCAGTCCGCCCAGCGTCATCACGTTGAGCGTCTGCCCGAAAGCAGCGAGCGCGGCGATGGCGGCCAGAATCGCGAGCGGGATCGACAGCGCGATGATGACGGTCGAGCGCCAGGACCCCAGGAACAGCAGAATCATCAGCGAGGTCAGCGCGGCGGCGATGGCGCCTTCATGGATGACCCCTTTGACCGCCGCCTTCACGAACAGCGACTGATCGCCGATCGGCAGGATTTTGAGGCTGTCCGGCAGGGTGGCGGCGATGCGCGGCAGATTGTCCTTCACCCCCTGAACGATCGCCAGCGTCGAGGTCGCGCCGTTTTTGAGCACCGTCAGCAACGCCGAACGGCTGCCCTCGACATGAACGACGTTCTGCTGCGGCCCGCTGCCGTCGCGGACATAGGCGACGTCGCGCATGTAGATGGTCGCGCCGTTGACCACCTTCACCGGCAGATTGTTGAGCGCCTCGATCGACGCCGGGGCATTGTTCAGCCGAACGCTGTACTGGGTATCGCCGATCTTCACGAAGCCGGCGGGGTTGATCTGGTTCTGGGCGGCGATGGCAGTGCCGACGTCCTGTGCCGAAAGCCCTTTGGACTGCAAAGCGAGCGGGTTGAGGTCGATCTGCACCTGCCGGGATCGGCCACCCGACGGATAGGGCATGGCGAGACCGGGAACGCTGACGAGTTGCGGCCGTATCTGGTTTTGACCGATGTCGAATAGCTGCTGTTCGGACAGGCCCTTGCCCGACAAGGCAAGCTGCAGGATCGGCACGGTCGATGCGCTGTAGTTGAGGATCAGCGGCGGGGTGGTGCCGGGGGGCATCTGCCGCAGCACCGTCTGCGAGATCGAGGTGACCTGCGCCGTGGCGGTGCGGATGTCTGCGCCGGGCTGGAAATAGATCTTTATAATGCCGATGCCCTGGAGCGACTGGCTTTCGACATGATCGATGTCGTTGACCGTCGTGGTCAGCACCCTCTCATAAGGACCGACGATACGATCGGCCATGTCCTCGGGCGGCAGGCCCGCATATTGCCACGCCACGGCGATCACGGGGATGCGGATGTTCGGGAAGATATCGACCGGCGTACGGGCCGCAGCCAGGATTCCTGCGATCGCGATGAGGATCGCCATGACGATGAAGGTCAGGGGACGATGCAGGGCAACCTTGACGATACCGATCATTCACGACTCCCGGATGCATCGGCCGCGAAACCATCGCCGCGATGCAGTGCCAATCGCCTCTCCTGATGCTGTCCGGCCTCTGCGGGCAGGACACGCACGATATGGATTATCGACGCTCGCGCGACGGGGCACGCCCTCATCCATGAATATGATGGTGCCGCCTCAGTCCCAAGCGGAGCAAGAGCAGAGGTACGCACCCCACGAGAAATCGCGCGCCGCCGCCATATTCGCATCGTCCATGCCGCGTTGGACAATTCGCGTCTAATACATAATATGCCTCGATCGATATCCTGAAGGAATTGATCGATGGACCTTCGACATCTGCGCTATTTCCTGTGCGTGGCCGAAGAGATGCATTTCGGCCGGGCGGCGCAGCGGCTCGGTATCTCCCAACCGCCGCTCAGCAAACAGATCCGCGCGCTGGAGGACGAGCTGGGGGTCCGCCTGTTCGATCGCACCAGCCGTCGCGTGCGCTTGACCGAGGCCGGCCGCCTGTTCGAACCGGAAGCGGTCAAGGCGGTGGAGCAGGCCGATCATGCGGCACAGGTCGCGCGGCGCGCCTATCGGGCCGAGATCGGTCGCCTCGGCCTGGGCTTCACCCCATCGGGGCCCTTCGTGCCGTTCGTGGCGCGCGCCCTCCACCGCTTCCGCACGACCTATCCCGACGTCGAACTGATCCTGCGCGAAGAGGGGCGCGACGATCAGATCGAAGATGTCCGCACCCGACAGCTCGAGATCGGCATCGTCCGCGATTACAGGAAACCCGTCCTTCCCGCCGGCATGGTCTCGCAATGCCTGTTGCAGGAGGAAATGATCCTAGCGATGCGGAGCGATCATCCTCTGGCGCAGCGCGCCGCAGCGCCGCGGATCGCCGACCTCGCGGACGAACCGCTCGTCCTGTACGGCGCGCCCAACGGCGCCGGTTTCACCGATCAGCTCTTCGCCCTGTGCGAAGCGGCCGGCTTCACGCCGCGCATCGCCCATGAAGCGCGCGGCCTCGCAACCCTGCTGGGCCTGGTTTCCGCGGGGTTCGGGCCGACCGTGATCGCCCAGTCGATGGCCCGCCTGCACATCGACAATATCGTCAACCGCCCCTTCGAGACCCCTGTGCCAAGCTCGCTATGGCTTATCCACGCCGAAGAGCTGTCGCCCACCGCGCAGGCGTTCCGGGAAACCATCCTCGAGGAGCGCGACAGCGAAGGCGCGGGCCAGAACCTGTTTCAGCGAAGGTGAAACGACGGCTCCGGCCCGGCGCGATCACGCCTGCATCAGCGGATCGCTGATGCCGTGACGACCGCTCTCGATGCGGCCGGCGGCGCGGATCTCCAGACCGTTGGCGGCGATGGTCAGGTCATACCAGTCATGGCTATCCTTGACGTCCCACCGATGCTTCAGCGTTCCGCCGGCTGCCACCGACAGGGTCTGCGCCGGTCCCTTGCCATAGAGGTCGCGGTCGATCGTGATCATACCCGTCGCTCCGCCCTTGTTGTCGAGCGCGATGACCAGTGCGCCGCCCCGGTCGTCCTGGCGCACGGCAAGCTTCGGCGCGGTCGCAGCACCGGCAACGTCACCCCGGAAGTGGCGCAGGAAGCCGTTATGGCCGACCACCCACAGGTCGAAACCGCCATCGGCATCGACTGTCCAGCTATCGTCGATCGCCTTGCCGGCCTCCACCGTATAACGGCGCGGAATCTGGTCGAGGCGGCGCTTGTCGTAGACATGATATACCACCGCCGCGGTACCGCGATTGGCGAAATCGAGCGTCACGGTCCGCGCCGAACCGTCGATCCGGGCATCGACCTGCTGGATATAGGGCAAGGCCCGCGACCGTCGGATGCCGGCTTCCTGGAACAGGTCTTGCGGCGCACGCGGCGGCAGCGCCTTGGGGCGTGTGAGATGTCCGGCGAGGATGGTGGTCGATCCGCTGACGTCGGGCAGCTTCGGAAAGGCGGCGTCCTCGCGCCCGGCGAAGTCGAAACATCCGGTCAGGTCGCCGCACACCGCGCGGTGCCACGGACTGATCGCGGGAATGGTCACGCCGAAGCGCTTCTCCAGAAACTGCCCGACCGAGGTGTGGTCGAACGTCTCGCTGCTGACCCAGCCGCCCTTGCTCCACGGCGACACGACATACATCGGCACGCGCGGTCCCAGGCCCCATGGCCGCGTCGTGCCGGAGACGGTGTCGTCCCGCGAGAGATAGGCGTCGGCATGATCGTCGAAATATTCGCCGGCCAGCGGCATCGTCGCCTTGCCCGCCATCGAACCGTCGCGGTTGTAGGACGGCGGCGCCGCGGGTGGCAGATGATCGAACAGGCCGTCATTCTCGTCGAAGGTCTGGAAGAAGACGGTTCCGCTCCACACGTCGGGATTGGCAGTCAGCGCGTCGAGCACGCGGGCGGTGAACTCGGCGCCCTCGATCGGGGTCGATGCGGACGGATGTTCGGACCATTCCTTGGGTGGCAGCACCCAGGACACCGCCGGCAGCGTCCCGTCGCGCGCGTCCTGCGCCAGCCGCTCGATCGAAAAATGGCTCATGCCCTTTTCGAACAGCGGCGATCCGGGCTTCGCCTCGCGGAAGCCCTTGAAGGCCAGGCCGCCGTGCATCGCGCCGGTCCAGTTGTCGTTGGGATCCTGATAGATGCGCCAGTCGACCCCGGCTGCCTCCAGCACCTCCGGAATGGTGCTCCATTCGAGGGCGTTGCCGGCATAGGTGTAACCGGGCTCGGGCAGGCTACCCTTGATCCAGCAGCGCAGATTGTTCGGCTCGGACGTGTCGTCGCGGCAATTCGCGCCGGTGGCTTGCACGGCGGGATCGAAGTTGGAGCCCGACCAGAAGATGATGCGGTTGGGGTCGGTCCCGGTCGTGATCGAGCAATGATAGGCGTCGCAGATGGTGAACGCCTCGGCCAGCGCGAACTGGAACGGGATGTCCTCCCGCTTGTAATAGCCCATCGAATAATCGGTCTTGAACTTCGGCCACAGGCCGAAGCTGCCTTGGTTCCAGGCCGCCTGCGCATCGGCGAAGCTGTGCGGCGTGCCCGGCACCTTCAGCGCGTTGGTGCGCGCGGTGTCGAGATGAAAGGGCGGCAGCTCGCGCACGCCGTTGCTCTGCGACCAGACGGCGCGCCCGCCCGGTAGCGGCACCGGATGCCGGTCGCCGAAGCCGCGCACGCCCTTCATCGTCCCGAAATAGTGATCGAAGGAGCGGTTTTCCTGCATCAGGATCACGATGTGGCGCACGTCGCGGATCGTGCCGGTCGTGCGCTTCGCCGGGATCGCCAGGGCGCGGTCGATGCTCGTGGGCAGCGCGGCGATCGCGCCGGCAAGGCCCGCCGTCTTCAGGAAATCGCGTCTGGAGTTCGACATGGGATATCTCCGATCAAGGTTGGAAAGATGTCAAAGCCAGCGGTGGCGCAGCCGCGCGGCGCCGTGGTCGAGCAGCAGCACGACGATCAGGATCGCGACCAGGATCGTGCCGACATGGCCATATTCGTACATGTCGTAGCTGCCCTTGAGCTCCTGACCGATGCCCCCTGCCCCCACGAGCCCGATTACCGTCGCCATGCGAACGTTCCGGTCGAGGATGTAGAGCGTGTAGGCGATGAACTGCGGCACGACCTGCGGCAGCACCGCGAAGCGCCACAGCAACAGCCGCCCGGCGCCCATCGCGGTCATCGCCTCCTGCGGCTTGGGATCGGCGCTCTCCATGTCCTCGGCGTAGAATTTGCCCAGGAAGCCGGCGCCGTAGAGCGCCAGCGCGAGCACGCCGGCGATCGGGCCGAAGCCATAGGCGACGACCAGGAACAGCGCGCTGATCAGTTCGGGGATCGCGCGCAACAGGCCGATGATGCTGCGCGCGGCGACCCGAACGGCGGGATGCGGCGTGATGTTGCGCGCGCCGAGCAGTCCGAGCGGCAGGCCGATCATCGCCGCGATCACCGTGCCCCACAGCGCGATTTCCAGCGTCTCGAGCATCTTGATCGCGACATGGCCGAGGTAACCGAGCGGGCGGACCAGCACGGTCGCGCGTTCGATGACCTGTTCCCGCCGCATACTCTGCGGATCGAGCCGCTCGACCTTTGTCGCGACGGTTTCCAGATGCGAGAACAGCGGCAGACGATCGGGGTCGAACCCTTCGATCCGGGTGACATCGCGCTGATCGGACAGCTGGATCGGGACGAGCTGGCCCATCAGCTTGCCCAGCCCGTCCGCCACCTGCGACCGCTCCGCCAGCCCGAGCTGGGCCATGACCGCTTCGACGGTCAGCGTGGCCATCCGGCCCATCTCCACGCGCTGGCCGGTGATCCACAGAACCAGCAGCGCGGCGATCAAAATCGCGATTCCGCGTCCGCCGTAGACTCTGGGGAAGCTCCATTGCTCGGCGGCGATCGTCATTCCGCCGCCTCCAGCATCACCTGCTCGGGCGCACCGCGACCATAGACCTGCGCGATCTGCCAAGCGTCCAACCGGTCCGGCGGGCTGTCGAACAGGATACGGCCGTCGCGCATCGCGATGATCCGGTCGGCGAAGCTGCGCGCGAGATCGAGCTGATGCAGGCTGCACACCACCGTCGCGCCCCGCATTCGCGCCTGGTCGCGGAGCAGGTCGAGGATCTCGCCGGCGCTGCGCGGGTCGAGACTTGCGACCGGCTCGTCGGCCAGAATGAGGGCGGGGTCGCGCATGAACGCACGGGCGATGCCGACCCGCTGTTGCTGCCCGCCCGACAGCCGATCGACGCGGCGGGCGAGATGCTCTTCCTGCAACCCCACCGCTTCGATCAGCGCGCAGGCCCGCCGGCGATCTACAGCCGGATAAAAACCCAGCAGGGCGCGCCAGAGCGGCATGGCCGGTGCGGCCGCGGCGATCATGTTGGTGGCGACGCTGGCGCGCTGGGCCAGGCCGAAATGCTGGTGGATCATGCCGATCCGGGCGCGCAACCCGGGCAGGCTGCGCCGATCGACGGTCGTGCCGCCGATCGCGACGCTGCCCCGGTCCGGAAACACCAGGCCGTTGACGGTGCGCAGCAGGGTCGACTTGCCGGCGCCCGAAGGGCCCAGGATCACGCAGATCTGTCCCGCCGGAATCTCCAGCGTCACGCTGTCGAGCGCGCGGAAGCTGTCGAAACTGACGGTCACGCCGTCGAGGCGGACGTCGGCGGGCGCGCTCATCGCTCGGCCGCCTTGCGCAGGACTTCGCTCTTCATCGCGTCATCGACCAGTGCCATCTTCTGGGCGACGCCGTCGAACTTGCGGCGCGGAAAATGGCCGTCATAGCCGTCGACCTGAGCGCCGCCGTAGCCGCGCAGCATCGCAGGGGTGATGCCTGGCGCATGGGCCACGTCCTGAAACGCCTCCCGCAGCCGCTCGCGGTCGGCGACCGGCAGACGGTTGCTGACGATCAGCGGCGGATAGGGAATGGGCTGGCTGCGCGCGATCAGCTTCAGGTCGCGTGCGCCGGGCACATTCTCGCGCACCGCCTTGTCGTAGCTGTCGAACGACAGGGCGGCGGCATCAACCTCCCCGGCGAGCAGCGCTGCCAGGCTGCCGGCATGGCTGCCCGTCATGCGGATCGCCGACAGGTCTTTCGCCGGATCGATCTTCGCGTCGATCAGCATCACCATCGGGATTATAAAGGAGGACGTGGAATTGATGTCGCCGAACGCCACGCGCTTCCCGCGCAGCCCGGCCAGGCTGTTGATCGACGATCCGGGCCGCGCAAACAGCCCGGAATAATAGATCGACTTGCCGTCCTTGACCGCGACCGCCAGCAATTCGGCGCAGTGGCGGCCATAGGCCTGCAAATAGGTGGTCGGGCCGACGAAGGCGATATCGGCGGTGCCGTTGCACATCCCCTCCACCACCGCGCCATAGGATTGCGCGACGTGCAGGTCGAAGGCCATTCCGGTGCTGCGCGCGACCGCGTTGAACAGCGGCTGATAGTCGGCCAGCGTACCGCTTTCGGTGCCGCCATCGGCAGGGATCAGCAGGATCTTGAGCGGCTCTTCCGAAGACGGCCGGCCCGGGCTGCACGCTGTAGCCGCTGCCATCGCCATTACCGACAGCACCACGCAGAACCAATGTCGCATGATCGGCACTCCCTTGATCTGGAAGACACGGCGCGTACGATCGTCATGTGACATGGCCGCGTCACCCGGATCATCGAAGTCGGGTGACGCGGGGCCATCTTCAGAAGGAGGTGGTGTAGGAGACGTAGATGCTGCGCGGCTTGCCCTCGAACTCATAGCCGTAGAAATAGGCCGGGCTGTTCAGCGCGATCTCGCCGCGATTGAAGGCGGAACCGAAGCGCTGGTTGCCGTAGCCGTAACGCTCGGCATATTTTTCGTCGAACATGTTGACGACGCGCAGCTGGAAACGGTGCTGCCGATCGTCGCCGAGCCACAGGCCGAGCGATCCGTTGACCACCAGATAGTTGCCGAAATTATGCCGCAGCGAGTTGGCGACGCCGCCGGTCGCATATTCGGCCCCCTGGTATCGCGGATAGACGGTGACGTGGAACATCTGGTCGGGGCTGTTCCAGGTGACATTGCCGCCGATCATATATTCGGGTGTCTCGTTGATCTGCAGCTTGGAGCCGGCAAGGCGCGCCTGCTGCTTGGTGTAGTTGATGTTCGCCGAGAAGCCGGCGCCCAGGATGAAGTCGAAATCGGCGGCGATACCGCGGATCTGGGTCTTTGCACTGTTGTTGAAATAGGTGTTCGGGGTCAGGCCCGACGTCGTCTGGATGCGGTTCGTGATGTCGGTGCGAAACAGGCCGAGCTCGGCGTTGATCCGGAAGGCGCCGAAATCATGGCTGACACCGGCCGCGCCGTTATAGGTCTCGGTTTCCTCGGTCTTCAGGTCGGGGTTGCCGACCACCGTGGGGCTGACCGCAAACAGCTCGTTGTTGCGCGGCAGGCTGTACGATGTGCCGCCATTGGCGCGGATGTAGAAGTCGCCGATCGGCTGACGAAAGCCGAACTTCCAGATCGTCTTGGAATTGAAGCTCTTGGCGAAGTCCGTGCGGACCGCCAGCGAGATCTTCGTGTCCGGGCTGAACGGCAGCACCGGCCGCGCGTCGAGATAGACGCCGGTGATCGTCGTCGTATCGTTGGCGACATTGAAGGCGGGATCGGAGTCGTTCTTGTAGGAGACGACCTGCACGCCGCCGACCAGTTCGACGAGGTTGGGGAAATTGAGCGTGTTACGCAGGTTCAGCCCCATCTCGCGGAAGCCGCCGACCTTCGAATCCTTGCCGAAGCCCTTGTTGGGATAGGGGATCGACCGGCCGGTCGCGCTGCCGAAGGCGATGACCTTGCCGGTCTGGCTATCGACGCAGTTCGGCCGGATCTTGCAGATTTCGGCGAAGGTCTCGGTGTTGTTGAGTTTCGGGTTGCTCCAGTAAGCCGACAATTCGGTGAGGGCATTGTCCGACCAGCGCCGATCGAGCGTCGCGTCGATGATCGGATAGCGCACCCGGTTCGGCGAGAAGGTCTCGTTATCGGGGAACGGATCCTGAAACTCGATCTGGGTATATTGGCCGTTCACCCGGAAATTGGTGTTCTCGTCGATCTTCCAGAGATATTTCAGGCCGATATTGCTTCGATTGAGCGGATATTTCTGGATGCCGCCGGCCGCCGCGACATTGTCGACGATGATGGCGGGATCGAAGATGCGCGGGCCGTCGGTCTGGATCGATCCCCCATAGACCATCACGCTGTGATTGCCGTCGGCATCGAGCGGGAAGGTCGCATTGCCCCAGAATTCGCGGGTGTTGAATGCTCCATATTGCGCACCGAGTTCGAACTTCTTCTCGCCGTCGGGCTTCTTGGTGACCAGGCTGATCACGCCGATGCCGCCGTTCGAACCGAAGAACAGGCTGTTGCCGCCGCGGAACACCTCGACCCGGTCGATCATGTGCGGATCGATCGTGGTCGATCCCCAGATATCCTCCAGCGCGGGGCCGCGATCGTAGAGCGGCACCCCGTCGAGCACGACGAGTGTGTCGCGGTCGCCGCCGCCGTCGAGGCGGATCGTATATTCGCCTTCGTCCGGCGAATAGCCGATGTTCGCGCCCTTGATCAGGAACTGTGCGATTTCGGCGAAGTTGGTCGCGCCGGTGGTGGCGATCTGCTGTGAATCGACGATCTGGACATTGTTGCCGAATGTGATCGCCTCGGCGGCCAATTCGGTCGCGCGGGTGACGCGGCCGGTAACGACGATCGACGATTCACCGACAGCGGCGTCCGCTTCGGCGGCGTCTGCGGCATCGGCTTCCGCCGCGACAGCCATCGATGGCAGGGCGCTGGCGGACAGCAATAAGCCCAGGAAGGCGGCGCGGTGCTTGGAACGGTGTTGCACGATTCTTTCCCCATGAAAAATGCGTGCGTCTGCCGCCGGCGCATCGATCAAATCCGATTCGATGCTGCAGCGCGGCAAGCGCTGAGGGCCAGATAGGAGGGGGATGTGACAGATGGATGAACCTTACTCATAAGTTTAAATGAAAAAATTGAGATTGATGCAATTTTGATCCTGTGGTTTTGGTGAGCGGAACGCCGTATAGGAGGCGTCCGTGGAGGAGCGCGCGATGAGCATCGACAAAACCAGGCCCAGAGCCGTCAATGGCGGCGATCCCGGCCCGGTGGACAATGCCCTCATCCGCATCCGCGTCGCCCTGCCCGGCATGGCCAAAGGCGCGCGCCGGATCGCCGATCATGTCCTGGCCGATCCGGGCGCCATCGTGCGGATGTCGGTGACCGAATTGTCGGAAGCTGTCGGCGTCAGCGAAGGCAGCATCATCAACTTCTGTCGCGCCATCGGCTTGTCGGGCTTTCAGCAGTTGAAGCTCAGCCTAGCGCAGGAGATCGTCCAGCCGGTCCAGTTCATCCATGAGGATGTCGGCCGCGATGACGACATGGACACGATCTGCCGCAAGATCTTCCATTCGGGCGTCCAGGCGCTGCGCGACTCGCTCACGGTGCTCGACCCGCAGTCGGTCACGCGCGCCGTAGATGCGATCCGGGCGGCCAAACGCGTCGAGATCTACGGCATCGGGTCATCCGCACCGATCGCGGACGACACCTATTATCGTATGCTGCGGATCGGCGTCGATGCGCGCGCGGTAACCGACAGCCATATCCAGGCGATCAGCGCCTCGCGCTGCGATCCCGATGTCGCGGTGCTGACGATCTCGCACAGCGGCGCGACGCATGAGACGGTGGCGGCGACCCGGCTCGCCCGCGAAGCCGGCGCGAAGACGATCGTCATCACCAATTTCGCGCGGTCGCCGATCCAGGCTTTTGCCGACATCGTGCTGTTCACCATGGCGCGCGAAACACGCTTCCGCACCGAAGCGATGGCGAGCCGAATCGCCCAGCTTTGCGTCATTGACGCGCTGATCGCGGCGCTTGCGTTGGCGGATTACGAACGATCTACCGAGACCCTCCGCCAGACCTTCGACGTGCTGTCGATCAAGCGCTTCTAAGCGATCGGGCTCCGGTCAGCAGATCCCCGATCGCGACACCGGTCCCACCACCGACCAGGATGCAGGGCATGCCGAAGGCAGCGGCGCCCGCGCCGTCGGTTTCGGCATTGTCGCCGATCATGACACCCTCCTCGGCACGGATCCCCAATATCCGGCAGGCGCGCTCGAACAGCATCGGCCCGGGCTTGCCGAGGATCAGCGGCTCGATATCGGGGAGGCAAGCCATGATCGCGGCGAGCAGCGCCCCCGTCTCTGGCACTGGCCGGCCCTCGGCCCCGGGATGGGTGCGGTCGCCATTGGCGACGACCAGCCTTGCGCCTGCCGCCAGGGCGGCCACAGCCCGGTCGAGCTTGGCATAGGTGAAATCCGTATCGCGCATCAGCAGGACCATATCCGGCCGATCCTCGACCAGTTGCAGCCCCTGCGTGCGGGCGAACCCAGTCATGCGGGGCGATCCCAACAGCATGACCCTGCCCGCGCTCAGACGCCCTGCCCATGCCACCGCCTCCGCCCCGGCGAGCAGAATTCGCTCGGGCCCGATAGCGATGCCTTCGCGCTGCAACATGGTCGCCATATCGTCGGGCAGATGGGTAGAATTGTTGGACAGAATCACCAGTCGGTCGCGGCAGGCATCTATCAGCCGGATCGCATCGGGCAGCAGCCTGTCGCCGATGGCGACGCAACCATCCCAGTCGAGCAATAGTCCCCTGGCCCTGGCCAGGGAGATGCCACCGACCATTGTTTGGGCTCGCGCCTGAGCACAGGCCGTCATCCGATATCTTTCTTCATTCCTGTATATTTCTCATGTTCTGTGACAGTTCTAAGTGAGCAGATAATATTACCCACTCTTTTCCGAACCAATGGGCGAACGTCGCGGCACAGTGGACATGGGGCAGCGGTCTCACTTCCCGCAAACAGCACAATGGCGAAAGCCGACGTCACAGAAGAGACCTTCTCTGATCCGCCAATCTAATATAGCTAAATTAACAATAATAAGGGGAGAGGATATGAGCGACGTGAGGATAGCCATGTCTGTCGGCATTCCGGCTGGCTGGCGGGGAAATGTGTCGCGAGTCGTCCTGCTGGGCGGAGCGCCCCTCATGGCGCTGATGTTCGCGGCGCTGGGCCCCGTGCTGCCGTCGATGGCGGAGCATTTCGGCGGCAAGAGCGGCGGAGCGTTCGCGGCGCAGATGATCCTGACCATGCCGGCGATCGGCGTGATCCTGGGCGGCATCATCGGCGGCCTCTCGGTCGAGCGATGGGGGCCCCGCCCGGTGTTGATCGGATCGCTGCTCGGCTATGGGTTGCTCGGAGTCAGCGGCTATTTCGTCGAGGAACTCGCGATCCTTCTCGCGTCCCGGTTCCTGCTCGGTTTCTGCGTAGCGCAGGTCGGCACCGCAATCGGCGTGATCGTCGGCAGCTGGTACCAAGGCGTCGCCCGCGCCCGCCTGCTCGGCTATCAGAGCGCCGTTGCCGGAGTCTTTGCGGTCAGCGGCCTTCTGATGTCGGGGCTGCTCGCCGAAGCCGGCGGCTGGCGCACGCCCTTCCTTCTCTACGCCGTCGCCTTTGTGGTTCTGCTCCTGGCCATCATGCTTCCGGCGGGAGTCGGGCGCACGGCACGCCGGGAAGAGCGCGTTTCGCTTCGCCCCCTGGTCGAGCTGTGGCCCGTCTACGGCCTCGCGATGTTCCTGTTCGTCGGCTATTTCATGACGTCGATCCAGTTCTCCTTCCTGCTTGCCGACGGCGGCTTCGACAGTCCGCTGACCCGCTCGATCGCGATCGCGTCGGGTGTGCTGGCCGGCGGCGTGTTCGGCGGCTGCTACGGCCGTTTCTATGGCTGGCTCGGCGAACGCGGGACGCAGATCTTCCTGATGACGATGATGGCCAGCGGCCTCGCGATCATCGGCTTTTCGAGCAGCTTGCCGTTCCTCATCCTCGGCGCGATCCTGTCCGGTGGCGGGGGCGGCATGATACCCCCGCATATCGGCGGTATCCTGCTCAACCGCGTGCCGCCGGAGATTCGCGCGCGGGCGGTCGGGCTCGAGTTCACGGTTCTGTACATCGCCGATTTCGTGAACCCGCTGATCATGACGCCATTGCGGGCGGCGATCGGGATTCATGGCGCTTTTCTCGCCTCCGCGGCGGTGTTGGGAGCGGCGATCCTCTGGGTCGTGGCCCGCCGAGAAAGGTAATTGCGTTTCAGTGTCTATTATATAATAGATAGTCAAAATAGAGAATAAAGATTGAAGGATAGGGGGAGGATATCCCGTCGGACTCGGCGCGCCACGGGCGCGCGCGGAACGGCGGCGTGCGCCCCCTCGCAAGGCAAGGGAGAGGGCATGCAACTCAAGGACAAAGTGGCACTTGTAACAGGGGCGGGCGCAGGCATCGGCCAGGCGACGGCGCGATTGTTCGCGGACCGTGGCGCCAAGGTCATCGCTACCGACATCGACGAAGCCGGCCTTGCCGAAACCGCCGCCGGGATAGACGGCATCGTCACCCTCGCCTCGGACGCGACCAGTGGCGCCGATGCGGCGCGCGCGGTGGCGCTGGCGCTGGAACGCTTCGGCGGCCTGCACCTCCTGATCAACGTCGTCGGCGGCAGCAAGCCCGGCAAGACCGTCCTGGAATACGACGACGACGAGTGGGATTTCTGGATCCGCCTCAACCTTACCTCGACCTTCCTGATGTGCCGCGCCGGCATCCCCGCGATCGCCGATGCCGGGGGCGGCTCGATCGTCAACATCGCATCCGGGGCCGGCGTCACCGGCATGGGCCGCAATCCCGCTTATGTCGCCGCGAAGGGCGGCGTGATCTCGCTGACCCGTTCGCTCGCGATCGATCATGCCGCGCAGAACATCCGCGCGAACTGCATCGCGCCGGGACCGATCCTGACCCCGCTGATGAAGCGCAACCGATCCGAGCCGGAAATCGCCTTCATGTCGAAGCTGTCCCTGGTCGGCCGGCTGGGCAAGCCCGAGGAGATCGCCGGCACCGCTGCCTTCCTGTGCAGCGAAGACGGCGCCTTCATCAACGGCGAGCTTATCAATGTCGCAGGGGGACGCGGCGGGCCGATCTGAACCCGCCCGATCCCACCCGATCAATAGGAGAGAGACGAGTGCTGTACGATGCCTATGCCTGCTGGCGCGACCTCACCCCGGCCGTCGAGCGCGAACGGACCACGCTTGAGGACAAGGTCGATTTCCTGACGGACAAGATCCGCATCCAGGAGATGATCAACGAATATGCCTTCGCCTGCGACAGCCGCGGCTGGGATGTCCTCGAACGGCTGTACGACGAGAATATCGAGCGGGTCATGAAGGGCACGCTGGACGAAACGGTGCGCGGTCGCGACGCCCTGATCGGCCTCCACGCCAAGCCCGCTTTGCCCCGCCGCGAAGGCGTGGTCGCCCCGCCGCGCGACCTGACGAAGATCAGCGGTCTCGAAATCCGCCACCTGATCGGCACCCAGATGGTGCGCATCGCCGACGACAACCAGTCGGCCTGGGCGCTGTGCCATTATCAGATGGCGCTGGTCGGTCAGGAAGATGGCGAGTGGCACCACGGCCTTCACGAGGGCACCTATCTGTTCAGCTTCAGTCGGGCGACCGGTCAGTGGCGCTTCACCCGCCACCAGATCTGGACCAACAACGCCGCCAACCCGATGTTCTCCGACCCGCGGGCGAGGAAGGCCGCATGAGCCGGTTCGCCGGCAAGGTCGCGATCGTCACCGGAGCCGGGCGCGGGATCGGAGCGGCCACCGCTGCCGAACTCGCCAAAGGTGGCGCCGCGCTCGCTCTCAACGATGTCGATGAGGAGCGACTGTCCGCGACGGCTGAAGAATTGCGCGGGCACGGCGTCAAGGTGACCACCCATATCGGCTCGGTCATGGAGCCCGATTTCATCCGGCGCTTCGTCGATGAGGCGAACGCGGCGCATGGCAAGGTCGATCTGCTCGCGAACAACGCCGGCGGCGGCCCACCGATGACGCCCTGGGGCGAGTTCGCCACATCCGAGTTCGCGCATTTTCGCGCGATCTTCGAGATGAACTTCTTCACCCAGGCGATGCTCCTCCATGCGCTGCTTCCGGCCATGGTCGAGCGCGGCTACGGCAAGGTCGTCTGCGTCAGCTCGATCTCGGCCGTCCTCGGCCAGGAATCGGGCAGCGCCTATGCATCGGGCAAGCTGGCGCTCCATGCGCTGGTCAGTTCGGTGTCGAAGGAGGTCGCCCGGCACGGCGTCAACGTCAACGCCGTGATCCTCGGCAACCCTCCGCATCCGAGCCGCACGCCCGAACGGCAGGCCTATCTCGATGCGCTGTCGCATTTCGACCGGGTCGGTCGGCTCGACGAGTTCGGCAAGGGGATCGCCTTCCTGCTGTCGGACGACGCTTCGTACATTTCCGGTGCCGCGGTGCCCATCGACGGAGGGCTGATCGCTCCACGCCTGAACGAATAATACCGGGATCCCGCGCGTCCCACCCAACAAAAAACAAAGCGCGACATAGGAGAGGAAGAGGGAAATGAGAAAGCAGCACTATCTGTTGTGCGGCGTTGCCGCCTTGCATGCACTCGGTTCCGCCGCCTGGGCCCAGAATGATGGCGCCCGGGCTTCCCAGCCACCAGCCTTGACGGAAGGCCAGATCGCCGACATCGTCGTCACGGCCCGTCGTCGAGAGGAGGCACTGCAGGATATTCCGATCGCGGTGCAGGCCTTCTCGGGCGAGACGCTGGAAACCCAGCGCATCCAGAATGCGGTCGACCTGTCGAAGCTCGTGCCCGCGCTGACCTCCGCCCAGAGCAGTCGCGAGGAAGAGAATTACGTCATCCGCGCCCAATCCGGATCGGGGGCGTCGATCTCGGGCCAGCAGGTGACCGTCCCCGCCTATTTCGCGCAGGTCCCCCTGCCCATCGGCGACGGCGGCGGCCCCGGCTATTATTACGATCTGCAGAATGTTCAGGTGCTGAAGGGCCCGCAGGGGACCCTGTTCGGTCGCAACTCGACCGGCGGCGCCGTGTTGTTCGAGCCGCGCCGTCCCGGCAAGGAATTCGGCGGCTATGTCTCGGCCGAATACGGCAATTACAACAATCGCGGCCTGGAAGGCGCCATCAACATTCCCGTCAGCGATACGCTGCGGATCCGCATCGCCGCCAAGGGTCTGAAGCGCGACGGCTTCACCTATAATGCGACGACCCGCAAACATCAGGACAACCGGAGCTTATTCACGGGCCGCGCGTCCGTGCTGTGGGAGCCGTCGGACCGCTTCTCGAACATCTTCGTCGCCGACATGCTCCGGTCGACCACCAACGGCAGCTCGAACTTCATTACCGCGGTCAACCCGGCGGCACTGATCCCGACGCTGTTCCAGGGCACGGTGCAGGCGGCCCTCGCCCGCCAGAACGCAGCCGGCCCGCGGACGACGTTCAGCAATGTCGACGGCATCGATCGCAAGCGATCGCAGGGCATCTCGAACATCACGACCTTCGAGATCACCGATGGCCTGATCCTCAAGAACATCTTCGGCTATCGCCGCTTCAAACAGGTCAACCGCTTCGACTTCGACGGATCGGGCCTGACCATCCTGCACTTCGACACCTGCTCGACGGCGGCAACGTGCAACGCACGCGACGCCGACGAACCCTGGGGTCTCAATATCCGGCAGGTTTCGGACGAGATCCAGTTGCAGGGTCAGGCACTCGACGACCGGCTGAAATATATCGTCGGCTTGTTCGGCGCCGACCTGAAGACGCCCGACGCCAACTACCAGCACCAGACGTCGGTGTTCGGATCGATGACCGACACCAATCAATATATCGACGACACCTCACGCGCAGCCTTCGTGAATGCCAGTTACAGCTTCGGGGGGGCCCTTGACGGACTGACGCTCTCGGGCGGCTATCGCTGGACGCGCGACCGTCGCGCGCTCACGCTGTACCAGGTCACCAACGGGCGGTGCGTCACGGGGCTGACGGGCACGGTGGTCAATCCGGCGCAGGCCGATGCCTGCGAGGCTTCGTTCGTGGCGAAGGCCGACAGCGACGCCTATTCGATCGGACTCGACTACAAGATCTCGCAGAAGACGATGGTCTATATCGCCCATCGGCAAAGCTACCGCGCCGGCGGCACCAATCCGCTCGCGGCGCCCGCGCTTCTGGCCAATCCGCCGATTCCTAACGCCATCTCGCTCTTCTCCTACCAGCCGGAGACAGTGCGCGACGTGGAAGTGGGCTTGAAGTCGGACTTCCGGATCGGCGACTGGGGGGTGCGCACCAACATCGCGGCCTATCACCAGTGGGTCGACGATGCCCAGCTGAACCAGACCTTCGGCGTCGGCACCGCCAATGTCAGCGCCTTGGTCAATGCGGCATCGGCCAAGGTGAAGGGCATCGAGGCGGACGTCACCGTCGCGCCGACCCGCGACATCACCGTGCTGACCTCCTATGCCTACACCAAGGCGAACTACGGCCGGTTCCTCGACTATTCGCGCCGCGATCCGGTCACCAACACGCCGACGCCGCAGGGTGGCCGCATCTTCCCGTTCACGCCGCGGCACAAGCTCAACGTCAACGCCAACTGGGCCTTCCCGATCGACGAAGCGCTCGGCAAGGTCTCGATGTCGATGAACTGGGCCTATAAGAGTTCGATCCTCCTCGGGCTGGTGCCGTTCATCACCCTGCCCAACGGAACGAACGTCTTCGACGGCGAGAGCCGTGAGCGGGCGACCCAGACGGTCGACATCAATCTCGACTGGAAGGGCGTGCTGGGCAGCCGTTTCGACCTTGGCTTCTATGTCACCAACCTGACGAACACGACGTTCAAGATCGGCGGCGCGTCGCTGATCAATTCCAGCCTTGGCGTCAATCAGCGCATGTACAACGAACCCCGCATGTATGGGGTCACCGGGCGCTTTTCCTTCTAGGCTATGGGCCGATCCGGCGGTGTCGGATCGGTCACCCCTTCATGTCATTTACTACGATCCGAGAGCAGATGGTTCATCTGCCCTCGGATCGTCCTGAAAGGAGCATCGGGATGGCCGATATCAAACGTTTCGCGGCGAACCCCCGGATGAGCGGCGCCGTCGTCCATGGCGGCGTCGCCTATCTTTCGGGCCAGGTCGCCATCGATCATCGCGGCGGCTCGACCGCGGATCAGGTTCGCGAAGTCATCGATCGGATCGATGCGCTGCTGACCGAGGTCGGCAGCGACCGGGCCCGCCTGCTGACCGCTTCCATCTTTTTGTCCGACCTCGCGATCCTGCCCGAGCTCAACGCGGCATGGGACCCCTGGATCGTACCCGGTTGCGCGCCGACGCGGACGACGATGCAGGTCGTCCTCGCCTCGCCGCTTTACGCGCTCGAAATCGCGGTGACGGCCGCCGTCGATTGACGGCCCGTCGGCATCGGCCCGATCAGGCCGATGCCGACACCATCTCACGGGCGAGTTCGCCCAGCCGCAGCACACCCGTCCGCGCCGGTTCTTCCCCGATCATCGAAAAGCTGAGCCGGAAGGTGTTGCGCCGCACGTCGACATTGGCGGCCCGCGCCGGATAGAAAGCGGCTCCGGATATGATCGACACCGAATGTTCGAGCAACGCTCGCTCCGCGAAACGCGTGCCATCGACGCCTTCGGGAAGCTCTCCCCAGATATAGAGCCCGCCTTCGGGACGGGTCCAGCGGACGGCGTCGGGCATCGCCTCCTCCAGCGTGCGCAGCATCACATCGCGCCGCGCGCGATAGACGGTGCAGGCGGTCTGGATCGACGCATCGAGACCCGTTTTCACCACATCCAGCAGCAGCATCTGGTTCAGCGCACTGGTGGCGAGATCGCTGGCCTGCTTGATCAGGACGAGCTTGCGGATCGCCTCGGCCGGGCCGGCGATCCAGCCGATGCGCAGCGACGGCGCGATCGTCTTGGAAAAGGTGCCGGTGTGAAGGACAGGCACCTTCTCGATATCGCCATGGCGTCCGATCGCCAGCGCGAGCAGCGATGGGATATCCTCGCCATCATAGCGAAGTTGCTCGTAGCAACCGTCCTCGAGCAGCGCCATGCCGGTTTCGGCCGCCAGGTCGAGCAGCGCCTCACGCTCGGCTAGGGTCATGGTGGTGCCGGTGGGGTTGCGGAAGTCGGGACCGACATAGCAGAATTTCGCCCCGCCCAGTTCGCTCGCGCGCCAGTCTTCGGAGCGTTCAGGCAAACCGATATAGCGCGGCTGATAGGCATCGAAGGCGCGCAGCGCGCCGATGAAGCTCGGTATCTCGACCATCGCCAGGTCGCCCGGCGACAGCAGCAGCTTCGCCGCGAAATCGAGCCCCTGCTGCGATCCGTTGGTGATCAGGATATTGTCGATCCCGCACGGCGCGCCATGCTGGGTCATATAGTCGGCGATCCACTGGCGCAGCGGCGCATGGCCCTCGCTCGGCGCATATTGCAGCGCGGTTCGCGCGCGCGACCGATCGGACCAGATCGCCTGCGACGCGGCGGCCAGCGGCTCATAGGGAAAGATGTCTGGATCGGGCAGTCCGCCGCCGAGATGGATGATCTGGCTCGCGTCGAGCAATTTCATCCGTTCGCGGATGTCGGACGCCACGACGCCGCCCATGCGGTCCGCATATAGTGCCTGCCAGTCGGTCATGGCCTGGTCTCCTTGATCTGATGTCTGGGAAGGGCATAGGCGACAACATGATCGCCGCGCGGCGTGCGCAACGATCCGTGGCCACCGGCGACGATGACGATCATCTGCCGTCCGTCGCGCGCAGCATAGCTGATCGGGGTCGCCTGACCGCCGGCCGGTAGCGCGGTGCGCCACAGCTCTCGGCCGCTGGCGGTTTCGATCGCCCGAAACGCGCTGTCGGTGGTGGCGCCGATGAACGTCACCCCGCCCGCCGTGGCGACCGAACCGCCGAGATTGAAGATTCCGACCGGCAGGCCGATCCCGAAGGGTGCCGTGCCCCTGGTGGTGCCGATCGGGCGATCCCAGACCAGGCGGCGACTGTTCATATCTATCGCGGCGATCCGGCCCCAGGGCGGCGCAACGCAGGGGAAACCGATCGGCGAGAGGAACGGCCTGAGCCGAAGACCGTAGGGCGTACCCTGCATCGCCATCGGCGCCATCGGCTTGCCGTTCGCCGGACGCCCCGCATGGGGATCGAACGGCTTGGCGCCCGCCGCATCGGCTTCGGCGCGCGGGACAAGCTGGCCCACGAAGGGCATCGACGAGCTGTTGACGATCATCAGGCGACGACCGCGATCGATCGAGACCCCGCCCCAATTAATGGCGCCGAACGTGCCGGGCGAGAACAGCCAGGGTTCGAGCGAGGGCGGCGTGAAATCGCCCTGGTAGCGCAGCTGTCGAAACTGCAGGCGGCACAGCAGCATGTCGATCGGCGTCGCGCCCCATAACGCCCGCTCCTCGATCCGCCGGCCGCCAAAGGACGGCATGCCCACCGAATAAGGCTGAGTCGCCGCGGCCCTTTCGCCCGCTATCGCGGACCGCGGCACCGCGCGCTCCTCGACCGGGGCGATCGGCCTGCCGGTACGGCGGTCGAGCAGGAAGATCTGGCCGGTCTTGCTGGCCGCCGCCAGCGCAGGCAGCGTCCCCTTGCCGGCGGGAAGGTCGATCAGGGCCGGCTGGGCCGGCATGTCATAATCCCACAGATCATGATGGACCGCCTGGAACGACCAGCGGACCGCCCCGGTCCGCACGTCGAGCGCGACGATCGCCGTGCCGAAACGCTCGGCGGCCGGGGTCCGCAAGCCGCCGAAGAAGTCGGGCGAGCTGCCGCCGGTCGGGACATAGACGAGCCCCAGGGCGGGATCGGCGCTGAACACCGCCCAGGCATTGGGATTGCCGGGGGTGAACAACCGCCCCGGCCCGCCCGGAGCGGCGCCCGGCGGCGCCCCCGCGTCCCACGTCCAGCGCAGAGCCCCGGTGATCACATCATAGGCCCGCACCACGCTGCGCGCCGGATCGAGCCGCTGGTTGTCGATGACATAACCGCCCAATATGGCGAGATCGCCGACGATCGTGGGGGGCGACGTCCCGTAATAATAGCCGTCGAAGCTTGGCTCGACTCCGTCGATCAGGCTCACCGCTCCCCAGCGTCCGAAATCGGCACAGGGCTTCCCGCTGGCCGCATCGACCGCGATCAGCCGGGCATCGAGGGTGGTTTCCAAAATGCGTTTCGCGCAGGCGCCCCGCCCGTCGGATCGGTGGAAGGAAACGCCGCGGCACACGATCGAGAACGCCTTGGATGAGACGACCCCGGGGTCATGCCGCCAGCGCAGCCGGCCGGTGGTCGCGTCGAGTGCGATGATCCGGTTGCGCGGATCGCAGAAATACAAACTACCGTCGATCGCCAGCGGGGTCGCCGTGAAGCGGCTGTTGGTCCCCAGATCGTCGAGCCCACCGACCCGATAGGTCCAGGCCTTCTGGAGCCGGGGCGCGTTGGCCGGGGTGATTTGGCCGAGTGGGCTATAATGGTCGCCGCGCCAGTCGCCGCCATAGGAGGGCCAGCCCGCCGTGGCCGCGGCCGAGACCAGACCGTCGTCGCCCTGCTTGGCCGGCGCGCTGTCGCGGACCGCGAGCCAGCCAAGCAGCAGCACGCCGACCTGCACCGCCGCGAAGCCGAGCAGCGCCCGACGGCCGATGCGCCCACGCTCGAACCCGGCGGGCCGAAGAAGGATCGCAACGGGAGTCAGCACCAGGAGCAGGACGAGCGGCGCGAGGACGCGCGCCATGATTCCCCAGGGCTCGGTGCCGGCTTCCCACAACGCCCAGGCCAGAGTCAGCAACGTTATGCCGAGATAGCACCAATAGCCGGTGCGTCGGCGGAACAGCATCAACAGGCCCGCCGCGAGCAACGCGGCCCCCGCCGCGACATAATAGGCCGAACCGCCGAGCCGGACGAGCTGCCAGCCCCACCAGGCGAGCACACCGCCGATCGCGAGCACCAGCAAGCCCGCGACCAGCGCCGGCAATGCGCGAAGGAGCGCCCCCAACATCCCTCTCCATCTTTATAATCTTAGTATATACAGAGCATGGTTGATGGATGTTGTCGAGTCCCGGAGCGCCAGCCTCGGATCTATCCCATCCGCACAGGCATACGCTTGATCCCGCCCACGAAGTTGGAGCGCAGCCGGCTGACCGGTCCGGCCAGTTCGATGTCGGGAAAGCGCGCCAGCAACTCGTTCATGACCGCGCGCAGCTCGATCCGGGCGAGGTCGTTGCCAAGGCAGCTGTGGCGGCCGAAGCCGAACGTCAGGTGGCGGTTAGGCTTACGTTCGAGATCGAAGGCGAACGGGTTTTCGAAGACGCTCTCGTCGCGATTGGCCGATGGGTAGAAGACCACGACCTTTTCTCCCTTCCGCACCGTCTGGCCGCCGATGTCGATGTCGCGGGTGGCGGTGCGCGCCATGTAGATGATCGGCGTCACCCAGCGCAGCAGTTCCTCGACCGCCGGCACCATCAACGACGGATTGGCGGTCAGCGTGCGGCGCTGCTCGGGATGCTCGATCAGCGCGAGCATGGCCCCGCTGGTCGCGTTGCGGGTGGTCTCGTTACCGGCGATCGCCAGCAGGAAGCAGAAACCGAGGATTTCCATGTCGGTCAGCGGCTCCCCATCGATCCGCGCCTCGACCAGAAGGCTGACCAGATCTTCGCGCGGCGCCACCCGGCGCTGGGCGATGAAGCGCGCAAAATAGCCGAACATCGCCTGCTGCGCCCCGACGATCGCCTCGCGCGGCAGGTCGACGTCGCCATATTCGGGATCCTCGCTCCCGATCACCGCATTGCTCCATTCGTACATCTGGTCGCGGTCGTCGGCGGGCACCCCGAGCAATTCGAGGATGACGTCGAGCGGCAGCCGCATCGCGATGGCGTCGACGAAATCGATGACCGGTTCATCGGCTGTCGCTGCGGCCACGCGCGCGGCGGCGACATCGTCGGCGATCTCGCGGCACCGCTCGATGATGTGGGATTCGAGCGCACGCATCACGCTCGGCTTGAAGCGTTCGCGCAGGATCATGCGGTACTTGTGGTGCTCGGGCGGGTCCATCGTCAGCATCAGCGGGACGCGCGCCGTCGCACTGTCCACCATCTGGTCGTTGCGGAGGATGGTGACGCCGGGGCTGCTGATGAAATTGTCGCTGTCCTTGCCGATGGCGGCGATGTCTTCATAGCGCGTGATCGCCCAAAACGCCTCGCGAACGCCGTCCTCGTGCCAGGCGACCGGCTGCTCGCGTCGCATCTTCGTCCAGATATCGTGCGGGTAGCCGTTGGCTGCGAAATAGTCGGGATCGAACATCGCAGGGTCGGCCAAGGGGCGGGTCTGGGTCATAACGGCATCCTCTTAGTGAACGATCGCTAACTAGCGTTTTCTCCACGGCTGCGCTAGGGGCTAGAAACGGACCAAGGGAGGAAAATGCAGTGAGCGGGGAAGCCCGGCGGACGCGGATGACGCGCGAGGGACGGCGCGCGCTGATCCTCTCGGCAGCGGCAGATATGTTCCAGAAGCACGGCTATGCCGCCGCCAGCATCGACGCGATCGCGATGGCGTCCGGCGTCAGCGGTCCGGCCATCTACCGCTATTTCCGGCGCAAGAGCGAGCTGCTCGTCGCCCTGCTCGAGGCGGCCGTCGGCGAAGCGGTCGAAGCGATGGAGGCCGCGATAGCGACGGGCGAACCTGCCGACACGATCGATGCCATGGCCGGGGTGATGGTCGACAGGGCGTTGCGCGAGGGCGCGGTAATCGGACTGCTGCAAACGACCGTCATGGACATGGACGACGATGACCGTGCACAACTCGGCGCCGTGCGCGCGCGGCTCGTCGGCCGGCTGGTCACCCTGTTATGCGATGCCCGGCCGGGCGTGAGCGCCGATCACGGCCGCATCCACATCGAAGCGGCGCTGGCCATCGTCGGCCAGCTCGCCCGTCGCCCGCTCGAAACGGAAGAGCTCGGACGGCTCCGACACATATTGGGCGCCGTGCTGACCGCGTGACCCGATCCGCGGTCAGGCGGGATGTTGTTCCTGCAGCCGCTCACGCACCAGCTCGACGAAATTGGCAACGAGCGCCGACGTGGTTCGCGCGGACCACAACATACTGAGCGGCAGCGGCAGATCGAGATCGGCCAGTTCGCGCAAGACGATGCCGGGCGGCGTCCTGTCGGCCCGGGCGGCGGTGACGATTCCTATCCCGATCCGGGCGGCCGCCAGCTCATAGGCGATATCGACCGCCGTCACCTCGACGGCGATGTTCGGGGAGATTCCCTGCGCATCGAAGGCGGCGATCATGCGATCGAACAGCCGCGGCGAAATGTGCCGTGCCGGCCACAACAGTGGCTCCCCCGCGATCTCGCGCAGAAACACCCGATCCTGTGCCGCCAGCGGATGGTCGTCCGGCAGCGCCAGCACGAACTTGTCCTCCCCCATCGGCAGGCAATCGAACTGATCGCGGTCGCTATTCTCGTCGATGACGAAGGCGACGTCGATCTCGCCGGCCACCAGCCGCGATCGCTGCGCATCCGACGTCAGCGGAAAGGCCCGCAAGTTGACATCGGGATAGCGGGCGCGAAACTCGCGGAGCACGACGGGCAGGACCGGCCTACGCAGCATGGCCTCGGAAAAGGACACGCGCAGCGTGCCGCGATCGCCCTGCGCCACGCTTTTGACGTTACGGCCGGCCTCGTCGATCGACATCAGGATACGGCGAACGTCCTTGGCCAGCTCCCGCCCCGCCTGGGTGATCGCGACGCCTCGGGCCTGCCGCTCGAACAGAACGACGTCTCCCAGCTCGCGCTCGAGATCGGCTATGCGCCGCGACAAGGCCGACTGCGCGATATTGAGTCGCTCGGCGGCGCGGTGGAGGTTCTGTTCCTCGGCAACCGCCAGGAAAAAGGGGAAATGCTTGGCGATGCGCAGCGTGCGCAACGTGGCGACGCCGCTGGCGATGGTGGGCTGAAGGGATGTAGACATCCCGGGAACTTGCAATGTTTGCGGCACATGCGCCAGCGTCGAGGCGGGATCTCGATACATTACATCAGGCCAGGGTCACGCGAACGACGGCGCGGGTCCGAACCGCGTCGCCCACGCGCATCAGCACTTCGACATCGGCGCGGTTGCTGCCGCCGAGGTGGCGACCGACGACCGAGGCCGCAAGATCGTCGGACACGGTCGGGTCGCTTTCTTCGCGGATCGAGACGAGCGAAGCGGAGGGTGCCCCCGACCAGCAGCGGACCATCTCGCAGATACGCTCGCCGATAGGCGCGCTGACGCTGTCGCGATCGTTCAACGGGACCGGCTGGCCAAGTCGGACGTCTGCAAATCGCAGGATCGAACCGTTCATCACATCCTCCACAAATTGCTCCCACCAGCGGCCGGAGCATATATTGCTATCTTTTATATAATAGGGGTTGACGATGACGCGAGTCAATTGGATTACGACGCGATATCAAGGAGACACCTCATGGCCACGGCCGCCGAATTGCAGCCCGTACCGGCGAGCGAACTGCTCGCGAAGCGTCGTTCGCCGATGCCCGATGCCCTGGTCGGCCCCGGCCCCAGCCCCGAGGAAATCGAACAGTTGATCGAGATCGGACTGCGCGTTCCCGACCACGGCCGGCTTGCGCCTTGGCGGCTGTTATTGCTGTCCGGCGAGAACAAGACCCGATGGACCGATCGCCTGCTCGAACTGGCCGATGCGCGCGACGACGCCGCAAAGGTGCGGGTTAGCACGCGAAAGCTCGTCCCTGCGCCGCTCGCCATCGTGGTGCTGTCTTCGGCGATCCCAGGTCACAAGGTTCCCGAATGGGAGCAATGGCTGTCGACGGGGGCCGTGTGCATGAACCTGCTCAACGGAGCCCATGCCTTGGGGTACGGCGCGCAATGGCTGACCGGCTGGCATGCCTATGACCCCAACGCCACCGCGCTGCTGGGCATTCGCGAGCATGAGAAGGAAGCCGGCGTGATCCTGGTCGGCACGGTTGCCGAGCCCGCCCCGCCCCGTCCGCGACCGAACCCGCAGGACATCGCCAGCTGGCCGGAGATCTGAGATGAACGGGCGTATGACGCCCGGATCAGGGGCGCAGCGAGTCGGCGATCACCGTCATGCTGGTATCGAAGCCATGACGCCGCTCGCCGCCACCACCCGAATAATGTTCGAGGATCGCGCGTTCCGCGCCCTGCGCGTCGCCTTCCTCGATGGCGCGGTAGATCCGCTCATGCTCATGCGCGAGCGAGAGGCGCACCGAGCGATCGGAGAAGGTGCCATGCACCGACTTGTTGAGCGCGAGCGCATCGACCTGCGCCGACCACAGCCTTTCGAGCGCGCCGACGACCAGGCTCATCGTCTCGTTGCCGCACCCCGCGACCAGTTCGGTATGGAAGGCACGCGCCAGGCCGATGAAGGCGTTGGGATCGTCGATCGCCGCGAGGCTGGCATCGATATTGGCGCGCAGCCGCGGCAGCAATGTGGTGCCCCGATCGGACCGCTGGGCGGCCTGCGCGGCGCAGGCAGGCTCAAGACGCCGCATCGCATCGATCAGATCGATCAGCGGCACCCGGCGCGACTGGAGCACCAGGCCCATCATATAGGCAGCGGTGCCGGGCTGCGGGACGTGGACCACCGCGCCCCCGACATTGCCGCGGATGACCGTGACGAGCCCCTCGGTCTCGAGAATACGGAAGGCTTCGCGAATGCACGGCGGGCTTACGCCGAATTCGGAGAGCAGTTCATCCTGCTTGGGCAGCAGGTCGCCATCGCTCAGAACGCCGGACAGAATGCGCGAACGCAGGCTCGAAGCAACGATCTCCGCCAAGCGCGGCTGTCGCAGCCGCTTCTTGCCTCGGTCCACCATGCGTTGGTTCGATCCCTCCAGATAGGGCGCACTGCAAAACGGGTGCGCCATCGTGCAAGCAGCAATACGCCTGGGCTCAATCTTTGCAAGACCACGCGGTTTTAAACCGCGGCTAGAGGAGAGAAGAATATGGTTGCCGATCCGGCGCGCTATCAGACCTTTGCGATCAGCATCACGCCGTTCACGGCAAGTGGCGCGATCGACGAGACCGCCTTTCGCCGTCACCTCCGCAAGCTCAGCGATGCCGGAGTGGGCGTCTATGTGGGCGGAGGAGGCAGCGGCGAAGGCTACACCTTGTCCGATGAGGAAACCGAGCGCCTGCTGACGATCGCCGCCGAGGAGATCGGCGGCCGGTCTCCGATCCGGGCGATGGGCGTGGAACCCCGCACCGCCCGTCAGATGATCGCCTTTCTCGACAAGGCGAAGCGCGCCGGTGTCGATGCGGCGCAGGTCTATTCGCTCGATGTCGGCCATGGCCATGTTCCCACGCCGAAGGAACTCGACGCCTATTTCGAGGAAGTGCTGTCGAATAGCGATGTCCCGTCGGTGCTCTCCACCCACCAGTCGGTCGGCTATGTCATACCTGCGCCGGTGATCATCGGACTGTTCGAGCGCCACTCGCAGCTGATCGGGCTGAACATCAGCCACCAGGATCCCAACTATCTGAAGACGCTGGCGGATGCGCTCGGCGACCGCATCGACATCTTCGTCGGCGGTCCGCACAACGCACCGATGGCCTTGGCGTTCGGCGCCCACGGCTTTCTGTCATCGGAAGCCAATCTGGCGCCCAGGCTCTGCGCGGGCGTCATCGCGGCGGCGCAGTCGGGCGACAACGCCGCCTTTCTTGATCGCTGGGGCAAGCTCATGCGGCTGTTCCTGGCGCTCTACGGCAATGGCGGCATCCGCGTCACCAAGGCGATCCTCGACCATTTCGGCCTCGCCGGCGGCTATCCGCGCCCGCCGCGCCTGCCGTCCGAGCCCGAAGCCCTGGCCAAGGCCCTTGCCGTGGTCGAAGAGATCGGCCTGGCCGAGATCGAGGGCTGGTAGAAAAAACAAGAGCCTCCCCGACGCATTGCCGGGGAGGCTCTTTGCCCGTGGACCATCGTGCCGCCTGCGCGAGATTACTCGGCAGCGACGGCCTGGGTCTCGGATGGCAAGGGTTCGAAGCTGGTCGTCATCTCGTTGAAGAAGTCGGACTCGCGTGACGTGTCGATCGTACGCGCGCCCCGCACACCGAACTTCCGGCGCGCTTCCTCGAGCGGTAGATCGAGCCATTCCTCATATTTCGGGATGAACAGCGCATCAGACTGCTCGCCGACCTTCATCGCATAATGGGACAGGTCCCACATGCGGGTGAATAGCTCCGGATAGTGCAGCGCGCCGCGCATGAACATTGGCATCGTCAGCAAGGTGTTCTGCACGTTCAGCAGCCCTGCCAGCTCGGCGTTGAAGTGGCGAAACAGGTTTCCGTATTTCAGGAACGCCGGCATGATTTCACCGAGCCCGTCGAAGCCGCCGCCGCTGAGGATGTGCATGAAATCGTGGATCTGGACGCCACGCAGGAAGAAATATTCGAAGCTCGACCGCGGCTCGAAGGACGGGATGATGTCGACTTCCATCTGCGCGCCCGAGAGCTGCTTGTACCAGATGCCGCCGATCGATCCTTCGGGACAGGACTTCATGTCTTCCCGCGTAAGCCGCGACAGCCAGCGCTCGTCGAGCCACGCGTCGAACTCGGGCCAGTCCTTGCGCGCTTCGTTGAACAGCTCCTCGATCCGCTCATGGTCCTGCACCTCGCGCACGGCCTCGATCAGCATCGGAATGCCGAAGGTCGGCGGATAGTCGCGACCGTTGCGTTTCAAGCTCTGGGTCGTGACCCATTCGCGGATGCGATAATCGCTCAGATATTTCGACGAGCTGATCAGCGCGCTGCTGGTGGTTTCCACCTTCTGGCGACCGCGCTGCAGATAGGGGAGATCGTCTTCCTTCATCCTCTTTCTCCTCTGTTCCGGGCCGCTCAGGCCGCCGCCGCTTCGACCTTGCGGATGACAGGGCCGACCATCTCGCCCGGCAGCGCACCGGTGAAGGCACCGTTTTCGAACGTCGACTTGCCGTTCACCAGGGTCAGCCGCATCGGCGCGGCATCGCGGGTGAAGCGCCAGGTGAAACCGCCCTTGCCATCGGGCACGTCGAACACGCGCTTGAGCGGACGCGCCTCGATCTCGTCGAGCTTGAAGACCGCGATGTCGGCGCGATTGCCGACCTTCAGCGTGCCCCGATCGGCGAAATTGAAATGCTCGGCCTGCTTGCCGGTCTGGACGTAGATCGCCTCTTCGAGGGTCAGGTCCTTGTTCTTCAGGAACTGGGTCAGCAGCAGGATATTCTCGCCGCCGCCGCACAGCATCTGCCCATGCGCGCCGGCATCGGAGATATTGGCCACGGTCTGGCTGGCCTTGAGCATCTCGACGGTCTGCTCATAGGCAACCGGATGCGGCACCCGGTTGACTATCGAGTTGACGCCGTTGGCGATGAGCCAGTCGGCCAGCGCATCCGACGGATGGACGCCGCGCTGTTCGGCCAGTTCCTTCAGGTTGAGGCCGAGCGGTCCGGCGCCGGTATCCGAATCGAGCAGCAGCATCATATGCGGGTTGGCGACGAGCGACTGGCGAAATGCCTTGTTGTCCCAGCTGTCGCGGGCCCGGGCCCGGAAATCGGGATCGTTGAGCAGCGCCAGCTTCGCTTCTTCCGTCTCGGCCTGGACGACCTCGTGCCAGACATATTCGTTCGCCTGGGCGAAAGAGGAGGAGGTGAAGAAATTGAGCGCGGTCGTCGGCGGAACATGGGCGAAGCTCGGCCAGAAATCGAACCCCTCTTCCTTCTGCTGCGCGGTGATCTCCCACATCCGGTCGCGGATCGCGTCCTGGAAACGCAGCAGCCCGCCGGCGCCCGCCATCTGCACGCGGACCCCACGCCCCCGGCAGAGATTGCCGAGCCGTTCCATCTGCTCGGGCGCCTTCAGCTTGAAGAAGGTATCGAGGATGACCTGAAGCTGGCTGCCCGGCCGGCTGGCGAGCACGCCGATCAGCGCCGACCATTCGGCATCGTCGGCGACGAGGCTCGGCACCGCGCGGTCCTGGCTGTCATGATCCATGAGGTTGGACGACATGCCGAGCGCGCCGGCGTCGATCGCATCCTCGAGCAGGGCGCACATCCGGCCGATTTCCTCGGCGGTGGCGGCGCGCGTCCAGGCGTCCATGCCCATCACCGCCAGGCGCATCGCGATATGGCCGGCATAGCCGGCGATGTTGGTCGAGGTCGGGCAGTTCGCCGCCATCGACGCGCGATATTCCGAGTAGGTACTCCAGTCCCAGGGCAGCTGCTCGAGAAAAGGCCGCTCGGGCACTTCCTCGAAAAAGGTGAAGATCTTCACCATCTCGCGCCGCACTTCGGGATCGCTGTGGACGGGGGCCGCGGTGAAGCCGCAATTGCCAATCACCACGGTCGTCACGCCATAGCCGGGAAGCGGGTCGAGGCTCGGCTGCCACCACATCACTGCGTCCATGTGGGTATGCGGCTCGATGAAGCCCGGCGATACGATGCAGTCGCCGGCATCAACGACGCGCTCGTCGGCGGCGGGGACCAGGTCCTTGCCGATCTCGGTGATGGTGGATCCGCTGACGCGGACGTCGGCCGCATAGGCCGCAGCACCCGTTCCATCGACGACCGTGCCGCCCCGGATGAGAATATTGCTCATGACTCTCCTAACTCCTGATGCGCCGATAATTCATATTATATATAAGATTGCAAGTTTAAGAATATTGCTCGTTCGGCGATGCTTCGGTGTCAACCCGGTTCGCGATCGGCCCGGAGAGGCTGATGGCCCACGATTTCGATGCCGTAGCCGTCGAGCCCGACGAAGCTGGTGTCGCTGTTGCTGAGCAGGACGATCCGGTGGATTTCGAGGTCGGTCAGTATCTGCGCGCCGATACCATATTCCCGCACCGCCATCGTGCGGCCAGCCGTTTCCTCGCGCCCCTCTTGCCGTGCACGGATGACGCAGGCGACAAGATCCGGTGCCGGCGAACTGAGAACGACCACGACTCCACTGCCGGCTTCGGCGATGGCCTCCATGGCCTGCCCGAGCATCCCCGATCGATCGCCGGATTCGGCGAACAGGTCGGACATCGGCGAATGGACATGCATGCGCACCAGCGTCGGCGCCGTCGGATCGACCTTGCCCTTGATCAGGGCGACCACCTCTGCGCCGCTCACGGTGTTGCGATAGCTGACGATCCGCCAGTCTCCGCCCCAGTCGCTCGTGAAGCTCATCTCGGCGCGGCGCTCGACGAGATGGTCGTGCCGCCGCCGGTAAGCGATCAGGTCGCGGATCGTGCCGATGCGCAGCCCATGCTGCTGGGCGAAGGGGATCAGGTCCGGCAGACGCGCCATCGTCCCGTCGGGGTTGAGGATCTCGCAGATCACCCCCGACGGGTTGAGTCCGGCCAGGCGGGCCACGTCCACGGCCGCCTCCGTATGGCCCGCGCGCACCAGCACGCCGCCTTCGCGGGCGATCAGCGGGAAGACATGGCCCGGCGTGACGATCTCGTCGGGGCTACGCAGGGCATCGATCGCAACCGATATGGTGCGGGCGCGGTCATAGGCGCTGATACCGGTCGTCACCCCGTCGCGCGCTTCGATCGAGACGGTGAAGGCGGTTTCGTGACGTGTGCCGTTGTGCTGCACCATCAGCTCCAGCCCGAGCTGGTCCGCGCGCTGGCGGGTCAGCGCCAGGCACACCAATCCGCGTCCGTGGGTCGCCATGAAATTGATCATTTCGGGCGACGCCATCTGCGCCGGGATGATCAGATCGCCCTCATTTTCCCGATCCTCGTCGTCGACGAGGATGAACATCCGGCCGTTGCGGGCGGCATCGATGATCTCCTCAGGCGTGGACAGGAAGCCGTGCGGCAGGCTGGCGGTTTTGGCGGCGACCATCACAGCACCTCGAACAGGCCGGCGGCGCCCATGCCGCCGCCGACGCACATGGTGACGACGACATGGCGGACGCCGCGCCGCTTTCCTTCGATCAGGGCATGCCCAACCATCCGGGCGCCCGACATGCCGAACGGATGGCCGATCGCAATCGCACCGCCGTCGACGTTCAGCCGCTCGTCCGGAATGCCGAGCCGGTCGCGACAGGGCAGAACCTGGGCCGCGAACGCCTCGTTGAGCTCCCAAAGGCCGATATCGTCGACTTTCAGGCCGTGACGCTCGAGCAGACGAGGCACCGCATGGATCGGCCCGATGCCCATTTCCTCGGGACCGCAACCGGCGACCGCCATGCCGCGATAGGCGCCCAGCGGGGTCAGCCCCTCCCGCGCCGCCGCAGAAGCCTCCATCAGCACGCAGGCCGCCGCGCCGTCCGACAGCTGGCTGGCATTGCCCGCCGTCACGAAGCTGCCCTGTTCGACCAGACTGCCGCCCGACCACACGGTCTTGAGCGCGCTGAGCCCCTCCAACGTCGTCTCGGCGCGGAAGCCTTCGTCCTTCTCCAGCCGGACCTCGCGCTCGGAAACCTCGCCGGTCGCCTTGTCGGTGACGAGCATCGTCGTCGTCAGCGGCGCCAGTTCGGCGTCATAGCGTCCGGCCGCATAGGCGGCGGCGGTGCGCTGCTGGCTCTGATAGGCATAGGCATCCTGCGCGTCGCGGCTGACGCCGTAACGCTCAGCCACCAGTTCGGCAGTCTCGATCATGGCGATGTACATATGCGGGCTGTGCGCGAGCACCGCCTGGCTGACCGCGCGGTGGCTGTTCTTGTGCTTCGTCTGGGTCAGGCTGATGGATTCGACTCCACCCCCGATCGCGACCTCCATACCGTCATCGACGATCTGCTTGGCGGCGGTGGCAATCGCCATCAAGCCCGAGGCGCATTGCCGGTCGACCGACATCCCCGCCACGCTCGACGGCAGGCCGGCAGCGGCGGCCGTCAGCCGGCCGATATTATAGCCCTGCGTACCCTGCTGCACCGCGCAGCCCATGATCACGTCTTCGATTCGGGTCGGATCGATGCCCGCGCGCCGCACCGCTTCGCGCACGGCGTGACCCGACAGCAACGGAGCCTCCGCATCATTATAGGCGCCGCGATACGCCTTGCCGATCGGCGTACGGGCGGTGGAGACGATGAAGGCTTCGCGCATGACTGATCCTGGCTGGTCGGTCCAGGTGCCGACGAAGCCACCGATCTATCGGCGCGCGAGCCCCCTCTCTATTGCCATTGGGCTATCGCCTTGTTCGCCGAGCGGCATCGCCGTCGGCTCTGCATTCCGGCGCGGGCGCGATTCGAGCGATGCCGGTTCGGTAAAGCGGGACGGCCTAACGATGCCGGCCCGCTATGGGTCCCGCCGCCAAACGGCAATTGAAAGGACATCGGCCCACGCCGAGGATCGGGACGACACAAAAGAACAAGCGAACCGAGAGAGTGCGATGCGTTTTTCCCTGATTTTTGAAGCACAGATCGTCGATGCATCGCCTCGCGGTGAACGACAGGTTTTCGACGAACTGGTCGAACAGGCGCTGCTCGCCGAGCAGCTCGGCTTCGACGTGATATGGAGCGTCGAGCACACCTCCCTCACCCATTATGCGCATATGAGCGCACCCGAGACCTTCCTGGCCTATATCGCCGGGCGCACCTCGCGCATCGGTATCGGCCATGGCGTGGTCTGCCTGATGCCGGCCATGAACCACCCGATCAAGGTCGCCGAACGGGTGGCCACACTCGATCTTCTGTCCAAGGGCCGCGTCCATTTCGGCGTCGGCAAGGGCGGCAGCCAGCAGGAGGCGGGGGCCTATGGATACGACCTGAAAGAGCTGCAGCCGCTGATCGACGAGGCGATGTACCTCATCCCGAAGATGTTCGTGCAGGACGAGATCGAGCATAACGGACCCCACATCACGATCCCGTCGCGGCCGATTCATCCCAAGCCTTACCAGGATCCGCACCCGCCGATGTATCTGGCGTGCACCAACCCCGACACGCTGGTGCGCGCGGGCGAACGCGGCCTCGGCGCGCTGGTGCTCGGCTTCGGTGGACCGGAGGAAGTGGCGAAGAAGAACAAGCTCTACCGCGATGCCTGGAACGGTCGCGATGTGGCCGATCAGGTCGGCTATCGGCCGATCCAGCATCTCGCCGCGCTGTGCCCGACGATCGTCCTCGACGATGCCGAACAGGCGCGCAAGATCGGCATTCGCGGACAGCGCTATTTCTACGAATCGCTCAACTACTGGTACGGCGGCGGCCCCCGTCCCGAGCCCGACACCTGGGGTGACGACCTGCTCGAGGAAGGCACCGACACCATCATCACCACCAAGCTGGCTTCGGAAACCATCACCATGGACCTGCGCCCCGACGAGGGAGGCCGACGACCGACCTCGGGTATCCTCGACTCGCGTAACGCCTATGGCTCGGTCGCGGACTGCATCAACTATGTCGAGCAGCTCGCTGCCGCCGGGGCCGACGAAATCCTGTTCATGACCAACATGGGCACCGTGCCGCAATGGGCGCAGCTCGAAACGCTGCGCAAGATCGGCACCCATGTGATCCCGCACTTCCGGTGAGGGCCGCGCTCCAGCTCTCCGGGCGGACGGCGGTCATCACCGGCGTCGCCTCGGGGATCGGACGCGCGCTGGCGCTGCACGCAGCGGATCGCGGCATGACCGTCGTCGGGTGCGACCGCGACATCGCCGGGATCGACCTGCTGACGGGAGAGCTCGCGGCCAGGGGCTGCACGGCGGAACTGCACATCGCCGATGTCTCCGATCCGGCGGCAATGGCCGCGCTGGCGCAGGCTGCTCTGCCCCTGCCCCCGATCGCGCTGCTCTTCGCCAATGCCGGCCTGCTGCGCAAGGGATCGGTGCTGGAAACATCCTTCGCCGACTGGCGAACCCTGGTGAACGTCAACCTGCTCGGCGCTGTGGCGACCCTGCAGGCTTTCGTCCCCGCCATGCTCGCGGCCGGCCAGCCCGCACAGGTCGTCGTCACGGGCTCGACCGGATCGATGATCGCCGCTCCGGGGCTCGCCGCCTATTGCGGGACCAAGCATGCGCTATGGCCGGTTGTCGAGGCGCTGCGCGAGGAACTCGCTGGAAGCAGCGTCGGCGCGTCGCTGCTGATGCCGGGCGCAGTCGCGACCCATATCTTCGACGGCATCGATCCGAACCGCGCGGCGCCCGCCGATTCGATGTCCCCCGAACAGGTCGCCAACATCGCCTTCGCGGGCGCGCTCGCCGACCTGCCCAAGATCCTGACTCATCCCGCCTATGTCGCGCGGGCCGAAGAACGGTTCGGGCGGGTCGTTGGAGAACTCTCCGCCCGGTGACCGGTCACATCGCCGGGTGGAACTGCTTGTACCACTCGCGATATTTCAGGATCGGGCCATCGGCCGACGACAGCATCGGCTGCTCGACATAGGCCTTGAACGGCCAGATCTTGCCGTCGCTATACTGTTCCTTCACCCCATGCTCTGCCGCCATCGTCGTGAAGCGCTCGATCTGATCGGCGGTCAGAACGCAGTCGTCGTCCTTCAGGAAGAACTGATGGACATAATAATGGCTGAGCGAAGCATCGACCGGGGTTACCGACACATAATAGTTCGTGACGATGCCCGGCGCGTGGGGCGTCCGGCTCTCCACCCGCGACAGACCGCCTCCGACGACTTCGGAATCGACCGTCGAGCCGATCGATCGGTCGATCGGTCCTTCATGCCCTGCCGGAAGGATGCGGACCGGGCTGAAGAAGCGATGGCCTTCGGTCCGAATCTCGCCGTCGGACACCGCCCGTCCGGTGCCGTGGACACCCGGAAAATGGGCGAAGTCCACGCCGTTCTCGAACACGTCCTGCGGATGCGCCGAACCGAAATCGTCGTGGAGCCGGCGAAATCCAGCGCCCTCGATCTTCCGGCTCTCGTCATAATCGGGGAGATCATATTGCGGCTCGCTGCCGGCCAGATCGTGCCAGATGAAGATCATGCCACCGCGCTCGGCCGTCGGCCAGACACGCACCTGCGCGCGCGGTGGAACCGCCTTCGCAAAGGGCACATGGACGCATTTGCCGTTGCTGTCATATTTCCACTGGTGGAATGGGCAGACGATCGTCTCGCCCTCCACCCAGCTGTCATAGCCGAGATGCGCGCCGAGATGCGGACAATGGGCGTCGGTCACCACGGTCTTGCCGGACTGGGTGCGGAACAGGACGAGGTCCCTGTCGAAATAGCGCAGCGGACGGACATCGCCCGGCGCGAGATCATCTGCGAAGCCGACGCTGAACCAGCCGGTAGGATAGGGATGGAATGGGTAGCGTGTGCCGAAGCGACTGGGTGCGTTCATGACGTCATCCTTCCTTGTTCAAATGATCGAGGCGCCGCCATCGACCACCACCGTCTGTCCCGTGATGTGAGCGCCCGCGTTCGACGCGAGCAGCAGCGTCGCGCCCTTCAGGTCGTCGCTGCCGCCCAGCTGGCCGCGCGGCGTATCGTTGCGCATCTCCTCGCCATGCTTGTCTATGACATAGTCGGTGAGCTTCGACGGGAAATAGCCCGGAGCGATCGCGTTGACGTTGATCCCGAAGCCGCCCCATTCGGCCGCGACCGCGCGGGTGAAGTTGATCAGCCCGCCCTTGCTCGCATTATAGGCGATCGTTCCGATCATCCGGGGGTGATGGCCGAGCAGGCCCTCCACCGACGCGATGTTGATGATGCGTCCCCAGCCCTGCGGGATCATGAACTCGCGCGCCACCGCCTGCGCGAGCAGGAAGGGACCGGTCAGGTTCACCGCCAGAAGCTTGTTCCAGGCGTCGAGCGGCATCTCCTCGGTCTTCGATCCCCAGGAGGTGCCGGCATTGTTGACCAGGATGTCGATGCGGTCGCCCGCCGCCTTCACCGCTTCGATGACCCGCGCCGGTTCGTCGGGCTTGCCGACATCGGCCGCGATCGCGATCGCTTCGATGCCCAGGCTCGCCAGATGCGCGACCGCCTCATCCAGCTCGCCCTGCTTGCGCGCCGTCAGGATGATCTTCGCGCCGAACTCGCCGAGCGCTTCGGCCATCGTGAGGCCCAGTCCGCGCGATCCGCCGGTGACGAGAGCGGTCTTTCCGCTGAGATCGAACAGGGTCTTGAGGGGGATCGACATATTGGGGAATCTCCAGGGTCAGCCGGCGGTGTAGCCACCGTCGACATAAAGGGTCTGGCCGGTCACGAAGCCGGCGGCGGGCGATGCGAGGAACAGCAAGGCGCCCATCAGGTCCTCGATCTCGCCGAGCCGGCCGAGGGGGGTGCGTTGCACGATCTTCGCGTAGAGTTCGGGCTGGGTGCCGACCAGGTCGCGGTTCAGGTCGGTGACGATCACCGTTGCGCCGAGCGTGTTGACGGTGACGCCCGCTCCGCCGAATTCGAAGGCGCAGGCCGCGCCGAGATTGGCGAGTCCTGCCTTGGACGCGCAATAGGCGGCGCGATTGGCCATGCCCCGCCCCGACAGGATCGATCCCATGTTGATGATCCGGCCATAGCCCAGGGCGATCATCTTCGGCGCGACGGCGCGGATCGCATGGAAGGCGCCGGCCACGTTCACCTCGAGCAGCCGGGCGAAATCGTCCGGCGCAATATCGAGCACCGACTGCGGATTGGTGATGCCGGCATTGTTGAACAATATGTCGATCCGTCCGAAGTCCGCCGCGATCCGGTCCGCCGCGGCGACCATCGCGTCCGCATCGGCCACATCGGCCTCGACGATCATCGCGCGCCGCCCGGTCGCTTCCACCGCCCGCGCGGCTTCTTCCAGCTTCGCGCGGTTGCGCGCGATCAGCGCGATGTCGGCGCCGGCCTCGGCCAGCGCCAGCGCCCCCGCCGCACCGAGACCGCCACCCCCGCCCGTGACGACCGCGACCCGGCCGTCGAGCGCAAAGCGGCCGATGCCGGTCATGCGGGAACCGCCGCCGCGAGCCCGCGCAGTTCGATCAGCGCCGCGATCCGGGCGCGCAGATGGGCATATTGCCCGACCATCAGCGCATCGTCGGTCTCGACCAGGCGGTCCGCCCGTTCGAGCAGTTCGGCCAACAGGGCATCCTCATCCATCCGCGACGTCATCGCCATATTCTCCTACAGCCGGTAACCGTCCTGCCGCTCGTCGCTCCAGCGGCGCGCCTTGTAGGCGAAGCCCTGAAACTCGGCGCGGGGGACTTCGCAGACGTCCATCCAGACATTGCTGCGTTCCTTGATGGCGCTTCGGACCGATTGGACCAGCCGGGCGCGTTCGTCGTCGGCCAGGCCGCAATGATGTTCGGCGACGGCGATCCGGACCTCGATCTCGGTCTTGCCGTCGCGGGTATAGACCCGCCCCTTATATTCGCCGATCTCCGGATGGGCGAAGACGGCGGCGTCGATCATCGATGGCCAGACATTGTTGCCCCGGATCTTCATCATGTCGTCGAAACGACCGATGGTGCCGCACTCGATGCCATTCCACGCGCCGCCTCCAGCCTCCTGCCACGGCACAAAGCGTGCGGCATCGCCGGTACGAAAGCGGACCGTAGGGCTGCCTTCCACCGACAAATTGGTGACGACCATCTCGCCAAGTTCGCCCGGCTGCACCGGCAGGCCGGTTTGCGGGTCGACGATCTCGATCAGGTGCTCCCATTCGAACAGGCGCATGATGCCGCGCCCGCCATCCTTGTCGAACACGCCCGCCGCGGCGGTCGATCCGCCGAAGCCGTTGAGCTGGGTGCTGCCATAGCCTTCCTGCAGGCGGCAGCCCCAATAGTCCTCGATCTTCGCGGCCCATTCGACCGGATAGCCCTCGGCGGCGATGAACAGACCGTGCATGTCGGGAAAGGCTTCGCGCGGGGATATGCCGCGCGCGACCAGCGCCTCGGTCAGGGTGTGGAGATAGTTGGTCGAGGCGTAGATGAAGTTCACGCCGCCGAGTTTCAGCATCAAGTCGATCTTGGCTTCGGTCGACAGGTTGGCGCCGACGTGGAAGCCCGCTGCGCCGATGATCCGCATCGCCTCGCCCGGCCCCCAGCCGCCGGTCGTCAGTCCGCCCGTCGGCACGCAGTTGAGCGCAGTGTCGCCCTTGCGCAGTCCGGCCATGAACCAGGGCAGCGCATGGAGATAGCCGAGCATATGGATATCGCGCTGGGTGCGGCCGTAAATCTCCTGCCCCTGGCCGGAGGTGCCGCTGGTCATGCTGATATGGACGACATCGTCGCGATCGACGCCGAGCCGCGTGCCGAACGGCGGCGCTTCCTGCTGGTCCTTCAGGAAGTCGGACTTGGCCGAGGTGGGGAAAGCCTTGGTGAAGCGATCGAGGCTATCGACCGCCCCGCCCTTCAAGCCGCCCTCGTCCATCTTGGCGCGATAGAAGCCGCTCTTGGCATAGAGGCGCGTGCACAGCGCCTGCACCTTGCGAAGCTGGTGGGCCTCCAGCTCCGCACGGCTCGCGTCGGCAAAACGGCGCAGCAGCGGCGATGCAGCGAAGGGATCGGCGAGCGCGGCCATGGCTCAGCCTTTCGCGGGCCGGAAGGCCGGCAGGGTGATCTCAGGCGTCACCCGGTTAAAGACGATCTCCACCGGCATGTCGGCGCGGACATCCTCGGGCGCGCAATCGAAGATGTTGCCGGTCATGCGGCATCCCTCGTCGAGCGTGATCAGCGCGACGACATAGGGGACATCGTCGGCATAGACGTCGCGCGGCACCGGGTGCCGGACGACGATCCAGCTGAACACCGTGCCCTTGCCGCTGACCTCGACCCATTCGGGTTTTTCGAGCGAACCGGGGCAGAAGGTGACCGGCGGAAAGAGGTGCTCGCCGGTCGATGCGCAGCGTTGCAGCATCAGACGCCCCCCGCGCATGCCGTCCCAGAAGGGCGTGCTTTCGGGATCGGGAACGGGCAGCGGCTTGGCATAAGCGGTGTTGGACATGTCAGTTCCTCAGGATCATGGCGCTGCCGCAGGTCATCGCGCCTGCGGTGGTGAGGGCGATCTCGGCATCCTTGATCTGGCGCGCGCCGGCGGTGCCGCGCAGCTGCTCGACCGCCTCGATCACATGGTTGAAGCCGTGAATATACGCCTCGGACAACAGGCCGCCGTGGGTGTTGATCGGCAGTTCGCCGTCGAGCGCGATTCGGCCGTCCATGACGAAGGGGCCGCCCTCGCCCTCCTTGCAGAAGCCGAGCCCTTCCAGCGCCATCAGCACGCTGTAGGTGAAGCAGTCGTAGATCTCGGCGACGTCGACGTCCTTGGGGCCAATGCCGGCGCTGCCCCACAGGTCATCGGACAGATATTTGAAGCAATTGTGCGAATGGCTGGGCCAGCGGATCGCATCGAACAGGTCGTCGCCCTGGCTCGGTCCACCGCCATAGGCGCCGCCCATGATGTAGACCGGCTTGTGGCGCAGGTCGCGCGCATGCTCGGCCGCGGTGATGACGACCGCGCAGGCGCCGTCGCTCTCGAGACAGATGTCGTACATGCGGAACGGATCGACGATGAACTTCGAGTTGAAATAATCGTCCTTGGTCATCGGCGTGCGCTGCATCGCGCGCTCGTTGAGCACGGCATTGGCGCGGAAGGTGGTGGCGATCTCCGCCCAATGCTCCTCGCTCGTGCCGTAATCGATCATGTGGCGGCGCGCCCACATCGCCATCGCCTGCGGATAGGTGATCCAGCCGAGCGGCGCGGTATATTGGGTGACGCCGTAAGCCGACATGTCGCGCCCGCCGCCGAGCCGGAAGCCCGACCGCCCGTTCATCGCGCGGAAGCAGACGACATTCTTCGCCAGCCCCGCCTCGATCGCGGCCGTCGCCGCCAGCGTGATCAGGTTCGCGCCGTTACCGCCCGCCGCATAGTCGACCGCATAGCCGGCATTCTCGATGCCCATCTCGGTCGCGACGCCCATCGCCGGGGCGCTGTCATTGAAATTGAAGCTGACGATGCCGTCGATGTCGGCCACCGTCAGCCCGGCGTCCTCGATCGCCTTCAGGCATGCCTCGGTCGCCAGACTTCGCACCGTCCGGCCCGAAAACTTGGTGTATTCGGTGTTGCCGATCCCGGCGATCGCATATTTGTCGCGCAGTTTGAACATGATCAGTCTTCCTTCGACGCGCCGAAGCGGGGGGCGCGTTTTTCCTTGAATGCGATGAGGCCCTCGGTCGCGTCGGGCTCGGTGGTGGCGTAGCGGTGGACGAAGGCGATCTCCGCCCGCAGTCCTTCTTCGTACGGCGTATCGAGCGTCATGTTGGCGAGCCGCTTGGCCCCCGCCAGCCCGACCGGGCTCTTGGTCGCCATCTTGTCGATCCACGCCTGCGCCGCGGCGATCAGTTCGCCGTCGGGGACGACCTTCGTGACCAGTCCCCAGGCCTGCGACGTCGCGGCATCGAGCAACTCGCCGGTCAGCATCAGATGCTTGGCGCGCAGCAGGCCGATCGCCCGCGGCAATCGCTGCGACCCGCCGGCGCCCGGCAACTGGCCGAAGTTGAGATGGCCGTCACCGATCTTCGCGCTTTCGGCGGCCAGCGCCATGTCGCAGGCGAGCAACAGTTCGATGCCGCCTGCAACGCACACGCCATTGACCGCCGCGACCCAGATCGCCTTCGCCTTCTCGATCCCGGTCAGCATGTCGAAGAAATCTTCGAGAAACGCCGAGAACTCGGCCGGTTCGCGGTACAGACGGATATAGCCGTCGAGATCGCCGCCCGCCGAGAAACTGCGCCCTTCGCCGGTCAGCAGCACGAAATCGATCCCGGCGCGCGCCTCGATCTCGGCTACCACCGTCTTGAGCTCCTTGACCGTCGACCAGTCGAGCGGGTTGAGCTTGTCGCCGCGGGCCAGGGTAAGCCGGGCGGTTCGCCCTTCATAAGCGAGCGTGAGATTCTGGTACGTCATGCCGGTATCCCCCAGCGCCGCTTCGCATCCTCGGCGAGCGCGCCCTTTGCGACCTTGCCGCCAGACGAGCGGGGAAGCTCGTCCATCAGGACGAGATATTCGGGAAACCACTCGCGCGAGACGCCGCGCGTGGCGAGATGTTGCGTGATGTCGTCAAGCGTCACCGGATGGTTCGGACGGGGCGTGACATAGATGCACACCCGCTCGCCGAACACAGGGTCGGGCGCCGGAACAGCGGCAACCAGCGCGACGGCGGGATGGGTCGCCACCTCCGCCTCGATCGCAGGCGCGGAGAGATTCTTGCCACCGCGGATGATGAACTCCGACGTCCGGCCGACGACCTTGAGATACGCATCTTCGTCGATCTCGACGATGTCGCCCATCAGCATCCAGCCATCGGCAGTGAACAGCTTTGCATTGGCGTCGTCGTCGTCCCAATAGCCCAGACAGGTCGCGGGGCCGCGACAGGCGGGCTGGCCGCGTCCCTGGACCTCGGCCCCGGACGCGGGGTCGAACAAACGCACTTCCATTTCCGGAATGATGCGACCGGCGGTGGTCAGGCGGTGCTCGCGGCTGTCATCAGCGGTCGTTCGGCTCAGGGCTCCGGTCTCGTTCGATCCGTAGAATTGAAGGACAGCGGCGCCGGTCACCTCCTCGAACTCGGCGGCGCGGCGATAGGGCACCGCCTCCCCACCCGTGAACATCGACCGCAGCGACGAGAGGTCGCGCGGCCGCTCGGCCTGCTCGTTGAGCAGCATGATGAACTGGGTCGACACGCAGCACAGCACGGTCACCTTCTCGCGCTCGATCATGTCGAGCGCGACGCCGGCGTCGAACTTCGGCAATACGACGGTCGGGCAACCGAGCGCGGTCGGCGAGAAATGCGATGTCCACAGACCGAAGCCGAACGGGGCCGGAACCGCGCCCATGAACCGTTCGTCGGTGCCGAAGCGGCCGGCCTCGGCGGCGAGCTTGTGGAAATAGAACCAGCGATTCTGCGTGTGCATCACGCATTTGGGCATGCCGGTGGTGCCCGACGTCGAGTTGATCAGGAACAGCGCATCGGGATCGCCGGCGGGAAACGCCGATATATCGCCGACCTCGTCCGCCCAGTCCGGCTGTTCGATCAGATGGGGAATGGCGAGGCTCTCGGCCAGCGGAGCACCATCGGCGCGCACCGCCTCGACGAGCTGGGCGAGATCGAGGTCGCGCATCCGATCATGCGCGATCAGCAAGGTCGCGCCCGTCCGCTTGAGGAGATGCGAGATCTCCGCGATTCCCGCGCGCGCGCCGATCCCGACCGCGACCATGCCGGCCCGCTCTACCCCCAACAGCGCCGCATGAACCGCCGGGCCGTCGGGCAGCAACACCGCCACCCGCGATCCGGGGGCCAGCCCCCGATCGAGGATCGACGCCGCAATGCGGCTGCCGGCGCGATCATAATGCGCCCAGGAACAGCGCCCTTCGGGCGTGATATAGGCAGAATCATCGGGCGTCGTCGCAGCCAGCTCGGCCACGCGCTGCGACAATGTGGTTGCGCTCCACCATCCGGCGGCACGATAGCGCGCCGCCGTCTGCGGGTCCGCTCGCCCGCTCCGGGCCACATCAAGCGGCTTCACGACGATCTCCTCGATGTCGGCGTCCACGCTCGTCCGCCCCTCTCTTCATTCTTTAAACTATCTATCATTATTATGTTTTCGCCGGTCAATCTCGGCGTTGATCGTATCGAGGCACGGCTGCGGTGCTCTGCCGGTATCGCAGCAGGCGCAGCCATCACCTTTGGCGAACGGCAGCCGGATTTCCTTTGAGCAGCGTCGCCCGAATTCCGTGGGGGTCGAGCCGGGCGATCACCGCCCGCGCCTCCGCCGTCGGCAGTTCGGTATCGGGCACTCCGCCATCCGGCACGACGATATCGAAGCCGCTATTGTCGCGAACTTCCTCCACCAGGACGCCGGGATGAAGTGACACAAGACGAATTGCATGATCGGGGCCGCCGAAATCCATCACGCACAAATTGGTGACGATGCGGCGCAGTTCGAGCCCGAGGGGCTTGCGCCCGTCGGGCCAGCGGGCGGGATTGTAGCCGGCCGAACAGACGAAATCGACTTCGCCCTCGACGAACGCGCGCCGGCTGTGCTGCGGCACGAAGAAGCTGTTGGGATGCGATATGCTGTTGCCGGGAAATCCCCGCGCGCCCAACAGCGCCGCCTTCGGCGCCGCATGGTCTCCGATCACGCTGATATTCGTCTGCCCGAAACGGTCGATCTGGACCGGCGCGACGAGGGCGTGCCGCCGCCCGCCCCACAGATTGTCGAAGGTGCGCGCATAGGGCGCCCAGCCCTCGACCGTCGGACTGCCGTCGCGCGGACCGATCGGCGCCGGCTCCTCGAGCAGCATATTCTCCGCATCGGTAATCATAAGTCGGGGATTGAAGGTAAGTTTTGCCAGGCTCGCGCCGAGGCGCGGGATCGGGGTGATACCGGTGGCCAGCCATTCGGGGTCGTCGCGCCACACCTCGGCGCAGGCGGTGACGAGCAGGTCGGCCAGGGTCGCGATATCGCCTTGAGTCTCGGTCATGGTGGCGATCCTCAATATACCGGCCGCGGCAGCGCCCGGATCGCGTCCGGTCCGCCGACGGCGTTCAGATAGTCGGCCTCGGCCACATCGACATAGCTGCGGCGATAGTCCGCCCACGACTCGCCCTCGGCCGCCGCGTAGGTCCGCAGATGCTTGAGGTCGAGTTGGTAGTCGGGCGCGGCACTCGTCGGATGCGCGCCGAACGGGGCCTCCGCCAGACCGGTGACGAGCGATCGCTCGACGAGGTTGAACCGGGCATTGGCCGGCAGGTCGAGTTCGGCGGTGGTCACCATCCGTTCGGTCGTGACGAAGGTGCGCTCGGCGGCGCGCGCCATCAGCTCGTCGAAAAACGGGTCGGGGGACAGGGTCAGAACATTGCCCCGTTCGTCGGCCCGGTGAACGTGCAGCAGAGCGATGTCGGGCTTGATCGCCGGCATCGCGATCAGCGTCTCGCCGTCCTCGAACGGGCTTTTTATCGTCCCGAAGCGCGGATCCTCGGCAATCGCGGTGCCGATGCCAACCCGCGTCGGCAGGAAGGGCAGGCGCATCGCTGCGGCGCGCAGGCCCCAGTGCAGCATCCCCTCGTCCATTTCCCACACGGCAAGCCCTGCCTGCCGAGCCGCCTTGAAGTGGGGCTCGATCGGGATCTGGTCGAGCGAAACGAAGGCGAAGATCAGCTTGCCGATCTTGGCCGCCGCTGCGAGCATGCCGACATCGGGACCACCGTAGCTGACGATCGTCAGGTCCCTGAGTTTGGAGCGTGCGATGGCCCTGACCAGCGCCATCGGCTTGCGCCGCGTGGCCCAGCCGCCGATCGCGATGGTCATCCCGTCGCGCAACTGCGCTACGATGTCGTCGACCGACATGCGTTTATCGAGCATCTCTATCCTTCGGACGCAGGCAAGCCCCGGGGGTCACGCCCTTTTGCAAGGACGCGCCCCGGAACCTTCGTGACGAAAACTTATCGCCTCAGGCGGCGACGAGCGCCGGCCGGCCTTCGATCTTAACGGCCTCGGGAACCGGAAACTTGTAAAGCTTCTCGGCATTGCCGTGCAGGATGGCAGCCTTGGTCGGCGCGGGAACACCCGACATCGACGACTGAATCGTCCGCCAGCTATAGGGATAGTCGGCGCTGATGTGCGGATAGTCGGTCGACCAGAGCACCCGCTCCGGGTTCATCGAGTTCAGGTTGTTGAGCCCGAAGCTGTCGGTCATGTAGCCGAAGTAGAAATGCTCATCGATATATTCGGACGGCAGGCGCTGCAGGCCGAACTTGCTGACCTTCTCGAGCCGCTGGTAGTTGTTGTCGATCTGCTCCTTCACATAGGGCACCCAACCGAAATCGACTTCGGCAAAGGCGACCTTCAGATTCGGGTAGCGATCGAACACGCCATTGAACACGAACTCGATGCAGCGGTTCGGCGCATCGAAGAAGCGGCCATAGCCGGGCAGCTTCGCCTTGTGCGGCGAAGGCTTGTAGATGCCCAACGCGACATGGATGTTGAAGCAGACGTCGCGCTCGTGGATCGCGGCCCAGAGATAGTCATGCTCGTCGGTCATGACGGTGGTGCCGGTCGGATAGGCCTGCGCCATCACCGCGCGCATGCCGGGACGACCGAGCACGCGGTCCATTTCCTCGACCGCAACCTTCACGCCGCCGCGGTTGGGCAGGTAGACGAGGCCGCAGAAACGGGCCGGATCATAAGCGACATATTCCGAGACCCAGTCATTATAGGCGCGGACCAGAGCCAGGTGGAATTCCTCGTCCTCGACCAGCGCGATCGCCGCCTGGATCGAAGGGGTCGGATACATGACCTCGGCGGTGACGCCGTCCCGGTCCTGCTCCTTGAGACGCTCGGCCGGATCCCAGCCGCCCTTGCGCATGTCGGCGAAGCGCATCCATGCCTTCATCTCTTCCGGCGGCAGCCCGGCGCAGGCGTTCCAGCCAAAATTGCGCGGTCCGTCGAGACCTTCGAAAATCCATCCGTCGCCTTCGGGGAAACTCTCCATCCGCGGCGCGCGGTCCTTGAACTTTGCAGCCACACGCTTCGTGAACAGGTCACCAGGCTCATTGAAGTGGCTGTCGGCCGAAACAAGCCGGCTGCTTCCCAAAGGCATCTTTCAGTCTCCTTTAATATCTATCTTATATAAGATAGCAAATTATCGAAATCGGTCAACACCAAGAACTGTTATTTGGTACTTTTTCAGATCGCCCGGGCAGTGCCCCGGAACATCGTTGTCCAAAATCCGATCAGAGCGGCGACGACGATCAGGCAGATGCCCACGACGACGAACGTCGCATGAATCCCCAGCGACAAACGGACCGGAGCGGTCAGCAGCGGGTTGAGAAAATGCCCCAGAAACAGCGACGACTGGACGAGACCGATCGCGGAACTGCGCTGCGACGGGCTGACCTTGTCGAGCATCCGATTGAGGAAGAACGGCATCGTCCATCCCGCGCCCACGCCTTCGACCACGACACAAAGCAGGATCATCTCATAGCTGGTCGCAAGCCCCGCACCGATGAAACCGGCGCCCATCAAACTGGCGGCGATGACCAGGGTCCAGCCCCCGAGCCGCGCGTAGACGAAGCCGAATCCGAACGCCGCGAGGATCGAAACCGCCGAACTGAGCGCGGGAACCCGCGACACCAGGATCGCGCTGGTAATGCCGTTGTCCTTGAGCAGGAACGGCATCTGGAACGATGGCATGGTATGGCCGATCGACATGATCAGCGACAGCAACAGGAGCGGCCAGAGCTGCCAGACCGAAGAGCGCTCGACCTCGGCCGCTGTCTTTTCGAGGATGATGGCGCGGTCGAACGCGATGATCGCGAGGATGAGCATCGCCCCCGGGAGCAGGAACATGATGCCGGGCGCGCGCCATCCATAGGTCTGCGCCAGCCAGCCGCCGAGCAGCATGGTCGATACGGTGCCTATCGAGGAAATCGCATGTCGGTAACCGATCAGCTTGGAGCGGAGCGCCCCGCCGAACTGCGCCGCCAAAATGCTGGTCATCGCGACGTCGGCGATCAGCGCGCTGAACCCGAGCACGAAGCGGCTGGCGAGCAGCAGATAATAGTTGCCGACGACCAATTGCATCAGGCCTGCGACCGTGCAGATCCCGAGCGCGATGAGCATCGTGCTCCGCAGGTTCCGATTCGACACGATCATGCCCGCGAACAGGCCCGACAGCGCCATGCCGATCGGCGCCAGCGTGACGACGAACTGCGCGCTCAGCACGGCATCGCCCTTGCCGCCGAACTCCTGCGCGATCAGTTGCAGCGCGGGAACGACCGTGGTGAAGACCAGTGCCGACTTGATGCCACCGGTCAGCAGGATGAAGATGATGAGGGATCGCCGCCAGGAAGGAAGCTCTGCCGCAGGTGACGAAACCGGCGTTTCCTGAACCACGCCTGTGACCGTAGTCATCGGCAACCTCCTCCTAACTCTATAATTTTTATACGATAGCATCGGGACGCCTGGGTGGCCGTTCCCGATGAGGCATCTCTCCATTGCCGAGCGTGCATCATTCCTTCCCGTCGAGACAAGCGGATTGATGCCGGCCCAATTGGCGGGCGATCAACAGATCGAAGCGCCGCCATCGACGGTCCAGACGGCTCCGGTGACAAAGGATGCGGCCGGGCTCGCGAGAAAATGCACGACCCGCGCGATCTCGTCGGGATCGCCCAGCCGAGCGCCCTCGGCATCCATACTGCGACCGGCCGGCGCACCCGCGGCGATCTCGGCGATGCGGGCCCTGACCGCTTCGGTCAGCACCGGGCCGGCCGCCACCGCATTGACCCGAATCGCAAAAGGTCGGAGTTCGATGGCGAGAACGCGGGTCAGCGCCTCGAGCCCCGCCTTCGAGGCGGCGTAAGCCGCTTTGCCGACGGTCGATCGCTGCGACTGGATCGAGCCGATATTGACGATCGCCCCCGCCGTGCCGTGCGCCCGCATCGAGCGCGCGGCGAGCTGCGACACGCGCATGACCCCCTTCAGATTGATGTCGAGCAGCGCATCCCAATGCGCCTCGTCCACATCGAACACCGGGGCCGATGGAAATATGCCCGCCGCATTGATGACGATATCCGGCGCGCGCTGGTCGAAGGCCGCGCCCAAAACGGTGTCCAGCGCCCCCCAATCGGACACGTCGGCCGGTAGAACATCGGTGCCATCCATCGTCGCGGCGACGGCGCGAACCGCCGCTTCGTCGCGGTCGAGCAGGATGAGGGCCGCTCCCGCGTCGAACAGATGGCGAGCGATTGCCTGCCCGATCCCCGAACCGCCACCGGTGATCAGAGCGCGCCGGCCATCGAGGCGGGCGCAGTCCGCAAGACCGACAGGCGGCGGCACGGCATGGTCCTTCATGTCATCGGCCATACCGTGCGCCCCCGCGATCAGAACTCGATGCCGAGCGATCCGCCATAATAGCGCGGCCGGGTGTAGGTGCCCGCCATGACCGCTCCGAAATCGGATGCGAAAGTGATGAAGCGGTTGTTCGACAGATTCTCGCCGAAGATCTGCGCCCGCATCTTGTGGCCCTTCGCCATGAACTCCCAGATCAACCGCGCGCTGTAGTTCGATTCCTTGCCGTAAAGCGGAACCTGCGCGGTGTTGGGCGCCTGCGACAACAAGGTGAAGGTCGGCGAATTGCTCTTGCCGTTATAATCGCCGCGCAGCGTGAACGTGCCTGTATCCCCTGCATCAAGGCGATATTGCGCACCGACATGGTAGGTCCAGCGCGGGACGTTCGCGAACTTCGCCAGCGACGCGACGTCGGTGGGGACGCCACCGACCGCGAGGATGTAGCGCTTGTAGGTCGGATCGACGAAGCCGAGATTGCCGTCGATGCGGAAATCGCCCAGGGCGACCACCGTTTCGACTTCGAAGCCGCGATAGCGCGCCTTGCCGGCATTGGTAAGCTGGTTGGTGTTGGTGGCGATGTTGTAGCCGTTGACCTGCAGGTCGTCATAATCGGTCTGGAACGCCGACAGATTGATCCGCAAATGGCGGTCGAACAGGTCGCTTTTCACGCCCGCTTCGTAGCTGATCGCCTTTTCGGGATCGAAGGGCGCGGCCCCCACCGTGGGAGCATTGTAGCCGCCGGAGCGATAGGCGGACGAGGCCCGTGCATAGAGCATGACGTCCGGCGTCACCTGGAAGCTCGCCGAACCGAGCCAGCCCACATTGTCCCACTTGTCCTTGCGCGACTGGGTGAGGGTCGTCGTCGTCGTCGTGGTCTGGGTCGAGAAGGAGTCCAGCGTCTTCTTGTCTTCGGTATAACGAATGCCGCCGACGAGCTCTAGCCTGCCGTCCGCGAAGGACGGCTTCCAGCCGAATTGTGCAAAGCCGGCATAGGATTTCGAGTCGATCGCGTAGGTCGTGCTGCGGTTCAGCCGGATCGCGAGCGTCGGCGAGAGCGGTGAGTTGAGGATCGTGGTGATCGTCTCGTCGACCTTCTCGTCGTAATAATAGAAGCCCACGAGATAATTGAACTCGCCGATGTCGCCGAGGAGCTGCAATTCCTGGGTCAGCTGCTTCTGGAGGCCCGGATTGGTCGGGGTGACGTGCGCCGTGACCGGCTCCAGATTTCGGCCGGGAACGACCGGGTTGGCGACCAGCCCACGGGTCGATCCGCCGCCGATATTGCCACGCAGGTTCTGGTCGATCTTGGTGTAGCCGGTGATCGACTTGATGTTGAACGCGTCGCTGACCGCATAATCGAGCGTCAGGACACCGCCCCAGGTCTCGACGGCCGACTTGCCGTCGGTGCGCGGATCGCGGACCGAATAGTCGCGCGGGCCGACGCCGATCGGATAGGCCGGGCCGTAGGTGTTGCCGGCCCCACCGAAATAGGCGGCTCCCACCGTCGAAGCCGCGAGCGTCTCCCACCCGGTATAGGAAGCGATCTTGTTGTAGCGGCCGCGCAGATCGACTGTGAAGTCGCCCATTTCGCCGCGGATCGCGCCGCCGAAGCCGTGGCTGTCGAGCGCACCACCCCAGCGGGCCGGCGAATAGCCGGGGGCCTCGACCCAACCGTCGCGGCTGTGGGTCTGCGCCGACAGCTTCACCATGAACGGCGAATTGCCGATCCGGCCGAGCTGGACGATCGCCGATCCGATGATCTCATTACGCGATCCGTAGGAAAAATCGGCCTTCAGACCCGCTTCCTCGGTGGGCGCGCGCGTCGTCAGCACGATCGCGCCGCCGGTCGTGTTGCGGCCGAACAGCGTACCCTGCGGGCCGCGCAAAACCTCGACCGCCGCGATGTCGGGCAGATCGAACGTGTTGCCGCTGGGACGCGGCGTATAGATACCGTCGACATAAACGCCGACGGCGGGCTCGACATACAGCGCCGTCGACAGAGTGCCGATGCCGCGAATGTAGATGGCGGGCGCATTGCCGCTGCCGCTGGCCTGAGTCACCCGCAAGCTCGGCGCGAGCTGGGCGATGCCCTCCATGCGAACGATGTTCAGGTTCTGGAGTTGCTGGCCGGAGATGGCGCTGACCGACAATGGCGTCTTCTGCGCGCTTTCTTCGCGGCGGCGGGCGGTGACGACGATGTCCTCGATCTGCGACGTCGACAGCATTGGCGGGGCGGCGGCGGCATCGGACTGCGCCAGTGCGGGGGCCTCGGCCGCCAGCAAGGCAGCCAGCGCAACGGTCGACGCAAGTGTCCAGGACACTCGATTTTGACGAATTGGGTTCATATTCCCCTCCACATTTTTTAGTTTGACGGTTTTGTAGGGGCAAAGATTGATAGGACAATTCTGAAACCGACACCGGACCGATCCAATATGGGCAATCGCCGCCTTTTGATCACATCGGTGTCGTGGTCACGCATCCTGTCGCAACGCGGCGATCCGGTCCGCGATCAGCGCTCCCACCGCGTCGACCTCCGCATTCGCGGCAGGCAGGATGTCGACGAGCGTGAAGAAGCCATGGGCCATGCCGGGATGATGGCGCAGCGCGACGGCGACGCCGGCATCCCGCAGCTTGTCCGCATAAGCGACGCCTTCATCATGGAGGGGATCGCATTCGCCCAGCACGATGATGGCTTCGGGCAGGCCGCCATGGCGGGCAGCGGCGAGCGGAACCGCTTCTGGGTGGGCGCGATCTTCGCCAGCCACATGATGATCCCAGAACCACATCATGTCGGCACGCGTGATGAAATGCTGCCCCTCCCCATAGACGCCATAAGAGGGCCGGTCGAAGTCCGGCGACAGCACCGGGTAGAGCAGGACTTGAAGATCGATGTGCGGGCCACCCCGGTCGCGGGCGCGCAGGGCAAGCGCGGCGGCGAGATTTCCCCCGGCGCTGTCGCCCATGACGACGATGGGGCGCCCTTCCTCCGCAAGCGTCAGCAAGGCGGCCCAGGCATCGTCGAGCGGGCCGGGAAAGCGGTGTTCGGGGGCCAGCCGATAGTCGATGCTGACCACTTCGAACCCGCTGGCGGCCGCGAGCTGGCGACACACCGGATCGAAGCCGTCGAGCGTGCCGAACACCCAGCCACCGCCGTGAAAATAGACGATCCGGGCGTCACCGCGCCGGTCGAACGGCATATAGCTTCGCGCACCGATCGGTCCCTGCGGACCCGCTATCGCAAAATCCCGGATCTCGGAAACCTTCGCCCCCCGGTCCTTCGGCAGGGCAGCCTGCGACTCGGCGAAGGTCCGGCGGGCGTCGGCGACGCTGCCCTCGGCGAAACCGGGAAGGTTCATGGCGGCCCGGCGATCGAGCATGGCCTGCATGTCGGGATGTAGCGCGCCCATGTCTGTCCTCTCCTGCCCCGCGCTGCAGACAGCCCTGACCCGGCGCGCGCGGCAAATGCCCATTTGCGATTCCATTGATCCGGCTTTGACATTCGACGGCGCCCGGATGCGTTTCTATGCGCACTGCAACAGGTCGTTCACGGCCAATGGGAGGGCGATGAGCGATATCCTGATCCTGCGCGACGATATGGATCGCGTCCCGCTGCGCCCGGGCGCGCCCCTTTCCATCTGCGGCGGCAATCTCTGGGTCTGCCGCTCCCACTTCGAACACGGGTTCCCCCGCATCGACGCCTGGCTGAGACCGCTCGAAACGGGAAGCGATCCTATCACCGCCATGCCCGTCTAATGCTTTTGCTACGGAGCGACGAACCGATGACGATCGACCTGAGCGGCCGCGTGGCCATTGTAACCGGCGCCGGCGGCGGCCTGGGCCGCAGCCACGCGCTGCTGCTGGCCAGACGGGGGGCCCGCGTGGTCGTCAACGATCTGGGCGGTACCCGCGACGGCAGCGGCGGCAGCAATGCGATGGCCGACGCCGTCGTCGAGGATATCCGCGCCCAGGGCGGCGAGGCGATCGCCAATGGCGCCAGCGTCACCGATCCCGAGCAAGTCGAGGCGATGGTCGCCCAAGCGATCGACCAGTGGGGGCGCGTCGACATTCTGGTCAACAATGCCGGCATCCTGCGCGACCGCAGCTTCGCGAAACTGGACATGGCCGATTTTCGCGCGGTCATCGAGGTCCATCTGATGGGATCGATGAACTGCACCAAGGCGGTTTGGGAGACCATGCGAGCCCAGGCGTACGGCCGGATCATGATGACGACTTCGTCATCCGGCCTTTACGGGAATTTCGGCCAGTCGCACTACGGCGCGGCGAAGATGGCGCTGATCGGTGCGATGAAGACGCTCTCGCAGGAGGGCGCCAAATACGATATCCGCGTCAACTGCCTGGCGCCGTCGGCGGCGACCCGCATGACCGAGGACATCATGACCGAAGCCGAACTGGAGGCGCTCGCGCCCGACCGGGTTTCGCCCGGCATGCTCGTGCTGGTGTCCGATCAGGCGCCCAATGGAATGATCATGTGCGCCGGGGCGGGCAGCTTCGAAACCGCCAACATCACCCTGACGCAAGGTCTGCACATCGGCACCGGCGACGATGCGCCCGAACAGTTGCTGGCGGGTCTCGATCGACTGACCGACCGCCGGGGGGAAATGGTGCCGGCAACCGGCATCGATCAATCCCGGCTCGAAGTCGCGCGCGCGCTGGGCCGGCCGGTCCCGGTCATGGCCCATGGCTGATCGCGGTCTCGCTCCCGTCCGCGAGGCGCATCGCTTCGCGGAAGCTCCGCTCGCGGCCTGGCTCGCGACCAATGTCGACGGCTATGCCGGTCCGCTCGAGATCAGCCAGTTTGCCGGCGGTCAGTCCAACCCCACCTATCGCCTGCGCACGCCGGGACGCGACTATGTCCTGCGCCGCAAGCCACCCGGGATTCTGCTGAAAGGCGCCCATGCGGTCGATCGCGAATATCGGGTGATGACGGCGCTGCATGCCGCCGGCTTCCCGGTGCCACGCACTTTCGGCCTGTGTCTCGACGAGGAAGTGATCGGCACCGCCTTCTATGTGATGGAACTGGTCGAGGGCCGCAATTTCTGGGACACGGCCTTTCCCGACGTTCCAGCCGCCGAACGCCCGGCCTATTTCGATGCGATGAACCAGACGATCGCCCAGCTGCACAGCATCGATCCGGCTGCAATCGGCCTTGGCGACTATGGCCGCCCCGGCAATTATTTCGAGCGGCAGATCACCCGCTGGTCGCGCCAGTATCTCGACGACGAGCAGGCTGGGCGCATTCCCGCCATGGACGCGCTGATCGAATGGCTGCCCGCCAATATCCCGCCCGGTGACGATGCGACGATCGTCCACGGCGACTTTCGCTGCGACAACATGCTGTTCCACCCGACCGAACCGCGGGTCATCGCCGTGTTCGACTGGGAGCTGTCGACGCTGGGCCATCCGCTGGCCGATTTCGCCTATCACCTGATGGTCTATCGGATGCCGCCCGGCTTCTCGACCGGGCTGGCCGGGCTCGACCTGCCCGCGCTCAACATCCCGAGCGAGTCCGAGTATGTCGCCGCCTATTGCCGCCGCACCGGGCGGGCGGGGATCGACCGGCTCGACTTCTACCTGGCCTTCAGCCTGTTCCGGCTGGCCGCGATCATCCACGGCATCAAGGGCCGGCTGATCCGCGGCACTGCTTCCTCCCCCGAGGCCGCCGATGCGGTCGCGCAGCTCGATCGCATCGCGGCGCTCGCGCTTGCCCAGACACGGACCTGACAGCATGGACTTCACCTATTCCGATCGGCAGATTCACTGGCGCGACCGTGTCCGCGCCTTCATGGCGGCGGAAGTGGCGCCTGCCCAGGCGCGCTATCAGCGGGAATTGTCGGAAGGCCCGACCCGCTGGCGCGTCCTGCCCGTGATCGAGGAGCTGAAGGCGAAGGCGAAGGCGGCAGGGCTGTGGAACCTGTTCATGCCGCCATCCGACCATGATGATGACAGCTATCACGGCGCCGGCCTCACCATCCTCGAATACGCCCCCTGCGCCGAAGAGATGGGCCGCATTCCCTGGGCCTCCGAAGTGTTCAACTGCTCGGCGCCCGATACCGGCAATATGGAAGTGCTCCACCGCTACGGCACCCCCGAGCAAAAGCTTCGCTGGCTGCAACCCCTGATGGACGGCGAGATCCGTTCGGCCTTCGCGATGACCGAGCCCGACGTCGCCAGTTCGGACGCGACCAACATCGCGACCCGGATCGAGAGGCAAGGCGACGATTATGTGATCAATGGCCGCAAATGGTGGATTTCCGGCGCCGGCGATCCCCGCTGCAAGCTGCTGATCGTGCTGGGCGTCAGCGATCCCGGCGGCGAACGCCACCGCCGCCACAGCCAGATTTTCGTGCCGGTCGATACGCCCGGCGTCACCATCGGCCGCAGCCTCCCGGTGTTCGGCTATGACGATGCGCCGCACGGCCATTGCGAAGTGACGTTCGACAATGCGCGCGTGCCCGCCGCCAACATGATCCTGGGCGAAGGCCGCGGCTTCGAAGTGGCGCAGGGCCGCCTCGGCCCGGGTCGCATCCACCACTGCATGCGCGCGATCGGCCTGGCGGAAATGGCGCTAGATGCCATGGTCGCACGGTTGCTGAGCCGCGAAGCGTTCGGCAAGCGGATCGCCGACCAGTCGATCTGGGAACAGCGCGTCGCCGAGGCGCGGACCGCGATCGAGATGACCCGGCTGCTCTGCCTGAAGGCGGCCGACATGATGGACAAGGTCGGCAACAAGGTCGCCCAGCTCGAGATCGCGATGATCAAGGTCGCCGGCCCGCGCCTTGCGCTGTCGGTGATCGACGACGCCATCCAGGCGCATGGCGGCGCCGGCATGTGCGACGATTTTCCGCTCGCCGCCGCCTATGCTCTTGCCAGGGCATTGCGGCTCGCCGACGGACCGGACGAGGTCCACAATCGCGCGATCGCGCGCCTCGAATATCGACGGCAGACTCCACGCTGAGTCACCGCGCAAACGGATGCTTGCTACATCCCGCAGCCGACGGCTGATCACGGATCGATGCTCGGCCGGCGGTCGCTGCTTCTGCCCTGCGCTCGGCCGTCGTCTGCGTGGAAGCCATGCAAGAAAGACCGCGACCCTCTTTGGCGCATATTATCGAAAATCTGGCGCAAACTGCCATGTTTCTTGCGCCGTGAACGGCGGAATGTGACAGCGCCGAGGGTTTCTGGGGAACATAGTGCGGGCGCAGATGCCGGTGCATTCGCCAGTCCCCCTGCCGATGGAAAGCGCAGCTTTCCTTCGCCCGCAACCGGGTCAGGGGATGACGTTCACGATGACTGCTTCAACGAACATCGATTTCATTTATCTGTCGGAACAGGACATGATCAAGGCCGGCGTGACCGACATGCCCGGATGCGTCGACACGATGGAAGAGATGTTCGGGCTTCTCTATCATGGCGACTATCGCATGGCCGGCGCCAACAATGATTCCCACGGCGCGATGGTGACCTTTCCCGACAGTTCGCCGTTTCCCGACATGCCCAAACCCACCGCCGACCGCCGCTTCATGGCGATGCCGGCCTATCTGGGCGGGCGGTTTCGCACCGCCGGTATGAAATGGTACGGTTCGAACATCGCCAACCGCGAAAAGGGTCTGCCACGGTCGATCCTGACCTTCGTGCTGAACGATGCCGACACCTCGGCGCCGCTCGCTTTCATGTCGGCGAACCTGTTGTCGGCCTATCGCACTGGTGCCATTCCCGGCGTCGGCGCCCGCCATCTGGCGCGCAAGGATTCGAAGGTCGTCGGCCTGGTCGGTCCCGGGGTGATGGGCAAGACCACGCTGATGGCGCTCGTCGCGGTCTGCCCGGAGATCGATACGATCAAGATCAAGGCGCGCGGCAAAGCGAGCCTCGACAGCTTTCTAAGCTGGCTGGGCGAGAGCGTCCCGCAGGTAACCAATGTCGAGGTGGTCGACACGGTCGAGGCGGTCGTCCGCGGATCGGACATCGTAACCTACTGCAATTCCGGCGAAACCGGCGATCCCTCGACCTATCCGATCGTCAAGCGCGAGTGGGTGAAGCCGGGGACCTTCCTCGTGATGCCCGCGAGCTGCCAGATGGACGAAGGCATGGAAAAGCCCGAGATCCGCAAGGTGGTCGACAACACCGGGCTCTACGAATGCTGGTTCGACGAACTGCCCAAGCCCGCGCACAACTATGTGCCGCTGATCGGCGTGCGCTTCCTGGACATGATCGCCGAGGGCAAGATGTCCAAGGACCAGCTCGAGGATCTCGGAAAGATCGTCGCCGGCGAAGCCCCGGGCCGCAAGAATGACGACGAGATCATCATCATGTCGGTCGGCGGCATGCCGGTGGAGGACGTCGCCTGGGGCACCGTCGTCTATCGCAACGCGATCGAGCGCGGCATCGGCGTGAAGCTGAATCTGTGGGAAGAGCCGGTTCTGCGCTGATCCGTCCCCTCCCCGTCCGACAAGGAACCAGCATGACCAAGGTCGTCAAAGTCAAAACCGGCAACAAGTTCGAGGAGATCGGCAGTTATTCGCGGATCGTCGCGGTCGACAACTGGATCTTCGTATCCAACACGGCCGGCCGCAATCCGGCCTCGCAGCAGATCCCCGAGGATGTCGGCGAGCAGACGCTGCAGGTGTTCGCCAATATCGAGGCGGCGCTGGCTGCGGTCGATGCGAGCCTCGCCGATGTCGTCGCCTCGCGCGTCTTCATCCAGGACCCCGCCGACACCCACAAGGTGATGACCCTCGTCGGCGAGAAGTTCCGCGGCATCGACCCCGCCAGCACTGTCACCTGTCCGCCCTTGGGTTCGACCGTCTACAAGGTGGAGATCGAGGTGACCGCCTATCGCGGCGCGTCGACCGCCGATGTCGAGAAGGTCACCATCTCTCTCTGACCCGCTCAGAGTCTCCCCGTTCCAGGATGACGCCCATGGCTCCCAAGATCGCGCCGGTCCAGACCTCCACCGACATGCCCGCCTCGACCACGGTCGTGGTGATCGGCGGAGGGATCGTCGGCCTGACGGCGGCCCTGACGCTCAGCGAGCGTGGCATTCCCGTCGTGCTGCTGGAAAAGGGGCGGATCGCCGGCGAGCAGTCGTCGCGCAATCTCGGCTGGATCCGCAAGATGGGACGCTCTGCACCCGACGTGCCGATGGCGATGGAATCGGATCGGCTGTGGGCGGAAATGCCGCAACGCGTGTCTGGCGATGTCGGCTACCGCCAGGCCGGGATCATGTATCTCGCCCGCACCGAAGCCGAGATGGCGATGCACGAAGGCTGGATGCGATCGGTCGGCGATCTCGATCTCGATTCGCGCATGCTGACGCCGGCAGACGTTGATCGGCTGGTGCCCGATGGACAGGGCCGCTGGGCGGGCGGGATCTACACCCCCTCCGACGGACGGGCCGAACCCACGCTCGCATCGAGCGCCATCGCCATCGCCGCGATGAAGCGGGGCGCGGTGATTATCGAGAATTGCGCAGTTCGCACCTTGTCCTTCACCGGCGGGCGGGTCAGCGGAGTGGTCACGGAAAAAGGCGAGATACGCTGCCAGGAGGTTCTGCTCTGCGGCGGCCTGTGGTCGCGTCGCTTTCTCGGCAATCTGGGCGTATCGCTACCGACCCTGCCCCTGATCTGTTCGGTCATCCGGACCGCCCCGATGGAGGGACCGACCGAAATAGCCGTCGGCGGACCCGACTTTTCCTTCCGCAAACGTGCCGATGGCGGGTTCACCATCACCCAGCGCGGCGGGCTCGACGCTCCGCTCACGCTCGATCATCTGCTGATCGGCCGACGCTATCTGCCCGCGTTGCGCAGCCAGCGACATTATCTCAGACTGTCCCTGGGCAAGGATTTCTTCAGTCTGGCCATGCCACGACGCTGGAAGGGGACCGGGACATCTCCGTTCGAGCGGGTGCGCACCATGGATCCGCCCGCGAATGAAGCTCTGAATGCCGAAGCCATGCGGAACCTGACGGCGGCATGGCCGGTCTTCGAAAAAGCGGTGATCGAAGACGTCTGGGCGGGGATGATGGACATCACGCCGGACTCGCTTCCGGTGATCGGGCCGGTCGACGGCATAGCGGGCCTGACGGTCGCTTCGGGCTTCTCGGGGCACGGCTTCGGAACGTCGCCCGCAGCCGGGCAACTGGCGGCCGACCTCGTCACCGCCGCGACGCCGATCATCGATCCGACGCCTTATCGTCTGGACCGGTTTTAAGCTGCCGCCGTTGGGGCCGCGCCGCGCTGGGAGACCTGCCGGTCCAGTTGCGGTGCGCACGCCAGAAGGTCGTGCCGTCGGCATAGCCGAGCGCTTCGGCCAGGTTGCCGAGGTTCGACGCTCCGGCCTGCAGATGATGCTCGGCCAGTTCCTCGCGGTGGCTGCGCAGAAGGGCCCGCAAGGACGTTCCCTCCTCGGCCAGCCGCCGCTGGAGGCTGCGCGGGGACAGCATGAGATCTGCGGCAAGACGCTCGATCGTGATCGGCTGCTGGCCGAGATAGGTCACGATCAAGGCGAGCACCCTGTCCCGCCATTTGTCGTCGAGGCTTTCGGGCGGCGTGAAATCGATGAGGAAGCGCTCGAGAACGGCGATCAGGTCCTGGTCCTCATCGCGAAAGCGCACATTCGCCTCGTCGAGCGCCAATGTCATGCCGTTGCTGGCGGCGTCGAACCTGATCGGACATCCCAGCAGACGGCGCAGCGACCGCGCGGCGACCGCGGACGGGGGACCATGTTCGAATTGAACCTCGACCGGCCGCCAATCGGGGTCGAACGCGGCGCGAACCAGGCGAATGACCGTCGATAGCGTGAATTCGGCATCCTGGCGGCGGGGCCAGATCGCGGGGTCGTTCAGTCGATAGGTCCAGACGAGCAGGTCGTCGCTCTCGCGCAACGCCGAATGCGTCCCCGACTGAAGGCTGTTCACGAACCGGGACAGACGCGCCAGCGCGATCTTCACCGACCCCGAACGGGCCATCACCAGCCCCGCGGGGCCGAGATCGACCGGACGCGTTCCCACCGCCAGCCGCGCGCCGAGAAGCGGGTCGCCCAGCAGGTTTGCCATCTCCTCGAACATGGCGACATAGCGCGCGAGCGGAACGGTGGTCCACGGGTCCGCCAGGATGGCACCGGTCAGGCCGTACCTGTCCAGAATGGCGTCGGGGTCTCCGCCATGCCGCGCGAACTCGCCGAGAACCGCCGTCACAACCGATCCTCGAACCGAGGCGTGAGCCACCATCGCTTTGCCTTCCCCTATGGGTCATTGTCGCATGACCGATCCCGATGGGGACATCAACCGTGGCGGCACCGTCGCGATGCCCATGCCCCCTGCACCGCTTTCCGCTGCCTTGACCGAGTCCGTCTTCCGGCTGAACTGCATCGGCGCACTCAAGGAGGTGTCGAGCGGGCACCGGAGCCGGCCGCATCGCCAGATCGTATTGATGCAGATCAGGACGAGAACGGGGCGGTGCAGTCACCGCGGCCCTGACGTCGACGGCTCCAGCACCGAGATTCCATCGCCACCGGACCGCCAATTGACCCAATAGCATCGGGTTTTTTTGGGGGTAGGTGCCTTCCCGCAGTCACGGCGCCATCGGTTCGAACCGCAGGCATTCATCGGCCGGCGCGCGCCCTCGTCACATCCGTCGCCACACAAAAAATCGACGGAGCGATGGGACCTAGCCGGCGTCCCCGCGTTTCTACCACGACGTGCGCACCTCCCTTGACCTTCATAGTCCCCATTCGAAAGGAACTCTCATGTCCACTACCAGCCATGACATTTCGACGCTCAACAGCCTGATCGCGACGACGATCGACAGCGTCGACGGGTATACCGAGGCCGCCAAGGACAGCGAAAGCGGTCGGTTCGGCGCGCTCTTCACCAGCCGGGCCGGCGAACGCCGCCAGGTCGCCAGCCGCCTTCAGCAGCAGGTCACCAGCCTCGGTGGCAACCCTGAAGACGATGGCACGGCGCTCGCCGGCGCTCACCGCGTTTTCCTGAACCTCAAGTCCGTCATCACCGGCAAGGACGACAAGGCGATCATCAACGAGGTCGAAGCCGGCGAAGACCACATCAAGGCTAAGTTCGAGGATGCCATCCGCGACACCGAACTCTCGGCCGGCGTTCGCGCGCTCATCGAGGAGGCCTATGTCTCGGTGAAGCAGGGTCATGACGAAATGCGCGACATCAAGCACTCGATGGAGCGTTGAGCGAACAGCGGGGGGTAACGCCCCCCGCTGCCGCCCATTGAAGGAATGACGATGAACAATCCATCCCGCACGCTGTCCGGACGATCCGTCGTCGCGCTCGCCTGCCTGGTCACGCTGGCCGCGTGCGAGGGCCGTAATGAGAAGGCCGGGCGCGAGGCTGACCAGGCTGCCGCTGTAGCGGCCGGGCAGAATGCGACGGGCGAAGGCCCCAACGAAAGGCTCGGCGAAGCGCAGGATCGCGTCGATGACGCCAATGCCGAGGCGGCTGATGCGACCGCAGATGCCCTCGAACGTCAGGGCGACCAGCTCCGCAGCGAGGCAGGCCTCGCCGCAGACCGTCTCGACGAAAAGGCCAAAGCCTTGCGGGAAAGCACGTCCCGATAACGACCTTTCAGCCGGCTGCACCGACCGGACATCGAATGTCCGTTACGCCGGGCGGACTGATGTATGTCATGGTGATTATTGGCCTGGGCCGAGCAACGACGAGGGAAGCTCGTTCGTTATCCCGTTGACCGACGTTGCTGCCTCGCGCCGTGTCGTGAAGGAAGCTTTCATGCTGCTGCTCCCCCTCCCCACCCTTATGTCCGCCGCCTCGTTTAGAATGGCCGTCCAGTGACCGATGATCGCGCGGCCTTCACGCCGCTGACACGTCCAGCAAGTGCGTCCGCCGAAGACGGCTTCGTCGTTCTGGACGGGCCGAACGGAGTCGCGTTGACGTTGACGCCGCTGGCGGCGGCGCAGACAGGGCGCAATCTGATCGACGCGGCAGCCGAGGCCGACAGATACGGAAAACTCTGATCGGAGATAAGATGACAGCGATCGTCCGGCGTGGTCACGGTCTTCTGAGGGTGACCCAAACGGGACAATGATCGCTGCTCTTCTCCCAGCCGCGGACATCGTGATCGACTTGAGCGTCCTCGAGACGTTTCGCCGCCGGCTTGTTAAGAAGCAGATGGTCGATCCTGAGCCCGGCATTGCGGGCATAGGCATTCCGGAAATAGTCGAAGAAGGTATAGATCGTCTCGTCAGGGTGGATCTTGCGCAAGGCGTCGGTCCAACCCTGCGCGAGCAGTCCCGCATAAGCTGCGCGCACTTCGGGCGCGAACAGCGCATCGTCGAGCCAGCGCTCGGGCTTGTAGACGTCGCGCTCGGTCGGCATGACGTTGTAATCGCCCGCGATCACCACGGGAGCCTTGGTCGCGAAGAGTTCGGCCATCAGCGCCGATAGTCGGGCAAACCAGGCCAGTTTATAGTCGAATTTGGGTCCGGGCCGGGGGTTGCCGTTCGGCAAATACAGGGCTCCGATCAGCACCCCGTTCACTGCCGCCTCGATATAGCGGCTTTGGCCATCCTCGGGATCTCCGGGCAACCCGCGCCGCGTTTCGATCGGATCGCAGCCTTTCGCCAGAATGGCGACCCCATTCCAGCTTTTTTGGCCCTGCCAGATGGCGCCGTAGCCGGCGTCCTCGATCGCCTGCTCGGGAAATCTGTCCTGGGGCGCTTTCAACTCCTGGAGACAGACGACGTCCGGTTGGGTCTCGCCCAGCCAGCGCAACAGCACCGGCAAGCGGCCGTTGATCCCATTGACGTTATAGGTCGCGATCTTCAATGCGGCGATGCCGCGATCGGCGCGTTGCGGCGCGAGGCTGAGCTTCGGCTCAGGCACACGCGGTGCTCATGATTCAACCGCGGTCCTTTCGAAGATCGCCGCGACCGCCGCGATCCGCTCGACATCGGCGTAGGCGGCACCCGCGAGTTCCTCGCCGAACACATCGGGGTCGATCTCGCGATAGCGCATCGTGCAGCCGCCATCCTTGGCGACGGTCGCGAACTCGTCCCGCAGAGGGTCGGCCCCGTCGATGATCGCGCTGCCGGTATAGAGGATCAGGCGCCCGCCGACGCTCAGGCGCTCGACCGCCAGGCGCGCCATGTCCAGCGCGACCGCACCGCCGTGCATCGCGCCGCCGTCGCGATAGTCGCGGCCTTCGGCATCGACGATATAGGGCGGATTGGCGAGCACCACATCGACAGGATCGGCGATCATCGACAGACCGGTGCCGAGATGCAGGTTCGCCGAGAGGCCGGCCGCAGCGATGTTGATCCGCGCGAAGCGCAAGGCCTGCGAATTGATGTCCGTCATCGTCAGTCGGGCATCCCGCATGGCCCGGTCAGCGACGATCGCGCCCACCCCCGTGCCGGTCCCGAGGTCGACGATATGGGCGCCTGGCCCGGGCTGATCGCGCAGGAATTCGTCACGGATCAGGCTCGCGAAGCGATAGCTGTCGGGGCCGAAGAAAACCGCGTCGGGCGCGGTCGTGGGAAAGGCGGAATGCAAAAAGAGATCGCCATGAAGCGAAGAGACGCGCACGCGACTGCGCAGGGCATCGCCCACAGGCTCGATCATGTCGGCTACCTCGAGCGCGGCAAGAATCGCCGGATCGGGCAGCGCACGATCGAAGGGCAGGCTCCAGCCCAGGATGTCGCGCAGGCTTCTCGCACGGCGGCGATCGGACCGGCCCACGACCCGAGCGTGGGAAACTGGCGTCGGAGTCACGAAGTCATAGCCGTCCCGCTTCAGCGCGGCGAGAAGCTCGAGCAGCGGCCTATCGGCTGTATCGAATGCCACGGTCGGTCGGACAACCTTCGGTGTCGTCACGCGGCGTTTCTCGTGATCGATACGCCAAGCGCCTCGTCGTCGAGATACAGGTAATAGGAATCGAACTGGGCGCGGCGCTTCAGCCGAGCCGGGTCGAGGATCTCGACCACCGATGAGCGGAAACTCACGATCCCTTCTTCTCGCAGGCCGCGCATCACCCGATTGATATGCACGCTGGTAAGCCCACAAATCTCTGCGAGATCGGTCTGGGTAAGCCCCAGCGCGAAACTGCGCCCGTCGCTCAGGCCCACTGCCTGGAGCCGGGCATCGGTTTCGCACAGGAAATGCGCGATGCGCCCCCCGGCATCGAGCCGGCCCAGGCGAAACAGCCACGCCCGGTGGATAGCGGCGTCGAGAAGCGTCGCATACCACAGCTTGCGCGCCATCATCGGCCGCTCCTCGAGAATCGTGTCGAGCGCGCTGTGCGGCACCATCGCGATCGTCGCCTCGGTCAGCGTTGCGACGTCATGGTCCAGAGCCTGCAATGGATAGGCGTGGAGATCGACGAAGTCGCCAGGCACATGAACTGCCACAAGCTGCCGCAGCCCGTTGCGATCGTCCTGATAACGGCAGAGAAAACCATCGACGAGGAGCGTGCTCTGGGTCAGCTGCTGCCGCGCGTGGATGACGATCTCGCGAGCCGGAATGGTGCGGACGTCGCTAATCGCGGCTTCGAGACATCGGCGTTCATCGTCGGTCAACGCCGACTGACGGCGATGTCGTAGAAAACGTTCGGTGTACATCGGGCCCTGCTCCTTCTCGCGACAACGGCAAACCTGCTGCGGTGCCGATCACTCGGCACGCCCGTAACGCGCAACGGACGGGAGTGGTCCGACCCACACAGAAAATAGTCCTGCTGCAGATCAGTTTCGCCTCGGCCGACGCAACCAGGCGCTCGACCAGGGGTTTCATTCCTATCAAAATCATTGAGGATCTTCCCATGGCGTCACGCGCCTCGACCTTTTCACGCGTCCACGACCGACGACAGGACGGCAGCTCGCAATTCCTGAGCGACAGCTTCCAGCGAGGCTTGGCGCACTGGAATCGCGACAGGCTGGCCCCGGCGTTTCCGACCGAGGATTGGACGCAAACTCTGGAGCGCGATCATCGCATGATGCGTCTGGAGGGCGGGTTCCTCGAAGTGCTGCGCGCCGAGGTGGCCGAGGAAGCGGCGGCCGCACCGACCGGTGCCGATGCCTTCGTTGCCTGGTTCGAACGTCTCAAGGATGTGGGTCCCGGCCAGGGCGATCCGCTGTTTCCGTGGCTTGCGGAACAGGCCTCGCGCGAGGAGCTCGTCTGGTTCTTCGAACAGGAGGCGGCAGGCGAGGCAGGGTTCGACGATCTCGTCGCGATGACGCAGGTCAAGCTGCCGGTCCGTCCGAAGCTTGAACTCGCGCGCAATTATTGGGACGAGATGGGTCGCGGCAACATCCGCGGCATGCACGGACCGATGCTCGATACCCTTGTCGAAACCCTGCAAGTCGACCCGACGATCGAAAACACCGTCTGGGAAAGCCTCGCGCTCGCCAATGCGATGACTGCGATGGCCACCAGCCGACGCTATGCGTGGCATTCGGTCGGGGCGCTCGGCGTCATCGAGCTGACCGCGCCCGGCCGATCGGCGCTGGTGGCCCAGGGGTTGCGCCGGATTGGGCTTTCAGATCGGGAACGGCGGTATTTCGACCTTCATGCGGTGCTCGACGTAAAGCACAGCGCCGACTGGAACCGCGAGGTGCTCGGTCCGGCGGTTGAAGAAGACCCACGCCGTGCGACGGCGATCGCCGAAGGTGCGCTGATCCGCCTGCGCTGTGGACTCGCCTGTTTCGAGCGCTACCGCGATCATCTGTGGGGCTGAAGGAGACCCAACGTCAGCCCGGCCTGACGACCGTGTCGCGGCTGACGCTCGCCGCGCTCATCGTCGGGCTTGTTGCCGGAACGGCAATGGCACGCCTCGGCAGTGCCGGTCTGGCCGCTGGTCTCGCGGTAGCTGATCCTGTCGGCAAGCTCTGGCTCGACGCTCTGACGATGACGATCGTACCACTGGTGTTCGGACTGCTGGTCACCGGGATCGCGAGCGCCGCCGCGAGTGTATCGGGAAGTGGCGTCGCGACGCGCGCGGTCTTGTGGTTTGCACTGCTTCTCGTCGGCGCCTGCCTTCTGGCGGCGGCGGCGGCCACGTTCGCGCTGCACGTCTATCCCGTACCCGCCGCGGCGACGACCCTGCATATGAGCGCGCCACCGCAAGCGCTTGCCGCCCCGGGCGACTGGCTGACGGGGTTCATTCCCACCAATCCGATAAGGGCGGCGGCCGATAGCGCGATGGTGCCGCTGGTCGTTTTCGCGCTGTTCTTCGGACTCGCCGTGGTCCGGATCGAGGCCCGGTTGCAGGCTGCGATCCTGACGGTCTTCAGCGCCGTGGTCGAAACGATGCTCGTCATCGTGCGCTGGGTCCTTTTTCTCGCGCCTGTCGGGGTGGGCGCCCTCGCATTCGGCGTCGGCGCCCGGGTAGGACTCTCGGCTGCGGGGGCCCTCGTCCATTACGTGCTGATCGTCGCGGGCGTCTGTCTGCTCGCGGCCCTGCTCGCTTATGTGGCCGCTGTCGTTTTCGGGCGCATATCGCCGCTTGGCTTTGCCCGGGCGGCGCTGCCGGCGCAGATTGTAGCGTTCAGCACACAAAGTTCGCTCGCCTCGCTCCCCGCGATGATCGCGGCCGGCCCGGCGCTGCGCGTATCCGAAACCAGCGCGTCAATCGTGCTTCCGCTCGCTGTGTCGCTGTTCCGCGCGGCGAGCGCCGCCGCCAATGTCGCGGTGGCGGTCTATCTCGCCCATCTTCACGGGATCGCGCTCAGTCCAGGGACGATTCTGCTCGGCGCGCTGGTCGCCGTCCCGATCAGCCTGGCGGCGGTGGGCCTGCCGGCTCAGGTTTCGTTCTTCGCAACGATCGGTCCCGTATGCATTGCCATGGGGGTGCCGCTGGCGTTGCTGCCGCTGCTGCTCGCGGTCGAGACGATACCGGACATCTTCCGCACGCTGGGCAATGTCACAGCCGACCTCGCCGTCCTGCGCATCGCCGGCGCGGAAGCGACCGATCCGAACGAGGCATGATGCACATCAGTGCGATTTGAGCCGGTTCGCTGCAACGATGTTGGGCGCTGGGCATTGATGGCGTGTCACCAATTCATCAGTCGTGGGCCCCGACGCGGGACGCCACACGAAATTCACTTCGCGCGTCTCGACGGGACGCTGATCTTTCTCCCGAACAAGGACATGCCCATGGCTCGTAAGCCCCGCGAGACGACACCCGCACCGAAGACCAAAGGCGAGACGCCCAAAAAGGCACCGGCTATCCCAGCATCGGCCGATTTGTCCGAAAGCTTTGCGGAGCCCCAGGCGGCCGGCGGCGACGTCCACCAGATCGCCGATGGCGGCGTCGAGACCCTGACCAGTGCGCAAGGCATGCCGATCGCCGACGATCAGAACAGCCTTAAATATGGCGCTCGCGGTCCCGTCCTGCTCGAGGACCCGCATCTCCGCGAGAAGATCTTCCACTTCGACCATGAGCGTATTCCCGAGCGCGTGGTCCACGCGCGCGGTTACGGCGCGCATGGCTATTTCGAACTTACCGACAGCCTCGCCGACGTCAGTCGCGCCGACGTCTTTCAGCGGGTCGGCGAGCGCACCCCCGCCTTTGTCCGCTTCTCGACCGTTGCTGGCGCGAAAGGGTCTGCGGATCTCGCCCGCGATGTGCGCGGCTTTGCGGTCAAGATCTACACCCAGGAAGGCAACTGGGATCTCGTCGGCAACAACATCCCCGTCTTCTTCATCCAGGACGCGATCAAATTCCCTGACCTGATCCACGCGGCCAAGCCGGAGCCCGACCGCGATTTTCCGCAGGCCCAGACCGCCCATGACAATTTCTGGGACTTCGTCAGCCTGACGCCCGAGAGCATGAACATGATCATGTGGATCATGTCCGACCGGACGATCCCGCGCTCGTTCCGGACGATGGAAGGCTTCGGGGTCCACACCTTCCGCCTCGTCTCGGCCGAGGGTCAGTCGACCTTCGTGAAGTTTCATTGGAAGCCGAAGCAGGGTCTGCAGTCCGTCCTGTGGAACGAAGCGGTCAAGATCAACGGCGCCGATCCCGATTTCCATCGTCGCGACCTCTGGGACGCGATCAACGCCGGCGACTTTCCCGAATGGGAACTGGGCGTTCAGCTGTTCGACCAGGCCTTTGCCGACAGCTTCGAGTTCGACGTCCTCGACGCGACGAAGCTCATTCCCGAGGAAATCCTCCCGGTGCGCATCGTCGGCCGTCTCGTCCTCGATCGCGTCGTCGACAATTTCTTCGCCGAGACCGAGCAGGTCGCCTTCTGCACGCAGAATGTCGTGCCGGGCATTGATTTCACCAATGATCCGCTGCTGCAGGGTCGCAATTTCTCCTATCTCGACACGCAGTTGAAGCGGCTCGGCGGGCCGAACTTCACCCATATTCCGATCAACGCCGCGAAGTGCCCTGTCGCCAATTTCCAGCAGGACGGGCACATGGCCATCGCGAACCGCAAGGGTCGGGTGAACTACGAGCCCAATAGCTGGGGCGCGGAGATCGGCGGCCCCCGCGAAGATCCAAAGCGCGGCTTCGTCAGCTTTGCGGCAGAGGAAGAAGGCCCGAAGCTGCGGATCCGCCCCGAAAGCTTTGCCGATCATTACAGCCAGGCGCGGCAGTTCCTGATGAGCCAGCTTCCGATCGAGCAAAAGCACATTGGCGATGCGCTCGTCTTTGAGCTCAGCAAGGTCGAACGCCCCGACATCCGGGCGCGGATGGTGTCGCACCTGCTGAACATCGACGCGGACCTCGCGGCGACCGTCGCCGACGGTCTGGGCCTGGCGGCGCTGCCCGCTCCTGCCCAGGCGGCACGGCCGACGATCATGGACCTCGCTCCTTCGGACAAGCTCAGCATCCTCAAAAATGCTCCTGACAGCTTCAAGGGCCGCAAACTCGGCATCTTGATGAGCGACGGTGCCGATGCCGGCCTGTTCAACGGTCTCGTCGCGGCGCTCGATAAGGCCGAGGCGGTTTACGAAGTGATCGCGCGGAAAATCGGCGGGGTTACGCTGTCGGACGGCACCCGGGTCGCGGCCAAGCACAAGATCGACGGCGGTCCGTCGATCCTGTTCGACGCGGTCGCTGTCGTCGTCTCGGACGAGGGTGCGGCGCTGCTCGCCTCGGATGCGGCGACACAGGACTTCGTCCGCGACGCCTTCGGCCATTGCAAGTTCATCGGCCTTACCAAAGCCGCGCAGCCGATCTTCGTCAAAGCAGGGATTGCCGACCTGCTCGACGAGGCGTGCCTCGCTCTGTCGGGAAGCAAGGATGCGACCGCATTCGTCGATACGATCGCGAAGCTGCGCTTCTGGCCGCGCGAACTGAAGGTCGATCTCGATGCCAAATGATCGAATGATGGGGGCAGCCGCCGGCGATCAGGCGGCTGCCCCGCCTCTGCCGCCGCCCGCGCGCCTGCAGGAGTTGCTGTTCGATGCAGCCCGTCTCGGCCGCAGCGACGTCCTGCCCGCGCTGTTGCTGGCGGGCACCGACATCGAAGCACGCGATCCCAAGGGCTACACGCCGCTCATCCTGGCAAGCTATAACGGCCATGTCGCCGCGACCGAGGAGTTGCTCGGCCGCGGCGCCATCGTCGATGCGCCCGATGGCGCACGGGGCAACACCGCCCTGATGGGCGTCGTCTTCAAAGGATATGACGCCTTCGTCGATCGGCTCCTGGTGGTGGGCGCCGATCCGAACAGGACGAACAACGCCGGGCAGACCGCTCTGATGATGGCGGCGATGTTCGGTCATGCAGCGATCGTCGACAAACTGCGCGCGGCCGGCGCGGATCCGCTGGCCGTAGATGCGGCCGGCAACAGCGCTTATTCCGTAGCCTGCGGCCAAGGCAACGCAGCGATGGTTACGCAACTGACCCTTTAACAGGATAGGCGAACCCGATTCGTGACGGCACTCGCTCCGGCGAACGGCATTTACAATGGCGGGTGCGGTCTTATTCGGAAGCAATGACCCGAGTACTGCGCTTCCTCGATCCCTATATCGTCCTGATGATCGCCACGATGGCGATTGCCGCTCTGCTGCCCGCACGCGGGGTCGGAGCGCAGATTGCCGGCGGCGCGGCGGATGCCGGGATCATCTTCCTGTTTTTCCTCTATGGTGCGCGGCTATCGCCGCAGGCGGCGCTCGGCGGCCTGACGCACTGGCGCTTGCAACTCGCGGTCCTCCTCAGCACCTATGCGCTCTTCCCGCTGCTGGGGATCGCCGTCGCGGGTCTCGCGCCGCAAAGCCTGTCGTCGGTGCTGAAGACCGGCATAGTGTTCCTGTGCCTCCTGCCCTCGACGGTGCAATCCTCGATCGCCTTCACCTCGATCGCACGGGGCAATGTCCCGGCGGCGCTGTGCGCAGCGTCCGCCTCGAACATTCTCGGCGTGTTCATCACCCCGCTTCTCGCCGGGTGGCTGCTGCAACGCGGCGGCATAGCGCTGTCGTTCGATCAGGTGACCGACATCGTCCTCCAGCTGCTCGTCCCCTTCGTCGCGGGTCAACTGCTCCGGCGCTGGATCGGCCATTGGGTTCAGGACCACAAAGCCGTGCTCAGCTATGCCGACCGCGGATCGATCCTGCTCATCATCTACGTCGCCTTCTCGAAGGGCATGGTCGACAATGTCTGGGCCCAGATCGGCGCGACGGACATGCTGCTGCTAAGCGTCATCCTAATCGGGCTGCTGACGACAGTCCTCATCCTGACCTATCTGATCGGGCGCAAGCTGATGCGGCTCAGCATCGAGGACGAGATCGTGCTCCTATTCTGCGGCTCGAAGAAGTCCCTGGCCAGCGGCTTGCCCATGGCCACCGTCCTCTTTCCCGGCCCGCAACTGGGGCTCCTGATCTTGCCGCTGATGCTCTTCCACCAGCTTCAGCTCATCGTCTGCGCGATCCTCGCGCGGCGCTACGGCGCGCGCGCCGGTCCCGGCCCGGATGCCGCATAGGAGAACCGAGGAACGTCATTACGTCCGGTGCTTCGCGATATAGCGCTCGACCTCTTCCTTCAGCACGTCCAGCGGCAGCGATCCCTGGCTGAGCACGGCTTCATGGAAATCGCGGATGTCGAAGCGCGGCCCCAGTTCGCGCTCCGCCTGCGCGCGCAGTTCGGCGATCTTGAGCTGGCCGACCATGTAGCTCGTCGCCTGGCCCGGCCAGTTGAAATAGCGGTCGACCTCGCGCGCGATATCGGTGTCCGCGACCGAACTGTTCGACCGAAAATAGGCGATCGACTGTTCGCGCGTCCAGCGCTTGGAGTGGATGCCCGTGTCGAGCACCAGCCGGATCGCGCGCCAGACCTGAAGCGACAGCATCCCGAACCGCGAATAGGGATCCTTGTAAATGCCCATCTCGTTGGCAAGGCGCTCCGAATAGAGCCCCCACCCCTCGGCATAGGCGCCGTAGCCGCCGAACTTGCGGAACTTGGGCATGTCGGCGAGTTCCTGTTGACGGGCGATCTGGAAATGATGGCCCGGCGCGCCTTCATGCGCGGCGATCGCCGCCACCTGAACCTTCTGCGTCTGGTTCATGTCGACCAGGTTGACATAGTAGATGCCGGGCCGCGACCCGTCGGCCGAGGGCTGGTTGTAGAAGGCGGTGGGCGCGGTGCCCTCGCGCCACTTCTCGACGGCGCGAACTTCGAGCGGTGCCTTGGGCAGCACGCGGAAATAGCGCGGCGCTGCGGTCATCGCCGACGCGATCACCGCGCGCGCATCACGAAGATAGTCTTCCCGGCCCGCCTCGCTGTTCGGATATTTGAGCTGGGGATCGGTGCGGATATGATCGAAGAACTGCTCGAGCGTGCCAGTAAAGCCGACCTCGCGCTTGATCGCCTCCATTTCCTGGCGGATCGCCCCGACCTGCTGCAGGCCGATCGCGTGGATCTGATCGGCGGTCAGGTCGGTGGTGGTCGATTCCTTCAGACGATCGGCATAATAAGCGGCGCCATCGGGCAGGTTCCACGCCCCGAAATTCCCCGGGGACTTCGGTTCGATCTCATCGATCGCTGCCAGCAGCACGTCATAGCCGCGCTTGAGAGGCCCGGTCAGCGCCGCCTGAGCATCGCGCAGCAAGGCGTTCTTGGTGGCCGCGGGCGCTCCCAGCGCGTCCACCTTCTTGCGAAAATCCGCCATCAGCGTCGAATCCGGCCCGTTGTCGAACGGAGCGCCGGTAATGACCTTGCGCGTATCCGCTCGGGCGGGCGCGAAGTTGACCTTGTTCGGAATGATTCCGGCCGCGGCCTGGTCCCGCATTAGCGCCGCAACCTCCCGCATCACCCGCTCGGTGTCGCGCAGCCGGGCGATATAGGCGCGCGCATCCTCGACGCTGTCGATCTTGTGATTGTTGATCAGCAGGACCGGTATGGCGCCCGCCGGGCTGCCATTGGTCGATACGGGAAAGCGCAATTTGCGAAAGGCGAAGGAGTCCCGGCCGCGTTGGACCTGATATTCGAAAAGACGATAGCTGATGCGCGCACTCTCGCCCAGGCGGTCCGGCCGGAAGCGCGCATGCATGTCCTTCAGTTGCGTTTCGGCAAGATCGCGGGCGCGCACCGCCGCCGCGTCGGTATAGTCGTCCAGTCGGTCATAGTCGGTCTTGAGCCCGAGATGGGTCTGGGTTTCGGGGCTCAGGCGGGCTTCCGCATCGAACGCCTGGTCCAGAAATTCGAGCAGGGCCGCGTCCTGAACACCGGTCTCCGCCACCTGGGTCGACGCGAGCGCATTCGCCTGCAGCAGCGGCGCGGCCGACATCAACAACAGGGCAAATATTGATCGCATCGGAACATCCCTCTGAAAAACCGGCGGCCGCCACATCCACGGCGCCAGCTATGGTCTTGGATTCGCTACCCTCGACCGCTGATCAGCTTATTTAACCCGGCCTTTCGCTTCGGTCGATGGGTCGACCGACTGGAGTGGCCCTCTTCTAACTCGGCGATCGGAGCTCCTTGGGCAACGCCCCGATGGCCCCCTCTCTGGACGGCTCGGCGGGGCGCTGATAGCTGCGATCCTATGATATCCACCCATGAGACTTTGGAAGACCTCGGCTGGACCGCCTTTTTCAGCGAGCAGCTGTCCGAGGAGGAAGCCGAGCGATGCCATCCCGTTCGGGTGATGGCCGTCCATCGCGGCCAGATCGACGTGCAGGGGGCGGGATCGCAGGGCTCCGTCGCGTCGAAGATTCCCGGCGCCCGGCCCGAGGACCTGCATCCGACCGTCGGCGACTGGCTGCTCGTCGATGGCCACAGCCTGCAACCGACCCGCGTGCTTGAGCGGATGAACCTGTTCAAGCGACGCGCGCCCGGCGATCGACGCAGGGAGCAGATGATCGCCGCCAATGTCGATACGCTGTTCATCGTCGCCTCGTGCAACCAGGATTTCAGCGTCGCGCGCCTGGAGCGCTATCTGGTGCTGGCGCGCGAAGTGGGGGTGAATCCGGTCGTGGTCCTCACCAAGATCGACCTCACGGATACTCCGGAAGACTTCGTGGCGGCGGCGCGTGCCATGGAGCCCGGACTGCTCGTCGAAAGTGTCAACGGCCGCGACCCGGCCAGTGTCGCCCGCCTCGCGGCCTGGTGCGGCAGAGGTAAAACCGTCGCCCTTCTGGGATCGTCGGGCGTCGGCAAATCGACGCTCGTCAACACCTTGCGCGGTTCGGACAGCATCGCCACACAGGCGATCCGCGCCGGCGACGCCACCGGGCGTCACACGACCACCGTGCGCGAAATGCACCGCCTGGGCCTCGGCGGCTGGCTGCTCGACACGCCCGGCATGCGCGAACTGCAACTGTTCGACGCCGCCGCCGGCATCGCCGAGGTGTTCGACGACCTTGAAGCAATGGCGCAGGAGTGCCGCTTCTCGAATTGCGCGCATGGTGCCGAACCGGGCTGCGCGGTCCGGGCGGCGATCGCCGCGGGGTCGCTGACCACCGAGCGTTTCGATCGCTGGCGCAAGCTGGCGGCCGAGGAAGCCGCCAACGCCGCGCAACTCACCGCGCGCCGACGCCGGTAGCCGCGCTTACCCCGAGATTACCCGCGCGCGCCGCGGCCAATCCGATAGGGTCCTGACCGGCTGGGGAGCGCCTTGCCCTTCCAACTGAGGCAAACCCGCTCCTCCGCCACCAGTCGATCGATCGCGGCATCGACTGCGGGCATCGCGCCGCGCCAGTCCGTCGGCGTGGCACCGCCCTTCACGGCGACGACGGCTCTGGCCACTTCGCTGGGACAGACCGTCGTCCCCGGCGCGCGGATGGCGAGCAACGCCAGCGTCGCATCCCGCGCAGGGTCCGATCGGCGTTCCATCATCCGGTGTCAGCGCAGGGGTTTATAATCGCAGGTGAAGGCCACCGGGCGCACGACCACACTCGGGATCAGATGGAGATACAGGCTTTGAGGCATGGCGTTGTCCCCCAGCGCGAAGGCATGCTCTGCCTCGTACATATCGTCCCGATGCACCGCTTCCCAGCCCGCAGCGGTCTTGATGGCGCGCGCCTTGGCAGCCGTCAGGCTCCGCGCCACGACGAAGACATTCTTGTGTCTCTCGGAGAAATCGGTCGGATCATATCCGCCGAGGTTCACATAATAGAGCCGCTCGGCGCCGCTGAAAGGGTCTGGCCGCAGCGCGATGTCATAGCCGTCGACATGATCGAGTTCGGCCCAGCAATCGATGTGGAGCGTGCCGGGCTTTCCCCACCATTGCCGTCGAAGCTCGGCATAGGTGTCGCGCAGCGTCGGTGCGACGATGAATCGCATGTCGTGGACCTCGATGTTCGCGCCGGGATGCTCCCCGCCGATGTACAGCGCGAACAGTTTCATTCCGCAGCCACCGTCGCTTCCAGCCCGTCACCGTTGACGGCTGCCGCCAGTTCGGCGCCCACCACCAGACCCATCTCGTGCGAACTTGTAATGCCCTGGATGAACGGGTGGCGACCCATGATGAACGGCAGGCTCAGGCAGAATAGCTGATCTGCCGGGATATCGTCGGAGATCGGATGGAACTGGTCGTCGATGACGATCCCGCGCGACGCTTTCTCCGGGTCGGGGCTGGGCGCATCGCGCACGATCCCCTGCGTGAGCAGCGATGGAAAGGGGAAATCCTTTGCGGCCAATGGCCGCTGCCCGGTGGCTTCGATGAAAACGGGAAAGACAAGACGCTCGGAGCCGAGATGCAGGAGCGCACCACCTTCGGGCCGATGGCTATCGATGCGATAGTCGTCGCAGACCGCAAGGATCGAAAGCTTGCCGGCGCGGTGAAGCGCAAGCATCCGCTGGATCGATTCATGCGGGACGGTCGCATAATCATCGACGAAGACGGGCTTGAAATACCGCGAGAACCGCTTGAAATCCTCTTGCTCCAGATGCGGGACGAGGAGCGCCATGACTTCGTGCATCCGCAGGATCGCATAGCGCCAGGGGACCGTGAACCGCGCGGCCTGATTGCGCTGCGCTTCTGCCAGATTGGCTTCCGCCCACACGAACGGATCGGCTTCGACCCGCTCGGCGAAATATCGATCGCAGAAGTCTTCCAGCGCCAGAGCCTCCAATCCGATCCTCTGAGCATAGTCCGGGTCCGCAGCGGCCAGTTCTCGCTTGAAGAGCGTGAAGGCCCGGTCGAGCAGATCGTCGTCGGGCCCGGCGATCAGAGCCTCGATGGCCTCGGCCGTACAGATCGACAGCGGCTCGTAGGGGAGCGGATGATAGAAATCGGCCTCGGGAAGCAGGCCCTTGCGCGACATCATCGTCATCGAGAAAGCCCCGGTATCGGCGGCCGGGACGTAACCCACGCCGCCATCGTCCTGGTCGACGAAGTCGCCATGGCTGACCGCCAATGCCACTGCGGCGTCGATCGCGCTCAGCGACGTTCCTCGAATGCCGATCTTGCAGGGAGGAATCGCCCCCAGTGCCGAGGCGGGCCATGGACTCAGGAAATAGCCTGGTCGCACTTCGGGGCTTGCCGGCCACTGGTGGCCGGTCGCAAGGACGACATGGTCGAACCGCTGCTCGAAGACGGCGCCGTTTCGCGGGCGGACGCTCAGGATCATGCCATGTGCAGTGCTGACCGCGTCGAGCACGCGACAGCGCGTGCGGATCGTGACGCTGATCCCTTTGCACTCGGCGCGCGCGATCAGCTCCTGAAACTGGTCGTAGAAATAGTCGCCGAGCGCCAGGCGCGGATAGAAGGCGCGGTCGCCGATATCGTCGGGGTCGATCCCAAGGGCGATCAAGCGGCTGGCCGGCTGGTCGCGAAGCCAGTCGACCAGCGTATCTTCCAGCGGCGGAATCTCAATGCTCGCGATGTTGGAGAGCATGGCGGGGTCGTTCCAGCCGGGACGATAAGGCGTGCCCCGCCCGGCGCTGGCCTGCTCTTCGAAGATCGTGACCGTGCATGGCTGCGAGGCCGCGTTCACCAGGGCGTGAAGCGTGTAGATGGTCGTTGGCCCTGCGCCAACAAAAGCGATGTCGGATGTCATCCGCCTACAATGCATATCGAGCGCAAAGGGTGCCGCCTCTGCCGCCGCGCTCAATTTTATCGTGCCATTGCGGCGCGAACTGGCCGATGGCGAACCGAAATTGGAGAACGAAATGAGCGATTCGCCGAAGGCATGGGATAGCGAACTGGTTCGCAAATGGCTGGACCGCCGCCTCGAGGCAGCAAGGTTCGACCAGGCAGCGGCAGACAAACGCGGCTACGAAGCGCAGGACGACTATGACAAGGCAGCCGCCGAAGAATGGGTCTGTCGAGCCCTGAAGGCGACCGAAAGCGCGGGGAGTCAGGCCGCGTTCGGCGAGCGTCTGAAAGGGCTACTCGGCCAGGATGAATACCGTATCACCGGGATCTACGACGACAGGCGGTTCGAGCGATGCGTCCGGGCGCACCTCCGCAAGCTGATCAAGATGACCAAAACGAATGAGGGGTTCGAGAACAGGTGGCGCAGCCAGTGAGCGCGCCGGATGATCGCTATCCCATCGGCGCCATCGTCATCCCCACGCGCCTCCCCGCGCCCGCTCGCGCATCGCCTCGATGAACGCCCGCACCGCCGGCATCGTCGCCCGACCGGCATCATAAAGCAGGCTCACCGGCAGCCGCGACGGCGCGTGATCCTCAAGTAGCGGCACGAGTCGCCCTGCCGCGATCGCCCCGGCAACCTGATAACTCAGCACATTGGCCAGCCCCAATCCCGCCTCCGCGGCAGCGATCGTCGCATCGATCGTGTTGACGGTAAGCCGGGCGGAGACAGTCTCGATCGCTTGTCCCTTGGTCCCGAAGGGCCAGGCGCTGCCGACCCGCACGCCGCTCCCGACGATACAGCGATGATCGCCCAGATCGGCGGGGCATGTCGGAACGCCATGCTCGGCAAGGTAGGCGGGACTGGCGACGATCACCTGGCCCACCGTGCCGATCCCGACGACACGCAACGCGCTATCGGCCAGGGTTCCGATCCTCACCGCCACGTCGATGCCTTCCTCGATGATGCGGACGTTGCGATCGAGCAGCATCATGCGGGCACTCAACCCCTCATATTTAGCCAGCAGCGCGCCGATCGTGGGCAGCACATGCATCCGCCCGAATGTCACCGGCGCGGTCACGTAGAGCTGCCCGCGGGGCACCGATCGACCGCCCATCACGATCTGTTCAGCCTCCCGCAAATCCGCGAGGATCCGCCGCGCCGGCTCGAGGAAGGCGGCGCCCTCGTCGGTCAGCGAGACGGCCCGCGTCGACCTGTGGAAGAGAGACACGCCCAGATGATTCTCGAGCGCCGCAACCGCGCGCGTGATCGCGGGCGGCGATGTACCCAGCGTTCGCGCCGCCGCCGCGAAACCGCGCTGGTCCGCAACGGCAACGAACGCGGTCAGCGTTTCGAAGCGGTCCATTATTCTCCAGACTGAAATAGTGAACCTCAGTTATCCAGCATTATCACCAAGCCGGCAACGATCTATTTCAGATGCCATGGCACGCAACTTTCTCCACACGATGTTCGGTCCCGGCGCCCGCGCGCTTCAGGACGCCGCCGGATCGCGCGCTTCCTATGCGCGGATGGAGGCGGGATCCGGCGAACCGGATATCCTCACCGATCGCGAAGCCGATTTCATCGCGGCCCGCGACAGCTTCTACATGGCGAGCGTCAGCGAGGACGGCTGGCCTTATGTCCAGCATCGCGGCGGACCGGCAGGTTTTCTCCGACGCATTGCCGGCAACCGGATCGGCTTTGCCGACTACAGCGGCAACCGCCAATATCTGTCGGCGGCCAACCTCGCCGCGGACGATCGCGTATCGCTGTTCCTGATGGACTATCCGAACCGCCGCCGCCTCAAGCTGATCGGCCATGCGCATCAAAGCGATGCCCCCGCCGACATCGCCGCGCTGATGGTGCCCGACTATCCGGTCGAGCCCGAGCGCGTCTTCGTCTTCGATATCGTCGGTTTCGACTGGAACTGCCCGCAGCACATTACCCCGCGCTTCACCGAGGCGGAGGTCCAGCGCGCTACCCAGCCGCTGCGCGACGAACTTGCCCGGCTACGCGCGCGCGTCGCCCAACTCGAAGGATCGACCTCATGACCGACAAGCTTACCCGCGGCGTCCACCATATCGGCCTCACCGTTCCGGATCTTGATCAGGCCCGCGCATTCTTCTGCGGCGTGCTTGGTTTCGACGAGGTCGGCGGGGTGCCCGACTATCCGTCCATCTTCGTATCCGATGGCGCGGTCCTGCTGACATTGTGGCGGGCGGCCGATCCGACGACCGCGCGGGCCTTCGACCGGCGTGCCAATATCGGCCTCCATCATCTTTCGCTTGCGGTGGCCGATGATGCGGCCCTCGACGCCCTATGGGACCGGGTCAGCACGCACGCGGGGGTCGTGATCGATTTCGCGCCGGGCCCGATCCGCGCGGGATCGAAGACGCGGCACTTTCTGGTGTTCATTCCCGGCGGCATCCGGATCGAGTTCGCGACGCCCTTTACCTGAGCCGCTCCAGGACCGCTTTGTGACGGGAAGCCGAAAAGCCGGCGGTTTATCTGCGAGAATGATCGGAACGACCTGAGAGCCGGCGGATTGAGTGCGAACGAACGCTCGATGGAGACCGCGATGCCGCCGACACGAAAGCTCAAGGTCTTCCGCACCGCCATCGGCTTCCACGACGCCTATATCGCCGTCCCCAGCAAGAAGGCTGCGCTCGACGCTTGGGGCAGCGATCGCAACCTCTTCGCCATCGGTGCCGCCGAATCCGTCGAGGATGGTGCCCTGGCGGATAAAGCCCGCTCCGTCCCGGGCAAGGTGATCAAGGTTGCCCGCGGCACGACCGACCAGCATCTGGCCGCTCTGCCGAAAGACGTGAAGAAGCCACGCGCTTCCCCCGCCAAGGAACCGCAGACGGCAGTGCGTCCTCGCATATCGCGGCCTCGGCCCAGCCGGCGCGCGCTGGAAAAGGCGAATGCCGCCCTCGAAAAAGCCGAAAGGGCCCGGGCGGACGAGCTCGAGCGCCTCGATCAGCAGATCGCGGCATTGACCGATGCCCGCCGCGCAAAGCGCGAAGCGCATGACGAGCGGATCGCCAATCTGCGCGACAAGATCACCGATGCGCAGAATCGCTATGACAGCGAAATGGCCACATGGTCACAGGATGACGGATAACTCCGCCGTCGGCGTCGATAGCTGCACGATCCTTCCGACGCCGGCATACCACCGACATCGCCGCCTCAGGCGGGCACCTGAAGCGAGACGGGGCTGCGATCTTCCGATCGAACAGCCCCGCCGCTCGCTCAGGCAGCCACCCGACCGAGCGTAACCGGCTCGGCCGGAGCCAGCCCCGCGCCCTTGGCCTGGGTCATGAGCTCAGCCTTGCGTTCTGCCATCGCGTCCCGCAGCGCCACCAGATCGACGTCCGTCTTGCGGCACTGGGCGAACATGCCATCCGACGGCATCTCTTCCTCGTGGACATGATGCTTGATCTCTTCCGACAGCACAGTGACCTTGGCGTCGAAGAAATCCGCACTCGGATCGCTGGCCTCGATATCGTTGATCAGCAGCTTGGCTCCGTCATGCTCGACATAGGCCTCGTCGAGAGTATCGTCCTCGATCTTGCCGCGAAAGGCGGGATAGAAGATCTCCTCCTCGATCAGGGTGTGGACCTTGAGTTCGACACAGATCTCATGCGCGATCGATTTTTTCTTGGAAGATGCTGTCGCAGCCTCATAGGCCTCGAACAGGCTTTCGACTTTGCGATGATCCGCCTTGAGCAGTGCTATGGCGTCTGTGAAATCAGTTTTGGTCATGTCTACCTCCTGATTGGGATGCGCCGCTGAAACGCGCGATCGACGACAGAAGTGCCGCTGAGACGTTCGCACTAACCTGCATCAATTTACTTCACTTTAGCGACGTTGCTGCCGCAACGATCGGAACGGGGCGGCGCTCCTCGGGTTTCATCGACTGACCCGAATATGGAGGACAGCGTGAGCGAAACCATCAACCGCGATGCGCGGGACGACGCGCCCATGACGACATCGAAGCGTTCCGACGCCGACAGCGAGGTTGCCCAAACCCTTGTCGATCCCAAGGGCTCGTCCGCGATCGGACGGACCGTGACGATCAACCGCCCCCGTTCCGAATTGTTCGCCTATTGGCGCGACTTCGCAAACCTTCCGACCTTCATGGACAATGTCGTGTCGGTCGAAATCCTCGACGCCAGCCGGTCTCACTGGGTCGTCAAGGCCCCCGCTGGTCGCACGGTCGAATGGGACGCCGTCATCACCGAGGAGAAGGAGGGCGAGACGATCGCCTGGGCATCGACCGAGGGCGCCGACGTTCCCAACAGCGGGCGCATCGATTTCCGCGATGCCCAGGGCGGCAGAGGCACCATCGTCACTGCGACGATCCTCTACGATCCACCCGCGGGTGTCGTCGGCAAGGTGATCGCGAAGCTGTTCCAGCGCGAACCGGCCATCCAGGCGCGCCGCGATCTGCGTCGTTTCAAGCAATTGATGGAAACCGGCGAGATCGCCACCAACGCGCGCACGCGCGCCCAGCGTGAAGACGAGAAGGAGTGAATCGATGCGCGCACTGACATGGCACGGTAAGCATGACGTCCGCGTCGATACCGTCGACGATCCCGAGATTCTCAATCCCCGCGACGCGATCATCAAGATCACGTCGACCGCAATTTGCGGCTCGGACCTCCATCTTTACGACGGCTATATCCCGACCATGCAGGCCGGCGATATTCTTGGCCACGAGTTCATGGGCGAGGTCGTCGAGACGGGCCCCAGGTCCAGCCTGAAGAAGGGCCAACGCGTCGTGGTGCCCTTCACCATTGCCTGTGGCAGCTGCTATCATTGCGGCAAGCATCAATATTCCGCATGCGACAATGGCAACCCTGCCGACAATCAGGACATTGGCCAGGAGCTTTACGGCCAGCCGATGTCCGGCCTCTTCGGCTACAGCCATCTGACCGGCGGCTATGCCGGCGGCCAGGCGGAATATGTCCGCGTACCCTTTTCCGATGTCGGCCCGATCGTGATCCCCGACGGCATCGAGGACGACAAGGTGCTCTTTCTGTCCGATATTCTGCCGACCGGCTGGCAGGCGGCGGAGAATGCCGACATCGAACCTGGCGACACCGTCGCCGTGTGGGGTTGCGGGCCGGTTGGGCTGTTCGCAGTCCAGTCGGCCTTCCTGATGGGTGCCGAGCGCGTGATCGCGATCGATCATTTCCCGCATCGGCTGGAACTCGCTCGGAAGTTCGGCGCGGAAACGATCAACTTCGAGGAATCGGCGACCTATGAAGCGCTGATGGAAATGACCGGCGGAATCGGGCCCGACGCCGTGATCGACGCGGTCGGCCTGGAAGCCCACGGCTTCTTCGTCGACAATGTCATCGACCAGATCAAGAAGTCGACCTTCCTGGGGACCGATCGCATCCATTCGATCCGCCAGGCGATCGTGGCCTGTCGCAAGGGCGGGCGTGTGTCGATGCCGGCCGTCTATGGCGGAATCGTCGATAAATTTCCGCTGGGCGCCTTCATGGAAAAGGGCCTGACCCTCAAGACCGGCCAGACCAGCGTTCAGCATTATATGCCCGCGCTCCTCAACGCGATCATCGAAGAGAAGATCGATACGACCTTCCTGATCTCGCATCGGATGGCGCTCGAGGATGCTCCCAAGGGCTACCAGATGTTCCACGACAATCAGAATGAGGTGACCAAGGTGGTGCTGAAGCCCGACTTCGCCGCCGGCATGGTCGCCTGAGGGGAATCGCCATGGCTGACAAATTCGCAATCATAACGGGCGCCTCAACCGGTATCGGCTTCGAACTCGCGGGACTAGCCGCGAAGGACGGCTATGATTTGCTGATCGTGGCCGACGAGATGCAGATCGTCGCCGCGGCGGATGACCTGCGCGCTCGCGGTGCGACCGTCGATGCCATCGAGGCCGATCTTTCGACCATTGAAGGCGTCGACAGGCTGATCGCGGCCGCCAAGGGCCGCCGGATCGACCTGCTGTGCGCCAACGCCGGCAAGGGCCTCGGGCATGGCTTCCTCGATCAGTCGGTCGCCGACTGGCGGCGCGTCATCGACACGAACATCACCGGCACGCTCTATCTTCTCCAGAGGGTGTTGCAGGATATGATCGCCCGCGATGACGGCAAGATCCTCGTTACGGGATCGATCGCCGGCTTTATCCCGGGCAGCTTCCAGGCGGTCTATAATGGAAGCAAGGCGTTCATCGACAACTTCACCGACGCGATCAGGAACGAGATCAAGGATTCGAAAGGCGTAACCCTTACCACCTTGATGCCAGGCCCGGTCGAAACCGAATTCTTCGATCGCGCCGACATGCTCGACACCTCGGTCGGGGCCGATCCGAACAAAAGCGACGCGGCCGTTGTCGCCAGGGACGGTTGGGACGCAGTGATGGACGGCAAGGCCAGCATCGTTTCCGGCTGGAAGAACAAGATCCAGGCGACGATGGCCAATGTGACGCCGGCCGCCATCCTCGCTGAGCAGCATCGCAAGATGGCCGAACCCGGTTCGGCCAATCGCGGCTGATGTCGCCGGGACGACGGTGGTCTTCCATCCTCGTCCCGGCGGACGGAACGAAGCGGCGCGTCAGGCCACCGGTTCTATGGTCACATCGACCTGCATATCGATAAAATCGCCGGGTGCGCCCAGAAAGCTTCCTTCGATCGGCATGATCTGTGTGATGGCGCGCGCGACGGCGACCGGGATCAACCCTCGGCCGCCGACGGTGCCATGGGTGGGATCGCAGGCGATCCAACCCGCTCCCGGCAGATAGATTTCCGCCCATGCATGAGTCGAGTTCGACGCGTGCGTCGGGTCGCCGGCAAGATAGCCGGACACCGCGCGTGCGCCGAACCCTAGCGCGCGGGCCGCGTCGATGAACAAGGTTGCGAAGTCCCGGCAGGACCCGCTGCCCAGAGCGAGCGTTTCGAGAGGGGCCTGCGTGCCCTCCTCGTCGCGTTCGCGGTAAAAGAGGATCGGCCAGATGCCGTTCGCCAGATCTTTGAGCAGCGCCAGTGTATCGGTGCGGTCGCCGGCGACGAAGCCGCGGGCCCAGGTCATCAGCGTGCCATCGGGATCGGGATGATTGGGAATCAGATAGGCGCCGAGCGCGTTGCAATCCCCGTCGCTGTAGCGAAAGGGATAATCGTGAACGACCGGATCGATCGCGAAGATCGGCCAGGCTTCGGCCTTGTGATCGATGGTGAAACGGCTTTCGATCACCATTTCCGAAGCATGCCCGGTGAAATGAGCGGTCGCGACCAGGTTACCGAAGACATCCTGCGACCAGTCCAGCCTTGCCGGCGGCGTGCACAGGATTTCATTGTCGATCAGCCGGACGTCATGCTGCCCCTTGGGGCAAAGCATCAGCCGGTGCGGGCCGAAGCCGACAGGGCTGGCATAACGATAGCGGGTGCGGTGACACGCCGTCAGCCGGGTCAAAACCCCTCCTCGCTCTTGGCGTCTTCGTGTCCTGCCGTCATCGGCGCGGCCCATGAGGTTAAACCCGCGGTGGGGGTCTGGCAGGCTAGTGTTTCTTCCATGACGCAATCCCTACGATCTCGAGGCTCAACGCGGCAGGAGTCCGATGCGTTGCACGGTCCCTGCCCCGATTTTGGAACCAGCCGCGGCGTGCCGCGTCTCTGCCTGTCCGAACCCCTGCAACACCGAGGACTCCCATGTCGACATCGCCTTTGCCGCCGCTGAGTGCGGCCGACTTCCAGAACCCGGCCATCCTGCTCTCGGGAACGGTCGATTACGACATGTACCGCGATTTCCGAACCAAGCTCGAAGCCGCGCTCGATGCCAATCCTTCGAGTGGCCGCATCCATGTCGAATTGTCCACCCTCGGCGGCGATCCGGAGGTCGCGCGGATGATGGGCGAGGATATCCGCTTCCACAGTGATCTGGTGCCGGCCCGGCGGATGGTGTTCCTCGGCAAGGCGGCGATCTATTCGGCGGGCACGACCTTCATGAGCTTCTTCGCGATCGGAAACCGCTATCTGACGCGCGGCACCCGGTTGATGATTCACGAACGCAAGATGTCGAAAAGCCTCCGGATCGAAGGTCCGTTGACGACCTGCATCGCGGGAGTGCGCGCGACCCTGCACGAGATCGAGAGCTCGATCGCGATCCAGAATGAAGGGTTTGAAAACCTGATCGGCGGCAGCCGCGTGACGATAGAGGAGGTTCTCCGCAAGGCGCCGGACAATTGGTATATCGAAGCCAATGAGGCGATCGAACTCGGGCTCGTTACCGCGATCATTTGACCGCGCGGGAACCCGGAAAGCAAACGGCGGCGCCCGTGAAGACGCCGCCGTTCGAGGATCAGAACTTGGTACGCAGATTGACGCCGATGGTGCGCGGCGTGGCGCTGTTCACCAGGGTCCGTCCGACCGCGATCGCGCTGGACTGGGCGCGGGTGATCGCCGTGTCGTCGAACAGGTTGGTGACGAACAGATAGGCCCCCCACGCATTGTCCGGTCCTTCGACGCCGAGGCGCGCATTCACGAGCTGATAGGAGTCGATCTTGCGCGTGAAGTTGCCGGTGGGCCGGAAGTCCGAATAAGAGCCGCCGACGGTATTGCCATCGACCCGGGCAAAGCCGGACAGCGTGTCCGACAGCGCCCAGCTATACTGCGCGCCGATGCCTGCCGAGAACTTCGGCACGTAAGGAATGCGGTCGCCCTTCAAGCCGGGGGCGCTGACATTGGCATTGGCCTGATTCTCACGCAGCTTGGCGTCGATATAGGATGCGTTGCCGGTGATCGTGAAGCCGTCGAACAGGCGCACGGTGGCTTCGAGTTCCGCACCGCGGACACGGGCCTTGCCGGCATTGGTGATGAACGAGAAGGCGCCGTTCGGCGTGCGTCCCGTGATCTGCATGTCGCTCCAGTCGATCTGGAAGATATCGATGTTCAGGAGCAGCCTGCGATCGAACAAGGTGTTCTTCAGGCCGACTTCGTAGTTCCACAGGCTGTCCGACTTGTACGGGGTCAGCTCCTGCGCCAGGCCGATGACCTGGTTCGCGCCGCCGGGACGGAAACCCTGCGCCGCTTCGGCGTAGAACAGAACGTCGTCGGTGATCTTGTAGGATCCGTTGAACTTGAACGCCGTGCCGTCCTCGTTCGAATTGACGAAGGAGAGCGGTCGTACCACCGCGCCCACAAGGATCGAGCCGATCGTCGTCTGGCCGCTGATATCCTTGTCGTAGCGGAAATAGCGACCGCCGACCGTCAGGTTGAGCCGATCGGTGATGTCGTAGGAGAACTCACCGAAGGCGGCGATCTGACGCAGGCTGTCGTCGATGAAGCGGACCGTGGCGATCTGCTGCGGCTCGATGATCGCGCCGGTGACGGGATTGGCGTTGCTCTGCGGATTGGCGACCGACGTGTCGCGATCCGAGTAGAAGCCGCCGACCGTCCAGTTAAACGGTCCGCTGCCGTCCGAACCGAGACGCAGTTCGGCCGTCCAGCTCTTCATGGTCTGCTGCGGGAAGAGGGCCGATGTCGACTGCGAATCCACCAGCGCGTAATAATTGGTGAGCTGGGTCGTCGAGCAGGGCTGACCGGCGCCGACGCGGCCTGCGCAACCCGCGGCCGTGCGGGTCGACCGGATGAAGCGCGAGACGTCCGATACCGAGTCGAGATCGCGATGCAGGTAGGAGACCACGCCGGTGAGGATGACGCTGCCCAATTCATAATTGGCGGTCAGGCTGTAGAGTTCGAGGTCGTCGGTCACCGGCTGACGCGTCAGCGCATCCGAGTTGAACTTGCCCGACGTCAGCGTCCAGGCGTTGGTGTCGGTACGGCTGCGGTTGATATAGGCCGCCGCATCGATCGTCAGCGCTTCGCTTGGCTTGAGGCGCGCCAGGAAACGGCCGCCATAGCTCTTCTGGTCGTTGATGTTCTTGATGTTGAGCGCGGTGTTGTCGATGTAGCCGTTCGCATTGCGGTAGAAGCCGACGGCGCGCACGGCGATCTTGTCGTCCACGATGGGGACGTTGACCATCGCGCTGCCTTCGTAGTTCAGGCCGCCATAGCGCGTATCGGACAGGCTGACGTCGGCCGCGCCTTCGGCGTCGAAGGTCGGCTTCTGATAGATGACGCGCAGCGTGCCGCCCATCGATCCCGATCCGTACAACGTGCCCTGCGGGCCGCGCAGCACTTCGACGCGCTCGACGTCGAACAGGCGCAGTTCCGGGGTCGAACCGCCGGCATCGTTGCCGGCGCCGATCGCGCCGGTGACGGGGGTTTCGTCATAATAGGTGCCGACCGTCGGCTCGCCGGCGGCCTGGATGCCGCGAATGACGACGCGGCGGTTGGACGGGCCACCATCCACGAAGGTAAGACTGGGGACGGAGGAATTGAGATCGGCGATGCTCTGCACGCCGGAGTTCGCGATCGATTCGCCCGTGATGGCGGAAATCGAGATCGGCGTTTCCTGCAACGAGGTGTTGCGCTTCAGCGCGGTGACGATGATTTCGTCGCTGTTCGCCTCGGCCGACGAGGTCGTGTCCTGCGCGAAAGCGGTGCCGCTGAACGCCGCGACTGCCGTCGCCGTCAGCAGCATGATCCGCTTGCTGCGCGCAATTTTAACCGATTGAGATCCGATGCCCACCATTTTGCTCCCTGTTTTACCGTAGTCGGCATTTTTGCCGCGCCGACCCATTTTCTGGGCGACGATATTTCATGATCATCCGGGGACATCGGTCCCCATCCCACCACATTCAGAACCGTTTCGATCCCCCCCTTGCAAAGCGCCCTTTTGTTTCGTCATCCTGCACACCGACGCCAAAATGGCGTCCGCCTTTGGGCAGATTTGGCAGCTCTTTGCAAAGCCAGCCTGAAATAGCGCTATCATCGCGTCAACAGAATTGTGCGTGGATATCACTGCAAATGCGGCAAAATTTCATTTTCTGTTGTTTGAATGCAACCGGTGTGCGGATAGGAGCCCATTGGCGTTTTCGCTGTGCAGGCTTTTCCACGTTGCAGCGCAAAAATGCACGAAATGTGCACGGACTCTCCTAAAGGCTGGAGCCGGTCGAGACGGAAGGGTGTTGCACTCGGGCTGGGAAACGGGAACCATCCCGACCCAGGAAGCACATATTCCGCAAGGGGATAGCCGAGTCTGGTGAGGGCGACAGAGTGATCCAGCGGGGATGCCGGCGGCCAGGACCGGCGAGCCCCAGCGACAGCAAGAGGGAAAACAGGGTGGCGAAAAAACAGGTATTGGGCGTAGCGATCGCGATGCTGCTGTGCGGAACCGCGTCGGCACAGACGATGGATCAGGATTATGCCAAGTCGGTCAAGGATTGGACGACCAAGCCGGAGTTCATGAGCCCTCTGGTCGATCACCTGCCGGTCTCGACCACCATACCGTCACCGAAGGCTATCCTGGGCAACCACATCGGCGCACCCAATGTCCTGCATTATTACGATCAGATCATCGGCTATTATCGCGCCCTGGCGGCGAAATCGCCCCGGGTGAAGATCATCGAGATCGGCAAGAGCGAAGAGGGTCGCGAAAACGTCGTCGTCATGATCTCCTCCGAGGAAAATCTGGCGAAGCTCGACAGCTACAAGAAGAATCTGGCTCTGCTCGCCGATCCCCGCAAGCTCAGCGCCGCCGACGCACCGGCGGTGATCGCGGCGACCAAGCCGATCTACCACGTCTCCGGCGGCCTCCACAGCGCCGAGACCGGCCCGCCCGAAATGCTGATGGAGTTGAGCTATCGGTTGCTGACCGAAGACAGCGCGATGGTCCAGGGCATCCGTGACAATCTTATCGTCGCCATCACGCCCGTGCTGGAAGCGGACGGCCGCGATCGGTATGTCGATTGGTATTATCGTAATCTGATCGACGAGAAGGACGACCGCAACAAGCCGGGTGGCCCGCCTTATTGGGGCAAATACATCTATCACGACAATAATCGCGACATCAATTATTCGGATGTCAGCGCGCGCCATCTGATCAAATACTATCTCGATTGGCACCCGCCGATCATGCACGAGCTGCACGAATCGGTGCCGTTCATGTACACCTATAGCGGTCAGGCGCCGCAGAACCCCGACCTGGATCCGATCCTGTTCGGCGAACTGCCCTGGTTCGCCAATTTCGAAATGGCGCAGATGACGAAATACGGCATGCCGGGCGTGTGGACGCACGGCTTCGTCGATGCGTGGACGCCGGGCTACCTCGCCTTCATGTCGTCAAACCACAACGGCATGCTCCGCATGTACGAGACGTTCGGCAATGCCGGCGCCACCACCATGCTGCGCCATGTCGCCCCCGAAGTGCAGACCGGCGTGCGCGGCGGCGACTGGACCAAGCGCGACTGGTTCCGCCCGCTTCCTCCCTACAAGGAGGTCGTCTGGTCGATGCGCAACAACACCAATTACATGGAGACCGGCGTGCTCACCGCGCTCGATCTCGCGGCGCGGTTCCCCACGACCATCCTGGAGAATTTCTACAAGAAAAGCTCCAATGCGATCGAGGCGGGCACGACCAAGGCCCCCTATGCCTACATCATCCCTGCCGATCAGGCGGATCCCACGCGCATCGCCTTCGTCACCAACGCCCTGCGATTGCAGGGGATCGAGATCGGCCGTGCGACCCAGGCGGTGAAGGTGAAGGAGGGCAGCTACCCGGCCGGATCGCTCGTCATCAAGCTGAACCAGCCCTATGGCCGCCTCGCCAAGACGCTGCTGAAGAAGCAGGACGACTATCCCGACGAAAACCTCACCACCTATGACGACGCGGCATGGACGATGGGCATGATGACCCAGACGAACATCGTCGAGGTCGCCGATAAGGCGGCGCTGGACATAGCCGTGACGCCTCTGGACCGCTTCGCGCCGCAGGGCCGGATCGCGGCGTCGGGCGCGCGCAGCTATGCCGTGCTGGATCATGGCGCGGTCGCCATGGCGACGCTGCGCTTCCGCCTGAAGGATGCGGCGGTGAAGATCGTCGAAAAGCCGTTCACCACCGGCGGAAAGACGGTCCCGGCCGGGTCCTTCCTCGTCGACGGCGCGGCCTATGCGACGCTGAAGCCCGCCGTGGAGCAGCTGGGGCTGGAGGCGATCGCCGTCTCTCGCGATCCCGGCGCCGCCTCGCACGACAGCACCCTGCCCCGCACCGCCCTGTTCAGCACCTGGGGTTCCAGCGAGAAGGTCGGCTGGGTGCGCTATGCGTTCGACCAGCATGAAATGCCCTACGACCTGATCTTCAAGGAGCAGGTTCGCGAAGGCAATCTGCGCGCGAAATACGACGTCATCATCCTGCCGACGCAGGGCCGGTCGACCAAGGATATCGTGTTCGACGTGCCGATGAAGGGCAAGCCGCTCCCCTATACCAAGACCGACAAGTACCGCTTCTCGGGCGACTTCGGATCGACCGAGGACACGCGCGGCGGCATGGGCCTCGAAGGCATCGTCGAGCTGCGCAAGTTCGTCGAGGCGGGCGGCACGCTGATCACGACCGGCGACGCCAGCGCCGTGCCGGTCGAGTTCGGCATCGCCGACGATCTGAGCGTGACGAAGGCGGCCGGCAACTTCTATGCGCCGGGCCCGATCGTCACCGCCAAGGTCCTCAAGCCGGCCAACCCGATCTTCTACGGCTATAGCGACACGACGATGCCGGTGCGCTGGGCATCCAACTCGCTCTACACCGTGCCGGAGCGGCTGAAGGACCAGGTCCTGATGCAGTTTCCCGGCGGCAAGGACGGGGTGATGAGCGGCTTCATGCGCGGGGCCGATCAGGTCAAGGATCGCCCGGCGATCATCAGCGCGCCCGACGGACAGGGACGCCTGGTGATGTTCGCCACCAACCCGATCTGGCGCTGGCAGAATTGGGGCGAGTTCCGGATGCTCTACAATGCCGTCCTCAACTGGAAACAGCTTGGCCTGACCGACGTGCCGCCGCCGGGCCCCGGCTCCACGACCGCACGATAAATGCCGTTCGCGGGTCGAGAGGATGATCTCGGCCCGCGACCTTGCCGCCTACAGGGGAAATATCGATGATCCGCACCACCGCTCTCGCCCTCGTCCTGTCTGCGCTGTCGATCACGGCCGCGAGTGCGCAGGTCGAACCCAAGCGCCCCAGCTTCCCGTTCACGACCGATGTCGCCTATGATGCGTCGAAGGTCGCGCCGTACAAGGGCAAGCACGCCGCCGCCTACGCCTATATCGACGCGAACAAGGATCGCGACGTCGCCAACGTCCAGCGCTGGGTGCGCCAGCGGTCGATCAGCGCGCAGAATGACGGCGTCGTCCAGATGGCGGAGATGCTGCGCGACGATCTCAAGGCGATGGGTTTCAAGGAAGCGGAACTGGTGCCGACCAAGCGCCATCCCGGCGTCTGGGGCTATTATGACGCCGGCGCCAAGACCACCATCGCCGTCTACATGATGTACGACGTCCAGCCGATCGAGCCCACCGGCTGGAAGGTCGACGCCTTTGCCGGCACGATCGTCGAGGATCATCCGCTCGGCCGGGTGCTGATGGCGCGGGGCGCGACCAATCAGAAGGGGCCGCAGCGCATCTTCCTCAACGCGCTGCAGGCGATCATCGCGACCGAGAAGAAGCTGCCGGTCAACATCATGCTGCTGGCCGAAGGCGAAGAGGAACTGGGCTCGCCCCATTATCCCGACCTCATCGCCAAATATGCCGATCGCCTGAAGAAGGCCAATGGCGGCGTCATCTTCCCGATGATGAGCCAGGCGCCCTCGGGCGGCGTGCAGATGACGCTCGGTGTGAAGGGCAATATCTATTTCGAGCTGGAGGCCCAGGGCGGCCCGCAGGGCGGCCCCAAGGACGCCGAAGTCCACAGCTCGTTCAAGGCGATCGTCGATGCGCCGGGCTGGCGGCTCGCGCAGGCGCTGGCCAGCCTGACGAGCCCCGACGGCAACACGATCGTCGTGCCCGGCTATTATGATTCGATCCGCCAGCCGAACCAAGAAGAGCAGGAGCTGATCAACGGCGTCGTGCCCGGCTGGACGGCGCGCGAGCCCGAACTGCGCAAATCGCTGGGCGTGGACAAGTGGATCGAAGGCCTGAACGGCCGCGCGGCGATCTCCGAATATCTGTTCGATACGACACTGAACATCGACGGCATCTGGGGCGGCTATTCGGGCGAAGGCACCAAGACGATCCTGCCGCACAAGTTCACCGCCAAGCTCGATTCACGGCTGGTGCCGAACCAGACGCCCGACGAATCCGAGCGGCTGATCCGCGCGCATCTCGATGCGAAGGGCTTCACCGATATCAAGCTGACGCGCCTGTCCGGTTATCCGCCGGCGCAATCCTCGGTGAAGGCTGCGCTGGTCCAGGCGACGATCGGCACCTATCGCAAATATGGCATCACGCCCGACGTCATGCCGCGGCTGGCCGGCAGTGCGCCTTATTATGTCTTCACCGACACGTTGAAGCTGCCGATCGTCTCGGCCGGCATCGGCTATGGCACCGGCGCACATGCCCCCAATGAATTCATCGTCATCGATCCCAAGCCGGGATCGAAGCTGGCGGGCATCACCGACGCGGAGAAATTCTACGTCGATCTGGTCCATGCCGTCGCCGACGTGCGCTGATCTCGATCTCGAAGGACCACATATGACGGAAGAACGCTTCACGCTCGATCGGCGCGGTTTCGCCCTCGGGGCAACCGGGCTCGCGCTCGCCGCCATGACCGGAGGCGCCGCGCGAGCGGCTTTGGCGGCCGAGCCGGTCGCCTCGCCGGCGATCAAGGCGCTGTACGACAAGGCGATCGTGATCGATGCGCTGGCGTCCCCGGACAGCTGGAACGTCCCCTTCCCCACGCCCGGCGAGATGACGCAGCAGAAGCTCGACAATGTCCGCGCTTCGGGCATCACCGCGGTCAACCTGACCGTCGGCAAGCCGGGCAACCTCGCGAATACCCTGCGCGAAATCGCGCTCTGGCTGCAGCATATCGAGGACCATCCCGACTATTTCCGGCTGGTAAAGCGCCATTCGGACATCGCCGCCGCCAAGGCCGAAAAGAAGCTGGGGATCATCTTCGGCTTCCAGGGCATGGGGATGATCGGCGAGGATCTCAGCCTGATCGACATGTTCGACGGGCTGTGGGTGAAGATCATGCAGCTCACCTATAACGACCGCAACGCCCTCGGCGCCGGAAGCTCGCTGCCCGACAGCGAAGGCCTGACGCCGCTCGGCCGGCAGGCGATCGCGAAGATGAACGCGCGCGGCATCCTGGTCGATACCGGCCATGCCAATCCGAAGACAGCGCTCGACGCGGTGGCGGCCTCGACCCGGCCGATCACCTGTTCCCACACCGGTTCGCGCACCATCTTCCCCAGCCAGCGCAACCAGCCCGACACGGTGCTGCGCGCCGTGGCGGAAAAGGGCGGCGTTGTCGGCATATATCTGATGCCCTTCCTCGGCCGCGATCCGGTCTCGGCGTCGCGCGCGCTCTTCGTCCGCCACCTCCGCCACGCACTGGACGTGTGCGGCGAGGATCATGTCGGCATCGGCAGCGATCAGAGCATCACGCCCGTCGATATCTCGCCGGCCTACATGGACATCGTGCGCAAGACGGCCGAGGGGCGGCAGAAAGCCGGTATCGGTGCGCCCGGCGAAGGCGACAGCCCGATCGCGGTGCCCGATCTCAACAGCGCGCGGCGGATGGAGATCATCGCCACCGAGATGGACCGCGCCAAATATCCGCCGCGCGTGATCGAGAAGGTGATCGGCGGCAATTTCGATCGGCTGTTCCGGGACACCTGGCCGGCCTGACGGGCCCATTGCCCACCCATCCCTTGCCCGCGATGCCGGTCACTCGGCATCGCGGCGCTGGGGCGCCTTTCGCTCTCGCAAGGAAGGCGTTGGCGGCCCGCTCGCTTCGCGGCGGCATCCATGCTACCGTTGCCCGGTCTCGCACGGGGTCGCCGTTTCGCATGCCTAAGGCATCCGGCGTCCCATCTCTCCGCGCGCGGCGGAGATTCCAGCATGTCAGGTGAATATCCCGCGGTTTGGGACGAGCATGCGCTCCGACGTGCTATCGATGCAGCTGAGGTCGCGCTGTGGTACTGGAACGTCGATACCGACCTTCTCCGCATGGACGCGCGCGCCTACCGGCTCTGGGGCATCGACGAAGGCGGGCATGTCACCTTCGAAGATCTCTCGGCGCATATCCATCCCGCCGACCAGGACAGGGTCCGCGCCGCCTTCGCCGCCACGCGAGCGAATTTGGGCGCCTATGAGATCGACTTTCGGATCATTCTCGCGTCGGAAATCCGTTGGATCTCGGCGCGGGGCCAGGGCGGTGACGTCGGCATGATCGAACGCGCGATGGCCGGAGTGTTCCTCGACGTGACCGCCCGCAAGCAGGCGGAAGAGGGCCATGAACTGCTCGCCGGGGAAATGAGCCATCGGGTCAAGAATCTGCTCGCGATCGCGTCGGGATTGACCGCGATCTCATCACGCTCGAAACAGACGACGAAGGAAATGGCCGAAGAACTCACCGGTCGGCTGAGCGCACTCGGTCGCGCGCATGATCTCGTTCGTCCGATCCCCGGGAGCGACGGCCATGCCGCCCTGCTTGGCGATCTGTTTGCGGTTCTGCTCGCGCCCTATGACGATCAGGGCGCGTTCGCTGGCCGCGTTCGCGTCGCGGTGCCGCGAATGGGAATCGGCGAGCAAAGCTCCACAGCGCTGGCGCTCGTCATTCATGAGTTGGCGACCAATTCGGTCAAATATGGGGCGTTGTCGGCGGATGCCGGCACCCTCAACCTCACCTGCACCACTGAAGAAGATAATGTGACGCTCATCTGGATCGAGCGGGGCGGTCCTCCCGTGACTGCGCCGGCCGACCGCGAAGGGTTCGGAAGCACGCTGGTGAAGCGCAGCGTCGCGGGCCAGCTCGGCGGTGCGATCGCGTATGACTGGTGCCCCGAAGGCGTGGTCATCACCGTGAGCATGAGCCGGCTCCGCCTCGCCGATTGACATCGCATGCCCGGCTTGCGCGCCGATCGGCCCTCGTGATGCACGGAGAGGCCGGACGCCAAGATGCCGTGCGCAACCAGCACGCACGGCATCCCGGATTCATAAAGAGCTTCGGTAGCTGGTGCTTATCGAACGCTACGACGCTGGAAGAGGTTGAGAATGCCGAGCAGGACGACGGCACCGACGAAAGCGATCAGCAGCCCCGTGAGCGAAAAATGCTGGACGCTGCCGCGCACGCCGAAGAGCGGACCCGACAGGGCGTTTCCGATCAGCGAGCCGATGCAGCCCACGACGATATTCCAGAAGATCCCCATCGTGGCGTTACGCCCCATCACGATGCTGGCCAGCCAGCCCGCGACGCCGCCGACAATGAGCGCTATAATCCAACCCATAGAACATCTCCTCGCCTGTAATTGCCGTTGACGGGGCAGACGCTTTTACCACCCGATTGTTCCGCTGGTCGCACGAACGCTGCAACCGTCCTGGCTGAGCACCGAACCCGGATTGGCCATGATGTCCTTCGGGGTCAGGGCGGCCGGTCGCCCCACTGGTACCGTTGAGCGTCCAGTCAGTCCTCACGCATCCTTTGCGCCCTGGCTTCTGCAGCGGTCCGAACAGAACTTCACGTTTTCCCAGTCACGCGTCCATTTTTTTCGCCAGGCAAATGGCCGTTTGCAAGCGGCGCATATCTTGGTGGGTAGTGTCAGTTTCTTTTGTGGCATGCCTCCTGATCGCACGGCCGTGGGACCGGGTATATGAGAGTTTCACCATAGACCCGTTCCCATACGGAGTTTGCGGGAACAGCTGTCCATCGATGTTCGTTATCTTTCCGAAGGAGAGTGATGATGTCCAATGACAATATGGCGAACCGCGCTTCCGAGGCAGGCGCCGCTGCCGGCGGCCCCGCGGAAAATGGCGTCGACGGCACCAACCTGACCGACGCTCAGCGGCTCGAGATCCGCCGTCGCCGCGCCATGGCAAGCGCCGTCGATGACGCCGATGCGAGCCATCAGGGTGGCATGGGCGCACAAGGTGGTGCTGCCGATTTCGGCAAGCCGAAGAATTTCGGCCTGCCCGAATAACGTCTTCTCGAACAAGCGGCCGGACGCCAAACGTCCGGCCGTTTTCATTGCGGCGCACGCCTTCTGCAGAGCGTCCATTCATCGAATAGGGATTGATCCCGCACCCGGCGCCTGCCGACTCTTTTCGGAGACCTGATGCGCGCGCTCCTCGTCCATAACGACAATGCGGGCACAGATCCCGAGCCCCGCGCGGCGATCGAAGCCGTCCTCCATGCGGCGGGCATAGAGACGATCTACTGCGCCCATGGCGAAGAGGATCTCGCCGAATTCCTGCGCACGCCATGCGACTTCATTATCGCGGCAGGCGGAGACGGAACCGTCGCCGATGTGGTGTCCGCGCTCGAAGACACCGAGCGCCCGATCGCGATCCTGGCCCTGGGCGGATCGAACAATATCGCCCATGCACTGGGCGTGGACGGCGACTGGCGCGAGGCGCCGAAGCGCTGGTCGCCCCAAGCCTGGACTCGCCTCGATCGCTGCGAAGCCGACGGCCCCTGGGGCTGCAAGCGCTTCGTCGAGGCGCTGGGATCGGGTGTGCTCACCGATGCCGTCGACGACGCCGAGAAAGAACCCGATACCGCAGCTGAAAAGCAGGCGAACGGGCGTGCCGGCTTCCGCTCGGCGCTGGCGGACGCCCAACCCTTCCACTGCGCGATCGAAACCGAAAGCTGGTCCTGGTCCGGCGACTGCCTGATGGTCGAGGTGATGAACATTGCCTATGCGGGGTCGCGGCTCGCGCTCGCTCATCGCTCGGAACCCGGCGACGGGCTGTTCGACATCGTGCTCGTCACGATCGAACAGCGAGCCGATCTGCTCGCCTGGGCCGAGCGGCCCGACGACGGCCCCTGCCCCGTCACGACGCACAGGGCCGCCACCTTGAGGCTGACCGTGGAGGATCGGCCTTTCCGGGTCGACGACCGCTCGCCCAACGAAAATCTCGCGGGCACGGTCGATATCCGCATCCGCCCGTCCTCGGTAAAGATCCTCGTCCCGCGGGAGAATGATGATGACTGACGCCACCGACCTTCCCGACGCGGCTCTGCTCGCCGAGATCGAAAGCGTCGCGGTCGAATTGGCGCAGTTGGGCGGCGCCGAAATCCGCGCCGCGCTCGGCGGCATGCTGCGGATCAAATATAAGGGCGCCGAGCAGGACCCGACGCTCTTCAAAGATCCGGTCTCGGACGTCGACGGCCGGGTCGAGACGATGATCCGCGAGAGGCTCGGCGAATGTTTCCCCACCCACGACATCATCGGCGAGGAGATCGACCATCGCCCCAGCCTTGGCCACGATTTCCTCTGGGCGGTCGATCCGATCGACGGCACAGCCAATTTCATCAACGGCTTTCCGCTGTTCGCCTCGTCGGTCGGGGTGATGTTTCGCGGCCGGCCGATGGTCGGTGCGGTGTGGTGCAGCACGAGCCATGCGCTGGAGCCCGGCGTCTATCATGCCGCAGCGGGCGGACCGGTCCGGTTCAACGGCGTTCCCCTCGCCGATGGCCCCAACCCGGCGGTCCGCCGCCGGCTGGGCGGCGAACCCTTTGCGACATCGGGCGCGCCACACGGCTGGGATGGCCGCAAGACGGGATCGGCCGCGATCGAATGCGCGTTCGTCGCTGCCGGCCTGCTCGAAATGGCCTGGTTCGAACGGCCCAATATCTGGGACGTGGCGGGGGGCTTCGCACTCGCGCAGGCGGCGGGCCATGACATATTGGAGCATGATGGAGCGCACTGGCGCGCCTTTCCGGGCTTCACGGCAGGCGCAGAGGATCCGGGACGCTGGTCCGCACCGGTCGCCCTCGGCGACAGCGCCACGATCGAACGCTTCGCTGCAAACTCCGTCCTCTGAGCGGCTGCGTACTTCCGGAAGTCAGATCGCGTTTGGGACGAGGACCAGCGTCCGCCCTTCGACCCGCCACGACGCCAGCTGTGACAGGAAATTCATCCCGAGAACGTCGACATTGCCCAGCGCAGGCGAAATGACGACCTTGAGGTCAGTGGCCTCGATATCTCCGAGCCGCAGTCTGTCGATCGTCCCGGTCTGCGCCTGAACGGTGCCGTTCGCGGTGCGCAGCATGATCGGCATGAGGCCTTCGCGCGCGTCCACCCCGGTCTGCGCCGCCGTCTCGGCGGACAGCGCGGTGATCGTCGCGCCGCTGTCGACGAGCAAGCGCCGTTCGATGCCGTTGATCGTCACCCGCGCCCAGAAATGGCCATCGGGCGCCATGGGGATCCGCACGTCCGTCCCCACGACCCGTTGTTCGTCAAGACCGAGCCGTGACCAGATTCGACCCAGCGTCGGGTCGAAAGGCGCCTGGGCGGCGAGCAGATAGAGCGCGACTGCCAGCATCGCGAAGGAAAAGAGGAACCGAACGAACCGCCCGATATAAGGGAGGTTGAACAGCAGCATGAGGAAAAGCGCAGCGCCGCCGGCATAAAGCGCCAGCGTCTGCCATTCGGGCTGGGTGGTGATCGGCATGGTCCGACATCAACCCCGCGCCACGCGGTTCGATCCGCCGCTCATTGCGGTTTGGACCGGATAATCCGCTTGAGATACGCTGAAACCGGGCTGTTATCCCTGTTCGATCAGAAGCGCGGGCAGGGCCTGCCAGCAAATGGCAAGCGCGGCCAATACCGCGCCGCCGATCCCGAAGCGGTCGCGCCAGCCGGAAAAGCCGGTCGCGCTGGGCCGACGCAGCATCCGGGCAAGCATCGCTGCGTCCGCAAGCAGAACGACGAGCGTGAGGCTCAGCACAGCGATGCGCGCCGTCCTATCGTCATTGCCGAACTCGCCGATGGCATAGAGCCCGAAGAAATGCAGCGCCCACAAGAGCAATCCGCCCAGCAAGATCAGCCAGCTCGTCATCCGGCGATATCCAGCAACCGCGGGAAGAGCGTGCCGGCGATGCCCTGTCCGCCGGCATAGGCCAGGAACAGCGCGGTCAGGTCGAGCGTGTTGTTCGACGGCCGCGTCACCAGACCGCGCAGCGCCCGCGCCGCCATATAGCCGGCCATGAGGATAGCGATCAGAACGACCATCGCCTGCAGCGCCTGCAGGGCGAACAGGCTGGCGGTCTGGCCGCTCGCTTCGGGCAGAAATCCCGCTGCGGTCCACTGCCGGTAATCAACGACCACCGCCGCCGCCAGCGCTGCCGCAGCCACGATGATCGCACCCGTCGAGGCAAGGACGCCCCGCCTGAGCAACGGACGGGCGCCGAGCGCTGCCGACAGCCCGAGCAGCTCGAGCGCGAGGATCGGCCAGGCGTCGGCAGGCGCCGGCGGCGATGCCCAGAAAGCCGGCTGGTTCGACCAGAGGAAGGCGTTGCTAAAGAGCGCCATCACGAAGATCATGCCGAGCACGACCAGCAGGGTAATCATCGCCCACCAACCATGGGTCGCAGGCCCGGTCATATAGGTCGGCACCCGGATATCGCCGCCGATGTCGACGCCTTCCATGGCAACCGGCCGGTCGGTGTCCCACATCCAGCGCAGCACGGCGATCACGGCGAGCACGCCGCTCGTCAGGCCGAAGCCGTAAGCCTGGACGGTGAGCGCGAGGAAGAAGCCGGCGGTGAAGATCGCTGCCGCAAACGGCCAGGGAGAGGGCCCCGGCATGATCTGGAGATATTGCGGCTCGGCGAGCAGCGGGCTGGTGACGAGCGTCTCGCGCAGGCCGGTCGCCGATCGCGGCAGGAAGTAGCGGCCCTGTTCGACATTCTCGGCGAGATTCGGATCGTACCACAGCGGCTCGCGGCTGGTGACGACCGGGATCGATCGCGTCGAGTAGAGCTCGGTCGGAAGCCATTCGAGCGTACCGCCGCCATAGATGTTGCCGGCGTTGCCGCCACCCGGCGAAAGGCGGAAGTTACGCGCGAGGTCGATCAGGAACAGGACGACGCCCGCTGCGAGCATCAGCGCACCGACGGTGGAGATCAGGTTGGGCAGCTCCCACCCCTGCCCCGGCAGATAGGTATAGATGCGGCGCGGCATTCCCATCAGCCCCGCCAGGTGCATCGGCATGAAGGCGACGTTCATGCCGATGAACATCAGCGCGAAGACCCATTTGCCGATCCGCTCGCTCATCGCCCGTCGGCTGACCATCGGGATCCAGTAGTAGAAGGCGGCAAACAGCGGAAAGACCATCCCGCCCATCAGCACATAATGGAGGTGGGCGACGATGAAGTAGCTATCGTGCGCCTGCCAGTCGAACGGGACCAGCGCCACCATGACGCCCGTCAGTCCCCCGGTCACGAAGATGACGATGCTCCCCATCACGAACAGGCCGGGCGCATTGAAGCGCGGCTTGCCAATGGCGAGCGTCGCGATCCAGGAGAAGACCTGGATGCCGGCGGGCACGCTCACCGCCATCGACGCGGCCGAGAAGAAGCCGGTCGTCATCGGCGGCATGCCGGTGGTGAACATATGGTGCGCCCACACGCCGAAGCTGATGAAGCCGGTCGCCACCATCGCCAGCACGATCAGCCGGTAGCCGACCAGCTCCGCCCGCGCGACGGTGGGGATGATCATGCTCATCAGCCCGGCTGCGGGCAGGAAGATGATGTAGACTTCGGGATGGCCGAAGAACCAGAACAGATGCTGCCACAGCATCGGATCGCCGCCGCGCGTCGCATCGAAGAACGGCCAGTTGAACGCGCGTTCGATCTCCAGCAGCAACGTGCCGAGGATGACGCTGGGAAAGGCGATCACGATCATCACCGCGAACACCAGCATCGACCAGGCGAAGATCGGCATCTTGTCGAGGCTCATGCCCGGCGCGCGGTGGCGCAGCACGCCGACGATGATCTCGATCGCGCCGGCGATCGCGGATATTTCGATGAAGCCGATCCCGAGCAGCCAGAAGTCGGTGTTGATGCCGGGCGAATAGGCCTTCGAGGTCAGCGGCGGATACATGAACCAGCCACCGTCGGGCGCCAGCCCCACGAACAGCGACGCGAAGAAGCACAGGCCGCCGACCGCATAGGCCCAGAACGCATAAGCCGAGAGGCGCGGGAACGGCAGGTCGCGCGCCGACAGCATCTGCGGCAGCAGCAGCACCCCTGCCGCTTCGACCGCGGGCACCGCAAACAGGAACATCATCACCGTGCCATGCATGGTGAAGACCTGATTGTAGGTCGCCTGCGGCAGCACGTCGAGCAGCGGCGCCGCGAGCTGGACCCGCATCAGCAGGGCCAGCACGCCCGCCAGCAGGAAGAAGAGGAACGCGGTGCCGAGATAATAGATGCCGATATAGTTGTTGTTGACGACGGTCAGATATTCCCAGCCCTTCGGCGCGCACCAGATGCGCTGAAGCTCGTCTTTCTCTTCGGCCGGCCGTGGTTCGCGCGTCGGGAACCGCGCATAGAGTTCGGGATCGAAACCGGTTTCCGATCTCATTGTCGGCCCGCCAGATAGCGGGTGAGCGCATTAAGGTCCTCTGCGCCGAGTTGCCTGTACGGCGGCATCCGATTGCCGGGCTTGATCGCCTGGCTGTCCGCGATCCACCCCGCGAGCGTGCCGGGATTATTGGGCAGGATGCCCGCGCCCAGCGAATGGCGCGACCCGACATGGGTAAGATCGGGACCCGCGAGACCTTGCGCCCGCGTGCCACGAATGACGTGGCAGGCCGCGCACCCACTCGTCTCGAACAGCGCCGCGCCGCGCCGGGCGACCGGATCGACGATAGGCGCGGGTCGGCGGCTGGCCTTCCAGCGTGCGAAATCCTCAGGCGTGTGAGCGATGACCAGAAACCCCATCAGTGCATGCGGGCCGCCGCAATATTCGGCGCATTGCCCCTTGTAGATGCCGGGGCGATCGGCCTGGATCATCAGCCGGTTGGTGCGGCCGGGGATCATGTCCATCTTGCCGCCGAGCCGCGGCACCCAGAAGCTGTGGATGACGTCGGCGGACTGAAGCTCGAGCATCACCGGCATGCCGGTAGGGATGTGCAATTCATTGGCGTCGCGCACCGTCTCCCGCCCCTGCCGATCGAGATAATGCACCCGCCACCACCACATCTCGCCGACGATGCGGACGCGCATCTCCTGCCCGGTGGGTTTTCCGGCGGCCAGATGGCTGGTTAGCGAAAGCCCCCAGATCAGCAGCCCGGTCAGCACCACGACCGGAAAGGCGATGCCGCCGATCCAGATCGCCTTTTCGCCGCCCAGCCGCCGCTTCAGTCCGGACGAACCGAACAAGGCCACACTGAGCGCGGCCAGCACCACGACCAGCACGATCGTGCCGCCGATGAACAATGCCCAGGCGAGCAGGGTGACGGGCTCGGAATAGGGTCCGGCCGGATCGAGCACCGGTGGCGGCCAGCCCTCCAGCGCACGCGCGAAACCGGCGTCGGCGCGGCCTGGGGGATCAGCGCGCATCGAGGCTCGACAACCAGGCGGCGAGGTCGCTCGCGTCGTCGTCGCTCATCGTGATGGCGGGCATCCCCGTACCGGGAACGAGTGCGGGCGCGTCGCGAACGAAGCGGGCAAGTATGTCGAGCCGGTTCGGAAGTTTTCCGGCGATCAGCCCCCGGTCGGCAAATCCATTGAGGCTGGGCCCGACCCGCCCGCGCGGCCAGTCGATCCCCGGCATCGCATGGCAGGCGCCACAACCGAGCTTCGCCGCGGCGGCGCGGCCCCGGGCTATGCTCGCTTCGCCAGCCGCGTTGGGCGCCAGCTCGGGCGTATCGCAGGCGGACAGCAACAAGGCCATCGGCAAAATAATACCCCCGTAAAAGCGCATCATGCGTCCCGATCGTAACGCCGGGGGAACCGACACGATGCACAATCGGTTCCCTGCCATGTGCGTGGTACCGTTTTCCCTGCTGCGATCCTTCCCTTTCTCGCCCTCCTCCTCGGGGGATGCGGCGAACGGCCGGGCGCAGATCCCTTTCGCGGAAACGGCGAAATCATCGCCTTCGGAGGCGGTGACGGCGGGCCGTCGGCAGCCTGTGTCACCTGCCATGGCCTGAAGGGCGAAGGCGATGGCCAGCTCGCCCCGCGACTGGCCGGCCTCGATGCCGGCTATCTCCAGCGGCAGCTCGACGATTATGCCAATGGCCGACGCGAACATGCGGCGATGCGCAGGGTGGTGCGCCGGCTGACGCTTGACGACCGCGCGCGCGTGGCCGGCTATTATGCCGGACTGACGCCCCCCGCCCCGCCCGTCCGGGAGCGGTCGGCAGACGATGTCGGCGCCAGGCTCTATGCCGATGGCGATCCTACCCGCGGACTGGCCGCCTGCGCCACCTGCCACGGTGCGGCGGGCGAAGGGCGCGGCGGCGGCAATCCGCCGCTGGGTCAGCAACCACCTGCCTATCTCGAGGATCAGCTGGTGGCATGGCGCACCGCGCGGCGGAACAACGACCCGCTCGGCGAAATGCGGAAGATCAGCCGCCGGCTCGCCCCGGCGGAGGTCCGTGCGGTTGCAGACTATGCCGCGGCTCTTCCAGGGGTTCGTCGCCCTTGAGTTCGGGCAGCATGCCGCGCAGCACGTCATGCTTGTCCCAGAAATGATGCTTGAGCGCGGCGCCGGCATGCATCGGGATCATCGCCACCAGAAGCAGGATGAGCGCGGCGTGCATCCCTTCGGCCCAGTCGAGCAATTGCCATTGGATCGCGACCGGAAGCGTGTCGAACGGCATTTGCGGCCAGGGGATGATCCCCGCCACGCTCAGCGGCAGCGCCGAATCCAGCGCCGACCACATCGCCCAGCCGCTCAGAGGCAGGCCGAAGAAGCAGATATAGAATAGGATATGGGTCACGTAAGCCGCATAGGTCTGCCAGCCGAGCCGGTCGGCGTCATTCACCGGGCCTGGAATGATCATCCGCCAGATCAGCCGCAGAACCGCCAGAACAAGCATCAACAAGCCGATCTGGGCATGAAGATCATAGCCGGCGAGCTTCTCGCCGCCCGCGGGCAGCCGGCTCATATGCCAACCCCAGTAGAGCTGGAAGCTGATCAGCGCCGCCATCACCCAATGGAAGATCTGCCCGACCGGGGAATAGCGCCCCTCCGCGGCATGGCGCGCGGCCCAGGCGCGGATCGCCTCGATCATGCGGCGACGGGCCGGGCGGGCTGGAACCAGCGCCAGCCGATCAGCATCGCCGCCGCCAGATACAGTGCGGACCCCGGCGCCCACATGATGAGACCCGCGAGTTGCTGATCCTCGAGCGGATCGAGCCCCCATGCCTGCGTCGTCAGGAGATGCGGCGCATAGAGCGGTCGGCCGGCAAAGCTGATCAGCGCGCCGAGCAGGCCCATCTGAACCATCGTCAGGAGCAGTGCCGCAATGCCGAGCGGCGCCGGCGCGCGCTCGATCGACGCCCACATCGCCATCGCGCTGAGCAGCAGGCTGAGTTGCATCGCCCAATAGGCGCCGTCGTTCGACAGCGCCCAGCCATAGACCTGCGGCGAGTGCCACATCCAGAAGGTCAGCATGTGCAACGCCGCCCAGAGGATCGCTCCGCCGGGCAGCTTCGTCCGCGGCACCACCGACAGGAGCAAGGGCGCCACGATGCTGGTCAGCAACAAATGATGGGTGACCCGCACCGAAAACAGCGCCGAGGTCAGGGCGCACAGCGGCGACACGAACAGAAGAGCGAGGATAGAGCCGCCGAGTACCGCGCGATACCGTTGGACAGTCGACGAAGCCCGGACGATCATCCAGGCCGTCAGCGCGCCGAGCGCCACCAGCAGGAGCGGGTCGAGATTCCACTGCGCCATCCACCCGTCGGGGACAGGCGCCGCACCACAATAAGGAAGCCAGTCTTGTTGCATGCACACTCCCGCTCGGGAAAGAACCCCGGCGCTGGAGGACGGTTCCGCACTGCGAGCCTAGAGTGCGTCGGGCTCGTCGCTCTGGCTGGTAGCGCCGCTGCCATCGCGCGCGATGAAGCTGATCTTGCCGTTGGTCTCCAAAATCGCCCAATCGACATCGGCGATGCGCGCGATCCCGGCGAGGCGCATCTCGCTTTCGACCTCCGACCGCGTGAGCCGATCGCGGCGGAGATTGTCGCGGAGCAGTTCGCCATGGCGGACGATCACGCGAGGCTCGCCGTCCAGCAGACGCTCCATCCGCGGAGACAAATAGCTCGCCCAGCTCATTACCAGGCCCCAGAAAGCGAAGGTGGTGATCGCCAGCGTGGCGCCGGTAAGGCTGAAATCATTATGGGTGACGCCCTGCTGGATCAGATCGCCGAGCACGATCAGGGTGACGAGCTCGAACGGCGTCATCTGGCTGAGCTCTCTCTTCCCCAACATTCGCAGCAGAATGTAGAGGATGAAGAACATCAGGGAGGCGCGCAGCACGATATCCATCAGGGCAGAACTCGCATCGCGATCGGCACGCCAGCGAGCCTCTCGTCACCGTCGAACACCGCCATCTCCCCCGCTGTCGAGCCGACGAGCGGCGGATTGACCTGACCGTCGAACTTGATCGCGATCGGCTTACCCGGTTCGCCGGGGCCAAAGCTCATGCGGATCATGCCGTCGGAGAACTCTTCCTTCTCGGCCGCGGGAATGGCCGAGTTGATCGTTATGTCGCGCCAGAGCTGCGGCGATATCGCCAGCACCACGTCGCCGATCGGCTTGCGCGGTTCGATCAGAATACGGGTCTCGAAAAACAGCCCGTTGCGCAATATGTCGGCGGTCGCGACCGTCAGCCGAACCCGGCCATCCTCGGCGATGCGAACGGGGTGAGGACGCCCTCCGAAATATCCCAGGCAGGCGACCAGCAGATACGTCGCGATCACGATCAGCGATACCGGGCTCGCGTGACGAAACCGCCACCGTCTTGGTTGGATGTGGCGCTCTTCGAGTCCATCCGGCGGCGGGGCATCGCTATATGACATCGGCTAACAAAACCGCGTTTTGGCGAAGTCGTTCCATCTCCCGTCCTATAGGAAACAGCCGCCATTCCGGATGGCTCTCGTCAGCGCCTCGACCTCTTGCAAAGAATGAAGATGCGATCGGAGCCATCCGGGGCGGCTGACGTTGAACAGGCGATGGCCGTGAAAGGAAAATCGATGGACTGTCGGACACCCCGCCGTTCGGATCATTCGCTCTGCGCTAACGCCGTTGCGGGCCGCGCGCGATGAGCGAACAGCGGTCCGACAAACCCGATGTGACGCCGTTCGAGGGACCCGCCGGCGGCTGGGGATCGGTGCGCTCGCTGGCGGAAATCCTCCCGCGCGAACGGGTAGGCCCGGCGACGATCGCTCAACTGGCGCGCCAGAACAAACCCGATGGCTTCATGTGCGTCAGCTGCGCCTGGCCCAAGCCTGCGGACCATCATCCCGCCGAATTCTGCGAGGAGGGCGCCAAGGCGACCGCCTGGGAGCTGACGACACTGCGCACAACGCCGGAGTTTTTCGCCCAGCACAGCCTGACCGAATTGCGCGGCTGGCGCGATTACGACCTCGAACAACATGGTCGGCTGACCCACCCGCTGCGCTATGACGCAGCGACCGACAAATATGTCGCGTGCAGCTGGGAAGAGGCGTTCGACGCGATCGGCGCGGCGCTGCGCACGCTCGATGCCAAGTCGGTGGCCTTCTATTCGTCTGGCCGGACCAGCCTCGAGGCGTCCTATATGTACGGGCTGATGGCGCGCCTCTACGGCAACCAGAACCTGCCCGACAGCTCGAACATGTGCCATGAATCGACCTCGGTCGGGCTGAAGGCCGCCATCGGTGTTCCCGTCGGCACGACGCGGCTGCGCGATTTCGAGGATTGCGACGCCATCTTCTTCTTCGGGCAGAATGTCGGCTCGAACGCGCCGCGGATGCTCCACGACCTGCGCGCGGCACGCAAGCGCGGGGTCGAGATCGTCACGTTCAACCCGCTGCGCGAACGCGGCCTCGAACGGTTCACCGATCCGCAGAACCCGATCGAGATGACGACGCTGCAGGAGACGATAATCTCCACCCAATATCATCAGGTGAAGGCCGGCGGCGACATCGCAGCGATGAGCGGCATCGCCAAATTCCTGATCGAATGGGACGATGCCGCCCGGGCCGTCGGCGATCCGCTGGTGCTAGACCATGATTTCATCGATCAGCACACCAACGGCTTCCAGGCTTTCGCCGACCGGATTCGCGCAACCGAATGGGACGCGATCGAGCGGGAATCGGGCCTCGATCGCGAGGCGCTCGAACAGGCGGCACGGGTCTATGCGAAGGCCAAGGCCGTGCTGGGCATCTATGGCATGGGCCTGACCCAGCATGTCAAAGGCGTCGACAATGTCCGGATGGTGATGAACCTGCTGCTGATGCGCGGCAACATCGGCAAGCCCGGCGCCGGCCCGACCCCCGTGCGCGGCCATTCCAATGTCCAGGGGCAGCGAACCGTCGGCATCACCGAAAAGACCGAACTCGCGCCGGTCGAGAAGCTGAAGGAGCTCTACGGCTTCGATCCACCGACCGAAAAGGGCTTCGATACCGTCGCGACCTGCCGCGGCGTTATCGACGGCTCGGTCAAGGCGGTGGTGGCGCTTGGGGGGAATTTCCTCCGCGCGGTGCCCGAGACCGAAGCGATGGAATCGGCCTGGCCGCGCCTGGAGCTTTCGGTCCAGATCGCGACCAAGCTCAACCGCAATCATCTCGTCCCGGGCAAAACGACCTATCTGCTTCCCTGTCTCGGCCGGATCGAGGAGGACGTTCAGGCCAGCGGCCCGCAGGCAGTGTCGGTCGAGGATTCGACCGGCTGCATCCACGGCTCGCGCGGCAAGGTGACCCCCGCCAGCCCGCACCTCCTGTCCGAACCGCGGATCGTCGCCGAGATCGCCAGGCGCATCACGCCGCCGAACGATCGGATCGACTGGGATGTCTGGGTCTCCGATTACGGCCATATTCGCGACGCGATCGAAGCCACCTATCCGGAGGCTTTTGCCGATTTCAACGCTCGGCTGTTCACGCCCGGCGGCTTCTGGAAAGGCAACAAGGCGTCCGAACGGATCTGGGAAACGCCGAGCGGCAAAGCCGAATTCCTGACCCCCACCGGTCTGTCCGCGACGGGCTTCGACGATGCCGAGGGCCGCTATCGCCTCATGACGCTGCGGTCGAACGATCAGTTCAACACCACGATCTACGGCTATCATGATCGTTTTCGCGGGGTGAAGGGCACGCGCGACACGCTCTTCATCCATGCCGAGGACATGGCCGCTGCCGGGCTGGAGAGCGGGCAGATCGTTGCCCTCGAAAGCGACGCCGGGGACGGCGTCGTCCGCCGGCGCGCAGGACTGATCGTCACGCCCTACGACATACCGCGCGGCTGCCTGGGCGCCTATTATCCAGAGGCCAATGTGCTGATCCCGATCGATCATCACGCCGAGGAGAGCCACGTCCCCGCGGCGAAATCGGTGCCGGTGCGGATATGTGCCTGACCGGCTGGCTGCGCGGCGCTCTCCGACGCAGCCTCGACCAGGCTGGCCGGCCGCTGGAGAGCGCGCACATCATCAACAGGATCGGACGATATCGCGCGAGATCACTTCCTTCATGATCTCGGACGTTCCGCCATAGATGCGTTCGATGCGCGCATCGACATAGGCTCTGGCGACCGGATATTCCATCATATAGCCGTAGCCACCATGTAACTGCACACACTCGTCGACGACCCGTCCAAGCATCTCGGAGTGCCACAGCTTGCCGGCCGCGGCGTCGGCCGCGCTCAGCCGATTGGACAGCCGCGCGGCCACGAGTTGGTCGCAGAACGCTCGCCCCGCCATGATCTGCGCCTTCATATCCGCAAGTTTGAAGCGGGAGTTCTGGAAATCGATGATCCGCTGTCCGAACGCCTTGCGTTCTGCGGTATAGGCGATGGTGGCGGCGAGTGCCGCCTCGGCCCGGCTCTGACACATGATCGACAGCAACAGCCGTTCCTGCGGCAGTTGCTCCATCATGGCGATGAAGCCCTTGCCGGCCTCCCCCAGGAGATTCTCCCGCGGCACGACGACGTCGTCGAAGAACAGCTCTGCGGTATCCTGCGCATGCTGCCCCATCTTCCGCAGGTTGCGCCCGCGCGAGAAGCCGGGGGTATCGCTCTCGACGACGATCAGCGAGATGCCGTGCGCACCCTTCGTCGGATCGGTGATGCAGGCGACGACGATGATCTCTGCATTATACCCATTGGTGATGAAGGTCTTCTGGCCCTGGATGCGCCAGCCGTCGCCATGCGGCACGGCGGTGGTCTTGATCCCGGCGAGGTCGGAGCCCGCGCCCGGCTCGGTCATCGCGATCGCGCCGATCTTTTCGCCGCTCACCATAGCCGGAAGCAGCCGCGTCTTGAGCGCGTCCGCACCGAACTCGTCGATATAGGGCGCGACGATCAGCGAGTGGAGCGGGAAGCCGGCCCCCGTCGCGCCGATCCGCCCCAATTCCTCGCACACGATAATGTCGAAGCGGATGTCGGTGCCCGTGCCGCCGAACGCCTCCGGCAGCCAGGCGCACAGCATTCCCAGGGCGCCGGCCTCCCGCCAGATCTCGGGCGGAACGCGGTGCTCCTCCGTCCACGTCTCATGGTGGGGCGCCATGCGCTCTTCGCAGAAGCGCCGGACCGTCGCGCGAAAGCTTTCATGATCCTCGTCGAAAATCGCCATTCTATCCATGGTCTGTCCCTTGTCGTCTGTCGTCGAAGGAGGTGGTGGAAACGGTCAGGGCCGTGTTCCGAAAGACGGCGGGCCGAGCTTTTCGGGCAGCAGCCGGTAGGCATCCTTCACCCAATCGCACAGCAGCGGCCGTGTGTTGCGGGGATCGATGATGTCCTGGACGCCGAATCTCTCGGCGGTGCGGAAGGGCGAGGCGATCGCTTCCAGCTTTTGCCTGATCGCCGCGATCGCCGCATCGCGGTCGGTGGCCTGGTCGAGCTCGGCCCGGAAGGCCGCCTCGACCCCGCCCTGTTGCGGGATCGACCCCCATTGCGCCGAAGGCCATGCCCAGCTCCGGCTGGCCCGGTGGCGATTGACGATACCGGCGCCGCCCACCCCGAACACCCGCCGCAGCACGATCTCCGCCTGCGGCACGGTCGCCTGGTAGATCGCCGTGATCGCCCGCGCGCCGAAGCGGATCGTGCCGGCCCGTTCGGCTGCCGAGCCGATCGACATACCGGCCTGGTCGGTCAGGCTGACGATCGGAAGGTGGAAGGTCTCACACAGATCGACGAGACGGGTGACCGCCATCGCCCCCTGCGCGGTCATCGTCGCGCCTTTCTCGGGATCGGTCGCCAGCACCCCGACCGGATGCCCGTCGAGCCGCGCGAGCGCCGTGAACGTCGACCCGCCATATCCGGCGAAGCGGAACAGCGACCCTTTGTCGAAGATCGCACGAAACAAGGGCTCGATCGCATAGGTCCGGCGGTCGTTGCGCGGGATGGCCGATCCGAGCATCGCCTCCCGGCGGTCGCAAGGATCCTCCGAAGGGAGGCGCGACGGCACCTCGTACACGCTTGAGGGAAGGTAGGACAGGAACCGCCGGACAGCATCGAACGCGGCGTCCTCGTCCGGCACGATCCGCTCGACCATGCCGTTCTCCGCATGGACCGCAGCGCCGCCAAGATCCTCCTTGGAAAGGTCTTCGTGCGTTGCCGATCGTACGATCGGCGGGCCTGCGGTGAAGATCTGCCCGATCCCCGCGACCATGACGGAAAAATGCGACATCGCCAGCCGCGCCGCGCCCAGGCCGACGGTAGGGCCCAGGGCTGCGGCGACCACGGGAATCAGCGACAGGTTCTCGGTCACCGCATCCCAGCCGGGATTGACCGGAAGATAGTGAAACCCCTGGTCGAGCGCCATGGCGACACTGCCGCCGCCGCTCGCTCCGTCGAGCAGGCGGACCAGCGGCAACCGCATCGCCCCCGCATAGCGTTCGATGAAGATCTGCTTTTCATGGATCGCCGCATCGCCCGATCCCGCGCGCAGCGAGAAATCGTCGACGCCGATCGCCAGCTTGCGCCCATCGAGGCGGATCGTACCGCCAATGAAATTGGTGGGATGGAGCGAGCGGATCCGGCCCTGATCGTCATAGTCGGCGAAAGCGGCCAGCGCCCCTATCTCGGAAAAGCTGCCAGCTTCGCCGAACCGCTCGATCCTCTCACGCGCCGTCAGTTTGCCGGCCGCCCCCTGGCGGGCGACCTTGTCCGGCCCGCCCATCTCCATCGCTATGGCGATGCGGCGATCGATCTCGTCTATTTCAGGCTGCCAGTCCTCGGCGGGCGCGATCTCGCCGGAAGCCGCCACGCCCTCACCGGCCCCGGCCTCGTCGGGGCAAAGCAGAACGAGCGGCTGGCCTTCTTCGACCTGCCCGTGCAACGGAGCCCTCATTGCCGTCACCGTGCCCGAACAGGGCGCGCACAGCAGATGCTCCATCTTCATCGCCTCCAGGACGAGCAGCACCTGCCCCTTGCGGACATGATCGCCCGCATCGACCGTCATCTGAATGACGGTGCCGGCCATCGGCGCGCGAACGACGAATCCTTCGCCGGAGGATGGAGGAGATGCATCGTCGGACGCGCCGGCATTCGCCGCCTCCTCGGGGCGCTCCGGGAGCAGCGCGTCGAGATGCGCGGCGATGAAGCCCGTATCGAACGCGCCCGACAGGAAGTTCTCATGGTCCGCTATCCGGGCGATGAAAGGGATATTCGTCTCGACCCCTTCGATGCGGAATTCCCGCAAGGCCAAAGCCAGGCCCGTCGCAGCCGCCCTGAAGCTCGGCCCGCGAACGATCAGCTTGGCGAGGAGGGGGTCGTAGCTGGTGCTGGTCGAATAGCCGGCATAGCCCATCCCGTCGACGCGCACATTGGGACCCGATGGCGGTTCGTAAATGCGCAGCCGCCCGGCGCGTGGAACCGCGCTGCCGTCCGCGAGCATCGCTTCCAGGTTGATGCGCGCCTGGATCGCAAAGCCCCGCACCGGTGGCGGTTCGGTGAGACCGAGGTCGGCGAGCGACGCGCCGAAGGCTATCGCGATCTGCGCCTGCACCAGGTCGACCCCGGTGATCTCTTCGCTGATCGTATGCTCGACCTGCAACCGCGGGTTGGCTTCGATGAACCAGAAATCCTCGCCATCGACCAGGAATTCGAAGGTTCCGAGGCCCTTGTATCCGACATGACGGGCAAGCTTCAGCGACGCATCGATCAACGTGCGGCGCAGCGTCTCATCCAGGCAGGGCGCGGGTGCGATCTCGATCAGCTTCTGGTGTCGCCGCTGGATGGAGCAATCGCGCTCCCACAGATGCGATACCTCGCCGCCGCCGTCGCCGATCAATTGCAGCTCGATATGGCGCGCCGCGGGTAGCAGTTGCTCGACATAGAGGTCACCATTGCCGAACGCCTTGCGCGCTTCGGACGCGCACCGCTCATAGGCGTCCTCCAGCCCTGCGGGATCGGAGACGGCGCGCATGCCACGGCCCCCACCGCCCGCGACGGCTTTCAGCATCACCGGCCCACGAACGGCGGCAAAGGTCCTGACATCCTCGAGCGAAGTCGCCCCGTCGGTTCCGGCTGCGACGGGCACGTCGAGCCGGCGGGCGAGCGATCGCGCGGCCGTCTTGCTGCCGAACAGCGCCAGCGTCTCGGGCGACGGGCCGATGAAGATCAGCCCGTTTGACGCGCAGGCGGCGGCGAATTCGGAATTCTCGCTCAGGAAGCCATAGCCGGGATGGACCGCCGTGCACCCAGTGCGCAGGGCGATCGCAATGATCGCGGCCTGGTCGAGATAGGCGGCGGGCCCGGACCGGCCCAGCGCATGGCGCTCGTCCGGATAGCGGCCGTGAAGAGCGTCCGCCTCGTCGGTCGCGTAGATGCCCACGGTCGGATAGCCGAGCGCGCGCGCTGCACGCACGATGCGAATGGCGATTTCGCCCCTGTTCGCCACCAATATTCTATCCATCACATTCTCCATGCGATCGGTGGGCAGTACCGATCCGCTCCGCCGCCGATCAGGCGGGTTGCGCAGTTTCCGGTTCGATCATGAGGAGGGCGAGCCATTCCGCCGCCAGCGCGGGGCGCTCGCTTCCCTCGATTTCGACCGCGGCAGACAGGGTCTGCTGCCACTGTCCGGGCTTTCGCTCGACGATCTCCGTCAGGACGAAGCGCGCGCGTATGCGCGAGCCTTCGGGAACCGGCGACAGGAAGCGCACCCGGTTGAAGCCGAAGTTCATCACCATGCTTGTCCCGGCGATCGTCGGCAGCACCTCTTGCGCCATTGCGCTGAGCAGCGAGAGCGTCAGGAAGCCATGCGCGATCGTCCCTCCAAAGGGGGTTTGCGCTGCGCGCGCGGTGTCGACATGGATGAACTGGAAGTCGCCGGTGCAATGCGCGAACGCATCGATGACGCGCTGGTCGACGAGCGTCCAGTCGGACACACCGATCTCCTGCGAGACGAGCGAGCGAACATCGTCGAGGCTCAACGTTGGACCGGCCATCAGTAGAGAACCTCGAACAGGCCGGCCGCGCCCATGCCGCCCCCGACGCACATCGTCACGACGACATGCCTGGCGCCCCGGCGGCGGCCTTCGATCAGCGCGTGGCCGACCATCCGGGCGCCGGACATTCCGTAAGGATGCCCGATCGAGATGCCGCCGCCATTCACGTTCAGCAATTCCGTCGGAATGCCCAGCCTGTCGGCGCAGTACAGCACCTGCACCGCAAAGGCCTCGTTGAGCTCCCACAGATCGATGTCATCGATTCTGAGTCTGTGTTTTTCCAGCAACTTGGGAACGGCGAAGACCGGCCCGATCCCCATCTCGTCGGGTTCGGTGCCCGCGACGGCCATGCCCAGGTAGCGGCCTAGCGGCTGCAGCCCCCGGCGTTCAGCCAGTGCGTGGTCCATGATGATGCAGGCCGAGGCGCCATCCGACAGCTGGCTTGCATTGCCGGCGGTGATGGTACCGCCGGCGCCCAGCACCGGTTGGAGCGCGGCGAGACCCTCATAGCTCGTCTCGGGCCGGTTGCCCTCGTCCGCGGTCGCGGTGATGTCCCGGAAGCTGGTGGTGCCGGTCGCCTTGTCGACAAGCGCCATGCGGGCCGTCACCGGGACGATCTCCGCGTCGAATGCGCCGGCCGACTGTGCCCGCGCCGTCCGCTGCTGCGAAAGAAGCGCATATTCGTCCATGCGCTCTCGGCGAACGCCATAGCGCCGGGCGACGATCTCGGCGGTCTCCAGCATCGGCATATAGGCGGCGGGGACCATCGCCAGCAGTTCTGGATCGGGATCGCCCCGCACGGCCGGCGTCTGAACCAGCGAAACCGATTCGACACCCGCCGCGACGCAAATATCCAACTCGTCGACGATCACCTGCTTGGCGGCGGTCGCCACCGCCATGAGCCCCGATGCGCATTGGCGGTCGATCGACTGGCCGGACACGGTGACCGGCAGGCCCGCGCGCAAGGCGGCGTTCCGGCCGATCGCCACCTGCGATCCCTGCTGCAACGCGGCGCCGACGACCACGTCATCCACCTCCCCGGGCGCGATATTCGCGCGCGCCACCGCCGCGCGGATCGCATGGGCGGCCAGGGTCGGCGCCGGGGTGGCGTTGAAAAGGCCCTTGAACGCGCGGCCGATCGGGGTCCGTGCCGTCGCGACGATGACGGCTTCGCGCCGGCTCATGCGGCCGCTCCGATGCCGGCATCGGCCGTCGCCTTCGCCAGTTCCGATTTCAACTGCATGGCCCCGCTGGAGGGAACGAGTTGCCCGTCGGTCGCGGCCAGGTCGGCCATCCGGCTCAGCAGTTCGTCCGCGACATGATCGCCCATTCCCAGGTGCAATCCGTGGGTAAGCGTGACATGCGCCTGCTCGAAGCTGCCGCCACCTGCGCAGACGATCGTCCGCGTCGGGGCATCGTCGGCGACAAGCGCCAATATGGCGGGGCTGACGGCCGCCGGGCTGAGCAGGTCGAGCATGTCTTGGGGCAACAGCCCTTCGAGCATCCGCGTGCTCGCTGACGGAGCGATACAATTGACCCGCACATTCGACTTCGCGCCTTCGAGCGCCAGCGTCTGCATGAGCCCGACCAGCGCCATCTTCGCGGCGCCATAATTGGCCTGGCCGAAATTTCCGTAGAGGCCCGAGGAAGACGTCGTGAACACGATGCGGCCGAACTGCCGCTCGCGCATCCCGTCCCAGACGGCCTTGGTGCAATGAAACGCGCCGGTCAGATGAACGTCCACCACCGACGTGAAATCCGCCACCGTCATCTTGGCGAAGGATTTGTCGCGCAGGATACCGGCGTTGTTGACCAGTATGTCGACCCGGCCCCATGTCGTCACCGCCCGCGCGACCATGTCCGAGACCTGGTCGGCATTGGTCACCGATGCGCCGTCGGCCATCGCGTCGCCACCTGCAGCGCGGATTTCCTCAGCCACGGCTTCCGCCGCATGCGCCGATCCGCCATCGCCCGAAAGCGTGCCGCCGAGATCGTTCACCACCACGCGCGCGCCACGGCGGGCCAGCAACAGCGCATGCTCCCTGCCCAGACCGCCTCCGGCACCGGTCACGATCGCCACACGACCGGACAAGTCGATTTGCTTGCTCATATCTTCTCCATCTGATCTCAAGTCTCTGCGCCCGGACAGCGTGAGAAAATGCCGTCACCCACAGCGGGCGGAGGATCTATTAAATATGATCTCATTCTCACTAATCGATCGGCACGATCTGAATCACCGGTCTCATCGATACTCGCTGAATGGCGCCGACCGGAGCCGCGATCGCGCGAGATAGAGCAGGTACAGCGCTACCGCGCTGGCCGTAAGCGCGACGATCGACATCGATTGGCCGACGGCGCGGGGATCTCCGAAAACATGATCGGTCAGCATGCCGGTCAGCGCCGTCCCGACGGCAAGCCCCATGAGGACGTTGCAGAAGGAAACCAGAGCGGTGCCCACCCCGCGCATTTCGTTCGGCACGATGTTCTGCAGCACCGTGATGCCGATGGTGCCGCTGATCGACGACATGAAGATCCACAGCGCGAACAGGCCGATCGCCTGCCCACCGGACTGGGTGAGCCACTGGGCTGCTCCGGCCCCCCCCAGCGCTACGGCAAGAATGGCCACGGCCAGCCTTCGGACATTGCCGCCCCGTCCGGTCTGCCAGTCGCTCAGCAGGCCGCCCGCAATCGTACCGAGGCCACCGATCAGGAGCGACGCGACCCCGAGAGTCGAGGCGATCTCGCCCGGCGAATAGGCGAAGCGCCGAGACAGCATCGTCGGCATCCAGTTCTGGATCGAGAAGTCGCCGGCAGAGATGAAGGACACCGCCAGATAGAGCGGCAGCAACACCGGCGCGAGCCGCCTGAAGCCGCCCAGAACCGCCTTCAGGGTCGGCAGCGTCATGCTGCCCGGCGGGCGGTGGCGCGCCGGCTCCCGGATCGTCAGCAGCAAAAGCACGGGCACAACGCCGGAAAAACCCAGCAATACCAGCACCATGCGCCAAGGCGCCAGCTGCCCGATCTGACCGAGCGCCGCAAACTGCCCGTCGATCGCCAGTTGCAGCAATCCACCGCCGATGACGATCGCCAGGCCGCTGCCGACGGCCTGTCCGGTCAGCAGACAACCGATCGCCAGTCCGCGGCGATGCGGAGGAAAAAGATCGGCGATCATCGAGACGGCAGCCGGCGCGAAGGCGGCCTCGCCGATACCGACACCGATGCGCGCCACGAACAACAGCGTGAAGCTGGACGCATAGCCGCAGGCGATCGTGCACAGGCTCCAGATCACGACCCCGGCGATGATCACCCCGCGCCGCGCAAAGACGTCGGCCAGGCGCCCGAAAGGAAGCCCCGCCACCGAATAGACCAGAGCGAAGGCCAGGCCTTGAATCAGCCCCACCTCGGTATCACGCAGGTGCAACTCTGCGCGGATCGGATCCACGAGCAGGCTCAGCACCAGCCGGTCCGAATAGGAAATCACCGCGACGATGAAGAAGACGAACACGCTCCACCAGGCGATGACAGGCGAAGGCCATCGATGACCGGCGTTTTCCGTCATCGGCCGGTCCAAACCCGCAGGTCCACCGACAGGCTGCTCGGATGGGCGCCGCCCCGCTGGATACGCCAGCTCTCGGGCTTGCCCTCCGAATAGCGTCGAAAGGTGCCGGCATCGGCACCGGCGAGGCTCAGGCGCAGGCTATGCCCTTTGCGGATCAGCGCGGCGACCGGAAAGGTCGGAAAGGCGACCTCGGCAACCACGCCCGGCTGCATCGGCAGCGCGTCGGCGCGATTGAAACTGTGCGCCGGCCGGGGCTGCGCATAAGGGAGATCACCGACCTTGGCCGGTTTGCGATGAACGGCCCGGAACAGCCCCTCGGTCAAATAGGTTACGCGCCCGTCCGGGGCGACATCCTCGATATAGGCGAAGAAGGCGGGGTCGGCAGTCGCGGTTGCGACAAACAGCCGGACCGATGGGGTGCCGACCAGTTCCATGTCGCGCGTGAAAGGCGTCGACGTGTAGGTCAGGAGCCTCCTGTCCGCCTCGCGTCGGTCGGGATAGGCCGCAGGGGACCCGATCTGGGTTGTCCAGCGGGTGGCCTCGCCCGTCGTCGCTGCGAAATCGACATCGTGGCGGTCCTCGCCGACCGCGGCGCGCTCGCCCAGTCCGCCCCCCGCATCGAGCAGGTAGCGCGTCCGCTTGACGCCCCTCGGCGGCCACGTCGCCGTGGTGCGGAACTCTCCCGCCCCGAGGACATAATAATGGATCACCCGCTTCCCAGGACGGCCAGCCCGCGCGCTGGCGAGATAGTCGGTTACGCTCTTCCACTGGTCGGTCGCGGAGGGTCGGGCCTGCGCGTCACCAGGGAAAAAGGGGTCGGTAAGATGCTCTCCGCCATGATTGTTGGCGGTAATCCACACATCCATCGGTACGCCGGGCAGCGACCTGTAGCGCGCGAGCACGCCTTCGGCAGTGCCGGCATCCATCCAACTGGCCCAATATTGCGTCGGTACCTTCAGCGGGCCGATGTCGGCGATGCGAGAGGCAGGGCTCGACGTGAACATCGCATAGCCGTTGGCGCCCTTGTCGTCGCGATATTCGGCCTGACGGTAATCCTCGGGTTGCCAATGGCGCCGGCCTCGGATCGCCTCGCGAAGCTGCGAGAAGTCCGCATCGCCGTCGACCGCTTGCAGACGCGGCCAGAGCTTCGGACAATCCTCGGCGCGCAGGCCGCAGTCGAGCGCGATCTTGGGGTCGAGCGAGCGGCCGTAATCGCGCAGCAATGTGTCTCCGCCCCACAGGCTCATCATGAGATCATTGGCCACGCCGCCGGGCGCGAACAGTTGCAGATAGCCATCGAAATCGCTCTGCCGGATCACCGCAGCGGTCAGCCGCTCCGACGATGCGGTAGCGAAATCGGCGGTGTCGGCCATGTAGGAGACGCCCGTTGCGACGACATCGCCGTTGGACCAGGGCTGGGTCCGGAAATAGCGGATCAGCGCCTCCATGTCGGAGACCTCCTCCGGCCCGATTTCCACCAGCCTGTCGCCGAATGAGGAGGTCGAGCCACGCGTATCGACCACGGCCACGACATAGCCCTGGTCCACCAGCGACCGATATCGGCCGCCTTCGCCATAGAGAAAAAGGCCAGCCCGTCCGTAGCGCGTCTGGATCAAGACGACCGGGTGGCGGCTACCCTCGCGCTTGGAAGCCGGAAACCACAGGCTGACGGCGAGTTTAACCCCGTCGGCCATCGGCAGATAATAGGAGCGATCGGCTGTCTGCGACTGGCGATCGACGGGTTGCTGCGCCGGGACGGACGCTCCCCCGCCGAGGATCGCCACCGAAAAGACGAGTCCCACCAGCGACCGACGCCATGCGCCGGCACGCACCGGGCCATGCTGTCCTGATCTTCTCGTAACGGCAGGCTGATCCATCGTTGCGCTCCACTGTCGATGCATATAATTGAGTATGACCTCAGTTTTATAATTGCAAGCCTCATTCCATTGGGAGATTCAGATTGGCCGCTATCGCCTTCGTCACCGGCCTCGCCCAGGAAACCAATGTCTTCGGCCCGATGCCGACCGGTCTCGACAGTTTCTCCGGCCGCTATGTTCTCGACGGCCGTCGCCATGACGATGCTCCGCCATTTCCCGAATCGCTGGTGACCATCGGCCGTCGCCATTGCGCGGACGGGAGTCTGTCGGCGCTGATCGAGGGCCCGATGGCGGGGGCCCATCCTTCAGGCCGGGTGACGCGGGAGGCTTATGAGCGCTTCCGCACGCTCATCCTCGAAGAGCTCGAGCGGGCGATGCCGGTCGATATCGTCGCCGTCCATCTCCACGGGGCGATGATCGCCGATGGCTATGACGACTGCGAGGGCGACCTGCTGACCCATATGCGCGCGATCGCGGGGCCCGATTGCGCGCTGGGCGCGATGCTCGACCCGCATGCCCATGTCTCCGCCGCAATGGTCGGCGCCGCGGACATATTGATAGCCTACAAGGAATATCCGCACATCGACTTCCGCGAACGTGCCGAAGAGGTCTGGCGGCTGCTGCTCGCGACGGCGGCCGGGCATGTCCGCCCGGTGACGCGGCTGTGGGACAGCGGGACGATCGGCATCTTCCACAGTTCGCGCCCGGAAGTCCGGGCTCTGATCGGCGACATGCAAGCGCTGGAGGCATCGGGCGAGGCCTTGTCGGTCTCGCTCATTCACAGCTTTCCCTGGGGCGACTGTGCCGACTTCGGCACGCGCGCGCTGGCCATTTGCGATGGCGACGCCGAACGGGCGGACCAGATCGCCGGGCGGATCGCGCTCGCGGCCCGCGCCATTGCCTGCGCCAGCCCTCCAACCAACGGCAACGGGATCGGCGCCGTGCTCGATCGGATCACCGCGGCCGGACCGACCGACCGGCCCTATGTGCTTGCCGATTCGGCCGACAATCCGGGCGGCGGCGCAGCAGGCGATTCGACCTTCGTGCTCGGCGAACTGATCCGGCGGGGGGTGCGCGAAGCCTGCCTCGGCCCGCTCTGGGATCCCCAGGCCGTCGCTATCGCCTTCCAGGCGGGCCTCGGCGCGCGCCTGCCGCTGCGCATCGGCGGCAAGACCGGCCCGCTTTCGGGGCCCCCCATCGATGTGGACGCGACGATCGTCGGCCTGTGTCCGGCGGCGACGCAGCTGTTTGCCGGCGAAGCCTTTCCGCTCGGGCGGGCGGCGGCGATCAACGCCGAAGGGATCGACATCGTGCTGGTCACCGAACGCGACCAGGCGCGTGGCCCTGACCTGTTCACGACGCTGGGCATCGACGTCACTGCGAAGCAGATCGTCGTGGTCAAATCGAGCCAGCATTTTCGCGACGGTTTCGAGCCGCTCGCGCGCGAGATCATCTATCTCGACGGCCCCGGCAGCCTGCAGACCGATCTGGCCGGCTATCCCTATCGCCGGATTGTCCGCCCGCGCTGGCCGATCGATGCCGAGGCTCCTCTTCCTTTCCCGATAGCGCTCGGCCGCTGAACCCGGCAGCCGCCTCAGCGGCGGAACCGGCCGGGGGAAAGAGGCCCGGCGAGGGCGCGTAGCGCTTCGTCAGGCTGATGCCCGGTCAGCAGGGCCGCCGCCAGTCGCGCGGCCCCCGGCGCCGTCTGAATGCCGAAGCCACCCTGCCCCGCGAGCCAGAAGAAGCCTTCGACCATAGGATCGAAGCCGATCATCGGAAGGCGATCGGGCGCGAACGTCCGAAGCCCGGCCCAGGGCGTCCGAACCTGGCGCACCTCCAGGGTCGTGATCTGCATGAAGCGATCGACGGCGATCGCGATATCCATGTCCTCGGCATAGGCGTCGTGGGGCTCGACCGGCGTCTCGTCGGCCGGGGACAGCATCAGACGCCCGCCCTCGGGTTTGAAATAGAGCGTTTCGTCGGCATTGACGATCATCGGCCAGCCAGACACCGCCATGTCCTGCGGCCCGTCGACGATCGCCGCCGATCGCCGCAGGGGCGCAAGCCCCGGATCGGCAGCGCCGAACAAGGCGGCGACCTGCCCGGCCCATGCGCCGGCGGAGTCGATCACGGTCCGCGCCTCGATCGTCGCATGTGGCAGGTCCACCCGCCAGACGCCATGATCGCGCCGAGCGGCGCCGACGGCGGCACCGCTCATCAACCGGCCGCCCCGTTCGCGCAGCAGCCGGAGATAGCCCGACTGGACCGCATGCACGTCGATGTCCGCGGCGTCGGCCTCATGCCGCACGTCAAGCACCATGTCCGGCCGCAGGATCGGTACCGCCCGACACAGATCCGTGGGCGAAACCTTTGGCAGCGGCGCCATATGGTCGACGGTCCGCCGGCGATCGCCCTCGAAGGCGACGAAGAAGATGCCCCGCGCCGTCAAGCTCGACCGCACCCCGTCCTCCGTCGGAAAGGCTTCCAGCAGAGGGCGGGACAGCGCACTCAACGCCTGGACCGGCGGCAGGCCATAGCTACCGGAAAAGATCGCGGCCGAGCGTCCGGTCGCATGATAGCCGGGATGCTCCTCGCGTTCGGCGACGATCACCCGGCCCTCGCTCGCCAGCTCGGCTGCCAGCGAAAGGCCGGGAAGTCCGGCGCCGATGACGAGGAAATCGCATGCAAGGGTCATTTCGAAACGGCTTTCTTCGGATGGGGACGGGTTTGCCGCGAAGCGCCCATCCCGTGGCTGTGGGCAATATGGCAGTCATCCCCGACAGGGGATCGATGAATGGGTCTGTACAAGGTGCTTGACAGGAGAGATCATAAATATGAGGTCATACTCAATTATTTGAGCGATTCAAGCGCGGGTCGCTCGTCTTCGCATGATGGAGTTCTGCATGCCCCAAACCCGGTTCGATCTCAGCGTTTCCCGTCGCGGCATCCTCGGTATGGCGGGCACGCTTGCGCTGTCGGCATCGGCGGCGTCCGCAGCCTCCGTCCTGACGGCCGGCGAGACCGACATGCCAGCGACTATCGAAGCAATCGTCGGCCGCGCGATGAAGGAGGGCCCGTTCCCCGGGCTAGTGGTCGCAATCGAGAAGGGTGGACGGACGATCTATCGCCGCGCTTTTGGTCAGGCGGATCTCGAAAACGCCCTACCCGTCACGCCCGACATGGTCTTTCCGATCGGTTCGGTGACGAAGACGATGACAGGCCTTTCGGCGATGCAGCTCGTGGCAGCGGGCAAGATCGGGCTCGATGATCCGGCAAGCCGCTGGATCGACGGGCTTCCGCCGGCGGTCGGCGAGATTCGGCTCCGTAATCTGCTCGATCATACGTCGGGCCTGGTCGCCTATACCGATGCGCCCGGCTTTCCGCGCGACAGCCAGCGCCCCTTCACGCGCGACGAGGTCGTCGGCTGGTTCAAGGATCTTCCGCTCCAGTTCGCGCCCGGGAGCCGGTGGAGCTACACCAATTCGGGTACCTACCTGATGGGGCTGGTGATCGAGAAGGCGTCGGGCATGGACTATGGCGCCTACCTCAAACACCATATCTTCGAACCGTTCGGAATGACGCACAGCTCGACTGGTGATTGGCGCACGCTGCTTCCGGGGCGCGCCCATGGCTATGTTCCCGGCAAGGCCGGACTCGAAAATGCGCCGCGCTACGACCCGCTTGTCCCCTTCTCGGCGGGCATGGTGCTGTCGACCGCGGACGACATGATGCGCTATCGCCGCGGCGTGTTCGGCGACGGGCCGACCAGCGCCGAGGTGCGCCGCCTGATCCTGCAGCGCGACCGCCTCAGCAGCGGGACCGAATTGCCCTATTCGCTCGGATGCCTCGCAGTGACGCGCTTCGAGGGCCATCGGAAGATCGGCCATCCGGGGGACATCTTCGGCTTTTCTTCGCAATATGCCTGGTACCCCGACGACGACGTCACCATCATCATCCTGGCCAATATACAGGGCGGCGCCATCCCGATCGTGTCGCTGGAGCAGAAGATCGCCCGCGCCGCTCTCGGTTTGCCGCAGCCCGTCATCCTCGATCGCCGGCTACCGAGCGCCGAAGCCGCGCGCTATGCCGGCTCCTACGAGATCGGCGAGATCCGCTTCGCGGTCGCCGCAATGCGCTTCTTCCTCGAAGACGGCGCGCTGAACGTCTCCTTCGGCCATGGCGACGCCCCAGGCCTGCCGCTCCGCTACCAGGGGAATGGTGTTTTCGTCTCGCGCTATGACGACGAACATCGCTTCCGCTTCACCGGCAGCGGCGCCAGGCGCTCGGTGGCCATGGACTATTACGGCTCCACCTTTCTCGCCGCGATCACCTAGAGTTGGTTCCACTGACGTGGAATCGCGGTACCGGCCCGCTCCCCCGCCCAA
>JAZKDN010000005.1:0-29596 GCA_040387595.1 Pseudomonadota bacterium
GACCGCCGAGATCGCGGTGATGGGCGCCAAGGGCGCGGTCGAGATCATCTTCCGCAAGGATATCGGCGACAAGGACAAGATTGCCGCGCGCACCAAGGAATATGAGGACCGCTTCGCCAACCCGTTCGTGGCGGCGTCGAAGGGCTTCATCGACGAGGTGATCATGCCGCATTCGACGCGCAAGCGGATCGCCCTGGGTCTCCGCAAGCTCAAGAACAAGAGCCTCGAGAACCCCTGGAAAAAGCACGACAACATACCGCTCTGAACAGAGAAGCGGACCCCAGCAGCAGGAATAGTTAGATGGCCCAGATCGAAGACATCTACATCGTCGGCGCAGCGCGCACCGCAATCGCCGATTTCGGCGGCGCGCTGAAGGACGTGCCCCCGGCCGACCTCGGCGTGATCGTCGCCAAGGCCGCGCTCGAACGTGCCGGTCTCGAACCCGCCGACGTCCAGAATGTCGTGGTCGGCCAGGTCATGCAGACCGAGCCGCGCGACGCCTATCTGGCACGCATGATCGGCATCAACACCGGCGTCCCGATCGAGACGCCCGCGCTGACGCTCAACCGCCTCTGCGGATCGGGCATCGAATCGATCATCACCGGCGCCCGCTCGATGGTGATGGGCGAGGCCGACATCGTCCTGGCCGGCGGCGCCGAGAATATGAGCCGCATCCCGCATGTCGTGAAGGGCGCCCGCTGGGGCACCAAGATGGGCAATATCGAGATGACCGATGGCCTGATCGAGGCGTTGAGCGATCCGTTCGACAAGGTCCATATGGGCATCACCGCCGAGAATATCGCCGAACGCTACCAGATCACACGCGAGGCGCAGGACGCGCTGGCGCTGCAGGGCCACCAGCGTGCCGCCAAGGCGATCGCCGAGGGCCGCTTCAAGGACCAGATCGTCCCGGTCGAGGTGAAGACCCGCAAGGGCGTGGTCGCCTTCGACACCGACGAGCATGTCCGCGGAGATGTCTCGGCCGAGGAACTGGCCAAGCTGCGCCCGGTGTTCAAGAAGGACGGCAGCGTCACCGCCGCCAATGCCAGCGGCATCAACGACGGCGCGGCGATGGTCGTGCTGGCAACGAAGAAGGCGGTCGACGCGAAGGGCCTGAAGCCGCTCGCGAAGATCATCGGCTGGGGCCATGCCGGGGTGGAGCCGCTCTACATGGGCATCGGCCCGATCAAGGCGGTGCCGATCGCACTGGAGCGCGCCGGCCTGACCCTCGCCGACATCGACGTGATCGAGGCCAATGAAGCCTTCGCGGCACAGGCCTGCGCGGTCGCCAACGAACTCGGCTTCGATCCCTACAAGACCAACCCGAACGGTTCGGGCATCGCGCTCGGCCATCCGGTCGGTGCCACCGGCACCATCCTGACCGTGAAGACCGTCTATGAGCTGCAGCGCACCGGCGGTCGTTACGGTCTGATCACGATGTGCATCGGCGGCGGCCAGGGCATCGCGATGGTGGTGGAGCGCGTCTGATGAAGCTCGGCCGCCTCAACCATGTCGGGATCGCGACCCCGTCGATCGAGAAGAGCATCGCCATCTACCGCGACCTGATGGGCGCAGAGGTGATCCGCGAACCGTTCGACCTGCCCGCGCAGGGCGTGAAGGTCTGCTTCATCGACACCCCCAACAGCCAGATCGAACTGATCGAGCCGCTGGGCGAGGCATCGCCGATCCATGGCTTCATCGCCAAGAACCCGCAGGGCGGCCAGCATCATATCTGCTACGAAGTCCCCGATATCCACGTCGCCAAGGCGTGGTTCGAGGGCAAGGGCGCCCGTATCCTGGGCGAGCCGCGCATCGGCGCGCACGGCACCCTGATCTTCTTCGTCCACCCGAAGGACATGGGCGGCGTGCTGACGGAGATCATGGAAACGCCGAAGCCCGGCGCTGGCCACTAAGGTCCGGAAGGAAGCTGCGATGAGCGACAAGAAGCCCGATCTGGCCCAGTGGGAAGCCGCCGCGACCAAGGAGGTCAAGGGTCAGGACCTGACCTGGAACACCCCCGAGGGGATCGCGGTCAAGCCGCTCTACACCGCCGAGGACGTCAAGGACATCGATCCCGGCCTGCCCGGCTTCGCCCCCTTCACGCGCGGCGTTCGCGCCAGCATGTATGCCGGCCGTCCCTGGACGGTCCGCCAATATGCCGGCTTCTCGACCGCCGAGGCGTCGAACGCCTTCTACCATCGCAACCTGAAGGCGGGCCAGAAGGGCCTGTCGGTCGCCTTCGATCTTGCCACCCATCGCGGCTATGACAGCGATCATCCGCGCGTGACCGGCGATGTCGGCAAGGCCGGCGTGGCGATCGACACGATCGACGACATGAAGATCCTGTTCGACGGCATTCCGCTCGACAAGATGTCTGTGTCGATGACGATGAACGGCGCGGTGATCCCGATCCTCGCCTTCTTCATCGTCGCGGGCGAGGAGCAGGGCGTGCCGCGCGCGCAGCTCGACGGGACCATCCAGAACGACATCCTCAAGGAGTTCATGGTCCGCAACACCTATATCTACCCGCCCGAGCCGAGCATGCGGATCATCTCGGACATCTTCGGCTACACCTCGCGCGAGATGCCCAAGTTCAACTCGATTTCGATTTCCGGCTATCACATGCAGGAAGCCGGGGCGACGCAGGTCCAGGAGCTGGCCTTCACCATCGCCGACGGCATGGAATATGTGAAATACGGCGTCGCCTCGGGCCTCGACATCGACAAGTTCGCCGGCCGGCTGAGCTTCTTCTTCGCGATCGGCATGAACTTCTTCATGGAGATCGCCAAGCTGCGCGCCGCGCGCGTGCTGTGGCACCGGGTGATGACCAATCTCGGCGCCAAGGACGAACGCAGCAAGATGCTGCGGACGCATTGCCAGACGTCGGGCGTGTCGCTGACCGAGCAGGATCCGTACAACAACGTCATGCGCACCACGATCGAGGCGATGGCGGCGATGCTGGGCGGCACCCAGTCGCTCCACACCAACGCCCTCGACGAGGCGATCGCGCTACCGACCGACTTCTCGGCCCGCATCGCGCGCAACACCCAGATCGTCATCCAGGAAGAGACCGGGATGACCAAGGTCGTCGATCCGCTCGGCGGCTCCTATTATATCGAGAGCCTGACCCAGGAGCTGGTCGACAAGGCCTGGGCGATCATCGAAAAGGTCGAGACCGACGGCGGCATGGCGAAGGCCGTCGCCGCCGGCTGGCCCAAGGCCATGATCGAGGAAGCCTCCGCCGCCAAGGCCGCGCGGATCGACCGGGTCGAAGAGGTCATCGTCGGCGTCAACAAGTACAAGCTGGCGCAGGAAGACCCGATCGACATCCTCGACGTCGACAATGTCGCGGTGCGCGAGGCGCAGATCCGCCGCATCCAAATGGTCAAGGCGGGCCGCGACGAGACGGCGTGCCAGGCCGCGCTCGCCGCGCTGACCGAAGGCGCGAAGGGCAAGGAGAACCTCCTCGCCCTCGCCGTCGACTGCGCCCGCGCCCGCGCCACGCTCGGCGAAATCTCGTCGGCGATGGAAGAGGTGTTCGGCCGCTTCGGTACGACCCCCACTCCGGTCAAGGGCATCTATGGCGGCGCCTATGGCGAGGACCGCAGCTGGGCCGGGCTGATCGAGGGTGTCGATGCGATCACCCAGCGCAAGGGCCGCAAGCCGCGCATGCTGGTCGCCAAGATGGGCCAGGACGGCCATGACCGCGGCGCCAACCTCGTCTCCTCGGCGTTCGGCGACCTCGGCTTCGAAGTGGTCGCGGGCCCGCTGTTCCAGACCCCGAGGGAAGCCGCCGAGCTCGCCGTCAAGGCAGATGTCGACATCGTCGGCGCGTCGAGCCTGGCCGCCGGCCACAAGACGCTGATCCCCGAGCTGATCCAGCTGCTCAAGGATGCCGGCCGCAGCGACATCAAGGTGATCGCCGGCGGCGTCATCCCCGCGCAGGATTATCAGTTCCTCCGTGACGTGGGCGTGCAGGGGATTTTCGGTCCCGGCACCAATCTGGTGCATGCCGCCACCGAAGTGCTACGGCTGTTGGGTCACAACCAACCGCCCGAAGGCGTCGAGGAAGCCGCTGCATGAACGCCCACACCAATCCCCGCCCCGCCATCCGTTCCGACTGGACCCGCGAAGAGATCGCGGCGCTGTTCGACCTGCCGTTCAACGACCTGCTGTGGCAGGCGCAGGCCGCACACCGCGAAAGCCACGAGGCCAATGCCGTCCAGCTGTCGACCCTGCTGTCGATCAAGACCGGCGGCTGCCCCGAGGACTGCGGCTATTGCAACCAGTCGGTCCATGCCGAAACCGGCCTGAAGGCCACCAAGCTGATGGACGTGCGCGCTGTTCTGCAGGCCGCGGCGCAGGCCAAGGACAGCGGCTCGACCCGCTTCTGCATGGGCGCCGCCTGGCGCAACCCGAAGGACCGCGACATGCCCGCCATCGTCGAGATGGTGCAGGGCGTCCGCCAGATGGGCATGGAAACCTGCATGACCCTGGGCATGCTGACCGAGCCGCAGGCGAAGATCCTCGCCGATGCGGGCCTCGACTATTACAACCACAATATCGACACCTCGCCTGAACGCTACGACCAGGTGATCACCACCCGCAGCTTCGAGGATCGGATCGAGACGCTCGAGCATGTCCGCGAGGCGGGCATCAACGTGTGCTGCGGCGGCATCGTCGGCATGGGCGAGACGCGTGCCGATCGCGTCGGCTTCATCCATGCGCTCGCCACCCTGCCGGTCCATCCGGAGAGCGTGCCGGTGAACGCGCTGGTGCCGGTCAAGGGCACGGTGCTCGGCGACATGCTTGCCGACACGCCGCTGGCCAAGATCGACGAGATCGAGTTCGTCCGCACCGTCGCGGTCGCCCGCATCACCATGCCGGGGTCGATGGTCCGCCTGTCGGCCGGCCGCGAGAGCATGTCCGAGGCCGCACAGGCGCTGTGCTTCATGGCCGGGGCCAACTCGATCTTCACCGGCGACAAGCTGCTGACGACCGGCAATGCCGGCGACGACAAGGATGCCGCCCTGTTTGCCAAGCTCGGCGTCACGCCGATGGCGGCCCAGTGCAAAGTGGAATTGGCGGCGGAGTGACCCTCCCGCTCCGTCGGAAGTAAGAAGGACGACGATGTTCAAGAAGATCCTGATCGCCAATCGCGGCGAAATCGCTTGCCGCGTGATCAAGACCGCCCGCCGCATGGGTATCAAGACCGTCGCCGTCTATTCCGACGCCGACGCCCGCGCGCCGCATGTCGAGATGGCCGATGAGGCCGTCCACATCGGCGCGTCGCCCGCGTCCGAATCCTACCTGATCGCCGAAAAGATCATCCAGGCGTGCAAGGACACCGGGGCGGAAGCGGTCCACCCGGGCTATGGCTTCCTGTCCGAGCGGACCAGCTTCGCCGAGGCGCTCGACGCCGCCGGCATCGCCTTCATCGGCCCACCGGTCGGTGCGATCGCGGCGATGGGCGACAAGATCGAATCGAAGAAGCTCGCCAAGGCGGCCGGCGTCAACGTCGTCCCCGGCTATGTCGGCGAGATCGACTCGACCGATCATGCCGTCGAGATCGCCAACGGCATCGGCTATCCGGTGATGATGAAGGCATCGGCCGGCGGCGGCGGCAAGGGCATGCGTCTCGCCTATAACGAGAAGGACGTCCGCGAGAATTTCGAGAGCGTGAAGCGCGAGGGGCTCAGCAGCTTCGGCGACGACCGCGTCTTCATCGAGAAGTTCATCGAGAGCCCGCGCCACATCGAGATCCAGATCCTCGGCGATAAGCACGGCAACATCCTCTACCTGAACGAGCGCGAATGCTCGATCCAGCGCCGCCACCAGAAAGTGGTCGAGGAAGCGCCGTCGCCCTTCGTCACGCCCAAGATGCGCAAGGCGATGGGCGAGCAGGCCGTCGCGCTGTCGCGCGCGGTCGGCTATTACAGCGCGGGCACGGTCGAACTGATCGTCAGCGGCGCCGACACGACCGGCGAAGGCTTCTACTTCCTCGAGATGAACACCCGTCTCCAGGTCGAGCATCCGGTCACCGAATGCATCACCGGCCTCGACCTGGTCGAACAGATGATCCGCGTCGCCTATGGCGAGAAGCTCGCGCTCACCCAGGCCGATGTGAAGATCAACGGCTGGGCGGTCGAGAACCGCGTCTATGCCGAGGATCCCTATCGCGGCTTCCTGCCGTCGACCGGCCGTCTCGTCCGCTATCGGCCGCCGGCCGAGGTCGAGCATGTCCGGGTCGACGACGGCGTCTACGAGGGCTCCGAAATCTCGATGTTCTACGACCCGATGATCGCCAAGCTGGTCACCTGGGGCGAGACGCGCGACGAGGCGATCGACCGGCAGGTCACCGCGCTCGACCGCTTCGAGATCGAGGGTATCGGCCACAACATCGACTTCCTCTCGACCCTGATGCAGCATCCGCGCTTCCGTTCGGGCAACATCACCACCGGCTTCATCGCCGAAGAGTTCCCCGAGGGCTTCACCGGCGCGGTGGCCGACGAGACGCTGAGCCTGCGCCTGGCGGCGATCGCCGGCATCCTCGCCAGCATCGACGCCGCCCGCGCCGCGCAGATCGACGGACGCCTTCACGGCCCCGCCGATCCCGCGACCAGCTGGGTCGTGACCCTCGACGGCGTGGAGCGCCAGATCGAGATCCTCGGTGAGGCGGTGACGGTCGAGGGCACGCCCATGGTCGTCGATGCGCCCTATATCCCCGGCCAGAAGCTGGTCGAGGCGCTGATCGACGGCGAATCGCTGTCGCTACGCGTCGAGCGCAACCGCACCGGATGGCGGTTCACGACGCGCGGCGCGAGCCACAGCCTGCGCGTGTTGAGCCCACGGGTCGCGGCGCTGTCCCACCACATGATCGAAAAGATCCCGCCGGACATGTCGCGCTTCCTGCTGTGCCCGATGCCGGGCCTGGTCACCGCGATCCATGTCGGCGAGGGCGCCAAGGTCGAGGCGGGTCAGCCACTTGCCGTGGTCGAGGCGATGAAGATGGAGAATATCCTGCGCGCCGAGAAAGCCGGCACGGTCAAGACCGTCGCCGCCAAGGCCGGCGACAGCCTGGCCGTCGATGCGGTGATCCTCGAGTTCGAATGATCCGCTGAACCCTGCCCCCAGCCGTCATTCCAGACGCGCGGGGGTTGGACGATGGACCAGCAAAGAAAAAGGCGGCCGCGGATTCGATCCGCAGCCGCCTTTCTTTTGTCAGCGCTCAGTCTTCAGAAAGCGAAGACGAGACCGGCCATCGGACGGATGCTGTCGAAGTCATAGGTGTCCGCCTGCAGGCGGAGACGCGGACCGGCTTCGCCGAAGAGGCCGCCGAGACCGATTTCCTTCGGACCGACTTCGACGCCGAGGCCGTAGGTCATGTCCTTATGGTCCGAGAAGCCCTTGCGGCCGTTGACCCACTGGTAGCCGGCCGACGCATAGATCAGGCCGCTCTGTCCGGCGCGCATGCCGACGCGGCCGCGAACGCCATATTCCCAATCGATGTCCTTGAAGCCCTTGGCCACGACACCTTCGACGCCGACGAAGACGGGGCCGAGCGGAACGTTGACGCCTGCGACGCCTTCGATCAGCGCGCCATCCATCTTGCCGCGCGAACCGACCGTGCCGAACTCGGAACGACGGTCGAAATTATGATAGCCGCCGAGCACGCCGAAATAGGGCTCGAACGAGACGGCGGGCTCACTGCCGTCGGGCGAGCGATCCTGGGCGACGGCAGCAGTGCCGATCGAGGCCGCGAGGACAGCTGCGATAAGAGCAAACTTCATTCTGTAATCTCCACATAAACGCCCGCGACGCTGGGCATCCCGGCTCGACGTGGCGGGGACGGGATGCAGAACCATGCGGCGCATGGGAGGTTGCATCGAAAAAGAATCTAACATTTTCCGTGACATATTTGGCACAGTCGCTGAATCGGATGCGTTACCCGCATTCCGAAGCCGGCTTTCTCTGACCTGAACGAAGTGTCCATTTCTCGAAAAAAAGCGGTCCAATGTCGTCCGAGACGACAACCGGGTCTGCTATTTCGTCTTCAGGTATGCCGCCGCCTTTGCGCGTCTGACGATCTCCGCCACGTCAGGTTTGCCGGCGGGAACGACCCAGCTTCCGCCGACGCAGAGCACGGCATCGAGGGCGAGCCAGTCGGGGGCGTTGTCCTCGGTGATCCCGCCGGTCGGGCAGAAGCGCGCGTTGAACAGCGGGGCGGCGAGCGCTTTCAGCGCGGGGATGCCGCCATTGGCCATCGCGGGGAAGAATTTGAAATGGGTCAGCCCCATGTCGAGCCCGCGCATGATGTCGCCGGCATTGGCGGTGCCGGGCAGGAAGGGCAGCCCGGTTCCGATCGCGGCATTGGCGAGGCGGTCGGTGAGCCCCGGCGAGACGAGGAAGCGCGCGCCGGCATCCACGCTCGCCTTGACGTCGTCGGGATTGAGCACTGTGCCGGCGCCGACGACGGCGCCCTCGACCTTCGACATCTCGCGGATCACGTCGAGCGCGGCGGGGGTGCGCAAGGTCACTTCGAGCACGGGAAGGCCCCCCTCGACCAGCGCCTCGGCGATGGCGCGGGCATAGTGCACCTCGTGGATCACCAGCACCGGGATCACCGGCGCGAGGGTCATCACCTGGTCGACGGTCATAGCTGGTCCTCCTGATAAGCGGCGGCCGCGCCCAGCAGCCCGGTCTGGGCGTGGCGGGCGAGCCGGATCGGAAATTGTCCCATGCGCGTCTCGAAGCGGCCCTTGGCGCGGAAACGGTCGTGGAACAGCGGCCCACGCAGTCGCTGCTCGATGCGGTTCGACAGTCCGCCGGTGATGACGACGGCGTTGGCGCCGTGGGCGAGCGCGAGATCGCCCGCGACCGCGCCGAACGCCATGGTGAAGCGGTCGAGCGCCTGCGCGGCGAGCCGGTCGCCACCCTCGATCGCGGCCTGCCACAAGGCGGGGTCGTCGCGCGGCACGATCGCCTGGCCGCCGATCATCGCCAGCGTCTCGTGAATATCGGCGAGCGCGGGCCCCGACACCACCCGCTCGACCGACACCCGGCGGTGGCGCGCGCGCAGGCGGGCGAGCAGCGCCTCCTCGAAGCCGTCGAGGGCGGCGAAGTCGACATGGCCGCCCTCGGTCGGCAATACGATGCGGCGGCCGCGGCGGCGCAGCAGCTGCGCGACGCCGAGACCCGTGCCGGGACCGACGACGGTGGTCACGCCCTCGCTGGGCAGCGGGCCTTCGGGGCCGCCGAGAGGAACGAGCTCGTCGCCGTCGAGCACGCCGACCGCCGCCGCCATCGCCGCGAAATCATTGTAGAGCGCGACCGTCTCGATGCCGAGGTCCTGTGCGATCGTCGCCGGGCGGATCGTCCAGTCATTGTTGGTGAAGCGGATCAGCTGGCCTTCGACCGGCCCCGCAATGGCCAGGCTGGCGATGGGCGGCGGGGCGCGGCCTAGGTCCCGGGCGAAAGCCGCCCAGGCGTCGGCCAGTCCGGTGAAGTCGGCGGTCTTGTAGCTGTGGACCTCGCCCAAGGTCGGGCGTGCGTCGTCGTGCAGCTCGGCGACGGCGAAGCGGGCATTGGTCCCGCCCAGGTCGACCGCGACTATCTCCATATCGGCAACGATAGGGGGATAAGGGTCATCAACTCACAGCCCCGCCGCCGCCAGCATCGCCGATCCGCCGTGTTCGGCGGTGTCCGCGCCGGCGCGCATGAAGGCGAACAACTCGCGGCCCGTGCCGACATGCGCAGGCGGCGCCGCGGCATCCTCGCGCGCGTCCCACTCCGCCGCGTCGACCAGGGCCACGATCTCGCCGCGCTCGGCGCACAGGCGGACGATGTCGCCGTCACGGAGCTTGGCGATCGGGCCGCCGGCGATCGCCTCGGGGCTGATGTGGATCGCGGCGGGCACCTTGCCCGAGGCCCCCGACATCCGCCCGTCGGTGACCAGCGCGACCTTGAAGCCACGGTCCTGCAGCACGCCCAGCGACGGGGTCAGCTTGTGGAGTTCGGGCATGCCGTTGGCCTTGGGCCCCTGGAAGCGGACGACGACGATCACGTCGCGCTCGAGCTCGCCCGCCTTGAAGGCGGCGGTGACCTGGTCCTGATCGTCGAAGATCCGGCACGGCGCCTCGATCGTCCAGCGCGCGGGATCGACCGCGCTGGTCTTGAGGGTACCCCGGCCTAGATTGCCCTGCACCAGCCGCATGCCGCCGTCGGGCAGGAACGGATTGTCGTACGGGCGCAGCATCGCTTCGTCATGCGGCGTCGCCGGCGCGTCGGCCCACGCCAGCGTCTCGCCGTCGAGCATGGGATCGCGCGCATAGGCGCCCAGATCGTCGCCACCGACCGTCAGGATATCGCGGTGGAGCAGCCCGCCGTCGAGCAGCGTCGCAATGACATAGGCCATGCCGCCCGCCGCCTGGAAATGGTTCACGTCGCCCGAACCGTTGGGATAGACCCTGGCGATCAGCGGCACCGCCGAGGACAGCCGGTCGATATCCTCCCAGTCGATGACGATTCCCGCCGCGCGGGCGATGGCGGGCAAATGAATGACATGGTTGGTCGAGCCGCCGGTCGCGAGCAGGCCGGCCGCCGCGTTGACGATCGCCTTCTCGTCGACGCACAGGCCGAGCGGACGGTAATCCGCGCCGTCCCAGCCGATCTCGCCCAGCCGGTGGACCGCCGCGCGGGTCAGCGCCTGGCGCAGCTTCGTGCCCGGATTGACGAAGGCGCTGCCCGGGATGTGGAGGCCCATCACCTCCATCATCATCTGGTTCGAATTGGCGGTGCCGTAGAAGGTGCAGGTGCCAGCACCATGGTAGGAGGCGCTCTCGGCCTCGAGCAGCTGCTCCCGCCCGACCTTGCCCTCGGCATAGAGCTGGCGGACGCGTTGTTTCTCCTTGTTGGCGAGGCCCGAGGGCATCGGCCCGGCGGGGATCAGGATCGTCGGCAGATGGCCAAAGCGCAGCGCCCCGATCAGCAGGCCGGGGACGATCTTGTCGCAGATGCCGAGCAGCGCCGCGCCCTCGAACATGCCGTGGCTGAGCGCCACCGCGGTCGACAGCGCGATGGTATCGCGGCTGAACAGCGACAGCTCCATGCCGCGCTGGCCTTGGGTCACGCCGTCGCACATCGCCGGCACCCCGCCCGCGACCTGCGCGGTGATGCCGATCTCGCGCGCCCACAGCTTCATCTGCTCGGGATAGCGGCCATAAGGCTGATGCGCCGACAGCATGTCGTTATAGGCGGTGACGATGCCGATATTCATGGCCCCGCCGGTGCGGATCGCGGGCTTGTCCTCGCCCGAGGCCGCAAAGCCGTGCGCCAGATTGCCGCACGACAGATTGGGGCGGTCCACCCCGCTCTCCCGCTCGCGCGCGATAAGCTCGAGGTAGGCGCGGCGGCCAGGGCGGGACCGCTCGATGATCCGGGCGGTTACCGATTCCACGATTGGGTGCAGGTTCATCGTCTTACTCCGAGAACTTGGCGTCTCCCCGGCGGAGGCCGGGGCCGCTACGATCGAGGATGCAACCTTCTCCCAAAACTCTGGCTACTCCCAAAACTCTGGCGGCCCCGGCCTCCGCCGGGGCAACGACCATATAAGGGCCGAAACCCTCGATCAGGCGCTCCAGTGAATGTCGATCGCCTGCTCGGCTTCGGCGAGCACGCGGCCGATCGGCAGGGTAGAGCTTGCCCCATCCTCGATCGCCCTTTCGACCAGCGCCTTCTTGTCCGCGCCGGTCAGGACCAGCATCACGGTGCGCGCCGACAGGATCGCCGCCTTCGTCAGGCTGACCCGGGCGACGGGTGCCTCGGCGGGCAAAGGATCGGGCATCACCCCGACCATGCGGCGCGTCTTGGGTGCGTTGAGCGCGTCGTCGAGATCGGGTCCCGCGAAGATCGAGGCGGTGTGGCCATCGGTGCCAACGCCCAGCCAGACCAGATCCGGCGGCCAGGGGAAATCCTGCAATCGCGCATCGGCGGCCATGCCGGCGGCGCGGTAATCGGGTGCCTTCTCGCTGATCACCGGGATCACCCGCGCGCCCTTCGGCAGGAAGATGCGCGCGATCGCGGCCGCGTTCGACAGCGGGTCGGTCATCGGCACGATCCGCTCGTCGGTCGGGATGATCGTCACCCGCTTCCAGTCGAGCTTGGCCTTCGCCAGCTTCTCGTAGATCGGCAGGGGGGTCTTGCCGCCCGGCAACGCGATCAGGCACGAGCCGCGCGCATCCAGCGCCGATTCGATGATGAAGCCGACATCGCCCGCCACCGCATCGATCAGCTCGGCCGGATCCTCATAATCCCACCATTCGGCCTCGATCATTCCATCGTCCTTTTCATTGTCCTTAGGTCCTCCCCGGCACGGGGTGGGGAGGAATGGTTGTCACTTCCAAACATATCCCACGTCTAATCATGCCATGTGACGCCGTCGCGCTCGGTCAGCGCGATGGCGGCGGATGGCCCCCAGGTGCCCGCGGTATAGGGCCTGGGTTTCATCGCATTGGCGGCCCAGCCGTCGCGGATCGCATCGATCCACTCCCACTGCGCCTCTACCTCGTCGCGCCGAACGAACAAGGTCTGGTCGCCCTCGATCAGGTCGAGCAGAAGCCTTTCATAGGCGATCCGACGCCGGCTGTCGGCAAAGGCGTTGGGCATCGAGATATCCAGCGGCACTTCCCTCAGGCGAATTCCGTCGCGGTCGAGCCCCGGCTCCTTCGCCATCAGCATCAGCCGGACATTCTCGTCGGGTTGCAAACGGATGATCAGCTTGTTGGGTTGCAGCGCTGCGCCGCGCCCGTCGAAGATCGAGTGCGGCACGCCCTTGAACTGGATGAAGATCTCCGACTGCCGGCTCGGCAGCCGCTTGCCGGTGCGCAGGTAGAAGGGAACCCCCTTCCAGCGCCAGTTGTCGATATGGGCCTTGAGCGCGACAAAAGTCTCGGTGTCCGACGGCTTGCCGAGTTCGTCGAGATAGCCCGGCACCACCCCTCCGGCGACGGCGCCCGCGCCATATTGGCCTATCACGCTGTGGGTGGCGATAGTCGCCCGGTCGATCGGGCGCAGCGAGCGAAAGACCTTCACCTTCTCGTCGCGCACCGCGGTAGCGTTGAACTGCGCCGGCGGCTCCATCGCCACCAGGGCAAGCAGCTGGAGCATGTGGTTCTGCACCATGTCGCGGATCGCGCCGGCGCCGTCGTAGAAGCCGACCCGGCCCTCGAGACCGACCGTCTCCGACACGGTGATCTGGACATGGTCGATCCCGCCCTCGCGCCACAGCGGCTCGAACAGGCTGTTGGCGAAGCGCAGCGCCAGCAGGTTCTGGACGGTCTCCTTGCCCAGATAATGGTCGATGCGGAAGATCCGATGCTCGGGAAAGACCGCCCCAACCGCATCGTTGATCTCGCGGCTCGACGCCATGTCGTAGCCGAGCGGCTTTTCGAGGCCGATCCGCACCCCGTCGCCGGCCAGGCCCGCCTTGGCGAGGCCGTCGATCGTCGCCCCAAACAGCGACGGCGCGGTCGACAGGAAGATCGACAGGCCGCGGTCGGTCGACCCCACCGCCGCCGCCAGCGCCCCGAAGTCGTCCTCCTTCGACGCATCGACCGGGACATAGCGGATCCGCGGCAGGAAGGCGGCCAGCGCCGCTTCGTCAAGCCGCTCGCTCGGGACGAAACGCCGCAGCGCCTTCTCGGCGAACGCGCGGAAGGCGGCATCGTCATGCGGGCTGCGCGCGGTCGCAACGATCGCCAGCCGGTCGGGCAGCAACCCGTCCGCCGCCAGGCCGTACAGCGACGGCAACAGCATCCGTTGCGACAAATCCCCCGTCGCCCCGAACAGGAGCAGCTTCTCGCTCGGTGCCGACAATTCGCGTCTCCCTGCAGGCCCCGACGAGGCCGAAAAAATCATACCGCTGCCGTCACGGTGCTTCCACGCGGTTGTAGCAAATCGATCGCAATGCGGTAGCTGCCATGTCGCATTGCCGCATTATTTGCCGTCCCACCATTGCAGGAAGGGGACGCCACGATGACGCAGGCCCTGATTTCACCCGAACGCCGCCTGGCCGTCCGCCTGGCCGCCGGCGAAGCCGATATCGTTGCGGCGCAGCGCCTGCGCTACGCCATCTTCTTCCGGGACATGGGCGCCGCTGGCACAGGCAACGAGAGCGGCGAGGAAGGCCGCGACATCGACCCCTATGACATGCTGTGCGATCATCTGCTGGTCGAGGATCATGCGCGGCCGGGCAGCCCGGTGGTCGGCACCTATCGCCTGCTGCGCCAGAGCGTCGCCGAGGCGCATGCGGGCTTCTACTCGGCGCACGAGTTCGACCTGTCGGCGGTGATCGCCCATGGCCGCCGCGAGGGCGTCGAACTGCTCGAACTGGGCCGCTCCTGCGTCGATCCCGCCTATCGCGACGCGGGCACGATCCAGCTGCTGTGGCGCGGCATCGCCGATTATCTGCAGAGCCACCGCATCGGCCATATGTTCGGCTGCGCCAGCTTTCCCGGCATCGACCCGGCCGAACATGCCGAGGGGCTGTCGCTGCTCGCGCACAACCATCTCGCCCTGCCCGAGCTGCGCGCCCGCGCGATCGGCGAACATGCCGTCCCGCTCGGCGTCCTGCCGCTCGGCGGCTACGACCCGCGCATCGCGTCGCGCCGCCTGCCGCCGCTGATCAAGGCCTATCTGCGCGTCGGCGCCGAAGTTGGCGACGGCGCCTATATCGACCACGCCTTCAACACGATCGACGTCTTCGTGCTGATGCCGGTCGCCCGGATCGCCGCCCGCTACGCCCAGCGCTTCGAGGTGGCGGCGTAAGGCGTCGCCGTCCCGACACTATCTATCCCTCCAGCGCCCATCGCCCGAGTTCGACATGCTCGGTCAGGCCGACCAGGCTATTTTACGTACAGCGCCTAAATATGGGCCAGTTAGAGCAGACCAGTGCCTTGAAAATAGCTCGCTTTCAGCATCGCAGCGAGATCGACTGCCTCACGCACGGCGCGTCGGTCTTCTGGATCTTCTAATTCAGCCGCCCGCAAATAGCGCCGCCGCAGACCTTCGAGATCGATGATGCCGGTCGGCTGCAGATCCAGATCAAATCGGGCCAATGGCATAGAACGGAATAGTTGCCACCAATTCGGCTCGACAATGGGTTCTTCAAGGTGCAGGGCCCGAACAATCCACTGCTCTCGATTGTTGTCGATCAACTTCATGCGGAGTAGCGATCCATCCTTTACATAGACCGCTGGGCATGCCGACAAGGTCTGGAAATCGTCGAAACACAACAGGCCTTGCGATCGGCTGAAACCGATCACGGGAAATGCGAGATTTGCCTGGGATGCCTTCACGATTAGCATGATCGCCTCCGAATACGAACATAAGAAGAACATAATGTTTTTTTTCGGAGGCGATACAAGTCGGATTTTGCGCCCGCGCTACTCAACGCTGTTTCGCTCGGCGTCAGCGCATCCGCTTTTCGCTCCTCTTTTGGGAACTGCGAGACAGATTCTCACCCCAGTCTGCAATTGTTGCCGCCGCAGCAGCACCGGTCGTTTTTTGCAAGGCATTCGTGCCATGCCAGGCACGCTGAGCCGCATTGAACTGCTCGAAGACCTGTCCGGTATCGGGGTCGGTGTATTTTCCTGTCATGCGACGGTGCATCGCCTTGTCCATGATTTTCAAATTGGCGGGGTGATTGCGGTATAGCTCCACGGTCTTGCGATCGGCCCTTGGAATGAACTTTCCTCCGGCGATCGGAATGGTGTGATGGATTTCCTGGTTCTTCCCGACCTGTTCGATCTTTCTCACACGGGCAACCTGTGTCTTCGCACTGGCCAGAAAAGGCCCCCGCCTCATCGCGTTAATGCCATCGATGATCTTGATGACCCTTCGCGCCGGGCCGAATGGCAAAAGATCGGCAGCCAGCATCGCGCCGTTGAAGAGCGCTCCCTTGTAATTCCCACTACGGAGGTCGTCGGACATTTCCGATGCCGGACCGACCACTGGAATATAGGGAACAGCATTGCGGGCAATATCCAGCCCATGCTGCGCATAATCTTCGAAACTCCAGCCATCGCCGGCCGGCGACGACACGCGCGGAAGCGGCTGCCGAGGAGCAAAGCTCATCTTCATTCTCCATGACGGACTGCCGACAATTGGCGCCACACACGCGTGCCGCGTGCTGCAAGTCGGCATAGATGTAAGTGAAAGTGGCTACCCGCTAATGCTGGGACTTGTCCGCTCAGGAAGCGGGTGACCGAACGCTCATGCAAGGCTTTCCGAACCTTGCACATACACCGTTATATGTCAAGAACAAAACAAGAACGATTTAACGTCAGTCGCTCAAGGCCGTTCTAGGCGATCCGGATTCATGAACCATTGGATTGCGAAGTATAGCGAATTAGCTTCGTGAGCAGCTAGTTACCGATGTGAACCAGCGTCACCCAGTCGCTTGCGCAGCAAGCCCCCCCCCCCTTCTTAAGCGCGAGACGACCGCCCATTGCATTTTGTACAAAAAATTGTACAATCTGCACATGGACTCGATCAGCTTCTCGGAGACGCGCGCCAATCTCAAATCGGTGATGGACAAGGTCGTCGCCGACCGTGCCCCTGTCGCGATCACCCGCGCGCGCGGGCAGGAGGGGGTGGTGATGGTGTCGGCCAGCGAATGGGCGTCGATCGAAGAGACGCTCTATCTGTTGCGTTCTCCGGCCAATGCGCGGGAGCTGTTGAGCAGCATCGGTGAACTGGATGCGGGCAAAGGCGAAGAACGCAGCCTGATCGAGCCGTGAGCCTCGTCTTCTCCTACCGAGCCTGGGCCGACTATCTTCACTGGCAGGCCGAAGATCCGAAGCTGCTTACCCGCATCAACGACCTGATCCGGGAATGCCGCCGCGACCCCTTTCGTGGCACCGGCAAGCCCGAGCCGTTAGGCGGCAACCTCGCCGGCTGGTGTTCCCGCCGTATCAACAGCGAGCATCGGCTGGTCTATCGGGTCAGCAGCAAGGGCGAGGCACAGACGCTGGAGATCGCGCAGTGCCGATATCACTATTGAGGGTGGGTACAATCTCCGGTTTCGGAACCTATCACCCACAATCCAAACGCAGCAAAAGCTGTGCAAGACGAGATGAACGGCACGGTGGGAGGTCACGGGCAAATGCCGCCGATCGGCTTCCTTTGACGGAGGCTGATCGACGGCATTGAAAGAGCCGCGGTCGTTTGCGGGCGCCTGCCCCTTCACCAGCCTGTGGCTGGTCCCCCTCCCCGGCCCGGGGAGGAACGGGTTTAGTCGGCAGCCGGCAGATAAATCTCCCCGCCCTTTTCCTTGAACACGTCGCTCATCGCGCGCATTCCGGCTTCGGCCTCGCCCGCTTCGATGAAGGTATCGACCGGGGCGTTCTTGGTCGCGGCGAAGTCGCGGACCTCCTGGGTGATCTTCATCGAGCAGAATTTCGGCCCGCACATCGAGCAGAAATGCGCGGTCTTGGCGCCTTCGGCCGGCAGGGTCTGGTCATGATATTGCTCGGCCGTGTCGGGATCGAGCGACAGGTTGAACTGGTCGCGCCAGCGGAACTCGAAGCGGGCGCGGCTGAGCGCATCGTCACGCAGCTTGGCGGCCGGGTGGCCCTTCGCCAGATCGGCGGCGTGGGCGGCCAGCTTATAGGTGACGACGCCGACCTTCACGTCGTCGCGGTCGGGCAGGCCCAGATGCTCCTTCGGGGTGACGTAGCAGAGCATCGCCGTGCCGAACCAGCCGATCATCGCCGCGCCGATCGCGCTGGTGATGTGGTCGTAGCCCGGCGCGATGTCGGTGGTCAGCGGCCCGAGCGTGTAGAAGGGGGCCTCGCCGCACGCCTCGAGCTGCTTGTCCATGTTCGCCTTGATCTTGTGCATCGGCACATGGCCGGGGCCCTCGATCATCACCTGCACGTCGTGCTTCCAGGCGATCTGGGTCAGCTCGCCCAGCGTCTTGAGCTCGCTGAACTGGGCTTCGTCATTGGCGTCGGCGATCGAGCCGGGGCGCAGGCCATCGCCCAGCGAGAAGGCGACGTCATAGGCCTTCATGATCTCGCAGATTTCCTCGAACCGCTCGTAGAGGAAGCTCTCCTTGTGGTGGCTGAGGCACCATTTCGCCATGATCGAGCCGCCGCGGCTGACGATGCCGGTGACGCGCTTGGCGGTCATCGGGATGAAGGGCAGGCGGACGCCGGCATGGATGGTGAAATAATCGACGCCCTGCTCGGCCTGCTCGATCAGCGTGTCGCGGAAGATTTCCCAGGTCAGGTCCTCGGCGACGCCATTCACCTTTTCCAGCGCCTGGTAGATCGGCACGGTGCCGATCGGCACGGGCGAGTTGCGCAGGATCCATTCGCGGGTGTCGTGGATGTTGCGGCCGGTCGACAGGTCCATGACGGTGTCGGCGCCCCAGCGGATCGACCAGACCATCTTGTCGACCTCGGCCGCGACGTCGGAGGCGACCGCCGAATTGCCGATATTGGCGTTGATCTTGACCAGGAAGTTGCGGCCGATCGCCATCGGCTCGGCTTCGGGATGGTTGATGTTGCTGGGGATGATCGCCCGGCCGCGCGCGACTTCGCTGCGGACGAATTCGGGGGTGACGTAATCGGGGATCTCGGCACCGAAATCCTCGCCGTCGCGCAGCAGCTTTTCCTTGAGCGCGGCGCGGCCGACATTCTCGCGGATCGCGACATATTCCATTTCGGGTGTGATGATGCCGCGGCGGGCATAGTGCATCTGGCTGACATTCTGGCCGGCCTTGGCGCGCAGCGGGCGCTGCACCACGTTCGGAAAGGGAGTGACGCCGCCCGAACGGTCGGGGCCCTTGAGGCCGTTATCCTCGGGCTTGATGCCGCGGCCGTCATATTCCTCGACATCGCCGCGGCCGACGATCCAGTCACGGCGCAGCGTGGGCAGGCCGGCCATGATGTCGATCTTCACATTGTCGTCGGTGTATGGCCCCGAACAGTCATAGACGCGGACGGGCACTTCATTGGCCGACGGCTCCAGCGCGATCTCGCGCATCGCGACGCGGACGCCCTGCGGCCCTTCGACATGGATCTTTCGCGACCCCCGGATCGCGCCGGTCGTAACCTTCATTTCGGTTCGGGCGGGAATATCAGCCATGTCACGTCACTCCACTATGGCCCGAAAGACGGAGAGAGGAGAGACCGCGAACGGCATTCCCTCCCTACGCCGGTGCGAGCCGGATCAGGTTCAGCGGGTCGAGCGCATCGCAGCGCTACCTCTCAGCCCTTGTTTCCGGTCCCGGCCGACAGGCGGCCAGGTGGGGGCTCCCCGGGGATCCGATGATGGTAACGGAAGATGCCGCCGGGCGATAGAGGCGTCTGCAAGGCTGGCGTCGGCGCGCGGCGGCCCTATATGCTGGGGCTCTATGAGCGGCGTCATGTGCGATCTCGCCATCATCGGTGGTGGCCTTTCGGGCGGGTTGATAGCGCTGGCGGCGCGTCGGGCCCGGCCGGATCGGCGCGTCCTGCTGATCGAGTCGGCCCCCGCGCTGGGCGGCGCGCACCTCTGGTCGTTCCTCGACAGCGATATCGAAGAGGCGGAGCGCGCGCTGCTCCAGCCGCTGATCTGCTATGGCTGGCGCGAGCTGGCGGTGGTCTTCCCGCAATATAAGCGCGCCCTGCCCGTCCCCTTCTACAGCATCCGGTCCGACCGGTTCGACGCGGCGCTGCGCGAGGCGATGCCGGCCGAGAGCATCCTGACCGGCCGCCGCGCGACGGGGGTCGCGCCCGACGGCGTGGTGCTGGAAGACGGCACGATGATCGGCGCGGGCGGGGTGATCGATGCGCGCGGGCCGGGCGACCTGTCGCTGCTCGACCTGCATTACCGCAAGTTCGTCGGTTATGAGCTGACCCTCGACGGCCCGCACAGCGTGCGCCGCGCCACGCTGATCGACGCCGCCGCCGATCCGGCCGAGGGCTTCCAGTTCATGGAGATGCTGCCGATCGAGGCCGACCGGCTGTTCATCGAGGACGTCCGCTACGAAAGCTGGCCCGAGATCGACATGGCCGACCATGGCAATCGCATCGTCAACCACGCGGCGCGCTTCGGCTGGCGGATCCGCAGTTCGGCGCGCGGCCAGGCGGGGATCTTGCCGATCGCACTGGGCGGCGCTTTCGAGGATTACTGGCGATCGGGCGGCGAGGGCGTCGCCAAGGTCGGCCTGCGCGCCGGGCTGTTCCACCCGGTGACCGGCAATTCGCTCGCCGATGCGGCGCGCACCGCGCAGATGGTGGCGCAGGCCGACGACTGGTCGGGCGTGGCGCTCCACAAGATGCTCCACGACCACGCGGCGCGCGCCTGGGCGAAACGCGACTATTATCGCCGCTTTGCCCGGCGGATGCTGCGCGAGACACCGCCGCACGAGGGCTACAAGATGCTCGAAGGCCTCTATGCGATGGACGCCGAGCTGATCGCGCGCTTCCACGGCCTGCGCCTCGGCTTCGCCGATCGGATGGCGCTCAGCCTCGGCGACGGGCCGATGCCGCTCGGCGCGATGCTGCGGCGATGACGATTCGCAGCCTCTGCGTCTTCTGCGGATCGAGCCCGGGATTCGATCCGGTCCATGGCGACGCCGCCCGTGCGCTGGGCACCGCGCTCGCGGCAGCTGGGATCGACCTCGTCTATGGCGGCGGCCGCGTAGGCCTGATGGGCATGGTCGCCGATTCGGTGCTGGCGGCAGGCGGCAAGGTCACCGGCGTGATCCCCAAGGCGCTCGCCGACCTCGAAGTCGCGCATTACGGCCTGACCGAACTGCACGTCGTCGGCTCGATGCACGAGCGCAAGGCGCTGATGGCCGACCGGTCGGACGGCTTCGTCGCGCTCTCGGGCGGGATCGGGACGTTCGAGGAATTGTTCGAGATCTGGACCTGGGGCCAGCTCGGCGACCATGCCAAGCCGGTCGCGCTGCTCAACATCGCCGGCTTCTACGACAAGCTGTCGGGCTTCCTCGACGATGTCGTGTCGGCGGGCTTCCTGCGCGATGCCCACCGCGCGATGCTGATGGTCGACGACGATCCGGCGGGTCTGGTGCGCCGGCTGCAGGACTATGTGCCGCCGGTGGTGGAGAAGTGGATCGGGCGCGATCAGCGGTGAGTTTCCGCAGGAAAATGCACGTCGTGCCAGCATAGGCTGGCACCCATGTCTGTCATATCCGCGGAGGCCATCTGTCTCTTGAGAGACATGACCCCAGCCTTGGCGCAAGTGACGCGAGAATTACGCGTTGAGCGTCAGGTAGAGGTCATTCCAATCGGGATTGGCTTTCCCGATCAGATCGAGCTTCCACGCGCGCTTCCAGGCCTTGAGAGATTTTTCCCGGGCGATTGGGTCCTCGATACGGTCGTGTCGCTCGATATAGACAAGCCGGTCGAGGCCATAGTGCCTGCAGAAGTCCGACCCTCGCCCTTCCCGATGTCGTGTCACGCGCGCGGAGATGTCCGCCGTCACGCCGACATACAGCGTGCCGCTGACCCCATTGGTCATGATGTAGACGTAGCCGCCCTTCATGGCAGACATGGTGTAGGATGACAGACATGGATGCCAGCCTTCGCTGGCATGACGTCTCACCGGAATACATACTCCCCTTCATTCATTCCCTATCAAGCCGCCCCGGCGCAGAAGCCGCCGCCTTCCGATCGTGAAAGTATCGTCCATGGCTCGTCCGTTCCGTTTCCTCGCCCCGCTCGCGCTGCTCGCCGCCATGGCGGGCTGCACCACCGTCTCGCCCGAGGCGCGGGTGCGCAGCAAGCTGATCGAGGCGGGAATCCGGCCGCCGGTCGCGGGCTGCATGGCGGAGCGGATGGTCGACCGGCTGTCGCTGGTCCAGCTCAAGCGGCTCCAGTCGCTCGGCGGGCTGGGCACGCGTGACGTGCGCGGGATGAGCATAGACGGGCTGGTCCACCGCCTGCGTGCGCTGAACGATCCCGAGATCGTCGCGGTCGTCCTCAAGTCCGGGATCGGCTGTTCGATCGCGAGTTGACAGCCGCGCGAGCGACACTCTCTGGCGATGCTATCTCCGAATATCCCTTGTTGGGGTTTTCAATTGGACTCTTTCATGCTTTAGCGCCTGCCGATCCGATCGGTTTTCAAGGGACGCTCTCGCATGAACATCCATGAATATCAGGCCAAGGAATTGCTCGCCAAGTTCGGCGCGGCTGTTCCCACTGGCTACGCAGCGCTGACCGTCGAAGAGGCGGTCGAGGCTGCCAAGAAGCTCCCCGGGCCGATCTTTGTCGTCAAGGCGCAGATCCACGCCGGCGGCCGCGGCAAGGGCAAGTTCAAGGAACTGCCGGCCGAAGCCAAGGGCGGCGTTCGCCTCTCCAAGTCGGTCGACGAGGTCAGGGCCAACGCCACCGACATGCTCGGCAACACCCTCGTCACCATCCAGACGGGCGACGCCGGCAAGCAGGTCAACCGTCTCTATGTGACCGACGGCGCCGACATCAAATCCGAATATTATTTCTCGATGGTCGTCGATCGCGGCACCGGCCGCATCGCGATGATCGTGTCGACCGAAGGCGGCATGGACATCGAGGAGGTCGCGCATTCGACCCCCGACAAGATCCGCACCATCATCATCGATCCGGTCGAAGGCTTCCAGCCGCATCACGGCCGCGCCGTCGCCTTCGCGCTCAAGCTGAAGGGTGACCTCAACAAGCAGGCGGTCAAGATCGCCGAGCAGATGTACAACGCCTTCATCGCCACCGACATGTCGATGCTCGAGGTCAACCCGCTGGTCGAAACGACCGACGGCAAGTTGCTCGTCCTCGACGCGAAAGTCAGCTTCGACTCGAACGCGCTGTATCGCCACCCCGACATCCTCGCCCTGCGCGACGAGACCGAGGAAGACCCCGCCGAGATCGAGGCGTCGAAGTACGACCTCGCCTATATCAAGCTCGACGGCGACATCGGCTGCATGGTCAACGGCGCGGGCCTGGCGATGGCGACGATGGACATCATCAAGCTGAACGGCATGTTCCCGGCCAACTTCCTCGACGTCGGCGGCGGCGCCACGAAGGAAAAGGTCACCGCGGCGTTCAAGATCATCCTGAGCGATCCCGCCGTGAAGGGCATCCTGGTCAACATCTTCGGCGGCATCATGCGCTGCGACATCATCGCCGACGGCATCATCGCCGCGGCGAAGGAAGTGAACCTCTCGGTTCCGCTCGTCGTCCGCCTCGAAGGCACCAACGTCCAGCAGGGCAAGGACCTGCTCGCCAATTCGGGCCTGCCGATCGTCGCGGCCGACGACCTGGGCGATGCCGCCCGCAAGATCGTCGCCGAGGTGAAGAAGGCAGCCTGATCTTCGCCGGAAACGGGTCGGCCAATCATTTGACCGGATTTGCAAAATAGCTATTCGCAATTTCGCAATTTCGCATTTGATTTGACCGGCCCGAGCGGCAATGGCGATCTGACGTGGAGCCGCGCCCGATGAACGGGCCGGTTTTCTCTAGGAATGGATACGGCCTCCCCAGGGCAGATTCCAAGGCCAAGGAGTGAAGCTATGAAGGTTCTCGTGCCCGTCAAACGGGTGATCGATTACAACGTCAAGCCGCGCGTCAAGATGGACGGCACGGGCGTCGACCTGGCCAACGTCAAGATGTCGATGAATCCGTTTGACGAAATCGCCGTCGAAGAAGCGATCCGCCTGAAGGAAAAGGGCGTCGCCACCGAAATCATCGCCGTCTCGATCGGCGAGGCCAAGGCGCAGGAAACCCTGCGCACCGCGCTCGCCATGGGCGCCGACCGCGCGATCCTGATCGTCAGCGAAACCGAGGTCGAGCCGCTCGGCGTCGCCAAGCTGCTCGCCAAGATCGTCGAGGAGGAGGCCCCCGGCCTCGTCATCCTCGGCAAGCAGGCGATCGACGACGATTCGAACCAGACCGGCCAGATGCTGGCGGCCCTCACCGGCCGGCCGCAGGGCACCTTCGCCTCGAAGGTCGAGGTCGAGGGCGACATGGTCAAGGTCACCCGCGAAGTCGACGGCGGCCTCGAGACGGTCAGCCTGAAGACCCCGGCGATCGTCACCACCGATCTTCGCCTCAACGAGCCGCGCTATGCGTCGCTGCCGAACATCATGAAGGCGAAGTCCAAGCCGCTCGCGCAGAAGACCCCCGCCGATTACGGCGTGGACGTCACCCCGCGCCTGAAGACCATCAAGGTCTCCGAGCCGCCGAAGCGGTCGGCCGGCATCAAGGTCGCCGACGTCGATGAACTGGTGGCCAAGCTCAAGGCTCTTGGAGTTGCAGCATGAAGACGCTCGTCTGGGTTGAGCATGAGGCCGGCGCCGTCAAGGACGCCACACTCTCCGCCGTCACCGCCGCAGCGAAGCTCGGCGAAGTCCATCTGCTCGTCGCCGGCCAGGGTGTCGGCGGAGTCGCGGAGGCCGCCGCCAAGATCGCCGGCGTGGGCAAGGTCCATGTCGCCGACGACGCGGCCTATGCCAACGCGCTGGCCGAGAATGTCGCGCCGCTCGTCGTCGAGCTGATGGGCCATCACGACGCCTTCGTCGCGCCTGCCACCGCCAACGGCAAGAACATCGCGCCGCGCGTCGCAGCGCTGCTCGACGTCATGCAGATCTCCGAGATCCTCTCGGTCGAGAGCGAAGACACGTTCACCCGTCCGACCTATGCCGGCAACGCGATCGCAACCGTGCAGTCGTCGGATGCCAAGAAGGTCATCACCGTCCGCGCCACCGGCTTCGAGAAGGCCGAGCGCGAGGGTGGTTCGGGTACGGTCGAAGCGGTGTCGGGTGCGGGCGATGCCGGCCTGTCGAGCTTCGTCGGCGCCGAGATCTCCAAGTCCGAGCGTCCCGAACTGACATCGGCCAAAGTGATCGTCTCGGGCGGCCGCGCGCTGCAGAACAGCGAGAACTTCCACACGATCATCGAACCGCTCGCCGACAAGCTCGGCGCCGCGGTCGGCGCCTCGCGCGCCGCGGTCGATGCGGGCTATGTCCCGAACGACTATCAGGTCGGCCAGACCGGCAAGATCGTCGCTCCCGAGGTCTATATCGCCGTCGGCATTTCCGGCGCGATCCAGCATCTCGCGGGCATGAAGGACTCGAAGACGATCATCGCGATCAACAAGGACGAGGAAGCCCCGATCTTCCAGGTGGCCGATTACGGCCTCGTCGGCGATCTGTTCAAGATCGTCCCGGAGCTGACCGACAAGCTCTGATTCGATCGAAGCGAACAAGAAAGGGGCGGGACCGCGAGGTTTCCCGCCCCTTTTCTTTTGGGCCGCATCCTGTTCGCGAGCGTTCGCGGGAATGACGATCGGTGGGACGCGGAGTCCTTGACGAGAGGCCCCGATCTGGCGGCTGGAGAAACCGCTCAGACCACTCCGGGCCACAGCTTCGCCAGCGTGCGCACCGATGCTTCGGCTGCGGCGCGATCGGGGGTTTCGTTGTCGTCGTTGAACCCGAAGCGGTCGTCGGGCCCCATATCCTGGACGACGATCCCGTCGCGCCGGCCCAGGACGCTGACATTGTCGTAGAACAGGCCGTAATCGACTCCGGCCTGCGGGAGCAGCCAGGCGATCTGCCCGCGCACCGGCACGATGCTTTCATCGCGGAACAGCGCCCGCGCGCCATAGCCGGTGCAGTTGACGATCACCTTTTCCTTCAGCCGTCCCAACTCGGACGGTTCGTGGAACTCGGCAGGCTCGATCCGGCCGCCCGCCATGAGGAAATCGCCGGTCAGCAGATGCGCGAGCGCGGCGATGTTGAAGCTCATCTGGCTGTTGCGCAGCGCATAGCGGGTGGCGAAAGGGTGGCTGCCCGGCACGAACAGCTGCGATCGCGGGCTGATGTCGGCGATCTGCTCCGAAAAATGCGCGAAGCCGGCGACGTTGCTCGCGCCGGATGCGGCGCGCATGGCGTCGGGGGGAAGGTCCGACAAGGTGTAGCGGTCGCTCCATCCGACCGGATCCCCGGGCAGACCGACATAGCTCTGCCACGTCGCGTAGCTGTCATGAGTCATCGCGCTCCACTGCGCGGCGAAGTCGGGGCCGACCGCGTTCGCCATCGCGACGCGCGAATCGGGCGTCCAGCTGCCGGTCGCCCGGGCGGAGCGGACATCGGGGAAGCGCTCCTTGGCATAGATCGTCACCTTCGCCCCGGCGCGCTGGGCGGTGATCGCGGCGGTCAGGCCAAGCGCGCCCGCACCGATGACGGCGATCTCCCGCGGGCTCGACGCCATCGCCTGGGCGATCGCCAGGCGCGCCGATCCCCAGCTCAGCGACCAGCCGCTGCCGCCATGGCCATAATTGTGGACCACCAGCTTGCGGCCGACACGCTCGGTCTCGATGCGCGGCCCGGTCGCCCGGAACGGACGCAGGCATACGGTGATCCGAAAAATACGGTCGGCAATGGCGCGGATCGGCGTGATCGCACCGATCGGATCGAAGACCGGGGCCGCCGCCTGCGCCAGCAGACGGCCGGGGCCGAGCAGGCCGGCAGCCCCCAGTCCAGCCGCCCCGTGCGTCAGGAAATAGCGTCTATCCATGGGCCTTCCGATCGCGCTCCTCAGGGTCGGGAGACCCCTCTGATACGAATTCGCGCAGGGCCGTGCAAAGGGGCAAGTCGTTGCGGGAACAAAATACCCCCATTCCGGGTTCGTAAGGATACTCGAATATGAATGACAAACAGGTGAGGCCCCCATGCTGATTCAAATCATTATCGTCCTGATCATCGTCGGTGTTCTGCTGTGGTTGATCAACAACTACATCCCCATGGACGGCAAGATCAAAAGCATCCTGAACGTGGTCGTCGTGATCGTCGTGATCCTTTGGCTGCTCCAGGCACTCGGCCTGCTGGCAGGTGTTGGCATCTAGCCCCTATTCCCCGGTGCTCTCTCCGGTTTCCCCCTTTCCCGGAGAGAGCCTCGGGGGAATTACTTGGCAATGATCGAACGGCGCCCCGCCGATGGCTGGGGCGCCGTTCTTTTACATAGGCCGCAGACCATCATCCTGCTGCCGACTTCAGATCCTCCACGAACAGCGCGAACTCCTCGTCCACGCGGGCCTTGTCGGGCATTCGCAGCAGGAAGCTTGGATGGATCGTCGCCCGCGCGCTGCTGCCGTCGGGCAAGGTCAATGCGCGACTGCGCTGCGAGCTCAGGGTCAGCGCCTTCCCCATCAGCGAGTGGATCGCCGTCGTGCCCAGCATCACGATCCGCTTCGGCGCGATGATCGCCCGCTCCTGATCGATCCACCAACGGCATGCGGTGATCTCGCCCGCATTGGGGCGCGCATGGATGCGCCGCTTGCCGCGCGGCTCGAACTTGAAATGCTTGACGGCATTGGTGACATAGACGCGCGATCTATCGACCCCGGCCTCTTCCATCGCGCGGTCGAAGATCTGCCCGGCGGGCCCCACGAACGGCCTGCCCGCCAGATCCTCCTGATCGCCCGGCTGCTCGCCGACGATCATGATGTCGGCCGTCGCCGGCCCCTCCCCGAACACCGTCTGCGTCGCGTGCCGGCACAGGTCGCAGCGCGTGCAATGCGCCGCTTCCTCACGCAGGGCAGAGAGCGCCTTGTCGGCATTTCCGCCCGGGCCGGTCCTGGCAACCATCCGCGCCTCGCGCGCCTGCGCGCCCGCGATCAGATCGGGGATCAACGCCGTTTCGGGCATGTTCGCCCAATATTTGCGCGGCATCTCCTTCAGCATCGCCCCCACCTTCAACCGCGCGGGATTGAAGATCGATGCATAATAGCCCTTCCACAGCGCCTCGACCGGATCGTCCTGCGGCGCGTCGCCGCGGCTGGCCCCCGGCGCCTCGAGCAGCGCTTCGCCATCCCAATGGATCGAAAGCTCGGGCGTGAGGATCGACCAGCGCATCGTCGCGAAACGGCGCATGAAGAAGCCGGCATTGGCGCGGACGATGTGATGGTCGGGCTCGAACCAGGCGACATAGGCGTCGTCGAGTTCGCGGAAGCGAACGAAGGCGCGCATCTTGTGGATGTCGCGCCGCACCTCCTTGGCGAGATGGTCGAGCCGCCGCCGCAGCGGATCGGCCTCGTCATCGATCGCCGCCGGTGCGTCGCGCAGCCGCACCAGCATCGCGTAGAGCAGCGCGAAGCGCTCGGGGTCGCGGTGGAGGACCACCGACCCGGCCAAATCGAGGAAGCGCTTCGACACCGCGAACGGCGCCAGCTTCGGCGGCGGCAAGGGATCGCCGGTGCCGCCGAACAGGTCCCCCCGTTCGCCGTCAACGTCCCAGATGAGGGCATCGGCAGCGACATCGGCCAGTGCCGCAGCCCGCGCGGCATCGCGCCAGCCTTCGAAATCGTCGGGTCGGGAAAGGGTTACGCGGTACGCCACATCACTGTCCGTTGCTTCCTCAGCGCCTTGCGCTCCCCGTTGATTGCCCGTCGCTTCGGCGGAGGAACGAGCCAGCCTCCTGAGAGTCCGGCCTCCACCGGAATGACGCTTGGGGAGGGCACGCGTGGGGAGCGGTCGTTTCGCTCAACGCGCTCAGCCCCCGAACAGCTCCAGTTGTTCGGTGACCTTCGTCTTCAGGTCGATCCGGTCGATCAGCCCGGTCGGCCGCCAGTCGCTCGTTACGATGAACGGGCGCAGCTTGGCGATCGAGCGGGACAAGCGGCCGACATCGGCCAGTCCCAGCCGGCGCCAGCGTCGCGAGGTGAGGATCGCATTGACCGCCTTCACCCCCAGCCCGGGCACGCGCAGCAGCAGCTCGCGCGGCGCCCGGTTGACGTCGACGGGGAACTGCTCGCGCGCCTGCAGCGCCCAGGCCAGCTTGGGATCGATGTCGAGCGGCAACATTCCCTGATCGTCGGTCGCATCGGCCACCTCGCCGGGCTTGAACCCGTAGAAGCGCATCAGCCAGTCCGACTGATAAAGCCGGTGCTCGCGCATCAACGGCGGGCGGCGCAGCGGCAGGATCGCCGAGGCATCGGGGATCGGGCTGAACGCCGAATAATAGACGCGGCGCAGCGCGAAGCGATCGTAAAGCCCGCTCGCGGTCTTCATGATGTCGCGGTCGTTCGCGGCGTCGGCGCCGACGATCATCTGGGTCGACTGGCCGGCAGGGGCGAAACGCGGCGCCGATTTATAGCGTCCGCGCGCATCGGTGCCGTCCTCGATCGCGGTCTTGATCCCGGCCATCGCGCCGCGGATCGTCTCGCCCGACTTCTCGGGAGCGAGACGCGCCAGCCCGGCGCTGGTCGGCAGTTCGATGTTGATCGAGATCCGATCGGCATGGCGGCCCGCCGCCTCGATCAGGGCCGGGTCGGCATCGGGAATCGTCTTGAGGTGGATATAGCCGCGAAACTGATGGTCCTCGCGCAGCGACCGCGCGACTTCGACGATCTGCTCCATCGTGTAGTCGGAGGAGCGGATGATCCCCGACGAGAGGAACAGCCCCTCGATATAATTGCGGCGATAGAAGGCGAGGGTCAGGTCGACGACCTCCTTCGCGGTGAAGCGCGCGCGGCGGACGTTCGAGCTCTTGCGGTTGATGCAGTAATGGCAATCGAAGATGCAGCTGTTGGTCAGCAGGATCTTGAGCAGCGAGATGCA
>JAZKDN010000006.1:0-62469 GCA_040387595.1 Pseudomonadota bacterium
TCATCGCCTCATAGGCCATGCCCGCCGACATCGCGCCGTCGCCGATCACCGCGATCGCGCGGCCCGGCTGGTTCGCCAGCTTGTTGGCCACCGCAAAGCCGAGCGCGGCGGAGATCGACGTCGAGCTGTGCGCCGCGCCGAACGGGTCATATTCGCTCTCGGACCGCTTGGTGAAACCCGACAGGCCGCCCGGCTGGCGCAGCGTGCGAATGCGGTCGCGGCGGCCGGTGAGGATCTTGTGCGGATAGGCCTGGTGACCGACGTCCCAGATCAGCACGTCGCGCGGCGTATCGAAAACATAGTGGAGCGCAACGGTCAGCTCGACGACGCCGAGGCCCGCGCCGAGGTGGCCGCCCGTGACAGAAACCGCCGAAACCATCTCGGCGCGAAGTTCGTCCGCAAGCTGGCGAAGATCCGCATGCTTCAGGCGGCGCAGGTCTTTGGGCGTGTTTACGGTATCGAGGAGCGGCGTTGCTGGACGGTCGTTCATCCTGCCCGCCTTAAACGGATTGGGCCTGCGTCGCCAGCCCAGATGCGTCAGGCCGCATCGCCCTCCGAACATTGCGCACAGCAGCCGCGCACTTCGATTACCGGGCGAAGGTTGGTGAAACCGGCCTTTTCCGCCGCGCGGCGGACCGATCCGGTCAGTTCGTCATTGTCGACATGGCTGGCCTGCCCGCAACTGTCGCAGACCAGAAAGATGCAGTCATGCTCGCATTCGGGATGGGCGTTGACGATATAGGCGTTGGCGCTTTCGACCCGGCGGGCCAGATTGGCCGCCACGAACACGTCGAGGATACGGTAGACGCTGTTGGCGGCAACCCGCCGGCCGGTCGATCCCGACACCGTTTCCGCCAGGTCATAGGCCGATGCGGGCTTGGTCGCGGCGCTCAGCGCGGCGAAGATCTCGGCGCGCATCGGCGTCCACTGCTCGCCCGCCCGCTCGAAAGCGCGCTGCGCGGCATCGGCCAGTGACTGGCCCTCGTGAAGCAGGTGATTATGTGCGCTTGCCATGCCCCAATCTAGGGCCTGTCCCCCCAAACGGCAATGACCGGCCGCTCTACCAGGCGAGTGCGCGCCGGTTCAGGAAATGGGCCGTCGCGACGGCGGCGACCCCCGCCATGGTGAAACCGGCCTCGACGAAGCCATGCGGAACGCTCAGCGCCGCCGCCATCATCGCGATGCCCATGGTCCCGATCATCATCGGAATGGGTCGGCGATGCTGGAGAAATCCCCGGCCGAGCCCCGCGATCGCCAGCAGGATCGCCAGCACCAGCCCGGATTCGTGAATCGCGGGGTGGAGCAGCGCGCCGCCGGCGGTCGCCAGCACCGCGACCAGCAGCACGCTCGCCGCGCAATGCACGAAACACAGCGCCGACAGGCCGATGGCCAGCCGATCGAACAGGTCGCGTGCAGGGGTAAAGCGATTCACGAGCATCTTCCTCTCAGGGCGCAAATGGCATGCCCGAGCCGAAGATACAATATATCATTGCGATTTTTCCCGGGATTTTGTCTCGGCTCACCGCGTCAGGCGATAGCCGACACCAGGATCGTTGACGATCAGCGTGGGCCGCGCCGCGTCCTCCTCGAGTTTCTGCCGCAGGTTGCGGACGACGACGCGGAGATATTCGATATCCTTCTCGTGCGCCGGTCCCCAGATCGTCCTGAGCAGCTGGCCATGGGTCAGCACACGCCCCGGATAGGCCGCCAGTTCGGCCAGCAGCGCGAACTCCTTGCGGGTCAGGTGGACCTCCTCGCCGCGGCGCTCGACCCGGCGGGCGGCCAGGTCGATCATGATCTCTCCCGCGATCAGCCGCTCCTCGCCGCGCCGTCCAGCATGGCGCGCGGCGGTGCGCAGCCGGGCGAGCAGTTCCTCGCTGTCGAACGGCTTGGTGACATAGTCGTCGGCGCCCAGGTCGAGCGCCGCCACCTTCTCTTCGGTCGCGTCGCGCGCCGACAATATGATCAGCGCCGGATCGCCCTCGGCCTTGAGCAGCGGGATCAGCTCGATGCCGTCGCGGTCGGGCAGCCCCAGGTCGAGCAGAATCGCGGCCGGCCGCTCGCCCTTGGCGAGGCGCAACGCCGATGCAGCGTCCTCCGCCTCGGCCACCTCATGCCCCGCCCGCCGCAGCGCGACGCCAAGCAGACGGCGAATCTGCGGCTCGTCGTCGACGATCAGGACCTTCATGCCAGCATCTCCGGGTCGATCCGCACCACCAGCCGATCGGGCCAGGACAGGATGAAGCGCGCGCCCTGCGGATCGCCGCATCGTTCGGCTCGAACCGCGACATCCATCGCCGTCGCGAAGTCGCGGACGATCGCCAGGCCCAGCCCGGTGCCGCCGCGCGAGCGATCCGATCCGTCGAAGCGGGTGAAGGTCTCGAACACCGCCATCTCCTTGCCCTCCGGCAATCCCGGCCCTTCGTCGCGAATCGCCAGCGACAGTCCGTCGGGCCCGCGCCGCGCCGCGATCCGCACCGGCGTTCCCGGATCGGCATAGCGGCCGGCATTGTCGAGCAGGTTGATCAGGATGTGGTGGAGCAGTTGCGGATCGGCGCGGACCATCGGCAGGTCGGGCGGCATGTCGAGGATGATCTCATGGCCGTCGAGGGTCTTGCGAACATCGTGGACCGCGCTCGCCACCGCATCGGTCAGGTCGATCGGCTCGATCGCCAGCTTGATCGCGCCCGCCTGCGCCCGCGCCATGTCGAGCAGATTGGCGACGAAGCGGTTGAGCCGGCCCACCTCCCCGTCCAGCGCATCGACGATCGCCGCGCTCGCGGGATCGAGCGACGACTGCGCCAGCTCCCCGATCGCCGAGCGGATCGTCGTCAACGGGGTGCGCAGATCATGCCCCACCGACGACAGCAGCGCGGCGCGCAACCGGTCGCGGCTGCGAACCACGTCCAGTTCGCGCATCGCCTCGGCCAGCTGCATCCGGTCCATCGCAAGCGCCGACTGGTGGACGAGACTGAGCAGCAGCGGCAATTCGTCGGAGCGGATCGGGGCGCCGCCGGGGTCGGCATGGGCAACCGCGAGCGCCGCCAGCACCTTGTCGCCCTTGGCGATCGGCTGGAGCAGCCAGTCCGACGCGGTCAGCGTGTCCGAACCGCGTCCGGCAGGCTTGCCCTTTTCAAGCGTCCAGTTGGCCGCCGCGAGATCGAGCTGGTCGGGGTGATTCGCCCCCGGCACTGCCGCGACCAGCGCCGCGCCGGTCGGCGAGGGCATGAACAACATCGTATCGACATGGAACAGCCGGGCGATCTCGCCGCAGATCGCGCGGGCCAGTTCGTCGGGACTGGCGGCCTCAGCCACCAGCTGCGCAAAGCCGGCCAGCGCCGCATTCTGCCGCGCCGAGCGATTGGCCAGCTCCGCCTGCGCCCGCATCCGCGCAGCGAGTTGGCTCGTGACCACCGCGACGATCAGCAGCACGAAGAAGGCGATGACGTTTTCCGGGTTATTGATCGACAGCGTGTAGAGCGGCGGCAGCAGGAAGAAGTTATAGGCGAAGGCCGATACCAGCCCGGCGAACAGCCCGGGCCGCAGCCCGAAGCGCCCGGCCGCCGCCAGCACCGGCAGCAGGAACAGCATCGCGACATTGTTGAGATCGAGCAATTGGCTCAGCCCGACGCAGGCCGCGACGGTCGCCGCCACCATCGCCAGCGACCAGAGATAGGGCCGCGCTTCCAGCCCCTCGCGCCAGCGACCACGGTGGCGGACCCCGATACCGGCGGCGACGGGAAGGACGTGGATCGCCACCCCCTCGGCGCTGCGCACGACCCGATCGACCACCGATCCATGGTACAGTTCGAACCACCAGCTACGCGACGACTTGCCCAGGACGAGCTGGGTCGCCCGGTAATCGCGCGCATAGGCAGCGAGCCCGCTCACCACGTCGGTCGCGGGGATCGACGCCGTGCCACCGCCGAGCTGGGCCGCCAGCGCCAGCGTGCGCGCGAGCCTCTCGCGTTCGGGGGCGCCGAAGTCCGACGACCGGCCGGTCTCGACATGGACCGCCGTCCACGGCGCGCGCATCGCGTCGGCCAGCCGCTTGGCGGCGCGGACCAGGCTCTCCGCCTCGGGCCGCTCGCTGACCGCGACCAGCACCCGTTCGCTGCCGGCGAAATTGCCGGCCAGCGCATGGGCGCGCAGATGGTCGAGCATCTGCGCATCGACCGCCTGCGCGGCGCGGCGCAGCGCCAGTTCGCGCAGCGCCGACAGGTTGGACTTGGAGAAGAAGTGGCCGAGCGCCCGGCTCGCCTCCTCGGGCACATAGACCTTGCCGTCCTTCAGGCGCTCGATCAGCTCGTCGGGCGGAATGTCGACGATCTCGATATCGGCCTGCTCGAGCATATGATCGGGCACCGTCTCGCGCACCCGCACCTTGGTGAAGGAGGCGACGACGTCGTTGAGGCTTTCGACATGCTGGATGTTGACCGTCGAATAGACGTCGATCCCGGCGGTCAGAAGCTCCTCGACATCCTGCCAGCGCTTGGGGTGGCGCGATCCCGGCGCATTGCTGTGCGCCAGCTCGTCGACCAGGACCAGCGCCGGCGCGCGGACGAGGATCGCGTCGATGTCCATCTCGCTCAGCGGGCGCCCATGATGGTCGGAGACCCGGCGCGGCACGATCTCGAACGGCCGGGTCAGCGCTTCGGTCTCCTGCCGGCCGTGCGTCTCGACCACGCCGACGACGACGTCCTCGCCCTCGCGCAGCCGCGCCGCGCCTTCCGACAGCATCTCATAGGTCTTGCCGACCCCGGGGGCCGCACCGAGGAAGAGCTTCAAACGCCCGCGCGCCTCCCGCGCGGCGGCGCGCAGGAGGGCGTCGGGATCGGCTCTTGCGGGTTCGGGGGGCGGGATCAGCGGCTCCTCTGGGCGTCGAGCATGCGGTTGAGCGCCAGCACATTGACCCGCGCTTCACCCAGGAAGCCTAGCACAGGCGCGCGCGTTTCCGAGGCGATTATCTGTCGGACGATCGCCGGGGACAGGCCCCGCGCACGGGCGATCCGGTCGACCTGCCACTCCGCCGCCGCCGGGCTGATCTCGGGATCTAGCCCCGAGCCCGAGGTCGTCACCAGATCGGCCGGTACGGTCTGGCCGGGATGCTCCGCCTGCAAGGCCGCGACGTCCGCGGTCACCCGATCGGCCAGCGCCTGAGAGGTCGGGCCGAGGTTCGAGCCCGAGGAGGCGAGCCCGTCATAACCCTTGCCCGCCGCCGAGGGCCGGCCGTGAAAATAGCGCTCTCCGGTGAAGCCCTGGCCGATCAGTTCAGAGCCGACGACCCGGCCCCGCTCGACGATCAGGCTGCCATTGGCCTGATGCGGGAAGATCGCCTGGCCGACGCCGAGCAGCGCGAGCGGATAGGCCAGCCCGAGCAGCAGCGCGAAGAGCAGCCCCATGACAATCGCGGGGCGCACGGCGGTGAATATGTCCTGTTTCATCGTTCGGTTTCCATCCAACTCGTCATCATAACCGTCATGCTGAACTTGTTTCAGCATCCACCGGGAGGCTGGGCCTCCCCTCTCGGTTCATCCTTCCAACGCCCGCTCTCCTCGCCTCCCCCCGTCATCCCAGCGCAGGCTGGGATCTCGAGAGATGGCCGATCCGTGCCTCTCCTGAGATGCCAGCCTCCGCTGGCATGACGCAGTGGCGGATAAGGTTTCACGCCAGGCCCAGCCCGCCGACCAGCAGGTCGATCAGCTTGATCCCGACGAACGGCGCGACCAGCCCGCCGACGCCGTAAATGGCGAGGTTGCGGGCCAGCAGCGGCCCCGCGCCGATCGGGCGATAGCGGACGCCCTTGAGCGCCAGCGGCACCAGGCAGGGGATGATCAGCGCGTTGAAGATGATCGCCGACAGGATCGCCGATTGCGGTGTCGACAGGCCCATCACGTTGAGCACCCCGAGCGCCGGGTAGAGCGTCACGAAGATCGCCGGGATGATCGCGAAATATTTGGCGACGTCGTTGGCGACCGAAAAGGTGGTGAGACTACCGCGCGTCATCAGCAGCTGTTTGCCCAGGCCGACGATCTCGATCAGCTTGGTCGGATCGCTGTCGAGGTCGACCATGTTGCCCGCCTCGCGCGCCGCCTGGGTGCCGGTGTTCATCGCCACGCCGACATCGGCCTGCGCCAGGGCGGGCGCATCATTGGTGCCGTCGCCGCACATCGCCACCAGCTTGCCGCCCTGCTGCTCTTGCCGGATCAGCGCCAGCTTGTCCTCGGGCGTCGCCTGGGCGAGGAAGTCGTCGACCCCGGCCTCGGCCGCGATCAAGGCGGCGGTGAGCGGATTGTCGCCGGTGATCATCACCGTGCGGATGCCCATTCGCCGCAGCTCGGCGAAGCGCTCACGCACCCCGGCCTTGACCACGTCCTTGAGGTGGATCGCACCCAGCAGCCGCCCGTCGCGCGCCACCGCCAGCGGGGTGCCGCCGGCACGGGCGATCTCGTCGGTCACCCGGCGCAGTTCTGCTTCCCCCATCCGTTCGTCCCGAGCGAAGTCGAGGGACGTTTCCCCGCCATGGCGTGTTTCGCCTGCGCTCGACACGAACGGAGCTTGGGACAAGGCCTTCAGAACGGAATCTACCGCACCCTTGATGATCGTGCTGTCGCCAATCCTGACACCGGAAATCCGCGTCTGGGCGGTGAAGGGAATGACCTCCGCATCGGCGGGCAGCACCGCGGTCGTCACCCGATAGGTTTCCCGCGCGAAGCTGACGATCGAGCGGCCCTCGGGGGTTTCGTCGGCCAGGCTGGCGAGCAGCGCGGCTTCGGCCAGGCTCTCGGGCGACGCGCCGCCGACGGCGCGGAACTCGCTCGCCTGGCGGTCGCCCACCGTGATCGTGCCGGTCTTGTCGAGCAGGAGCGTGTCGATGTCGCCCGCCGCCTCAACCGCCCGGCCCGATTTGGCGAGGACGTTGAAGCGGACCAGCCGGTCCATCCCGGCGATGCCGATCGCCGACAGCAGCGCCGCGATCGTCGTCGGGATCAGCGTGATCAGCAGGGCTGCGAGCATCGCCACCGGCACCGATCCGCCCGCATAGCTGGCAAAGCCTGGTATCGTCGCGACCGCGATCAGGAAGATGATCGTCAGGCCGACGAGCAGGATCGTCAGCGCGATCTCGTTCGGGGTCTTCTGCCGCTGCGCGCCTTCGACCAGCGCGATCATCCGGTCGAGAAAGCCCTGCCCCGGCTGCGCGGTGATGCGCACCTTGATCCGGTCGGAGATGACCCGCGTACCCGCCGTCACCGCCGAACGGTCGCCGCCGCCCTCGCGGATCACCGGCGCGCTTTCGCCCGTGATCGCGGCCTCGTTGACCGATGCGACACCCTCGATCACCTCGCCGTCGCCGGGGATCAGGTCGCCCGTCTCGACGAGCACGACCTCGTCGCGTTGGAGCCAGGCCGCCGGCACCACCTCATAGGTATCGCCGACGCCCAGCAGCCGCTTGGCCTTGAGATCGGCCTTGGTGGCGCGCAGCGATTCGGCCTGCGCCCGGCCCCGCCCTTCGGCAATCGCCTCGGCAAAGGTGCCGAACAGGACGGTGAGCCAGAGCCAGATGACGAGCTGCAGCTCGAACCCGAAACCGAGCCCGCTGTCGCCGATGACGAGCAGCAGCGTCAGCAGGGTCGCGACCACGGCGGTCGTGAACATCACCGGGTTGCGGATCAGCTCGCGCGGGTCGAGCTTGCGGAAGGCATTGCCGATCGCGGGGATCATCAGATCGGCGGTGAAGAGCGACTGGGAACGCGCCATTTCAAGCGTCCTTCAAGAGTGAGTCGTCATCCCAGCGGAGGCTGGGATCTCGGGAGACGGGCGAGCCGCTGCTCTCCGGAGGTGCCGGATGAAAGGAAGAGGCCGCCATCAGAAGAGCCGGCCATCGATCATCGCGAGATGATCGGCGATGGGGCCAAGGGCGAGGCTCGGCAGGAAGGTGAGGCCGCCGACGATCAGGACGATGCCGACGAGCAGCCCGATCCAGAGCGGGCCCGTGGTCGGGAAAGACCCCGCCCCCGCCGGGACATGGCGCTTGGCCGCGAGCGATCCGGCGATGGCCAGCATCGGGATGATCACGAAGAAGCGGCCGATCCACATCGCGACGCCGAGCAGCCCGTCATAATAGGGCGTGGCGGCGGTCAGGCCGGCAAAGGCCGAACCATTGTTCGCGACGCCGCTGGTGAAGGCGTAGAGGATCTCGGAGAAGCCGTGCGGCCCCTTGTTGAGCGGGCCCGCCAGGCCGGCCGGCAGCACCGCGCTGAGCGCCGTGAAGCCGAGGATGACGAGCGGCAGCACCGCGATCGCCAGCACCGCCAGCTTCACTTCGCGCGCCTCGATCTTCTTGCCGACATATTCGGGGCTGCGGCCGACCATCAGCCCGGCGACGAACACCGCGAGGATGGCGAACAGCAGGAAGCCGTAGATGCCCGCGCCGACGCCGCCGATCACGACCTCGCCCAGCTGCATGTTGATCAGCGGGATCATGCCGCCGAGCGCGGTGAAGCTGTCGTGCATCGCATTGACCGCGCCGCAGGAGGCGGCGGTGGTCACGCTGGCGAACAGGGCGGAGCCGGCGATGCCGAAGCGGATCTCCTTGCCCTCCATGTTGCCGCCGGCGACGCCGAGGCTGTGGAGCACCGGATTGCCGGCGGCCTCCTGCCAATAGGCGACGCTGGTGCCGACCATGAACAGGATCAGCATCGCGGACAGGATCGCCCAGCCTTGCCGGCTGTTGCCGACCGCCTTGCCGAAGGTCCAGGTCAGGCCGAAGCCGATCAGGAAGATCGACAGCATCTGGACGAGGTTGGTGACGGCGTTGGGATTCTCGAACGGATGCGCCGAATTGACGTTGAAGAAGCCGCCACCATTGGTGCCGAGCATCTTGATCGCTTCCTGGCTCGCGACCGGGCCCAGCGCGATCGACTGCTTCACGCCTTCGATCGTGGTCGCATCGACCGATCCGGCCAGCGTCTGCGGCACGCCATTGGCGATCAGGAAGACCGCGTAGAGGATCGACAGCGGCAGCAGCAGGTAAAGCGTGACGCGGGTCATGTCGGCCCAGAAATTGCCGATCGTGCTGGTCTGCCGCCGGGCAAAGCCGCGGAACAGCGCGAAGGCCAGCGCGATACCGGTGGCGGCGCTGGTGAAGTTGTGAACGGTCAGCGCGACCATCTGGCTGAACTGGCTCATCGTCGCTTCGCCGGCATAGCTCTGCCAGTTGGTGTTGGTGGTGAAGCTGACCGCCGTGTTGAAGGCCAGGTCGGGCGCCAGATTGGCCAGGCCGCGCGGGTTGAACGGCAGCCACGCCTGCGTGCGCAGGATGACATAGGTCAGCAGCAGCAGGCCCAGGTTGAACAGCAACATATGCACCGCGTAGCGGCGCCAGCCCTGTTCGGCCGACGGATCGATGCCCGACAAACGATAGAATCCGGCCTCCACCGGCCCGAGGAGCCGGTGGAGGGGCGTGCGCCGGCCTTCGTAGAGCGCGAACAGCCACGCTCCCATCGGCTTGGTCAGCAACAGGAGGATGGCGACGAAAACGAGGATCAGCGCCCAGCCGGCAAGGCTCATGGCTTCAATTCCTTTGAAATGGATTCTTTCCGAACGTGATCGGATCCTGCGGATTTTCCGATCTTTCCGTCATTCCCGGGAAAGCGGGAATCCACGGTCACGGCGCGCCCGATCTCTTGCGAGCCGCCGTCGATGGATTCCCGCTTTCGCGGGAATGACGATGGGGGACAGGAGACGTGCGACAAACTAACCCGAACGGATCTAGAAATGTTCGGGACGCGCCAGTACGGCGACGAGATAGAGGAGCAGGCCCAGCGCGGTGGCGGCTCCCAGCCAGAGATCGATGCCCATGATTCAGGCCCGATCCGCGAGGCCGACATAGCCGAGGGCGGCGACAGCCAGTCCCGCCACCAGCGCGATCCACAAGAAATCCTGCATGCGATGCACTCCGAACCTGATTGTTCGGTTGCTCAGCTAGGCTTGATGGCCGTTAGCCCGCCACGGGCATTTGTCCGGGCGGGCATAAGGAAAGCATAAGGGAATCGACCGGAACCCCGGCCGGTGGCCATTTCAGGCGGCGAATTCGTCGGGGCCGACCGCATAGAGGATATCGGCAGGGGCCATCGCGGCGGCCTTCAGGCCCAGCGCCTCGGGAACGACCTGCTCGACATAGAAGCGCGCCGCGACCCGCTTCATCGCCAGGAAGGCGCTGTCGCCGTCCGCGGCGATCCGGCCCTGCCGTTCCATCAGCCAGCCGGCGACCGCGGTCGAGAGCATCGTCAGGAAGGGATAGCTCGCCGCCAGCCGGTCGTCGACGCTCGCGCCCGACAGCCGCTGCGCGACCGCCTCGCAGGCATCGATCAGGTCGCGCAGCCCGGCGTCCTCGGCCTCGGCACGCATGTCGGCGATTAGGCGCGCCAGCGTCTCCCCGCCTTCGAGGCCCAGCTTGCGGCCGACGAGGTCGGCCGCCTGGATACCGTTTGTGCCTTCGTAGATCGCAGCGATGCGGACATCCCGGAAAAACTGCGCCGCTCCGGTCTCCTCGATATAGCCCATGCCGCCATGGACCTGGATGCCGAGGTTCGCGACCTCGCAACCGACATCGGTGCCGTACGCCTTGGCCAGCGGGGTCAGCAATTCGAGCCGGGCGTGCGCCGCCTTGTCGCCGAGGGTCGAGCGGTCGACCATGCCGGCGGCATAATAGAGCAGCGCACGCGACGCCTGGGTGAGCGCCTTCATCCGCAGCAGCATGCGACGGACATCGGGATGCTCGATGATCGCGACCGACGCATGGCTGCCCGATCCGGCGCGCGGCGACTGGATGCGGTCGCGGGCATAGGCGACCGCCTTCTGGGTCGCGCCCTCGGCCGCCTGGACGCCCTGCAGGCCGACATTGAGCCGGGCGTTGTTCATCATCGTGAACATCGCGCGCATGCCGCCGAACTCGGGACCGATCAGTTCGCCGATACAGTCGCCATTGTCGCCGAACGACAGGACGCAGGTCGGCGATCCGTGCAGGCCCATCTTGTGCTCGATCGACACGGCGCGGACATCGTTCTCGGCACCGATGCTGCCGTCGGCATTGAGACGATATTTCGGGACCAGGAACAGCGAGATGCCCTTGGTTCCGGCCGGGCCATCGGGCGTCCGCGCCAGCACCAGATGGACGATATTGTCGGTCAGGTCGTGATCGCCGAACGAGATGTAGATCTTGGTGCCGCTGATCGACCAGCTGCCGTCGGGCCGCGGTGTCGCCTTGGCGCGGAGCGCGCCGACGTCCGATCCGGCCTGAGGCTCGGTCAGGTTCATCGTGCCGGTCCATTCGCCGCTGACCAGCTTGGGCAGATAGAGCGCCTGCTGCGCCTGCGAGCCGTGGTGGACGAGCGCCTCGATCGCCCCGACGGTCAGCACCGGGCACAGGGTGAACGCCATATTGGCCGCGCCCAGCGTCTCCAGCACCACCGACGCCAGCGAATAGGGCAGGCCCTGCCCGCCAAAGGCTTCCGGCGCGCTGATCGTGTTCCAGCCCGCCTCGACATAGGCCTTGTAGGCGGCCGGGAAGCCCTCGGGCATGACGACGCCCTCGGGGGTCCACTTTGCGCCGACCTGATCGGATGCCCGCGCCAGCGGCGCCCACTCACCCTCGGCGAAACCGCCCACGCCCTCGATAACCGCATCGACCAGATCGGGGGTCGCGGCGGCGAAGCGGTCGGTCGCCGCCAGTTCGGGCAGGCCGGTGATATGTTCGAGCACGAAGCGCTGTTCGTCGAGAGGCGGCGTGAACATCGATCAGTGCCTTTCTATCCTGCATCCACCGCCCGCTTCTGCGCGCGCCCGATGGGATTGCCCTAGCCCCATGGCGATATGAGTCAATATTTTTGATCAATCATACCAGTTTGAGCGACACCAGATCGGCGGGCTCGTTGATGTTGACCAGCGCGTGCCCGTCGATCGCCTCGGCACTGACCGTGTCCCCCCAGGCGCGCACCGCATGCTTGCGATCCTCGGCCAGGAACGCATCGAGCCGATCGGCGAGGTCCGCCGGCCAGTAACCGATGACCGGCAGGCTAGATACATAAGCAGGCCCCGGCGAGGATCGCAGCCGGTCCAGCAGGCTGTCCGGCAACAGCGGCGTGTCGCATCCCGCCGTCAGCACCGCCTCATAACCATAAGCCCGCGCATAATGGAGCGCGCCGTTGAGGCCGCCGAGCGGTCCCATGTTCGGCGCGGGGCGATCGGCGACCACCGTCAGGCTGCCATGCGCCCGGCCGCAGATCACCAGCGCATCGACATGGGGGCGCAGCGCATCGGCGGCATGCTCGACCAGGGGCCTGCCCTGCCAGAGCGCCAGCGCCTTGTCCGACCCGAAGCGCCGCGACAGCCCGCCCGCGATCAGCACGCCGAGCAGTTTCGTCACGACGCCACCAGCATCGCGTCAGGCCGGGCCAGCACGATCAGCCGCAGCCCCGCCTCGCGGGCGCGATCGATCGCAAGACCGGTCGGGGCCGAGACGGTGACGAGGGTCGGCGCGCTCGCCAGCGCCGCTTTCTCGACCAGTTCATAGGAGCAGCGCGAGGTCAGCAGCGCGAAGCCGCCGTCCCAGTCGAGACCCTGCCGAAGCATCGCCCCGATCAGCTTGTCGAAGCCATTGTGCCGCCCGATATCCTCGCGCGCCAGCCGGATCGATCCGTCGCGGCCGCACAGCGCAGCGGCATGCACCCCGCCGGTCGCGGCGTTGAGCGGCTGATGCGCGGACAGCTGGCCCAGCGCGGCGAAGATCGCCGCATCGTCCGGCGCGGCGCCGGCATCGACCATCGGCAGAGCGCGCAGCGCCTGGTCGAGATTCTCGATCCCGCACAGCCCGCACGACGATTCGGAGATGCGGTGGCGCACCCGGTCGGCGACGAGCGGCAGGCGTTCCTCGGTCAGGGTGACGCGCACCAGCATGCCGCGCTCGGCCTGGTGGATGTCGACATCGACGATCTGGTCGGCGCGTTCGATCAGCCGTTCGGCCCGGCTGAAGCCGTAGGCAAGGTCTTCCAGATCGGCGGCGCTCGCCATCAGCACCGCATAACCGAGGCCATTATATTCGATCGCGACCGGCGTCTCGTCGGGCACCGGCCGTTCGATCGGCTCGACCGCCCCGCTCGCGGCGATCCGCCGGAAGGGCCGGCGGCGGACGGACGGCCCGTCGGCCATCGTCAACCGGCGTCCGAGGAGCCGGCCTCGTCGACGGCGGCGAAGCGGGTCGCGCCGGTCTGCGGCGCGGGTTCGATTCCCGCTCGCAACCGGGCGACGGCCGCCGCCGCGATCGGCGCCAGCGCCGCGCCCTGCATCGCCGCCAACGCGAGGATGCGGCTCTTCATCCGCGGATCCCAGAAGGTGATGATGTGATCCTCGGTCGCGGCCACCGCATGGTCATGTCCCAGCGCCTGGAGATTCCGGGCGATCTGGTTGGCCATATAGACCAGCTTGTCGTCGGTGGTCATCCCGCTCATTCGGCGGCGTCCACCAGGATACGGCGGCTCAGCCGCGCCTGCTCGGCATAATCCTCCTGCCAGCCCGACGGGCCGTTGGAGAGGCCGACCTGCACCGCCGTCACCTTATATTCGGGACAGTTGGTCGCCCAGTCGGAGTAGTCGGTGGTGATGACGTTCGCCTGCGTCGTCGGGTGATGGAAGGTGGTGTAGACCACACCCGGCGCCACCCGCTCGGTCACCTGCACGCGCAGGGTCGTCTCGCCCGCCCGGCTGCGCAGATAGACCCAGTCGCGGTCCTTGATCCCGCGATTCTCGGCATCGAGCGGATGGAGTTCGAGGACGTCCTCGGGATGCCAGGCGACATTCTCGGTCCGCCGGGTCTGCGCGCCGACATTGTAATGGCTCAGGATACGACCGGTGGTCAGCAGCAGGGGAAAGCGCGGACCGGTCTTCTCGTCGGTCGGGATATAGTCGGTGACGACGAACTTGCCCTTGCCCCGCGCGAAGCCGTCGATGTGCATCATCGGCGTGCCGGTCGGCGCCGTCTCGTTGGCGGGCCACTGGATCGAGCCCTGCTCGTCGAGCACGCCATAGCTGACCCCGGCAAAGCTGGGGGTGAGGCGAGCGATCTCGTCCATGATCTCGGACGGATGGCTGTAGCTCCAGCCCAGCCCCATCGCCTGCGCGACCAGCTGGACGATCTCCCAGTCGGCATAGCCGTTGAGCGGGGCCATCACCTTGCGCACCATCTGAATGCGGCGCTCGGCATTGGTGAAGGTCCCGTCCTTCTCCAGGAAGGTCGATCCTGGCAGGAAGACATGCGCGTAGTTCGCGGTCTCGTTGAGGAACAGGTCCTGCACCACCACGCACTCCATCGCAGCGAGGCCGGCGGCGACATGGGTGGTGTTCGGGTCGGACTGGAGGATGTCCTCGCCCTGGACGAACAGCCCCTTGAAGCTGCCGTCGGTCGCGGCGTCGAGCATGTTGGGGATGCGCAGGCCCGGCTCGGCATCGAGCGCCACGCCCCATTCGCGCTCGAACAATTCGCGCGTGGCGGTGTCGGAGACATGGCGATAGCCCGAAAATTCGTGCGGGAAGCTGCCCATGTCGCAGGCGCCCTGGACATTGTTCTGCCCACGCAGCGGATTCACCCCCGTGCCCTCACGGCCGATATTGCCGGTCGCCATGGCGAGGTTGGCGATCGCCATCACCGTCGACGATCCCTGGCTGTGTTCGGTGACGCCCAGGCCATAATAGATCGCGCCGTTGCCGCCGGTCGCATAGAGCCGCGCGGCGGCGCGCAGATCGGCGGCGGGGACATTGGTCAGCGGCTCGGTCGCCTCGGGCGAGCGATCCGGCTCGGACACGAACGCCGCCCAGTCCTGATATTCGTCCCAGTCGCAGCGCTCGCGGATCCAGGCCTCGTTCGCCAGGCCTTCCTCGACGATGACATGCGCCATCGCGGTCAGCACCGCGACATTGGTGCCGGGCTTGAGCGGCAGGTGATGCTCGGCCTCGATCCTCGGCGAGCGGACCAGATCGGTGCGGCGCGGATCGACGACGATCAGCTTCGCCCCGGCACGAAGCCGCCGCTTCATCCGGCTCGCGAACACCGGATGGCCGTCGGTCGGATTGGCGCCGATCACCATGACCACGTCGGCGTGCATGACGCTGTCGAAATCCTGCGTGCCCGCCGATGTGCCGAAGGTCGTCTTCAGCCCATAGCCGGTCGGCGAATGGCAGACCCGCGCGCAGGTATCGACATTGTTGTTGCCGAAGCCCTGCCGGATCAGCTTCTGGACGAGGAAGGTCTCCTCATTGGTGCATCGGCTCGACGTGATGCCGCCGATCGAGCGGGTGCCGTACTGCGCCTGGATGCGGCGGAACTCCGCCGCGGTGTGGGCGATCGCCTCCTCCCAGCTCACCTCGCGCCACGGCTGGTCGACCGAGGCGCGGATCATCGGGGTAAGGATTCGCTCCTTGTGCTGGGCATAGCCCCAGGCGAAGCGGCCCTTCACGCAGCTATGGCCGCGATTGGCCTTGCCGTCCTTCCACGGGACCATGCGGACGAGCTCCTCGCCGCGCATCTCGGCGCGGAAGGTGCAGCCGACGCCGCAATAGGCGCAGGTGGTGACGACCGCCCGGTCGGGCGTGCCCTTCTCGATCACCGATTTTTCGATCAGCGCCGATGTCGGGCAGGCCTGGACGCAGGCGCCGCAGCTGACGCATTCCGAGGACAGGAAGTCTTCGTCCTGGCTGGCGGCGATATGGCTTTCGAAGCCGCGCCCATCCACCGTCAGCGCCAGCGTTCCCTGCACCTCGTCGCAGGCGCGAACGCAGCGCGAGCAGACGATGCATTTGGTGCTGTCGAAGGTGAAATAGGGGTTGGACGCGTCCTTTTCGGCAACGAGATGGTTCTCGCCCTCATAGCCGTAGCGCACCTCGCGCAGGCCGACCGCGCCGGCCATGTCCTGCAGCTCGCAATCGCCATTGGCCGAACAGGTCAGGCAATCGAGCGGATGGTCGGAGATATAGAGCTCCATCACTCCCCGGCGGAGCTGCTTGAGCTTCTCGGTCTGGGTGCGGATGACCATGTCCGGCAGGACCGGCGTGGTGCAGGACGCGGGATAGCCCGCCCGCCCTTCGATCTCGACCAGGCACAGCCGGCACGAGCCGAAGCTTTCGAGGCTGTCGGTCGCGCACAGCTTGGGAATCGTCGTCCCCATCAGCGCCGCCGCGCGCATGATCGACGTTCCCTCGGGCACCTCTATCCGCTGGTCGTCGATCGTGATCGCCACCATCGGACCCGTCACCGCGGCCGGCTTGGTGCCGAGGTCGATTTCGCCGGTCCACGCCATGGCTCTACTCCGCCGCGACCGGCATCGCCGGCCCGCTAAAATCTTCGGGGAAATGGTCGAGCGCGCTCAGCACCGGATATGGGGTGAACCCGCCCAGCGCGCAGAGCGACCCATATTTCATCGTGTCGCACAGGTCGCGCAGCAGGGTGATGTCCTTATCCTGCGACCGATCGATGCGGAACGGCGACCGCGATCCCAGCGCCGCCTCCACCCCGTCGCCCCGGCGGAGGCCCGGGCCGCCCCGAAACCGGGTAGCGTCCTTGTCTCCGGCGGCTCCGGCCTCCGCCGGAGCGACGGGCTTAGCGCGCGTCGCGATGATCCGGTCGATCGCCTCGACTCCGCGCGTCGATCCGATCCGGCAGGGCGTACATTTTCCGCAGCTTTCGACCGCGCAGAACTCCATCGCGAAGCGCGCCATCTTCGCCATGTCGACGCTGTCGTCGAAGACGGTGATCCCCGCATGGCCGATCAGCGCACCGGCCGCCGAGAAGGCCTCATAGTCGAACGGCAGGTCGAACATCGACGGCGGGATATACGCGCCCAGCGGTCCGCCGACTTGCACCGCGCGCACCGGCCGGCCCGACGCGGTGCCCCCGCCGATCTCGTCGACCAGATCGCCCAGGGTGATGCCGAAGCCGATCTCGAACAGGCCGCCATTGCGGACATTGCCCGCCAGCTGCACCGGCATCGTGCCGCGCGACCGGCCGAAGCCGACCGCCGCATAAGCCTCCGCCCCCGCGCTCAGGATGAAGGGGACGGCGGCCAGGCTCAGCACATTGTTGATGACGGTCGGCTTGCCGAACAGCCCCTGGATCGCCGGCAGCGGCGGCTTGGCGCGGACCTGCCCGCGCTTCCCCTCGATGCTGTCCAGCAGCGCGGTTTCCTCGCCGCAGACATAGGCCCCCGCGCCAACCCGGACTTCGAGGGTGAACGGCGCGATGTCGCGCACCGATCGTTCGATCGCCTGCCGCATCGTCCGGATTGCAAAGGGATATTCGGAGCGGATGTAGACATAGCCGTGGCCGGCGCCGACGGCATGGGCCGCGATCGCCATGCCCTCGATCAGGCAATAGGGATCGCCCTCCATCAGCATCCGGTCGGCGAAGGTGCCGCTGTCGCCCTCGTCGGCATTGCAGACGATGAACTTCTCGTCGGCCTGAGCGGCGAGCACCGTCTGCCACTTGATGCCGGTCGGGAAACCCGCCCCGCCCCGGCCGCGCAGCCCCGACGCCTTGACGATGTCGACCACCGCCTGCGGCGCCCTCGCCCGTGCCGCCTCCAATCCCGCCCAACCGCCGGTCGCTGCGTACGCGGACAGGTCGATCGGATCGTTCACGCCGCAGCGGGCAAAGGTGAAGCGTTGCTGTCTCGCGAAGAAGGGCAGCGTTTCGATCGGGCCGAGCCGGTGGGGATGATCGCCCGCCAGGATCGCCGCGACATCGTCGGGCCCGACCGGACCATAGCCGATCCGTCCCTCATCGGTCTCGACCTCGACCAGTGGTTCGATCCCAAACAGCCCGCGGCTACCGGTGCGGACGACGGTGCAGCCCGCCGCCACGAAGGCATCGGCCAACGCGTCGGCGCCGAGCGCGACCGAGGCCATGTCGGCGCTGATGAAGATCCGCCCGGTCATGCCGCCACCCGCGCGGCGATCCGCTCGATCGCGGCGGCACCGTCGATCCGCGCGATCGGCACGCCGTCGACCAGGACATTGGGCCCGACCGCGCAGAGGCCGAGGCAATAGACAGCCTCGAGCGTCACCTGTCCGTCGGCCCGGGTCTCGCCCATCCCGACATCGAGCCGCTCGGCCAGCGCCGCCTCGATCGCCGCGCCGCCGCGCGCCTGGCAGCTTTCGGCCCGGCAATATTTGACGACATGCCGCCCTGCCCGCGTGCGGCGAAAATCATGGTAGAAGGTGACGACCCCGTGCACCTCGGCCCGGCTCAGATTGAGCGTCGCCGCGATCGCGACCACCGCCGCATCGTCGATCCGGCCGACCTCCTCGAGGATCTCGTGCAGCAGCGGCAGCAGCGCGCCGCGCTCGCCTTTGCGGGCCGCGGCCAGCCGTTCGACGACCGCTGCGATCGGTTCATCCATCTCCACGTTCATGCCCTGCGCATGACGCTCGCTCGGGACAGGGTCAAATCACTAAAACCCATTATTGATAGACAGTCTCTATCAGGCGCCGAAGCCCTTCGGCAACGTGACGCGCCGGGCGACGGCCAGCGCCGCGCTCGCCAGCGGCCCGATCGGGGTGCGGTTCGGAACGATCAGGCCGATGCGGCTGGCCGGGGCGGGATCGTCGAACGGCAGGATGCGGGCCCAACCGAGCCCGGCGAGCAAGGGCAGATAGCTGTCGGGAATAATCGTCGCGAAGCCGCCCGCCTCGACCATCGCCAGCAGCGCAACATAGCTGTCCGCGGTCGCGCGCGGGTGAATGGCAAGCCCGCGCTCGGCGAGCCGCGCGTCGAGAATGCGGCGGTTCTGCATCCCCTGGTGGAGCAGGCACAGATCGGCCTCGGCCGCTTCCGCCCAGCCGATGCGGTCGCGGCCCTCGAACCCGTCGCCCGCACGGGCAAGGAAGATGTAGCGCTCGGCATAGAGCTCGGCGGTGAGCATGTCCGCCGGCGGCTCATGGTCGAGATAGGTCAGACCGGCGTCGAGCTCGAACGCGCCCAGCCCGCGCTCGATCTCGCGCGAGGTCAGCGACCGCACCGACAGGCTGAGCTGCGGATGAAGACCGAGCAGCGCCCGCGCGACATGGCCGATCGCCGGCATCGCAGCGGGGATCGCGCCCAGCCGGAACTCGCCATGGACCGGCCCCGCCATCGCCTCCATCGCATGCGCCATGCCCTCGTACACCGCGACGAGCTGCTGCGCCCAGGGCAGCATCGCCTGCCCTTCCGGCGTCAGCCCCATATAGCGGCGGTCGCGCTGGACCAGCCGCTGGCCAACCTGCTCCTCCAGCGCCACGATCCCGGCCGACAGCGTCGGCTGGGTAACGCCGCAGACGGCGGCGGCGCGGGCGAAATGCTCCTCGCGGGCCAGGGTGGTGAAATAGCGCAACAGGCGAAGCTGCATCGGCGGTCCTCTTCGATAGAGAGGACCTATCATGCTCGCCCGCCCAGCGCGAGACGGGCCGGCCGCTGTGCGCTCCATCACAGATTTCGGCCCCGCCCACCCGCTATGGCCGCCCCGACCGCTTATGGATCGATGACCGCGAAACTTCGCTGGACAAAGGCTCGGCTGCGGCGGCACATCACCGCCAGGGGGGATCTTGCGATGCGCGCAGGTTTCGGGGGCATTTCGGGGACACCACGCGACAGCATGAAGCCGCTACCCGTCCGATCGTCGTCATGACCGAACTCAAGCCGATCACCGCTCTCGGTCGCCGGTCCCGCGCCCTGTCGCCACCGACCGCGCGCAAGCTGTTCTGGCGGCTCGTCTGGCTCTACCAGGGCGGCTGCGGCACCGCGATCGTCATCACCCTCGCGCTGGTGCTGTTCGGCCTCGAGCTCGAACTGCGCCAATGGCTCATCCTGATCGGCATGATGCCGGTCGTGGTCGCGATCTACAATCTGTCGGACGTCTATCTGATCGTCCGCCACTACCGGCCGATCGACCGCGCCCTGCGCGCGCTGGACCGCGGCGAAACGCCCACGCGGCCGGTCATCGCCGAGGCGGTCGTCCGCGCGCTCAACCTGCCCTTCTATTCCTTCATGCGCGTCACCTTCCTCCACGGGCCAATGGTGACGGTGATGGTCTGCATCGCCCTGCCGTTCGGCAACTGGGCGTTCGACGCCGGCTATCAGACATGGCAGGTGATGGTGTTCGCCGCGACTGCGCTGTTCTTCGCGTCGCCTACCCACGCCATCTTCGAATATTTCGGGGTCAGCCGCGCGCTGGTGCCGACGATCGTCCGGCTGTCGGAACAGCTCGAAGGCGGCCTGCCGCCCGAATATCAGCAGCAGCTCGTCGCGATCCGGCTCAAGAGCAAGCTGCTCTACCTGACGATCTTCGTCGCCGCGCTGCCGCTGGTGTTCTTCGCCGCCTCGATCATCTTCAAGGTGCAGCGGATGTTCCTGCTCCAGGGCATCGATCCGACCGCGGCGATGATGATGCCGCTGTACATCTGGGTGACGGGCGTCGTGTGCATCTGCATGCTCGGCTCGGTGATGATGGCGCTGCTGACCGCGCACGAGGTATCGCGCTCGGCCAGCCGGCTGATCGTCGGCATGCAGATGGTCGAGCGCGGCGAGTTCGAGGACGTCAAGCTCGAGGTCGTCTCGACCGACGAATATGCCGACATCTTCCGCGGCTTCCAGCATATGCTCGAGGCGCTGCGCGAGGAACAGCTGATCCTCGAGGTCAGCAGCGATCTGGCCGGCGAGCTGAAGCTCGAAATCCTGATCGCGCGGATCATGCGCACGACGACCGAATTGCTCAACGCCGAGCGATCGACCCTGTTCGTCTATGATCGCAAGGCCAACGAGCTCTTCTCGCTGTTCGCCGAGGGCGATCTGGTCCGGGAAATCCGCCTGCCCGCCGACCGCGGCATCGCGGGCGCGGTGTTCACCAGCGGCATCGCCGAGAATATCGTCGATCCCTATCGCGACCCGCGCTTCAACCCCGAGGTCGACAAGGCCACCGGCTTCGTCACCCGCTCGATCCTGTGCCAGCCGATCTTCGACAAATATGGCGGCCGTATCGGCGTGACCCAGGTGCTCAACAAGCGCGAAACGGCAGCGTTCAGCGCGAAGGACGAGGCCCGGCTGCGCGCCTTCTCGGCCCAGATCGCGGTGTGCCTGGAGAATGCCCGGCTGTTCGACGACGTGCTCAACATGAAGAACTACAATGAGAGCATCCTGAAGAGCACGTCGAACGCCGTCATCACCTTCGACGAGGACCAGCGGATCGTCACCAGCAACGAGGCCGCCCGCACGCTGATGAACACGCCCGACGGGCTGATCGGCACCAGCGCGCGCGATGCTTTCTCCGGCAAGAACGGCTGGATCGCCGAACGGCTCGAACGCACCGACCGCGACCGCGAAGCCTATCTCGCGGTCGATGCCGAATTGATCGGCAGCGACGGCAAGGCGGCATCGATCAACCTGACCGCCGCCCCGCTGGTCGACGCCAACGACGCCGTGATCGGCTCGATGCTGGTGATGGAGGACATCACCAGCGAGAAGCGCGTCCGGTCGACGATGGCCCGCTATATGTCGAAGGAGGTCGCCGACCAGCTGCTCGAAGCCGGCGAGAGCGAGCTAAGCGGCAAGGACCAGACCGTCTCGATCCTGTTCTCCGACGTGCGCGGCTTCACGACGATCGCCGAGAAGATCGGCGCACGCGAAACCGTGACCATGCTCAACAGCTATTTCACCGAGATGGTCGACGTCATCTTCGAGCATAAGGGCATTCTCGACAAATATATCGGCGACGCGATCATGGCGCTGTTCGGCGCACCCTTCGCCGGACCGAACGACGCCGACAACGCCATCGCGACCGCCAACAAGATGCTGGTCGAGCTGGCCGCGCTGAACTTGCGGCGCTCGGAGGCGGGCGAAACCCCGATCGACATCGGGCTGGGCATCAGCACCGGCAACGTGATCGTCGGCAATATCGGCTCGATCAAGCGCATGGAATATACCGTCATCGGCGACAGCGTGAACCTCGCCTCACGGCTGGAAGGCGCGAACAAGGCCTATGGCTCGAAGATCCTGTTCTCCGAATTCACCCACGCCCGCCTCGCCAATCCGCAGCTGGTCCGCGAGATCGATCTGATCCGGGTCAAGGGAAAGGACTTCCCCGTCGGCGTCTATGAATCGCTGGGCTACCGCGCCGGGGAAATCGACCAGGGCCTGGGCGCGATGCTCGAACATTACCAACAGGGCTTCGCCGCCTACCGCGCCATGGCTTGGGGCGACGCCGAACAGGCGTTCCTCGCCGCGCTGAAGGCGATGCCCGGCGACGGCCCCTCGAGCATGTATGTCGAACGCTGCCGCGCCTTCGCAGCCGATCCCCCGCCGGGCGACTGGGACGGGATCTGGACGCTGACGTCGAAATAGCGGTTGGCAAATAAAGGCGGCCGGAGAAATGGGAGGCGGTCAGGCGGCCGCGCGATATTGGGCGGCGGAGCGACAGGCCACGTGAAAACGATCGCGCCCACTACGCTTGGCGATGTAGAGCGCCTCATCGGCCTCCCGTAGCAGCGCAGATGCGGTGACGCCCTCCTCATGCCGCGCGACGCCGCAACTGATGGCAACGGCGATCGTGTCGCCAGACGGCAGCTCCATCGGCGTCGACCTCACCGCCGCCACGATCGATGCGCAGATGCGGCGGGCGGCCCGGTCCGGCACGGCCAGCAAGAGAGCGAACTCGTCCCCGCCCAACCGGCCCACCGTCCCGCTGGAGCCGACGATTTCCGCGATCCGGCGACCGATCTCATGCAGCACGATGTCCCCGGCCGCGTGGCCGGAGCTGTCGTTGATCCCCTTGAACCGATCGACATCGATCATCGCGACGCTCAGTCGCCCGCCATGGTCTTGCTCGGTCGCGGCATCGAGCCGCGCCAGAAAGCCTGCGCGGTTGTACAGACCGGTCAGGCTGTCGGTTTCGACCGCCTGGGCCAACAGGGCGGCGTGGTGCTTGCGCGCCGTAACGTCGTGGATGCTGGCAAGCGTCCCGGCGCAGCCGCCGTCCTCGGTCCGCAAGGCGCAGAAGGTCGCCTCGAGCCAGCGTCCCTTGCCCGATGCCAGGAACTCGACCCGGCGGGTCGAGCTGGGATCGGCCAGCACATCCAGATGCGCATCGCGCATCATCTCCGCCGCACTGTCCGATAGCTGATCGAGCGTGCTGCCGAGAAAGGCTTCGGCGCCGCGACCGAACAGGATCTCGGACGACCCGAACGCTTTCCCGCAAACCCCCGCCGGGCTGAAATGGAGCAACAGGGTCGGCGACTGCGAGACGATCAGGCGCAGCGAGCCCTCGCTGTCTCGCAGCTTCTCGATCAGCTGTTTGCGCGCCGCGACCGCTGCCGCGACCGGCATGTTGACCAGCAAGGTGGAGGCCAGAAAAAACTGGAAGAACATCGCCTGCACGGCGGGGTTCGTAGAGACGAAGGTTACCGGCCCCTGCTGATTGATCGTCGCGATGCCGCCGATCGCGGCGATGACCAGCATCGCCAGCTTGGACCCTTGCCAGCCGATCCGGAAGGTTACCAGCATCATCGGCATGAACAATAGGAACAGGTAAGGAACCCCGCTCTTCATGAACACCACGGTCGCGATGATCGAGGTGAGCGAAAGCAGCGCCACCGCCTCGATCCGCTGGAGCGAGCCCTTGGCGCGATAGCTATCGAGAAACTCCCCCTTGAACAGGCCGTAGAAGACCGGGGTGCAGATGAGCAGGCCCAGCGCGGCCGCCACATACCAGGTGCCGGCGGCGTGGGCGAAGGGCTGGCCATAGACCAGCATGGCCGTGGCCCCGCCGGTCAGCGCGCTGGCGACGGGGGCGGCGACCCCGGCCCAGAAAACGAACGACCAGACCGCCGACGGATCCTGGGCCGCGCCGCGGTCCAGCCTGCGCCGCATCCCCCAGGCCGCGATCGCCACCTCGAGCATGTTGGACAGTCCGAACAGGACCGGCCCCTGAATGGTGCCACGCATGTAAAGATTTGCGAAGGCGTTCGCGCAGAAGCCCGCGACGAGGATCCACGGCCACTCCGCGCGTTTGCGGAGCAACAGCATCGCCACCAACACGGCATTGGCCGGCCAGACGCAGGCGATATCACTGGCATCCGTCATGTTAAGGGTCGCGACCGCCAGACCGGCATAGAGCAGCGCGGCGAGAAGCGGCATCAATACCGAGGGCCGTGAGATGATCGACGGTGCCATCAAAAACTCCAACTCGCTACGCGGTGACGAACGAGGATAGGAGTTAATGGGGGCTAAGAATATTAGCCTTTCGTCGCAAAAGAGCAGGTACCCGCGATGCCGCGGGAGGCGCTTTACCCCACCTGCGCCCAGGCGATCTTCGTCAGTTCGGGAAACATCTTGGCGCGCTCGGCGGCCTGCGCCGACGCCGCCGTGCCGCGGATCACCCGGCCCTTGATGCCGTGGAAGATCGCTGCCATCCGGAAGAAGTTGAACGCGGTGTAAAACCGGTAATTGTCGATCCCGCTGCGCCCGGTCCGCGCGCAATAGGCCGCGATATACGCCTCTTCGCTCGGGAGGTTCAGCGCCCTCAGGTCGACGCCCGCCAGCCCCGCGACGATGTGCGGCGGCATGTGATACATCATCGCGTTATAGGCGAAATCGGCGAGCGGATGGCCGAGCGTCGACAATTCCCAGTCGAGCACCGCCAGCACGCGCGGCTCGGTGGGGTGGAAGATCATGTTGTCGATGCGGAAATCGCCGTGGACGATCGCGGTTTCGTCGCCGGGCGGGATGTTCGCCTGCAGCCACTCGATCACCCGGTCCATGTCGGGATCGCGCCCGGCATCGACATCCTCGACATATTGCTTCGACCAGCGGCCGATCTGCCGCTCGAAATAATTGCCGGGCCGGCCATAGTCGCCCAGGCCGACGGCGGCATAGTCGACCTGGTGCAGCGCCGCGATCGTCGCGTTCATCGCATCGAAATAGGCGGGGCGGTCGGCGGCGGCGATCTCGGGCAGGCTCGCGTTCCAGAAGACCCGGCCCTCGACCATGTCCATGATGTAGAACCAGGTCCCGATCACGGCATCGTCGGTGCACAGCGCATGGACATGCGCGACCGGGAAGTTCGCCTTCTCCAGCCCGATCAACACCTTGGCCTCGCGCTCGACGGCGTGCGCACCCTTGAGCAACTGGCCGGGCGGCTTGCGGCGCAGCACATAGGCGCGGCCGGGCGTGACCAGCTTGTAGGTCGGGTTGGACTGGCCGCCCTTGAACTGCTCGACCGTCAAAGGCCCTGCGAAGCCGGGGATATTCTCGGCCATCCAGCGCGCGAGGCTCGCCTCGTCGAAGGCGAAGCCTTCGCGGACCGCGGTCGTCCCGCTGTTCGCGTCCTGCTCGGCGCCCGCGCTCATGCGGCATGGGCCTTGGCATGGTCGCGCTTGAGCTTTTTGGCGAGCGACCATTTGTGGACCTCGGTCGGGCCGTCATAGATGCGGAAGGCGCGAATCTCGCGGAAGATCTGCTCGACCACCGTGTCGCGCGACACCCCGGTGCCGCCCATCACCTGGATGCAGCGATCGGCGACGCGGAACAGCGCTTCGGACACCTGGACCTTCGCCATCGAGCTTTCGACCGTGCCGAGCGATCCGCTATCGAGCACCCCGGCGCACCAGTCGATCATCAGTTCGGCCGACTGCAGGTCGATCATGTTCTCCGCCAGCATGAAGCCGACGCCCTCATGGTCGATCAGCTTCTTGCCGAACGCTTCGCGCTTGCAGGCATAGGCGACGGCGATCTCCTGCGCGCGGGTGGCGCAGCCATGCCAGCGCATGCAATGCGACAGCCGCGCCGGGGACAGGCGGACCTGGGCATATTTGAACCCCTCGCCGCTTGCGCCCAGCATCTGGCTTTCGTGCACGCGCAGATTGTCGATCAGCACGATCGAGTGGCCGCCCGGCATCGAGCTGTCGATCGTGTCGAGCACGCGTTCGATCCGGATCGCCGGATCGGGCAGGTCGACCAGGAACATGCACGCGCCCCCGCTTCCATCCGTGGCTTCGGACTTCGCCATGACGATGCCGACGTTGGCGCCGTCGGCGCCGGTGATGAAGGCCTTGCGGCCGTTGATTACCCAATGCTCGCCGTCGCGGTGGCACAGCGTCTTCATCATCGACGGGTCCGATCCCGCCCCGCCCTCGTCGGCCGGCTCGGTCATGAAGAAGGCAGATCGGCTGTCGCCCGCCACCAGCTGATCGAGGAAACGCGCCTTCTGCTCCGGCGAACCGACCTTGCCGATCAGGTACATATTGCCTTCGTCGGGCGCCTGGGTGTTGACCGCCAGCGGCCCGAGCGGGGACAGGCCCGACTTGCGCAGGACGATCGCCGTCTCCTGCTGGGTCAGGTGCGATCCGTCGGACAGGATATGCGGGGTCAGCAGCCCGGCGGCGCGCGCCTTGACGCGCATCTCCTGGACCAGCGCGTCGCTCGGACCGTGGTCGCCGCAGCGCGGGTCCTTTTCATAGGGAATGACGGTTTCGCGGACGAAGGCCTCGACCTTGGCTGCGATCGCATGGGCGCGTTCGGTCATCGATAGTCTCCGTTACAATGAGCTGACGAGATGGCCGCCATCGGCGACGAGCACCGATCCGGTCATGTAGGTGGAACTGTCCGAGGCGAGCAGCAGCAGCGGCCCGTCCAGCTCCGACGCTTCGCCGAGGCGGCGTTGCGGGACGCGCTGGATCATTTTCTTGCCGCCGTCGGTTTCCCAGGCGGAGCGATTGATGTCGGTCTCGATATAGCCGGGGCACAGCGCGTTCACGCGGATGCCGAAGCGCGCGAGCTCGAGCGCCGCCGACTTGGTGAGCTGCACCACCGCCGCCTTCGAAATCGCATAGGTCGACAGGTGCATCCCCTGCCTGAGGCCTAGGATCGAGGCGATGTTGATGATTGATCCGCCCTTGCCCCGCGCCTTCATCGCGCGCGCTGCTGCCTGCGTCAGCAGGAACATGCCCTTGGCGTTGGTGCCGATCACCCGGTCCCAATCCTCCTCGCTCTGCTCGAGGAAGGGCTTCTCGACCGCGATGCCGGCATTGTTCACGAAGATATCGACGTCGACGAGCAAAGGTTCGATCGTCGCGATGCTGGCGCTGCTGGAAACGTCGAGCGCGACTGTTTCACAGCGTCCGCCGGCATCCCTGATCCCGGCGGCGACGTCGGCCAGCGCAGCCTCGCGCCGGGCGGCGACGATAACGCGCGCCCCGGCCCGCGCCAGCAGGGCGGCGAAATGCGCGCCGAGCCCACCCGAGGCGCCGGTCACGAAGGCGGTCTTGCCGCTCAGATCCAGAAGGTCCGTCACATCCGCTCCCGCCGACTCAGCGATGATTATCGATCGACTATGGAACAGGATTGTGGAACAATCAACGCATGACGATAGCGGCCCCCTCCTCATCGAGCATCCACTGGCTCGGCCCCGAGCCGGCCGGGTCGGCGCGGCGGGTCTATCTGGGCATCCTCCAGGATCTGGAGGGCGGCCGGATGGTGCCTGGCCAGCGGCTGGTCGAAACCGATCTTGCCGCCCGGTTCGAGGTCGGCCGCAACGCGGTGCGCGAGGCGATGCAACATCTCGCGGTGCGCGGCGTCGTCGACCTCAGTCCCAATCGCTCCCCCGCGATCCGGCGCCTCGATCTTGCCGAGACGTTCGAGGTGCTCGACGTCGCCGAGGCGATGACCCGCCTCGCGGTGCGATCGGCGACGGCCGGTTTTCGCGACGAGCATCAGACGCTCCTCGCCGCCGCGATCGACGAATTGACGGCGGCGGCGCCGGGCGGCGAGGCGGCAGCGTTCAGCCGGGCGCGGCGCAACTTCTACCGGGCGCTGCTGCTCATCGGCGGCAACCGCGAACTGCAGCGGCTGTTTCCGGCGATCGGCATCCACATCATCCATGCGCAATATCCGTCGCCGAAGCTGCGCGGGATCCGCCTGGCCGACTATCAGGCGATCGCCCGCGCCGTGGCGGCCGGCGATCCCGACGCCGCCGAACGCGCCGCGGCCGAGCATGTCGAAAACGTCCGCACGGTGATCCGCGAACTGACGGCTGGGGATTTGTAACGAAGCTTGTTTACGGCTGCGCCCGGGACCGCCATGATCGACCGATGCGGGGGCGTATCATCACATTCGGACTGACGGGCGCGCTCGCGCTGCCATCGGTGGCCCACGCGCAGGACGTAACGGAAACGCCCGCCGTCACCATCGCCTATAACGCAGCGCTCGTTTCCGATTATCGCTTTCGCGGGATCAGCTACACCAGCCGCCACGCGGCGGTGCAGGTCGGCGCCGACCTGAGTTTTCGATCGGGCCTGTTTCTCGGCACCTGGACGACCAACGTCTCCAACTATGGCGGCTCGAACCAGGAGGTCGATCTGTACGGCGGCTATGCCGGCGCCGTCGCCGGCTTCGACTATTCGGGCACCTTCTACGCCTATGTCTATCCGGGCGGCACCGACAGCGACTATTTCGAACTGCAGGGCACGATCGCGCGGACGACGGGGCCGGTCACCACCACCCTGACCTTCGCCTACACCCCCGACCAGTGGAACACCGACCGCGACAATTTCTATGCGGCCATCGGCGCCGATGTCGCGCTGGGCGAACTCCCGCTCACCGCCTCGTTCAGCCTCGGTCGCGAAAATGGCAGCTACGATCATAAATGGGACTGGTCGGCGGGCCTGAACTACAAGCTCGACGCGCTCGACCTGTCGCTCGTCTATGTCGACAGCAATTATAAGGGCGCGCTAGAAGCGGGCCGAAACGCCCGCGCCGGCCTCGTGCTGTCGGCCAGGGCCAGCTTCTGATCGGACGACGCGATGGTACGGCTCTTCCTCTCGGTCGACATGGCCGGCTCGACCCAGTTCAAGGCGCGCTTCACCGACGGCGGCAGCTGGCTCGACACGTTCCGCACCTTCTTCACCAATTTCCCGCTGATGCTCGCCGGCCAGGTCGGCTTCGCCTTCCTCGAAGAGGGCGAGACCCCGGTGGTCGAGGTCTGGAAGGTCATGGGCGACGAGGTGATCTTCGTCGCGACCCCCGACAGCGCGGAGGAACTGGTCAACCTGCTGCTCGCGCTGCTGCGGACGATGAACGCCTATGAGGAACGCTATCTGGAAGACCTGCCCCTCCGCCTGAAGGGCACCGCCTGGCTCGCCGATTTCTCGGGCCCCAACATCGAGCTGGAGATTCCCGAGCTGTCGGGCGGCGAAGGCGTCAAGGCGATCGACTTCATCGGTCCCGACCTCGACCTGGGCTTCCGGGTCACCAAATTCTCGCGCCCCGCCTGCATGACGCTCTCGCTCGACGTCGCCGACCTCGTCCTGACCGCCGGCAATGCCGACCAGGTCGCGCTCCACCTGATCGGCGCGGAGGAACTGAAGGGCGTGATGTACGGTCGCCCCTATCCGATCATCTGGATGCTCGAGACCGGCGAGGACTTCAACTTCATGTCCTGGGAAATCGAGCAATGCCCGCATATGGCGAAGGCCGCCGGCATGCCGCCGACCCCGGCATCCGACATCGAGCGGGCGATCGCCAATATCCGCCTGTACCTGCGCAAGATGCACGGGGTGCAGCGGCCCCGGCTGGTGCTGGGAAAACAGGGCGACTGATCGCCCCGCTTCCCGCTTACGGAGCGGGTGGAGCGAGAGGGCCGGTCAACGCGCTTTCAATCCGGCGATAGCATCCAGCAACGCCTTGCGCTTGGGCGTCTCGCTCAGCGGCTGGCCGCTATACTCCGCCATGCCAAAATACATCGTCGTGCCGATCGGGCTCGTCGAATAATAGAGAACCATCAGGTCGCCGAACTCGCGGTCCCAGAGCGACAGATAGGCACGATAGGCCTCTCCCATCCGGGGATCGCGGTTCAGGCGCTCGATCAGGGTCTTGTCGGGGCCCCGATAGGTCAGGTGCTGTCCGCCCTCATAGGCGATGAAGCGCAGACCGCGGCTGTCGGCCATCTGCTTCAGGCGGCGCGCATTCGCCATCGTGCTGTTGATCGAGCTGTGAAGAGCGGTGAACAGCGGGGCGAGATCACGCGTATCCGCCGGCGGCTGCGCCAATACGGTCTGGCCGAAATAGGGCGCGCTCGCCACGGCGTCGATATGCGCGACCATGTCCTTGTAATCGAGCGCGGGCACCAGCAGCTCAGGCCAGCCGTTCTGGCCTGACAGGACCCGGACGATACGCTTCGGCCGATCGGCGAAGACGGCCTCCCAGATCTTGAACGCGTCGATCGAGCGCTGGGCATATCGCCGCATCCGCGCCTCGGTGTCGTCCTTGCCCAGCTTGTCGCGCTTGCCCTCGGCCAGCGCCTGCCGCGCGGCTTCGAAATCGAGGTTCCAGACCTCGTTACCGACCTCGATATAGGCGACGCGCGCCGGATCGAGCTTTGCGTGAACATAGGTCGCGAAATTCTTCAGGAACACCGCATCGGCATTCCAGGGCAGCACGAACCACGGATCGAACCCCGCCTGATTGGCGAGCGCCACCATATGTTCGAGCGCGACACCGTGCGGGGCGGCCTGGATTGTCGCCTCGGGCGGCGTCCGCCGCGACCAGTCGCCGCCGAGATTCTGATTGGCGTTCATCCAGTCCATGAAGCGGACCGCTTTGTAGGGCCGCAATTCGTCGACGAAGGCCGGATCGAACAGCATTTTGGGATCGGCGTCGGCCTCACGGCAATCGATATCGCGGATCGGATCGGCCGGGTCGGTCGCGTCGACCCTGACAAAGGCGGCGTTGGTCGTCCTGCGCCAGATGAAATCGAACCGGCCGGGCGACAGCCGCGGTTCGGCGGCATTGACCCCGGAAAACGTTCCGATCCCTTTGAACAGGCAGCGAATGGCCACGTCGCCATGGTTGCTGCTCGGCGGCCGCGTCAGCGACAAGGCCGCATATTCGCCGGGCTCGAGCGCGAGCAGGGTGCCGAAGCGGTTGATCCTGTGGGCCGGCGTCACCGACCATTTCGACCCTATGACCGTATGCCACGCCCCCCCGGCGGCGAGGTTCATGAAGGCGCGCTCTTTCGACCAATAGGCCGCCGTCGAAAGATTGATGCCATAAGCGGTCGGTTGGCGCGGCAACGGTGCCGCCGCGGTGGCCGGAGCCTCCATGAAGCCGTTCGTCGCGGCATCGGCCGCCGGCGGATTCTTGTCGTAGCGAAAGCTGGCGGCTATTCCGACGCACAGGAAAACGGCAGCCAGCAGGGCCATGACACGTCTCATCGTCGTCCTCACTTGCTTGACCCAATCGCGGCGAACACGGCCTGGCTTGCTAGCCTGGACATCCCTAGTGCGAGGAGGCCCCGGAGGGAAGTCGCGGGCTATCGATCGCTCTGAAGGCCGGAGGCTCATGCGACGATTTTGATTCTCCATTCCCGATCGAGCCCATATAATGCGATGATGCCGCAATATATGGACCCGTATCTCCACCGCTGTGCGTGCATCCCGGCAGCTCAGCCACTTGCGACGGGTCCGGGGTGCGCCACGGTCGGCCGGGACTCCAAAGCCTGATGGCGCAGGATCGCGACACGAGCGTTGCCGGCGCGTCCGACTGGAATCCGCTGGTGGGGGGGCAATCGGTCGGGGTCGCCGTCGCAAACAGCGTCGATTTCGTTGAAACGATGCTGGGCAATCTCCGCCAAGGCCTTGTCTCGGCGCCTTTCGCGTCCGACGCAGATCGCAGGCGCCTCGACCAGGCCGGCATCCGGGAGATCGTCGCACCGGGTGGCGCAGGCGGTTGGCTGACCTCGCCCTTCACGTCCGAAGCGGGCGACGCCCCCGCCCATATCGCCCTCACCTCGGGCACACAGGGCGCGCCCAAGGCGGTTCTGCTGAGCCGGGGCAATCTCCACGACGTCGTGTCCCGCGTGACGGACGCGATGGCGATCACATCGGACATCCGCGAATATGTCGGCGTTCCGGTCCATCATTCCTTTGGCTATGGCCGCTGTCGGACGGTGCTGAACGCGGGCGGGGCGGTCTATATTCCCGGCGATGGCTTCGACCTGATCGAGCTGAAACGCCTGCTCCTGTCGGGCGAGGTCAATGCGATCTCCGCGGTTCCCAGTCTTGTGCGCCTTCTTCTGGCCGAACGCGCGCAGTTCAACGACGCGCTGCGCCGCGTGCGCTGGGTCGAGATCGGCAGCCAATATCTGGCAGGCTTCGAGAAGTCCGCCCTATGCGGCCTGTTCCCGGAGGCCCGCATCGTCAGCCATTACGGCCTGACCGAAGCATCGCGGACGGCGTTGCAGCGCATCGACGGCACGGCGCCCGAAGCGCTGGACTCGATCGGCCAGGCGACCGGTGCCGTCGACATACGCATCGGCGATCGCGGCCGGATCGAGACCCGCGGGCCGCATGTCGCCTTGGCCGTGCTCGACGACGGCGGCTGGCGTCCGGCCGCACGAGACGGCTGGCTGGAGACGTCCGATCGGGGCCATATCGACGACGGCCTGCTTTATTTCGACGGCAGGGATGACGACGTCATCAATTGCGGCGGCGTCAAGCTGTCGCCCGAATGGATCGAGACGTGCGTGCGCCGGCTGTGCGCCGCGCAAGACAAGGATGCAGGCGACTTCGCGCTGGTACGCCAGGACGATCCGATACGCGGCGACCGGATCGGCCTCGTCGTGACGCCCTCCGGCGACGTCCCGCGCGACATGCTAGTCGACATGGTCGATCGACAGCTTGCCCTGCTGGGCGTGAGGGCGAGGGACGCGATCTCGGTCCATGAATTGCCCGCCCTGCCGAAAACGAGCGGCGGCAAAGTGCAACGCTCGCTGCTGCGCGACCTGATCCGCACCGACCGATCCACCGTCACCGAGACCGAGGGCAGCTTCGCAGACCTGCTGCGCGCGGTATTGGGAAGACCCTTCGATCCGGAGCAGAGCTTCACCGACGTCGGCGGGGATTCGCTGTCGCATCTGCAGCTCGTCCTGGCCCTCGAAAAGGCGCTCGACGAGGTGCCGGTGGGCTGGGAATGGTGGCCGCTGCAAACGTTGATCGCAACCGTGGAGGATGCCGGCGACTATCGGCGGCTGATGGGCCGGTCGGCCGGCGCGCCGCCGCTCCCAGATGGCATGGTCAATGCGAATCCAGCCGGCCTTTCGCTGCGGTCGCTGATCCGGGAGGACTTTCGAGCGAACGGCTCCTCGATCTTCAGCCAGGGCTTCCTGATGCTTCTGGTCCATCGCTTCGGCAACTGGCGCATGGGAATAAGGTGGCGGGTGCTCCGAATGCCGCTGTCGCTGCTGTATCGATTGCTCAACAAGCTGACGCAGATCCTGTTCGGCATGAAACTCGACTATACCGTGAAGGTCGGACGCCGCGTCAGGCTGGAGCATTTCGGCGGGATGATCCTCGGCGCACGCGCGATCGGCGACGACGTCGTCGTCCGCCAGAACACGACCTTCGGAATCCGCTCGGTCGCCGATCTCAATGCCAAGCCGACAATAGGCAATGGCGTCGACATCGGCGCGGGCGCGGTGATCGTCGGCAATATCGTCGTCGGCGACCATTCGGTGATCGGCGCCAATTCGGTCGTTTACACGAACATTCCCCCCTATTCCGTCGTCATGGGGGTCCCCGCCCGCGTGATCGGCAAGGTTCCGCACCGAACCGCGCCGGATCGCTAACGACCCGGACCCGGTTCGCGCGCCCATCCGACCGGCGTTGACCCTCGCCCCTGTCCCGGTGCAAGCACGGCGCATGGGGCGGCTGCACATGATCGACGCCATGCGCGGCGTCGCGGCGATCTTCGTCGTGATCGGCCATGCGGCGACCTTCTTCGACCTGGACTACATCCCCCGCTTCTGGCTGGCGGTCGATCTGTTCTTCCTGATCAGCGGCTATGTCCTCGGCGCGATCTACGAGCCGCGCTTCCGGGCGGGTCTGTCGGTCCGGGCGTTCATGATCGCCCGGCTGCTGCGGCTCTATCCGCTCTACCTGCTCGGCCTCGCCATCGGCCTGCTGAGCGGCGGCATCGCGCTGGCGCTCGGCAAGGGCCAGCTGTCCGCGCCCGAGTTCGCGATCGCGAGCATCACCGGCCTGGTCATGCTGCCCTCCCCCACCTGGGCCGCCGAGGACAGCCTGTTCCCGCTCAACTTTCCCGCCTGGTCGCTGTTCTTCGAACTCTGCGCCAACCTCGTTCTCGCGCTGTGCTGGCGGCGGCTGACCCAGCCGGTGCTGGTCGCGATCGTGGCGCTGTCGGCGATCGGCATCGCGGTCTCGGGCTCGACGGGCAATGGCGAGGGGTGGAGCAGCGTCTGGTGGGGTTTCCCGCGCGTCGGCTTCTCCTTCTTCCTCGGCGTCCTGCTCCAGCGCTGGGGAGCGGAGCGGCCCCGGCGCGCGCCGTCGCGCGCTGCGTGGCTGGTCGTCGCGGGGGTCGTCCTCCTGCTCGCGGTGGCGCTGCCCGACGCCTTCCTGTTCGACCTGCTGACGATCGGCATGGCCTTCCCGCTGCTCGTCTGGTTTGCCGCCGCGATCGAGCCGCCCCGCCCCGCCATCGCCGCGGCGCTGGGGGCGCTCTCCTATCCGCTCTACGTGATCCATGTCCCGCTGCTGTCGATCGTCACGCGCGGCCTGGTGTTCTTCGGCCAGCGGCCCGAGGCTCTCGCGCCGTGGCTGGGCTTCGCGACGGTCGCGCTGCTCTGCATCGCCGCACTGTGGCTCGACCGCGCCTATGACGGCCCGGTGCGGCGGTTCGCCTCGACGCGGCTGAAGGCCGTCGCCTAACCCCGATACTGGACCACCAGGATCGCGATATCGTCGAACTGCGGCGCGCTGCCGACGAAGATGCCGACCTGGTCGGCCAGGGTGGTGGCGATCGACCGCGCGGAGCTGTCGGCGGGCAGGTCCGCCAGCGTCGCGACGATCCGCTCGATCGAGAATTGCTCGTCGTCGTCGCGGGTTGCCTCCGATACGCCGTCGGTGAACAACACCAGCGCATCGCCCCGCGCCAGCGTGATCGTCGCGCCTTCGAAATCGGCATCGTCGAACACGCCCAGCGCCATGCCCTCGGGCTTGGGCAGCCGTTCGACCCCGCCGCCGGCGCGCAGGAGGAAGGGCGCCTCATGGCCCGCATCGCTGTACGAAACCGTGCCGTTGCGCAGGTCGATGATCCCGGCAAAGGCGGTGACGAACAGGTTCGCGGCATTGTCGCGCGCCAGCTCGGCATTGACCCGCGCCATCAGCTCGGCGGTGGTCAGCGCCGCCAGCGCGTTCGCCTTGAACAGCGTGCTGGTCATGGCCATGAACAGCGCGGCCGGCACGCCCTTGCCCGACACGTCGCCGATCACGAAGAACAGTCGGTTCTCGTCGATCATCACATAATTATAGAGATCGCCGCCGACCTCCTTCGCCGGTTCGAGCAGCGCGTAGATGTCGATGTCGTCGCGCTCGGGGAAGCGGCGCGGCACCATGCCGATCTGGATGTCGCGCGCGGCCGACAGTTCGCCCTCGACCCGCTCGCGCGCCGCCGTCGCCGCCTTGATCTCGACCAGATAGCGCTGCAGGCGGGAAATCATCCCCGACATCGCCTCGGCGAGGCTGCCGACTTCGTCGCGCCGCGATCCGCTGATCGCCTGCATCGCGACCATCTCGTCCTCGTTCGACTGGAAGCTCCGCTCCTCCATGTTGCGTGTATAGGAGGTCAGGCGGACGAGCGGACCGGTGATGCGGTTGATCACCAGCGAGCCGACCACCATCGCCAGCACGAAGGTCGCCAGGCCGATCAGGATCGAGGTCCGCAGCGCCTGCGCCAGGCGCTCGTCGAGTGAATCGAGCGCGATGTCGGCGCCGAGGACATGGATGCGGCCATCGCCCGATCGGACCGGCAGGTAGATCGACCGGAAGCGGCCGAACGAATCCTCATATTCGTCGAAGCGGACCCGTCCGTCGTCGAAGCTGCGATAGAGTTCGACCGGGGCGGTGTCGTATCGCGCGAAGTATCGCGTCTGCGTTCTCTGGTTGACCTCGCGCTGGGTCGCGCTGGTCGCCACGGTGTGGATATGCCTGCCGAAGCGCATGTAGCTGTAGACATAGACGAGGTCGGCATGGTCGGCGAACCGCGACAGCCGCGTCTGCAGCCTGTCGAAATCGGCGGGGGTCACGTCGGTCGGGCCATGGATGCGGCGATGATAGCCCGGCGGCAGGATCTCGCGCACCGCATGGACGGCGGTGTTCAGCCGATCGTCGATGCCCGCGATGATCTCCTTCCGGTCGATCGTGTAGAGCATGTACGAATAGGCGACCGCCGAAATCAGGTTCAGCGTAAACAGCAGCAACAGCAATTGCGGCCGCAATCCAAAACGGCGGCGGCGTTCGGCCACATTCATGCAATCTTGCCCCTTGCATCCACGGGCGTTCGCCCCGAAGCTGGCCCCGCATGCGACTATCGCATCCATGGGGCGGCTGCGGTAGCCCCTACGGCATCGAGGGGGGATTTTGGGGGGCTTCGTCAACCGGCTGCTGCGTGTCGCCCCCGGGGAATGGCCCAAGCTCGCCCAGTTCGGGCTGCTCGGCTTCCTGCTGCAAATGGGCCTCGGCATCGGCTTCAGCGCGGGCGACGCGGCCTTCCTCGCCCATGCCGGCGCCGATCGGCTCGCGCTGATCTTCATGATGACCCCGGCCATCATGCTGCTCTACACTGCGGCCTTTTCCTATCTGATGGTGCGCTTCTCGGCCGATCGGGTGATCGATGCGACGCTCGCCCTGCTCGTCGTCGGCGGGCTGTCCTCCTATGTCGTGCTGGGGCTCGATCTGCCGCCGCAGTGGGAGCTGCCGGTCTATATCGGCCTGAAGCTCTACCTCGCGATGTGGTATATCGCGCTCTACACCCAGTTCTGGAACTACACCGACAGCTATTTCGCGATCCAGGACGGCAAGCGGATCTTCCCGCTGCTCGCCGCCGCCATGGCGCTGGGCATGACCTTCGGCAGCCTGATCGTCAGCCAGTTCGCGGGGACCGTGTCGCTGCGCGGCTTCTTCCTGCTCTGGTCGGGGATCGCCGCCGTCACCTTCCCGGTCGCGCTGATGCTGCGGCGGCGCTGGACCCGGATCGCCGACAGCGACGTAGAGGCGGTCGACGAGAGCGTCGGCAAGCAGATCGGCGACGTGGTGGGCACCTTCCGTACCTCGCGCTACACCTTCGTGCTGACGATGATCCTGTTCATCACCCTGCTGATGACCAACCTGGCCGAATTCCAATATTCGAACATGTTCGAAAAGGGCCGCAGCGAAGCCGAACTCGCCAGCCTGCTCGGCACGCTCTACGCTGCGGCAAACATCTTCAACGTGGTCATCTGCCTGTTCGTGTTCAACCGGCTGGTGGCGCGGATCGGGGTGCGCAACGTCGCGCTGATCATGCCGCTGACCTATTTCGCGGCGTTCGGCTTCCTGTTCGTGACCGGATCGTTCGAAGGCGCGCTGGCGGCCTTCTTCGCCTATCACGGCGTCCTGACCTCGATCGAATACAACAATCAGAATCTGCTGTTCAACGCGGTCCCGGCCGAAACCAAGCGGCCCGTCCGCACCATCGTCGAGGGGATGGCCGAACCGCTGGCCAGCTTCGTCGCCGGCGGCTTCCTGCTGATCTATGCCCAGCGCACCGACATCCGCGACCTGTCGGGGCTCGGCGTGATCCTCGGGCTCGTCCTGCTCGTCGTCGTCGTCACGCTGCGGCAGCTCTATCCGGCGGCGATGGCGCGCAACATGCGCGCGATGCTGCTCGATTTCGGCAAGCGCCAGCGCCCCGCACCCGCACCCCGCCCCGACACCGTGGCCGACACCGTGGCCGATACCGACGTCCTGCTCGAACAGCTTCGCTCGCAGGACCCCGCCGCACGCGCGGAGGCGATCGCGCTCATCCGCGAAGGCCGTGACCTTGAGGCGTTGCCCAAGATCCTCGACCGCGCCTCGTGGCTCTCCCCCGCCGACCGGCATGATGTCGAGGCGGCGATCACCGGCTGGGGCGACACCGCGATTCCGCGCCTCGTCGCCGCCTTGCCCGACCCCACCTTCCGCTATCGCGGCCGCGCCATGGCCGCCCGTGCGCTCGCTCATCTCTCCTACCCGCTGTTCACCTCGCAGCTCGACACGCTCGTCCGCGCCGAGCTCGACCGCGCCGAGCCGCGCTTCGCGCTCGCCGAAGCGGTCGAGGCGATGCCCAACCCGACCCGCGCCACCCGCCTGCTCGCCCGGCTGCAGCGCCAGCTGATCGGCAAGGGCACCGATTTCGTGATCGAGCTGCTCGCGCTCGGTGGCCGCCTGCCCGACTTCGATCTGCTGATCGTCTCGCTCCATTCGAAAAATCCCAAGGTGCGCGGCAACGCGATCGAGGCGATCGAAAACGGCGTCGACCGCGCGACCTTCGGCCTGCTCAAGGGGCTGCTCGATCCGCGGCCGGCCGGGATTGCGGTCGACGGCGACCGGTTGCTGGCGATGCTCGAGCAACGCCTCGCCTCGCCCGATCCGCTCGAACTCGTCACCGCCGCGCAGGCGATCCGCGACCTCGTGCCGGCCGAGGAACTGGGGCCCCGGCTGCGCGCCGCGCTGCGCCCCGATCTCTACCTGCTCGAACGCGCCGATATCGCCACGCTGCTCGGTCTGCCGGGGTCGGCACCGCGCACGATGGTCGACAAGATCGACGCCATCGCCGCATTTCCCGAGTTCGGCTCGGCCTCGATCGACGTGCAGGCGCGGCTGGCGATCAAGCTGCGCGACACCCCGTCGGGCGGCGACGTCCGCGCGGTCGATGTCGACGGCGTGACGATGTGGCTGTCGAACGCCTATGCGCTCGATCTCGCCGCCCGCAACGTCGATCTGGCGCTGGCGATGTACCGTGCCTCGGACGAACGGGCCTATGCGGCGTAGCGGCGTCCCGATCCGGACGCTGCTGCTGCGCGTCTTTCTCCCGGCGGTCGCGGTCGTCGCGATCGGCCTGGGCCTGCTCGCCTATGACCGTATCTACGCGTCGATCCTCGACGGCTTCGATCGCAAGCTGATCGCGACCAGCGCCCTGACCGGTGCCCTGCTCGATGCGCGCGATCATGACCGGCTGGTCGCCGTCGCCCGCTCCGGCTCCGATGCGGACGCGACCGAGAAGAGCGCCGCCTATCTGCACGCGGTGCTGCCGATGCGTCGCATCCGGCAGGAACTGGACATCACCTATCTCTACACCCAGGTCCTCGGCGGATCGCAGGACATCATCTACGTCCTCGACGCGACCGTGGGCGACGAACATTCGACGATCGGCTCGGAAGACGACATGCCGCCGGAAACCCTCGCCGGGATCCGCCGCGCCACCGCGCAGGGCAGCGTCCATCTCTCGCCTATCGAGTTCCAGCAGCAATGGGGTCTGCTCAAGACCGCGGCGGCGCCCGTGCGCGACGTCCAGGGGCGTATCGTCGCCACCGCCGGGGCCGACGTCAACGTTTCGCTGATCCGCGTCGCGACCCAGAATGCGCTGTTCACCAGCGTCGTGATCGGCATGATCTCGCTGCTCGGCTGCGCGATCGTCACCCTGGTGACGGTGCGGCGCATCTCCCGGCCGCTCGATCGGCTGCGGCAGGAGGCGCTGCGCATCGCCGGCGGCGACCACCGTCCGCTCGAACGCTTCCCCGCCCCGCGCGACATCGCCGATCTTCAGGACGCGCTCGCCGCAAGCACCGCCGACATGACCGGCAGGCTCGCCGACACGAGGGCGCAGCGCGACGCCGCGATCGGTCGGGCCGGCATCGCCGCGGCCGATGCGGCACTGACCGCGGTCGCCGACGGCTCGAAGCGGCTGATCTTCACCGGCGCGGCGTCCGACGAAGGACGCGCGCTACGCCGCGCCGCCGCCGCCCGTCTGGCCGAACGGGTCGCCGCCGATCCTGCCCTCGCCGCGCGGATCGAAGCCGACGGGCCGATCCTCGCGCTTGCGCCGGGCGAAACCGCGATCGTCACGATCGACGACGGGCGCAGCCTCACGATCGGGGCCGGCCGATGATCGAGCGGCTTCGCCTGTTGCCCGGTTTCGAGGCGCTCGATGACGCGGTGCTCGCGACGATCGTCGCCCGGTCGCCGCTGCGGACGGTTGCGGCCGGACAGGTCGTGCTCGCGGTCGATAGCGTCGCCGAATCGCTGCTGGCCTGCATCGAGGGCGATCTCGTCGGCGCCGACGGTTCGCCGATCACGCCGGTGTTCGACGCGCCCGGCCTGCTGTTCGGCCTCGCCGTGCCCAGGGACTGCCTCGCCGGCCCGGCAGGCGCGACCCTGCTCGCCGTCGCAAAGCCGCACGTCTTCACCATCGCCCGCGAATTCCCCGAATTCGTCGTGTCGCTGATGCACCATGGGCAGGCGCAGCGATGAGCGTCCGCACCATCGTCATCCTGCTGGCGCTGCCGCTGTTCCTGTTCCTCGCCGGGATCAACAGCATCCTCCTCTACGATGAGGAAACCAGCCACATGGAGGCGGGCCTGCGCGGCGAAGCGCTGGCCGCCGCCGTGACCGTGGCCGAGTTCGCACGGCAGGCCGAGGATCCCTTTGCCGAGCTTGGCGACGTCGGGCGACAGGCGGCGATCCGCGATGCCGGACGCAAGATACCCGATCTTCGGGCGCTCTATATCAGCCGCCCCGACGGGGCCTTGCTCAACCTGTTCGACCGGCCCGCCATTCTGCGCGACGGGCTGACCGTCCCCCGACATGCGACCGTGGTCAGCGACTGGACCGATCCGCAAGGCGAACCGCTGATCACCGCCATCGCCCCCGACGGCCATGGCGCGATGGTCGTTGCGGAGATCGCGGCCGAACCGCTGGCGCGCCGCACCTTCCACCTGAAGCGTCTGTCGCTGGCCCTTGTCGCGGGGTCGGCGGGGCTGGCCGTCCTGCTCGGCCTGCTCGTCAGCCGCCCGGTCGGGCGCGCCTTCCGCCGCAACCGCGCGATCATCGAGACGCGCAGCGGCAGCAGCGACGATGCGGCCCTGGGCATTCGCGAGGTGCGCGACCTGGCCGATGCGATCGGCCTGCTCGACAAGAGCGTGGCCGGCGAACTGCAGCGCCTGGCCCTGCGCCCCGAAGGCGGGATGGCCGAGGGTCTGGCGGCGCTGCGCAAACAACATCTTCCCGGTATCGACCGGGTCGCGGGCGGGTTCGCGCTGGCGATCCGCCCCCTGCCCGATGCCCCGGCGGGATGCGTCCATGTCGCGCAGCCGTGCGACGGCGGCTGGGCGATCGCGCTGGGGATGGCCGGCGGCGCGCCGGCCGAGGCGCTGGCCGATGCGATCGCCGCGCGCGACTATGTCGCCGCCGGGCCACCTGGCGCCTTCGCCGATCGGCTCGACGTCGCGGCGCGGGCCTTCGGGATCGAATGGCGGGTGGTGGAAAATTGTGCAGCCGACGGCGCCCTTGCGCTTGCCGCCGATCCTGCGGCGCTGGCCGCCTATTCGGCCCGCAATCCCGGCCTGACCGCCGATGCGCTGGCCGGCGACCTCGCCATCCTGTTTGCGGAAAGCGGCGTGGTCGCCGCGATCAGGCCCGTTTAGGCGATCGAGGCGATCGCCGCATCGACATCGGCTGCGATCGTGAAGATCTTCGTAAAGCCGCTGATGTCGAACACCTCGCGCACGGCCGGGGCCACCCCGGTGATGATCAGCTTGTGCCCGGCCGCCTTCGCCGCCTTGGCCCCGATCAGCAACACGCGCAGCCCGGCCGAACTGACATAGGGAACGCCCGACAGGTCGGCGACGACCACCGCATTGTCGCGGACGCGGCCGGGCAGCACCGCTTCGAGCGCGCCCGCCGTGGTGCTGTCGATCCGGCCGACGGCCGAAATCACGAGGGCGCCGTCTCGGCTATTTTCGCTGATGTCCATCTGGTCTAGAATCCACTTCGGCCCCGGCTTGGGGCGGCTGCGCTGCATATCAGGAGTGGGTGTCGATTTTCCACAGGATTATCCAGCGTGGTGGTGCGATGATGCGGCGGATGGGACATATCCGTGGGCAATAGGTTCGAACGCGCCCTGCCGGCAGGCACGCCGAACCTTCCCGATCTGATCGCGGACATCGAGCGCTGGCTGGAAACGGCCCAGGTCCCGCCTGCCGAGGCGGCGCGGCTGATGATCGCCTTCGACGAGATATTGAGCAATGTCGTCCACCATGGCGGCGGCGCCTTGTCGGTCGCCGTCGCGCTCGACGATCGCACGCTGACCGCCACCATCGAGGACGACGGTCCGGCCTTCGATCCGCTCGCACGCGCAGCGCCCGATACCGACCTCGACCTCGACGATCGCGCGGTCGGCGGGCTAGGCATCCATCTGGTTCGCGAGATGATGGACGATATCGCCTATTCCCGGGATGATGGGCGAAATCGCCTGATCTTTAGCAAGACTTTCTAGCCCTTTCGGGGTAGCCTGTGCGGACTCGAACAAGGGTATAGCGTATGACGTCTGCGCCGGATTGGGCTACGGCACAGCAGAAGGATGACGCGCTCGAGGTGGTTTACCTCGACGAGGGCCGCGGGCTGGGCGTGCGTGCGCGACGGCCCTTCGCTGTTGGCGACATCATCCACCGCTTCGCCGGTGTGGTCGGCGAAGCCATCTGCCAGCACAGCCTGCAGATCGACGCCGATCGCCACATCAGCGGCACGCGCTATATCGGCTTTCTCAGCCATGGCTGCGATCCCAACTGCCGGCTCGACATGGTCGGCTTCACCGTGACCGCGCTACGCGACATCGCCGCCGATGACGTGCTGACCGTCGACTATGCCGAGACCGAGGACCGCCTTCATCGCCAGTTCGCCTGCAGCTGCGGCGCGGTCGCGTGCCGCCGCTGGATCCATGGCCGCGCCGAACGGCCCAACGACGATGGCCGGGCGCGATTCGGCAAAGAATGATGCCGTCCGAATGGTGGTCGCGGGACGACCTGTACCGTGCGGCCGACGGCCGGCTGATCTTCGCGGGGCGTGATGTCGATGCGCTGGCCCGTGCGCATGACGGTCCGCTCTTCGTCTACGGCGCCGATCGCATCCGCGCCAATCTCGCGCGGCTGCGCGGCGCTCTGGACGCGACCGGCTGCGCCCACCGTCTCTATTATGCGATGAAGTGCAACCGCTTCGCCCCGCTGCTCCAGATGCTGGCGACGGAGGGCGGGGTCGGCATCGACATCTGCTCCCCCAACGAGCTCGATCTCGCGCTGGCCAGCGGCTTCGCGGCCGGCGACATCAGCTTCACCGGCACCAGCGTCGCCGATCGCGACCTCGACCGGCTGCTCGCCGAGCCCGATCTCCACATCAACTGCGACTCGCTCGGCCAGATCCGCCGGATCGGCGAGCGGCAGCCGGGCCGGGCGATCGGAATCCGGATCAACCCTGGTGCCGGCACCGGCTATGGCGACAGCGCGCGCCTGACCTATGCGGGCGCGCGCACCACCAAATTCGGCATCTACCGCGAGCAATGGGCCGAGGCGCTCGATCTCGCCGCGCGGCACCGCCTGCGCATCACCGCAATCCATTTCCATGTCGGCTGCGGCTATCTCTCCGGTCAGCTCGACGCCTGGGACCAGGCCGTCGGCGCCGCCGCGACCTTCCTCGCCGACCTGCCCGATGCGACCATGGTCAATATCGGCGGCGGCCTGGGCCTGCCGCACCGGGCGGCCGACACGCCGCTCGATCTCGACCGCTGGTCTGCGATCGTCGCCTGCCATTTCGGCGGCCGTGGGTTGACCGTGGCCGTCGAGCCCGGCGACTATCTGGTCAAGGACGCCGGACTGCTGCTGCTGGCGGTGGTCGGGGTCGAGCGCAAGCGCGACACGCTGTTCGTCGCGGTCGACGGCGGCTTCAACCTCCATCCCGAACCGGCCCATTACGACCTGCCGTGCGAGCCCGTCGCCTGCACCCTGCGCGACGCCGATCCCGCCCGCTGGCAGCCGGTCAGCGTCGCCGGCAACATCAACGAGGCGCTCGACCTCTGGGCGGAGGATCACCCGATGCCGCCACTGGCGGAAGGCGACCGGATCGCGCTGATCAACGCGGGCGGCTATGGCTCGGCAATGAGCTCGAACCACTGCATGCGCGGCGACTTTACCGAACTACTGGTGTGACGCTTCGAGGAAGCGGGCGTCGATCGCGGTCGCGTCGAGCGGCCTGGCGAGCAGGAAGCCCTGCAGCACGTCGCATCCGATGCTCGCCAGGAACAGCCGCTGCTGGTCGGTCTCCACCCCTTCGGCGGTGGTCTCCAGGCCGCTCACCCGCGCCAGATCGACGATCGCCTGGATCACCGGGCTTCCCGCCTGTCCCGCCTGGATCGTCGATACGAAGCTGCGGTCGATCTTGATGCGGTCGACCTCGAAGCCGCGCAGGTGGCGGAAGGACGAATAGCCCGTGCCGAAATCGTCGAGCGCGATCCGCACGCCGATGTCGCGCAGCCAGCCGAGATTGCTGCGGCACTTCTCGCTGCTGTCGACGAAGCTCGTCTCGGTGATCTCCAGCTCGAGCCGGCCAGGATCGAGGCGGGTGCGCTTCAGGATCGCATAGACCCGCTCGGCCAGCGAAGGATTGCGCAGCTGCACCGCCGACAGGTTGACCGAGATGGTTCCCGCCGGCCAGCGCGCCGCGACGATGCAAGCCTGTTCGAGCACCCATTCGCCGAGCGTTTCGACGAGTCCGCATTCCTCGGCGATGGGAATGAACTGATCGGGCAGCATCATGCCCCGCACCGGATGATTCCAGCGAATCAGCGCCTCGGCGCCGATCAGCCGGCCCGACTTCGCGACGAAATAGGGCTGATAGACGATATCGAGCCCCTCGCCGGTCCGCATCGCCTCGCGCAGCTCGGTCTCGATCTCGTTCCGCTCGCGGATGCGGTCGCCCATCGCGTCGGCATAGAAGCTGTGCCGACGGCGGCCGGCCCGCTTGGCGTCGTACAGCGCGATGTCGGCCTTGCGGACCAGCTCGACCGGGTCGCGGCCGTCCTGCGGCGCCACCGCGACGCCGAGGCTCGCGCCGACCAGCACCTCGCCATTGTCGAGATCGATAGGCCGGGCCAGCGTCCGGTGGATGCTGCGCGCCAGTTGCTCGGCGGTGGCTGCCGAATTGTCGGAACTGTGAATGATCGCGAACTCGTCGCCGCCCAGGCGCGCGACGATGTCGCCGGGCGCCAGGTCGACCAATATGCGGGCGAGCGCACGGATCAGCTGATCGCCGGTCGGGTGGCCGAGATGATCGTTGACGTTCTTGAAGTGATCGAGATCGACATAGAGCAGCGCCAGAGATCGGCCCGTCAGGCCGATCCCAGCCAGCCCTTCGCTGAGCTGCCGGTCGAACAGCCCGCGATTGGCGAGCCCGGTGAGGGGGTCATGATCGGCGAGATGCTGCGCCCGCGTCTTCGCCGCGCTGAGCTGCAGTGTGCCCCGGCTGATCCGGTGCAGAAGCCCTCCCACCACCGCGAGGACGAGCAGCAAGGACAGCGCCAGGACCGGGCCGACCCGGCCCAGCATCAGCCGACCGGGACGAAAGGGCTTCCAGACGAAATAACCGATCCGCTCGCCCGCGCGCGTCCGCAGCGTGACGGCGGACAAGCCTTGGTCCCGCGGCAGACCATAAGCGAAGCGCGCGCCCTCGAGCTGATAGCGTCGCGCCAGATCGGTCACGAAGCTGCCGTCCAGGTAGCGGATGCTGATATGGATATATTCGCGGCCCACCGACACCGGACGTTGCTCCGTATCCCAGACGACGGGTTTTGCGCTGATGATCGCCGGATGGCCATGGACGGTCGCCAGGTCGATCGCGCCCGGCGAGCGGACGCTGCTGTCCAGCTTGCCCGCCGCCCGCATCTTCGCCCGCAACTCGGCGATCAGCGACTCGCCGGTCGATCCGATCGAAAGCACATAATTGGCCACATCGTCGCGCTGGCCATTCCGCATGGCATGAATCGGCCGGTCTTCGGGATCGACGATGAACACCTCGTCATGACCATAATATTCGTGAAACCAGGCACCGAGATTCTCGTCGATCCAGCTCTGGTCGATCGGCCGTCGCGTCAGTTCCTCGACCGCGTCATCCCAGACGGTCACGGCTTCCTGATCGTGCGGGATCGATCGGAAATTTTGCGCGAGAACGGTCTTTATCAACGTCTGCTGTCGGTCGATCGACAGCTGGTCGGCCTTGCGCGCGGCATACCACATGAAGCCGATGAGGATGATCGCCACGAGCAGAACGATGATCATCGTACGAGCGATGATGCGCGGAACCAGCGCCTCTTGCGGCGCAAGTCCCATGGGGCCCGGGCTGCGCCACAGGCGCCCCGTCATCATCCTATCACACCGAACACGCAAAGCTCACGAATCGTCGGCCTCCGTTAAAGGCCCCCCGAGGCGCCATGGTACCGGTTACCCATGGCTTTGGCCACCGACATAGCCGAGCCCTAGCGCCGATCCCCTGCGACAGGCTTGAACGATATGGTTAGCGTCGAGGCAATGGTTGGGCCGCGGGCGGCCTTGGCCGGATCAGGGCGTGCCGCGCAGCGCCTCGTCGATCGCCTGAGCTTCGCGATCGAACATCGCCGCCATGGCGGTCAGCCGTTCGCGCTCCTGGTCCTCGGCCGTGTTGTGCGCCAGCAGCCGCGCCTTCGCCGCCTCGCGCCGCAGCCGCGCGGCAGATCCCTTTGCGTCGTCCGCCATGGCGATCAGCCGGCCTTCCCGAGGCTGGCGGGGCACCCGCAACCGCGGGACCGGTCGACGAAGAAGTCGCTTTCTATCCCGGGGCCCGCAGCCCCACAGGTCAGAATTTTGATGCGCATGACTCTCCCCAATCAACCGTCCCTCCCCGATCGCCTGTTAAGCATGTCACGAGCCGTACACAATCGCTGCTTTTCGTCCGTTCTGGACCTTCTCGTTCCGTCCCGGGACGTCGTTTCGGCGTCGATGTCGCCGCGTCCGGTCTAGCGGCGCATGAATCCCATCCGCCGCAGCAGCATGTAGGTCACCCCGGCGACGGCGAAAGCGAGCAAGGTCGCCAGCAAGGTGCCGTGCGACGACTGGGCCCAGGGCAGGCCGCCGGTGTTCATCCCGAACAGGCCGGTCACGAACGTCGCCGGCAGCAGCAGGGCGGTCATGATCGACAGGATGTAGAGGTTCTGGTTCGTGCGCTGATCGACCTGCGTGTCGATCTCCTCGCGCAACTGGCGCAGCTGGCGCTGGACGCCCTGCACGTCGGCATCGAGCGACTGGAGACGCTGCGACAGCTTTTCGACCGTCGCGATCAGCGGCTCGGGCAGCTCCTCGTCCTGCTCGAGCCGGCGAAACACCGCGCTCATCCCGTCGAGCATGCGATGAAGCTGGGCGAGGCGGCGGCGGATGGCGATCAGGCCGCGCGCGGTCGGCGAGTTGAAGTCGTTGAGAAAGGCGTCCTCGGCGCCCTGCACCTCGGTGCTCAGGTCGCGCACTTCGGTCGACAGTCCCTCGACGATGGTGGTGACCAGCAGGTCGAGCGCATCGCTCGGCTCCTCGATCCGCCGGCCATGGGTCAGCCGGTTGCGGACATTGTCGGCCGAACGGATCGGGTGGAGCCGCGCGGTGATCATCATGTCGGGGGTCAAGGCCAGCCGGATCGCGCCGACCTGCGTGCTGCGCTGTTCGAAGTCGCGCTCATAGTCATGGAGCACGCAACCGACGACGCCCTCGTCGACCAGCGCGCGCTGGTGGTTGTCGCTCGCCAGCAGCAGTTCCTTGACGTCGTCGGGCAGGCTGTCCAACCGGTTGATCCAGCTCGCCGTCCCTTGATGCGCAAGGCTCAGGTGAAGCCAGCGAAACCCGCCGCCGCCTTCGTCGCAACGCTCGGTCGGCTGCGCCCCGTCGGCATCGAGGTCGAACCCCCAGATCAGGCCCGGCGCCACCGGGAACGGCTTGGCCTGCAATGGATCTTTGCTGGTCGACATGTGGGCTTCCGATTCCAAGGGGCGTGCGCACGGGGCTCGCGCCGAATCGCCGCGTCCCTGTTCGCGCACAGCTTAGCCGTGATGAATGACGCGAGGGAGCGCCGAAAACCTGCTCTCTCTCTTCGTCATGCTGAACTCGTTTCAGCATCCACCCGGAGGCCGGGAACGAGCCTGCAGGAATATCTGTGCAAAATCGCCTGGTTCGACTGTGCGGCCTGGTGGATCCTGAACCAAGTTCAGGATGACGCCTTACCCTGTCCCCCTCTCTCCAGACACCTCCCCGCCTTGTCTCCAGTCCGACCACGCAGGCCGGGCTGACGGATCGACAGGCGGAGCCGCCGCTCATCCTTGCGACGAAAATCCGCTCCGCGCCGCCTCGCGCGAACGAACGCTGGCAAGCCCGCCCGATCCGGATAGAAGCAGCCATGGTGCCCGAAGAACCCCTCCCTCCCCCCACCTGGAAAATATGGCTGATCCTCCTCCTGCCCACCGCTCTCGGGCTGGCGCTGCGGATCGCGGGGGCGCAGGGCGACTATTGGCTCGACGAGGCATGGTCGGCGGTCTTCGCGCGGGACGCCCACACCGCGGTCGACGCGCTGTTCGCCGTCGACCATGACAATGTTCATTTCCTCAACAGCATCTGGCTGCAGCTGGTCGGCTGGGGTGGATCGCCGCTGTTCGGCCGCGCGCTGTCGATCGCCTGCGGCACGGCGGCGATCCCGGTCGCCGGGCTGATCGGGCTGCGGCGCGGGCTATGGGCCGCCGCCCTGACCGCGACGCTGTTCGCCATCGCGCCGGTCTTGGTCACCTATGGGTCCGAAGCGCGCGGCTATGCGCCGATGCTGCTCGCGTTGCTGCTGTCGATCTGGATCGTCGACCGTGATCTGTCCGGCGCGCCGCTGCGCCACGCCGCGCGCTGGCTGGGCCTCGCGGCGCTGCTCGGCATGGTCGCTCATGTCTCGATGCTGTTCGGGGTCGCGGCGCTGAGCGGCTGGGTGCTGATCGCGCGCGGCCGCCACATGCCGATCGGACAGGCTTTGCACGCGACCCTGCGGCTGATGGGCCGGCCGATCGCGGCGGTGATCGCGGTGCTGCTGCTGGTCCTGCTCGGCGCGCTGGCGGCTCCCGAGGGGCTCCGCCTGGGCAGCCCGACGCCCTTCTCCTGGCCGGGCTTCATCGATTCGCTGGTCTATCTGCTGGCCTTCACCATCGGCTGGGCGCCGATCATCGGCCTGCCGATGCTCGCCCTGCTTTTCCTCCCCGTCGCCGTGCGGCGCAGCGGGCCGCTGGCCGATCGCATGCCTTTCTACCTGATCGCGATCCTCGGCTTCCCGCTGCTGGTCGCGATCGTCCAGCCCGACGGCAGCGCCTATCCGCGCTATTATCTGCTGATCGCGCTCGGCCTGCTGCTGCTGCTCGCCGATCTGCTCGCCGCATTGATCGTGCGCGGGAAGCAGGCGGCGATGGTCGCGACCGCGATGATCCTGATCGCCAGCCTCGCCGCCGATAGCGGCATCATCCAGAACCGGCGCGGCGATCCCGGCAAGGCGGTCGACGCGATGATGCGCCGCGCGCCGGCCGGGGCCGTCGTGTTGCTCGAACATGGCGGCGACAGCGCGGTGCTCGAAAGCGCGGCGGCGTCGCGGGTCTATCATCTGATGGCGATCGACAGCTGCATGCCCGCCCGCTTCTTCTACATGTCGAGCAACGGCATCGATGCCTTCCCCTTGGCGGCGCTGCGCTGCGGCGCGGCGTTCCGGCCGGTCGCGGCGGGGCATGTCTACGGATTGTCGGGGGTGGACTGGCAATTGTACGAGCGTGTCCAGTGACCGGCGAACGGAATTCCGAACCAAGGCGTTTCGGATTCGAAACCGTCTGGAGCAACGGGGGATCGGCGCTCGACGCAGCGCGCGGCAACGAAGCCATTGGCAGCACGCCGCCGCGACGTGTAGAGCGCCGTCCCTGATCCGTCTGCGGAGAGGCGAGCGAGCAGGGACATGAACAGTACCGGCCTTGAGGCCGTTTTCCTGTCGAACCGGGACCGTTTGCTCGGTTTCCTGCGCGCGCACGGAGCCGGCGACGCGGCCGAGGACCTGTTGCAGGAACTCTGGCTGAAGATTTCGTCGGCGCCGAGCGGTCCGATCGCCCAGCCGCTGTCCTATCTCTATCGCGCCGCCAACAACCTGATGCTCGACCGCTACCGATCGCAGCAGCAGGCGACGAAGCGCGATCATGAGTGGACCGAAGCGGCGACCACCGTCCCCGGCCAGTCCGACGCGCCCTCCACCGAACGCCGGCTGATCGCCCGCGAACAGCTGCGCCTGGCGCAGGCCGCGCTCGATGCGCTGGGCGAACGTCCCGCCGCGATCTTCCGTCGCCACCGGGTCGACGGCGTCGGCCAGCGCGACATCGCCGCCGAGTTCGGGGTCAGCATCAGCACCGTCGAAAGCGACCTGCGCCGCGCCTACCGCGCGATGATCGAGCTCAGGAGCACATGGAATGAGGCGTGAGCCGATCGACTCCGTCCTGTCTTTCAGGGAGCCGTTTTTTCATGGCTGAGGACAGGCACGATATGGAAACCGCGGCACTCGACTGGGTGATCCGCATGCGCGACCCCGGCTTTGACGGCTGGGAGGAATTCGAGGCATGGCTGTCCGCCGACGCGGCGCATGCCGAGGTCTACCAGCGTCTTGCGATTGCCGACCAGGACATGGCCGATCTGCTGGCCGGCGCACCCGCGCCCGTTCCTTCGGCCCCGGTGGACCTGCCGTCGAACGTGACGCCGCTGCCGCGCCGCTCGATCGCCCGGCGCACCTGGCTCGGCGGCGCGATCGCCGCGTCGGTCGCCGGCCTGATCGGCTTCGGCGTGATCGACCGCCAGCCCGCGCTCTACCGGATCGAGACCGCGCCCGGCCTGCAGCGGACGATCACCCTCGACGACGGCAGCCGGATCACGCTGAACGGCGGCACCCGCATCACCTTGGACCGCAAGGATCCCCGCTACGCCACGCTCGATCGCGGCGAGGCGCTGTTCGACGTCGTCCATGACGATGATGCGCCGTTCAAAGTGCTGGTCGGCGACGCGACGCTGGTCGATGTCGGCACCAAATTCAACGTCGTCCGCGATGGCCGCACCACCGCCGTCCAGGTGTCCGAAGGCGCGGTGGTCTACAATCCCGACAGCGACGCCGTGCGCCTCGACGCGGGCCGTCGCCTCCGCGCCGTCGATGGCGACGCCAACATCGAACTGGCCGCCGTGGCCCCCGCCGCCGTCGCCGGCTGGCGCGAGGGCCGGCTGATCTATGACGGCCAGACCATGACCGATGTCGCCGCCGACCTGACCCGCTGGTCTGGCGAAACGGTGAAGGTCGACCCGCGCCTCGCCACCCAGCGCTTCCGCGGCGTGCTGAGCCTGGGCAAGGACGACGATATCGCCGGCCTCGCCTCGCTGCTCGACGTCGACGTCCGTCGCAGCGGACCGGACTGGATATTGTCGCCCCGTACCCCGTGAACCGCTCCTCCGCCCTCGCCAGCCTGGTCCTGCTCGTCGCGGCCGCCCCGATCGGCGCCGCGCAGGTGAAGCCGCTCGACCTGCCGGCCGGACGGTTGAGCGACGCCGTGGCGGCGCTGGCGGCGCAGACCGGCGTCAGCGTCAGCGTCGCGGAAGGATCGATCTGGACGATGCGCGTCGCGCCGCTGCGCGGCCGGATGAGCGCGGAGGACGCCCTGCGCAGGATCTTGCGCGGCAGCCGGGCCCGCCTCGTCGTCCTCGACGGCAAGAGCTTCCGCATCGTCGCCGTGGCGCAGGCGCCCGCGCGCCGGGTCGCCCCGATCCCGCAACCCGCCGTCGAGGGCGAGGAAGCCCCGATCATCGTCACCGCGTCGAAGCGCGACACCCGGCTGCGCGACTTCGCCGGTTCGGTCAGCATCCTCAACGGCGCGGACCTGACCTTCGGCGGCGAACAGGGGATGGAATCGATCCTCGCCCGCGTCGCCAGCCTGTCGTCGACCCATCTCGGTGCCGGGCGCAACAAGCTGTTCATCCGCGGCATCGCCGATTCCAGCTTCACCGGGCCGACCCAGGCGACGGTAGGCCAGTATCTCGGCGACATGCGGCTCACCTACAACGCGCCCGATCCCGATCTGCGCCTCTACGACATCCAGTCGGTCGAGATCCTCGAAGGGCCGCAGGGCACGCTCTACGGCGCGGGATCGCTGGGCGGAATCATCCGCATCGTCCGCAACCCGCCGAAGCTCGGCCAATATGGCGGCGCGCTGTCGGCGGGCGTTTCGACCACCGCGCACGGCGATCCGTCGGGCGATCTGGGCGGGATGCTCAACCTGCCGGTGATCGGCGACCGGGTGGCGCTGCGCGCGGTCGCCTATGCCACGCGCGAGGGCGGCTATATCGACGACATCGGTCGCGGCAAGAAGGACATCAACCGCACCCGCATCGCCGGCGGCCGCGCGACCTTGCGCGTCGATGCAGGCGACGGCTGGACGGTCGATCTCGGCGGCGTCTATCAGGACAACCAGGGCCGCGACAGCCAATATGCCGACCGCAGCCTGGGCGGGCTCAAGCGATCGAGCCGCTCGCCGGGCGGCTTCGGCGCCGACTATGCGCTGGGCGAACTGATCGTCGCCAAGAGCTGGGACGACATCTCCTTCCTCTCCTCGACCGGGCTGGTGCGCCAGCATCTCGACGAGCGCTACGACGCGAGCATGAACGGGACCGACCGTCGGTTCGTGCAGAGCAACCGCACCGAAATGTTCGCGACCGAGAACCGGCTGTGGCGGCCGAACCGCGACGGCTTCGGCTGGGTGATCGGCGCCAGCTACACCCGTAACCGCACCGATCTCGATCGCTCGCTGGGTCCGGTCGACGTGCCGATCACGGTGACCGGCGTGTCGAACCGCATCCGCGAGACGACCATCTACGGCGAGGCGAGCGTCGAGCCGCTGCGCGGACTGACCCTGACCGGCGGCGCACGCTACACCTGGTCGAAGCTGGGCGGAGGCGCCGACGATCCGCTGCCGGCCTTCTCCCCGGCCGTCGAAGCGGCGCGCGCGGCGATCATCGCCAACCGCACCGAAAAGCGCCTCCTGCCTTCCGCATCGGTCTCCGCCGCGCTGCTGCCGCAACTGGTCGTCTATGCGCGCTACCAGCAGGGCTTCCGCCCGGGCGGCCTCGCGATCGAGGGCGGCTTCGTCCGCCGTTTCCGCAACGACCATGTCGCGACGATGGAAACCGGACTGCGCTACGGCGTGCGCGGCGACGATCCGTTCGATCTGTCGCTCAGCCTGTCCTACACCGACTGGCAGGACATCCAGGCCGACTTCATCGACAGCGGCGGGCTGCCGACCACCGACAATATCGGCGACGGCCGCATCTATTCGCTCAGCGCGGCGATGGGCTGGTCGCCTCTCGCCGGCCTGACCTTCGACGCCGCCGCGACCTACAACAACAGCCGGGTCACCGATCCGTCCCCCTCGCTGCTGATCGCGCTCGCCTCGGCCCCGCTCAGCGACAAGACCGGTGCCTTGACCGGCGGGCAGAGCCGCATCCCCAATGTCGCGCGCTTCACCACCCGGGTCGGCTTCGATTATCGCCGCCCCTTGTCCGACCGGCTCGACCTGCGAATCAACGGCTGGGCGCGCTATATCGGCAAGTCGCGGCTCGGCATCGGCCCGATCCTCGGCGACCTTCAGGGCGATTATCTCGACACCGCCCTGACCGCGCGGATCGGCCGGCCCGATTTCGGCGTCAGCCTGGGCGTCACCAACCTGACCGACGCAATCGGCAACCGCTTCGCGCTCGGCACCCCCTTCCAGGCCGCCGGCGGCCAGCAGATCACCCCCCTGCGCCCCCGCACCATCCGCATCGGGCTCGACAAGAGCTTCTGAAGGCTTCGGACCTGCCGGGTTCAGGACCTTTGGGTTCGGGCCAGCTCTACCCCCCTCATCCGTCACCCCAGCGAAGGCTGGGGTCTCAGGGAGAGTAGCGCTCCGCCCACCTCCCGAGATGCCAGCCTACGCTGGCATGACGTACAGAGAGAGCCCCCACCCCTCCCCGTCATTCCCGCGAAGGCGGGAATCCACCAGGCCGCCTGGTCCGAACCCCCGTTGCTTCGCAATTCGCTCGCCGGCACCCCCCCGCCTTCGGGGAGTGACAATGCCATCGCCCCCGCCCCGCAACATTTTCTTCCAAGGCTCCGCCGCATCGGCCCCGTCTTCCCGACATGTGGCAGCGACGATCGCCTCGGCGTCCTCCCTGCCCACCGAAAAAGGGAATGGAACCTCGATGCGCTACCTGCTTGCCTCCACCTGCCTTGCCGCCCTCGTCGCCGTGCCGGCCCATGCCGAGACCAGCGTCGCCGACAAGCGGACCGCCACGATCCGCACCTCGACGATCAAGTCCGGCGCCGCCGACGACATCCGCATCACCTCGGCCGGCTCGGTCGTGCCGACGGTCGCGGGCGCCGCGGTGGTTCTCGACAGCAACAACAAGATCGTCAACGAAGGCACGATCCAGGCCACCAACCTCGACAATTCGACCGGCATCCGCGCCGAGGCCGGCCGCACCGGCAGCATCGTCAACGCCGCCGGCGGCAAGATCATCCTCGACGAGACCTATGCGCCGGAAGACACCGACAAGGACGGCGACCTCGACGGTCCGCTCGCGGTCGGCACCGGCCGGGTCGGTATCCGCACCGCCGGCGCCTTCACCGGCGACGTCACGAACAGCGGCGCGATCACGATCGAGGGCAAGGACTCGGCCGGCATCCGGCTCGACGGTCCGCTGACCGGCAAGCTGACCCAGGACGGCACCATCGCCGTCGTCGGCGACCGTTCGGTCGGCGTCAGCGCCGGCGACGTGTCGGGCAATGTCCGCATCGCCGGCACGATCAGCGCCCAGGGCCAGGACGCGGTCGGCGCGTCGCTGACCGGCAATATCGGCGGTGCGCTGGTGATCCAGGGCGCGATCAGCACGACCGGCTACCGGGCCACCACCCCGCCGACCGACACGTCCAAGCTCGACGTCGACGATCTACTGCAGGGCGGCCCCGCCGTCCGCATCGCCGGCAATGTCGCGGGCGGCGTCGTCTTCGCGGTCCCGCCGAAGGATGCCAGCACCACCGACAATGACGAGGACAAGGACGGCATCGAGGACGCCAAGGAAGGCTCGGCCGCCATCATCTCCTACGGCTCGGCGGCGGCGGTCGAGATCGGCGCGGCGAACCGCGCGGTCGCGATCGGCGCGGTGGCGACCAACCCGGACGGGCACGGGCTCGTCATCGAGGGCACGATCCAGGGCGCGGGCACCTATGCCGGCGTCAACGGCAACGGTCTGGTCATCGGCGGCCTCGGCGGCGCGGTGACGATCGCGGGCGGCCTGACCAACAAGGGCACGGTCAGCGCCTCGGGCGCCAGCGCCATGGGGATCCGCATCGGCAGCGGCGCAAGCGTTCCCGAAGTGATCAACAGCGGCATCATCCAGGCCGGCGGCACCAACGCCGCCAACGCGAAGACGGTGGCGCTGCAGATCGACCAGGGCGGCTTTACCTCCGAAATCACCAACAGCGGCACGATCCGCGCCAGCGCGGGCGGCACCGCGGCGGCCAATGGCGCGACCGTCACCGCGATCCTCGACCGGTCGGGCGAGGTCGATCTGCTCACCAACAGCGGTCTCATCTCGGCCACCGGCGCATCGGTGGGCAGCAATGTCGCGATCGACCTGTCGGCGAACACCACCGGCGTGCGGATCGGCCAGACCGTCGTCGCCAGCGGCGTCACGGCGCCGTCGATCGTCGGCGACATTCGCCTGGGCACATCGAACGATGTCTTCGACATCGCCGACGGCACCGTCACCGGCAACACCAGCTTCGGCACCGGCAACAACCAGCTGCTGCTGTCGGGCGACGCCGCCTATACCGGCAAGGCGACCTTTGGCGCGGGCAACGACCTCGTCACCTTGGGCGGCACCTCGACCTACACCGGCGACATCGACCTGGGCGGGGGCAACGACACGCTGGCCCTGACAGGGTCGGGCAAGCTCACCGGTGCGCTGATCAATGCGCAGGGCACCGCCGTCACCGTCACGGGCGGCACGCTCGACGTCGGCAAGTCGACCGCGACGATCAAGTCGCTGGCGGTCGGCGGCGCAGGCACGCTGGGCGTCGCGATCGACGTCGCCAGCAAGAGCAGCACGCTCTACCAGGTCGCCGGCAATGCCAGCTTCGCGCAGGGGTCGAAGGTCGCGGTCACGCTCAGCAGCGTCACCGGCGCCGAAGGCCGCTACACCTTCCTGAAGGCGGGATCGGTCACCGGCGCGTCGAACATCGCGACCAACACCGCGCTGCTGCCCTTCATGTACAAGGGCAATGTCGTCGCCGCCTCCGCGACCGAACTGGCGGTCGACATCGCCCGCAAGAACACCACCGAGCTGGGGCTGAACCGGTCGCAGTCGAGCGCCTACAACGCCATCTTCACGGCGCTGGGCAAGGACGCCAAGGTCGCCGGCGTCTATCTGGGCACCTATGACGGCGACGCCTTCCGCAAGCAGCTGCGCCAGATGCTGCCCGATCATGCCGGCGGCTCGTTCGAATCGGTGACGATGGCCTCGCGCGCCACCGCCACCTTCCTGGCCGATCCCAACGCGCCCTTCGCCGATATGGGCAAGTGGGGCTACTGGATCCAGCAGGTCGGCTGGGGCACCTCGAAGAGCCTCGGCGACACCGCCTCCTACGACGTCAGCGGCTGGGGCATCTCGACCGGCGGGGAGATCAAGACCGATCTCGGCAGCTTCGGCATCTCGCTGGCCTATCTCTACGGCAAGAATGCCGACGGCGGCACCGACAACGACGTCGACGGCAGCCAATATGAGGTCGGCGCCTATTGGCGCGGCTATTGGGGTCCGTTCCAGGGCTGGACCCGTGCCAGCTACGGCCACATCGCCTTCAAGGGCGAGCGCGTCTTCCAGGGCAGCATCGGCCTCGAAAATGTCGAGCGGCGCGCGAAGTCGAAGTGGAACGGCAAGCTCGTCTCGGCGGCGGCCGGCGCGGCCTACACGCTGCAGATGGGATCGTTCAGCATCCGGCCAAAGGCGGCGATCGACTATTACCGCCTGAAGGAGGACGGCTATTCCGAAAAGGGCGGCGGCGACGCGTTCAACCTCATCGTCCGCGGCCGCAAGAGCGACGAACTCGCGGTCAACGGCACCGTCGCGGCGGGCTTCGACTTCGGCGGCCGCAACGATGAATCCGGCTGGTTCCGGGTCGAGCTCGAAGGCGGCCGGCGTCAGCTGGTCGGCGGATCGCTGGGCTCGACCACCGCGCAGTTCACCGGCGGCACCGCCTTCACCCTCGATCCCGAACAGCGCACCAACGGCTGGGTCGGCAAGTTCCGCGCGGTCGGCGGCGGCAACGGCTTCCAGATCGGCGGCGAAGCCGGTGCGGAAGAGCAGCAGGGCCGGGCCGCCCTCTCGCTCCGCGCCAGCCTGGTCGTCGGCCTCTGACGATGCGGCGGTGCCGGTTCGTGCCGGCGCCGCCCGCGACACCCTCCCTCCTTTCAGGAGGGCGGGGCAGGCCTTCTCCCCCAACGAGGCGGTATCGGAGCCCCCCACCGCAGCCTGCCCCAACCATGATGGTCGTTCGGCCATGCTCCCCTGCCCTCTCCGGGCGGGGGAGTTTTTTTACGCCGGTCGCGCTTGTATTATTTCATCCACAGATTCTTTTGTTACGCCTTTCCGCCACCCCCGCGGCGCCATTGCGGCCAAGCGATTGAACCGACTCATTATTCCACGGGCGTCAAGGGCCTGCGTGGCGTCCCGTCTATGCGACGAGCCGAGTCCCCGAACCGTCATTTTGACTCTTGCGCTGAGATTCAGATGAGGCACTATAGGTGGTGTAAGACAGCAGGGGCAGCGCTAGAGGTGGTGGATGACGTTCGGGAGCCAGGCTCCGGGCGCTTGGCCGGCTTCGGCGCTGAGAAGAGCGGGGATAAGGTCAAATCGGCGCTGGATTAGCGGCGAAGACACACTATCTTTTACCGATACGCCTGAGTCGAACGCATCGCGAACAGGGCCGCCCGATCGGCCCGTTCATCATGAATTATGCGGAGGCGGGCGTATGGACCTTTCTGGCAGCAGCAACAGCGAAGTGAGCTCGAACGAAGTGGCGACGATGATCGATTCCCCGGCGAAAGACGCCAAGGCCGCGGCCCCCGAGGCGACCGCCAATGCCCCTGAGGCGACGGTCAATGCGAAGGTGTCGGCCGGCAGCACCGAGATCCGTCCGCAGCTCTATCCGATCGAGGTCGATCACAGCCGCGACGCGCTCCTCACCGATTTCGGCAAGGACACGCTGACCGACCGCTATCTCCTGCCCGGCGAAAGCTATCAGGACCTGTTCGTGCGCGTCGCCTCGGCCTATGCCGACGATCAGCCGCACGCCCAGCGCATCTACGACTATATCTCGAAGCTGTGGTTCATGCCCTCGACGCCGATCCTGTCGAACGGCGGCACCGGCCGCGGCCTGCCGATCAGCTGCTATCTCAACTCGGTCGACGACAGCCTCGAAGGCATCGTCAACACCTGGAACGAGAATGTCTGGCTGGCGTCGCGCGGCGGCGGCATCGGCACCTATTGGGGTTCGGTGCGCGGCATCGGCGAGCCGGTCGGCCTCAACGGCAAGACCTCGGGCATCATTCCCTTCGTCCGCGTCATGGACTCGCTGACCCTCGCGATCAGCCAGGGTTCGCTGCGCCGCGGTTCGGCCGCGGTCTATCTCGACGTGTCCCACCCGGAGATCGAGGAGTTCCTCGAAATCCGTAAACCCTCGGGCGACTTCAACCGCAAGGCACTCAACCTCCACCACGGCGTGCTGCTGACCGACGCCTTCATGGAAGCGGTCCGCGACGGCAAGGAGTGGGACCTGCTCAGCCCGAAGGATCAGTCGAAGCGCGGCTCGGTCGATGCCCGTGCGCTGTTCCAGAAGCTGGTCGAGACCCGCCTCGCCACCGGTGAGCCCTATATCGTGTTCAACGACACGGTGAACCGGACGATGCCGAAGCATCATCGCGACGTCGGCCTGAAGGTGTCGACCTCGAACCTCTGCTCGGAAATCACCCTGCCGACCGGCCGGGACCAGCATGGCAAGGATCGCACCGCGGTGTGCTGCCTCAGCTCGCTCAACCTCGAGACCTGGGACCAGTGGAACGGCGACAAGATGTTCATCGAGGACATCATGCGCTTCCTCGACAACGTCCTGCAGGACTATATCGAACGCGCCCCGGACGAGATGGCGCGCGCCAAGTACAGCGCCGGCCGCGAGCGGTCGGTCGGCCTCGGCGTGATGGGCTTCCACACCTTCCTCCAGGCGCGCAACATCCCGTTCGAAGGGGCGATGGCGAAGAGCTGGAACCTCAAGATCTTCAGGCATATCTCCGCCGGCGCGCAGGAAGCGTCGATGCTGCTGGCCAGCGAGCGCGGGCCGTGCCCCGACGCCGCCGATCAAGGCGTGATGGAGCGCTTCAGCTGCAAGATGGCGATCGCGCCGACCGCGTCGATCTCGATCATCTGCGGCGGCACCAGCGCCTGCATCGAACCGATCCCGGCCAACATCTACACCCACAAGACGCTGTCGGGCAGCTTCTCGATCAAGAATCCCTATCTCGAAAAGCTGCTCTCGGAGAAGTCGAAGAACAGCGACGCGGTGTGGAACACGATCCTCGAGAAGGGCGGCTCGGTCCAGCATCTCGACTTCCTGAGCGCGGAAGAAAAGGACGTGTACAAGACCAGCTTCGAGATCGACCAGCGCTGGCTGATCGAGCTCGCCGCCGATCGCACCCCCTATATCGACCAGGCGCAGTCGCTGAACCTGTTCATCCCCGCCGACGTCGAGAAGTGGGACCTGCTGATGCTCCACTTCCGCGCCTGGGAACTGGGCATCAAGTCGCTCTATTATCTCCGCTCCAAGTCGGTGCAGCGCGCCGGCTTCGCGGGCGGCGTCGAGGCCGACAACACCCCCGACCTCAAGCAGATCGAGCTTGAGACCAAGGATTATGACGAGTGCCTCGCCTGCCAGTGATCGGGCACCCCTGAAAAACAAAACGGCCGCGTGAGACGATCACGCGGCCGTTTTGCTATGGGATGAGGAAACGCGGACGCCTGAGCATCCGCGCCTTACCCTTCTCAGCTGGCGAAGAAGAAGCCGAGCGGGCTGAGCGTCTCCGCATCGCCGGCCTTCATCCGCCGGACCTCGGGACGCACCCACTGCGCGCGCGGTTCATCCGTCGTGGCGGCCGCGATGGTCGATGCTGTCGTCTCGCCCGTATCGATCTGATCGGTCATGATATTTCCCCTCAATTCCGGTTCTGCGAAAGGCTATGCAGGATGGCGCGGCCACGCAAGTCCGCATTTTCCCCACCTCCGCTCGCGCGCGCCAAAGCGCTTCCCCCACGATCCGCGCCGCCCTAGGACAGCGCCGTCATCGACGACGACGACGAAGTGCGGGAGCAGCCGGGACAGTGCACGAATATCGTCTGTTCGGCCTGCCGCTGCGCTCGGCCATCCCCCTCCCCGAGCTCGAACCCGACGCTCACGGCGATCCCGATGCGATCGCGATCGCGGTGGGGCGCGTCGCCGAGACGCCCGGCGAGGACGATCCGCGCCATCATCTGGCGATCACCCCAGACGGCGCGATCCTGAGCGTGCTCGACGTCGCCCGTTTCCAGGTCCGCGACGGCCGCGCGATCCTCGTCGATCCCCACCCCGATGCCTCCGACCGCAACGTCCGCCTCGTCCTGCTCGGCTCGGCGATGGCGGTGCTGCTGCACCAGCGCGGCATCCTGCCGCTCCACGCCAACGCCATCGACGTCGACGGACGTGCCGTCGCCATCATGGGAGCCTCGGGGGCCGGCAAGTCGACGCTCGCCGCCGCCTTCCACGATCGCGGCCGGCGCATCCTGAGCGACGACGTCTGCGCCGTCAGCCGCGACGGCGACAGCTTCAGCGCGCAACCGGGCATTCCCCGCCTGCGCCTGTGGCGCGACGCCGTCGAGCGATCGGGCCGCGTTACCGGCGACTATGAGCGGGCGTTCGACGCGCTCGACAAATATTCGGTCCGCACCACGGCGGCGGTCCGGTCCGAAGCGCTGCCGCTGGCGGCGATCGTCCTGCTCGCCAGCCATGACGGCGATCCTGCCATCGACATCCGGCGGCTCGCGGGGGTGGAGGCGGTCGAGGCGCTCATCGCCAACACCTATCGCGGCAGTTTCATCCGGACGGTGGGCGACGGCGCGGCGCATTTCGCGACCTGCCTCGCGCTGCAGCGCGCGGTGCCGGTCTTCCGGCTGTCCCGCCCCTGGGATCCCGCCCGCATCGCCGAGACGATGGACCGGATCGAACATCTGCTTGCGGGCACACCGTCGGCGCCGGATCGATAAGCCGCCGCCCGATCAGCCGATCGGCGTCAGTACCACGAGTCGGTCGGCCGCCAGATCCTCGAGCACCGCCCGCACATCGTCCCGGCACGCCGCCGGCTCGACCGCGAACTCGGCGGCCAGCTGCGCACAGAGCTGCGACAAGGTCGTCGGCTGTTCGATCAGCTGCCAGATCCGGTAGGCGGTGCCGTTGAATCCGTAGCAGGTGCCGTTGTCGATATGCAGGGCGACCATCTCGCCGTCGACCTGGGCTTCCAGCAGTCCGTCGCCGCGGCGGATGGTCAGGTCGGTCGTTCGCGTGTCGGGCACTGGTCATCACCTGCATGGGGGCGTCCCGGGCTTAGCGCCCGCGCGCCACGGCTGACAAGCGAAACCCCGAAAACATAGGCGTGGTGGTTATCATCCACAGGCAGCACAAGCTCTTGTGGAAAACTCGCAAAACCATTTGGCGATAAGCGGGGCTTGGCATAGGATGCGCGACGCACTTCGACGACCGGGGGATCGTTGCCGAAGCGCTTGAATCACGGGGTGGAAATCCCGATGTTACAGGGTGGAGCAACCGCTATGTTCGATGCGCCCGCACGGGTCGCCAGGGGCTGATCGATGGAAATGTCGGTCAGCCTGGTCATCGCCGTCGCATCGGCGCTCGTCGGCCTGCTCTGCCTCTGGCTGGTGCTCGCCGCGTTGCTGCGGCTGCGCAAGGTGAAGAAAGGCACGGGCGCCCTCGGGGACACGCCCGCCGATCTGAAGAGTTTCGCGCTTCGGCAGTTGCTGAGCGCCATCGTCATGTTCGCGCTCGCCGCGTTCATCATTGTTTACAGCTGAAGCTGAAAGGTCGTCCGATGTCGCTTCTCCAGGCCAGCCGCACCTACAAGCCGTTCGAATATCCCTGGGCGTTCGAATATTGGAAGCGGCAGCAGCAGCTCCACTGGCTGCCCGAGGAAGTGCCGCTCGGCGAGGATTGCCGCGACTGGGCGCAGAAGCTCACCGATCATGAGCGCAACCTGCTGACGCAGATCTTCCGCTTCTTCACCCAGGCCGATGTCGAGGTGCAGGATTGCTACCACG
>JAZKDN010000007.1:0-124741 GCA_040387595.1 Pseudomonadota bacterium
GCGGGCCGGTACCGCCGTTTCAGCTTCGCTGAAACAGACTCTAGATTTGGCGAGCGTGCGGCCTGGTCTCACCGGTCGCACGCTCCACCAGGCTCTCGATGCGCCGGTTTCCCGCATCATGCCGCGACCGACTGCCGCGCGAGGGTGACGAACATGAGGAAGCGCGACAAGGCGATGATATCGTCGGGCCGATAGCGGACGGTGTAGGCGTCCAGCCGCTCCACCTCGGGCAGATAGGCCAGCCATTCGGCAACCGTGCGTGTGCGCAGGACGATGTCGAGCTCGACGGGCCCCGCGATCAGCAGCGGCTCCAGCTTGCCGATGCGGCCGATCGCGTCCCTGGTCGCCGCACGCAGACGTTCGAGCGCTACGCCGGGCGTCGGGCAGATCGCCGAATGGGTGCTGATCGCTTCCATCAGCGTCGCGGTCGCGATATCGTCGAGCATGGCGCGCGTCTCCGCGACCGCGATGTCGTCGCCCGCCACCATCAGCACCGGAACGCCATGCACCCCGGCCAATGCGGCGCTGATCCACGCCTCGCTCGCCGTGCGCCCGTTGATGCGGATCTCGTGGAAGAACTCGCTGCTCATCGTGTGCGACAGAACCCCGCCGCTGTTGGAACCGCCCGCATGATAGCCGACGAGCAAAGCGCCATCGAACCGTCCCTGCTCGATCCCCTGCATCATGCCGAGCGGTCGCGGCCAGGAGCGAACGAGGCGAACATAATCGGGCATGGCCTCGAGCCGGATGTTGAGGCCGTTGCCGTGGGAATCGCTCACCACCAACTCCTCGGCCCCCAGCTCGCGCGCCGTCTCGCAGACCGCCACGACACTGTCGGTCATCCAGTCGCGCGCACGCTCATATTCGAAGCCGCCGGGACGGGTATGGTCCCGCGAAACCACGCCGCAGACCCCCTCGATGTCCGCCGAGATATAGAGCCGCACCGTGCGGTCAGCCCGCTGGCCAGAGCAGGCGGGCGAAGGCTGCGACCGATTCCGGCACATTCGCCGGGATCGGCTGGTCGGGATGGAAGATGCGCAGCCAGACCAGGCTGCTGGCGTCCGCCACGCCATCGTCGTCCAGGCCCATGGCGTCACGCAGCGCCATCAGGTCGAGATCGGGATAGACGATCAGCTTGCGCACGAGTTCATCCATCATCCCGCCGAGCAGATAAGCGGCGAGCAGCGGCGCCGCTCCCTCTTCTCCGCGGCGACGCTTCGTCCCCATCGCGACCCGCTCGTACCAGACCGCATTTGCGCGCTGGCTGAGCTGGGCAAATTCGGGGGCTTCATCGCCGACCTGCAGAATACAGCGCATCAGCCCTGCATTGGCGCGGCAGACTGCGATCCAGCGGCGATTGGCCAATCGAATCGAATCATAGGCGGTGCGCGGCGCCAACCCTTCCCGTGGAGATTCCAACGCGAAGAAATTATCAAGAAGATCGGTAAGAACGGCAAATGTTGCCTCGGTCTTGTCCTTGAAATAGACGTAGAAAGACCCTTCAGCAATCTCCGCAATCTCGGTTACGTCGATGACCCGCATCGCAAGATAGCCTTTTTTCTCGAGGCTTTTTGCTACCGCTATCTTGATTCTGTCTCGGGTTCTGTCGCCTTTTCGCTTCGGCGGATTCCGATCAAAGGAATCTTGCAGATATTCGATATATGAAATCGTCACTTTTTCTCGCCCGACAAGATTTTTGGCTTCCTTCCGATTGACCGGATGAATAATTGAGGTCAATCTCAGAAAAACACAAGCCAAAACGGATTATCGATGACGCAAGACTCTATACACGCCGCGCCGAAGGCCGGAAAATCCATCCGACCGTCTCGTTGGGTCCGGATCGACCAGACGATGATCGATCAGTTCGGGGCGATCACCTTCGATCCGGATCCTATGCATATCGATGCCGAATGGGCCCGGGAAAACGGTCCTTATGGCGGCACCATCGCCTTTGGCTTCCTGACGCTGTCGCTGCTGACCCATTTTCTTCATGACGCGATGAACAGCAGCCCCGAGTCCGAACTGCGGCAGCCCGGCCATTTCCTCAACTATGGGTTCAACCGGGTCCGCTTCATCACCCCCGTTCGCTCCAACGAACGCGTTCGCGGCCATTTCCGGATCAAGGACAGCGTCAGCGACGAGCAGGGTCGCCTGATGACCTGCGTCCATTGCGAGATCGAGATCGAAGGCAGGGACCGGCCCGCCCTTGTCGCCGAATGGCTCTCGTTGCAGGTCCCGCCAGAGGCGATCTGAAGGTGCCCTCCGCCAGGCCCGCACCCATAGGCGCGCGGGACGTCATGCTCTATGCGACCGGCTCGCTGGGAACGGGGATTTTCTCCACCGTGCCCAGCATATTGCTGCTGTTCTTCTGCACGCAGATCATGGGCATCGCGCCGATCGTGTCCGGTGTCATCGCCTTCCTTCCCAAATTGTGGGGCCTGTTCTGGGACCCCTATATCGGCAGCTGGTCCGATCGCGCCGCCACCCGCTTCGGACGTCGGCGGCCATTCATCGCGGCCGGAGCAGCAACAACCGCCATCGCGTTCGTTCTTCTCTTTTCACCGCCGGCGGCGCTGACCGGCTGGGCGGGCACGGTGTGGATCGCCACCAGCTATGCCATCCTCGTTACCGGCTATGCGATGTTCGCTGTGCCCTACGTCGCCATCCCGCCCGAGATCGCCGCCCTTCCGGGCGATCGCGCCCGACTGGTGGGATGGCGGATCACCGTCGCGATGCTCGGGGTGTTGGCCGGGGCTGCACTGGCCCCGATGCTGGTGGCCGCCTATGGCGGCAACCGCCATGGCTATGCGATGATGTCGATCTGGATCGGCGTCGGCGCAGCCCTGGCGATGGCCTGCCCCCTGCTCATGATGCGCGACCGCGATCCCGCGCGGGCGAAAGCCCCGCCACCGGTCCGAACGGTCGGGACGACGCCCTATCACATCGCGGTCGCCGACCCGGCCTATCGTCCGTTGCTCATGGCCTATGTCCTGCTGCTGGGCGGAGCCGGCATGCTTTCCGCCGCCGCCCCCTATTTCATAACCGGCGCGCTCGGCCGCGGGGAGGAGCAGATCGGCACCGCGCTCGGGGTCATGCTGATCGTCACCAGCCTGGCCGCCCCGGCGGTCGCCCGGCTCGGCCACCGATACGGCTATCTGCACCTTCTGAAGATCAGCCTCGTCGCCTATCTGGCCGCCGCGGGATGCGTCGCCGCCAGCGTGATCTTGGCAGCGGGCTGGTCCGCGATGCTGGTGGCGTTCGCGCTTGCCGGCCTCGCCTTCGCGGGCCTGCAGGTGATGCCCTATATGCTTGTGACCGATCTCATCCATGCCCGCGTCGCCACCGGCATCACCAGCGAAGGCGCGATGACCGGCCTCTGGACCGCCGCCGAGAAGCTGGGCCTGGCCACAAGTCCGCTGTTGTGCGGGATCGCGCTCGCGCTGGTGAACGGAGATCCGCATCGGCTTGCCTGGCCGGTAGCCGGCGCCACGGCCCTGCTGTTCCTCCTGTCCTTCCCGTTGCTGCGCGCTTTCGCCGCAGCCGCGCCAGACTCTATCGGCGAAGCACGATCATGACGAACCAGCCTCCCCTCCTCCCCCGCATCAGCGACTATGTCGCCTGGCACGCCAGCCGCCAGCCCGCCGCCACGGCATTGATCCTCGACAACGAGAGCTGGAGCTGGGCGCGCCTGTCCGCCGACGTGGAGCAACTCGCCCGCGCCCTGCTTGCCGCCGGTGTCCGCAAGGGGGACCGCGTCGCGACGCTTCAGCCCCCGCATCCGCGCTATCTCGTCGATTTCCTTGCAACGGCATCGATCGGCGCGATCTGGGTCGGTCTCAACCCGCGCTACCAGCGCGGCGAACTCGCGCATGTTCTGCTCGACTCGGAGCCCGCGGTGCTTCTCGCGCGCCGGTTTATCGGCGATCGTGATTTCACCGAAGACCTCCTCGCGCTCGCCGATCTCTGCCCGTCCCTACATCATCTGGTGATGGTCGGTTGCGACGAGCCCGCCCCTGCCCCCGCCCAACTGCTCGACAGCTTCCTCAGCCTCGGGGAGTCCGTGGCCGACGATGCCCTCGTCGGCGCGCGCGCCGGATGCGGCGACCGCGACCCCTGCCTGATCGTTTATACGTCGGGATCCACCGGCGAGCCCAAGGGCGCGCTGCTTCACCATGACGGCCTCGCCCGGTTCAGCCTCGGCCAGAACCTCGTCTGGCCGCTCGATCCCGTGCGCGCCATCAATTACTTCCCGATCAACCATGTCGGCTGCGTGGCGGACTGCACGCTGCCCTGCGTCGTCGCGGGCGGCACGCTGATCTTCATGGAGCAGTTCGAACCCGCAGACTGCCTTCGACTGATGGAAGCGCATGGCGTCACGCTCTGGGGATCGGTACCGAGCACTTTCCCGATGATGATCGACCATCCCGATTTCGCACGGCGGGACCTTTCCTCGGTCCAGCTGATCGCCTGGGGCGGGGCGGCGATGGACGAAGCGACCATCCGTCGCCTGCGGGCGACATGCTCGCGGCTCGCCACAAATTACGGCATGACCGAGACGACGAGCGCGATGACCGCGATCGCCCCGACCGACGATGTCGACCGGCTCGCCCACTCGGTCGGCGCAGCCTTCCCGGGGGTCGAGATCCGCCTGGCGGGGGAAGACGGCGATCCGGTGGCCGACGGTGAGGTCGGCGAAGTGCAGACGCGATCGGCACTCAATTTCCTTGGCTATTGGCGCCGCCCCGAAGCGACGCACGACGCGTTCACCCATGACGGTTTCTTTCGGACCGGCGATCTTGCCGCGCTCCGTCCCGATGGCGCCTACCGTATCGCCGGGCGCATCAAGGACATGTACAAGTCGGGCGGCTACAACGTCTATCCGCGCGAGGTCGAAGCCGCGCTGGAGGCGCATCCGTCGGTCTCGGCCGCCGCGGTGGTCGCCGTGCCCGATCCTGTCTGGCAGGAAATCGGCATCGCCTATGTGACGCTGTCGGCCGAAGCCGGCGTGGCGGACATTCTCGCATTCCTGCGAACGCGCCTCGCCAATTATAAACTGCCCAAGCGAATTCTGATCGAGCCGGAACTGCCGCTGCTGCCGATCGGCAAGGTGGACAAGCCCGCTTTGCGCCGTCGCGCCGAAACCCTCGAGGCCAGCGGGACGGCCTGGGATCGGTGACGATGGGGGCGAGCCGGCGACGCCCGCCCCCTTTTTGTCAGAATGCGATCTTGAACTCGACCCCGTAGGTGGCAGGTGCGCCGAGCGTGATCAGCTTCTGCCCGTTCAGCGTGTTGTCATAGAGGTCGAACAACCGGGTCATATAGGTCTTGTCGAAGACATTCTTGCCGTAGAGCGCGATCCGCCAGCGATCCGTGTCGGAAGCGAGCGCGAGGCGCAGGTTGACGAGGCCGTAGGCGCCGACCCGGCCGTCGGGATCGTTGTTGGTGGTCAGATAGGTCCGGCCCCGCAGCTGATACTCCGCTTGGAAGGACAGCGGACCCAGCGCCGTCGGCACGGTATACTCGCCCTCGATCAACGCCGTATAGCTCGGCGCGAAGGGGATGCGATCGAGAGCCTGGCCGTTGGGCAGCCTGCCTTCGTCATAGGCGGCATCCTGCACCGACAGGTTGCCGCTCAGCCGCAACCGCGATGTGACTCGCGCCGTCGCTTCGATTTCGACGCCCCGACTGTGCGCCTTGCCGGCGTTGAGAATGATGGGGTTGAAAAAGGTGGTCGCCGGATTCTGCGCCGTGATCTGGATGCTGTCCCATTCCATCGCGTAGAAGGCGAGGTTGACCGCGACCCGACGGTCGAACAGCTCCGCCTTCACGCCCGCTTCGTAATTCCACAGCGTTTCCGGCCCGAAGGCGATGCCGTTGGCATCTCCCAGCGCATCGTTGAACCCGCCGCTTTTGAAGCCCTTGGCGGCGCTCAGATAGGTCATGACCGCCGGGCTTATCCGGAAGCGGATATTGGCGTTGGGGGTGAAGCGGCCCCAGCTGTCCTTCGCCGTGATCGCGGTCGATCCGCCCAGGATCTGAAAAGGATCGACCTGCCGATAGTCGATCGTCTTGCGGTCGTGCGTGTAACGCCCGCCGGCCGTCACGTCGATGCGGCTGTCCACGGCCCAGGTGGCGCTGGCAAAGGCGGCCTTGCTGGTCGTCTTCATCCTGCCGGTGGAACCGATCACCAGGCCATCGATCTCCGGCACGCCGAACACGTCCGCCGTCGTCGATCCCAGTTCGATGAAGCTGTTATTGTCCGCTTTCTGGTGGAAATAATAAACGCCGGCCAGCAAGGACAGGGATCCGACCTTGCCGCTGAGGCGAAACTCGTTCGAGAAGCGCTTCACCCGTTCCGGATCGCCGTCATAGCTGAAGGAAAGCTGGCACCGGCAGGTGTCGGTGAAGCTGTAATAATCGTGCTGGCGATAGGAAAATATGTCGACGATCTCGACGCCGCCCAGCACGGTTCGGAAATTGGCGGCATAGCCGTCGGCGTTCAGCGTTTCCCGGCTGACCCGGTTCGCGTTCACCTTGCGGTCGAACGGATCGTCGTTGAGCGCGAAGCCCGACGCCAGCAGCAGCTGGGTCGCGAGAGCGTCAGGGTTGTACTTCAGCGTCTCGAACACCAGCGTCTCCTGATTGGCTTCCGCATGGTCCGCGGTCAGGAGCAGTTCGGTGTCGGGAGCGGGCGTGAACAGCAGCTGCGCACGACCAGACCAGGTCTTGCGGTTGTTCACGTCCCGGTCGAGGAACATGTTATATTCATAGCCGTCGCGATGATCGACGATCGCCGACAGCTTGGCACTGACCAGGCCTTCGACCAGCGGTCCGGACAACGACGCGCCCAGCCGCTGCTTGCGGTAATTGCCGAAGTCGGCGGTGACCGAGCCCTTAAGTTCGTCACCCGGCCGTTCGGTGGTAATCGCGACCACGCCGCCGATCGTATTGCGGCCGTACAATGTACCCTGCGGACCGCGCAGCACCTCGACCTGCGCGATGTCGTAAAGATCGAGATTGGCGCCGGGCCCCTGCCCGACATAAACCTCATCGACATAATAGCCAGCCGCAGGATCGGCGCCCGCCGACCCGGCAGACCCGACCACCCCGCGCAGCGAGGTCGGTGACAGCTTCAGGTCACCGAAATCGCCATAGTTGAGACCGGGCGTCACCTTCGCCACCTCGGCGAGCGAGGTGATCCCACGCCTTTCCAGCGCATCCCGATCGATCGCGGTGATCGAGATCGGCGTATCCTGCAGCCGCTCGGTGGTCTTCCGCGCCGTCACCAGAATTTCGTCGAGCGATCCGCCGTCGTCTTGTCCTGGCGCCTGCCCCCACGCCTGGCCACAGCCCAATGTCGCGATGCTCGCGGCGCCTAACAACAACCTCCCCAGTCTCATGCTCATTCTCCCCGATATAACCAAAGTTGAGATCATGCTCATTTTTTCTTGACTGGAAAGCGAAATCGTCATTCCATCGCCACCAGGGCGAAATCGTCGATCGCAGGCCATCAAGCCGGGGGGCGATTCGTCACGGCATATCTGACGTTCCAAGGGGGTTTGAGATTATGACTATCGGATTGGCGGTACGAACGGGTGCATCGGCTTTCGCCCTCGTCATGGCGGGCGCTCCGGCTGTCGCGCAGGCGCAGGCATCGGATGCCTCCGGCGGGCTCGAGGAGATCGTCGTTACCGCACAGCGGCGGACCGAGAAGCTGCAGGATACCGCTCTTTCGATCACCGCCTTCTCCGCGGCCGATCTCGCCGATTCCGGCGTGGGCCGCGTCGAGGACCTGGCCGGCATGCTGCCCAACGTCTATCTGGGCCCGCGCGACCTGCGCACCTCGGCCATCGCCATCCGCGGCATCTCGGCCGATCTCAACAATCCCGGGCTGGATCAGAGCGTCGGCGTCTATGTCGACGGCGTTTATATGGGGCGCGGCGCGACCATCAACTCCAACCTGTTCGACCTCGAACGGGTCGAGGTGCTGCGCGGCCCCCAGGGCACGCTCTATGGCCGCAACACCGTCGCCGGCGCGGTCAACTTCATCACCCGCACGCCCAACGATCAGACGCGGCTCGGCGCCACCCTGAGCTACGGCAACCATGACGCCGTTCGCGGCAACGCCCTCGCGAGCGGACCCCTTGCGGAATCGCTGTACGGCAGTGTCGCCGTCTCGGTCGATCGTCGCGACGGCCTGGTGCGCAACAGCGCGACCAACACGCGCCTGGACGATATCGACAGCCTGGGGGGCAGGCTGACGCTGCTCTACAAGCCGAACGAGATCTGGGACGTCACGCTGCGGGGCGATATTTCGCGCGACCGCACCCATTCCGGCGCGTTCGAGATCATCGACAACGGCCAGTTTACCGGCACCCCACTGGCCGATGCCGATCCCTATGACCGCATCGTCGCACAGTCGACCAACACGACGCAAAACCGCGATGTCTACGGCGGTTCGGCCGAACTCAACTGGCACCTCGGTGGTGGCACGCTGACCGCGATCAGCGCGTTGCGTGGCTATAAATGGACCAACGTCCAGGACAACGACTATACTGTCCTCGATCTGCTCGACACCGGCATCCGCGAGCGCCAGTCGCAATTCTCCCAGGAAATCCGCTATGCGAGCGATCCCGCGCAGCGGTTCAGCTACGTCGTTGGCGGCTTCTACTTCTATCAGCGTCTGAAGACCCGCTCGATCGTCTATGTCGGCACTGACCTCGGCATCTATCCGACGCGCGAGACGGCGGTGATCAGCGCCGATGTCGACACCAACAGCTTCGCCGGCTTCGGCCGCGCCGTGTATCGTCTCGCCGACACGCTCAATGTCGTGGCGGGCCTACGCTTCACCCATGAGAAGAAGGAACTCGACTTCTCCCAGATCGGCGACCCCTTCGGCGTCATCGCCGGCACGATCGCACCGCGCGCCATCGACCGCACGGACGACAAGTTCACCCCTTCCGTGTCGCTCGAATGGCGGCCGCAGGACGCACTACTCGCCTATGCGACCTTCAGCCAGGGCTACAAATCCGGCGGCTTCAATGTGTTCTCGGTTACCGCGACCGACAACGCCGAATACCGGCCGGAAAATGTCTACAATTACGAAATCGGCTTCAAGAGCGAGTTTCTCGACCACAGGTTGCGGGTCAACGGCTCGGCTTTCTACATGGACTATCGCGACCTGCAGCAGAACCAGCTCATCATGAGCGGCGGCGGGATCGCCCAGTATCAGACATCAAACGCCGCCAAGGCGCACAGCAAGGGCATCGAACTGGAGGTCGCCGCCGCTCCCGTTTCGGGGCTGCAGCTGACCGCGACCTATGGCTATCTCGACGCCAAGTTCAAATCCTATCCCAATGCGACCCCCGGCGGGGCCGACTATTCGGGCAACCGGTTGCCGCTGGCGCCGCGCCACTCGATCAGCGGTGCCGTCGAATGGACGGCACCCGTGACCGAGGACTATGATATCGTCGTCCGCGGGGAGGCTACCCACCGCAGTCGGATCTATTTCGCGTCCGACAACGCCTATTCGGACGGTTCGCTGATATTGCTCAATGCCCGCGTCGGCTTTGGGCCGAGCGACGACGTCTGGCGCCTCTCGGTCTGGGGCCGGAACCTCACCAATCGCGATTATGCGATCAACCGCGTCGGCGGTGCGATCGTCCCCGGGCAGGTCGTTCAAGCCCTCGGCACGCCGCGCACCTTTGGTGCCGAATTGCAGGTCAAGTTCTGATGATCGCACCGGCCGGCGGCCCATCCCGGGCCCCGGCCGGTTGCGGCGCGTTGGACTGCTGTCGGCGCCATGCCTGGGGGCTGAGGGTGGGTTGCCCCTTCTCTAGCGGTTGCACCTGGCGCCGCGAGGACGCAAAGGTGGGCAATGAGCACCGAGCCGTCATCCAATCCTACGCCCAATCGCCGCATCGCCCTGTTGATCGATGCCGACAACGTATCGCACACCAAAATCGGGCGGATCCTCGCCGAGCTGTCGCGATATGGCACCGCCAATATCCGTCGGGCCTATGGCGACTGGGCGAGCGCAGGGCTGAAGGGCTGGAAGGACAAGCTTCACGCCTTCGCCATTCGGCCCATCCAGCAGTTCAGCTATTCCGCTGGCAAGAACGCCACCGATATCGCGCTCGTCATCGATGCGATGGAGCTCCTCTACACGCAGAAGCTCGACGCTTTCTGCATCGCGTCGAGCGATGCCGATTTTACCCCGCTCGTCATGCAGCTGAAGGCGAACGGGCACGACGTCTACGGCTTCGGCGAGCGCAAGACGCCCGAGCCCTTCGTGAACGCCTGCACGACCTTTCTCTATCTCGACAGTCTCGTCGACCCGGAGGCCCAGACGCCGGTCGTCGCTCGCCGCCGTCCGCTGGCCAAGACGCCCAAAACGGACGGGGCGGAAGAGACGCGATCCCCGCCTGTAGCGCGCCCGAAACCGTCGCTTGCGGAGGACGCGACGCTGCTCATCGCGCTGCGTGGCGGTATCGAGGCGGCGGAACGCGAGGATGGCTGGGCCTTGCTGTCCAGCGCCGGCAGTGCCGTCAAGCGACAGGCGCCGATCGATCCCCGCAACTACGGCGTCAAGAATTTCCCTGCGCTTTTCGAGGCGACGGGGTTGTTCGAAATCATGAAGGCCGAGAACGGCCAGACCTTCGTCGCCGACAAGCGCAACAAGGACCGCACGCCGCGACCGGGCAGCTGATCGAGGGTTCCGGACCGCACATGGCGGGCCGGTTCAGACGCCCCCGTCATCCGCGGGACGCGACGTGAGCCGCACCTCGCGCTGGGGCACGGGAACGATGATCCGGTTCTCCCGGAACAGGACCCAGACGCGCCGGAGAATCTCGGACTGGACGTTGCCCACGCCCTGCTCGGGATCGCTGATCCAGACGAGGATGTCATATTCGAAGCCCCGCTCGCCGAAGTTCCGCAGCCACACATTGGGCGCCGGCGACACGAGCACCCGGGTGGATTCGGTCGCCGCCTGGATCATCAGCGCCTCCGCGAGCTCCGGATCGCTTTCGTAGGAAACGACCAGCGGGATGCGGACGCGCACGTCGCGACTGGAATAGGACCAGTTTTCGACCCGCTCGGTCATGAGCAGTTCGTTGGGAATGAGATGCTCCTTCCCATCCCGCGTAATGACCGAGACCGCGCGCACGCCGATCTTCTTGACCCATCCGAAGGTGTCCCCGACGACGATAACGTCGCCGGGCTTCACCGACCGGTCCATCAGCAGGATGAGACCCGACAGGAGGTTACCGAACGTCTTCTGCAGGCCGAAACCCACCGCCAGGCCGAAGGCCCCCGAGAACACGGCCAGCGCCGTCAGGTCGATCCCCAGCAGATCGACCCCCATCAACAGCGCCGTGATGACGAGGGTGACGGCGACCAGCTTTTGGATGAGCACGCGCTGATAATGATCGAGGCCACTGGCCCGATCGATCGATCGGCCGGTAAGACGGATCGCCAGACGCGTGCCCAGGAAAAGCAGCGCGATCACGATGGCACCGTTCAGAACGCCGAGCAGAGTTATGCGCCGCGACCCGATCGACAGACCGGCCGCGTTCAGCCCTTCGAGGACCGGCTCCAATCCGCGCAAGGTCCCGATCACCGCACCTGCGAAGGTAATCAGCCCCAGCAGGGTCGCGCTCGCGGCAGCGGCCCCTGCATAGCGGGCGAACCGGTGAACGAGGAGCCCGGCGGCCATGCCGGTGGCCACCGCCAGGATCAGCTGGGCGGCGACCTCGCTGAACCGCAACGCCGAAGCGGCGACAAGGATGACGAGAGCGACAGCCAGCCTCATCGTCGCCGAAATCGGGAAGGCAGCCTCCCGGCCGCCACCGCCATCCCGTGCCGCCCAGCGCCCCATGACGACCGGGGTGACGATGCGGGAGACGAGCTGGGCCAGCGCGAACGCGCCGACGACGATCGCCGATGCCAGCACCACCTGCTGGACGGCAGGGTCGCCAAGGCTGGGAAGGACAAAAAACTCCATCCCCCCTCGATGTCAGAGCGCCATTTCACTTGCAACGTTTGAAGGCCCATGGCCGCGCGCTGATGTCATTTGGCCACCGCGAGACTTAAGCGACCGTCGCGCGTTGCTGCTCCATGCAAACCAAAACAGTCGGAAAAGCCTGCGTGCTCGCGCCTTGCGCTCTTGTCGGGGAGGCGCGCGCCAGATGACCACGCCGCAATGGCTTTCGGTCGGCACCCTGATCGGGATGATGGCCCTCTTCATATGGGGGCGATTCCGGTACGACGTGACCGCCATCCTTGCCCTGCTGGCAGCGCTTGCGCTCGGCATCGTCAAGCCCAAGGAAGCCTTTTCCGGCTTTTCGGACGACATCGTGATCATCGTGGGCTCGGCACTCGTCATGTCGGCGGCGATGCAGCGCTCGGGGCTGATCGAACGGGCGCTCGGCTTCGTCACCAGATATGTCACGCGCGTCCGATCTCAGCTGGTGGTGCTAACGGCATCCGTCGGCATTGCCTCGGCGCTGGTGAAAAATGTCGGCGCGCTCGCGATGCTGATGCCGGCGGCCTTTCAGATGGCGAAGAAAAACGACACGAGCCCGTCGGTCTTCCTGATGCCGATGGCGTTCGCGTCGCTGCTGGGCGGACTCATGACGCTCGTCGGCACATCGCCGAACATCATCGTCAGCCGTGTCCGCGAAGAGATGACCGGTCAGCCCTTCGGCATGTTCGATTATCTGCCGACCGGCCTCGGCCTTCTGGTCGTCGGCCTTATCTTCCTGCGCTTCGGATACAGGCTATTGCCGCGCGAGCGGCGCGCGACAGCTTCGCTGGGCGAAGCGCTCGATATCTCGAGCTATGTCACCGAAGTGACGATCGCCGATGGCTCGTCGGCGATCGGTGAGACGGTGCGCGAGTTCGTTACCCGGCACGAACGGGACGTCAGCGTGACGGGCCTGCTGCGAGCGGGAGTTCGGACGGTGCCGTCGCTCGATCTCACGCTGTATGAGGGCGATACGCTCATACTCTCGGGCGAACCCGACGCGCTCGAACGGGTGATTGCCGGCGACGGCCTGGCGCTCGACGGCGAGCAGCGGGAAATGCCGGAGGGCAGCGCGGACGACGAAATCGGCGTTGCGGAAGGTGTCATCGGCGCCAACTCCGTCCTTGCCGGGCAGACTGCCGGCAGGCTTCGGCTGCAACAGCGTTATGGCATCAATCTGATCGCGGTGGCGCGCTCGGGAGAGCGTCTGACCCGCGAGCTTGGCAAAACCCGGCTCAATCCGGGCGACGTCATCGTTCTGCAGGGACCGCGCGGCCTGTTGCCCGAGCGTCTTCGGGATCTCGGCGTGCTGCCGCTGGCGGAAAGAACGCTGCGATTGGGCAGCTCAGGTCGCAGCTGGCTGCCGCTGATCGTGCTTGCCGTAGCGATGACCGCGACGGCGACCGGCCTCGTGCCCGTCGCGGTGGCGTTCTTCGCGGCAGCGGGCATCGTCATGGCGACCGGGGCCTTGCCGCCGCGGGAGGCGTATCACGCGGTCGAGTGGCCTATCCTGGTGATGCTCGGCGCGCTCATTCCTGTCAGCGACTCGCTTCGCACGACCGGGGCATCCGACGTCATCGCCGAAGCCCTGGCCGTCTTCGGCGCTACCCTTCCCGCCTGGGGCGCTGTGGCGCTCATCCTCGTCGTGGCGATGGCGGTGACGCCCTTCCTGAACAATGCGGCCACCGTGCTCGTCATGGCCCCGATCGCGGCGGTGTTCGCCCATGATCTGGGCTACCGCCCCGAAGCCTTCCTCATCGCAACTGCGATAGGGGCCGGCTGCGATTTCCTCACCCCGATTGGCCACCAGTGCAACACACTGGTGCTCGGTCCGGGGGGCTACAAATTCGGCGACTATGCCAGATTGGGCGCGCCGCTCTCTTTGCTCGTCGTGGTTGTGGGAACGCCGCTCGTGATGTGGACCTGGCCGCTATGACCCGGCGAGCCCGCCCCGACCATCGGGGGTGAAGTGAGCGCTGAAGCCGGCGACGAAGATCTGATGCGCCGATGGGCGGGCCGCCGAACGGCCCGCCCCACCCGGTCAGTTCGGGTTCACTGTGGCTTTGCGCTCTTCCGGCGTGAGATTGTCGGCGTTGACGTCGGAATCGTCGATCCGCTCTTCCTTGGCGTCAGCCGCGTCGCGGGTAGCGTCGGCGCGCGCTTCCATGGCGTCCTCGGCCGGGCCGCTCATATTCTCGGCAGCCGCGTCCATCGCGTCGGCCTTGTTCTCCATGGCCTCCTGCGCCTGCTCGCCAAGCTTGTCGTCGCCCTTGCCGCCGCAGGCCGCAACCGTCAGCGCCGCTGCCAGGGCCGCACTCATCATCAACTTACGCATATCTATCTCCTGTTGTAGAAGTTTAGGGACCGCGACCTCAGCCTGCGGCGATCGTCTTTTCGACATCGGCGATCGAGTGACCCGTCAGGTCTTTCGCGATCTCGCCGACCAGAATGGCGGACAGCGACTTGTGATAATGCTTGCGCAACTCGCCGAGCGTGCGGGGGGCGGCGACGATGACGAGGGCCTCGATCTTGCCGTCCAGCACCCGCTTGTTCAGCATCGCGGCCGTTCCCGCGGCGAAGCTGTCTTCGTCCTGCTGGCTGTCGGCTGGGTTTGCCGAGCTGCTGTGATGCCGACCGCCCGATCCCTTGTTCTCCGTATCGACCGCTGCATCGGGCAAGGCGCTGAGCTTCGGCGCCGACTCTTCGCCATCGTTGCGAAACAGGTTCAATATCTCTCCGTCCGCGACCGCGACGATGGCGCCCTTGGGGATTTTCATGCGACTTCCTTTGACAACGATAGGACGGGGGTAACGTCTGGGCGTCGATTTGGTCCCTGATGGCGTCATTTTGGCCGGGCGGCGAAAGTCGGCGCATAACCGCTCGGACGTCGGGAAGCGTGGCGTGACGGGCGTCGATGCCGGCGCGCCTCGCACCAGCGCGCCGCTGTTACCGATCCTTGATGAGCTTCAACCGGTGGAGCGTCGCCTCTCTGCGATTGAAAAAGTCCCAGGACGCCGCGAAAAAGGCGAGATACTTCTGCGTCGTCTCTTGGCCGACCAGGTCGATCGCCTCCGCCTTGTTGGCGACGAGGCGATCGAACCAGGCGCGCAGCGTCGGCCGATAGTCGTGCTGCGACGCCTTTTCGAGCCGAAAGCCGGCGGCGTCGAGACAGGCGAGATGATGCGCCTGGGTCGACAAATTCGAGCCCGGGAAGAACAGCTGGGCGGTAATCATCGACGCCGGCCAGGGATCGTCGCCATCGAGCGAGAAATAATGCTGGACCATGCGCCCGCCCGGTTTGAGCGCTGCATGGAATTTGGCATAGAGCGGCCCGATTTCCTCAGGCTTCACATGCTCCAATGCCGCCACCCCATAGATCGCGTCGAATCGGTCGCGGCCGAGGTCGGCGTGCAGGAAATTCTCGAGCAACACTTCGTGCCCAAGCGTCTCGCGGACATGGCGCGCCTGCTCGTGCGAGAGCGTGTAACCGGTCAGCTTGACCTGGCCGGCGGTTCGCGCGGAAACCGCGCGGAGCATGCCGCCCCAGCCGCAGCCGATTTCGAGGATATCTTCTCCAGCCTTCGGATCGATCAGATCGACGATGAAATCGACCTTGCGAGTCTGCGCCGTCTCCAGCGAGTCTGCCGGGCTCGCGAAATCGGCGCAGCTGTAGAGCATATGCTCGTGATCGAGGAACAGCCGGTAGAAGTCGTTCGACAGGTCGTAATGATATTCGATTCCGCGTGCGTGCGAGACCTGCAGCGCCTCTTCGATGAGGCGGCGTCTCGCGGCGGGCAGTGGATAGGCGTCTATGAAGGCGGGACGCGGACGGGTGAACAGACGCCAGATCGTTTCGGGTTCGATCGGTTTCGGCGAAGACGTGATGAAGTTGACCGCCGCATAATTGGGACCGTAGCGGACAAGATCGGCAATCACACGGCTGAAACGCCCCGCGCCCGGGGTCCGCAGGCGGGCATCGGCGGGCTGACTTACACCCTGTTCGACCAGTGTAGTTAGTTTGTTGATATCACGCCGAAACATACCGCTATTACCTTCCGACGCGCTTGGCCAAGACCGCGGCCTATGCCAAAGGGGGACCCTACACACAATGGTCGATAGGCCCGCACCACGCGGGTTTTACTGACCGAGTTTGCTTGGGGACTTCGAATGGCGATTACGAGAGAAGCGGTTCTTCGCATCATTGCGGAGGAATCGGGCCAGGATGTCGCCAAACTCGTACCGGGTACGAAACTACAGGATCTCGATATTAGTTCGATCGACTTGGTCAGCGCCATTTTCACGATCGAGGACAAGCTGGATGTGACGATCGCCCCGGAAGACGTCTCGCCCGACGCGACGATCGACGATCTGGTCGACATGGTGATGGCGCGATCGCAGGCATGAGCCGCAAGGTCGTCGTTACCGGGATGGGCGCGATCACCGGTCTTGGCCATGGCCTCGATACCAACTGGGCGCGGCTCGCGCGTGGCGACGGCGCGATCCGCCCGGTCGAGCCGAGGCTGTGGAAGGACGAGCCCGATTTCGTCATGGAGGGGGTCGCGGCCTGGCTTCACCCGGATGACGTCGCCGCGGCGATGCCGCAGCGCGACCTCCGGCGCCTCGGCCGACTCGATCCCTTTTCGCAATTCGCGCTGATCGCGGCCGATGAAGCCGTCGTCCAGGCCGGCCTCGACCATCACCCCACATTGGCGAACCGAACGGCGGTCGTCATCGGCTGCGGAAGCAACGGCAATGCGACGCTCGATCGCGCCTATGAACGGCTCTACGTCGATCGGGCGGTCCGCGCGCATCCGCAAACGGTGCCATCCTCGATGATATCGGGGCCGGCCAGCCATATCGCGATGATGCTCGGCGTCCACGGGCCGACGTTCGTCCTGTCCAGCGCCTGTGCCTCATCGAGCCACGCCCTGGGGGAGGCCATGCACATGATCCGCTCGGGCCGCGTCGATGTCGCGATCGCCGGCGGGACTGAGGCATGCATCAGCCTCGGGCCATGGTCGGCGTGGCGATCGCTGGGCGTGCTCGCACCTGACAGGTGCAGGCCATTTTCGGTCGACCGCAAGGGCATGGTGCTCGGCGAAGGCGCCGCAATCCTGGTCCTCGAAAGCGAGGAGCATGCCCGGGCACGGGGCGCACCGATCCTTGGCGAACTCGCCGGCTATGGCGCGACCTCCGACGCGGGACAGATTACCGCACCACAACAGGATACGATCGAGCAGGCGATCCGGTTGGCGTTGGCCGACGCCGGCGTGGACGCTGGCGAGCCGATGCTGATCTCCGCGCATGGTACCGGCACGCCGCTCAACGACAAGTGCGAAGCCGCCGCGCTGCAGTCGGTATTCGGCGCCGATATCGCGCGATCGACCGTGATCGCGACCAAGTCCGCGCACGGCCACCTGATCGGCGCCTCCGGCGCGCTCCAGTTCGCGCTGGGCCTGAAGGCCTTGGCCGCGAAGACCGCGCCCCCGGTGCTGAACCATATCGCGACCGATCCGGACTGCGCACTGCCGCTCGCGCTGGGCGCGGTACCGATCGACCATGGCCTGCTGTTGAGCAACAGCTTCGCCTTTGGTGGCCTCAACGCCGTGCTCGTCGGGCGGTGCGCCTGACGCCTGCTCAGGCGGCCTTGACGAAGCCCGCCTCGATCGCATGCTCGATCAGCTTGCGGACGAAGCCGATGTCGGTTGCCGGACGCGGAGTCGCGCTGAACCCGCGAAAACGCCGGTCGTCGAACCGCGGGTCGCGGGTCACATAGCTGCCATAGTGCGCAAAGGCGTTATCGAAGATCCAGCGCTCGCGCGCCGACAGGCTGGTCACATCATACGCGCCGGGATCGACGAGCTGCGGCGCGTGGAGATTGGCGAAGCCGGCGACGAGGCCGACCGCCATGTCCAGCGGGACCGGCGCACCCGAAACCAGATGATAGGCGCCCTCGGCCTCGTCGATGCGCCCCGCGAGTTCGGCGATGCCCGACGCCACATAGTCGATCGCAACGAAGTCGAGACTGGCACCCGAAACGGCGGGAATGCGCTTGAAACGCCCTTCGGCGATCAGCTTGAACAGGCCATAGACGGCGCCGAAATCGCGGATGCGGCCGGTTTCGCTGTCGCCGACGACGATGCTCGGGCGGGCGATGGCATGGCGCAAACCGCTATCGGCCACGATCCGCTCGGCAGCGGCCTTGCTGCGCTCATATCCGTTGGCCCAGCCCTGATCGGGCAGCGGATCGTCCTCGCGGATCGGGCCGTCGCGCGTGCCGCAGACATAGGCGGTGCTGACATGAAGCAGCGGAATGCCCCCCAGCCGGGCGAGGTCGACCGCATGCGTGGTGCCGCCGATATTGATCGCGCTATAGGCGTCATCGTCGAGATCGAACCGCGTGGTGGCGGCGCAATGGATCACGAGGTCGTGATCGGCGGAGACCTCCCGAAACCGGTCGGCATCGAGCCCCAGCCGGGGCTCGGCAATGTCGCCCTGGACGCGCCCGATCCCCGTGACGATGCTCCCGTCGTTCGCCCGGATCGCCTGCGACCGGCGAACGAGAGCGGTGACGCCGTGCCCTTCGGCCGTGAGCCGGGCCGCGACCTCGCCCCCGACGAAGCCGGTCGCGCCGGTCATGAAGATGTTCATCGGCGGTCCTGTGTTCTGGCCGCGCCCGGCCGGCTGCCGTTGGTCTGTCGGGGCGGTACCCGCCTTCCGGTCGCCACTCAGCGAAACCGGATCAGCATGGCGGAGAGGTCGTCGGTGGGCGCACCGCCTTCTTCATGCGCGCGCGTCAGCGCCACGAGCGACGCCATTTCCTCGCGCGGCTCGGCCAGCCACGCGACGACCGGCTCGTCATCCAGCAGCCGGCCGTCGGGCGCCTCCGCCTCGGTCACGCCGTCGCTGACGATGAGGAGGGTGTCTCCCGGGTTCAGCACCGCATGGCCGACCGTGTAGGCGGCGTCCGTCCTTATGCCGAGCGGCAGGCCGCCGACGGCGTCGAGCCGTTCGATCGCACCGTCGCGGCGGCGCAGAAAGGGCGGGATCTGCCCCCCTCGGATATAGCTGAGCGCGCCGGTTTCGGGATCGAGCAGGCCGAGGAACATCGTCACGAAGATGCAGCCGTCATTCTCGATCGCCAGCATGCCGTTCAGCCGTCGGGCGGCGATGTCCGGCGGGGAGAATATCTCCGCCGCATAAGGGCGCAAGGCCAGGCTGCGCAGCAAAGTGTGCGTCCGGGCCATGGTGAGCGCCGCCGCCGCGCCCTTCCCGGAAACATCGCCGACCGCGACAACGATGCGCCCGTCGGCGATCGCAATATAATCGACGAGATCGCCGCCCAGCTCCAGCGCGGGCTCGAGCACGACGTCGATCGCCAGGCGGGCGTCCGCCATCCCGGGGGGAACGAGAGCGAGCTGCATCTCCCGCGCGTCCGCCAGATCGCGCTCCTTGGCGGCGAAATGGGTAGCGACCCGGTTGCGCAGCTGCCCGTGCTCGGCGAGCAGTTCCTCATGGACGAAGAGCTGGATCAGGCGCTTCGCGATCAATTCCGGCGCCCAGGCCAGATCGATGACGTCGGAGGCACCCCGAAGCAGCGCCTCCGACTGGTCTTCTGCCCGGATATCGACGCCGACCGCGATGCAGCGCTGCAGGCTGTCGGTCGGCATGCCGACGACCGGATAGACGACCAACGCCCCGGCAGCCCGAGGTGCGTCGGCAAGCGCGGCCGTAGGCAGGACTTCGGCCTGAAGAGCCGATATTGAGGCGTGCCGCAGCATCGCCTGCTCATCGGGCTCCGGTAATCCCGCCAAAACGATCTGTCGCACGATACGCCACCTGTCCAGATTCGCTGCACGCCGCGAATCGCCGTTGTCATAGCGCTCTGGATCGGCAATCAACAAACGAGTGGGTCTTAAAAAAGTCTATCTCCTCCTCGACAGCAGACTCGAAGAACTCGATCGCCTTGCTCTGGCGATCGACGATTTCTGTGCGGAAGCAGGCGTGCCTGGCGCAGCGCCCGACTTCCTGCTGTGCGCCGAAGAGCTGTTCACCAACATTGTGTTGCATGGCCTCGGCGGCGAAGCCGGGCACCGGATCGACGTGGAGATCGCCCAGGGAGAAGACCGGATCGACGTTGCCATCACCGACGACGCCCCGCCCTTCGATCCGACCACACCGATCGCTCCGGATCTGGACGCGCCGGTCGAGGCGCGCGCAATCGGAGGTCTGGGACGACATCTTGTGTCGACGATCATGGACTCTTTTTGCTACCGGCGGGAACGCAACCGCAACTGCATCAGTTTCGGCCGCAGGGTGGCGGAAAACGAGGGGCAGTAGCTTGGCGGTAGAAATCGAAGAGATTGCGGTGGGCGCCGTGACGGTCGTTGTCGTTCAAGGCCGGCTGGACGGGTTGGCCGCTCCTGCGCTCGATGATCGCCTGGCCGGGCTTACGACGCGCGGCACGAAGCTCGTGCTCGATATGGCCGGGCTCGACTATGCCAGCAGCGCCGGCCTGCGCGTGCTGCTCAAGGCCGCGAAGCAAACCAAGGCCTCCAAGGGGCGGTTCGCGCTCGCGGCCATCACGCCGACCGTCGAGAAGATCTTCGAGATCAGCGGGTTTACCACGATTTTCGACATCTACCCCGACCGCGACCAAGCCGCTGCCGCGATCGCCTGAGGGCGCGGGGCCATGCCTGTCGAGGTCGAAGACCTGCGCTACACCTATGGCAAGGGCGCCCTCGCCCGCGAGGTGCTCAAGGGCGTCAGCTTTACCGCCGACGACGGCGAAGTCCTGCTCATTACCGGCCCCTCGGGGTCGGGCAAGACCACGATGCTCACTATCGTCGGAGCGCTGCGGCCCTTTGCCGAAGGCCAGGTTTCGGTTCACGGGCTCGCGCTGCGCGGCGCTTCGACCGAAGCCTTGCTCGATATCCGCCAGCGGATCGGTTTCGTCTTCCAGCGGCATAATCTGTTGAAGTCGCTCACGGTCTACGAAAATGTCGAATCGAGCCTCTATGTGCTCGACGAATCCGACGAAAGCAGCAACAGGCCGCGGGCGCAGGCGATGCTCGACGCGGTCGGACTTGGCGACCGCGGCCATGATTTTCCGGAGATGATGTCGGGCGGACAGCAGCAACGCGTGGCGATCGCACGCGCGCTGGTGCGGCTCCCCGACCTCATCATCGCCGATGAGCCGACGGCGGCCCTCGATTCCGAGTCGGGGCGACTGGTGATGAACAAGATGCGCGATCTCGCGGTCCAGCTGGGATGCGTGATCATGATCGCGACGCATGATGAGCGGGTCTTCGATATCGCCAATCGCCGGCTCCACATGGAAGACGGGCACCTGCGGGAAGTCGAACTCATGTACAAGACGGGGCCAGGCGAATGACGTGGTGGAACGGACGTAGGCGTTGGCTTGCCCCTGCGATCGGGGTGCTGGCGGTGCTGGCGGTCATCGCAGCCTGGGCCATGTTGCGGCCTCGGCCGACCCCGCCGGTTCAGGCTGAGAAGATCATCGGCCGCGGCCGGCTGGAACCCCGTGGAAGGGTCCATCTGGTCAGCGGTCCACCCGAAGGCGGGACTGTCATTGAGCTGCGCGTCGAGGAAGGCGCTCAGGTAAAGCGTGGCCAGATCCTCGCGGTCCTCGACCGCTACGAGACGGCCGATGCTGCCGTCCTTGCCGCCGAACGCGACCTGCAATTGTCTCGCGTGCAACGCCGTCAGGTCGGCGCGGAATCGAAAGACGCCGATATCGTCGCGCAGGATGCCCTGGTGAGCAGCCGCGATGCCGAATTGAAGCGAGCACGGGCGCAATATGACCGCGCCGAACGGCTGATCGCGAAAGGCTTCGTGACGATCGATACGCTAGAAGAGCGCGGGCTCTCGGTCACGCGCGCTCAGGAGGCGCTCAACCAGGCCCGCGCCACCCGGCGGTCGTTGACGGAGACCCGCCCGGTCGATCGGGACGTCGCTGCGGCGCAAGTCGGGCTGACCGAGGCACGCCTCGCCGAGGCGCGCGCGGCCCGGGAACGGGCGCTGATCCGCTCGCCGATCGATGGCACGGTGCTGGCGCTGTACACGCGGAGCGGCGGGTCTTTGGGGACGAGCGGCCTGATGACGGTGGGCGATATCAGCGAGATGATCGCGGTGGGGGAGTTCGACGAGCAGCTCGCGACCCGCGTCCGCCCCGGCCAGACCGCCATCGTCACGCTCCGGGGCAGTCGCCACCCCTATCACGGGACGATCGTCCGCATCCTCAATGACGTCAATCGCGACAGCCGGTCGACCAGCGACGTGCTGACCGGCCGCGACGCCCGGATCGCCGAGGCTGAGATTCGCTTCCGCCCCGGCCAGAAGGTCCCGCGCCTCGTCGGTGCGGAAGCGGTCGTCAGCGTTACTCCCTGATCTCAGGAGAACAGGTCGAGCGGGTTGCTGGTCCGTAGCTTGCGGATGGCGAGAAGCGCTGCGGCCATGCCCATCATGACCGAGGCGGCGAACACCGTGAGCCCCTGTGGCCAGGTCAGCTCGAAGGGAAGCTGGGTCGATTGCCGGAGCGCGGCATAGATCAAGGCGGTGATGATCAGCGACGGCACCAGTGCCACCGACGTGATGAGCGCCGCGATCTGAAGGACCAGCGAGCGAAAGAAGCGGTCCCGGTACCCCATGGCGCGCAGAACCGCATATTCGGACAGGTTCGAATCGATGATGCCGTGGAGCATGTTCAGCACGAAGACGACGCCGATCACGATGCCGATGCCGATGCCCGACATGAACACGATGCCGACCGGGGTCCGGAAGATGAAGAAGTCATGCTCCTTCGTCAGGAACTCGGCATGGGTATAGACCTTCGCGTCGCTGCCGATACTGCGCGTCACAGCCGCCTTGACGTCGTCGACTTCATAGCCTGGCTGCACCGTTAGCAGGCCCAGCGACACGCGATCGAGCGGTTGGCGGAACAGGCGATAGAAGGTCAGGTCGCTCGTGATGAAGTTGCCGAAGATCGTGAAGTCCGGCCCCAGCGAATAGGTCCCGCGCACATCGACGCGGGGCGCCGTATCGACGGCGGCGCTCTGGAGATACAGCGGACGCATCCCGTCGCTATCCACCGAAGCGGCAAACTCGCTGAGGCCCTGGCGCGATTCCCTGTCGATCAGGACCGTGCCGGGCAAGGCCAGCAAGGGCAGCTGGCGGTCGACCTCGGGCAGGTCGAACACGGGACGGGCAGGATCGAACCCGGTGAAGCGCGCGGTCAGCGGCTCTTCGTTGATCCAGCTGCGAACCTGGACCACGGAAATATAGACGGGACGCGCATCCGCGACACCTGGCACGCCTTCGGCTTTGGCGAGCACGCCGCGGCTGAACCAGGGCGGAGCATAGCCGATCACTTCATATTGCGGCCCCACGACGACGAGATCGCCGCGCAGGGCGCGATCGAAGTTGAGGACGCTGTTCACGACGGCCTGTTCGTAGCCGATCTGGACGAACACCAATATTATCGCCACGCAAACGCCGCTGAAAACCCCAAGCAGGTTTCCGCCCTTGTAGCGCAACTGGCGCAGCGCGAGCCTCGACGAGAATGGCAACACGATTCTCGGCAAGGGCGATCCTTAACGGCAGACGCAGACGGACCGCGCTATAGCAGGCTTTTCCGGCCGATCCACGATTTGCCGACCGCCGATCGACGCCGTATGATCTGACGCATCAGCGTCTGGCTCATCCCGGCTTCATGCGATAAAACAGGGCTTTAGGATCCAGGAGCTTATGCCTGCGCCGATTCTCAACGGCTGTTTGATTGCGCTGGCGACGGTCGTCCTGATGGAGGGCGTCGCGATAGCGGTGCATCGCTATGTCATGCACGGAATGGGGTGGTCGCTCCACCGTTCGCACCATCGTCCGCGAGAAGGGTTTTTCGAGGCAAACGACCTGTTCGGGCTGATCTTCGCCGCATTCAGCATGGCCGCCATCCTCGGCTCGAGCTGGCGGGATCCGCTCTACTGGGTCGGCATCGGCATGGCGGTCTACGGCCTGCTGTACGCCCTCCTCCACGACGGGCTCGTCCACCGTCGCATTCGCTTCCTGCGCGTCCCGCGGCGCGGCTACCTGCTGCGCCTGGTCAAGGCCCACCATATCCACCATGCGGTCAAGGAGCGCGACGGCGCGGTGTCCTTCGGCTTCCTGTACGCGCCGCCCGTCGATGCGCTGGCGAAGCGCCTCCAGCAGCAGTGGAAGGGCTGATATGCGCAGCCCCCGCCAGACCCTCGTCGGATTGCTGCTCGCGACCGCCATCTTCGCCGCCTGGCTGGCGCTGACGCTATGCGGCTTTTTCGCGGTCGATCTCGCCACGGTCCATCCGCTTGTCGCCGTAGCGCTCGTCGCCGCGCTGTGCTGGCTCGACGTCGGTCTCTTCATCGTCGCGCATGACGCGATGCACGGCTCGCTCGCGCCGGGCCGGCCGGCGCTCAACCGCTGGATCGGGACGGTGGCGCTCACGGCCTATGCCGGCTTCTCCTTCGGCCGGCTGACGCCCAAGCATATGCAGCACCACAAAAGCCCGGGCACCGCCGACGATCCCGACTTCCACGCCCCGGCCCCCACCCATGTGCTGCGCTGGTATCTGGCCTTCTTCCGCGAATATTTCGGCGTGCGCGAACTGCTCGTCCTCACCGTCTTGGTGGCGGCACTCACCATCGTCGTCGGCGTGCCCTACGCCAATCTGTTGCTGTTCTGGGCGCTGCCGGCGATCCTGTCGTCGATCCAGCTGTTCCTGTTCGGGACCTTCCTGCCGCACGCGCATCGCGGCGACGCGTTCGCCGACGCCCACAATGCCCGCAGTTCAGGCTATCCCTGGCTGCTGTCGCTGCTGAGCTGCTACCATTTCGGCTATCATCACGAACATCATCGCCACCCCCACCTCCCCTGGTGGCGGCTGCCCTCCGCACGGGCCTTGCACCCAAAACCCTAGCGCGGCCTCGACCAGAGGCCGTCACGCGGGACGGCGCGCGGGCCCGGCAGGCCACTGGCGATCAGCGCCTGGAGAGCAAGCGCCGCCTTTCTAGCACCGGGAATGCGAACCCGTTCGTCCCAGGCACGATCGCCGCGCCGGACGACTTCGCGCCCGATCCCGCCATAGATTCCCGCCGCCGACAGGATCGCCCAGCGGCACCGGAACGGCAGCCGCGCCGCCCCGACCTTGGCGGACGCCTCATGCCGGTCGGCGATCGCGACGAGGCGCGCCGCAAAGCCCGCGCGCTGCGGCGCCGAAGCGGCGTCGCGCAGCATAGTTTCGGTCAGGCCCGCCTCGGCAAGCCAGGACGCGGGGATGTAGCAGCGATCATTCTCGGCATCTTCGACGATGTCGCGCGCAATGTTCGAGAGCTGAAAGGCAATGCCGAGATCGCAAGCGCGGTCGAGGGTGTCCTGATCCTCGGGATCGACCCCCATCACCACCGCCATCATGCAGCCGACGACGCCCGCCACCTGATAGCAATAGCGAAACAGGTCGTCGTCGCTCTGCGGTCGCCAGCCCCGCGCATCGGCCTCGAAACCGCCGAGATGGTCGAAGAGGAACTGGCGCGGCATCGCCGTTTCATCGACCACGACGCCGATTCCCCGGAACGCCGGCTCGACCACCGGCCGGCCGTCGAGCGCGTCCAACGTCTGCCGGAAGGCGGTCTCGTACCGGCCGAGCGGGTCGGCGGGGACCGCCATGCCATGGCCCAGCGTCTGGCCGTCGACGACGTCGTCGCAGGTCCGGCACCAGGCATAGAGCAGCCAGGCGCGCTCGCGCGTCACGCGGTCGAACAGGCGGCTTGCCATCGCGAAGGACTGCGAGCCCTGCGCGATCGTCGCCTCGGCCGCCGCGACGAGCGCGGCGCGCTCAGCGGGCGAGGTCATCGATCATGAGCCCCGCGGTCGCCTTGGCGCTGCCGACGACGCCGGGAATCCCGGCGCCCGGATGGGTGCCGGCGCCGACGAAATAGAGATTGGAGAGCACATCGTCGCGATTGTGGACGCGGAACCAGGCGCTCTGGGTCAGGAGCGGCTCGAGGCTGAAGGCCGACCCCAGATGGGCGCCGAGATCGGATTCGAAATCGGCCGGGCTGTAGTGGAAGCTGGTAACGAGCCGATCGCGCAGACCGGGCAGCACCCGCTCTTCGACGATGTCGAGGATGCGTTCGGCATAGCGCGGCCCCTCGACCGACCAGTCTGCGGCATGCTGGCCGAGATGCGGGACGGGCGCGAGCGCATAGAAGGTCGAACAGCCGTCGGGCGCCATCGCGGGATCGGTGATGCTGGGATGGTGAAGATAGAGCGCCGGATCGGAGGCGAGGCCATCGGCGCCGTAGATATCGTCGAGCAGCCCCTTATAGCGCGGCCCGAACAGGATATTGTGGTGGGGAACGTCGGGGAACAGGCCCCGAACCCCGAAATGGACGACGAACAGCGAGGGCGAGAAGCGTTTGCGCCGCAGGCGACGCGCCGCCGCCGGCCCGCGCTTATGACCGCGGATCCACCCATAGCTGGCGACGACGTCGCCGTTCGAGGCGATCGCGTCGAACGTGTCGCTCCATCCGCTCGCGGTGGTGAGCGTCGTCACCCGGTCGCCTGCGGTGTCGATCGCGGTCACCGGATCGCCCAGGCGGATCCGCCCGCCGATCCGCTCGAACTGTCGCGCCATGCCCGCGACGAGCGCGTTGGTCCCGCCCCTGGCGAACCATACCCCACCGTCGCGTTCGAGCTTGTGGATCAGCGCATAGATCGCGCTGGTCGTCATCGGATTGCCCCCGACGAGGAGCGTGTGGAACGACAGCGCCTGGCGCAATTTTTCGCTCCGCACGAAACCCGACACGATCGAATAGACCGATCGCCACGCCTGGTAGCGCGCGAGCGCCGGTGCGGCGCGCAGCATCGAGCGGAAATCGAGGAACGGCACGGCGCCAAGCTTTTCATAGCCCTCGACATAGACCCCGGCCGAATAGTCCAGGAACCGGCGATAGCCGGCGACATCGGCCGGATCGAGCCGTGCGATCTGCTCGTTCAGCAGCGCATCGTCATTGGTGTAATCGAAGCTGTCGCCGTCGGGCCAGGACAGGCGGTAGAAGGGCGACACCGGCATGAGCTCGACATCGGCCGCCATGTCGTGGCCGCTCAACGCCCACAGCGAAGACAGACATGCCGGATCGGTGATGACGGTCGGGCCGGCATCGAAGGTGAAGCCGTCGCGGTGCCAGACATAGGCACGACCGCCAACCTTGTCGCGCGCTTCGACGATCGTCGTGTCGATCCCCGCCGCCTGCAACCGGATCGCAAGCGCGAGCCCGCCGAACCCGGCCCCGATCACTGCTGCTCGCTTCATTCCGTCTGCCCCGTTCATTTGCCTGTGATGGCCGCTGCCGCTCTCAATAGCGGCACCGGCGGACGTCCGCTCAGAATTCGGACCTTGTCGAACAAGGTCGACCGGCCGGCATAGAAACGACCGATCCGTTCCTCCCCGATCCGATAGAAATGCTCGAGCACCCGATAGCGCATCGCGGGCCGGGCCGCACGGAACAACATGCGATTGAGCAACCGGTAAAAGCGTCGATCGCGCCAGCGCCGCTCGGCCTCGTTCCGGAACAGGGCGAACAGCGCCGGGCTCGACAGATCCTCCTGCCCGGCGAGCAACAGCGCGTTGCGCGCGGCGTCGGGCAGCGAGTAGCCGGTGGTCGGATGGAAGAAGCCGCCGCGCAGACCCAGTCGCGCGACATCGCCGCCCGTCCACAAGCTCGCGACATCGCCGCCCATCGCGACGGGCAGGACCCCGCGCTCCTCGGCGACGAGCTCGTGCGCGGGCAATCCCAGCGCCGCGACATAGGCTTCGATCCGATCGCCGACGGCGCGATCGTCGAGCGCGTTGCCCTCGGCATAATAGGTGTCCTCGACGAGCATCTCGGTCGCCGAGAATGGCAGGCAATAGACGAAGCGATAACCGTCGTGCTGATCGACGGTCGCATCCATGATCATCGGAAGTTCGACCCCGTGGGGCCGCGCAAAGCGATAGGTGCGGCCGACGAACTTCTGCCAGCCAAGATCGAGCCCGCTCAGGTCGCCGGCCCCGCGGGCGTCGATGACGCCCGTTCCGTCGATGCGGGTACCATCGGCAAGGGTAACTCCATCCGCGGCGACATCGGCGATCGGCGTGCCGAGCCGGTAGGCCGTGGCCGGCAGCGCCGCTCTCACCACCGCGTCGAGCTTGTCGGAGCGCAGGCTGGCATAGCCGCCGCCGAGGGTCCGCCGCCGCGCCGGAAAGGCCACCCGGTGCGCCGGCCAGGCGGCGATGACGAGGGGATCGACCAGCGACCGCTCCTGCGGGCCGAGATCGCTTTCGAAGAAGGACCAGACATGGTCACCCCCGAAACGATCCAGCCCCTCGACCAGCAGCAGGTCGACATCAGGGCGGCGCTGTCGGAGGGCCAGGGCGGCGAGGCAGCCTGCAAGGCCACCGCCCGCGATGATTACTCTGGGGTCAGCCATGATGCACTATGACAGAAGCATCGCACCGCGCCAATTGATGGTGTAGGCCCGGATTCGTGGACATCGCGCTCGCCATTCTCGCCACCAGCCTTTCGATGACCGCGATCATCGCCGGCCGCTATCTCGTCTCGAGCGGCGGCTTCGCCTGGCTGTCGGCCCGCCGCCATCCGGGCATCCATGCCGGGCGCAGCGCTCAGATCCGTCGCGAGATCGGCTGGTCGCTCGCCAGTGCCGCGGTCTATGGCCTTCCGGCGGGGATCGTCGCCTGGGGTTGGCAGGCGCGCGGCTGGACGCGCATCTACGACCGTGTCGGCGACCATCCGTTGTGGTGGCTGCCGGCTTCGGTCCTGGCCTATCTGCTGGCACACGACGCGTGGTTCTACTGGACGCACCGCTGGATGCACCGCCCCCAGCCCTTCCGCATGGCCCATGCGGTCCATCACGCCAGCCGGCCGCCTACCGCCTGGGCGGCGATGAGCTTCCATCCGGTCGAGGCGCTGACGGGCGCCGTCGTCATTCCGGCGCTCGTCTTCCTGATCCCGATCCACTGGGGGGCGCTGTTGCTGGTTCTCGCGATCATGACCCTCATGGGAGTGTCGAACCATATGGGATGGGAGATGTTCCCCGCCCGCCTCGTCGAGGGCCGCATCGGCCGCTGGCTGATCACAGCGAGCCATCACCATCAGCATCATCTCCAGTACAGGTGCAATTATGGCCTTTATTTCCGCTTCTGGGACCGGCTCTGCCGCACTGACAAGGGGCTGGGTCGTTTCGACCATGCTGATGGCGACCCTCGCGATCGCGCCGGGCCAGGCGCAGGTGCCGGGCGGTCCGGGCTCTGAGCTGGAGCTGCAGGTCGAAGGCCTGCGCAACGCCAAGGGGATGATCCGCCTGTGCCTGACCCGGGACGCGCGCCACTTCCCCGATTGTGCCGGCGATCCCCAGGCGATCAAGCGGTCGGCCGCGGCAGGCCCTGCCGGCATCGTCCTGTCCGGTCTGTCACCCGGTCGCTACGCTCTGTCCTTGATTCATGATGAAAACGGCAATGGAAAGCTCGACACGCTGCTGGGCATGCCCAAGGAGGGCTTCGGCTTTTCGCGCAATCCCGCCATCGGTTTCGGCCCGCCGAAGTTCGCCGATGTGTTGTCCGATGTCGGCCCCGGGCATAGCCGATGGAACATCCGCGTCCGTTATATTTTATGACATGCGGTAGACGGCTGCGCACCCGACCGTTAACCTCTGACGAGATGGGCGCCGAAAGTGGGTTATCATCGATGTCATCCCTCGCGACTTATTGCGCAAGCGTCCCTGGCCGGTCCGGTCGCGACGCGGCGCGTCCGATGCGGGTGGTGCTCGCCGCGCCGCGCGGCTTCTGCGCCGGGGTTACGCGCGCGATCGACGCCGTCGAGAGCGCGCTCGATCATTTCGGGCCGCCCGTCTATGTGCGCCGGCCGATCGTCCACAACCGGGTTGTGATGGAATCCCTCAGGGCGCGTGGCGCGGTTTTCGTGCAAGAGGTCGAGGACGTCCCCGAGGGTGCGGTCCTGATCCTGTCCGCCCACGGCGTCGCGCCCGAGATCGTCGCGGCGGCCCGGGCGCGCAAGCTGCGCCTCTTCGACGCGATTTGCCCGCTCGTCGACAAGGTCCACCGCGAAGTCCGCCGGCACCACAGGGACGGTCGCCACGTCATCCTCATCGGCCATCTCGGTCATCCGGAGATCGACGGCACGCTCGGCCAGATTCCCGCCGGCGCCGCCGATGTCGTCGCGAGCGTCGACGATGTCCAGCGGCTGGACCACCGAAGCACTCTGGCGGTCGCCTACGCGATCCAGACGACCTTCGCGGTCGACGAGGCGCGTCGTATCATCGACGGCCTCGAAGCGCGTTTTCCGGGTATCGTCGGCCCGCAAGGCAGCGACATTTGCTATGCGACCACCAACCGTCAATCGGCGGTCCGCCGGATTGCCTCCATGGTCGATGCCTTCATCATCGTCGGCGAAGAATTCTCGTCGAACGCGCGCCGTCTCGCCGAAGTCGCCGAGGCCGCCGGCTGCGGCAACGTTCAACTGGTCGCCGATCTGTCCGAACTGGATATCTCCAGACTGGCGCAGATCCACTCGGTCGGCATTACCGCCGCCGCATCGACGCCGGCCCAGTCGGTGAGCGCGCTGCTCGATGGCTTGCGACAATGTTTCGACATATCGACCGAGCAGATCGGCGATCCTGACGAAGGTGTGACATTTCGTCGGGTCGCAATATGTTGACCAGTTCGCCGGCCCGAGCCGACGCCAGCCTGCTCGCAGACGCGCTGCGCCAGATCGCACAGGACATCGATGCGGGCCTCGACGCGGTTCTCCGGCCGCCCGGTGATGGCAGGGATCGGCTCTACGCCGCCATGCGCCACGCCGCGATCGGCGGCGGCAAGCGGCTGCGGCCGCTGCTCGTGAAAGCGACTGCGGACCTGTTCGGAGGGTCCGAAGACCATTCGCTGCGCGCCGGGCTCGCGATCGAATGTCTCCATGTCCATTCGCTGATCCACGACGATCTGCCCTGCATGGACGACGACGACACGCGCCGCGGCAAGCCGACCGTCCACCGCGCTTTCGACGAAGCGACGGCGGTGCTCGCCGGCGACGCGCTCCACGCCCTTGCCTTCGAACTGCTGGCCGACCCCGCCACCCATCCGCTCGCCGAGGTTCGCTCGGCCCTGGTCGTGAAACTGGCGAGGTGCGCCGGCGCGGCCGGCATGGCCGGCGGCCAGATGCTCGATCTCCTCCCGGCCGAGCGGTTCAGCAATCTCGCGGCGATTACCCGGCTCCAGGAATGGAAGACCGGCGCCCTTGTCGAATGGAGTGTCGACGCGGGCGCATTGCTCGGCGGCGCCTCGAACGATGATCGGCAGTCGCTGCGCACGTATGCCTGCCGGCTTGGCCTCGCCTTCCAGATCGCCGATGATCTTCTCGATGTCGAAGGCAGCGAGGCGCTGGTCGGCAAGCGGCTTCAAAAGGACGAGAGCCAGGGCAAGAGTACGTTCGTGACCGTCCTCGGCGTCGCGGAAGCGAAGGCGGCGGCCCATCGTCTGGTCGACGAGGCGATTGCGGCACTGCTCGCCCTGAATGCTCGCACCACGTTGCTCGAGGAGCTCGCAATCTTTGCGATTACGCGCGATCGATGAGGATCGAGACGGCGAATCGCCGACCGATATCCGCCTCGGGCAAAATGCCTTGCTGCACGTCCAATAGCTTTGCGGAAGGCAAAGAAATTCGCTGGCAGCACCATAATCTCTGCGGTCTGCCGGAGCTCATTCTTGGCTTACAGGCCATCTCGCTGTAGAGCGGCCTGAATTCGACCAAAAGCCACATCATCTGGAAGCCACGTTCATATGCAAATCATCGTTCGCGACAACAACGTCGACCAGGCCCTTCGCGTCTTGAAGAAGAAGCTGCAGCGCGAAGGTATTTATCGGGAGCTGAAGCTCCGCCGGCATTATGAGAAGCCATCGGAAAAGAGGGCACGCGAGCGCGCCGCTGCCATTAGCCGTGCGCGCAAGGCCGATCGCAAGCGCGCCGAACGCGACAAGTGACGATGTGAACGCCTCCGCTGCTGCCTTCCGACGCTGAAAGGATCTCCGTGCCGCTCGACGGTCCCCGCCTCGCGCCTCTCTCCGGCGCGCGGCCGAACGCCCTCGTCATTTTGATCCATGGCTACGGATCGAACGGGGACGATCTGATCGGCTTGGCGCGGATGATCCAGCCGGCGCTCCCTGGCGCGGCGTTCGTGGCGCCCAACGCACCGTCACAGCTCCCGCGGATGGCCGCCGCCTATCAGTGGTGGCCGATAGAGACCTTCTCGATGGCCGAGCGCCTTGCCGGCGTCACCGCAGCGGCACCGGGTCTCGACGCCTTCATCACCGAAGAGCTCGCGAGGGCCGAACTGCCCAGCAGCCGCGTTCTTCTCGTAGGCTTCAGCCAGGGCACGATGATGGCCCTGCATGTGGGATTGCGGCGCGAGCAGCCGCTCGCCGGCATCGTCGGCATCTCGGGCATGCTCATCGCCGCCGACCGGCTACAGGCGGAAATCACGAGTCGCCCCCCGGTGCTGCTCATCCACGGCACCGAAGATACCGTCGTGCCTTTCAGCTCGATGGACCACGCCTCGACCGCGCTGATCGCGGCGGGCGTCACCGTCGAAGTCCACGCTTCCCCAGGCGTGGGACACAGCGTCGGCCAGGACGGACTCGCCGCTGCCACGGCATTCGCCGTACGCGCTCTGGACTGATCGAGGCGCTTCGCGCCGATCGATCGTCGAATTCCATTTCCCGCGGCGTCCCTTACGCTTGCCAGCGCTTTCGCTCTCCTTCGACGCGCTGGCGGGATAGCGAGGCACACCCTGAAATAATAGGGCGGTTGAACAGGCGCTGCCTTTGACCGAGGCGGCAGATCGAGGCGGATGGTCGAGCGGGGCGCCGTCCAGTTGCCGGCCCATGATGGTCGGCCGTACGACCGCAGTGTGGATCGAACACACAGCATCTCGGGCGTGTCCCAGCGCGCGCGTCGAAGCTGGCCCAAAACGAACGGCGGACCGCGCACGCGATCCGCCGTCGTCTGGGCTGTCGAGGCGGTGGGAGTGGTCCCGCCCTGGGGCCTTCGTCAGAAGTTGAAGCGCACGCCCGCCGTGTACTGGCGGCCGATCACGTCATAGAGCTGCCGGGCGGTCTGGAACTGGTAGCCCGTGAACGGCGGGTCTTTGTCCAGCGCGTTCTTGACCACGGCGAACAGGGCGACCTTTCCGTCGTTGCTGGTCCGCAAAAGCGTGACCTCGCCCGAGATATCGAAATAGAGGCGGCCGCGGACATAGTTGTCGTCCAGCGTCGATCCGTCCTTGGTGATCGCGCCACCACTGATGTAGCGACCGGTGAGGCTGACATTATAGCGGTCGGTCGAGTAGGTCGCGCTGCTCGTGACCTTCCAGCGCGCGGTGCCGCCGACGCCGTCGAGCAGCGGCTGATCGGTGTTGCCCGCGAAGTGGGTCACCGAACCATCGCCGACCAGATCGAGCTTGTCGGTGTAGTTGATCAAAGCCTGCAGGTTCAGATTGCCCGACAGCACCGGCACGCGGTAGGCGGCCTCCACGTCGATGCCCCGTGCCTGAATCTCCTGGAAGTTGACCGGAGCGATCAGCAGCGAGGTGATCCGGCCATCGGCGCCGCGCGGTGCCAGTTGGCAGAACGACTGATCGCCGGCGTTGCAGCGGTCGACCAGGGTCTGCGCACCGAGCGAGCCGATCGCGCCCTTGATCTTGATGTCGTAGACGTCGACCGACAGGTTGAAGCGCGGAATGAAGCTCGGCGACAGGACTACGCCGAAGGTCAAGGTATTGGCCTTTTCCGGCTTCAGGAACGGATTGCCGCCCGAGATCGCGCTGACATTGTAGCGCTGACCGATCGCGGTGTCGTTGACCCCGAAGATCAGCGTCTGGCCCTTCTGGAACAGCTCGTTGATATTGGGTGCGCGGATGTCGCGCGACCGGGTGGCGCGGAAACGGATGTCGTCGTTGACGGTGTAGTTGAGACCCGCCTTCCAGGTCTTGACCGTGCCCGACGTGCTATAGTCGGTGATGCGGCCGGCCAGGTTGAGATCGATATTCTTGGCCCAGCTTTCGTCGGCGGCCAGCGGCACGACCAACTCGGCGAAGGCCTCCTTCACCGTGACCCGGCCATAGAAGGGCTGGGTATTGCCGAGACGGAACCGGCGCGCGATCGACATCGGATCGGACGTGACGTTGACCGACTGGCGGCGCCATTCGCCGCCGACCGCCATCGAGATCGGGCCCGCCCAGGTCGAAAAGGGCTCGCCGCGGATGACGATGTCGGCGGTCTGCTGCTTGATCACCCAGTCGCGCACCGAGGTGCCGGTTATGTAATCGATCGCTTCGGCCGAGGCGGATCCGACACCGAACAGGTTGAGCGGAACGCAGCCATTGCCTGGATTGGTGAGGGTCGAGCGGCAGACGATGCCGCCGGTTGCGGGGTTGATCACCGCGTCGAGCGCCTGCGCGCGGTTGGCCGGCATGACGTTGCCGGTGAACAGCGTCAGGTTGTGCGTCCGGCCATAGGAGTAGGAGGCGTCATAGCTCCATGAGCCACCGAGCTGCCCCTTCACGCCGCCGATGCCGTGCCACGTCGTCGCCTTCTGCGAGATGCCGCCGATGCCATAGTCGAGATTGCCGCGACCAAGCGAGAAGCTGGAGATCCCGCCGTTGGACGCCGCGATAGTGTCCTTGATCGACTGCGGCAGATAGGCGTTGTCGGCCTGGATAGTGAAGGTGTCGTAGCCCGGGACCGCCATTTCGGTGAACGATGAGCGGCCATAGCTCAGGCTGCCATACAGGACGACGGCGTCGGACACTTCGAAATCGGCACCGGCATAGAAGGCCCGGCGCTTGAGCGGGGTTTCGAGCACATAGGGCGAGGCGAGCGGATCGCCGTCGCCGCCGTCCATCGTGTTATCAGCGGTGAAAGAGGTGCCGTTGCGGAACGGGAAGGTCGTGCCGTTGGCGCCGAAGGCGACCCCGGAGAGCGGTCCGGACGTGATGACGCCGCCCGGCGAGGTGAACGAGGTCTTCGCGTCGTTGACGTGGATATACAGCGGCTCGTTGCTGACGCCGTCATAGAGCGGGTTGACGATAACGCTGCGGTTGCGCGCCCATTTGCGGCGGTTGGCGTCGGCGATCCCGCTGTTCTGCGCGAACTCCGCACCGATCAGGATATGGCCGCGACCCTCGGCGAAAAATTTGCCGAAGGCGCCCGAGGCCAGATAGTTGCGGCTATCATTATGGTCGGTGATGCCGCCCTGCAGGCTGCCCTTCAGTCCGTCGAGCTTGTTGTCGAGCTTCAGGTTGACCACGCCGGCGACGGCGTCCGAACCATAGGCCGCGGAGGCGCCGCCGGTGACCACGTCGACCGCGGAGATCAGCGCCTGCGGGATCAGGTTGGTGTTGATCGCGCCTTCCGGATTGCCGGGGACGTAGCGCTTACCGTCGATCAGGGTCAGCGTGCGCAGATAGGTCAGGCCGCGCAGATCGAGATAATTGCCGCCCGCAAGCTTGGAAAGATTGCCGACCGAGGACGGCGTGACGCTGGGTTTGAGCGCCGGCAGCTGGTTCAGCGCATCGGCGATGTTCGGAGCGCCTACACGGGCGAGGTCGGCGCTGTTCACGCCGGTGACCGGGGTCGGCGAGACGAAGCCCTCGCGCTTGATCTGCGAGCCGGTAACGACGATCTCGGCATCGGTCGTGGGCGCATCGGCGGCGAACGCCGGCTGCGTCGACAGCGCGGCCAGTGCCGTCGCTCCGAGCATCAGTGCACGTAGCCGCACTGTGCGCGCTCCGCTGCGAGCGTAGGAAACGGTCCCTATGAACATGCTAACCCCCTTTTGGTGTTTGTCTGGTTTGTTCTGTGAGCCTGACCCTGACAGCTCTTATAGAAATATTCTCTCTTTGGAGATTATTGTCAACAAAAGTAGAATATTCTCTAATTTATCTTTTCCTCCCTCCGCGCAAAGCGGTCAGCGGGAGGAAAGCTGCCGAAAGCTTCGGTTGCCGATCGAATAGGCCCGCCAGCCATTCAGATCGAAATGCCACCACTCCTGCGGATAGACGCTGAAACCGTCGCTCTCCATCGCGCTGCGCAGCACCTCGCGAAGCCAGCGCTGCTCGTCGCTGCCGCCGACATAATTGCTGTAGGACCGACTGGAGAACTCGTCGTAGCGGCCTGTCGTAATCATCGGCGCGCCGGTCTTCAGGTCGAACATCGTCAGGTCGACCGCAGCGCCGCGATTGTGACGCGACCCCTGGGAGGGATCGGCGACGAACATATGGTTCTGCGGCGGGGTCGCATCCCAGAACATCTTGGTGACATGCCAGGGGCGATAGGCGTCGTGGATCAGCAGGCCGAAGCCCTGCCCTGCCAGCCGGCCATTGATCCGGGCGAGCGCCTCGGCCGCAGGGCGTTGCAGGAAGGCGCCCGGAATCTCGTAGATTTTCTGCCCCATGAAATTGTTGGTGGTGGCATAGCGGATGTCGAAGCGGATAGTCGGCGCGACGCCGTGGATCGCCACCAGGTCGGCCCCCTTCGCGCTCGGCGACTCCTGCGGCGGGCTGGCGGCGAGCGCCTCCTTGCGGATAGCATCGATCCCGGTCGTGACCGTCGCGCGGACGGCGGCCTCGGCCTCGGCACCGAAATCCCGGCGTGGGAAGCGGATCGCGCCGAGCATCGCCGCGGTCACATGGCCGTCGGCGGCACGTTCGAAATGGAGCTTCTCCAGTGGATAGAGTCCCCGGTCGGTCGGGAAGGCATAGTCGTCCGCGCCGACCCGGGTGAGCGGCCGCCAGTCGACCCACTCGATCCGGACATAGGGCTTCCCGTCGCGCTGATAGATGCGCAGGATATTATGATCCCAACCATATTCGCCGATCAGCGCGGCCAGCTCGGCATCGGGCGCGGGCGGACGGTCCCAGTCGGACCGCACATAGCGCCGCCCCGCCAGGTCCACCCAACTGCCGTCGGGGGCCAGCGCGATTGTCTCGTCGAAGCTCTGCGCATCGTCGAGATAATAGCGGCCGTTCGCCTCGCGCACCTCGGCGGCGACTTCGGGTCCGTCGAGCAGCAGATGGCCGTCGTAATCTCGCAGGTTCACACTGTCGGCGCCATCGACGAAATGCCCCGACAGCCGCCGCGCCTTGTCGCCCGCGATCGCGCTGGTTTTCGGCCACTCGGGCAGCGCCTTGCCGCCCCTGGCCGCCTGCCACTCGGCGAGCGCGAAGCGGCCGAGGCGCTGCGCCGTCACGCCGGAATCGACCGTGCTCAGCACGACGACGCCGATCCCGGCCTCGGGCAGCAGGCGAACGTCGGTGGCATAGCCATAGACCGCGCCGGTGTGACCGACGCTGCGCTGGCCGTCGATCTGGTCGAGCACGAAGCCCAGGCCGAAGCGGCGGCCGGCGCTGTTGGGGAATTGCTCGCGCCACATCTCGCCCAGCGACGCCGCGCCGAGCAGCGGCTGGCCATCGGCCAGCTTGCCCTGGTTGAGGAGCGCGCGGACGAACAGGCCGAGATCGCCCGCCGTTGTGTAGAGGCTGCCGGCGGCCGGAGTGCCCAGTTCGAGCGGCGGCGCATCGACGCGCGGGCCGTCGAACGATCCCATCTCCGCCGGGGCAAGCGCGCCTTTCACCGCACCGCGCGAGAAGCCGCTGGCGGACATTCCAAGCGGTGCCAGCACGAGTTGGCCGACCGCCTCTTCATAGGAAAGCCCGGTGACACGGGCCACAATCTCGCCGACCACCGCGATACCGGCGTTCGAATATTTGGTGACGCTGCCCGGCTTCGCGACGAGCGTGGTGTCGTTCAGACTGGCAACGGCATCGGCCTGCCCCTTGGCGGCCGTGTCGAAATAATGGCCGCGCGGCGCTTCGCGGATCAGGCCCGAGCGATGCGTCATCAACTGGCGCACCGTGATCGGCACGCCGAACGGATTATGCGGGGCGAAGTCGGGCAGATAGCGGCTGACCGGGGCGTCGAGATCGAGCTTGCCCTGTTCGACCAGCTTCATGACCGCGATGTCGGTGAACAGCTTGCTGACCGATCCCGCGCGATAGACGCGGTCGATCGTCGCCGGCGGATGGCCGGTGCCGGGACCGTTCCAGACCCCCGACCAGATCACGCCCGACCGGTCGACCAGCGCGATCGCGATCGACGGGATTTGCTTGTCGGCGACCTCCCCGGCCGTTGCGGCCGCGATCCGCGCCTTCACCGCCTCAATGCCGGTCTCCCCCGCCGCCAGCGCGGGGGAGGCCGTGCCTGTCGCCAGCACCGGCATGGCGAGCATCAGGCCGAAGAGCGCTACCGTGGTGCGCAGGCGATGTTTCGAAGCCGGCGACCGGTCGGCCGTCACGCGCCGGCACCGAGCAGATAATAATCATAGGCGGCGCGCGCGATGTCGGCGATCACCCGCTCCTGCACATCGGTACCCTTCGTGTCGCCCTTCACGAAGACGGCAATGGCCAGTTTGCCGCCGTCGGGCAGCGTGATCAGGCCGACATCATTGGCGATGCTCATCAGCGTACCGGTCTTGTGCGCAACCACGGTACCGATCGGCAGCAGGCCCTTCAGCCGCTTCTCGCCGGTCCGGCAGCGCGCCATGATGTCGAGCAGCACCTTGGTGCCCGCCGGCGACAGCGCCTTGCCCGTGTCGATCTTGATCAGCAGGTCGATCATCGCTTCGGGGGTCGATGAGTCTCGCGGGTCGGCGTTGAATGGCCGGTTGGGCAATCGCTTCTCGTCCATGTCGCGCTTCGACGGATCGGCCTTGAAGGCCGCCTCGACCGTCTGGGCGAAGGTGCCGGTGCCCGGCGCATCGATATTGAGTGCGCGATAGATGAGATGCGCGGTGTCGGCGTCGACACGCTGCCCGACCACCCCCGCCTTGCCGAGCCAGGCGGTGACCGCCGCCGGGCCGCCCGCCTGCGCCACCAGCACGTCGGTCGCGGTGTTGTCGCTGCGGGTGAGCATCAGTTCGAGCAGGTTGTGGATCGACAGACTGACGCCGGGGTGCAGCATCGTCTCGGCGATACCGTCCGAGTTGACGATGATCGACGGCTCGACCGGCACCATCGTGTCCAGCGTCAGTTCGCCGCGATCGATCCGGGTCAGGATGGCGCAGGCGACCGCCACCTTGAAGGTGCTGGCCATCGGAAAGCTCGTACCGGCATTGAGCGTGATCGCCGGTGCGCTGCCACCGACCCGCTTGACCGCAACCCCGACCAGGCCATCGGTCTGCGCCGCCAGCCGGGCGAACTCCGCCGCCAGCCGGACTGAAGGCGCCTGCGCCGTGACAGACTTGACGGGCGCCGCGGCCCCACTGCCGCTCGCAAGCGACAACCCGACCGCCAGAGCGATGCCAAGACCAACCTTATTCTTGCTCGAACCGGTCATATCGCCCCCTTCGCCCCCGAGACGCCCCGGCAGGCAGTTCCGTCTCTATATCGAGAATAGTTTTTCATATTTTTCGTTTTTGTCAATCTTCCGTCTCCGCTTTTCGAAAAACACCGGGAAACATGGGTCGATATTCCGTTACGGATCGGCATCGCGCCGATTTTCGGGGCCCGAAGCGCGGCGGCCGCTGACATCGGCAATTGAATTGTGCTAGAATTGAAAAGCGCGAGAGAGGATGAGAATGCCGGCTTCCAGTTTCCGGAAATCCGAACAGGATTTCCCCGATATGTCCCAGCTCATCGACCCTGGCGCAGTGCTGCGCAAGCTGCGGATCGAGCGAAAACTCACGCTCTCCGACGTCAGCAAACTGACCGGCCTTCCGGTATCGACCCTGTCCAAGGTCGAAACCGGCAAGATGCCGCTGAACTACAGCAAACTTCTCCGCCTGAGCCAGGGCCTCGGCCTCGACATCACCCGCCTCTTTTCAGCGGCGGCCGACGCGACGGAAGGCGATTCCGGGGGCGAACCCACAGCGCCCGCCCCCGCGCCGGTGGTCGCCGGCGCCACCAATGGTCGCCGCAGCCTGACCCGCGCAACGGAAGGCCCGTCGATCCGGACAACGACCTACGACTATGTCTATCCGGCAGCCGATCTGCTGCGCAAATCCCTGAATCCGATGGTTCTGGACGTTCAGGCGCGGTCGATCGGCGAGTTTGGCGACCTGATGCGTCACCCTGGCGAGGAATATGCGATGGTCCTGGAAGGCCAGTGCGAGTTCCACTGCGACCTTTACGCCCCGGTGGTGATGAACAAAGGCGACTCGATCTATTTCGATGGCGTTATGGGCCACGCCTATGTTGCTGTCGGCGACGGCCCGTGCCGCATCCTGTGCGTCTGCTCGGCCCGGGACGAGGAGCTCAAATCTGCGCTCCAGTCGGTCGAATCTGAACGGCCCGCTTGAAAATTTTCAAATATTGAAAAATACTCCCGCTTGTGTCACCCCGCAGCGAGCAATGGGAGCGGATATGACTATGGCCCACGATCGGGGGGATGACGGACAGCACGGCGGCGATAGCGGCGTCGACGGCCGACTGGACTGGCGGTTCAAGGGCTGGCCGAGCGGCGCCCCGCCGCTGTCGATCGAGGCGGTCGGCAAGGCCGGCTGGTCGATCCTGCGCGAGGATGTGATGCTCCCAGCGGCGGTCCTCGACGCTGGGGCGATACGCCACAACAGCGACTGGATGCGCCGCTTCACCGCCCTCGCCGGCGTCGGCATCGCGCCGCACGGCAAGACGACGATGAGCCCCGATCTGTTCCGTCTGCAGATCGCCGATGGCGCGTGGGGCATCACCGCCGCCACGGCCGCGCATCTCCGCATCTACCGTGAACATGGCATGTCCCGGATCATCTACGCCAACCAGCTCATCGGCCGCCAGGCGATTGACTATGTCGTCGGCGAACTGCTCCGCGATCCCGGCTTCGACTTCTATTGCCTGATCGATTCGATCGACGCCATCGAGCGGTTGGAGGCGGGTGTCGCCCATCGCCTGGCCGGGTGCGACCGCAAGCTGCAGGTGCTGCTCGAACTTGGCATGCCCGGCGGGCGCACGGGCGTCCGCGACGATGCCGAGGCGCTGCGCATCGCCGAGCGGGTCGCCGCCTCTCCTCTTCTCAGCCTGCGCGGCGTCGAGGCTTTCGAGGGCATCGTCCAGGGCAATGCCGCCACCGGCGAGGCGGATATCCGCGGAATCCTCGGCCGCATGACCGAAGTGGCCGAGCGCTGCCGCGAGCGCGGGCTCTTCACCGGCCGGCCGATCCTGACCGCGGGCGGGTCGTCCTTCTTCGACGTGGTCGCGGCGATGCTCAATCCGGCGAAGACCGGGGAGCCGTTCGAGGTCATCCTGCGCAGCGGCTGCTATCTCGTCCACGACAGCCATTTCTATGCGCGGCTCATCGAGAAACTGATCGCCCGTTCCCCCGAAGCTGCGAGCCTGGGGACCGGGCTGCGCTCCGCGCTCGAAGTCTGGGCCTATGTTCATTCGCGGCCCGAGCCGACCCGCTTGATCGCTGGCCTCGGCAAGCGCGACACGTCGGCCGACGTCTCTCAGCCCGTGCCGCTGCGCTGGTACCGGCCCGGCAGCGGCATGGCGGCGCCCGAACCGGTGGCGCCCGGCGCCTCGGTCATCCGGCTCGACGACCAGCACGCCTATCTCGACATTCCCTCGGATTCGCCGCTGCAGGTCGGCGACATGGTCGCCTTCGGCATTTCACATCCGTGCACGACGTTCGACCGCTGGCCATATCTCTATCTCGTCGACGAGGCGCTGGAGATCACCGGGGCGATCCGCACATTCTTCTGAGGCGTGACGTCTCGCCAGCTCGACCTCCGCATAACTGTTGCACAATTCTCCAATCAGGATATTATTATCCTATTGGAAAGTGTCGAGGGCCCTATGCGCCGGAGCGCCGTGCACCATTATCGTCTGCCCGGCTCCGCTTTCAGGGGGTGGTCATCGGCATCGCCGGCCTGCGGCGGGGCGTCCTGCATTCCCGTTCGCCCTGACCCGGCCACCTCCCCAATGGGAGCCACATCATCCACCGACAGGAGATCCTGATGAAGAAACTGGCGATCCTGGCGGCTTTGCTGCTGACCGCGGCAGCCCCGCCCCCGGCCATCCAATATGACATCGTTATTCGCAACGGCCGGGTGCTCGACGGCGCCGGCAACCCCTGGGTCCGCGCCGACGTCGCGATCAAGGACGGCCGCATCGCCGCCATCGGCAAAGTCGGCGGGCGTGGCACGAAGGAGATCGAGGCCCATGACCGCTATGTGACCCCGGGATTCATCGACATGATGGACCAGTCCGGCACGGTGCTGCTCAAGAACGGCGACGCCGAAAGCAAGCTGCGTCAAGGCGTGACCACGCTGATCGCCGGTGAAGGCGGCACCCCGGTGCCCGCTGCCGAAATCCCCGCCTATCTCGACACGCTCGATCGCCAGGGCATTGCCGTCAATTTCGCCACCTATTATTCGGCGATGCAGGCGCGCGAGAAGGTGATGGGTGACGGTGCCGGCACCCCGACGCCGGCGCAGATGGCGGCGATGCGCAGCGAGGTCGAAACGGCCATGCGCGCGGGGGCCTTCGGTATCAGCACCGCGCTGATCTATTCGCCGCACACCTTCCAGTCGACCGGGGATCTGATCGAGCTGGCGAAGGTCGTGAGCCAATGCGGCGGCTTCTACGCCACCCATATGCGGGACGAATCGGATAAGCTGCCCGACGCGATCCGCGAGGCCATTCGCATCGGCGAGGAAGGCGGGGTGAAGGTCGAGATCTTTCACCTCAAGGCCGCCTACCGCCCGTCCTTCGGCAAATTGATGCCTGAGGCTCTGGCGCTGATCAACGCCGCGCGCGACCGCGGCGTCGACGTCGCTGCCGACATGTATCTTTACGACGCCGGTGGGACCGGGCTGGAAATCACCGTGCCGACCTGGGTGTGGGCCGACGGCACCGAAAAAGGCATCGCTCGCCTGCGCGATCCCGCCATCCGTGCCCGATTGAAAAAGGAGGTCGCGGCCGGGTCGCAACCTGGCTGGTCGAACCTGGTGACCGCTGCCGGCGGCTGGGACCATGTCGCGCTCGCCAATCCGTTCAACGACAAATATGCAAAATATGTCGGCATGCCGATGAGCAGGATCGGCGCCGAACTTGGCAAGGATCCCGCCGATGCCGCCTGGGACATCCTGCTCGAGGCACTGCCTAACCGCGCTTATGGCCTGTACTTCATGATGGACGACAAGGACATCGAGACGGCGCTGCGCCAACCCTGGGTCAGCATCGGCAGCGATGCCGCAGCGAGCGAGACGATGGGCGTCGTCGATGGCATCGGCCTGCCCCACCCCCGCGCCTATGGCAATGCCGCACGGCTGATCTCCGAGTTCGTCGGAAAGCGCAAGCAGATGACCCTGGAAGAAGGCGTTCGCAAGATGACGAGCTGGCCCGCTCAGCGCATGGGCCTGTCCGACCGCGGCCTGCTGCGCGAAGGAATGCGCGCCGACGTGCTGCTGTTCGATCCGAAGAAGGTGAAGGACCAGGCGACCTATCAGTTGCCCCTGCGCGCATCCGAAGGTTTCGACACGGTCATCGTCAACGGTAAACTCACCATCGACGATGGCCGGATGACGGGTGCGCGCGCAGGCCGAACGCTGCGCCATGTCTGCCCGGCATCCTGACCGATCCGCACCATAGAAGGACCATCATATGACCATCACCCGCTTGGATGCCGGCGCCCGCATGAGCCAGGCCGTCATCCACAACAGCACCGTTTATCTGGCGGGCCAGGTCGCCGCCTCCGGCGCCCCGGTCGAGGAACAGACCAGGGCCGTGCTGGCCTCGATCGACAGCCTGCTCGCCCGCGCCGGCAGCGACAAGTCGCGCATCCTGAGCGCCATCATCTGGCTGGCCGATATGGCCGATTTCGCCGCGATGAACGGCGTGTGGGACGGCTGGGTCGATCAGGCGAACGCCCCGGCGCGCGCCACCGGTGAAGCCAGACTGGCCACGCCCGACTACAAGGTGGAGATCATCATCACGGCCGCATGCGACTGAGCATGATGATCGTTGCTTGAGGCGCGATCCGCATCTTCGGCCGTCAAGGGCGGGCAGGCTCCCTGACCCGCCCGGTTCGTCGAGATTCGCCCTGATCCGATCGTGCCGTGTCGGGTCGTGCAGGCAATAGGCGACGTCGTTCCCGGGCGGGATTTTGTCGGTCCAGGCCAATGCCGGCATATGGACGCCCCGCCATATCCCACCCGATCGGCCCGTCGGAGGGTCCGCATCCGCCATAGCTCCAACGCCTGCGGCCCCGGCGACGTGATCCGCTCGCTCGGCGGCCTGATGACCGATCGGCAGGATATCTGTGCCGAGGGGCGCATCGTCTTGGCCTCCGCAACCGCTTATGCAATCGAAGCCTCGCGATCCGGCGCGCATATCGTCGCCATCGCGACGCTGACCGGATCGACATGGGCACATTGCACGAAGCACCTACCCACCTGTTTACCGCCGCCGAGGTCGCCGCGCAGGATTGTCCGGCCGATCCGGCGATAGCGGGCGCCGCGTCGATCGGGCGGTTCGCGAGGGACCGCCGCTGTGCCCGGCTCGACCGCCAGGGCGATCTGTTCCGGTGAGCCCCGAACGTGCCCATAATATCGCCGATATGCGGAGGCTGGCGCGGCGGGCCCTCCCATTGCCGATCCGGGAGTATCTCGAGGGCGGCTCGGACGACGAATGGAGCCTGGCGCGCAACACCGCGGCGTTCGACGACTGGACGCTGGCCCAACATACGTTGGTGGATGTGTCGCACATCGATGCGGGCACTGACCTGCTCGGCTTCCCGTCCGCAATGCCGCTGATGCTGTCGCCGACCGGCATGTCGCAGCTGTTCCACCCGAGTGGCGAGATGGCCGTTGCACGCGCCGCCGCCGCTGCGGGCGTGCCCTATGGCCTGTCCACCATGGCCACAACCTCGCTCGAGCAGGTCGCCACCAGCGGAGCAATGCGATATTTCCAGCTCTATCTCTTTCGCGATCGCGGGCTGACCCGCGCGTTGCTCGACCGTGCCGCCGCCCATGGCTACGGCGCGCTCTGTCTCACCACCGACACGGCCATCGCGGGCCATCGCGAGCGCGACCTGCGCACCGGCATGGTGATGCCCCCGCGCTTCAACCTGGGCAGCCTGATGAGCTTCGCGGCGCATCCGCGCTGGTCGATGGGGGCGCTCCGCAACCGCAGGTTCAAGCTCGCCAACGTCGCGGATCACGTCGGCGATATTCTGCCGGAGGGCACCAACATCATCGATTACGTCAACAAGCAGTTCGACCGCTCGGCGACCTGGAAGGATCTCGAATGGCTGCGCGGCGCATGGGCCGGCAAACTGGTGGTAAAGGGCGCGACGACGCCGGCCGACTGCGAGCGGGCGATGCAGTGCGGCGCCGATGCGATCATGGTTTCCAACCATGGCGGACGGCAGCTGGACAGCATGGCGGCACCGATCGACCATCTTCCATCGATCCGGGATCGTGTCCAAAGCGGCGTTCAACTGATCGTGGACGGTGGCATCCGACGCGGCACCCACGTGCTGAAGGCGATTGTCCTGGGCGCGGATGGGTGTTCGATCGGACGACCCTATCTGTACGGACTGGCCGCCGGCGGCCAAGCCGGGGTGGCGCGCGTCCTTGCACTGCTGCGCGCCGAGATCGAGCGAAGCATGGGTTTGATGGGCCGGACCCGTGTTGCCGACATCACCGGCACCGATATTCGGCATCTGTCCGAATTCGCCCACGCTCATCAAGGCGGTCGAATATTGTCTGAACGGTAATCCCGCTCCGCGCGGCGAAGCTGTCCGACGCGGGATTGTGAAGGACTGGCCGGACGTTAGTCCCGACCGGCCACCTTGATATCCTTGCCGAGAAGCGTGCGCACATAAATGCGCTGCACCAGGACATAGAGAACGACCGTCAACGGCGCGGCAAGCAGCACCCCGAGAAAACCGAACAGCAAGCCTGCGGCCAGCACCGAGAAGAGCAGGACGGCAGGCGGGACATTGACGGCCTGCTTCTGGATCAACGGCTGCAGAAAATTGCCCTGTAGCTGCTGGATCAACAGGAACAGTCCGATCGTCCAGAGCGCCGTCGCCGGTGAAACCGTGAAGGCGAGCAGAACGGCGGGCACGCCTGCGATGATGGGGCCGATCATCGGGATGACATCGAGGAGCCCGGCGATCAAGCCGAGGCCGCCAGCTGCCGGCACGCCGAGAAGCGCAAGCCCACCCCAGGTGAAAGCGGCGACGACGAGGGACGAAACGGCCTGGCCGACCATCCACCCGCGCAGGCCGCGCGAAGCGTCGTCGAGCGCCGCTGCAGCCGTGTCTTCGGCACGGTCCGGCATCAGCAGGAGCACCCCGCGCCGATAAACGGCCGGATCGCTTGCGATGAAGATGGCGCCGACAAAGACGAGAACGAAATTGGCGAGCCCGTTGCCCGCAGCGAGCGCATAGCCTCCGGCCTGCGCGGCCAGTTTCGATATGTCGCCGCTGCCCTGATCGAGCAGATCGTCGGCTGGTTCGCCCAGTCCGACCCGATCGAGAAGAATGCGAACCTGCTCGAGCGCGGGAGGGATACTGTCACGGATCGTATCGAACTCGCTCGTCAACTGCGCGCCGAAGAGCGCGAAGACAGCAAAAAACAGGCAAAGGAGGGCCAGCACCGACAGCGCGAGCGCAAATCCCCGGCTCATGCGCGTGACGCGGCTGACCCAGCGAGCCATCGCATCGAAGATCGCCGCCAGCACGAGCGCCGCGAAGACCAGCGTCAGAAACCCTGCCAGCGTCACAAGAAGCCAAGCCACCCCGACAATCGCAATGACTGTGACAGTGGCTATGGCAATGTGGCTGATGCGATAGGGCCGATCAGCAATCCCCCTGCCCTCGTTCATATCGTCGCAGTCTTCTCTTCCGACACTGGCACCACGCTTACTTCACCTTTTTACAGATCGTCAAACCAACCACCGCGAGTGCAACGGCAACGCCTCCGGACGCCGAAAGCTCCCGAGGTTGAACTCGGCTAAGCTGCGGGGTGATGAGAACGTCAACTCCCAACACCCCCGCCGCTCGACTAATCTGGTAGTTTAGCGTCAAAGCGCGTTGATCCGTCCGCGGTGACGGTAAACTTGATGGCATCGTCCGCCACCCAAATCTGCCCCAAGCCGATCTGGTCGACTTTACCGGCGAACGTTCCTGCCGACGACTCGATGCGGAAGTCAGAAAAATTGAGCCAGTAATTTTTGATTCTGATCGCCCGCCGGAGGAGCTGATCCCCGAAATGCGCGACATGCGCATTCGGGTGGCGACGCGCCCCCCCCCCCACAAGCATCGCGCCGACGCGCTTCGCCGCTCATGCATCGATCGCGACGTCGCGCCGATGACGGTTGACGACGATGGGGCTTCGCAATGGCCGATTTCGATGACGATGAGCGCGATCTCGAACGGTTGAAACCAGGGCGCAAGGCACCTATGGCTCGAGAATGCCGGTCATTCGCCGGTGCGTCGCTTGATCTTGTTGGGCAGATCCTTGCCCTTCGTCCGCCGCGAGGGCACCTGGACAGGGTTCTTCTTTTTCCATTCGGCCCAGGTCATCGGGCCATCTGGCGTCTGGATAATGGTGTCATCGGACATCGAACAGCTTCCTGCAGTGTTCGCCATCGAACGCACGAGCTCTCGACAGCGTTTCCAACGCCATAGCTCAAGTCTGGCCGATATCATCGTCGCGGCTGTTTTTGGGATCATCGGCAGCTATCGCGAATGACCGACATTGGGGAGTTTGGCTGCCGCCGGCATCTTGCTATTCTTCGCCGATGTTCACCGCCGGCGGCCGGCAAAAGCTTTCTCGAGCAGGCGATCGAGCGACCATGCTCCGCCCCCGCGCGCCACCAGCGGCAAAAGGAGTCCGAACCAACTGAGATGGGTCGGCCAGGCATCGGGATAGACGAAGATCTCGATCACCGCGGTCATGCCGATCAGCGCCGCAGCCGCCGGCCGGGTGAAAAGCCCCAGCACGAGCAGGATCGAGAAGAGATGCTCCGAATAGGTCGCGGCGTGCGCGGCGATCTCGGGCGGGACGATCGGCAGCGCATATTCGGTGCGGAACAGCTCATAGGTCTCGGGGGTGATCGTCAGTACCCCCTCAACCTTCGTGCGGCCCGACAGGAAGAAGATCGAAGCGCTGCCGAACCGCGCGACGAGCAGCAGCAGCGCCTGCGGCGTCGCATGTTCGATCAGGGCGGTGGCGCGGCGATAGAGCGCTATCGGCGAAAGCATGGCGTACTCCCTGTCCTGAGGGGTATTGCGGGCGACCGACCGGCCGCCCGGCGGTGCTCAGGCCTTGGGGGCCAGCGATCCCATGCCCTTGGGCGTCTTGATCTTGGTGCAGGTGCCCGCCTTCACCAGCTTCCACGCGTCGCCCTGATAATCGACCCGCGAGGTGCCTGCGCAGCTGGTACCGGCGCCCGCCTTGCAGTCGTTCTTGCCGGCGAGCGAGACACCGTAGCATTTCTCGGTCGGCTTGGCGGCCGGAGCAGCGTTTGCGGCGCTGCCCGCGACCGCAATGGCGAGGGCCGCGGCGATCGCGGCGTGGGTGGTGCTGGTCATCGAATATATCCTGATCCGTGCCTCCCCGCCGGGGCGGGATGATCCGGGCGAGGCTGGGACGGCCGGGTCATGCTGCCAGTTCGGTGCGGTTCACCGAACGGTTACATCGGACTTGCGATCATCGATTTCGGCCGCGCTGTAACCAAGCGCGCACCGCCTGCGAATGGGCTATCAGGAGCGTGCATGCGGGCAAGCGAAGACGATCTCAGGGCAATGATGATCGCCGGTCTCGATGGGGACGCGGCGATCTATGCCGCGCTGTTGTCCGCGCTCGTCCCGCTGTTGCGAGCTTTTTACCGCCGCCGGATGACGGGCGCGCAAGACGATATCGAGGATTTGGTGCAGGAAACGCTGATCGCCGTTCACACCCGCCGCGCAACCTATGACCGGGATCGCGCTTTCACCGCATGGCTGTTCGCGGTCGCGCGCTACAAGATGATCGACCATTTCCGCCGCTCGAAAAACCACTGCCCGATCGAGGGGCTCGAGGACATTCTGGTCGCCGAAGGCTTCGAGGACAGCACCAATGCGCGCATGGACATGAACCGCCTGCTCGGCGACCTTCCGCCCAAGCAGGCGCGCGCGATCCGCCATACCCGGATCGAAGGACTGAGCGTGGCCGAGGCCGCCGAGCATGCCGGCATCGGCGAATCCGACGTCAAGGTCTCGGTTCACCGCGGATTGAAGACGCTGGCCGCCCGCATCATGGGGGAGCGGCGATGAAAACCGACGCCCTGATCCGCTCGCTGGCCGAAAATGTGAAGGCGGTGCCGCGCTATGCGGTCGGCCGCAGGCTCGCGATCGGCTTGGTCGGCGGCGGCGTGATCAGCCTCGTCGCGATCATGCTCAGCCTCGGCATCCGCCCCGACCTGCTGCTCGCGATGCAGGGTTTCTCCTTCTGGGTGAAGTGGACCTACACGATCTCGCTCGGCATCGGCGCGATCATCGTCACGGCGCGGCTCGCACGGCCCGATGCCGGGCGGCTACGGCATCTGTGGCTGCTGGCGGTGCCCGTCGCGCTGCTCGCGCTGCTCGGCGTCGCCGAAATGTCACGCACCCCGCCGGGCGACTGGCTCGCGATGTGGCTGGGGCGTAGCTGGCGCGACTGCCCGCGCAATGTCCTGCTCCTGTCGATGCCGATCTTCGTGGGCCTGCTCTGGGCCTATCGCCACTTCGCCCCGACCAACCTGCGCGCCGCGGGTGCAGGCGCCGGGCTGGCGGCGGGGGCGTTCGGGGCAGCGGTCTATTGCATCCACTGCCCGGAAGTGTCGGCGATCTTCGTGCTGACCTGGTACACGCTGGGCATCGCGCTCGCGACCGCGCTGGGCGCGCTGATCGGGCCGCGGGTGATGCGCTGGTAATTTTCGCCGGGATGTAACCGCAGCGGTGCCGCCCACGAACTCGGGATGCCACCACGGCAGAATTGTTCGGAGAACCTCCCATGATCACCGTCAAATCCAGTCTCAGCATCGCCACCACCGCAGCCCTGCTCGCGATCGCAGCCGCTTCGACCACCGCTCCCGCCTTCGCGAAGGGCGAGAAGGCCGAGATGGTCCATTGCTATGGCGTCAACAGCTGCAAGGGCACGTCGGACTGCAAGACCGCCAGCAACGACTGCAAGGGCATGAACAGTTGCAAGGGCCATGGCTTCAAGGAAATGTCGGCGAAGGCGTGCACAGCCGCCGGCGGCAGCCTCACCGAAGTCAAGTGACGGCGCGGCCCGGCCGGTTTTCCACCGGCCGGGCCTTCCTCTTTCGCGAGCAGCGTCCATGCCCGATCAGACAGTCTCCGGTTACGGCCTCGGCCTGCGCAAGCAGCATTATGGCGACTTTCTCGACCATGCCGTCCCGGTCGATTTCGTCGAGGTGATCTCCGAGAATTTCATGATCGACGGCGGGCGCCCGCGCGACATTCTGCGCCGGGTCCGCGAACGTCACCCCGTCGCGCTTCACGGCGTGTCGATGTCGATCGGATCGGCCGACGGGCTCGACCGCGCCTATTTGGACCGGCTCAGGGCACTGGTCGACGAGATCGAACCGCTGTTCGTCTCGGACCATCTCAGCTGGTCGCGCTTCGCCGGCTTCAGCTCGCACGACCTGTTGCCGCTGCCTTATACCGACGAGGTGCTCGACCTGGTCTGCGCCAATATCGCGACCGCGCAGGACGTGCTTGGCCGGCCGATGCTGATCGAGAACCCGTCGAGCTATGTCGCTTTCGACGGCTCGACGATGACCGAATGGCAATTCCTCGACGCGATGTGCAAGCGCAGCGGCTGCGGGCTGCTGCTCGATATCAACAATATCTTCGTCAGCGCCACGAACCACGGCTTCGACCCGCTCGCCTATATCGACGGCGTGCCGGTCGATCGGGTGCGGCAGGTTCACCTCGCCGGGCATAGCCGTGGGCAGGATCTGCTGATCGACACCCATGATCAGCCGGTGCCGCCCACCGTCTGGGCGCTCTACGACTATGCGCTCGACCGGCTCGGCCCGGTCGCGACGATGATCGAGCGCGACGACGCGATCCCGCCACTGGCCGATCTGCTGGGTGAACTCGACCATGCCCGATCGATCGGCGCGGCGCGCGATCGGCGGGCAGCATGAGCCTCGCCGCGCTTCAGCGCGACTTCCGCGCCTGGCTGGTGGAAAGCGACTCCGCCGCCGCTGCCCGGATCGGCGACCGCGACCGCGCGGGCCTCACCGTCTATCAGAACAATTATCGTTCGCAGCTCGTCGCCTGCCTCGAAGAGGGGTTCGAGCGGGTCCACGCTTGGCTCGGCGACGGCGCCTTCCTCGCCGCCGCGGTCGCGCATATCGACGCGACACCGCCCAGCCACTGGACGCTCGACGCCTATCCAGCGGGATTCGTGGCGACGCTGGCAACGCTCTATCCCGACGATGCCGAGGTCGCCGAGCTCGCATGGCTCGATCAGGCACTCACAACCGCCTTTGCCGGTCCCGACGCCGATCCGCTCGCGCCGGACATTCTCGCCACGATCGACTGGGACAACGTCGTCCTGCAGCTCGCGCCCACGCTGGCGATCGGCGAGGCGACCACCAACGCCGCCGCGATCTGGTCCGCGCTATCCGCGGGCAACATGCCACCACCCGCACATATGCTCGACGAACCGGCCGCGCTGCTCGTCTGGAGACACGACTATATACCCTGTTTTCGCACGATCGACCTGTGCGAGCACCGCATGCTCGATCGTGTTCGCGAAGGCCGAACCTTCGGCGCGCTCTGTGCATCGCTCACCGACGAACTCGGCGCCGAACGCAGTATGGCCACCGCGGGCGCAGTGCTGGGACAATGGTTGCGCGACGGGCTGATCGTCGGCTGCAAATAGGCGGGATCAAGCCGGCCGAACGACTGCTTTCAGGCGCAACCGTCGGATAGCCGAATGACCGAAAGTGGCGCGCATCCAGCCGAATTGCGGTCGACCTATGCGATCCGCATCACGCCGCAATCGCGATGGCCGGCCTATCGGAAGCCGGCCACCGATCGGAAAGCGCCTCGAAGCGAATATTGCCTGCTTACGCGGATCATCCGTCATGCGCGGTGACGAAACGCGAAATGGCGTCGCGCCAGGCACCGGGCGTATCGAACTGCGCCATGTGGCCGGCGCCGGGCAATTCCGCGAATGACCCGCGCCTTAGCTTCGGCAGCATGGCGCGGGTGGCGGCGGGCGTCATGATGTCGAACTCGCCGCACAGCAGCATCGTCGGTACGCGAATGCGGTCCAGGAGCGGTTCGTCGTCAAAGCCCTTCAGGGCGCCAGCCATGGGCGTGAGGCGATCGCCTATCATCGCCATGGCCAGGGCGTCCCCGCGATTCTCGGCTATGTTGGCCATGTAGGGCGCGCCGATCGCGCGCGTGCTGGTGCGGTTGAGGTGGGTGCGCATGAACAGTCTGACGGCATTGATATACGCCGGGTCGTCCAGCGTTCCCGCGCGCTCATGTGCCTGGATCACTGCACCCAGGCCGTCAGGCATCGCGGCATAAAGGCTGCGCACGCTGCTATCGAAGCGGCGGGCGGAAAGCGGTGTCGCCTGCAGGATCAAGCTGCGCAATCCTTTGGGATTCCGCGCGGCATAGTGCGTACTCACAATGCCGCCCCAGCTATGGCCCAGCAAGTGGAAGGCGCCGACGCCCAGAGCCTTCCGGATCGCGTCGATCTCCGATGCGAAGCGATCGACCGTCCAGTTGGCCTTGTCGCCCGGCGCGTCGGAACGGCCGCTGTCGAGTTGGTCGTACAGAATGATCGCCCGATCGGAGGCGAGCGGCAGCGCCGGAAAGAATTGCCACAAGGCGCCACCGGGGCCGCCATGAACCATCAACAAAGGCGGACGAGGGCCGGCTAGGTCCCCGTTCACCCTCACGTACAGCTTTCCACCGATCACGGGCACCCGCACCTCCTGATCGGCGGGAGGCACGCCGGGATCGTCGGCTGCAAAGGCCGAGCGGTGTGCGTACATCGACGCGATCCCGCCAGCGATCAGCGTTCTGCGTGTGAGATCCATTCGCCCTCCAATTCGCAGCGGTCTGATCGCTGCAGAGCCCATCACAACCATGCCTGAATCGCTATTTGTCGCAATTGAATTGGCAAGAGCGGGTCTGCAGGCGGATGGCCGGTCCTGGCCGGGCTCTGCGCAACGGAAACGGCGGCCATTAGGCCGTAAACCAGCAGGGCAGCTAGGGCGAGCCAAAGCCTTGGCGCCCCTCTGCTGCCGGGCATCGAGCCGTCCAACCGAGCAGGTCATGCCGCGCCGAGGTAATCCTGCCCCACTTGCATGCGATCCACGTCCTGGCGCGGCGGCGCTCCGAACAGGCGACGATATTCACGGCTGAACTGTGAGGGGCTTTCATATCCTACGGCAAAGCCCGCCGCGCCCGCACTGACCCCGTCCGCCAGCATGAGCCGTCGCGCCTCCTGCAGACGAAGCTGCTTCTGATACTCCAGCGGCGTCATGCGCGTGATCGCCTTGAAATGCTCGTGCAACGATGATTCGCTCATCCCTGCATGTGCCGCGATGTCACGGATGCGCAGTTGTTCGCGGAAACGAGCACGGATCTGAGCAATGGCGCGGCTCACCTGGTTCAGGTGCGTGTCGGCCGCCACGAAATGCCTGAGCGTCGGTCCATGCGGCCCGCTGAGGAGCCGATATAGGATTTCGCGCTCGATCAGGGGTCCCAGCGTCGCGATGCTCTCCGGCTGCTCCAGTAGCTTCACCAGGCGACAGGCTGCATCCACGAGATCCGGATCACTCGGGTAAACGGCCAGCGCCGGGAACGTCGCCGGACGCGCCGAGCCGCCCTCCGCGATGATCAAGTCGGCAAGCGCAGCCAGGTCGAGATCGATCTTGCAGCAGAGGTAAGGTTCGTCCGGTTTCGCTTCGATGATGTGTCCGGTCATGGGCAGGTCCACCGAGACCACCAGATAATGCGCCGCGTCATAGACCAGGCTGTGATCGCCAACCGACACGCGCTTGGCCCCCTGGGCGATCAGGCAAAGCGATGCGTCATAGACCGAAGGGATTGGCAGCGTCGGCTGGTCCGCGCGGAACAGCGACAGGCAGCGAAGCGCCGTCCCGTACATACCGGTCACCGGCGCATGTCGCGTGATGATTTCGGCGAGCTGGCTCATTCTGTCCATGACGCCTGTCTCTGACAGAACCAGGGAAACCGCAACCATGCCGGCGCCAGGTCTGGAGGATTATGCAAATGTCTCGGGCAATTGATCTACCGCCTCGGCAGCATCCCGAGCCATTTCCAGTCTGCTTATTGAGGAAAAGGAGCGAACATGACTGGAGTAGCCGACAAGATCATACTCATCACCGGCGCATCGAGCGGCATCGGCGAAGCCGCGGTCCGCGAGCTGGCTCAGGCCGGCGCGCACCTGTTTATCGGCGCTCGTCGGAGCGAGCGGTTGCAGGCGCTGGCGGCGGAGCTGGGCTCTCATGTGGGCTGGCAGGAGCTGGATGTGACCGACGGGGACAGCTTCGAGGCCTTCGTTGCCGCCGCTGTCGCGCGCCACGGGCGCATCGATGCGCTGGTCAATAACGCGGGGGTGATGCCGCTCTCTCCCCTCGCTGCCTTGAAGCGCGACGAGTGGAAGAAGATGATCGATGTCAACATCCACGGCGTCCTGAACGGCATCGCCGCCGTCCTGCCCCGTTTCTTGGCTCAGCAGTCTGGTCACGTCGTCAATGTCGCATCGATTGCAGCGCATATGGTGATGCCGACGGCGGCCGTCTATTGCGCCAGCAAGTTCGCTGTCTGGGCGATTACCGACGGCCTGCGGCAGGAGCATGACGACATCCGCGCCACGATCATCTCGCCTGGCGTCGTCGCAACGGAACTCGGCAACGACATCACCGATCAAGGCGTCGCATCGTCGCTGAAGGAATGGCGCAAGAAATCGCTGACGCCCGATGCGATCGCCCGCGCCATCCGTTTTGCGCTCGAACAGCCAGAGGGTGTCGACATCAACGAGGTGATCGTCCGCCCGACCGCCGCCGGTATGTAGCCGATAAAGCCCGCGCCCATGTCAGACATTCACGCTGCCCTAGAGGTCGCGAGAAAGCTGACATGGGGCGCGAAGCTGAACCAGTCAGGCGACCTTTACGCCCTTCCAGAAGGCGATGCGGCCCCGGATGGTCTCCGCCTTCGATTTGGGGTCGGGATAGTACCAGGCAGCGTCGGGGTTGTCGGCACCGTCCACATGCAAGCTGTGGTAATGCGCGGTTCCCTTCCAAGGGCAGATCGTCGTTGTGCCGCTTGGCCGAAGCAGCGCGGAGTTGACCGCGTCCGCTGGGAAATAATGATTACCCTCGACGACAACGGTGTCATCGCTACTGGCTATGAGTGCTCCATTCCATCGCGCTTCAACCATGATATCTCTCCTAGTGACGAGGTCGGATCGGCCTCGGCCTCGCACACGATACTAGCCAGTCATCGCGCAGTATCCAGCGACGGTCAGCAGCGAGGATCAACCCGCGAAGGCCGAGGCAAGCGTAATGCAAGAACCTATTTTCTCGAAATCGACTGCGTGAGGCCGTCGATCGGAACGCTATGCAATATCCTGAACCGCGCTTCGATCAGGCTGAACAAACCAAAGCCAAACAGACCTGCAGCAATGAGGATGTCGGTAGGACTCGTCAGCCACGAGAGTGCCTGAGCCATGCCTCCCGCCTCGCTGGCCTGCTCCTTGTAGCCGGCCTTGAAAAGAAAGAAGCTGATGATCATGAACACGACACCGCGCGCGCCATAGCCGGCGCGTCCCGTCCACCGCGCCCAGGACTGACGCGCTATCCGCGGTTCCAAGTGCCGCAGAAACGACGCCTTGAAGGCTTTGACCAACTGGAGCACGCCGACGCCGAGCAATATAAGGCTGCCAAGCATCACGACGATCGCCCCGCCCGGCAGGGCGAGCGCGGTCTCAGCACCCTCTCTTGTGCCGTCACCGCCCGATGCCACACCTTGGATCAACCGCACCGCCTGCCAGGCAAGAAGCAGATGGACAATGCCGCTAAGCGCCGCGCCGATGCGTTGCGCAGCGCCCTTCCGATCGTCGTCATGCTGTTCGATATTGAGCGCCGCGTCGGCCAACCGCCAAATGCCGTACGCCAGGAGCCCCATCGACATCACGATCAGAAGCACCCGCCCGCCGCCATTTCCGACATATTGCAGAGCGCCGCTCGTGTCCTCGGCCCGCCCGGTCCGGATGACAAGGAACGCGATCACGATGTAGAGAAGCCCGCGGGTGGCGAACCCGATGCGGGTGAGTGCGGTCAGCTTCGAACTGGCATTCATGGATAGGCTCCCCTGATCGCAGGCAAACGGCTCGGACCGTCGATGCGTTCCGTACGGCAGGTGAAGCTGGACTGTCCTTTGGGATCGCAGTCACTTAACAACTCGGATAATATCGCGACACATATGGCTTCCGCACTATGCCGAGATGTGGCCGAAGCCATGAATCACGCTGACCGGCAGACCGCTTCCCTTTCCCCTGCCAGTGGAGAAAAGCCAGCCGGAAGCGGATTTGGATCGCCATTGTTTCGCCCAGCAGAATGAGCGGTCGGCCGATGCGATCCGCTGACCGCAAATCGACGCCAGTCGAGAACAGCGCCGAAACCGGCTCGTCACGTCACGCTGTCGAATGGAGGAAAATGGTGCGCGGGCCAGTCGCGACAGCTCGAGTCTCCAATGCTGATTTCCCGTACGGACGGGAAAATCACGGGAATTCTCACAAAACCCGCCCGAATCTGGCTTCCGCTCGCGGCTGCAGTGGCGGATTTCCGGGCTTATGAGTGACCAATTCCCGTTTCAACGCGAACGGGAATTGGTCACAGAGCGATCGGGAATTAGATCGACCTCACCGGGAGATTCGTCACTGTCCACCGCCAGCCAAAAAAAATTGCGCTTCAAAAAGGCATCCCCCCTAAGTCATTGATTCTACTAGCACCAGAGACGAAATCTTTCAGGCTTAACGCTCGGTTTCTGGTGTATTAAATGGACACTCCCTTTTTCGCATGGGAGTGCCCTCGTGACCTCGCTTCAGATTAATTACCGCCCACCATCGTCCTTATCGCCGCACGGCCGCAATGCCCGCCGGCACAGTCCGCGACAGATCGACAAGCTCAAGGCCTCGATCACGTCCTTCGGCTTCAACGTGCCGGTCATCATCAATCCCGAGAGTCAGATCCTCGCCGGCCATGGCCGCGTGGAGGCAGCGATCGCCCTCGGGCTCGCGGAAATACCGACCGTCACGGTGAGCCACATGTCGGCGATGCAGGCGCGCGCCTTCATGTTGGCCGATAATGTGATTCACGACCTGTCCTCATGGGACGAAGACATCCTGGCGCAGGAGTTGCAGGAGTTGGTCGACGTCGACGAACCCTTTGAGATCACCGACACGGGTTTCGAAGCCGCACGTATCGATGTCCTCATCGAAGAGCGAAACAAGCCAAAGCCGGAAACCGACAAGGCGGATGATCCGGTCGATCCCGCCGCTGTGGAATCCGTGTCTCGCCTCGGCGACCTATGGCTCCTCGGTCGCCACCGCCTGTTCGTCGGGGATGCGCTCGACCGCCTCAGTTTTGAGGTTCTGCTAGGACACGAGCGCGCGCAAATGGTGTTCACCGATCCGCCGTTCAATTGCCGGGTGAATGGCCATGTCTCGGGGCTGGGCAAAGTCCAGCACAGCGAGTTCGTTATGGGCTCCGGCGAGATGTCCACGCAGGAGTTCGAGAGCTTCCTCCGGACGATCTTTGAACATCTCATTGCCTTCAGCATCGCTGGATCGATCCACGGCGTTTGCATGGACTGGCGCGGCCTAAAAACGTTGCTGATGGCCGGCGAGGTTTTCACCGAATTAAAGAACATTTGTGTGTGGGTGAAAAGTCAGGGCGGCATGGGCTCCCTGTGGCGCTCGCAGCACGAATTGGTGGCCATCTTCAAGTCCGGGACGGCGCCACACATCAACAATATAGAGCTCGGCAAGCACGGCCGCAACCGTTCAAATGTCTGGATGGCCCCCGGAATGAACAGCTTCCAGAAGGGCCGAGCCGAGAAGCTCGCCATGCACCCGACCGTAAAGCCGGTCGGCCTGGTCGCGGATGCGATCCTCGACTGCTCGACGCGCGGCGGGCTGATCCTCGACGTGTTTTCGGGCTCGGGCTCGACGTTGATAGCCGCGGAACGCACCGGGCGGGTGGCCGCCGCGATGGAGCTCGACCCCAAATATGCCGACGTGTCGCTCCGACGCTTCTGCGACGTGACCGGCATCGAGCCAGTCAATGCCTGGACGGGCCAGGTCGTCCGTCGCCGTTCCAATATGGGAGATGCTCGATGAGCGACTCTAGAGAGCCATATGAGGTCGGCTATCGTAAGCCGCCGGTGAAAACCCAATTCCAGCCGAACAACAAGGCGGCCGCCAAGAGGAAGAAGCGCGCCCCGTCGCTGTCGATCCCGGAAATCCTTGACCAGGCGCTCAACCGTCGGCGCAAGATCAAACGCGGTGACCAGATCGTCTCGATGAAAGCCGCCGAAATCCTGATCGAACGGTTTGTCCAGATGATGACGACGGGCTCGCCACGCGATCTCGTCATGATGCTCGGCCTCATCGAAAAACATGCGCCGCGGTTCCTTGAGCAACAGGCCGCCCATATGACCGTAACCTATCTCAAGGCCGAAGGCTCAGGGATTGCCTCGCCCCCTGCCGATCTGTGGGAGGATGAGAAATGATCCGTGTCGATGTACCCCGATGGGCGGAATGGCTCGATGTGCCGCGCGCGCTCGATCGGCAATTTGTTCGTCACCGGGTGTTGGTCGGCGGCCGAGCCGGCGGCAAGTCCTGGACCATCGCGCACAAGCTGGTGGAGCGCGCCTGGCGCGGTCAGGAGCGTATCTTATGCACGCGCGAGATCCAGAACTCGATCCGCGATAGCTCGAAAAGGCTTATCGAGGATTGGATCGACCGCCTGGGGTTGGGTCCGCGAGGCAATGGCTTTTTCACGATCACGGAAAAGGAAATCCGCGGTCAGAATGGTTCGACCTTCAGCTTCATGGGACTGAACGGCAAGGACAACGCCATCAAGTCGCTCGAAGGTTATACGCTGGTGTGGGTCGAAGAAGCGGCCAGCGTCAGCCAGATGTCGATCGACGCCTTGATCCCTACGATCCGTCGGGAGGGCTCGGAGATTTGGTGGAGCTATAATCCGCGCTACCGGACCGACCCGGTCGACGTCATGTTTCGCGGATCCCCTACCCTTCCACCTGGAACGGTGCTGCAGGTCGTCGGCTGGCAAGACAATCCATGGTTTCCTGAGGTTTTGCGGCGCGACATGGAGTTCGACCGGCAGCGCGATCCTGAAAAATACGCGCATATTTGGCAAGGTCGCTATCTCGAACGCAGTGCAACGCGGGTGTTCGACAAATGGTCGATCCATCCCTTCGAAGCACCAGGCGACGCCGTTTTGCGGTTCGGTGCCGACTGGGGCTATGCCGCTGATCCATCCGTTTTGGTTCGGTGTTTTATCGGTCGATGGGAAGGAGAGACCTCGGCCAGCAAGGTCATTGCCGATCAGAACGGCAACTGCCTGTTCGTCGATTGGGAGGCCTATATGGTCGGCTGCCCCATCGACGATCTTCCTGCGCTATTCGCCGGATCGGATGCCCGCCATCCCGAAAGATGGGAGAATACCAAATCTCACCCCGGCGTACCGGATGCCCTCCGGTATATGATCACTGCCGACAGCGCTCGGGCAGACACGATCCAATATATGGTCAAGCGCGGCTTTCAGATGCGCGGTGCTATCAAAGGGCCTGGATCGGTCGAGGACGGCATTGAGTTTCTAAAAAGCTACGACATCGTCGTGCACCCTCGCTGCCGGCATCTGAGCGACGAGTTGCTGATGTATAGCTGGGCGGTCGATCGTCTGACCGGCGACATTTTGCCAAAGCTGGCTGATCGCGACAACCACGTCATCGATTCCCTGCGCTACGCTCTGGAGGCTGCGCGAAAGGCGCTATCCAATGATTTTACCTATGCGAGCAGCGGGCCACGCGTCTTCGGTCGTCCGAATGGCTATCAGTTGGGCAGCGGACAGTGGAGTGCGAGCCCACCTCTTGGTAAGCGGACCCGGCTTTAGGTCAATCGGGCTGCTCCGGGATGCAGCAATCGTAGATCCTCTCGCCCCGGTCGATCGCATCTGCTTGCTCGATAAGTCGCGCTGAATCCAGATCGGTGTAAAGCGGGCCATTGGCGTGCAGCTTGGCTGAAAACGCTGATGACGATGCGTCCCCTTCCATCTCCTGCAGGGACGGCAATTTTCCGTCCTTCATGGGGAAGGCGCAAAACGCCGAGGTTCGAACGGGCGCACCATATTCATTTGCAGCATCATATTCGATCGAGACGAGCATCACCCGGTCCGTCGGTTTCAATCCGAATATCCCTTTTGCGGATCCCGCGACCGATGATGACGAGACCACTTTGAGCGTGGACGGCGTTGCGATCTTTTTCCGGATAAAGCTCTCGCACGCCGTGATCTCTGGCGAGACATGGCAGGCGCTGAGCAAGAGGCAACATACCGCCGCTGATAATATTGCGGTCGCGCCCCTCACCGCGCGTTCCAGAAGTCGGTGGCGCAGGCGTTGGCCAGACTGAAATAATCCAGTTTCGCCTTGTGATCGCCGTCCAGAATAGCAGCCCGGGAGTTGAAAACGAACGGAACAAAGCCGCCATAACCACCAAAGCCATTCTTCGAATTGACCTCTCCGCAGACCACCTTGTTATCCAGCATGTCGGGAACGACGCGGATGTTCCTGAACTGCGCAGAACCGGGGTCGCGCAGCAGCGCGGTTGTTGCTGAGCGCGCTTTGGCGATCAGCGCTGCGTTCGGGTTGGCCGCCTTCTTCTTAGCGGGTTCCGCCGCAAGGTTGGCGGTTGCGAAGAGCGCGATGAGGATTGCGGCACGCGATGAGATCCTGGTCATCCGCCGGGCCCTCACTGGTCGATCCGGTAGCGCATGCCCATCCCGTCGATCGACAGGATCGTCATTTTGATGAACTTGAACGCGACCTGCTGGGGAAAGTTTTTGCCGAGCGGGAGTGACAGCTCTTCCGACTCTACAGGTCGTAGATAGCCGTTGAAAACGGTCCGGAAGCTCAACTGCAGCGCCTCCGGCGTCGAGCCTTTGTAGGAGATGATCCACCGGTGCATTCCGGCAGGATTGGGGACTTCCTTCTCTTCATAAGCGACAGGCTGGGGCAATGGCGCAGAACCGTTGCCAATCGAGATGCGGTCGAACTTCCCGTCGCGGTCGTCATCGACGCCGCAAGCCCCGATGGGATAGCCTCGCTCCATCATGCAGGCTTTGAATTTGCCCGACGCATAAACGACCTGCAGCGGGTCGGTTGGGAGAATCACCTCCCCCTTCCCCGCCATGCTCTCTTTGATCACGGCGCCCTTCATGGGCATGTAGGTATAGCGTTCGTAAATTGGCGAGCCGGCCGTTGCAGTACGCTCCTCGCCTACGGCCGGTGCGTAGCCGGTTTTCGGCTCAGCGCTGTGTGACGGAGCAGCGCTCAAGCTGATTGCGAGCGCGCTCAAATAGTGCATCCGATTGAACTTCATCGCGTCTTCCCCTGTTATGGGCGACGCCTCGGCTTGGCCTACTCGTCGCTCCTATGTCCTCTCGGGGCGACGGCCAAAGCCGGTTGTGGGTTAGCTGAGGTCCCCTTCAAATAGCGGGCAGCACGATGCTGCCCAGGAAGGAGATCCCATGGCCAAGACAATCACAAACCCCGAGTTGCTCGCGTATCGGGCGACTGCCGAAGCAGACCCGGCCCGCGGGCAGGTGTGGGTAGGCCTCGACGTCGGACTGAAGTCAACTTCAGTCTTCGTGATCGACGTGGAAAGTAAAATCATTCACCAATGCTCTATGAAATCTGATCCGACGGAGATTGGTCGCTATCTTCGGAAGAATTTTACTTCAAATGTTGTGTGCATAGGAATGGAGTCCGGCGGCACGTCGGGACATCTCGCAACACATCTTCGGCGACAGGCCTTTCAGGTCGCTGTGCTCGATGCTCTTCAGGTCCACCGCGTTCTGTCGATCAAGCGCAACAAGACCGATACGAACGATGCCCGCGGTATCGCCGAGATCACGCGCACCGGTCGCGAATATCTGACCGAGGTCTATGTGAAGAGCGCAGCCTGTTTCGAGATCCGGGCGCAGCTGATCATGCGCCAACGGCTTGTTCAGCAGCGGCTCCAGAACGAAGCAATGGTCCGCGGACTGCTGCGCGTCTATGGCGGCCGGGTGGAAGCCGGCGCCAAGGTGCCAGCCACGTTCCGCGATCGGGTCGTTGAGCAGCTCCTCCAAATTCAGGACCGTGACGACATCAATCTGCGACCACGTATCCTGCCGATCCTCGACTTGTGCGCCAGGCTCCATGCCGACGCTGAGCGGATCGAGGCCGAGCTCGAGATGCTCGCCAGGCAGAATCCGGTTTGCCGGCGCTTCATGGAAATCCCCGGTGTCGGCGCGATCACGGCGTTATCGTTCTTCACCGCGATCGAGGAGCCGACGCGCTTCCGGCGGGCCGATGATGTGGCCGCCTATCTCGGGCTGACACCGCGCATATATCAATCCGGCGAAACGCTCATCCGTGGCTCGATCAGCAAGATGGGCAACCGGCTTACTCGGACCCACCTCGTCAATGCCGCCACGGTCTTGCTGGCGGCGACCAGGACGTTCAGCTCGCTCAAGGACTGGGGCTTGCGGCTGTCGAAGAAGATCGGCTTCCACAAGGCGCGCATCGCTGTCGCGCGTAAGCTGGCCATCATTCTGTTCGGCCTGTGGCGTGACGGCACGCATTTCCAGTTCAAGGCCGACACTGTCGTTGCTCATCGGCAGATGATGCAGGCAGCGCGCGCCTGACCAGTTCCACCGTGAGAACGGCTGGAAAGATCCTCCCGGGAGGCGGAGGGATCGGGGACTCCGGTTCTAACATTAGGGCAGCAATGACCCTGAGCTACGGTTGTTGGAGCCCCACCCTTCGATACGAGTGCCCATATTGCGGCGTGCGAACCCGGACCGATGTCCATCGCACGACCACGTAGAGACTGTTGCACTCCGGGATGATCACCCCAGCCCTTGCTCGAAAGGCGAAGACATGATGTGAATATCGCGACGGCGTTGCCGCGCACCCCCGACGGGGGACCTCAGCTAGAGAATGTTGGAAACCTGTCTGGAACAGGCGCATGCGCCTTTACCGGCAAGCCGGCTGGACATGCGCGCATGCCACCCGGCCTCCAGAAACTGGTGACCGAGTCTTCCAGAAGGGGTTTCCACGCCCCACTCCCGAGTGTCGCGGGAGCACCGGACTGATCGCTCGCTTCCAGCCGGGAAGCAAGTCAGAAGTGGCTATCGGCTGCCCGGCGGGAAGCCGGTCACCGACACGAAGACGTTAGCAGAGATACAAGCTCTGCTATCCCGCCGGCGTATCAAAAGAAAAACATGTCGTGGGACGCTTGTGATTTTGCATGGCTCAATTCGGGTCAGCCCTTATCACCGCCCGCGACCGGTAAAATCGATCCGGTAATGTAACTGGCCTCGTCGGAGGCAAGGAACAGGATCGGGGCGATCTGCTCGTCGAGCGTCGCATAACGTTTCAGAAAGCTTGACTCTGTCACTTGGCCAATCGCTTCGGCAATCCAGGCGCGCTCGCGTGCATCTTCACCGTCGGCGTTGCGCGGCACGCGCCGGGTGGGCGCCTCGGTTCCACCCGGTGCGGTTGCGACGACACGGATACTCTGTTCGGCATATTCCATTGCGAGGCTCTGGGTCAGCGCATTGATACCGCCCTTGGCCGCAGAATAGGGCACCCGCCTTATGCCGCGTGTGGCGTTGGACGAGACGTTAACGATCGTCCCGCCCGCCTGCGCGATCATTGTCGGCAGCACGGCATGGCAGCAATAAAGCGTCGGCATCAGCGAGCGGCGTATCTCGGCATCGATCTGGTCAGGCTCGAACTCGGCAAAAGGGCGCATGCGGATCGCGCCGCCGACATTGTTGATCCATATGTCGATACGTCCGAACGCCGCGAGCGCCGCGGCCACCGCCACCTGCGCGCCGGCATGGCTCTCCAGATCGCATCGCGCTGTCCGCGCCACGCCGCCCGCCTCCGTTATGCCGAGCGCAACCTCATCGACCACATCGGCGCGGTCGACCAGCAGGACCTGGGCGCCCTCGGCAGCGGCGCGGCTAGAGACACCGGCGCCGATACCTTGTCCGGCGCCCGTGACGACCATCACCTTGCCCGCGAAACGTCCTGCAAACATCGCCCGCTCCATCAGATATGGTAGATGTCGATGACCTGATGAATATAATCATTCTTCAGGACGATCGTCTTCTTCAGGATGCGGATGGCGTCGCCGATGGTATCCAGCGTGCAGAAGGCCGTGCCGAAATATTGGCTGGTCTCCCGCAGGCGGTGGCTGAGCGTGTGCCAGTTGTAGCGCAGGTCGATCCGCCCATCGTGTCGAGCGAGGATCTCGACGTTGTTCACCGCATGGCTGGTGCGCGCCTCGGGAGTGCTCGCCGACGAGCGGCCGGTCTTGAGCCGATAGACCCGGTCCTCGAGCCCCTGCCGATTGGCATAATAGATCAGCGAGATTTCGCTGTGCGGATCGCGGGTCAGTTCGTCGTCGTCGGTCCAGGCCGGCATCCAATATTCGACGTCGGGGGCGTAGCAGTCCAGCCAGGCATCCCAGTCCCGGTCGTCGAGCAGCCGGGCCTCGCGGTACAGGAAGGCGCAGACGTCCGCATGGGACAGGTCGGTGGCGCCGCGATCGAGCAACAGGGTCATTCGGCCGCCTCCAAGAGCAGGCCGTCCCCGTCCCCCTCGCGGTCGATCGCGGCGAGCATCGTCCGCGCCCAATATTCGTGCTGGCGCACGAACAGCCCCTCATCCTCGCTGCGTTCGCTCGACAACAGCGGGTTCATCCCCATCGCGCGGGCATTGTCGTCCGGGCCGGCGATCCAGCGCGTCGCGCCGCGGCTGAGGTCGTTCCACAGCGCGCCTGCGCCATCATAGGCCGACTGGCAGGAGCGGAATTCTTCGAGATCGTCGGGCGTGCCCATGCCCGAGACGTTGAAGAAATCCTCATATTGGCGGATGCGGGTCGCCCGGTGTTCGGCGCTCTCGCCCTTCGGCGCGAAGCAGTAGATCGTCACCTCGGTCCGGTGGACGTCGATCGGGCGCACCACCCGGATCTGGGTGGAGAACTGGTCCATCAGGAAGACATTGGGATAGAGCGCCAGGTTGCGGGTCTGGCTGACGATGATGTCGGCGCGCGCCTTGCCCAGCCGTTCTTCCAGCGCCGCCCGTTGATCCCAGATCGGCCGCACCTCCGGGTTCAGCGCGCGGGTCCACAGCAAAATGTGGCCGTTCTCGAAGCCGTAGACGCCGCTGACCGCCTTCGACCAGCCATTGGCATCCACCGCCTTGGTGCCGCCATCGGCGCGGCGCGTCATGGTCGATGCGTAGTTTGCGTGGACCGAACTGACATGATAGCCGTCGCAACCATTCTCCATCTGCATCTTCCAATTGCCGTCGAAGATGTAGGTCGAATTGCCGGTGAGGATCTCGATGCCGTCGGGCGCCTGGTCGACGATCTGGTCGATGACGACCCGGGCCTCGCCCAGATACTCCTCGAGCGGGGCGACGTCGGCGTTCATGCTGCCGAACAGGAAGCCGCGATAGTTGTCGAGCCGGGCGATGCGGGTCAGGTCGTGCGATCCGTCCCGGTCGAAGCTGGCGGGGTAGGCGCCGGTGCTGGCATCCTTGGCCTTCAGCAAGGTGCCGTCGTTGCGGAAGCTCCAGCCATGGAAGGGACAGACCAGCAGCGGCTGGTTGCCGCGCTTGCGCCGGCACAGCTGAGCGCCGCGATGCGAGCAGGCATTGACGAAGGCGTTGACCGCGCCGTCCTTGCCCCGGGTGATAACCACCGGGGCCCGGCCGATCCACGTCGTGAAATAGTCGTTCTTCGCAGCGACCTGGCTCTCATGGGCGAGGTAGACCCAATTGCCTTCAAAGATATGTTTGATCTCGAGTTCGAAAATGGCGGGATCGGTGAAAATGTCGCGGCGGCAACGAAATGCTCCGCTCTTGGGATCGTCGACGATCGCGGTTGCCAGGCGTTCGCGGATGGACATCGTCATCGAAGCTCTCCTCTGCGCCGGAGCATCGGTCGAACCGCTGTTCTTCCGCCGTCGTCTCATGGCTCATATAATCGGAAAGGTATCTGTCGATCGTCGTCGCAATCATACCGAGACCCCGCTCCGATCCCTTTCCGAAGCAGGCATCTAGCCATTGACCGGGCGACGAGGCAAAGACCATATCGGTCTCTCCTTCATACTCTGAAAGTATTTTATGGATTTACGGCAGCTGCGCTATTTTGTGACGCTTGTCGCCGAACGGAATTTCAACCGTGCGGCGGAGCGGCTGCATATTGCGCAGCCGCCGCTCAGTCGGACGATCCGCCAGCTCGAGGCCGAAGTGGGCGCCGAACTGATCGATCGATCGAGCCGGCCGCTCAAATTGACGCCGGTCGGACTGCTCGTCCACGAACAGGCGCTGCAGATGCTGGGCCGCATGGACGATATGCGTGAGATGGTGCGCGCCGCGGTGGGGTCGGAGCGGCGGCGCTTCACCATGGGGTTCGCCGCCTCGACGATCTACGCCCGGCTGCCCGAACTGATCCGCGAGTTCCGGATCGAGGCGCCCGATGTCGAGCTTGTGCTGGCTGAGAGCGTGACCTTGGACCAGATCGCGGCGCTGAAGGATGGCAGGATCGACATCGGTTTCGGTCGGATCCGGTTCGAGGATCCCTCACTCCAGCGTACGGTGCTGCGCCACGAACCGCTGATCGTCGCGCTGCCTGCGAACAGTCCGCTGGCACAGGAGGAAGGGCCGATCTCGATCCGCGAACTCGCCGCGCAACCGCTGATCATCTACCCGCGCCATCCGCGGCCGAGCTATGCCGATCAGGTGCTGTCGCTGTTTCGCGACCATGCGATCGAACCGAGAGTGGTGCAGGAAGCGCGCGAGCTGCAAACGGCGATCGGGCTGGTCGCGGCCGAGGAGGGCATCGCCATCGTCCCGGAATCGGTCCATCGGGCCCGCACGCACGACGTGCGCTATCGCCAGCTTGCCGAGCAGGCGACCTCGCCGATCATCATGAGCCACCGGATTGGCGACATGTCGCCCGAACTGCGGATCATGGCGCGGGTGATCGCCCGAAAATATGGCGAATGGGGCTATAAGGTGCCCGACGCGCTGCGCGTGTGAAGCGAACAACCGCCCAACAACGCGGGCTCAATCATATGTTGAGGTCGAACATCGTCAGCAAAGCGAGCATCCCGAAATATTTGACCAGCCCATTGCCTTCGTCGAAATACTGGCGACGCAGGTGGAGTAGTAGGCTGCCCGTCGCAACGTGGAGAAAAGTATGCCGAACATATCTGCGAGCTGCGCGCTCACCATTTGATGGCCTGGATCTAGCACGACGCTGCAAAGCCGGAGGAGCTGCCGTAGAGCGGTTCCGTTCATCGCGGGCAAACCGGTTACTAATCTCCTGCAGGACGAGCATGATAAAATCGTGAAGTAAACATTCTGACTGACAACATGGAGCCATGCTCAGAAAGCGCTGACGCGCCAACATACCTACCATCGTGGCTGCAGCTCGCCGATCAGTATAATCCGACCCGCTCCGTTGGCCCGAAGCGGTATCCTCGACGTGGGGAACATGAGGAATTATTCGGTTTCAGCGGCTTCTCCGATGATCCACTGCCGAAACAGTTCGAGCGGCGGATAATGTTCATGGGTGCTTGGCCAAGCCAGATAATAGGCATGATCACTGCGTTGGGGCCGGTCGATGGCAACGACCAGTTCGCCCCTCTCAAGTTCCGGCTGGACGAGGAATTCCGGCAGTAGGGCAATCCCAATCCCATAACAGGCGGCCTCGGATAGATGGAGGAACTGGTCGAACAGGGGCCCGTGCACCTCGCCTGGATCGACCTCCATCGCCGCGAACCATCGTTCCCAGGCGTCAGGACGGGAGACGAGGTGGAGCAGCGGGGCATTCACCAGATCACGCGGAGTGGCCGGGCTGATCTCTGCCTTGGTCGCAGGATTGCAGACCGGGATTGCCGTCTCATGCATCAGCAAATCAAGTTCGCCACCTGGCCAATCACTGTCGCCAAAATGGATAGCCGCATCAAACGCCTCAAGACTGAAGTCGAATGGCACCACGCGCGTCGTTAGATTCACCGCAATCCCTGGATGTGCGGCGAGGAAGCGGGGCAGTCTCGGGATCAGCCAGCGCGCGCCGAACATTGGCAGGACGGCGAGGTTCAACGATCGGCCGCCGGGATTGGCGCGGAAGCCGAGAGTTGCTCCTGATATGCGTGTCAGGGCATCACGGATTTCGCGCGCATAGGCGCTTCCCGCCAGGGTCAGCCGCACTTTCTGTTTTTCGCGGTGAAACAATTCGGAGCCTAATAATTCCTCGAGCGCGCGGATCTGCCGGCTGACCGCGCTCTGCGTCAGATTCAGTTCCTGCGCGGCCACGGTGAAGCTCTGCGTTCGCGACGCCGCTTCGAAAGCGCATAGCAGCGACGTGGGGGGCAGGAAGCGGCGCGGCACAGCCATAGGTAATTCCAATTCGGAATGAACTTTGTCCAAAGCCTCGCTTGTTGCGTGACCGTCGGTTGAACATAGTTCTCTGATCGCATGAAGTTCAACTGCATCCGCTGCGCGGGGGAAAGGCGGCCGGACGTGGGCCAGGATCCGTATAGCCACGGCTTGTGGGAGGCCTCTGCGCCACTCGCATCCGCGACTTCTCCGCTAAACGGCGGGATTGCCGCCGATGTGGCGGTCGTCGGCGGCGGCTTCACCGGCATCTCGGCAGCGCTGCATTTGGCCGCTGCGGGACACCGGGCGGTCGTGCTGGAAGCCGCAGAGATTGGCTTTGGCGGCTCGGGTCGCAATGTCGGGCTCGTCAATGCAGGTCTCTGGATCAAGCCAGACGATGTCGTCGCTGCGCTTGGTCCTGTTTTCGGCGAACGCCTTCTTGTACAGCTCGGCGAGGCGCCAGGCCTCGTTTTCGATATTGTCGCGCGGTACGGGATCACCTGCGAAGCGGTGCACGCCGGAACTCTGCACTGCGCGGCTGGTCGACAGGGGCTGGCTGACATCACCGACCGGGCCCGACAATGGCAGGGGCGGGGCGCGCCGGTTGAGCTGCTGGATTCGCGGGCAGCGGCGGAGCATATCGGCAGCGAGGCCTATACTGGCGCGCTGCTAGATCGCCGTGCCGGCACGATCCAACCGCTCGCTTATGTGCGTGGCCTCGCCGACCATGCCCTGCGACTAGGGGCTGCGATCTACACGCGGTCGCCGGCCATGGCATGTGAGGATACGGGAACTGCGTGGCGGATCACGACACCGGCGGGCAGCGTCATTGCCCCCTGGGTGATTGTTGCGACCGATGCCTATTCGGCGGGACCATGGTCCGGCGTGCGACGGGAGCAGATCATGCTACCCTATTTCAATCTCGCCACCCCGCCATTGAGCGACGGGATAAGGGCAAGCCTGCTGCCGGGACGGGAGGGCGCATGGGATACCAGATCGATCCTGTCGTCCTTCCGGTTCGACATGCAGGGGCGCCTCGTTTTCGGCAGCGTGGGTGCTTTGCGGGGACCGGGACGCCGGATCCACAAGGACTGGGGCGCACGCACTCTGGCGAAGATATTTCCGCAACTCGGCAAGACATCCTTCGAGCACGCCTGGTACGGACAGATCGGCATGACCAGTGATGCCGCGCCACGCCTGCATCGCCATGGGCGAAACATGATCTCGATTAGCGGTTTCAACGGTCGCGGCATCGCGCCGGGGACGACCTTCGGGCGCGATCTTGCCCGTGTGGCGATGGGTGAGGTCGGACTGGACGACCTGTCGCTGCCGGTCACCGACCAACGAGCCGCGCCGTTCCGTGCCGCAAAGGGCGCCTTTTACGAAGTGGGTGCCCAGCTTGCCCATTTCGCCGGCTCCAGATTTTAACCCACTGCTCCCAGGGACCATGTTATGACGAACGCCATTGCCGACGAAACCCGCGACCTCCTAAGCAATCTGGGTGTCGACCCCGCGATGCTTGACGGCGGGTCGCTGATCGTGCGCTCGCCGATCACAGGCGAGGTAATAGCGCGTTTGCGGGAAACGAGCGTCGACGAATTGGATGCGCAGGTCGCCGCTGCACGACAGGCCTTCCTCGCCTGGCGCACGGTGCCAGCCCCTCGCCGCGGCGAATTCGTGCGCTTGCTGGGGCAGGAACTGCGGCAAGCTAAGGACGATCTCGGCCGGCTGGTAACGATCGAGGTGGGCAAGGTCCTGTCCGAAGGATTGGGCGAGGTGCAGGAGATGATCGACATCTGCGATTTCGCCGTCGGACTGTCCCGCCAGCTCTACGGCTTGTGCATGCCGTCGGAGCGCGACGACCACCGTATCACCGAGCAATGGCATCCGATCGGCCCGGTTGGGGTCATCTCTGCCTTCAATTTCCCGGTCGCGGTGTGGAGCTGGAATGCTGCGCTCGCCTATGTCTGCGGTGACAGCGTGATCTGGAAACCATCGGAAAAGGCGCCGTTGACCGCTCTGGCGGTGAAGGCGCTATTCGAGCGGGTCGTCGGCAAATTCGGTGGTGACGCGCCCAAAGGGCTTCTCGGCCTCCTGATAGGCGGGCGCGAACTCGGCGAACGGCTCGTCGATGACGCGCGGGTTCCGGTCATCTCGGCAACCGGCTCGACGCGGATGGGACGAATCGTCGGAGAGCGCGTCGCCCGCCGTTTCGGTCGTGCGATACTCGAACTTGGCGGCAACAATGGCTCGATCGTCACGCCATCGGCTGATCTCGACCTCACACTTCGCGCGGTGGCCTTCGGAGCGATGGGGACGGCGGGGCAACGCTGCACCACCCTGCGCCGGCTGATCGTCCATGCCGATGTTTATGACCTGCTGATTCCCAAGCTCACTGCGGTCTATCAGAAGATCGCCATCGGCGATCCCCGCGCGACCGATACACTCGTCGGACCGCTGATCGACGAGGCATCATTCACGGCAATGGAGCAGGCGCTCGATGCGGCGCGGGCCGCCGGCGGGCGGGTCCATGGCGGTGGCCGCGTCGACGTAAACGGCGGTGAGGCCTTCTACGCGCGGCCGGCGCTGGTCGAGATGGACGAGCAGGTCGGCTGCGTTCGGGAGGAAACTTTCGCTCCGATCCTCTATGTTCTGAAATATCGGGCCCTGGACGAAGCTATCGCGTTGCAGAACGACGTACCCCAAGGGCTTTCGTCATCGATCTTCGCGACCGACATGCGCGAAGTCGAGCAGTTCCTGTCGGCCGCCGGGTCCGACTGCGGCATCGCCAATGTGAATATGGCAACCTCGGGGGCCGAGATCGGCGGGGCCTTCGGGGGAGAAAAGGAAACCGGCGGCGGACGCGAAAGCGGATCGGATAGCTGGAAGGCGTATATGCGTCGACAGACCAACGCCATTAATTACGGTCGCTCGCTGCCGCTGGCTCAAGGGGTTAGGTTCGACGTTTAACCTGCCCCTACCAGACGCTGCGGCTCGACGAGCGAGCCGCCTGTGAAAACCTGAAGGCATGCCGCAAGAGACAGCGACAATCTCAATAAAGATGGTCGCCTGTCCTAAGGCGTCAGAGCCAATTGCTGCATGACAAAACCGAGCCACTCGCAGTTCTGCTCGATCTGGACATCCTTTGCGGTGGCCGAACCATGGCCGACATTTTCCCAAATATGGACGAGAACCGGTGCATCTCCCGCTTGGGCGGCTTGCAGGCGTGCCACGAATTTGCGGGCATGCCACGGCGCGCAACGAGGATCGTTCGCGCCCGCATCGACGTAGACAGCGGGATAGATACTGTCAGGCTCGATCAGCTGATACGGTGAAAACAGCGCCATCCGCCGTACCTCGTCGGGATCGTCAGGATCGGCATATTCCATCGCTGTGGTGCTGCGGCCGTAGGCATCGCGACAATCGGCAATGAGGTCGAGGGCGGGAACACGCGCCACGCAGGCACGCCAGAGATCGGGGCGCTGCACCGCCGCAACGCCGGCCATCAGGCCGCCGTTGGACCCCCCGGCGACGGCCATCCGATCGGGAACGCTTGCACCTCGTGCGATCAGGTCTTCGGCGATGGCGTAAAGGTCCTGATAGCCGTTCTGCTTGTTCTTGAGACGGCCGCCTTCCCACCAATTGCGACCGAACTCGCTGCCGCCCCGTAAGTGGCAATGAACATAAAGCCCGCCGGCGGCGACGATCGCTGCCGTCGCCCCGGGGAATTGCGGAGAGAGAGCGATATTATACCCACCGTAGCCCCAGAGCAGCGCTGAACGCGGGCGATCCGGTTCGGCATCAGCACGGCGCACGACATGATAGGGGATGAGAGTTCCGTCCGACGAGCGGGCCCAGCGATCCTCTACGATCGCGTCGCCGAGCACCACCGCGGGCGGAATCAGCGTTTCGAGCTCACGCGCTTCCGAACGGTGCAGATAGGTACCCCAGGACTCGGTTAGCGACGAGAAGCCGAACGTAAACGCGGTCTGCCCGGAGGGACCACATATCGCCGTCAGGGGCGTATAGGGCTCCGCGATGGCCCCCCGCCCTGGCAGCGGCACCTCGCCGAGCGGCCGGCCATCATGCGTGAAGACGCGGACCCGGGCATAGGTGTCAAGAAATTCACTAACATAGAGGTGGTCCGCGACGCGACGAACCGACCGAATAGCCGCATCGCTCTCAGGCACGAGCTCGACCCAGCTGGCGGGATCATTAGGCGTCTCCGTAGCCAGTGGAATGGCGACGATCCGTCCACGCGGTGCACCGATATCGGTTACCGCAACATAATGATCTCCGACGACGTCGCCGGCGATCGCGCCGTCTACTTCGGTCACGAAAGGGCGCCACTGCGGTCGCTCGGCCTCCATGTCGAGAACAGCGACCGGGACAGGTTCCATAACGCGTTGCAGCGCGACGACCCAGCGGCCGTCGCTCGCTGGCCGGGCGGCCAGATAGTCCTGGCCGGCATCGATCAGCGGGATATCGGGCACGTGGACCGATCGGTCCGCTAAATCGTAGCGGAAGATGCACTGACGAAAGTCTTTCTCCGCCCCGACCAATCCGGTGAAATAGAAGGCTGACGAGTCGGCCAACCATTGGGCGCCGCCGGTCCAGTTATCCATCAGGGGCTGCGCCGGGGGATCGGGAAGCTCCTTGCGGGTCTCAACGTCGATCAGCCGGATGGTGTTGTGTTCGCTGCCATCGGCGCATAGCCCGATGGCAAGGACACCGCCGTCCGGAGACGGAGATATCCACGCGATGAAGGGGGGATGATTCGAGGATATCTCGTCGGGATCGAACAGCACCTGGCCCGTGCCGACGGGCGTGTCCGAAATAAGGATGACGGCTTGGGTGCGACCAGCCGGCATGTGCAGGCGGAACCATCGCGTGCCCGCAAATATCGGTACGGACGAGAACCGAGGTGTATTGAGCCGTTCGACGCTCTGTCGGAGGGCTTGAAAATGCGGCCAGTCGCGGACCGTGCCGGCTGCGAGCGCAGCCTGCTGCCTTTGCCAGTGAACGACCTCCTCGGTTTCTTCCTCAAGCCATCGGTAGGGATCATCAAAGCGTACACCGGCAAGTTCGTCTTGCCAGTCGCCGCGCCGTGTCGACGGATAGTCCGGTCGCGTCACGAAGCGTCCTGCAGCTCAGCCGGGGGCAAGGCCGTCTCTACCAGGCGGACCCAATAGGCCGCCCCAAACGGAATCGCCCGGTCATTGAAATCATAATGCGGGTTATGGACGCCGCAACCGCCGTCGCCGTCGCCATTGCCAAGCCAGATGTAGCATCCGGGCTTGGCCTGCAGCATGAAGGCGAAATCCTCGGAAGCCATTACCGGCTGCGGATTTGTGTCCACCCTCTCTGCGCCGACCAAATCCCTGAGCACTCCCGCACACAGCTTCGTTTCGGCAGGCGCGTTGATCGTCGGGGGAAAGAGCCTGCCATAGCGCAAAGTCGCGAGGCAACCATGCGCGCGGGCCACGTGATGGGCGACCTCGGCGATCCGCTGCTCGACCAGCGCCTGGATGTCCGCGTCAAAGTAGCGGACCGTTCCCGCCAGTTCGACCTCGCCAGGAAGGACATTCGAGGCCGAACCGCCATTCACTCTGGTGAGACTCAGAACGGCGTTGCGCATGGGATCGACATTCCGGGCGACGATGGTCTGGAGAGCCTGGATCAGCGCGCCGGTCGTCACCAGCGGATCGCTGGCAAGATGCGGCATGGCGGCGTGCCCCCCGACGCCTTCGATGTGGATTTCGAACTCGTCGACCCCGGCCATCATCGCGCCGGGGCGGACTGCAAAGGATCCCACCGGGATTCCGGGCATGTTGTGAAGGCCGAAAATCGCTTCCATCGGGAAACGATCGAACAGACCGTCTTCGATCATCCGCCGCGCGCCGCCATCGGCTTCCTCGGCCGGCTGGAAGACGAAATAGACGGTTCCATCAAACCGCCTGGTCTCCGCCAGATAGGTTGCCGCGGCCAGCAGAGTCGCGGTGTGACCGTCGTGACCGCAGGCATGCATCTTGCCAGCATGGGAGGATCGGTGTGCGAAGACATTACCCTCCTCCATGTTGAGAGCGTCCATATCCGCCCTCAAGCCGATGGCGCGTTTGCCCGAGCCAGCGCGTAGAATTCCGACGATCCCGGTTTCAGCGAGGCCAGTAACGACCTCGATTCCGGCTGCGCGCAGCGTGTCGGTGACAATCGCGGCGGTCCGCACCTCTTCATAAGCGGTTTCGGGATGCTGGTGGATGTCACGCCGGATGGCGACAAACCGCATCGCTCCGCGCTCCATCTCTTCGATCAGGCGCGAGGCTGGACGAACATCCTCACCGTCCGGCGCCGCGCCGAGGTGGCCATGATGGGACGCGGAGAACAAGGTCAAGCCTGTCTTCCCGCACGTCCGGCGGTCGCCGCCAGCCCTGCTTCGAGCGCGGCGAGGATGTCTGCAACCGCGAAGGTCCGATCGTTGGACAGTCTGTGGCTGGCCCCCAGACCCAGCTGGGCATGTATCTCGACAGTGCGGTCTAGCCCCATCGGCAGCGCGATTTCGCCGGAATCGAATACGGCCTTCAAGTTGGTAGCCATCTGCTTGCGCTGAACGTCAAGCAGCATCGGCGCGCCCTCGGGCGGGCTGTCGATCATAAGCATTTCCGCGGCGAACTGGAGCGAAACACGGCGACGGCGGAGATCGCTTTCGCTACGCCCGCAGAAGCTCGCGACCATATACTCCACATAGCTTTGCCAGTCAGAGACCGGCGGCAGGTCGCCCAACTCATATTCAGTAAGATCGAGGTAACGCGCCGCGACGATTGCATCCTCCTTTGTAGGGAAGATGTTATAGAAAGCTCCGAAGGAGACGCCGGCTCGCGTGCAAATTTCCCGAAGAGAAGCCTCGTAGATCCCCTTTTCCATAAGCACCTCGCGGGCGGCGCGCGCGATCATGTCCCGTTGGCCGGCCATATAGGCCGCACTTCTTTTCGGCACCTGCGTCTCCCTCTTTCGAGCTTTATCCTTAGCCCACAGAAAAGCTCTTGCCAAATAAAATAAAGCGTGCGCACTATTTATTTGCAACGCGCTTTCGACGCGGAATCAGGGAGATTGATATGGGACGGAGAACAGCGCTCCTGCTTTTGGCCACCGCCGCTATTCCGGCATCGGCTTGGGCGCAAACGACCGCGAATGACGCCGACGGCGCCAAGCCGGGTGATATCATTGTGACTGCGCAGAAGACCGCACAGCGTGCGCAGGACGTGCCACTTGTGGTGACCGCCGTGCAGGGTGAAACCTTGACTGGATATGGCGTGGGCCGGGTGCAGGACATCGCCGCGACGACGCCCGCTCTGCAGGTCGACTCCTATTTCGGTGTGCCCGGCTATTACAGTCTGGCCCTGCGCGGTATCACCACGGGCAGTCTCGTCAGCTCGACGGTCGCAACCTACATCGACGATGTGCCCTTGGGCAGTAGCGGCGTTTACGCGATCGGCGGCGGCATTGGCCTCGACCTGTTCCCCTATGATCTCGATCATGTCGAAATCCTCGAAGGCCCACAGGGTACGCTCTATGGCGCAAGCAGCATGGGCGGCCTGCTGAAATATGTCACCCGCACGCCCAGCCTCACGCAGAACCAGTATCGCATCGGTGGCGATCTCGCGCGCGTGAGCCATGGATCGAAGACGGGTTGGTCGGCGCGTGGCTCCGCGAACATCGTTCTGGCACCGGGCACGCTGTCGCTGGGGATCAGCGGGTCCCATCGCTACACACCGGGCTTCGTCGACAACGTCGCGACGGGGAAAAAGGACTATAATCACGGCGTGCAGGACGGGGTCCGCGCGGTTCTCTACTGGAAGCCGAGCGACGATCTCAGCGTCAAGGTTCAAGGTCTCTATGACCGTTCGAACTTCAAGGGTTACAGCTCGATCGCGGTCGATGCCGCCGGCGCACCGCTCTACGGGCTTTACAAGACCGATGCGAGCGCGCCGCAGTATAATAAGAACACTGTGAAGCTGGCATCGGCGGACGTAGATTATGATTTTGGCTTCGCCGAACTGTCGGCGACGACGTCCTACACCGTGATGGAAAACATCAATTCGATCGACTCGTCGGTCGCCTTTTCCTTTCTCGGCGTCGACGCTGCGTTCGTAACCGACCCGCTGCGCGTCAAGAAATTTACGCAAGAGGTCCGCCTCGCGTCGCCCGCGCAGGACCGCTTTCATTGGATGGTCGGCAGCTTCTACACCCGGGAGCGCGCCCAGTGGGACACGTTTGGCTTCGCCTATCAGCCAGGCACGACGACGCCCGCGCCCGGCTTCAATCCGCTTCTCGTGACACTGGTCCCGAGCCGCTTCCGCGAATGGGCGGTGTTCGGTAACGCGACGTTCAAGATCACCGATCAGTGGGATGTCAGCGGCGGACTGCGTTACAGCCGCAACAAGCAGAGCGTGCGGCAGGATGTCAGCGGCTTGCTGGTAGGGCCCGTCCCGCTGATCATCGGCCCGGTCCCTTCCAGTGACGACGCGCTGACCTTCTCGCTCAGTTCGAGCTATCATGTCACTTCCGACGCGATGCTCTATGCTCGCATTTCATCGGGCTATCGCCCCGGAGGGCCAAATTTCCTGTCGCCGGGTGTACCTTTGACCTTCAACCCAGACCGTCTCACCAACTATGAGGTGGGACTGAAATCGGATCTATTCGACCGAAGACTGATGTTCAATCTGACCGCCTTTTATATCGATTGGCGCAAGATCACGCTGCAGGGCAATACCCCGCTTGGCCTGTCTTTCATCACCAATGGCGGCAAGGCATCCAGCCAAGGCGTTGAGCTCACGACGAATCTCAAGGTCGCGCGCGGGCTCACGGTGGGTGGATCGGTCTCCTATACCGATGCCAAGCTCGAAGATGACGCAGCAGTGGTGTTCGGCGAGGCCGGCGATCAGCTGCCGTACACGGCGCGGTGGGCCGGCGCCGCAACTGCGGACTATGTGACGTCGATAGCGAACGAGACCGACGCTAGTTTCGGCTTGGTCTGGCGCTATACCGGACCGCGGAACCAGCAGTTTCCGAACGCGCCGATCTTTCATCGGCTGCGCTCGTACAACAAGCTCGACCTGAAGGCGGGCGTGAGCCGGGGCGGCGTGGATATCAACCTGTTCGTCCGCAACGCGACCAACAGCCATCGCTATGTCTCGTGGCCGCGCGGTTACAACCCGCTGCCGCTCGATCCCCGAACGGTGGGCATCAGCATGGACGTCAAGTTCAACTGACCTTCTTCGTTAATCTGGCCCGTCCGATGTCGTCGCGGCATCTGACGGGCCGGCGCAGGTCCAGCGCGAACGGGGCAGCACGCGTAACGACTTGAGCCAAAGGAGGGCTTCTATGGAAAAGATTATTTACCCCCCGGCGCGAACATCGAACGCCGAGGAGACGCTCGCCGGCGTCGCTTTTCCCAATCCCTATCAGTGGCTCGAGGAGGACAGCGACGAGGTTCTCCGCTGGCAGGCGGCACAGAATGTGCTTGCCACGCGAACTGTCGAGCAGTGGCCCCACTTCTCGCAGCTGACATCCTGCGTGTCGCTGTTCACCACGGCGCGCAAGCTGTCCGCGCCGCGATCGGCGGGCGGGCGGTGGTTCAGCCTCCATACGCCCGATGGCGCGACCCAAGCGGTCGTGCAGGTTACCGAGGAGCGCGGCGGTTCGCCGCGAACCTTGTTCGACCCGGCTGCGGCCCATCCCGAACAACCACCCTTTCTCAGCTGGCTGGCGCCCTCGCCCGACGGCCGGACGCTGGCCATCGGATTGTGCGCCGATGGCAGCGAGAACAACGTCATCCAGCTGATCGACGCCGTTTCCGGAGCTTTCCTGCCGAACCCGCCGCCTCAGGTGCTGATGGATGCCTGGGCCGGCGGTGTGCAGTGGCTAACGGATTCGAGCGGCTTCTATTTCACAGCCCTCATCGGACCAGCGCACGACTTCGACCTGCGCATTTTCCATCATGATTTGACCGGCGGCGGTCATACTCGCGAGGTTGACGCGCCGCTGCCGAAGGGCAGCGGATCCTATCCAATGCTGTGCACCGAGCCTCAAGGGCGATGGGTGATCGCCATGCGGGCGCCCACCAATGCGTGCCCGGTGGCTGTCATGGATATCCGAGCCGACAGCAGGACGTGGCGCCCCTTTATCGATCGCGTCGACGGCACGGTGGCTGGCCATCTGATTGGCAACTGCTATTACGCGATGACCGACGTTGGAGCGACGCGCGGGCGTATCGTCGCGATCCCGCTCGACTCGGCCACGCCAAACGATCCGTCGAGCTGGAAAGAGATCGTTCCGCAGAGCGATGCGGTGATCAGCGGCGTGCGGCCGGTGGGCAACAGACTCTATGTCATTGAGACGCTCGACGCCTATGCGCGTGTGCGTATCTTCTCGCTCGGTGGCGAGTTCCTGGGTACGGTGCCAATGCCCGGACGCGGCGTGATCTCGCTGCTTCATGTCCCCGGCATCGAAGTGACGCTGCCGTTGATCAGCAGCTGCATGCCGGTCGACTCCGCCGGATTCATCTTCGGCTATTCCTCGCTGACGACGTCGTGGGGGCTCTATCTTCACGAGCCGGGCGATGCGCCCCTTCAGACATTGATCCCTCCGGATGTGCGGATCGATGGTGCTGTGGTGGAGGACCGATCGGCGATTTCTTTCGACGGTACGGAAATCCCTTACCGCGTCGTGCGGACGGCCAACTCTTCGACCGAAGGACCGCTGCCGACGCTGCTCTTCGCCTATGGCGGCTTCAACTGGCCGTTTGTCCCGGCCTATCCGGGTGCGATGGCCGCCTTTATCGCATCCGGCGGGGTGTTCGTTCATTGCCATCTTCGCGGCGGGGGAGAACTGGGTCGCGAGTGGTGGGAAGGCGGACGCCTTCAAACCAAGCAGAATTGCTATCAAGACCTTTATGCGATTGCGGAAGATCTGATCTCTCGGGGGGTTACCAGACCCGATCTGCTGGGCGTCACCGGCTATTCGAACGGAGGCATGATGGCGGCCGTTGCCGCTCTCCAGCGACCCGATCTGTGGCGGGTCGCGGTGCCGCGGGTTCCGATACTCGATCTCATCGGAGGGTGTCGCGAGCCTTATGGCCGGTGGGGCATAAACATGGATTTCGGCGATCCCGACAACCCTGATGAGGTTCGCCGCCTGGCCGGCTTCTCGCCCTATCAACTCATTGAGGACGGTGGCGCAGCCTATCCTGCGGTCTATATCGACGCTGGCGAAACCGACCCGCGTTGCCCCCCTTGGCATGCCCGCAAATTCGCGGCCCGGCTGCAGGCAGCACAGACCGGCGATGCGCCGATCCTGCTTCATTTATGGGAGAATGCCGGGCACGGCTTTGCCACGGCGAAGGATGTCGAGGTCAAGGAGGCAACCGAATGGTTGGCCTTCGTCATGATGGAGCTCGGATTGCGTCCGCCGCCAGCCCTGGCGAAGCACGAGACGCGGTCGAGCCCGTCAAATCCCGATCCCGACAGCCAGCCGCGTGGCTGACTGGGCGATTTCGGCATGACAACATCAATGGCTCGCACCCTGATCGACAGTAGCGTGGTGTGGGACAATCATGGCTGCATGCCATTGCGGCCGGATGACGAGCGCTTTCTTCCCCAACTTGCGCGGTACAAGGCGGCGGGCGTGGATGCCGTCACCCTCAACGTCGGCTACGGCGATCAGGGAATTGAAGAACATATCCGGATGATCGCCCATTTTCGCGCCTGGCTGGCGCGGCATCGCGATGATTATGTCATGGTGTCCAGCGCTCACGACATCGAGCGCGCGCGCGCAGACGGAAAATTGGCGGTTCTGTTCGACATCGAGGGGATGAACGCGGTCGCGGATCAGCCGAGCCTCGTGAGGCTCTATTACGATCTCGGCGTACGCTGGATGCTGGTCGCCTATAATCGAAACAATCCGGCGGGGGGCGGCTGTCAGGACGACGATACGGGCCTAACCGGCTTCGGTCGGCGGATTCTCGATAAAATGGCTGAGGTCGGTATGGTCGCCTGCTGCTCTCATACCGGACCGCGAACGGCGGCGGAGGTCATGGAATATAGCAGCCGGCCGGTCCTGTTCTCTCATTCGAACGCCCGTGCGGTGCACGATCACCCGCGCAATATCAGCGACGATCTTCTGCGGGCGTGCGCGCGAACAGGTGGTGTCATCGGCGTCAATGGGCTGGGCCTATTCGTCGGGACCGCCGACACTATCGTGCTTGGCTTGGTTCGGCACATCGACCACATAGTGCAATTGGTCGGCATCGAGCATGTCGGCCTCGGTCTGGATCATGTGTTCGACCGTGCAGAGATCGAAGAACTACTCAGCGATACCAAGATTTTTCCTCCTGAGCTGGGCTATTCTGGCGATTTCAATCAAGTGGCTCCAGAGGCAATTGGAGACGTCGTCGATGAGCTTCTTCGACTAGGCTATTCCGACGAGCAGCTCCGCCTTTTGCTTGGAGGTAATCTACTTCGCGTTGCCAATCAGGTCTGGCGTTGACCAGACACACGCCGCGAGTATCAAATATCCTCTTCTGATGCATCGAACGCCACTCGGCCGATGGGCACGGGCGCGAACAGCGATTGGACCCGTCCCGCCAGTCGCTGCACCGCGGGATCGGTAAAGCTGCGATAAGCGGAGATGTTGCGCGGGCCGATGCCGTGTTCGGCACTGAAGCTGCCGCCATGCCGCTCGACGGCCGCCGCCAACACCTTCATCCGCACCCGATCGGCGAGGCGCGCCGGGATCGGACCGGCCTCGTTCGGCCAGACCATGTTGAAGTGCAGCCCGCCGTCGCCGACATGACCGAAGTCGCAGACGCGAAGCTCGGGATAACCGTGCAGAATCTCCTTCGTCATCGCCAGGCGAAAGGCGGCGACGTCGCCGCGCGACAGGGCGATATCGCACCCAATGACGACGCCCGAGGCGCGCAGCCCCTCTGGAATGGCATGGCGCAGCGCCCACAAGCCGTCATGATGATCGACCGCGACATCGACGACCGGGGCGTCGGGCCCTTCCATGAATGGCGCGATCGCGGTCGCCAGCGCCTCTTCGAGCATTGCCGCGTCGAACGCCGCACCGGCGGCAAGCTCGACCAGCACGAAGGTGCGGTGGGCTGCATTGGCCGGGAAAGGCCGACGCAGGCGCGGAACATGATCGAAGGCAGCCTCGCAAGCGGCGGACGACAGGCCTTCGAACGCGGTCAGCAGCATTCCCCAGTCCCGCTCGAACGCGACCAAAAGCCGGTCGATCGCCATCTCGTCGCTCAGCGCAAGGAGCGCCGTCACCGCATGGACCGGCTTCGGCTGCAAAGCGAGGGTCGCGGCGGTGACGATGCCCATCGCGCCGCCGGTGCCGACAGCGAGCTGCTTGAGATCGACCCCGTCATTCTGCTTCCAGCAGTCGCGACCGAGGCGGAGGACGGCGGCGTCCGGTCCGCTCGTCACCAGTTCGACCGCCAGCAGGTTGCGGCGGACATCGCCGTAGCGCAGAAAGCGCGCGCCGCCGGTGTTGGCGGCGATCATTCCGCCAACCGTGGGATCGGCGCCGAGATCGATCGGAAAGAACAGGCCGTGTTCGGCTGCGGCAGTGTTGAGCTGCGACAGCGTCACCCCTGCGCCGACCCGCGCGGTGCGGTTGACCGGGTCGATCTCCAGCAGCCGGTTTAGCCGCTCCAGCGACAGCAGCAGCATCGATCCGCTGTCGTCGGCCGTGCCGCCGGCGACCAGCCCGGTGCGGGCGCCCTGCGGCACGATATGCACGCCTTCGCGCGCGGCGATGGCGATCACCTCAGCGATCTCAGCTGCATTGCTGGGCCGGACCAGCGCGAGGGCCTGGCCCGCCGAACCGCGCCCGTCATTGTCGCGCCCAGTTAGGTCGACGCGATCCAGCAGCAGATGTGGCGCTCCGACGACGGCACTAAGCTGGTCGATCAGCGCCGCCGCCGTCATGCGGCGCGGGTCATCGCGAAGATTCCGGTTGCGTTGCCGCTGTCGAAGCACAGGTCGAGCCTTCCGGTTTCAGGATCGATGTCCCGGCTGATGATCTCGTAGAAGGAACCCGGCACTACTCGGGTGACGATCGAGCCTCCGTCGCGGAAGCTGCGTTCGACCGGATCGGCGCGGAACGCGGTCTGGCGGACCCGGCCGGTCTGCGACACCTCGACCCGATCCTTGATCGGGCGGCCGATCGCACGCTGGCGATCGGCTTCCTCGGCCACGTCGGGAACGCGGCTGGTCGCATGGTTGAAGGCATTGCCCTCGGTCGCGATCCAGGCCGCCTCGGCCGATTGCCCGAGCAGCCGTTGATAATCGGCCAGCGCGACCTCGCCATGCTGGCGATCAAACGCCGCCGCGATCACCGGCAATGCCGCGATCGCAGCGTCCAGCGATACGACGATCCCGCGTGCGAAGCGATCGAGCACCGCCCTCGCCGTCGCGTCGAGCGGGTCGCGGCTGTTGCCGAACACGCGGTGTGCCGCGTCTGCGAAATCGGCGTCGAAATGCTCGACATGAAGCTCGCTGATGAAGAATTGCGGCAGGTGCTCGGGCATGTCCTGTTGCGCCCAGGCGCGGCCGGTCATCTTCAGGCGGGGCAGAGGGTAGACGCCCGCAACGTCGTAGCCGAGTGGCCCCAGGATGCGCGCGAACGCCTCCTGCCCGGCGGGCAGGCCGCCGGTATCGCCGAAAGGAAAACGGATTGTGCGCAGCGCGCCATGGTCGAAGCGGATACGCTCGCCCGCCGCGCGCTGGTCGGCGACGAAGGCGGCGCCGGTCGGCACGCGCGGCAGCAGCCTGTCGAACAACACCGCATTGAGCGCCGCCGCGAAACAGACCCGCGAAATCCCGCCACTGCCATCCCGATGGGCCAAGGCTTCATCGAGATCGATCGTGGCGAGCACTGCCGCCGTCCGGTCGCCGAGCAACGAAGCCACCAAGGCTTCGCCATGGGATTGATGCGTATCGAACATATGATCTCCTGGCCGCACCTGCGCCTAGCGCCTGATTTCTGCTGATGTAAAAGGAGAAACCCGCATTAGTTGATGCGTATTCGGAATGAGGGGCGGGTGAGATCCGAAACCAATGGCGGACTACATTATGCTCGGCTGCTGGATCACCGCCATTTAGGCAACTGCCTCGATAGCCAACGTTCGGCGGAACCCGACCGCCGTCTCGTCGCCGGAAGCGACTTATCGTCATAATGGCGCTTGCCGGTCTCCTGATCTCCCAAATGGGCTCTCTTCAGAATTGGACTAAAAAGGGGAGTATGCCGCTTCAATCGATGGAGCGCGCCTACACAATGCTCTCGACTTCCGGCCAAAGCAGAGCATTGCTGTCGTTGCTGAACCGCGGCCTCGGAGCGGGGCTGCGCTGCCCCGATCGGTCTGACCATCGGGGCTCTGGGTGGTGGGACGCAATTATGCGGTCCCGAGGAGAACCACCATGGAAGACATTCAGCAGACGATCGACAGTGCGCCCATTATCCCCGCCCCTGCCCGGCTCTCGAAGGCCGCAACCGTCACCAAGCTGCTCTCGCGCAACCGTGGCGCAACGCTCGCCGAAATCATGGAAGCCACCCACTGGCAGCCGCATAGCGCGCGGTCCTTCCTGTCAGGCGTCCGCAAGAAGCGCGACCTTCTGAAGGAAACCCGGCGCACCGGCGAGACCTCCTATCGGCTGGCCAACTGATGGCAGGGATCGACGAGCAACTGGCTGGGCTTGCGACATTGTCGCAGGCCCAGCTCCGCACCGAATGGCGGAAATATCATAGGGGCCAGCTCATGCCGCTGGGTCTTGGCCGCGACCTCGCCAGCCGGGCCATCGCCTGGAAGATGCAGGAGCGCGTTCGCGGCGGCCTTGCGACTGCCACCAGCCGTGAACTAAAGCGTCTCGCGAAACAGCTCGCCGACACCGGCGACATCGATCTCGGCAAGGGGCCGCTGCTCAAGCCCGGCACCAAGCTCGTCCGGCAATGGCACGGCACCATCTATCATGTGCTCGTGCTGGAGGACGGCTTCCAGTTCCAGGATCGCCATTACCGATCGCTCACGCCCATTGCCCGTGAGATCACCGGCGCGGCCTGGTCGGGGCCGCGCTTCTTCGGCCTGAAGGACAAGTCCGATGCGCCGACCAACTAACAGCAAGGCGATCCGCTGCGCGGTCTACACGCGCAAATCCGATGAGAAGGGGCTGGAGCAGGAGTTCAACAGCCTCGATGCCCAGCGCGAGGCCTGTGAGGCCTATATCGCCAGCCAGCGCCATGAGGGGTGGAAGCTCATCCCCACCGCCTATGATGATGGCGGTCTGTCGGGCGGCAATATGGAACGCCCTGCCCTCCGGCAGCTTCTCGCCGACATCAAGGCCAACAAGGTCGACTGTATCGTCGTCTACAAGATCGACCGGCTGACCCGCAGCCTCGCCGACTTTGCCCGGATCGTCGAGATCCTCGACCAGAGCGACGCCTCCTTTGTCAGCGTCACCCAAGCGTTTAACACCACGACCAGCATGGGTCGCCTCACCCTCAACGTCCTGTTGTCCTTCGCCCAGTTCGAGCGTGAGGTCACCAGCGAGCGCATCCGCGACAAGATCGCCGCCTCCAAAGCCCGCGGCATGTGGATGGGTGGAGTTCCCCCGCTCGGCTATGCGGTGGAGAGCCGCAAGCTGATCGTCGTCCCCGAAGATGCCGCTACCGTCCGCATGATCTATCAGCGTTATCTCGAACTGGGATCGGTACTGGCGCTGGCGATCGACCTGGAGGCACGCGGCATCCGCAGCCGGCCCCGGATTGACCGCAATGGTGTCGAGCGCGGCAATGCCGCCTTCAGCCGGGGAGCCCTCCATCTGATGCTGCAGAACCGCCTCTATCGCGGCGAGATGGTCCACAAGGGCAAAGCCTATCCCGGCGAACATGATGCGATTATCGACCAGGTGCTGTTCGATCAGGTCGGCGCCCTGATCGCGCAGAACCGCAACAACCATGTCGATGGCGTCCATGCCAACGAACCCAGCTTGCTGGTTGGTAAGGTCTGGGATGCCTTTGGGCGACGGATGCCGCCGTCGCACAGCGTCAAACCCGGCAAGCGCTATCGCTATTATGCCAGCGACAATCGGGATGCACGACTGAAGGAGCGCCGCCACCGCGTGCCAGCCGCTGAGCTGGAGGCGATCGTCATCACCCAGCTCCGCAAGCGGCTCGATGCCCCTAGCGGACCGACCCCAACTATCTCGTTCGATACGGCGACGCACGGCGAGCAGCGCCGCCTGATCGATGAGATGATCAAGCGGATCGAAGTTCATCCAGATCGGATCGAACTCGTCTTCACCGAAATGGCCGGTGATCCCGCATGCATATCGGTAGCGGCAACACTCATCCGTCGAGGCAATGAGACGCGGCTGGCGTTACCACCCGAGGAGCGGGCGACCGGCGAGCGTGACCCGGCGCTGATCAAGCTGGTCGCCAAGGCGCATGTCGCGCGCGAGGCGGTCATATCGGCAAGCGAGAAGAGCATCGCCGACCTCGCCGCCGAGCAAGGCCTCAGCAAGGACTATTTCGGTGTGCTGCTCCGCATCTCCTATCTCGCGCCGGACATCGTCGCGGCGATCATCGATGGCCGTCAGCCGGCGCAGCTTACCCGGCAGCGGCTGGCACGGACGACCAACCTGCCGGTCGACTGGCAGCAGCAGCGTGATATGCTCGGGTTCGGATGATGCCCTTACGCCTACTTCCGGAGCGCCGCGGTGATCATCGCGGCCGGGGTTTCCTCGGCCCGTGTCCGCAGGCTTGTATCCTTCGACGCCAAATCCTGACGGAGCCAGTCGGGGGCGTTCGCAATCACCTTGGCAATCTTGGCGACGGTGTCCTCTGGGTTCATCGCGCCGTACTTATCGGCGGAGTGGGATAACACGAGCTGAAAGACGGCCGCATATTTGAAATGCGTCGGTTGCAAGGCAATTTCGCAATGTCAGCTATCGGGGCAGTCCGGGCTTTCTGGGATCGAGAGGTGCTTACGATAGGCGGAAACGGACCGGGCCATGGGTTTACGGCCGCTTCGCGCCTCAATTAATGGACGTTCGGCCTAATTTGGCGCACGCCCGAAACCTGCCATTCATTAATCCGGCTTTGAATGCCGACCGAACGACCGACAGTGGGACATTGCTGCCGTTCACCAGCGCCGTGCCGCACGGCAAATCTTGCCAACAGCCGACATCCCGCATCTGCCTCACCCGCGCCGTAGAACGACAAAGGTTGGGCCGATTGCGGTCTGGCAGGCTCTAGGCGTGGACCCAGGCAAAGCGGACGATCGGAACGCCAGCCCTCTCGGTGTAAACGAGATGCTCTATCTACAGCCTAGATGGCGCCGAGAACGGACTGGCGGCTTTGAACACTTGAGGCCACAGAGCAGACTTCCATCTGCTACCTGTAGGAAGTTGTGCAGCGCCCCGCCATGGCGTCGGGGCGCTGCCCGTTCAAAAGCGGACCGACAGCTTCGCATTGAGTTGGCGAGGACTGTTTGGGAACCCCACATCCGTCGGCGTACCTGCGAAGAAGGCCGAGAAATAGTCGGTGTTGTAGCGCTTGTTAAACAGGTTCTCGGCAGACAGCGTCAGCGTCCACGGCGAACGCTCGACGATCAGGCGCGCATTCACCAGATGCACGGGATCCTGCTTCGCCAGATTGTCGATGAACCAGTAGAGATCACCGAAGGACGAGTAGTCGACCCGCAGGATGGCGCGGACGTCCGAGCCGAGCGGCGCCTCATATTGTCCGCCGAGATTATATTTCCAGCCGTTGATGTGCGGCTGCTTGTTGCCCCGCCACAGCGGCGTGCCGTTGAAATCCTGCACCTTGGACTCGATCAGCGATCCCCCGGCGAACAGGCGAAGGTTTCGGCCGATCCGCGCGGTCAGATCGCCCTCGATCCCATAATGATAGGCGTCGTTGATCGTCAGGATGCCCTGCGCGGCCGACTGGGAATCCCAGCGGTAGAACTGGACGTTCTTCTGGTCGGTGTAAAAGGCGGCGAGGTTCAGCTGAACACGCCGATTAAGCAGCGACAGCTTCGATCCCAGCTCATAGGTCTCGGCGACCTCCGAGCCATATTGACGCGGGAAGATCAGCGACTGAGCGTTGAACCCGCCGCTGCGAAACCCGCGTGCGGCCGAGACATAGACCATCTTGTCGGGCTCGAAGAAGTAGCTGAGCGACGCCTTGGGCTGCAGCGACTTGAAGACCTTGGCGATGCGCGAGCCGTTGGCCGGGTTGGTCTGCTTACGATCGTCCCAGTCCTGGCGCAGCCCCAATGACAGCTTGAACGCCTGCGAGATGTCGTAATCCAGGGTGCCGAACAAGGCATAAGCATTGTTGCGGCTACGCTCTGGCAGATAGCTGAGCTGGACGGCTTGGTACGGCCCCTGCCCCGCCAGATCGAGGAAGGCTGACGACGCGACGTCGCGATGGGTCTTCAGATAATAGGCGCCGATCAGCCAGCGCAGCGGCTGATCCGACGGCGAGGTCAGGCGGACCTCCTCGCTCCAGCTCTTCACGCGCCTGGTCTGATCGAGGATGAGGCCGCCAAAACCGGGCGCCAACGGGAATGGCAGAAAGTCGAGATCCTGCCCCAGCGTCGCCGCCTTGGCATAAGCGAAGGCGCTGATCGAAGTGAGCGTCACCCCGCCAAAATCATAGTCGACCTTGAGCGAGACATCGCGCAGGCGCCGCACCCCCTTACCGTCGCGGTTCGCGATTACGGGGTGGACGGCATTGAGGTCCTGCCCTGGAAAGATCGGGTAATAATAGGCCGAGCCTCCATCGAGATTCTCGTAGCTGCCGCGTAGATCGAGGGTCAGCACATCGCTCGGCTTGAAGATCAGCCGTCCGCGCAGGCTCACCGCGTCATAATCATCGACCTTGCGGCCGAGGGTGAGGTTGCGGATGCGGCCTTCGTTGTTCTTGTACATCGCCGAGATGCGATAAAGCAGCACATCGTCGATGATCGGCCCGGAGGACGACCCGAACAGCCGGTAAAACAGGCCCTGGCCGATCTCGGCCGACAGCTCGTTCTCCACCGTGTTGGTCGGCAGCTTGGTGACGATGTTGATCGCGCCGCCGATCGCGTTGCGGCCATAGGTCGAACCCTGTGGCCCCTTGAGGACTTCGATCCGCTCGATATCGGTCAGTTCCTGCGTGCCCTGATCGGGCGAAGAGGACTGGACGCCGTCGACCACCAGCGCCACGGGAGGCTCACCGAAGCGCACCTGGGTGATGCCCCGGATCGTGATGATGTTGGTCCCGGGATCCTGCGCGGGCACCTGGCTGAAGCTAGGTACGATGGCGTTCAACCGGTCGAGCGAGGTGATGCCGGCGCGCTCGATCGTGACCGAGGTGACAGCACTGACGGACAGCGGGACGTCGTTGAGGGACTCCTCGCGCTTTCGGGCCGTGACGATGATATCATCGAGCCCGCCACTGTCGGCTACGGCGCTCTGCGGTTCTGCCTGTGCGAAGGCAGGTGTCGCGCAGAGCGCGGACAACATCGTCGACGCACGGAGAAATTTCCTGAAATCGAACATCATCTTGCCCCTTTTTTGGATGGCCGGTGGCCGTTGTCTTTTGAACACGGGCCGTCATCGGCGGACCTTGTTGGTCTCGCCCGGCACCCGTGCTTGATTATGGCTCCCCCGCGGAGCTCTGACGTCAGGCCGCCTTGGCGAGCGCGGGCTTCTCGGACCCGAACATCGCCGGATCGATGATCAGCTGGAAGCGCTGGAAGCGCCAACCTTCGGCGGTCTTGACGACGATGGCGTCGCCGGCGGCGGATGCGATCGCGACCGGACCGGTCGCGATGTTCATCTTGAGGATGTAGAAGCGGTAGCGCGCGCCGTCGGCCTGCGGGTCGATGACCTGATTGGTGATGAAATGGCGGACGCCATCCTCTTTGCCGGCCGCGATATGATGCTCCATGAAGGTGCGGACCGCGTCGGTCCCGGTAAACTCCCCATAGGGCGCGACGAAGGTGCCGTCGGCTGCGAAGCCCGCGGCGAAGCCCGCTGCGTCATTGCCATCGATGGCCAGATAGATGCGCGCGCAAAGCTCCTGGATTTCGATCTTGTCATCCGTGGGGAAGGTCATGGCACAACTCCGTCGAGGGGGCTGGCGGCGTGCTCGACGAGCCGCGTCAGCAGGGAATTAAAGGGGGGGCCGAGCTTCTGGACGCCGTGTCCGGCGCCGGTCAGCACATGGAGATCGGTCTCGAGCAGGTCGGCCAGTCGACGGCAGATCGCATCGAAGGCGCCGCTCCAGCCACCGGTGACGACCAGCTTGGGGAAGGCTGCATCGGCAACGATGCCGATGGGCACATCGACCTTCCAGGGACGCTCGGTGATCAGGTTGCGCACCGCGTTGGCAAGCGCCGGCGGGAGCAGATCGGGCAGCACCATTTCCATTTCCAGCGCGGCGACGAAACCCGTCACGAAGGCATGATCGCCGATGCCATCGGCCTCGCGCCAATGACGCTTCATGGCGTCCGAGACGCGCCGCACATCGGGATGATCGGCTGCCAGGGCGAAGGCCGGCGGCTCGATCAGCGTCAGCGAACGGACGAGATCGGGACGAAGCCCGGCGGCGTTCATCGATACGACCCCGCCCATCGACGTGCCGACGAGATGCGCGCCATCGCCCAGCACCTCCACCACGTCCAGCGCGTCCTGAGCGATGTCGACCCGCGCGATCGGCGATGTCTCGCCATAGCCGCGGCGAGTGACGACATCGACCGTGAAACGGTCCGCCAGCGCCCGCTGTTCGGAGAAGGCTCCCGTTCCCACGCTCAAGCTGCCATGCACGAGCACGATGCGTTCAGGCCCGTTGCCCCAGCGCTCTACTGCAAATCCCATCGAGTCGCTCCCAAAGTTGCTTTGTAACTTATCTACTTTGCCTAGCTTGTCTACTAATAAAAATAGCTTGTTTAAAAAGCTTTCTGGCTATAGCCATCCTTCAGCAACGGGAGCAGCGATATGATCAATCTTGTCATTCAGCGTGATGCGGGCAGTGAACCGCTGGCCTTTACACCGCGCAAATTGGTAGTCGCCGGCTGGACGGGCCGCGACGCGGCAGTGCTCGAAGCCCATATCGAGGAATTGGCGGCGCTCGGTGTGGCGCGGCCCAGTGCCGTTCCGATCTTTTACAGGGTCAGCGCCAGCCAGCTCACCACCGAGGCATCAGTCGAAATGGTTGGCCGCGAAGGGTCGGGCGAAGTTGAGGCGGTGCTGTGGAAGCATGGCGGCGAACTCTATGTCGGGGTCGGCTCCGACCATACCGACCGCAAGCTCGAGACCGTCGGCATCACGCTCTCCAAGCAGGTCTGCGCCAAGCCCGTCTCGGCGGTAGTGTGGCCCTGGCGAGAGGTGTCCGCGCACTGGGACGACCTTCGCCTTCGATCGACCCTGCCCGCCACCGGCGAGGTCTATCAGGAGGGCCCGGTGTCGGGGCTTCGTCGGCCGGACGAACTGCTCGCCGAATATGAGGCGCGCGAAGGCGTGGTGCCTGATGGCACCGTCATGTTCTGCGGTACCTTGCCGGTCCAGGGCGGCATCCGCTTCGCCGACGGCATGGGACTGGAGCTGATCGATCCCGTCCGCAGCCGCGCGCTCCGCCACCATTATTCGGTCACCGTCCTTCCGATCGCCGAAGCATGATCACCCCAGCGAGCCGATCCACCATCGACGCGGCGCTGATGCGCTCCGACGCAGCCGATGCCGCGTCGGTGTTCACGCTGAGGCTCGATTCGGAGGCGCGCGCCTTCGCCGAGGCGGCCGACGCGCGACGCGCCGCCCGCTCGCGCGCGCCGTTCCTCGGCGTGCCCGTGACGGTGAAAGATAATTTCGACCTGATGGGCCATGCGACCACCGCGGGGTCGACGCTGCTGGCGGATGCGCCCAAGGCGCGCAAGGACGCGCCCGTCGTCGAGCGGCTGCGCCGCGCCGGCTTCGTCGTGCTCGGCCGCACAAACATGACCGAGTTCGCCTTCTCCGGGCTCGGCCTCAACCCGCATTTCGGGACCCCGCTCAATCCCGCCTTCCCAGGCGAGCAACGCATTCCCGGCGGCTCCTCGTCCGGCGCCGCCGTATCGGTGGCGCTCGGCATCGCGCCGGTTGCGATCGGCACCGATACCGGCGGCTCGATCAGGATCCCGGCGGCGCTGTGCGGCGTGACCGGCTTCAAGCCCAGCGCCGACGCCATCACGCGGGAGGGTGTCCTGCCGCTGTCGACGACACTCGATTCGGTCGGCGTGATAGCGCGGTCGGTGGGCGACTGCGCGGCGGTGTTCGACGTGATCCGCGATCGTCCCGGCCTGCCGCGCGCGACCCTCCCCCCGCGCCGAATCCGGCTCGGGCTGGTGCAGACCTATGTCCGGGACGGGATGGCGCCCGAGGTGGTGCGCGCGATGGACGCTGCGGTCTCGGCGATCGAGGCGGGCGGAGGCCTGGTCGAGCCCGTCGAACTCGCCGAACTGGCCGACATTCCGGCGATGATGCAGGAGGCGACCTTCCCCGCCGCCGAGGCCTTTGCCTGGCACGAGGCGTTCCTCTCCGCCGGGCGGGCGGGTGAATATGATCCGCGGGTCGTCGCGCGCATCCGCGCCGGCGGGGCGATGAGCGCCGGGGGCTATGTCCGGCTGCTGGCGCGGCGCCGCGCTTTCATCGACGCGATCGCCACCCAGATCGCGGGTCTCGATGCGCTGCTCTGGCCGACGGTGCCCTTCATCGCCCCCACGATCGCGTCGCTATCCGACGATGCCGCCTATCACGTCGCCAATGCGCAGGCGCTGCGCAACTCGACCGTCGCCAACCTGCTCGACGGTTGTGCGATCTCGATCCCATGCCCCGGCGACGGACCGCCCGTCGGCCTGACCCTCGCCGCGCTCCATGGCCGTGACGACCATCTGCTGAGCGTCGCCACGAGCGTGCAATCCCTACTGAAAGGAGCCTGACATGGCCGTTACCAAGCAGCACCGCGAATTCCATCCGATCGACATGGCCGATGACGGCTGGCAGCTTCCCGAAGGCTATAAGCCCGGCGGTGGAGTCGACGAGAAGATCCTGTCCGGCAGCCTCGATCCCGAGCAACGCCGCGGCAGCCGCACCCGCCTGCTGCGCTTCCAGCCAGGCGTGTTCACCACCAAGCCGTTCGTCCATGATTATTGGGAGGAGGTGTTTCTCCTCGAGGGCGACCTGACCGTCGGCAATGACGAGAATGGCGATGGCGGCGAGGCCTTCCTCTCACCCACCTATGCCTGCCGCCCGCCGGGCGTGTTCCACGGTCCCTTCAAGTCGAACAATGGCTGCCTGCTGCTCGAGATTCATTATTTCGACCCGGCATAAACTAATTGACATAGCTTTGTCGCAAAGTCATTATCCGACTCAGAAGGAGACAGCGATGCCACTGACAGTCAGCAAAGCCGAATTATTGGTCGATGGCGAGGACCATCTGTTCCGCCAGGCCGTCCATGACGCGCTCGGTTTCAGTGCGCGGCTCCAGGAAATCCGCAATCGGCTCGGTGAGGTGATCGGCCTCTCCGGTCCCGCTTATTCGATCCTGATTGCGATCGAGCATCTCGGCCAGCAGGGTGAGGTCGGCGTCAGCAAGGTCGGCGAGCATCTGCATCTGTCGGGCGCGTTCGTGACGATCGAGGTCAACAAGCTGGTCAAGTCGGGCCTGGTGGACAAGGTGCCGCATCACGAGGACGGACGCCGCGTCGTCCTCACCGTCACCGGCAAGGCTCGCAGCTTGCTCGACGAGCTGGCCGCGACCCAATGCCCGGTCAACGATACGATCTTCGACGGGCTGAGCGCGAACCAGTTCCGCGCATTTGCGGAGATCATCGCCTCGCTGGTCGGCGGTACCGAGGAAGCGCTGGCGCTGCTTCGGCTCCAGGCCGAACAGCGTCGCCGGCAGGCCTGATCGTCATGGGTCTGGCATTCGACCAGCGCGCCTTTCGCAACGCGCTGGGCCACTTCCCGACAGGTGTCGTGGTGGTGACGGCGGAGACCGAAGGGCGCGATCCGATCGCGATGACGGTGAGCTCGTTCAACGCGGTCTCGCTCGATCCGCCACTGGTGCTGTTCAGCGTCGGCCGCACCGCACCGAGCCTGCCGGCGCTGCTTGCCGCCAGGAACTTCGGCATCAGCGTGCTCCGGCACGACCAGAGCGATCTGTCGAGCCGCTTCGCCGGCGGACGCGGCGAGAAATGGGCAGGCCTCGCCCCCGTGCTGGGCGAGACCGGCTGTCCGCTGATCGGACCATGCCTTGCCACCTTCGAATGCGCGCCCTTCGCGGTGCATGAGGGCGGCGATCATCTCATCGTCGTCGGTCATGTGCTGCGCTTCGAAATTGCCGAGGAAGGCGAACCGCTCGTCTTCTTCCGCGGCGGATATCACGCCATCGCCGGCCGTGCCGCCTGACGTCTTCCAGGGAGAAAAAGAAGTGAAAACCGGATCCAGTCATCTGGCCGCGCTGCGCGACGGGCGCATGGTCTATATCGGCGGCGAAGAGGCAGGCGACGTCACCGCGCATCCAGCCTTCCGCAATTCGGTGGCCTCTGCCGCCAGCCTCTACGATTTCCAGGCGGCCAACGCCGAACTGATGACCATCGAGAGCCCGACCAGCGGTCGGCGGGTGAGCCGCGCCTGGGACCTGCCGACGAGTTACGAAGCGCTCGTCGAGCGGCGCCGGGCAATGGAAGCCTGGGCGGAGACCCATTATGGTTTCATGGGCCGTTCGCCCGATCACGTCGCCTCCTGCTTCGCGGGCATGATGATGGGCCTCGACGTCTTCGAGAGCTATGATCCGGTCCGCGCGGGGGCGCTTGCGGACTATTTCCGCTATGCCCGCGATAACGACCTCTTCCTCACCTATGTCATCATCAACCCGCAGGCCGACCGGTCGAAGGCGGCGCATGAGCAGGCCGACGAGTATCTGACTGCCGGCATCGTCGACCAGGATTCGACCGGGCTCACGCTGCGCGGCGCCAAGATGCTCGCGACCAGCGGCATCATGGCGAACGAGGTGTTCGTGAGCTGCATCCAGCCGCTCGGGCCGGGCGACGAGAAATATGCGGTTTCGCTCGCGCTGCCGATGAACGCGCCGGGCCTGAAGCTGCTCTCGCGCAAATCCTACGAGGCGGCCGCCCCCAGCATCTATGACAATCCGCTGGCGAGCCGCTTCGACGAGAATGACGCGGTCATCTATTTCGACGATGTGAAGGTCCCGTGGGACCGCGTCTTCGTCGCCGGCGATACGGCGATGATGATGAAGCAGTTCCATGCGACCCCCGCGCATGTTCTGCAGAACTATCAGTGCCAGGTGCGCCTGATGGTGAAGATGCGCTTCCTGATGGGCCTGGCCCGCCGCACCGCCGAGGTGAACGGCACGATCGCGCTGCCACCGGTTCGCGACACGCTCGGCCAGCTGGCAGCGGAGGCGACGCTGGTCGAGGGAATGGTCTATGGAATGGAGGCCAAGGGCAAGGTCGTGAACGGCTTTTACGTCCCTGACGCCCAGATCCTCTATTCGGCGCAGGTCCTCACCCAGCAGCTCTACGCCAAGGTGATCAATTCGCTGCGCGATCTCGCGGGCGGCGGTCTGATCATGTTGCCGTCGAGCACGCGCGATTTCGCAAATCCCGAAATCGCCCGGATTATCGGCAAAACGCAGCAGTCACCGACCGCGAGTTCCGAGGAGCGGGTCAAGTTCTTCAAGCTAGCCTGGGACGCAATCGGGTCGGAATTCGCAAGCCGGCATAGCCAGTATGAAATGTTCTACGCGGGCGCGACCTTCGTCACTAAGGGACACAGCTTTCGCACCTATGACTGGGCACAGGCGACCGGCCTCGTCGACAATGTCATGGCAAGCTACTCGGTCGGGAGCGATATGGCGCTGAGCGAAGCCGCGGCCTGAGGTTGGGCGGGCCGTGTGCGGAAAGGCGCGAAGTGCATGATATCCCACCAACCGCGGAATGAAGGTCGGGCGCCTTGGGTGGTTGGCGGGGCCTACGCTGGACGGTCGGGGCCAGCCGCTACCCCGCCAGCGCGAGAAACCACTGGTGACCTGGAGGATCCGATCGAGGCCTGCCAGCACATCGTAAGAGGCAGAAGCAATACGAGCTTAAAGCTAACCAGCTGGCACAAGCAGAACTACGAGATCCTGCCGATAAAAAAGGGCAGCAATCGCAAGCTCGTGAACTGCCGTTTGCCAACCACCGAAATGCGTACTTCCCGCCGCTATGTCGCGATGGCGCTTTCGGGCCGAGACGGCGGTATGCTGAATGACCGAATTAGGGCGCTTTCCTGACGATCTGCATCGGAGCGGTTCATAAGCAGCTTTTGTCAGGAGCGGACGTTCGCGGCAGCAGATCTGGACGACCGCCTTTGGTCGAGAGCGGTCGGTTACGTGGACGAGCGGACAACGGCAGCTTTCTCATGTCGATCATCCTAAACCTGCCAGTCGGCTACCGGCCTAAGAGCGGCAGAGTCGTTTTGGCAGCAGCTGCCAGTCGGCAAAGCGCCCTAATCCTGGTCGCTCGCCAGATCCGTCACAGGTCTCACTTTCGGCGAGCCGTGGGAGAAAGAACCAAAGCGGATCAAGCTGACACCAGCAGTTTGAGCTGGGCCGCTTGCTCCTATATTGGTCGCTGGGGGGCCAGCGCATGCCAAAGACCATTCTTATCTTCTCGGACGGGACCGGACAACTCGGCGGCCTGCGTCCGGATCAGCGCCTGTCGAACGTCTACAAGATGTACCGCGCGATGCGGCCGGGACCGGATTCGCCGATCAATCCAAAAGCACAAGTCGCCTTCTACGACGCGGGCCTCGGCGCGGGCGAGGTCGGCGGCATGACCTTCAAGCGAGTGCGAAACGTCATGGCCGCCGCAGTCGGCACAGGCATCGACGAGAACGTCATCGACTGCTACGCGGCGATCATTGCGCGATACGAGCCGGGCGACCGCATCTGCATCTTCGGCTTCAGCCGTGGCGCCTACACCGCCCGCTCGCTCGCGAACGTCCTCAACCTCTGCGGCGTGCCTACGCATGACGGGAAGGGCGCGCCGGCCCCGCGGTTCGGACCGGAGCTGCGCGCCATCGCGTCTGACGCCGTGCGGAATGTCTATAACCATGGCGCCGGCGCCAAGCGCGCACGCTATGAGACCGAGCGCGAGACGCTCGCGGCGCGCTTCCGCGACAGGCACGGGTCGCACGGTGTCGGTATCGACGGCGAGGGTCAAGGCAACGTCCAGCCCACCTTCGTTGGCGTGTTCGATACGGTCGCCGCGCTCGGCAGCCGAACGGCCACGACGATTGCGTTCGTCGGCATGGCCGCGCTGATCGCCATCGCCATCTACGTCTGGCGGCACGCGCCTTGGTGGGTGGCGGTGCCGGTCGCGGCGCTGCCGCTATCGGCCGGCTACTGGTTCGTCCGATCCCTCTGGTCGCAGGTGAAGTTCTTCTCCGACGACGCCAGGTCGAGGTTATCGCGCTGGGATCCGCGACGCCAGTGGTTCGAGCTGCGACACGCCCACGTCGCGTGGTGGAGCGGCAAGAACTACGACCGTTACGCCGACAAGGAGGTCGGCTACCTCCGCCACGCGCTTGCGATCGACGAAGACCGCGCTAGGTTTCCGCGCGTTGGATGGGGCAGTTCCGCCGACCTCCAGTGGCATAAGGCGCGCGGCCGCGAGGACTGGTTGGTACAGGTCTGGTTTGCGGGCAACCACTCCGACATCGGCGGCAGCTACCCAGAGGAGGAATCTCGCCTCTCCGACATCGCGCTCCGGTGGATGGTCGGCGAGCTGAAGCAGGCGCTGGGCGACGGCGTCACGGTCCTGGACGACCGGCTCGTCACGTCGCCGGACGCGCTCGGCCTGCAGCACAGCGAGCGGACGGGGATGCTGAACGCGCAGCCGGCCTGGTTCCGCCTGTTGACGTTCGGCAAGGTCGTCTGGGCGAAGGCGAAGCGCGACGTCCATTCCCAGGCCACACTGCACCCGACCGTGCTTGAGCGCCTGGCCGCCCCACACGTAGCGCAAATGGGCGAGGTCAGGCCATACCGGCCGGAAAGCCTGAGCGGCCATGTCGCGGCGAAGGGCCTTTACGCTGCAAACTCGTCGATTGACGGCGCAGCCGACGCGGCTGCTGGCGCGAATGGCGGTGGACCGATCGCCGCCGCGCCGGACCAACCGGCCGATGCAGGGAGGCAGACCCCATGATGAGGATCCGCGCGCTGGCGCTGGCCGTCGCGGCGCTACCCTCCGCCGCGGTCGCCGACGACGCCGAGCTGCACACTTTCCACTGCCTTAGTGGCTGCCCGGTCGGTGCGCCCACCACAAACGACACCGTTGTACGCGAAATCTACACGCTGTCATCGAACGATCTGACAAAGATGGCGGACTGGGTCGCTTACCGCGTCACAAAGGAATCGATCGGCACCTCGGGCGACCGCGAGTGGCGCGCCGACCCCTGGCTTGGCGCCGACGAGACGCTGAACCCGCCAGCCTACGACACCGCCAGCGATTCGCTCCACGTCGATCGCGGCCATCAGGCGCCGTTGGCCTCATTCTCCGGCACGCCGTCGGCGGCCGACACCAACGTCCTGTCCAACATCACTCCGCAGAGCTCGGCGCTGAATCAGGGACCGTGGGTCAGGCTCGAGGATCGGGAGCGCGAAGCGCGAAGGGGCACCAATTGTCGACTTCGGATCTATGGGTGAAAGATCGAAGTCGCACGAAGCTTTTTTAGGGTAAGGATCATCTTGGAATAAGGGGATTGGCTTCTCTTTTATCGGGAAGACAGTGAGTGACACCGCCCATTCCTTGCCGGGCCATCCTCCCAGTATAGCAAGTAACGGCTCTCGACATCGATATCGTTCGTCGCTGGCAACTGCCCTCATTGCGACTTCGTCCGGCCCGCTCGGCCAGGCCGACCCGCCCGGATGAAAATGCCATTCGCCAAGGTAATGATCGCCTTCAGACCATCGGGCTTCAAGTAACTTCTTTAGTCCCTTGTTTCCGCGCGTGAACCACGAAAGGCCAAACCGCGAGCCCGGCGGCTTGGCAGTCGCGTCTGCGATGGTCGCAACCGCGCCAGCGTCAATGTAGCGGCCGATCAGTATGCCACCGGTCTCGTTGCGCCCGGACGCTGCCGCCTGATTTAACATCGCCTGCAAGGGGTCGATACCCAGCAAGGCGCCGAACCGCTCATCGGCGCTGGAGAACCGTAGCTCGCGAACTTCACGCATCGGAGAGGGCCACCGATCCATCCTCATTCATCGAATAGCGGGCATAGCGCCGACCCGGTTCGAGGACCGCCTTCCGAACGAACTTCGTCCCGATCGCGGCCCAGAGCTGCATATCGTCGGCCCCCGCCGGGAACACGGGGCTCCAACAACCGATCCCTTCCCGGCCTGCATCCATGACCACGTCGCCTGCCGGCCGCGGCGCACCAGCAAAGCTGGCCTTTGCATCGAGAGCCGGAAACATGGCCTCCGATGCAGCGTAGCAAAACATCGTATTGGCACCCCACCCAATCGAAAGGCTGACGAACAGCTTTTCTCCGCCCCAATCGAACGAGGCGAGGCTATCCAGCACCCGGTCGTCTCCCGTGCAGTCGACGACCACGTCGAACGCCTTGATCTCCTCAGCATCCTTTCTCTCGGGCGGGAATGAATACGGATAGCGTGATATATTCGCGTCGGGCGCTGTCGCTTCAAACGCATAGCCGAGCGCCCGGCTCTTCCGCTGCCCAATGTCCATCATCGTCAGCACATGCCTACTGAGATTGCCGATCTCGATCCGATCCCCGTCGAAAAGGCCCAACTGCGTGACGCCCATTCGCAGCAGGTTGCTCGCCACCGCCCCGCCCAACGAACCGCACCCGATGACGAGCACGCTCTTGGACCGCAGCTCCTTTCCCGCCTGGCCGCGGGTCCTGATCTGGTCGGATGCCCAGTTCTTGGTGCTACGCCAATCGAGCCGCACGTCCGCCTGGACGAAGTCGCGATCGAGCGTCTTGCGGTGCACCTGCCGGTTCAGTCCCTTGGGCGCGCCCGAGTGGCGGCCAGCCAGCTTAAGCTTGCCGATCGCCAGCCAGTGCAACCGCTCCGGCTGATCGCCGACGCGCGACTCCAGCGGGAAGCCGAGCATCAGCACGAAGTCCGACGAGAGCCCGGACCGACGTCGGTGCATCTCCCCCGCGCGCTCGATAATCGCAGGCAAGTCGACGTCTTGCTCCGCTAGATTCTGGCTCAGTTCAGCCCAAGTGCGCGGCATGCGCCAAGGCTCGAATACCGGGAGCCGCGGCGTCCGCAGCCACACAGCCAGGGCGTCCGTCCGCCGCTTGGCTAGGAGCGGATTCCATATCTCCGTTCGAACAGGTTTGCCCACTGCGTCATCGAATTCCCGAACATACCAGGCATCCTTCGCGCCGGGCATCAGTGTCAGCTTGGCAAAGCCCCAGTTGTCTTCTCGATCGAGCCACGCCGGCAAATCCTCGGGGCGTTCGATGAACCCATATGAAATCGTGGCATAGTTGCCCGATCCCGCAGGCAACTCGAGCGGATCGCCCGGGGCGACCAGTCTCCCGCTGGCAGCCGCGTCGATCCAGTCGAGCAGGCGTCCGATCTTCCACCGCATCCGGTCGCCGAGATCACGCGGCTCCTCGTCCCACTCCGTTCGATGGAACGCGAAGATCGGCTGCTCCAGACAGGGCTTTCCATACCGCCACGGCCTGCCGGAAACGATCTCTCCGTTGAAGTCCTGATGCTGGAACGTGGTCTGGATCCCGAACTCCCGGTCCGGGAAAATGAACACGTCGCTATCGTCGACTACCAGATGCCAAGCCGTGTCCTCCGGAACGAACTCAGACGCCGGAACCGACAGCTTCGCCGTTATCTCCAACGACCACCGGCCGTCGCCATGCCGCTCCCACTTACCGAACGTGTCCGTCCGGTCGTCGGCGCGGATATCGTCAAGAAGTGCGGTCAGAACCTCCGGGACTGCGGACAAAGCCGTCTCAGGCGAAGCGCTTGGTCGCGGGCGGAGCAGCCGCCTGCGCGGGCGACGTGAAGCCCTTCGGCCGATCGCCGCCGGACGGGCCCGGCAGAGGGAATTTCGTGCCCAATAGCTCCTGCCATCGTTCGCCGCTTTCCCGGGCATCCTGACAGTCTAGGGCTGCGCGCGCGCTCAAGGCGGCCGCCTTCGCCGCCGCGTGGAATGCCGCGAAGTCCTTGGCGTCGAGACGTTTCAGCACGTCGTGCTCATCGACGCCATGGTCGGGCAGCCGGGGAACCTGCCCTGTAGCCGCATAGGCGGCCCACGTATCCCTGATCCCTTCGAAGACCTGGACGAGACCCGTCGCCATCGACGTGGTGCCATTCGGCAGGACGCATCCGATCATGTGCTCGAGAGGATAGCCCTTCGGATACTTCGGAAGCTTGTCGGCATTCGTCTGGCGCCACCACTTCACGGCCCTCACCAGATTGACGTATTGCCCATTGCATGCGCGATTCTTCGCGGCAGTCCATTGGATCTGCGCAAGGGGATGCGTCCGACCCCAACGCCCCACCTCCCGATCCGGAAGATAGAGCGGATGTGGACGCCACTCAGCCGAAGGCGCGTCTTCGAGTAACGCCGGCTGTCGGTCGGACAGCGCGCCGGTAGACGGATGCCAGCGCTCGTTGAGCCGCCAACCAAGCTCGTCCTCCAGCGTATTCTCGTTCAACACGGCTTGAGACTTATAGAGCCGCGTCATGTAGTCGCGCGCAGTCTGATCGTTGGGAAGCGCCGTGATCACGAGATCGATGTCCACGTACGACATCTCGATGCCGAACGAGCGTCCCTGCACCTGCCATTTCCCCCTGTAGTGCGTGTTCAGGAACGGCACGAACTTGTTCATCGCCTCGTGCGGCGTGATCGTGTTGTGATTCATGTTCGTGACGACGACGATGTCTACGTCAGGACGCTTGTCGCCGAGCGGCCGGATCGCAGTGGCACGTCGGACACTCCCTTGCAGGAAAGTCGATACGACCATGCTCTTCAGCGTTTCATCCTGCGCGAGGCGTGATCGAAGCGTCGCCGCGCCCGTTCGCCAACCTTCTTGCTGGGCTGAGGTCGGGCGGATGCCTGCGAGGAAGTCGCGAAATTGGCTGTTCAATTCCATGATCAATCAATCCTGAATGCTGGCAAATAGCTGGCGTCGAAGCGCCGCTCGAAATCGAACTCATACGTCACGCAGGTGCCCATCGCTGGCCGTTGCTGGCCAAGAAAGAAACTAAAGGCGTTGGGGCCGCTCAAGAAAACGTGCACCTTCGCCCCGACTCTCAGGCGGGCAGCCCTCACCGCCTCCGCGATCTGATCGGCCATCGCCGCGGCGTGCATGCCGCCTGCAACTGCCGCCTGACCCGTCCCAGCGCTCGGTCGGATATCCATGATTCTCCCGACCCCGGGCAATGAGGACGCGACGTAGTCCTGCACATCCGCCAGACTGTCACGTGTGAGGCTCACAGATAGCGCTAGATCTGCCCCGTCGCTCACCTGTCGGGCGACGATTTCCAACGGTGGCCCGTCCTTTCTATCGTCAGCGCGCCATACGGATGGTCCGGTGCGCCCTCGTTGGACAATCTCGATCGGCACCCCGGACTTAAAGCCTAGGATGTCGCCCGCCAGAAAAGCGAGTGAAGCATGCGAATTTAGCGACAGACGGACGTGCCTGTCCAAGCCCTTCAACCCTTCGAAGAATGCTTTGACTTCGGGAAGCACGTCGCGATTCCATTCGGCGCCATCACGAAGTCGCCGCCCCTCGAATTGAGTTAGTAGCGACAAGGTCCGATCTGCCGTTGCGTCGAAATCGGCCACGGCCCCATCGCTGAACGACCGAAGTGCAACCGACGTGACGACCCGGTCGGGCTCGCCGACCCTGATCCACTTCTCATCGACGCAAAGTTCGTCGAACGATTGGCGAGTGAGCGTGTTGATCCCCTTGACCTTCAACTGTTTCGCTACGCCATCGAACTTGAATTCCATGCTCTCGTGGTCGGTAATCAGGCCTACGACGCGGAACCGCTCGTTGACCTCGTCGCGCATCGCCTCGAGCGTCGTATGACCATCCTCGATGCGGAAATTTTCCAAGACCTTGCGCAGCGCGGCGTCGTCGATTCGCAAATGGTCACGCCAGAGCTTGCGGACCTTGCCCATTCGACTGCCATCGCCGCCCTTTACGAACAGCTTGTCTAGCCGCAATTCGTTCTCGACCTTCGATTGAAGATCACACAGCTGGTCGCCATCCGTAATGCGATCGGTCGTGACCAACGTAAACGCGGAATCCGGTGTTGCCTTTTCCTTTGCCTCCTTCAAGCGTTCGAGGATGGAGAAAGTGCTGGCACCGGTGAAGTCGGGTCGGACGAGATCCTCAAAGCCGAAGGTGTTCTTTGCGGTCACATGGAACTTGATCTGATGATGGTCAGCGACGATCCGATGCGGGCCGTTGCTCCGCCTTCCCGGCGAGTAACGTACGATGACGTCGTCGAACCCCTTCGGGCCATCAGCTTCATAGGAAACCTCAACGACGTTGGGATGATCGGGGTGGCGTAGCCGGGACGCGTGTACCCAAAAGTAGCGCGCCTGGTAATCATGACCCTGCAGCAATGCGACCGGCGCGTTCGACAACTTCCTCTCCGTTCTCGTTTTGCCCCTAGCACATTTCAGCCGTCACGCACCCTAAATCGCATCCGTAACGGTTGATGTGGTGCAACGTAGGAAAGGCGCGTCGGATTATCACCTGCTGTGGCCTAGTGGTCCTAGGAGTGCTCCAGCTACGAGTCGCGTTACGCCTAATGGAGGCATGTTCCGCGCAGCGGCTGCTTTTAGGTGCGGATGAGATCAGCGGGGACGTCCGAAATGGGGCGCGTAGCTGCCGGAAACGTGCGACACGAATGAACGGTAGGTTTCAGGTGCGCCGCGCGTTCAGCCTGATCTCCGGGATGAGGGCGGAAACCGACATTCGCGCAGAGCTCGGACCACCGCTGTTTCATCCGGCAGAATTAGCGGTCGGCAGATGCGATCCGCATTAAGCTGCAGTTGCGATGTTCAGCCTTCCGGAAGCGCCCACTTTACGGGCGACCGTCGCACCGGCAGAGATGGGAATGCTCTCCTGGCGGCCATTTGCATCGCATCTGCCGACCGCAAATTGACGGCTGTCGAGAGCCGGCCCGAAAAAGCCTCAGCCATGGCCGTCTAACAACGTCTCCACGCACTGCGCACGATGCACCGCCCAGTGCGAAACCCCCGTATTTCCGCGGCCAATCGCGACGTACCGAAACCGTTCCGTCGTATAACGCTGTCAGGAGAAGAAGAATGGTGCTGCGCTCTGGGGTCGAATGACCGACACTGTGATTTGCATCGCGATGGTACAGGGGATCGCCACAGCCTCTCTCGTGCCGAGAGAAGATCCCAACCAACGTTCTAACCGCTTTGGCTTAATACGCCGAAAGAGTGGTCAGCCGATGCGATCCGCATCAAGATCCAGGCGCGGCTTAAGTCTCCTCAAGAACGCCCACTTTTGGCGCTCTATCGAAGCTTAGTGGATCCGATATCCAGCACATGGCGCAAATTGCATCGCATCAGCCGATCAGGAAAAGTCGTGGGTCGAGAAAACCGAGCCTCTTTAAGCCGTTAGCTCGCTTTGGAAGCGTCTCCCGGCACGGCGTCAGATGCTGTGAGAGCATAAAGAAGCCCGTACTTGCGGGCGCGATTCCCGCTTCGGAAAAACGCTCTAAGTACTTGTTTTAGAAGGGAAAAGTAGTGGTGCCCGGGGACGGGGTCGAACCGCCGACACTGCGATTTTCAGTCGCATGCTCTACCAACTGAGCTACCCGGGCACTCCGTCGTTGGAGGCGTGCCTATAGAGGCGGGTTGCGCGTCCTGTCCAGCCTGCTTTTCGCTTTTTTATTCGGCCTCGGGATCGGCGGGCGGGCCGGGGATGCGGTGGCCTTCGTCGAGCCATTTCAGGAGGTCGCGGTCGCGGCAACCCTGGCTGCAGAAGGGGTCGTGGGCGGCGACGGCGGGCTTGCCGCAGCCGGGACATTTAGGGATTTTGTGCGTCGACATGGCCGGCAGATATGGCGAGCCCGGCGTCCGCGCGCAAGGCGATCGATACGCCCAGCCGCCGTTCCAGCGCTTCGCCCCAGCCGGGGTTGCGCGCGATCCGGTCGATCACCGCCGGCGCCGCCGCCAGGGTGCGCATCCCCGCGCCCGGCGTCCGCTCGGCCCGGCGCAGCAGAGCGCGCGCCGCAGCGCCCACCGGATCTCGGCGGATGCGTTCCGGCAAGGACGGCCGCGCGCGGCGGCGGATGATCTGGAGGAAGCCGAAGCCGTTGACGGCGGTGCGCTCGAACGGCTGCGGCAGGACGGCATCGATCGCCTCCGCCGCCGCCAGCCGCGCCGCCTTGCCCTCGATCGTCGGCAGGTCGATGCCGATCGAACCGCCCAGGCCATGGCGCAGGATCAGCCGCGCCGAAGCCTCCGCCCCGGCCAGCGCGAGCGCGACGGGGTCGAGCCAGCCGTCGACGTCGATCAGGCTCATCGCCGGGGTCAGCGACAGATGCAGCGCGCCGCCGTCGAACGCCGCCTCCCCGCTCGCCGCCTCCTCGAGCAGCTCGGACCAGCCCGCCGCCTCGAGATCGTCGCGCTGGTGAGACAACAGATGCCGCACCGGATCGCCGCTGACGCCGATCCGAGCGAGCAGGTCGGGGCCCGCCGCAGCCACCGCGTCGGGCGGCGCGGGCCGCGCCAGCGCCAGCTTGGTGCGCCCGGTCTCGGCCAGGGCCGCGCGGTGAATGTCGACGAGCAGCCGCGCGCCCTCGGACACGCCCTTCGGCACGGGTTCGATCAGCGCCTCTTCGCCCGTGTCGAGCCGGACGATGGCGCGGCGTCCCGGCACGGTGATGCGGTCGAGGCGGACCTCCACGACGGTTCCGGCGCGCACCCCGTCATCGTCGGGCTCGATCTCCGCGACGATGATCGCGCCATCCTCGACGAGCGCGGCCCGGGCCTCCCCGATCCCCGCCTCGTAGAGCCATTCACGCATCGATAGCGACGGGGCCGGGCGGCAACAGTCCGGCGGCCGTCAACAGCGCCCGCGTCTCGAACAGCGGAAGGCCCATCACCCCCGAATGGCTGCCCATCAGCATCGCGACCCAGCTTTCGGCATAGCCCTGGATCGCATAGGCCCCGGCCTTGCCCCGCCAGTCGCCGCCGGCCAGATAGGCCTCGATCTCGGCGACGGTCAGCGGTTTGAAGCGCACGATGCTGGTCGACATCCGGTGGCGCGCCACCCCGGCCGCATCGATCAGCGTCACCGCCGAATAGACCCTGTGGCGGCGCCCCGACAGCAACTGCAGGCACGCACGCGCCTCGGCTTCGTCATCGGTCTTGGGCAGGATGCGGCGGCCGGCCGCGACCACCGTGTCGGCGCCGAGCACCGCGACACCGGGATGGCGGGCGGCGACGAGCGCGGCCTTCTCGGCCGCCACGCGCGCGGCATAGGGCGACGGCAGCTCGGCCTTGCGCGGGGTCTCGTCGATGTCGGCGGGATCGATCGCGACAGGCGTGATCCCCAGCCGGCCGATCAACTCGGCGCGGCGCGGACTGCCCGATGCGAGGACGAGCGGAGAAGGAACGAGCGGGGACAGCGGCCCCTTGCCCTTACTTGAAGCGATAGGTGATACGACCTTTGGTCAGGTCATATGGCGTCAGTTCGACGAGAACCTCGTCGCCGACGAGCACGCGAATGCGATTCTTGCGCATTTTCCCGGCGGTGTGGCCAAGGATCTCGTGATTGTTTTCGAGCTTCACCCGGAACATGGCATTGGGCAGAAGTTCGACGACCTGCCCGCGCATTTCCAGCAATTCTTCTTTGGCCAACTTCCGCCTCTTAAGGATCGTCTTGTGGGATTTGGCGACGCCATACCCAATCGGCCGGCAAAAGAAAAGCCGCGCTTGTCCGCCGCAAACGATAGATGGGGAGGAGAGGTGATTGCGCCGCGGCCTCCTATTCTCTAGCGCCCTTTAAAACGGCGATGAGGAGACCATGGTGAGCGAAGACGAGATCAAGGATGGCTTCCGCCACGCGATGCGCCGGCTCGCGACGACGATCGCACTGATCACGTCGGGCAAGGGTGACAGCTGGACGGGCATGGCGGCCACCGCCGTGATGTCGGTCTGCGCCGAGCCGCCGACGTTGCTCACTGCCGTCAACCGCACCGCCAGCATCCATCCGGTCCTGATGGCGGAGGATCTCTTCTGCGTGAACCTGCTCGCCGATCGCCACCGCGATCTGGTCGGCATCTTCAGCGGCAAGAAGAAGGGCCTCGAGCGCTTCGAGGACGGCGGCTGGATCGCCGGTCCCGACGGCATCCCGGTGCTCGACGACGCGCTGGCCAGCCTCGTCTGCCGCACCACGCAGCGGATCGACGTCGGCACCCACACGCTGTTCATCGGCGAAGTCGTGAACGTCGCGAACCATGACGAGATCTCGCCGCTGGTCTGGGTCGACGGGACGTTCGCCAACGCCGCGCGCTGAGCGCGGGGGGCGCCAACGCCGCGCGCTGAGCGCGGGGGCGCCAACGCCGCGCGCTGCGAACAGGGCTAGGGTCCGCCCTACCCTGCCCGCTTGGCCGCGATGATCTTCACCGGCTGCTTGATCAGCTGGTCCTTCATCGCGCCGGAGCCGCCGGGCCAGGTCTTGCTGGCCAGGATGCGCTTGATAACGGGCATGCCCGAGACGACCCGGCCGAAGGCGGCATAGCCGGCCGCGTCGGCTCCGCCGCCGGGCTTGGCGTTCATCGTCGGCGCGGCGCCGGCCAGGATGAAGAACTCGCCCATCGCGGTGCCCGGTTCGCGGCGCGCCATCGATATGGTGCCGTCGAGATGGCGCAGGCCGGTCTTCGTCGTCGGCTCATGCTTGATCGGCGGCAGCGAGCGGCGGAAATCGCGGTGGACGCCACCCTGCACGAAACCGCGGGTCGGATTGCCGATCGCACGCGCCGCCCGGTAGAAGGTCGTCCCGTCCAGCTTCTTCTGGTCGACATAGGCCAGGAAATTGCCCGCCGTGATCGGCGCGCGCTTCAGGTCGAGCGCGATCACGATCGTCCCCTCGCTCGTCGTTAGCGCCACTTTGACGATGGGGGGGGTGGCGGGCGCCGCGAGGACGGGGGCTGCGGCCAGCGCGAGCGCCGTGAGGATCAGGTGAGCGGGGCGAATCATGCAGATCCTCTACCCTGTCGAACCACCGATGCGACAGATGGGCCGCCGGTTTTTCGAAGAAGGTGGCGCCGGTTCGCTCTCCGGCCGTGGCAACCGAAGGTTAGGGCAGCGAACCGGCGCCTCGCGGCCCGGGGCAGGGCCGCTTTTCCGGGGGGCGTCGTCCGAAGCCCCCGTGTCGAGAATCGGTCTATGACATGTGCGAATAATTCGCAATAGCATAAATTGGCCATCGGAGTTGTGCCGCGGGATCTTTTGAGGGCTGGCCGACCGTCGCTCCTCTGGGGTACACAGCCACCATGGTTCGAAGCCGGAGAGCGCAATGAAAAGCAGGCACGTCGCGATTGCAGCGGGACTGTTGCTCGCCTGGCCCGTCGCGGCGCAGGCGATCGTCAACGAAGCCTCGGCCGAGATGCGCCAATATGTCCGCGCCCGTCTGGCCGACGCCGCCGGCATGCCCGATGCCGCCGCGTCCAGCTATGCCCGCCTCCTCCAGGCCTCCCCGGACGACAAGCGGCTCGCCCTGCGCACCTACCGCCAAGCGCTGACAGCAGGCAATTTCAAGCTCGCCGGCCTCGCCGCCGCCCAGCTCGACCGGCTCGGCGCGCTGCCACCCGACGGCGTGCTGCTGCTCTTTGCCCAGACGGTCGTCGCGCGCGACTGGAAAGCGTCGAACGACGCGATCGGACGGATCGAGCGCGAACAGGTGTTCGGCTTCCTCGCGCCGGTGATGCGCGGCTGGGTCGCCTATGGCCGCAAGTCGCCCGATGCCGCCCGGCTGGCTGCACCGACCCCCGGCTCGCAGCTCGCCAACGCCTATTCGCGCGACCATTATCTGCTGATCGCGCTGGCAATGGGACGCACCGACGGTCTGTCCGACCTGCGCAAGCTGATCGTGGCGCATGATGCCCGCTCGCTGCGCCTCCAGCTCGCCGCTGCCGCCATGCTCGCCAAGCGCGGCGATATCGCCAATGCGCGCGGCCTGCTCGAGGGCAAGGCGCCCGAACTGGTCAAGGCCCGCGCCACGCTCGACGCCGGCAAGCCGCTCAGCGGCGCGGTCGACACCCCCGAACTCGGCCTGTCCGATCTGTTCGCGCAGCTCGCGATCGACGTGAAGGGCGACGGCCGCTCGCCGGTCTCGCTGCAACTCGCGCGCATCGCCAGCTATCTGGCGCCGGCCAACGCCGCCGCGACCATCGCGACCGCCGATCTACTGACCGCCAACGGCTATCATGACGCGGCGCTCAGTCTGCTCGACGCCGTGCCGTCCGACAATCCGCTGTGGGAGGCCGCCCGCCAGGAACGCAGCGGCATCCTGCTGTCGATGGGCAATCGCCAGGCCGCGCTCGCCGATGCGCAGAAGGCCGCCGACCGGCCCGACGCCAGCGCCTCCGCACTGGTCGAGCTCGGCGGCATCCTGACCGATCTCGACCGCCCGGCCGAAGCCGCGAAGATCTATCAGCGCGCGATTGAGATCGATGCGGCGCAGGGCCAGCCCAACTGGGCCCATCTCTTCTTGAAGGCCGGCGCCCTCGACAAGGCCGGCGACTGGCAGGGTGCCAAAAATCTGCTGCGCCAGGCGAACGAGGTCGCCCCCAGCCAGGCGATGATCCTCAACTATCTGGGCTATGGCATGCTCGACCGCAGCGAGAATCTGCCCGAGGCGCAGGCCTATATCGAGCGCGCCAGCAGCCTCGATCCCAATGATGCCGCAATCGCCGACTCGCTCGGCTGGCTCTATTACAAGCGCGGCAATTATGCGGGGGCGATCGCCGCGCTCGAACGCGCGGTGGCGGGCGAACCCGGCCAGTCGGTGATCAACGAGCATCTCGGCGACGCCTATTGGGCGGCCGGCCGGCGGATCGAGGCACGCTACGCCTGGCGCGCCGCGCTGGTCCAGGCCGAGAAGGCCGATCTCGAGCGGCTCAACCGCAAGCTCTCCGACGGGCCGGCCGCGCGGCTGAGCGCGAACTGAGCCACACCCGCTCGCCTCGATGATCATGCCTGCCGGAAACCGCGCCACGCCCCGCGCCGAAACCGCCTATGCCAAGATCAACCTGGCGCTGCATGTCCGGCGCCGGCGCGACGATGGCTATCATGACATCGAAACCATCTTCGCCTTCGCCGAACATGGCGATGCCGTCACCGCGCAGGCCGGCGACCCGCGGCTGACGCTGTCGGGGCCGTTCGCCCCCGCCCTCGCCGGTGAGGATCCCGAGGACAATCTGGTGATGCGCGCCGCCCGCCGGCTGTGCGCGCTGATCGGCGACGAAGCGCCGCCCGCCATCCACCTCGCCAAGCATCTCCCCGTCGCTGCCGGGATCGGCGGCGGATCGGCCGATGCGGCGGCGGTCCTGCGCCTGCTCTGCCGCGAGCGGGGCACCGCGATCAACGATCCCCAGGTGATCCAGCTGGCGGCCGACCTCGGCGCCGACGTCCCCGCCTGCCTCGCCTCGACGACGATGCGCGGCGACGGTCGCGGCGACCGGCTCGATGCGATCGAGGCCGACGGGCTGGCCGGCCTGCCGCTGCTGCTGGTCAATCCGCGCGTCCCGCTGCCGACCGGGCCGGTCTTCGCCGGCTGGGACCAGGTCGATCGCGGGCCGCTCGCATCGGGCGATCCGCTCGCCGCGGCGCTGGCCGGGCGCAACGATCTCGAGCCGCCGGCGCGCGCGCTGCGTCCTGCGATCGGCGACGTCGTCGCGCTGCTCGCCGAACGGCCGGGCGCGATCCTCGCCCGCATGTCGGGATCGGGAGCGACCTGTTTCGCGCTGTTCGGATCGGAGGACGACCGCGATGCGGCCGACCGGGCCATCGCCGCCAGCCGCCCCGACTGGTGGCGGCTCGCAAGTCGGGTTCGTTAGAGCGGGTTCGTTAGAGCGGGTTCGTTAGAGCGGTTGGGAGGAACTGGCGGCCAGCCGACAGGCTGTGCGCCTATCGACCTTTGCTCCTATTCGACCTTGGCGATCGTCGCGCCGTCATATTTGGCGTCGGCGGGCGCGAAGAAGCTCTGCACCGTGAAGGGATCGACAGTCAGCGAGACGCTGCTCAGCCCGGCCAGCTTGAAATTGCCGAGCTTCAGCTCCGGCGGAACCTTGCCGTCGCGCAGCAACACGACGCCGTCGATGAACAGGTCGTCATGCTTGGTGTAGAGGATGTGCGGCGCGATCGTCATGCCGGTGCGGTTGTACACCGCCGTGATCGACAGCTTGCGGCGGATCGCCTGGGCGATGATCTGCGCTTCAGCCGTCAGGGCCGGGCCTTCGGAAGGCGCGACGACGCTGCTGAGCGATAAGGTCTTGCGCGGTGTGGACATTGACAGCGCGCATATCCGGGACAGGCCGATAACGCAAGCACGGCGCGGTTCAGCGTGCAGAAAGCCGCCCCGCGCGAAGCCTCGAACATGGTCCGCTCGCTGCTCCTCCTGTCCGCCCTCATCGCCCTCCCGACGGCGGCTCACGCCCAGGAGGAAGACGCCGAGCACCGCGCCGACCGCCTCCGCACGATCGAACTCAACCGCCGCGCCCAGGCGGTGGTGGGCCACCGCGACCAGTCCAACGCGAAGATCCGCGCGCAAGGGCGGCAGGCGCAGGACCGCTACGAACGCGAGCGCGCCGACTGGCAGCGCCGGGTCGCCGCCTGTCGCGCGGGGGACTACGACGCCTGCGGGTCGTGAGCGGTTTGGGGCGTGGCTGCGTAGATTGGAGCGACGGGTAGCGCCCCATTTGCAGCCGTCCGTTAGGCCGGTATGAGGCGGCATGAGCAGCGTTTTGAGAGTATCCTTTCTTATGGGCGTGGCCACGTTCACCGTGGTGGCAGCACCGGCGGCTGCACCTAGAGCTCATGATTGGCCTCGCATCGAAGCGGCCGCTGAGGCGTGCCATATCAAGGTTTTGAAGAGGCAGGTTCCCAATGGTTTGCGTAGCCTTGTGCGAGAGCCTGCCTATAATTTGGGAACGGACAGCACGACAGAAGGTCGAACGTGCTTTTATCGCTCGCTCAAAATGAGCGATATCGAGCGGCTACTCCGCGAGAAAGAGTTCTCAGACTTGACTGGCTCGGCCCATTGATTGGCAGCTGACCACCCCAGTCCAGTCGTCGAGACGCACTAAGCTTGAGCCTGAAAGCTGCCGGTCCGGAAACGACCCATTGAGGCCATCGCAGTCGCCATGCCATGATCTCAAAAGCTGACATCGGAGGTCGGGCATGATCGGATTTCTCGCACTGGCGATGGCAACCGGCACCGAACCTGATCCGAGATGCGCCGCAAGGGTCGACTTCTATCAGCCGCCGCGCGGCATCATCAGCACACCACGCATGGCGGTCGAGGTCGCCCGGACCTATCTCGAAGCCATCTACGGCGCGAGTGTCATAGCCCGGCAACTTCCGCTGACAGTCAGCAGAAGGCGCGAGGTGTGGCACGTAGAAGGGGTGATGCCGCGGAATAGCGTCGGGGGCGTAGCCGAAATCGACATGTGCCAATCGACGGGACAAGTTCTACGAGTGGTTCACGGCAAATAGACCGAGGCGTGTTTCGCAGCGCGCAGCTCAACAGCGGACGCACTGCAATCCACCCAATCTACGTCATTCAGGCCGGGCTCGACGCCAACGTAGCCAAACGGCTGCAATTGGGTGAATCCTGCCTGGCCGCTTTCGGGTCGCGCGGGCGCAGTAGCTGCCGTTGATTAGTGCTCGCCTATTCGGCAGCTTTCGACCAACCCAAGTCGTTCGCAACTGCGCGGAGGCCTCCCGCCGCTGTTGGGAGGCTAGATCCTTGACCGTTCCTTGCGCAAGCAAAACGGGGTTGGACGGCAGCCAGTGGAATGTCCGGTTTTCTGGAAAGGGCTCCAAGAGTTGCCAGGCCGCAAACGGCTCACTCTATGTCGTTCTGTCGTGCCGGACACAAACGTCGTGTGTCCGCTCCTGACAAAACCTGCCGTTCGATGCATCGCTTGGGAACGGCAGCAAAGTCCCAGGACCTTCCGGCAGAAGGCGACGGAAGCGTGGTCAGCGCGGTCCGGTCAGCGCGAGGATGTAATCGAGGGTGTGCCTATCGAGCTTGTCCGGCGTCGTTCGCAGAAGACCGGCAGCGGTGTCTAGCGAGATGAGATTCTCGACAAGCGCGCGCGCAACGACCCAGGAAAATCGTCCAACCACCGAAGGTGGGAGGTTGCCGATCGGAAAATAATCGACTGTGAAATCCTCCGTTGCTCGCATCTCGTCCGACGCTTCGATCGGCTGGCCGGGGCGCGGCATAACGACGCGGACGCGGCTGACATTGCCGACATGGGCCTGGGCCGCGCTCACAGAGATGCCGAAATGCCGCGAGACCTCATAGACGGCAGACGCGACGTCATTGGCGGTTTGAACGATCCGGTCGACAGCAGCCGGCGGCGCAAGCAACGCGATCGCGAAGGCATTCGCGCGGATTTCGACTGGATCGCGGCGTTGGGGGCTATTGACCTTGAGATCGTCGTACCGATCAACGGTAAGGCGGTTAAGCTGCTCGGCCGGATCCCAGAGGAGATGGCCGAGCTCATGAGCAAGCGTCATACGCCTGACCCAGACATTCTGGTTGGCGCCATCGATGTTGACGACAATGCCGCGCTCAGAGCCGTGCGCGATGGTCGCGCCGGCGAAGCTCGCGCCCATCTTGGTCTGCACAAGCGGAATGTCGAGCGTGTCGGACACCAGCGCCCGCATGCTTTCGATGGGCGCTTCAGGATCGAGCTTCAGCAGGTCACGGGTCTGGGCTGCCAGGCGGTAGCCGTTCAGATAAGTGGGATAGCCGTAATCGCCATCGGGCTCGAAGCGCTCGCGCACGAAGAATGTTGCGCGTTTGAGCTGGGCCTCAAGCGAGCGCTGGCGCGCGATCACCCAAGCGCCTTCGGCAAGCGCAGCGACCGCGGTAGGCGAGAGCCGGAACTGGTGATCTTGCCCGTTGGCGAGTTCGCGTAAACGGACCCCGAGATCCTCGCCGTTGGGCTGATCCCGCACGCCCAAGTAGCGCTCATCGATCGCAAGCGGGATAGCAAGCCGCTCTAAAGTCCGGATCGAGGAGATCTTGCCGGGCGTCTCGGCCCTGACGATATCGTCGACCGGCACCTTCGTCAGCCTCGCGAGATGCTCGCGCGCATATCCGAGCGCGTCGCGGTAGCGCGTCAAGGTCCGCGCGGGCTCGGCGCGTTCCCGCACGAGTACTGCCTGTCCCTTCTCTACGGCGGTCCGAAGGGTATCGAAACCGTAGTTGTAAAGCGCCTCTGCCGCCGCCATGCGATGCCCCGTCGCTTCGGGACTTGCCTCGGCAAGCATGGTCTGACCCCGCACGAATTCGCGGCGCGAGTTCTTGGCGCGCGCCTCGGTGGTATCGCCGGCGACGTCGGCACCGAATACCTTGTCGAGATCAGCTGATGAGACGGCGGTCATAGCGAGACCCATTCGGGATCGATGTCAGTTTCGAACGTATTCGGGCGGTTAGTATCTTGATTGTACCCCATAGACCACACATTGTAGCCGGATTCGGCGAACGCAATCTCGATGGATTTCAGTTCCTCAGCCGAACGCAGGCGATAGCGTCCCGAACTGCCGGTGATCGCGATGGTTGTCTCGTCCAAGACGGCGACCTCACCCCCAGCGAAAGCTGACCCGCCGCCGGTAAGATTGCTGTGCTTGGCGAAGCCTGCGCCGCGCTTCTGACCGAAGATGCACGCTTCGGGGGCATGAAGAACATCGTCCGCTGTCACGATCCATAGATGCTGACCAGCAGGTTTTCCACCGAAGATCGGGCGCGCGACGGGCTCGTCCAGGCGGTCATCGACCGGCCCGTCGACCCAACTTTCCAAGCCATCGTCTGCAGCCATCTGATCGGTGTCGCCAGCAAATCTGGCGGCATTCGCGTTCATCGGCTGGTCGGGCTGATGCGCGGCGCGATACTTGCCGAAAGAAATGACCGTGCGCGCATTGGACGCCATCAGCGAATCTGCTCCCAAGAGCCGTTCAAAATAAAAGCCTTTCCGCTCGGTAGCGAACGTCGCCCGCACAAACAATCACCTGCCAATCGCTAATATCCGATTTCGATGAGATCAATCCAAGATCCGAATGACGAATTTGTCGAGATCATAAACGGTTCCATCTCGGCATAGGCATCTCGGCCTCGCTGGATGAGAAGGGCCGGTCAATTTCCGAATCGGTGCCCTTGGCGACAACCGACTTCAGCGCGGCGATAGGGCCGACATCGATATGTTGCAGAGTGATGCACTTGCGCAGATGATGCGGGTGTCAATTGGCCATCAAATTAATGGCCATCAAATTAAATCGCGACCGCATGGTATTGCGGCTGATTTCTCGATTCCTCGCCTTAAGAGCACGCGGCCTATCCTCTGTCGTTCTGCAGTATCAGTCAGATGGACACACGACGTGTCTGCTGTTGGCATAACCTGCCGCCTGAGACATCGCATGGGAACGACGGCTTCGTCCCAATGTCAGCCATCAAGTCCTGCCCTAACGAAGGGCAGCTAATAGGCGTCCGACATAGACGAGAGAACAGCTGGGATTGGGTCGAAAGCGGCCATGCCGGACTAACGTCTGCTTTTCCTGCCGGACATCCGAAAAGCGGACAGTCGGCAACCCACCCCAATCCAGACGCCGAGATGCCCTCCACCAAGCGCGGCAAAGCTGCCTGTCCGGCATCGCCCCGTTGCGGATACTCACTTGGTCGTGCCACCATCGGCAAATGAACAGCACGTTGGTCTTGGAATATGAGTTCAGCAGCGACGGTGATGATTTTGGGTGGCTGATCGCGAAGGTTCAGACTCCGCTTTTCAGTGGACGGGGCGGCATGTGGGTTCAATGGCAAGATGTGGGGGATTTCGCGGCTTCGCTTTCCGCCTATCCCATCAACGCTGATCGCCCGGTGCTCGGCGAGTGGGGCTTTGCAGAGCAAGGACAATATACGGAAATCATCAAGGTCCGTATCGTCCCAAAAGATGCGACCGGCGCACTCGTCGCGACTGTCTCGCTCGCAAATTACGATGAGCCAGAGAACCGATGCAGCACATGCTTCCAAACAGACTATTCATCGCTCAGCGGGTTCCGGGAGGAGATTGAGCGCATGCTGCACAATCGGACCGGGAGTGCTGTCCTCAATGGTTTGGCGGACATCCGCTAACCCGCCGCCCCATCTCAGTCAGTCCGCCCCGGAGCCCGCCCCCTTACCGAATCCGCGCCGCCTCCAGCCGCCCCAGCTTGTCGGGATTGCGGGTAACGAAGATGTCCGCGATCCGGCCTTCCGCGTCGTAACCGAAGGAAAGCGTCGCGACCGGCCGGCCCTGATCGAGCAGGATCGCACCGCGCCCGCCGTTGATATCGCTCTCGACCCATTCATAAGCGGCCCACCACCGGCTGGCATGGTGGACGAAGGCGAGCGCATGGCGATGCCCCTCAACCGTCTCGAGCAGGGCGCGCACCTTGCCGCCGCCGTCGGTGGTGACCCGGATGTCGCTGGCGAGCAGCGCGCTCAGCTGGTCGGGCCGGTCGCTGGTCACTGCTAATCGGAACGCGTCGAGCAGCCGCTGCTGCGTCTCGACCGGCGTGTGGTGGCGCACCGTGCCCTGCTCGACATTCGCCTTCGCCCGCGACACCAGCTTGCGGCAGGCCGGCTCGCCCATCTCCAGCGTCGCGGCGATCTCCTCATAGGGCCGCTCGAAAATCTCGTGGAGCAGATAGGCCGCACGCTCCTTCGGCGTCAGCCGCTCGAGCATCAGCAGGAAGGCCGCGCCGAGCGAGGAGGCGAGTTCGACCGCCCCCTGCTCGGGATCGACCGCCATATGGATCGGCTCGGGCAGCCAGCTCCCGACATAATCGACCCGCGACCGGTGCGCCGCGCGCAGCAGATCGAGGCAGCGGCGCGTGCAGATCGTCGTCAGCCAGCCCTCGACATTGCCGATCGCCTCACGCTCGGCCGCGCTCCATTTCAGGAAACAGTCCTGGACCGCATCCTCGGCATCGACCCGCGAGCCGAGAATGCGATAGGCCAGACCGAGCAGCCGGGGCCGCGCGCGTTCGAACAGGGCCCCATCCTGTCCGCTTATCGCCTGGCCGTCCATCATCAGTGCCGCGATATGCCGATGCGGTTCCACAGGTTGATCATCGCGATCAGCCCGGACAGCGCAGCGACCTCCTCTTCGGAGAAATGCGCGCGCAAGCCGGCGCGCAGCGCGCCGAGATCGCTGTGGTGGTCGAGCACGGTCAGCGCCTCCGTCCAGGCGAGCGCCGCCTTCTCGCGCTCGCTGAAATCCCTTACCTGATCCCACACGATCACGCGATCCAGCCGCTCGCTGGTCTCGCCGTCCGCCCGCGCCTCACGGCTGTGCATCTGCACGCAGAAGCCGCACCGATTGATCTGCGACGCGCGCAGCATGACGAGGTGGCGCAGGAGCGGCTCCAGCCCATGCCCGCTCACCGCGGCCTGCGCGGCGGTGAAGGCATGAATGATGTCGGGGGTTTCCTGCTCGTAGCGGGGGGCGGATGTCGGGGTGGTCATGATCGTCTCCATCTTGGGGGTTTGATGGTGTGACGATCGAGCCGATGCGCCTGTGACGCGGCCCGTGCTTTTTTTCCGGCCCCCTCGTCCCCACGCTGTCATGCTGAATTCGATTCAGCGTCCACCAAGCCGCACAGACGGGCCAGGCGGTGGCGCAGTCGTTGGACACAGAAAAACGGGCCGGAGTTTCCCCCGGCCCGCCGCGATTCTCGGATGCGCGCCTCACATGTCGTCTTGATTCGGCACGCCCCGCACCGCTTAGAGGTCGTCGACGCTCTTGCTCACCAGGATGTTCACCGCGACACGGCGGTTCTGCGCCTTGCCTTCTTCGGTCTCGTTGCTCGCCAGCGGATCCGCCGTCGCCATCCCCGTCGGGGTCAGCATGCGATAGGGCTTCCAGCCGCACGCCTGCTGGAGATAGTTGATGACGCGGTTGGCGCGCTTCTCGCTCAGCTGCTGGTTGACCTCTTCGGTGCCGGTCGAGTCGGTGTAGCCGACGACCAGCATCAGGGCATTTTCCGTCCCCTGTGCCGTGGTGGCCGTGCTGCACAGCTCGGCCTTGTCCTCGGGGGACAGCTCCGCCTTGCCGGTGTCGAAGTGCACGTTCGTCGTGCCCTTGATGTTATATTTGTCGATATCGCCCAGACGGCCGCGCAGCGACTCGGTCGCCGCGGTCTGTTCCTCGAAGCGCTGGTCGGTGGCGTTGCGGATCATCGTCGCGGTCTTGAGGTCGGTGTTCCTGAACGTGATCTGGCTCGCAAACAGGCCGTCACCAGGCTGGCCATCGGCCGATTGCAGCGTCTTGACCGTCACCGGCAGCCCGTTGAGCAGCGCGGCGGCGGTCGGCTTGGTGCGGCTGCCGCCGAACAGGCCGCTCGCGCCCTTGATCTTCGTGGCGTCGGTGACGGCGATGATCGTGCTGCTGCCGTCGGCGGCCGTGACTTTCATCTTCTCGGCATTGCGCGCCGAAATAATGCCCTTGATCTCGGGCCCGGCAGTCATCGTGGACGGATCGGGCGCGGGCACGCCATCGACGACAATATTCGATTCGATCGCTCCTTGCGGCTGGGCAGACAAGCTGCCCGCTGCGGTCACGGCCAACATGGCCAGCAGGATGCGAACTCTTGGACTTTTGGAAATGACACGCATCTAACGGCTCCTTTTTCCTCCCCCAGTCGCCCTTGGGTGTTCCGGCCAACCTGTCTGCCAGATGAACGCCGCCGCCCGCCCCATCCGCTGCACGGCCCATTCGAGTGCCGCGTGCGGCGAACCGATGCCGCCGCACCGCCAACCGTCAGCGCACCGACCGGCGAATCGCCGCGTCCGCACGGCGGCCCCGCCTCCCCCACCGTCATGCCGAACGTGTTTCGGCATCCACCCACCCGCGCCGACGAACCAGGCGGCGGCGCGCCGTCCTCGCCAAGACCGGTAGTTTCTTCTCCAGCCTCCTGGTGGATCCTGAACAAAGTTCAGGATGACGAAGAACCACACGCGGTCCCAAAACCAAAACGGGCCGGAGGGCACGGCGGCCCCGCCTCCCCCTCCGTCATGCCGACCGTGTTTCGGCATCCACCCGCCCGCACCGACGAACCGGGCGGAGGCGCACCCTCCTCGCCAAGACCGGTAGTCTCTTCTCCGGCCTCCTGGTGGATCCTGAACCAAGTTCAGGATGACGAAGAATCACACGCATTCCCGAAACCAAAACGGGCCGGAGGGCACGGCGGCCCCGCCTCCCCCTCCGTCATGCCGAACGTGTTTCGGCATCCACCCACCCGCGCCGACGAACCGGGCGGCGGCGCGCCCTCCTCCCCAGGACCGGTGGTTTCGTCTCCGGCCTCCCGCTGGATGCCGAACCGGGTTCACCATGACGAAGAAGCACACGCGTTCCCGAAACCAAAACGGGCCGGAGTTTCCCCCGGCCCGCTCCGATCCTCGGATGCGCGTCTCACATATTCGGGTAGTTCGGCCCGCCGCCGCCCTCGGGCGTCACCCAGTTGATGTTCTGGGTCGGGTCCTTGATGTCGCAGGTCTTGCAGTGGACGCAGTTCTGCGCGTTGATCTGCAGCTTGGGATTGCCTTCTTCGCGGCCGATGATCTCGTACACGCCCGCCGGGCAATAGCGCTGCTCGGGCGCGTCGTACCAGGGCAGGTTGATGTCGATCGGAACCGACGGGTCCTTGAGCTGGAGGTGGACCGGCTGGTCCTCCTCATGGTTGGTGTTCGACAGGAACACCGACGACAGGCGATCGAAGCTGATCACGCCGTCGGGCTTGGGATAGTCGATCTTCGGCGCGATATCCTGGCGCCACATCCCCTCATTGTCCTTGTGATGCTTGAGGGTAAAGGGCAGGCCGAAGCCCAGGTTGCGCATCCACATGTCGGTGCCCGCCAGCAGGGTGCCGGCGACCGGGCCGAACTTCGCGATGAACGGCTCGGCGTTGCGGACGATCTTCAGCTCCTTGGCGATCCAGCTGTTTTCGAGCGCTTCCGGATAGCTCACCAGCTCGTCGCCGGTGCGATCGGCGACGATCGCGTCGAACGCCGCTTCCGCCGCCAGCATGCCCGACTTCATCGCCGTGTGGCTGCCCTTGATGCGCGGCACGTTGACGAAGCCCGCCGAGCAACCGATCAGCGCGCCGCCCGGGAAGGTCAGCTTCGGCACCGCCTGCCAGCCGCCCTCGTTGATCGCCCGCGCGCCGTACGACACGCGGCGGCCGCCCTCGAGGATCTCGCGGATCTTCGGGTGCTGCTTCCAGCGCTGGAATTCCTCGAACGGATAGACGTGCGGATTCTTGTAGCCGAGGCCGACCACGAAGCCGAGCGCCACCTGGTTGTTCGCCTGGTGGTAGAGGAAGCCGCCGCCGACCTCGTCCGTGAGCGGCCAGCCCTGGGTGTGGATCACCCGGCCCGGCTCATGCTTCTCGGGATCGATGTCCCACAATTCCTTGATGCCGATCGCATAGGTCTGCGGCTCGCTGTCGGCTTCCAGGTCGAACTGCGCCTTCAGCACCTTCGACAGGTGGCCGCGCACGCCCTCGGCGAAGAAGGTGTAGCGGGCGTGCAGTTCCATGCCGGGCTGATAGTCGGGCTTGTGCTCGCCCTCGCGGCTCACGCCCATGTCGCCGGTGGCGACGCCCTTCACCGATCCGTCCTCATTGTAGAGGATCTCGGCAGCGGCGAAGCCGGGGAAGATCTCGACCCCCAGATTCTCGGCCTGCCCCGCCAGCCAGCGGCACAGATTGCCCAGCGACAGGGTGTAGGTGCCCTTGTTGTGCATGAAGCCCGGCAGGGCGATATGCGGCATCGAATATTGCCGCTTCTCGGTCAGGATCCAGTGATGGTTCTCGGTGACCGGCACCGTCATCGGGCTGTCGAGATCCTTCCAGTTGGGCAGCAGTTCGTCGAGCGCGATCGGATCGACCACCGCCCCCGACAGGATGTGCGCCCCCACTTCGGAGCCTTTCTCGAGCACGCAGACCGCGATCTCGCGGCCCGATTCGAGCGCAAGCTGTTTCAGCCGGATCGCTGCTGCCAGTCCCGCGGGACCGGCGCCCACGATAACGACGTCATAAGCCATCGATTCGCGCGTCGACATTTTCCTCGTCCTTGTCCTGCTATCCGATCATCGCGTCATTCAAACGTCATGCCCCAAAGCCGCTGCCCGCAGATTGACGGCTTCGTCAACCCATTCCTTTAGATAATCGATATGGATTTGGGGGCAAATTTCGGTTCGACAGCGGAAATCGCCAGCCTGATGGGCTGGTGGGAGGATGCCGGCTTCGACGTGCTGGTGGATGAAGCACCGCGCGACTGGCTGGCCCGTTTAGAACCGCCGGCCGCGCGGACGGTTCCCGCCGCCGCTCAGCCCCTGCATCTCGCCGCTCCGGCGCAGCCCGCCGCACGCGATCTCGCACCGCCGCCTGTCCGGGCGACGATCGCCCATCCGGCCGCGGCGCCGGCGGCGAAGGGCCTGCCCGACACCCTCCCCGCCTTCCTCTCCTGGCTTGCGACCAGCGACGAGATCGCGATGCCGATCGCCACGCGCGTCGCTGCGATGGGCGACATCGCCAGCGGGCTGATGGTGCTCGTCGACCTGCCCGAGGCCGAGGACCCCGCCAGCGGCCGCCTGCTGTCGGGGCCTGCCGGCGAGCTGTTCGACAAGATGCTGTCCGCCATGGGCCGCGACCGCCAGTCGCTCTACCTCTCGGCGATGGCCCCCGGCCGCCCCGCCGGCGGCTATGTCGACCGCGCCCAGGGCGCCCTCTTCGCGAAGCTCGCCCGTCATCATGTCGCACTGGCCAGGCCGCGCGCCTTGCTGCTTCTCGGCGAACAGCCCTCGCGCACCTTCCTCGACCTCGGCTTCGTCGAAGCGCGCGGCCGGGTCCATGACGTCGCGCTGCCCGGCGGGACGGTCAGCACCGTCGCGACCTTTCACCCCCGCACCCTCTTGCAGCACCCCCAGCAGAAACGCCGCGCCTGGGAAGATCTGCAACTTCTGATGAAGGTTATCGAATGACGCGAACCTTCCTGCTTGCCGGCGCCATCGCCTTCACCCCGGCCGTCGCCGTCGCCCAGAGCTCGGTCGCCGTGCCGGTCGCCGCGGTCGGCGTCGCCGCGGCCGCGCAACCGCTGCCGATCGTGTCGGGCCTGACCGCCGATCAGCGCAGCGCCTACCGCGCCATCTTCGCCGCGATCCATGCCGGTGACTGGACGACCGCGCAGGCGGGCATCGACAGGATTCCGGCCGGGCCGCTCAGCGATGTCGCCCAGGCCGAGCTGATCCTCGCGAAGGGATCGCCCAAGATCGCCGACGAGCGGCTGATCCAGGTCGTCGCGACCGCGCCCGATCTGCCCCAGGCCGCCGATCTGGCAAGCCTCGCCGCACGCCGCGGCCTCACCACCGCAACGCTGCCGGTCACGCGCGGCCTCGTCCGCTATGCCGGCCCGTCGAAGCGCCTGTCCGCCCGCTCGCTGCGCAGCGACCGCGCCGCCGCCGCGCTCTCGCAGGTCGCCACCCCGCTGCTGCGCAGCGACCGGCCGAGCGAGGCCGAGGCGATCGTTGCAGGCCGTCTCGACCAACTGTCGCCCGAGGCACAGGCCGAATGGCTGCAGCGCGTTGCCTGGGCCTATTATCTGTCGGGCGACGACGCCAATGCCCGCCGCACCGCCGACCAGGCCCGCCCGGGCGCCGGCGACTGGCCGGTCCAGGCCAGCTGGGTGTCGGGCCTCGCCGCCTGGCGGCAGCATGATTGCCAGTCCGCCGGCGCCGCCTTCGAGGAAGTCGCCGCACGCGCACGCGATCCGGAAATGGTCGCTGCGGGTCTCTACTGGGCCAGCCGCGCCGACATGGCCTGCGGTCGCCCCGACAGGGTCCAGCCGCGCCTGCGAACCGCGGCGCGGATGAAGGAAAGCTTCTACGGCCTGATCGCGCAGTCGGCGCTCGGCATGACCGACGCCGCCGCGTCCAGCCTCAAGCTGACCGCCAACGACTGGGCCTCGATCGGCGCGATCGCCAATGTCCGCCGCGCGACCGCGCTGGCCGAGATCGGCGAGACCAGCCTGGCCGAGGAAATGCTGCGCCATCAGGCGAAGATTGGCCTGAGCCGCGATCATGAATCGCTGATCCACCTCGCTGCGCGGCTCGATCTTCCCGCCGCCCAGATCTGGCTCGCCCAGAATGGTCCGTCGGGCGCGCAGCTGTCCGCCTCGGCGCGCTACCCGATGCCCGCCTGGACCCCGGCCTCGGGCTGGCAGGTCGACAAGGCGCTGATCTTCGCCCACGCGCTGCAGGAATCGCGCTTCAAGACCGATGCGATCAGCTCGGCGGGCGCGCGCGGCGTCATGCAGCTGATGCCCGGCACCGCGCAGATGGTCGCGCGCCATCTCGGCCGCACGATCGATCCCGCCTCGCTGTTCCAGCCGGCGATGAGCATCGACCTCGGCCAGGCCTATCTGCGCGAGCTTGCCGACAACAGCGGCACCGGCGGGCTCCTGCCCAAGGTGATCGCCGCCTATAACGCCGGTCCGGGCTCGGTCGCCAACTGGAACGCGCGCGGCCGCAACCTCGACGATCCGCTGCTGTTCATCGAATCGATCCCGTTCGTCGAGACCCGCGCCTATGTCGCGATCGTGCTGCGCAATTACTGGATGTACCAGCACCACAGCGGTGCCAAGCCCGCCAGCCTGACGGCGATCTCGCAAGGCCTGTGGCCGCGCTTCCCGGGCATGCCCGGCCGCGAAGCGGTGCGCCTCACCTCACTCGGCACGACCGCCGCAGCGGACTGACCCTCCTCTCCCCCGTCATCCCGGGCTCGACCCGGGATCCCGCTTCTTTCCACGAGCGATTGCGGAGCAGCGGGACTCCCGATCAAGCCGGGGCTACGGTGAAGGCTGAACAGCTGGAAGCAAGAGAGTCCCCATGCCGATCAAGGAAGACCTGCCCTTTCATCCCGTCCGCATCGCGGTGCTGACCGTCTCGGACAGCCGCGACCTGTCGACCGACAAATCCGGCGACACGCTGGTCGCACGGATCGAGGGCGCGAACCACATCCTCGCCGATCGTGCGATCGTCCGCGACGATGTCGACCTGATCGTCGCGCGCCTGCACGGCTGGATCGACGATCCGCAGATCGACTGCGTGATCACCACCGGCGGCACCGGCGTGACCGGCCGCGACGTCACGCCCGAGGCGCTCGCCCGCGTCTGGGACAAGGAGATCCCCGGCTTCGGCGAGCTGTTCCGCTGGCTGAGCTACGCCAAGATCGGCACCTCGACCATCCAGTCGCGCGCCACCGCCTGCGTCGCGCGCGGCACCTATATCTTCGCCCTCCCCGGCTCGACCGGCGCCGTGAAGGACGGCTGGGACGACATCCTCGTCACCCAGCTCGACAGCCGCCACATGCCCTGCAACTTCGTCGA
>JAZKDN010000008.1:0-230492 GCA_040387595.1 Pseudomonadota bacterium
AGACGGTGCACATCGCCGCCTACAGCCATCTGCTCGACACGATCGGCATGCCCGAAACCGAATACAGCGCCTTCATGCAGTATAAGGAAATGAAGGATAAGCATGATTACCTCGCGACCTTCGGGGTCGACAGCGACGAGGATATCGCGCGCACGCTGGCGATGTTCGGCGGCTTCACCGAAGGGCTGCAGCTCTTCGCCAGCTTCGCGATGCTGATGAACTTCCCGCGCTTCAACAAGATGAAGGGCATGGGCCAGATCGTCACCTGGTCGATCCGCGACGAGACGCTCCACTGCGAGGGGATCATCCGGCTGTTCCACGCCTTCTGCAAGGAGCGCGACTGCCTGACCAATTCGGTCAAGGAAGACATTCTCGACATGTGCCAGAAGACGGTGCGGATCGAGGACGCCTTCATCGACCTGGTGTTCGAGATGGGCCCGGTCAGCGGCATGACCCCGAAGGACATCAAGAAATATGTCCGCTACATCGCCGACTGGCGCCTGGGCCAGCTCGGCCTCAAGCCGATCTACATGATCGAGGAGCATCCCCTGCCCTGGCTGGCGCCGATGCTCAACGGCATCGAGCACGCCAATTTCTTCGAGACCCGCGCGACCGAATATTCGAAGGCCGCGACCCGGGGCCAGTGGAACGACGTCTGGGACGCCTTCGACAACCGCAAGACCGCCAAGACCGCGGCAGCGGCGAACGAGGACAGCACCGAAGGCGGCCTGTTCGGCCATGCCGGGGTGGCGGCGGAGTAACCCGTCCCCACACCGTCCGTCATGCTGAACTCGTTTCAGCATCCACCAGGCCACTTGGACTGGCCCGGAGGTCGAGTGACGAGGCAGACACCGCAAAGCCGGCATCCGGCTCTGCGATCGAAGCCTACAAAGTTCAGCGGTACAAACAGAGAAACGGGCGGCCCCAACGAACCGCCCGTTTTCCTTGGTGCGACCGGGAGTTTCGGGGACACTAGGGAATTTCGGGGACACTATACTAATTAGCGTTCTAAGATGCGATGGCGTTCCGAGATGGCGCGCGTCGCGAGCTGCCTCTAATTAAGCATAATGTCCCCGAATTACTTGACGCAACGTCCCAGAATTAGTGGGAATCAGAAACGCAAAAGGGGGCAGATGATGGGACATGCCGGTATTTGGATTTTAAGCGCTGCGCTTTTTCTTAGCGGTGGACCCGCTTACGCGGACCGAGCGAACACAGCACTGCCGGAAGATTGTGAACTTCACATCTGGCCCACTGACAAATATGGTGGGATTTTCTTCCACGCAGCAAATGGTTCTTTCAACGGATCAGGTCATCAGTTCGACTTGGTGCAAACGCCTGTCCAGCAAGTGGCTCAGAAAGCTTACGCCGTCTTCAATAGCGGTCAGCAAGGCAAGATACTGGCTGATGCAGTCGAAGCTTCCGGAAAGTTTGAGCATTATCGGATCGTGCTTCATGATCCCCTGCCTGCGGACCGGGCGAAGAAGTATGGCGATTTATTGACGGAGCCAATCGGCGCTGGTGGTCCAGAAATCACGCCGCCAACGCGATGCTATGCGGAAATTCATGTCGCCTTTGTCACGGCATTTAGAACCACACTGACAAAAATGCTCATGACCGGCTTTTTAGTGCGGTATTTTTCTAGTGCGACGGCTGATAGCGCTTCAAGGGTGATCCATAGCAGGCCAATGCGTGGAGAAGAACGGATCGGACTTTCCAACTTCGACTTCAGTTCCCCTGCTATTGCACCCGGAGAAGGCGCAGCTATTGCGGGCGCTTTCAAGTTCATGGCCGATCGATTTCTAAGAAAAAAAGTCGTTCCATAGAGGTTGGATGGGAATGTGGGGGCACACTATACTAAACTCCCCCGCCTCCCTTTCCGCTGCACGCGCTAGCGAAACACCGCCTCTCCAAAGGGTAACTGGGTTCGATATCGTGTCTCCGGAACGCGATTCAGCTGTTCACCCCTTCGTGCGAACGCGCCATCGCGCGCTTGTAGGCGTCGCGACCCGTGGTCCGGGCGAGATAAGCCTGCTCGGCATCGCCGAGGGTGATGCCGCAAGTCCGTTGGCCCAGATTCAACGCATAGCTCACCGAGATGTCGGCGGCGGTAAAAGCCTCGCCCGCAAGGTAGGGCGCGTCGGCGAGCCGCTGGCTGACCAGCGTCAGGCGCTTCTGGAACGCCTGCAGACACCAGGCAGCACCCCAGTTCTCCCGCTCGGCCTCGGGCGCCAGGAAGCGGCTGACGACGACGGGCATCATCAGAGTCGCGAGGCCGGCTTCGCCCAAATGCAGAAACTGCTGATAAGCGGCAAAGCTCGGATCGTGCGGCGCGGGCGCCAACGGTGTCGGACCGTAGCGCGCCATCAGATATTCCATGATCGCGATCGACTCGACCATGACGACGTCGCCGTCCTCGATCGCCGGGATATAGTCGGCGGGGTTGACGGCAAGGAACGCGGGGTCCTGCTCGGCGGCGAGCATGTCCACCTGCCGCACGTGGTAGGGAAGCCCCATCTCCTCCAGCAGCCAAACCACCCGGATCGACCGCGAGGTCTGTCCGCCCCACACGGTAATCATCCGCCGCCCTTTCCCGCTGCGTCGCAGGAACGACCGTAGCGAACCCGACGGCACGCTGGCAATCCGGTCTTAGAGATCCGAAAACACATCCTATTTCGGGGACACCTATTTCGGGGACACTATATTAAATGTGGCGAGAGGTGGTAGCTAAGCTGCAAATGCAGAAGAATAACAGTGTTAACTATTGTGTCCCCGCAGCTCTAGATTGACAACAGGAAGATCTTGAATCCATGATCTTTTTATGGGCGTTTACCGGAGGACCGATGGTTTTTCTGATAGCATTGGCAATACTGACAACTCAGCCTGCTCAGGCTTCCGGCCTCACATCTCCTGATCGCGTAGTTTCCTCCAAGCCCAACGATGGCACACGAGGCGTTCCAGATGCGCTGCCAATCAACGTTCCGATAATCTCCTCGGAAAAATTCGATAACCCAAAAAAGTTCTTTGTCTTCCACCAGCCAGGATTAAGTTTCAGCGAAGCACTTTCCGACCTTCGGTTTTGCTTCAGATACGTACGGCTAGGTTTATGGAATCCGGCGCCAAGTTTCGTTCCTTGGGTTGAAGGAAATGGTCTGAAGGAGCGCGATAAATCGGATTATCTCGGGTTGGCAGGCGAAGCGGTTACAGCAAGCGTCGAACGAAGCGCTCGCCAGATCAATCAGACAAGTTGCATGCTCCCACGCGGCTATACGCGATACGCAGTTTCTGAAGCGATATGGCGACAGCTAAATGGAAAAGACACCGAAAAGGCTCTCTTTATGCAGGCCCAGATCGCGTCGGGTCCTACTCCGACGAGTCCGCGAGTTGCGCCATGAAGCGGTGGCTCTGCCGCCTGCTTGCGGCAATCTATGTCATTTTCTCAGGGGAAGCCGTTAACGCCACAAAGCCATCCTCGCATTTCCGTCCAATCGTAGCGGGCGAACTCTTTCAGCAAAAAGCAGACCGCGCGTACATTCTCGCGAGGTGCATGGCTGCCTGGGAACCATGCGCCATACCAATGTTTCTTCGCCTACCCAGCGCTGACGAAGTGAATTACTTCCAGTCCGCAAAACTGGAGGCCTGGAAAAAGAAGGGCGGTAAGATCGCCCTTGCGGACTTTTCATTCGAACTGCCCGACATAAACAACCTATATTATGTTGATACAAAAAACGCTCTGGAGCGAGATGCGGTAGGCAGCACTTATCTGATCGAGACAGATCCAGGAACCTATGTGATTTATGGGCTTGGCAATAAACTATCTATGGCGGTGTGCCTGTGCCTAGGCTCGATCAAGTTTTCAGCCAAGGCGGGTGATATAACGGATGTCGGCACTTTTTTATCGAGCCGAGCGAGCGAACCGCCGCTGTATCCGGAACTGGCCGAGGTAACGGACCTCGGCCCCACCTTTGACATGGACTTTCCACTCCCTGCGATTGCGCTGAGACCTGTCTCTGCAAACGACCGCTTGCCCTCGATGTTGCGCGCCTTCCCCCGCGTAGCAGCGCAATTTCACGCTGTTGGGCCGTTTTTTGAAGCCAGCGCGAGATTGATCACGCGGCTTGCACCGTTCCCTGGCGTCCTCGCGTACAAACGTGGGGCGGTCATAGACGTCCGCAGCGGAGAGGAACTCCCGAGCCGGTAGACTGCCGAAGAAGCTTCGGGGGACACGATCATGATTAGGCTGATTTCATCTATGATCGCACGTGGTCGCCAACCGATAATGACCGGGCGGCTCAAACCAAGCCGCCGAGCCATTTCATGCTGATCGGCGCAAGCCTCGGCCAAGCCGGTGCGCGCCGGTCAACATGCGGCATCGGCTTCGGCTTATAAGCGCGAAGCAACGGCGGCGTGGTACGCCTCTTCGGCTGCGGCGAGCGAGGCAAAGGACTGTGTCCCGGTCGATCGGTCATCGGTCAGGACATAGGTCGTCCGGATGAGGCGACTGCCTTCCAAGAGATCGACCTGCTCCAGGCGAACACCGACCGACTTATGCTTCATCATTCGCTTCGTTGGCATATATATCCTTTGGCTATAGCTGGTGTCGCCTCTAGCATATGGGCGCGAAATGCTAGGATATTCGGCCTGTACAAAGCGAGAATCCTTCGCCCATCGCTATATTTCGAACGTCGTCATGCCGAGCGGTCGGCGTTCATCTCGCTCTGGCAGTTCACGCTCGCCCTCCTTCCGACATCCCCTGCGGTCTCGATTGCCTTGACGCCCCCGCCCCTCTCCCCCCTACTGCCGCCACCACCGCAGAGTGGGCGATAGGAGAGTATCGATGGCGATATCGGCCGTCCCGGACCATGTGCCGCCCCATCTCGTCGTCGATCTCGACATCTACGACCTGCCCGGCGCCAGCGACGACCCGCAGCGTGCCTGGCTGAGCTTCCGGGGCCATGGGCCGATCGTCTGGTCGCCGCACAATGGCGGCCATTGGGTCGCGACCGAGGGCGCCGACGTCGCCGCCTTCTTCCGCGACCATCGCCGCTTCTCCAGTTCCAGCGTCACCATCCCCAGCGTACCGGCCGATCCGCTGCTGCCGCTGGAGGCCGATCCGCCGATCCACGGCGAGTATCGCCGCGCGGTCATGACCTATCTCACCCCGGCGCGGGTACGCGGGCTGGAGGCGGAGATCCGGGCGCTCACCGGGGAGCTGATCGACGGTTTCCTGCCCGATCGCGGCTGCGAGTTCATCGGCGATTTCGCGCATCGCCTGCCGCTGATCATCGTGCTGCGGCTGATGGACCTGCCGCTCGCGGATCGCACCTGGCTGCACGCCCGCACCGAGATCTTCGCGCGCCATCCCGATCTCGACGCCAAGATCACCGCCTATGGCGAGGTGCGCGCCTATCTCGATGCCCGGATCGCCGAACGCCGCAGCACGCCGGGCGACGACCTGATCAGCCATCTGCTCTCCGCCAAGATTGACGGACGGCCGATGGACGCGGGCGAGTTGCTGTCGACCTGCACGATGGTAACCTTCGCCGGGCTCGACACCGTCGCGGCGATGTTCGGCTTCATCGCGCTGTTCCTGGCGCGCCAGCCCGAGATGCGGCGCGCCATTCTCGCCGACCCCGACCGGATGCCCGCCGTCGTGCCCGAACTGCTGCGCCGCTACGCCACCAGCAATATGGGCCGGGTGCTCGCCGAGGATGTCGTCCACGGCGCGGTGACGATGAAGCGCGGCGACCACATCATGCTGTCGCCGAGCCTGCACAATCTCGACCCCGCCCTCTTCCCCGATCCCGAGCGGATCGATTTCGACCGGCCGCCGCGGCACATCAGCTTCGGATCGGGCGCCCACACCTGCGCGGGCGCGCAGCTGGCGCGCATGGAGGTTCAGATCTTCATCGAGGAGTGGCTCCGCCGCATCCCCGACTTCGCCGTCGCGCCGGGCGCCGCTGTTCCCGCGCGGGCCGGCCCGGTGAACACGATCGACCATCTGCCGCTGGTCTGGCCGGCGCCATGACATAGTCCTCGTCGTCACCCCGAACTTGGCGACAGGAACGGGCAGATAGTCAGCAGCTGTTCGGGGGCTGCCGACTGCCCCGTCCGCCCTCGACCGCGCGCTTTTCGAACGACCCATCGTCATGCTGAACTTGGTTCAGCATCCACCCCGCCACACGGACGAACCCGCCGATGGCGCGCCCACATGCCAGCATCATCCTGCAGGCTCGTTCCAGGCCTCACCCCGCCTTTCACCGCCGGCACGCCCGTTCCCGCGCTCCGCGCGCTTGGTTACGCCCGACCGCCGCCTTGTTCCTTATTTGTTCTTGCTTTTTCGACCCATTTCCGCTAGGCAATCAGGCTCCCTCATGGGAAGAAAAAGCAAAAATACGGGCGAACAACCCCATGCACCCGGAATCCGACCCGTCCGGGCCGGCCCGCCGACGCGGGGAGAGCGCCTCCTTCGTCCCCCGTCCGCCCCGGACGGCAGACATGAAAATGGGGCGGAGCCGCGAAGCTCCGCCCCATAGCACTTGGGATCCGCGCTATCGGCGCGATCAGCCGTCCCAGCGATCGCTGTCGTTGCGGTCCATGCGGAGCTGCTGGGTCAGCTTGTCGAGCCGCTGATGCAGCACCGACTCCTCATTCTGGGTCAGACGGTTGCCCGAGCGGCGCATATTGCCCTCGTCGCGGCGGATCGACGCGAGTTCGGTGCGCGCGCGGCTGGCCTCGGACTTGGTGAGCGTGCCGCGGTCGCGCTGGCGCGTGATCCGCTGCTCGATCCGGGCGGCGCGGGTGTCGACATCCATGTTGCGCGCGGCGACGTTGACCGCGCCGGCCTGCGAAACCCAGCGGCCCCGGGCGTCATAATAGCCGGTGGTCTGGCCACGCACCCAGCGGCCATTGTCGTAATAGCCCGGCGCGCTGCGCGCTTCCCAATAGCCGACCGGCTCGCCCGAACGGCTGTTGGCGATCCAGCGGCCATTGGCGTCGTAATTGCCCGAGGTCGGGCCAGCGACCCAGCGGCCGCGCGTGTCGTAATAGCCCGGCGACGTCGCCTGCACCCAATCGCCGTCGGCCGCGTAATAGCCGCTCACGCCGACCGGCACATAGCGGCCGTCGCGGTCGCGATAGCCCGAATATTGGCCATCGCCGTCGAACGCGACCCAGCGGTTGTTGCGATCATAATAGCCGTTCGGCGTACCCGCGACCCAGCGGTTGTTGCGGTCGTAATAGCCCTGCGCATCGCGGTCGGAGATGCGATTGGCGTGCCAGCGGCCGCTCTCGTCATAATAGCCGTAGGACACCTGGCACTTGTCGCCGCCGTCCTTGGCCAGCTGGTTGCCGGCGACGCCGCCCGCGAGGCCGCCGACGATCGTGCCGACCTCCTTGTGACGGCCGCCATCGATCACGCGGCCGAGGATGGCGCCGATGCCGGCGCCCGCGACGGTCGCGATCGTGCGGCCGGTATTGTCCTGCTTGCAGACGGTTTCGGCCTGGGCGGCCTGGCCCATCGCCAGTGCGGCGACGCCGGCCGCGATCATGAACTTATGCATTCTTGCTCTCCCGAAACAATGTCGTTTCTCATCCGGCAAAACCCATGGATCGTCGGCATGTTCCGCCGGGGGCCGGGTGTCGCTTTCGCAGGTCGGCCAGGCGCCTGTCGCCCGGATGAACAGGACGTAGTTTTCGGTTCACGCAACCGTGGGCACCGCCTGTCGTTCTGCCTCCGTCCCTTTTCGGACAGGAGATGTAAGATGCGTAAGTTCATTCTGGCGATCGCCATGGCAGCCACGCTGGCGCCGGCCATCGTCGCTACCCAGCCCGCCGCCGCGCAGAGCCGCGAGGATCGCCGGGACTGGCGCGAGGATCGCCGCGATGACCGCCGTGACGACCGGCGCGATGCGCGCGACGATCGCCGCGAAATGCGCCGCGACGTCCGGGACGATCGCCGCGACCGGCGCGAGGCGTGGCGCGACTATAAGCGTTACGACTATAACCGCCCCGGTCAGGGCGGCCGCTATTATGCCGACAATTACTATCGCGACGGCCGCTATTATCAGGAGCGCCGCCTGAGCCGGAACGACCGCATCTATCGCGGCAATAACGGGCGCTATTATTGCCGCCGTTCGGACGGCACCACCGGTCTGGTGATCGGCGCGCTGGCCGGCGGTCTGCTCGGCAACGCGCTCGACAATGGTCGTTCGTCGACCCTGGGCACGCTCCTCGGTGCCGGCGGCGGCGCGCTGCTCGGCCGGTCGATCGATCGCGGCGATGCCAAGTGTCGGTAACATGATGCCGCCCCTCCCCTGACGGGAGGGAAAGTAAGAGTTATGTTCGAGTTGCGTACCGCTTGACCCCGCCTCTCCGTCGCGCCAATCCGGCGCGACGAGAGAGGCGGGGATTTTCATGACCGACACGAGTGCTGCACCGCCGTCGACCCGGCGCATCCTGCTGGCCAGCCTGACCGGCACGTCGGTCGAGTTCTACGATTTCTACATCTTCGCGACCGCCGCCTCGCTCGTCTTCGGTCCGCTGTTCTTCGGAGGGTTCGAGCCGTCGACCCAGCTCCTCTGGTCCTACACGCTGCTCGGCCTCGCCTTCCTGTCGCGGCCGCTCGGCGCCTGGGCGTTCGGGCATTTCGGCGACCGGATCGGCCGCAAGTCGACCCTCGTCGCCTCGCTGATGGTGATGGGCATGTCGACCCTGCTGATCGCCTTCCTGCCGTCCTACGAGACCGCGGGCTGGGTGGGCGCGCTGCTGCTGGCGGTGCTGCGCTTCGGCCAGGGCTTCGGCCTGGGCGGCGAGTGGGGCGGTGCCGCGCTGCTCGCGGTCGAGAACGCCCCGCCCGGCAAGCGCGGCCGCTACGGCATGTTCCCGCAGCTCGGCGCGCCCGTCGGCTTCATCGCCGCCAACGGACTGTTCCTGATCCTCGGCATCACCATGACCCAGCAGCAGTTCATGGACTGGGGCTGGCGCCTGCCCTTCCTGGGATCGGCGGTGCTGGTCGGCGTCGGCCTGTGGGTTCGCCTCAAGCTGACCGAGACCGCGGCCTTCCAGGCGGCGATGGCCGAGTCCGAGCCCGCGAAGGTGCCGATCGCCGAGCTGTTCCGCGCGCATCTGGTGCCGACCGTCGCGGGCACCTTCGCCGCGGTCGCCTGCTTCGCGACCTACTATCTCGCGACCGCCTTCGCGCTCGGCTACGGCACCAAGACGCTGGGCGTTCCCAAGGAGACCTTCCTGAGCATCCAGCTCGTCACCATCCTGTTCATGGCCGGCGGCATCCTGCTCGCGGGCTGGTGGTCCGACGTGAAGAGCCCGCGCTACGTCCTGATCGCCGGCTGTATCGGCACGATCGGCACCGGGCTGCTGATGGGGCCGATGTTCACCAGCGGTGATCTGCCGCTCATCTCGGCCTGGCTGGCGATGGCGCTGTTCATGATGGGCTTCGTCTACGGCCCGCTCGGCGCGTTCCTGCCGTCGCTCTTCCCGCCGCGGGTGCGCTACACCGGCGCGTCGATGACCTTCAACATCGCCGGGATCCTCGGCGCGGCGCCTGTTCCCGCGGTCGCGCAGTATCTCTCGGATCATGGCGGACTGGGCTATGTCGGCTATTATCTGAGCGGGTCGGCGATCCTCAGCCTCGCCGCACTCTGGTGGTCGCGCCATCACGACAAACGCGCTATGCCCGCCTGATGTTCTTAGGCTTTCTCGACGAACTGCGCGCGGCGGGCATCCCCGCCAGCCTCAAGGAGCATCTGACGCTGCTCGAAGCGCTCGATCGTGACGTGATCGGCTGGAGCCCCGAAGAGTTCTATTACCTCGCCCGCGCGACCTATGTGAAGGACGAGGGCCTCCTCGACCGCTTCGACCGGGTGTTCGGCAAGGTGTTTCGCGGCGTGCTGGATTCGCGCGCCGAAGGCGAGGAAATCCCCGAGGACTGGCTGAAGGCGATCGCCCAGAAATATCTCAGTGCCGAGGACATGGCCAAGATCGAGGCGCTGGGTTCCTGGGACGAGATCATGGAGACGCTCAAGAAGCGGCTCGAGGAACAGGAAGCCAAGCACCAGGGCGGCAACAAGTGGATCGGCACCGGGGGGACCTCGCCCTATGGCAATTCGGGCTATAACCCCGAGGGCATCCGCATCGGCGGACAGAGCGTCCACAAGCGCGCGATCAAGGTGTGGGACAAGCGCGAGTTCAAGAATCTCGACAACGACATCGAACTGGGCACCCGCAACATCAAGGTCGCACTGCGCCGCCTGCGCCGCTTCGCCCGCGAGGGTGCGGCGGACGAGCTCGATCTCGACGGCACGATCGATGGCACCGCGCGGCGCGGATTCCTGGACATCCAGATGCGGCCCGAACGGCGCAACGCAGTCAAGCTGCTGCTCTTCCTCGACATCGGCGGCTCAATGGACCCGCATATCAAGCTGTGCGAGGAGCTTTTCTCGGCCGCGACCGCCGAGTTCAAGCATCTCGAATTCTACTATTTCCACAACTGCGTCTACGAAGGCGTGTGGAAGGACAATACGCGCCGCTTCCAGGAGCGCACCCCGACTTGGGACGTGCTCCACAAATATGGCCATGACTATAAACTGGTGCTGGTCGGCGACGCGTCGATGAGCCCTTATGAGATCGCCCAGCCGGGCGGCTCGGTCGAGCATTTCAACGAAGAGGCCGGCGAGGTCTGGCTCAAGCGGATGCTCAACGTCTATTCCTCGGCGGTGTGGCTGAACCCCACGCCGGAAGCCTATTGGATGCACACCCAATCGACCCGCATGGTCCGCGAGATCATGGACAACCGCATGTTCGGCCTGACCCTGTCCGGCCTGGAAGATGCGATGCGGAGCCTGGCGCGGAAGAAGTGAGTCTTCCCCTCTCCCACATGGGAGAGGAGTTTAGGCCTCGTGTGTTACCCCGCCGGTCAGCGGCCCGGGCACTCCCGTCGTCCCCGGAAAGCTGATAGGCTGACCCTTCAGGCTGCGCACCGCCATATAGGCGAAGCCCTCGGCCTCGGTCGCGTCGCCATTCCAGCCGAGCGCCTCGATCGGCTCAGCTGTCATTTTTGTAGCGACCGCTATCATTTGCATCAGCGTCGGATTGTGCCGCCCGCCGCCGGCGACGATCAGGCGCTGCGGCGGGGTCGGCAGATGGCGCAGGGCCAGCGCGACCGTCTCGGCAGTGAAGGCGGTGAGGGTCGCGGCGCCGTCGGCGGCGGACAGGCCGCGCGCGGGCTGGATGGTGAAGTCGGCGCGGTCGAGCGACTTGGGCGGCGGCGCATCGAACCAGCCATTGTCGAGCATGGTGTCGAGCACCGTCCGGTCGACCGCCCCCCGCGCCGCGAATGCCCCGTGCGCGTCATAAGGCGATCCGGTTTCGGCCAGCATCCAGTCGTCGATCAGGCCGTTGGCCGGCCCGGTATCGAAGGCGATCAGTTCGCCCTCTCCCGCGCCCAGCCAGGTGATGTTGCCGACGCCGCCGAGGTTCAGGACCGCAACCGGCACATCCATGCCCGCCGTCAGCGCGCGGTGATAGACCGGGAGCAGCGGCGCGCCCTGCCCGCCCGCCGCAACATCGGCCGAACGCAGGTCGTTGACCACGCGGATGCCGAGATCGCGCGCCATCGCGGCGCCATCGCCGATCTGCCAGGTCCAGCCGCGATCGGGGCGATGCGCGATCGTCTGGCCGTGAAAGCCGATGACATCGACCCGTTCGGGTTCGACCTGCGCGGCGGCGAGCAACTGCCGCACGGCGAGGATATGGCGCCGGGTCATCATCTCCTCGGCCGCGACGATCTTCGGGTTCTGGCGCGGCTGTTCGAAGCTGAGCGCCAGCGCCGCCGCTTCGCGCAACTGCTCGCGCGCCTGTACGCTGTAAGGATCGGAGCGGAAGGCGATCGGCCGGATATGGCCCGCGCCATCCGTCTCGATCAGCGCGGCGTCGATCCCGTCGAGCGAGGTGCCCGACATCAGCCCTATGGCCAGCATGTTCGTCATGCGCCTTCTTTCCCCGACAGGGGCGTGGTGGCAAGCCCCCTCGGATGCAGGGGAGCAGGAAGAACATGACGATCGGCCCCGGTCATGCTAACGGCCCGCGCGCTATGACCGAATATCGTTCCGATCTTCTGCGCCTGCTCGACACGCGGGGCTATATCCACCAGATCACCGATGGGGAGGCGCTGGACAAGCTTGCCGCCACCGCAATCGTGCCGGGCTATATCGGTTTCGATCCGACCGCGCCCTCGCTCCATGTCGGCAGCCTGGTGCAGATCATGCTGCTGCGGCGCATGCAGCAGGCGGGGCACAAGCCGGTCGTGCTGATGGGCGGCGGCACCGGCAAGATCGGCGATCCGAGCTTCAAGGACGAAGCACGCAAGCTGATGACCGACGATGTCATCGCCGGCAACGTCGCCTCGATCAAGCGCGTCTTCGAACGCTTCCTGACCTTCGGCGACGGCCCGACCGATGCGGTGATGGTCGACAACGCCGACTGGCTCGACAAGCTGGAGTATATCCCCTTCCTGCGCGAAGTGGGCCAGCATTTCTCGATCAACCGGATGCTGAGCTTCGACTCGGTGAAGCTGCGCCTCGACCGCGAGCAGTCGCTGAGCTTCCTCGAGTTCAACTACATGATCCTGCAGGCCTATGATTTCATGGAGCTGGCCAACCGTCGCGGCGTCCGCCTGCAGATGGGCGGATCGGATCAGTGGGGCAACATCGTCAACGGCATCGAACTGTCGCGGCGCATGCTCGGCACCGAAGTGTTCGGCGTGACCACCCCGCTGATCACCACCGCCGACGGCGGCAAGATGGGCAAGACCATGTCGGGTGCGGTGTGGCTCAACGAAGAGTCGCTGCCATCCTATGATTACTGGCAGTTCTGGCGGAACACACACGACAAGGATGTCGGCCGCTTCATGCGCCTGTTCACCGATCTTCCGCTCGACGAGATCGCCCGATTGGAGGCACTCGAGGGGCAGGAGATCAACCAGGCCAAGATCGTCCTCGCCAATGAAGCGACGACGATGTGCCGGGGGGCCGCTGCTGCTTCCGCCGCCGCCGAGACCGCGCGCAAGATTTTCGAGGAAGGCACCGCCGGCGGCGACCTGCCGACCTTCGCCGTCCCCGAAGGCAGCATCGCCGTCGTCGATGCGCTGGTCGGGCTTGGCTTTGCCGCGTCGAAGGGCGAGGCGCGTCGCCTGATCAAAGGCGGCGGCGCACGGATCGACGGCGAGAAGGTATCGGACGAGGGCGCGCTGGTGACGGTCGGCGAGGCGGGCGTTAAGCTGTCGGCCGGCAAAAAGGCGCACGGGGTTCTGACCCGCTGACCCGCATGCCCTGTCTTTCGTCATGCTGAACTTGTTTCGGCATCCACTGGGAGCCTGGCGTCAACGTTGGGGCTCATGCGGCAAGGTCGGCCGGATTCTCCTGCCATGTCCGCGCTGATGGATGGATGCTGAAACACGTTCAGCATGACGGAAGGGAATGTGGGAGGCGGGCGGATGCGGGTTCCGTCGGGGCCGCAGCGGTTCTAGAATAGCAGCATGACCCGCACCCTTCTCCTCATCGCCGCCCTGTTCCTGACGGTCGCGGCCAAGCGCGCGCCCTCGCCGCTCGATGCCATCGCGACCAACTATGTTCACCTGACACTCGAGGCGGGCGAACGCGAGGAGGGCTATGTCGATGCCTATTACGGTCCGAAGGTCTGGGCAGACGAGGCAAAGGCGAAGCCGCGCGATGTTCCCACGCTGCGCCAGGATGCCCGCGCGCTGGCCCAACGGCTGGAAGCCGTCTCTGCAAAGAGCCTCACGGCCGACGACCGGCAACGCCAGCGCTATCTCGCGGCCCAGCTGAAGGCAGCCGAAACCAAGCTCGCGTTGATGGCCGGCGTGAAGATGACATTCGCCGACGAGGCCGAGGGGCTGTTCGCGATCCGGCCGACACTCAAGCCGCTCGCGGCCTATGATCCGGTGTTGGCCAAGGTCGCAGCGATGGTGCCGGGCGAAGGGCCGCTGTGGCAGAGGGTCGATGCCTGGCAGAACCGCTTCATCATTCCGACCGAAAAGCTCGAGCCGGTGATGCGCGCCGCGATCGCCGAATGCCGCGCGCGCAGCGCCGCGCATATCGCCATGCCGCAGCAGGAGCGGTTCGAGCTGGAGTTCGTCACCGGCAAGAGCTGGTCGGGCTATAACTGGTACAAGGGCGACGCGCACAGCCTGATCCAGGTCAACACCGACCTGCCGGTGCGCATCGACCGAGCGGTCGATCTCGGTTGCCATGAGGGCTATCCCGGCCATCATCTGCTCAACATGCTGTTCGAACGCAATCTCGCGCTCGCCAAGGGCTGGGTCGAGTTCACCGTCTACCCGCTGTTCAGCCCGCAGAGCTTCATCGCCGAGGGGTCGGCCAATGCCGGTATCGACCTCGCCTTCCCCGGCCCGCAGCGCACGGCGTTCGAGGCGACGACACTATACCCGATCGCCGGGCTCGATCCCGCCCAGGCCGCCGCCTATGACAGGCTGCTCGACCTGCTCCATCAGCTGTCGGGCGCGCGGATGACGATCGCGGCGATGTACCTCGACGGCAAGGTCGACCGTGCGGCGGCGCTCGACCTGATCCAGACATATCAGCTGATCAGCCGCAAGCGCGCCGAACAGTCGCTGAGCTTCACCGAAAATTATCGTAGCTATGTCATCAACTATGGCCTCGGCCAGGACATGGTGACTGCCGACCTCGCCCGCGCGGGCCGCGATCAGCAGGCCCGCTGGAGGCGCATGGAATCGATCATTTCCCAACCGATCCTGCCGGCGGACCTTCGCCGCTGATCCGCGCCGCGGGTCTTCTATCGGCCGATGGTCGAGGGAATTGCCATTAACCCCGCGCTAACCGAAACGATTAAGAGCTTCGCAAAGCCGTTGGGCGATTCTCGTGTTGCAACAAGGACATGAGAACATGACCCAGGCCGCCGAAACGTTGACGTCGTCTCTCGATGACGATGCGAAATATGCTGAGCAGCGACGGTCTCCGCGTCATGACGTCGCGCTGCCGACCCGGATGTTCACGATGGACCACAAGGCCAGCGACGTGTTGCTCGTCAACATATCGCTGCTCGGCTTCATGGTCCGCGAATATGGCCAGACGCCCAAGGGCACGATCGTCCGGATCGCGCTGCCGCGGTTGGGCCAGGTGACGGGCCGGGTGGTCTGGTCGCTGGGTGGCCGGGTGGGCGCCGAGTTCATCAAGCCAATCGACGAATATGCCTTCGCGGCTATGCTGACCGCCGCACGCGCCAAACGCCAGCGCTGGCCGATGGGGTGAAGGAAAGGGGATGGCGCGACTCCAGCGCGTCATCCCCGAACGTCGCTCCGGCGGAGGCCGGAGCCGTCACGATTGAGCCAGCGACAGGGTCGCCGCCAGGCCTCTGACGGCCCCGGCCTCCGCCGGGGCGACGTGATTCCTGCTCAGCCCGCGCGCAGCAGCCCAACGGCGGCGTCGCGTTCGAACAAGTAGAGCGCGATCCGCGCCGCCTGCCCCCGTTCGCTGTCGAGACCGCCATCGCGGTCGACCAGCAGGCGCGCATCCTGCGTCGCCGTCTCGATCAGCGCCGCCGTGCGCTCGGGCCCGGCCAGCCGGAAGGCGGCTTCGCCCGACTGCCGCGTCCCCAAGATCTCACCCGCGCCGCGCAGCCGCAAATCCTCCTCGGCGATGCGGAAGCCGTCATTGGTCTCGCGCATCAGCGCCAACCGCGCGCGCGAGGTTTCCGACAGGGCATTGCCGCGCAGCAACAGGCACACCGATCGCTGGTCGCCACGCCCCACCCGTCCGCGCAGCTGGTGCAGCTGTGCGAGGCCGAAGCGGTCGGCCGCTTCGATCACCATCAACGTCGCGTTGGGCACGTCGACCCCGACCTCGATCACCGTCGTCGCGACCAGCACGCCGATCCGGCCGGCCTGGAATTCGGCCATCACCGCGTCCTTCTCGGGGCCCTTCATCCGGCCATGGACGACGCCGACCTTGTCGCCGAACCATTGCCGCAGGGTCTCGGCGCGGCTCTCGGCGGCGGCGAGATCCGATTGTTCGCTCTCCTCGACCAGCGGACAGACCCAATAGGCCTGCTTGTCGGCGGCGAGATGGCGGCCGAGCGCCTGCGCGACCTCGTCCAGCCGCTCGCCCGCGATCACCCGCGTCTCGATCGGCTGGCGGCCCGGCGGCATCTCATCGAGCCGGCTGATGTCCATCTCGCCATAATGGCTGAGCGTGAGCGTGCGCGGGATCGGCGTGGCGGTCATCACCAGCAGGTGGGGCGGCCGCTCGGCCTTGGCCTGCAGCATCATCCGCTGGGCGACACCGAAGCGGTGCTGCTCGTCGACCACGGCGAGGCCGAGCTTCCGGTATGTAACCTTCTCCTGGAAGATCGCATGGGTGCCGATCAGGATGTCGATCGAACCATCGGCCAGCGCCATCAAGGTCGCCTCGCGCGCCTTTCCCTTTTCGCGCCCGGTCAGGATCGCAACGTTGACCGGAAGGCCACCGAGGGTCCGGCTGAGCGTCTCGTAATGCTGGCGCGCGAGGATCTCGGTCGGGGCCAGCAGCGCACCCTGCGCCCCGGCCTCCACCGCGACCAGCAGCGCCATCGTCGCGACCAGCGTCTTGCCCGAACCGACATCACCCTGCAGCAGTCGGGTCATCGGCGCCTGCTGGACGAGGTCCCCCTCGATCTCGGCGACCGAACGGCTCTGCGCGCCGGTGGGCGTATAGGGCAGCTTGAGCTGGTCGCGCAGCCGCCCGTCGCCTTTCAGCGGCAGGCCCCGCCGCCTGCGCGAGGAGGCGCGCACAAGCATCAGCGCGAGCTGATTGGCGAACAATTCGTCATAGGCAAGCCGGGCGCGGGCCAATTCGTCCTGCGGATCGGCATGGACGCGCACGACCGCCTCGTGCCAGCCTGGCCAGCCGCGCTGCTCGAGCAGGCTCGGCTCGATCCATTCGCTGAGTATGGGCGCGCGGGCGATTGCCTGTTCGATCATCTGACCGAGCCGCCGCGAGGTCAGGCCTTCCGACAGCGGATACACGCTCTCGCGCGCTGGAAGGTCGGCAGCCTCGTCGGGCGGCAGGACATGGTCGGGATGGACCATCTGCATTTCCTGCCCGTAAAGTTCGAGCTTGCCCGAGACGATGCGCGGTTCGCCGATCGGCAGCAGCTTCTTCGCCCAGCCGGGATTGCCGCCGAAATAGACGAGGCTGACGACATTGCCCGCCTGATCGGTCGCACCGACCCGGAACGGGCCGCGCCCGCCCGAAGCACGGTAGCTGATCGGCACCAGCCGCACGGTAACGATCCGTCCGCTGTCCTCGGCCTCGAGCGTGTCGACAGGCTTGCGCTCGATCGATCCGGTCGGGAGGTGGAACAGCAAGTCGACCACGCGTTCGAGCGCCAGCTTGCGCAGCGGCTTGGCGAGAGTCGGCCCTACACCTTTCAGCGCCTCGACCTCGGCGAACAATGGATTGAGGATATCGGGCCGCATGGATTCCTTCGCTCTGGCATTTTCCGGGCAGCGGGTCGATTGCGCACGGCTCGAAAATGCTTATTTCCGCTTCTAACTTCATGCCGACGGGCTTGCCAACCGCCCGCCGGCCACCCGCATTGGACGCTTATGAACCGCGAAGACCGCCTGAAACGTCTGCGCTTTCGCGCATGGCACCGGGGCACCCGGGAAGCCGACTATATGATCGGCGGGTTCTTCGACCGTCTCCACCTCGGATGGGACGACGAGTCGCTCAACTGGTTCGAAGGCCTGCTCGACCAGGAGGATGCCGACATACTGGGCTGGATCATGCGCACCATCCCGGTTCCGCCCGAATGGCAGGGCGCTCTGATGGAGCGGATGCAGCAGGTCGACTATGTCGATATTCCGCGCTGACATGACGACCATTCCACCCCGGAAATCCCGATTGAAGCGCGCATGATCGACCTGCCCCGCATCCTCAAGGCATCCGAGGCGCTGACGCTGTCGCGGGTGCCGACCGGCTTCCAGCCATGGTTGCTCGCCGATCTCGCGCGCGCCGCATCGGCGAAGGGCGCGCGCGTCGTCTTCGTCGCGCCTGATGACCAGGCGATGCAGGCGGTCGCCGATTCCGCGCATTATTTCGCGCCCGAACTGACGGTGCTGATGTTCCCGGCCTGGGACTGCCTGCCCTATGACCGCGCCAGCCCGGCGCTGCGCACGACGTCCGACCGATTGGCGACGCTGCACGCCCTGCAGGCGAAGCCCAAGGGACCGACTCTCGTCGCGACGACCGTCAACGCCGTCACCCAGCGTGTCCTGACGCCGTTCCGCATACGCCAGATGGTGGCCAAGCTCGCGCCCGGCGAGCGGGTCGATCTCGACCGGCTGGCCGCGATGCTGCAGGCGAACGGCTATATCCGCACCGACACCGTTACCGACCACGGCGAATATGCGATCCGCGGCGGCCTGGTCGATCTGTTCCCCGCTGGCGAACCGCATGCACTGCGGCTCGACTTCTTCGGTGACGAGATCGAGAGCGTCCGCCAGTTCGATGCCGCCGACCAGCGCACGACCGGCAGCATCGACGGCTTCACCCTGCTGCCCGCATCCGAATCGCTGCTCGATGAGGAGACGATCAAGCGCTTTCGCGGGCGCTATCGCGAACGCTTCGGCGCGACCGCGACCGGCGATCCCCTCTATCAGGCCGTCTCGGACGGACGCCGCCTCGCCGGCATGGACCATTGGCTGCCGCTGTTCGAAGAACGGCTGGCGACGCTGTTCGACCACCTCACGCCCGAAGACCTGATCCTGCGCGAGGCGGGGTCGATCAAGGCGGCGGAGGCGCGCTTCGAGGCGGTCAGCGACTATCACGCCAACCGCGTCCGCGCGCGCACCGCCGATCCGGGCAGCTATCGTCCGCTCGAGCCCGGCGAGCTTTATCTGGCGCCTGGCGAATGGCAGACCGCGATCGCCGACCGGCCGATCCATCTGGTCACGCCCTTCGCCGAACCGGAAAGCGCGCGCGTGATCGACCTGGGCGTCGATTCCGCCCGCGATTTCACGCCCGAGCGCAACCAGGGCGTCAACATCTACGACGCCGTCGTCGAGCATGTCGAAGCGCTCGGCAAGGCGGGCAAGCGGGTCGTCCTCGCCAATTATTCGGCAGGATCGCGCGAACGCTTCGCCGGCCTGTTGCAGGAGCATGGCCTCGACCGGGTCGAAATGGTCGACGACTGGCAATCGGCCATCGCCCAGGCTGCATCGAGCAAATCGCTGGGCAGCGGCGTTGCCCGCGTGGCACTTGCCGTGTTGCCGATCGATCATGGCTTTACCAGCGGCGACATCGCGCTGCTCACCGAACAGGACATGCTGGGCGACCGGCTGGTGCGGCGACAGAAGCGCAAGAAATCGGCCGACGCCTTCCTCGCCGAACTGGCGACTCTCAGCCCCGGCGATCTCGTCGTCCACATGGACCATGGCATCGGCCGCTATGAGGGACTGACCTCGATCCCGGTCGCCAAGGCGCCCCACGACTGCGTCGCGCTGACCTATTCGGGCGGCGACAAGCTGTACGTCCCCGTCGAGAATATCGACGTCCTCAGCCGCTACGGCGCCGAGAATGAGGGCGTCCAGCTCGACAAGCTAGGCGGCGTCGCCTGGCAGGCGCGGAAGGCGCGGATGAAGGAGCGTATCCGCGAGATCGCGGGCGAGCTGATCAAGACCGCCGCCGAACGCGCGATGCGCCCCGCCGACGCGGTCGAGCCGGAGAGCGGCTATAACGAGTTCGTCGACCGCTTCCCCTATCAGGAGACCGAGGACCAGGACCGCGCGATCGCCGACGTGATCGAGGATCTGGCTGCCGGCAAGCCGATGGACCGGCTGATCTGCGGCGATGTCGGCTTCGGCAAGACCGAAGTCGCGCTGCGCGCCGCCTTCGTCGCGGCGATGGGCGGAATGCAGGTTGCGCTGATCGGCCCGACCACCCTGCTCGCGCGCCAGCATTACAAGAATTTCCTCGAACGCTTCCATGGCATGCCGGTCAATATCGGCCACCTCTCGCGGCTCGTGACCGCAGGCGAAGCGAAACGAACCAAGGACGGGCTCGCCGACGGCACGATCGACATCGTCATCGGCACCCACGCGCTGCTCGCCAAGGGCATCACGTTCAAGCGGCTCGGCCTGGTCATCGTCGACGAGGAACAGCGGTTCGGCGTGACCCACAAGGAGCGGCTGAAGGCGCTCAAGACCGACGTCCACATGCTGACGCTGACCGCGACGCCGATTCCGCGCACCTTGCAGATGGCGCTGTCGGGCCTGCGCGAGTTGAGCGTGATCCAGACCCCGCCGGTCGATCGCCTGGCGGTGCGGACCTATGTCGCGCCTTGGGACGAAGTGGTCATCCGCGAAGCGCTGCTGCGCGAACATTATCGCGGCGGGCAGAGCTTCCTGGTCACGCCGCGGATCAAGGACCTGCCCGACATCGAGGAATATCTGCGCAAGGAGGTTCCCGAGGTCAGCTATGTCGTCGCCCATGGCCAGATGGCGGCGAGCGAGGTCGAAGAGCGGATGTCGGCCTTCTACGACAAGAAGTTCGACATCCTGGTGTCGACCACGATCATCGAAAGCGGGCTGGACATTCCGTCGGCCAACACGCTGATCATCAACCGCGCCGACAAATTCGGACTGGCCCAGTTGTATCAGCTGCGCGGCCGGGTCGGCCGGTCGAAGACGCGCGCCTATGCCTATCTGACGACCGGTGCGAAGGGCATGACCGAGACCGCCGAGAAGCGGCTCCACATCCTTCAGAATATCGACACGCTGGGTGCGGGCTTTCAGATCGCGAGCCACGACCTCGACATTCGCGGTGCAGGCAACCTGCTGGGCGACGAGCAGTCGGGCCATATCAAGGAGGTCGGCTTCGAACTGTACCAGTCGATGCTCGAAGACGCGATCCTGGAGGCCAAGGCGGGCGGGCTCGCTTCGGCGAAGCGCGAGAATTTCTCACCGCAGATCAACGTCGATGCGCCGATCCTGATTCCCGACGATTATGTCCCCGACCTCGATCTGCGCATGGGCCTCTACCGCCGCATGAACGAGGTGGAGACCCGCGCCGAGATCGAGGCCTTCGCGGCCGAGATGATCGACCGCTTCGGCAAGCTGCCTGCGCCGACGCAGAACCTGCTGACGGTGATCGAGATCAAGCTGAACTGCCGCAAGGCCTGCGTCGCCAAGATCGACACCGGCCCGCGCGGCGCGCTGGTGACCTTCCACGACGATAATTTCCCCGATCTGCCGGGTCTGCTCGCTTATGTCGACCGGCTGAAGGATAGCGCGCGGCTGCGCCCGGACAGCAAGCTGGTTGTCACGCGCCACTGGCCGGAATCGCCGCAGAGACTGCACGGCGCGCTGCAGCTGTCGCGGGGGCTGGCGAAGATCGTTGGGTAGGCGCGGAGACGTCGCGCCGACCCAAGACCTTATTCCACCGCGCCCATCACCTGGTCGACGACCATCGCCTCCAGCGTCACGCTGTCGATCGGCGGGGAGCAGAGATACCCCTGATAGTAATTGCAGCCTTCGCGCGCGAGCAGGGAGAGCTGGGCCTGGGTCTCGACGCCTTCGGTGATCACCGACAGGCCGAGCGAGCGGGCCATGTCGATGACGCCGCGCACGACGATCCGGTCGCGGGTCGATCCGGTGATGTCTTCGGCCAGGGTCTTGTCGATCTTCAGATAGTCGAGTGGCAGCGCCTTGAGATAAGCGAGGCTCGAATAGCCGGTGCCGAAATCGTCGATCGCGACGCGCAGCCCGGCGGTGCGCAGCTCAGAGAGCAGCCCGGCGGCGCCGGCCAGGTCGGCGATCAGCCCGCTCTCGGTGATCTCGACGGTCAGCCGGTCGCGGGGGAAGCCGGCGGCGTCGACCCGATTCAGAAAATCCCCGACGAAATTCGACTGGGCGATATCTGCCGCGGTGACGTTCACCGACAGGCGCAGATGCCGCATCGTGGCAGGCCAGCCGGCCGCCGCCTCAATCGCCCGTTTCTGGACATAGGTCGACAGCTGGACGACGAAATCGGAGCGGGCGGCGGTCGCGAACAGTGGCACTGCACCCAGCTCGCCCAGCAGCGGGTGATGCCAGCGGGCCAGCGCCTCGACACCCATGATACGGCCCGAGCGGACCTCTAGCTGGGGCTGGAAGAGGATGTCGATCTGGTCGTGGTCAAGCGCGCGGCGCAGATCGATCTCGAGCTGGTTGCGGCGATGCGCTTCCGCCTCGCTGTCGGCATCGAGCGCGCGGACCAAACCGGTGTCGCCATGCTTCGCCGCCGCCAGCGCAGCCGCCGCGCGCTGGAACAGGATGCCAGCGTCGCGCCGGCCCTCTCCATCGATCGCGGCGATACCGACGCGGCAGGACAGCGGGATCAGCGAGTCTCCCGAGACGAAGGGCCAGGCGACGCTTTCGACCAGCCGGTTGGCGATCAACTCGGCGACATCCGCCGTCACCGGCGCCCCGAGTCCGATGGCGAACTCCGATCCGGCGGTGCGCGCGATCATCGTGTTGGCAAGACCGATCCGGTCGATCACCCGCTCGATCCGCCGCGCGATGCCCTGCAGCACCGCATCGCCGGTCGGGCGGCCGAAGGCTGCATTGACGAGCCCGAAGCGCATGATGCCGAGCATCAGCAGCATGCAACGCGGCTCGCCGCCCTGATCCTCTTCGAGACGCTGTTCGACCCAGCCGCGAATGCGGTCGACGGTGGGCAGGCCGGTCAGCGCGTCGGTATCGTCACCGGCGGATTCGCCGTCATGGCGGTTAACCTCGACCCAAGCGACGACCGCGCGGCGGGCCTCGTCATAGGAGATGTGATGCGCGAGCCGGTCGCCAAGCCCGCGGCTGCTGTGCGCAAACGCGGTGGAGCGTCCGGTCGACAGCAAGCGGTCGATCGCTTCGCGCGCCAGTCGGCGGCTGTCGCGGTCCATCAGCCGGAACAGCATCGACATCGGCACTGCCTGTCCGACCGCACCGATGCGATCGGCGAGTGCGGGGCTGAGGGTCACCATCCGATCGCCCGGCTTCCAGATCCACGCCTCGGATTCCGACAGGCGCAGCGATGCGCGGACCGAAGCGGCACGATCTCCGCCCGCGATACGTTCGGCATGGCGATCGGCAAAGGCCAGCGCGGTGTGCAGTTCCGTCTCACCGAAGGGCGCCACCAGATAATGGGTCGCCCCCGCCGCCAGATAACCGGCGAGACAGGCGATATCGTCGACGATCACTAGCAGCGCCGACCCGGCAGAACCGACCGCGGCCGCCATCTTCGCGCAGGCGTCGGCCGCGTCGTCCGCCGCATCGCGCGCGTCGATTACCGCGATCGTCGCCCCCGCAGCTGTAAACCGACGGCCGGCCGCCTCGGCCCGGCGCGCGGCGATCACCTTCCGTCCGCTCCGCTCGATCAACGGCACCAATTCGTTGCGGTAATGAAAGGATAGCAGAAAGAGGGGCAGCTTCGCCCCTGCGGCGGCGCTATCGGCCGCTGCTCCACCTGAGCCCGCATCCTTTGTCATTTCCGAACTGTTACCGTATCGCGAGACGCTCGCCAATCCGCAAAGCGTCTCGAAAAACGAGCGAGATGCAATCGCTTCACAGCTTCCTATGCGGGACGCGTTCAGGCTGGTAAGGAGGCGCGATGGCAGCGACGGACAAGCTGGGAGACAGGGGCGCCAAGGGCCTGGCCGACACGTTCGGCCGGCAGATCACCTATCTGCGCCTGTCGGTCACCGATCGCTGCGATTTCCGCTGCCGCTATTGCATGCCCGAGCGGATGCAGTTCCTGCCCAAGCGCGAAATCCTGACAATCGAGGAACTGGCCGAGCTGTCCGACGCCTTCATCGCGCGGGGCATCCGGAAGATCCGGCTGACCGGCGGCGAACCGCTGGTCAGGCGCGGCATCGACGAGCTGGTGCAGCTGATCGGCCGCCGGATCGGGGACGGCCTGGATGAGCTGACGATCACGACCAACGCCAGCCAGTTGCGCAAATATGCGCCGATCCTTGCCGCGGCCGGCGTGCGCCGCATCAACGTCAGCCTCGACAGTCTCGATCCCGAGCGTTTCAACTTCATCACCCGCGGCGGCGACCTTCCCGTCGTGCTCGACGGTATCGCCGCAGCCCGCGAGGCGGGGATGGCGGTCAAGATCAACATGGTCGCGCTCAGGGGCCTCAACGAGCATGAGATCGAGCCTGTCCTGCGCTGGTGCGCCGCGGAGGGCCATGACCTGACCCTAATCGAGACGATGCCGCTCGGCGAGATCGAGGATGATCGCACCGACCGCTATCTGCCGCTCGACGCCGTGCGCCGCGGGCTGGAGGAGCGCTACACGCTCAGCCCCATCGATTATCGGACCGGAGGGCCCGCCCGCTATTTCCATGTCAAGGAGCTCGACGCGCGGATCGGCCTGATCACGCCGCTGACCAACAATTTCTGCGACGGCTGCAACCGCGTGCGGGTCACGGCGACCGGCCAGATCTACATGTGCCTGGGTTTCGACGACCGGCTCGACCTGCGTACCGCGCTGCGCGAGGGCGACGCCGCCGGGCTTGATCGCCTGCTTGACCGGGCGATGCGGCTGAAGCCCGAGCGGCACAATTTCCGGATCGACACGCCCGGCGCGGCGCCCACCGTCTCGCGCCATATGAGCGTTACCGGCGGATGAGCGAAAAGCGGATGGCGCTCGTCGCCTCCCCCACGCCGGCGGCCCAAGAGGCGGCCACCGCGCTGCGCGCCATGTATGAATGGCATCCGATCGAGCGCGCCGAACTGATCGTTGCGCTGGGCGGCGACGGCTTCATGTTGCGCACGCTCCACGCGATGCTCGACCGGCACCGGGTCCTGCCGGTGTTCGGCATGAACCTGGGCACCGTCGGCTTCCTGATGAACGACTGGAAGCCCGACCTGCTCGAACTGCGGCTGCAGATGGCCAAGGCGATCATTGTGCTGCCGCTGCGCATGGACGTTGAGACGGTCGAAGGGCAGCGCCATTCGGTGCCGGCCATCAACGAAGTCTCGCTGCTGCGCGAAACCCGCGAGACCGCGAAAATCGAGGTCCTGGTCGATGGTCGCGTCGTCCTGCCCGAGCTGGTGTGCGACGGCGTTCTGGTGTCCACTCCGGCCGGGTCGACCGCCTATAATCTGTCGGCGCAGGGTCCGATCCTGCCGCTCGAATCATCCTTGCTGGCGCTGACGCCGATCAGCCCCTTCCGGCCGCGCCGGTGGCGGGGCGCGATCCTCCCCAACAAGAACACGATCTCGTTCCGCGTGCTCGACGCGATCAAACGCCCGGTCAGCGCCGTCGCCGACCAGCGCGAAGTTCGCGACGTGGCAATGATCAAGGTCGGCATCGACAAGACCAGCCCGCTAACCCTGTTGTTCGACCCCGAACATGCGCTGGACGACCGGATCACGATGGAACAGTTCGCGGTCTAAACCCCCGCATTTCCGGGCTTTTAAGACCGATTTTCGAGAAGTTTCATCGGGATGGTTGTAAGGGCTTGCCAGTTCCGAGAAGCCACTGCTATAGGCGCGCCTCGCTTGAAGCGGAAATGATCCCCGGTAGCTCAGCGGTAGAGCGTTCGACTGTTAATCGAATGGTCGCCTGTTCGAATCAGGCCCGGGGAGCCATTTCATCTCCCTCATCTCGAACGATATTTTCGTCGATGGCGGAGCTTTGCCTTTTGGCATTCCAACCGCACGCCTGACATTGATGGTTTGCCGCTCTCTCACGGGGCATGCATCCATCAGGACCTCTCAGCGCAACCTCCCGGCGCCGGCGGTCATTTCTCGATCGATCCGCTGTCGAGGCGGTTGCCGCCTCCAGCCTGTCTGTCATTTGGCCGAAGTCCGCATGCTTCTCGCATCGGAGGATGTGCAGCCTTATGTCAGCGGATGGGTGAGTCGGGTAGGCCCAGGCCGAGCTCGCCGGGCAGCACTGCTGCGCAAGCTCGATCAGGGTACACACTATGCCGACTGAAGGTCCGCTGGTCGCCAGCCAACTGGGCGCCACGCTCGATAGGGCGCTGGCCGCCCATCCCTCGCCGCCCCGCTTCCTGCCGCCCCCGACCCATCACCCGTGGCAGGTTTCGAACGAGGCCGATTTTCTGTTCGCGCATCCCGAGACTGGTTGGGCGCAGGCCCCGGCCGAACGTCCCGCCACATGGCCGGGCCGGCTGCGCTCGATACAAACGGCGACGGCCGGTATCGACGGCTTCCCGGGCTGGCTGACCCAGGGCGTCGACATGAGTTGCGCGCGCGGCGTATTTTCCGAGCAGATCGCCGATTATGTGATGGCTGCGATCTATGCCTTCGCGAAGCCGTTCGAAACGATGGCGCCGCAAGGTCCGGGGGACTGGAATCCCAAGACGCTGGCCCCGTTGCGGGCGCGACCACGGGGATCGTCGGCCTGGGATCGATCGGTACCGAGGTCGCGCGCCGCGCAATCGGCAATGACATGAACGTCGTCGCCGTTCGCCGCCGCCCGGGCACGTCCGGGGTCGAAGGTGTCGCGCTCGTCACGGACCTGCCCGCGCTGTTCGCCGCATCGGATCACGTCGTGCTGGCCTTGCCCGACAGGGCGGCGACGCGGGGCATCGTCGATGCGCGTTTGCTGTCCAGTGCGAAGCCCGGCCTCCATCTGATCAATGTCGGGCGCGGAACGGCGATAGATCATGATGCGCTGATCGCGGTGCTCGATCGAGGATTGGTCGGCAGGGCTACGCTCGATGTCACCGCACCAGAGCCGCCTCCGGAGGGTTCGCGTCTCTATACCCATCCTGCGATCCGCCTGACCCCACATCTGGCATCAAATTTCGTCCACGCCCGACCAGGGCTGCGGGACCTGATCCTGTCGAACTACACGCGCGTGATCGACGGCCAGAAGCCATTTGGCCTGGTGGACCCCGCTCTTGGATATTGACGCGACCGCAGCCGGGTGATCAGTCGGTGATCTCGACCAATGTTGGTTTGGCCCGACGGTCGAACTGGAGCGCGAGGACATCGGGCCGCGAATAATGGCCGGTCCCGTCGACCCACATTTTCGCATCGGAGCAGTCGTCGAGGTCGATCTCGGCGATCACCAGCCCCTCCTCGCTGCCGCGCTTCGGTCCCGCCACGGTCGCGGCGAAGGGATGGAAGATGGCGGAATAGCCCGCACCGACCGCCAGCATCTCGGCCGAGCCGAACTCGTTCGCCATGAAATCCATCATTTCCTGGGTTACCGGACTTGATGCACAGATGACGAAACATTGGGCGGTGAGGGCATGGTTGCGCATCATCGCCTCGATCTGAATGTCGGAGACCGCCTCGAACCCGGCCATGGTGGAAAGACCCGGCCACAAGGCGGCATGAATTTCCTCCTGCTGTTCCGCCAGCGCCTGACGGGCCAGATTCATCATATGCTCCCAGCAGCACAGCGCACCGATACGGCCGGCCGACGTCGGCTTCACCCACAGGCCCGATCCATCGCCCTGCCCCCAGATATAGCGTTCGGCATAGGTGGGTTTCAGCTTGCGATGGACGCCGAGCAGCGCGCCATCCTTATCGATCAGGATCGCGCTGTTGTAGCAGGTCCGCGCGCCTTGAGCGCGCTCGCTCGCGCCCATGACGACAAGGACACCAGCGTCGCGCGCGGCCTCCCGCAGCACCGCAACTTCCGGCCCATCGATTTCGATCGAGGCATCCTGGTAGCGCCGGTTGAGGGAAACCTGGTGAAGCGGCGGGTAGGAGTTGATCCAATAGGGAAAGCCGGGGAGATAGACTTCGGGAAAGACGATGACATCGACACCGTCCTGACCCGCGCGTCCGATCCATTCGGCGGCGCGATGCGCGCTTTCCAGCGGCTTCATGAAAACGGGGGCGACGTGCGCCGCTGCGACCTTAACAAGACGTGCCATAGTGTCCCCTTTTCATCCCCGCGCCCGTCGAACGCAGCCGATCATCATCATTTCGCGGGAGTCGCCTCCACCGCATCGTCCGGCACCTGCCCCAATGGCTCAGCCCGAGCATCCGCCCGCGCCGTGACATGATAGGCGCGCAGAATATGCCCCGTCATGATCGCACTCGCCCAGCCGCTGTCCCGCGCCTCGAAGGCGAGCAGGAGTTCGTCATGATCGGCATGGCTTCGCCGCAGTCCGATCTGGTCATATTGGCGGGCGGTGCGATGCAGAATGCCCTGCTCGACGATCATGCCGCGCATCTTCGCCAGCCGGTCCGACTTCGCGATGGTGAGGATCAAATTGTGGAACAGGCGGTTGTTCGCGACGAACGTCTCGGAATCGAATCCCGGCTCGTCGATGGCGCGACCGATCAGATCATTATAGCCGCGCAGCATCTCGATCTCCTCCGCGGTGACGAAGCGCGCCGCACGCGCGGCGGCATGGCTTTCGAGCAGCACGCGCAGCGTAAAGATCTCCTCGACCTCATCCGCCGACCAGTCAGGAACGAAGGTGCGCTGCGTATCGGTTCGCCGGACCAGCATCTCGGCTTCCAGCCGGCGCAGCGCATCGCGCACCGGGGTTCGCGAGACGCCGCACATCTCGGCCAGCTCTTCCTCCTTGAGCTGGGTCATCGGCGCCAGGGCACCGGACAATATCTTCGCTCGAATGGTTTCATAGGCGAAGTCGGACGCGCGCGACATCAATCGTCTCCTTTTCGCCGCGCTACATAGCCGAGCGAGTCGTCCTCCGAAATCACTTCGGCATATTTTGCCTGAAGATCGAAAAGGTTCGATTCGTGGGGACGGACATCGCGGTCCCCGCAGGCATCGCGCACGACGAACGGCGCAAAACCGTTCTGGAGGGCGTCGAGCGCGGTCGCCCGCACGCATCCCGACGTCGAGAAACCGGTGATCAGAAGCGTATCGATCTTTTCGGCGTGCAGCGTGGCGGCCAGCGACGTGCCGAAAAAGGCCGAGGCATATTGCTTGGTGACGACCAGTTCGTCGTCGCGGGGCACCACTTCGGGCGGGAAGGCCGCGAGCGGCGAACCCTTGAGATAGGCCGCAAGCGCCGGGACCTTCCGATAGAACAGACCTCCATCCATCCCCCCGGCCTGGTAGACGACCTGGGTGAAGATCACCGGCACGCCGTTCGCCCGCGCGGCGTCGATCAGCCGAACATTGGAGGCGAGAACCTCCTCCCCCCGGACGTAGAGAGGCGACGCCGGATCGAGATACGCCATGCAGAGGTCGACGATCAGCAGCGCCGGCCTGTCGCCGAACGGCAGATGCCCGTCGAACCCCGCCGCGCGATAATCCCGGTCGAGATCGCCTGCTTCTCCCGTCTCGGCCCCCTGCGCCATCGGCCTATTCCGCCGCCACGGCCAGGGGATTGCCGCTGTGCCAACGCGGCTGGATCGGCGCGGGAAGACCCGTCTCCTCCATCGACCGCGCCCGCAATTCCTCGATCGACGGACCATAGTTGAACACCGGCACGCTATCGCCCCGCGCGGCCAGCAGTTCGCCCCGCAGCGCGTCGGTTGCGTCTGCATCGATCGTACCGCGGGCATCGGCCACGACCCCATATGCTCGGGCACCTTCCGGCGTCACCAGCCCGCGCCGTATCTCCAGCCCGACCAGTTCGGGATCGCGCTGATAGGGATCGCCCCAGCCCGCACCACCCCAGGTGATGAAGTGCAGGATGTCACCCGCATCGACCGCGACGTCCTCCACCTTGTTGCCGACGATGACGGTCGTGCCATCGGGCTTTTCGAGGATCTTGCGCGCCCGGGCGCCAGGCTCCCCGCCATTGACGCCCCATGGCGGCACGAACCAGCGATCGTCGTGGATCGCGATCATCCCCGCCTCGAGGAAGCGATAGGACATGCGGATGCCGTTGCCGCCGCGGTGCAGACCGGCGCCGCCCGAATCGGGCTCGGTTTCGTAGCGCTCGATCACCAGCGGGAAATAGCGCTCGAGGAACTCGTTGGGCACATTGGTGAAGTTGGGGAATAGCGAGTGACCGTCCGGCCCGTCGCCGAGCGGACGACCGGGAATGCCGCCGAAGCCGATCTGGAACAGCTGGAAATATTTCCCGCCCTTGTCGGTCCCCGAATAGAAAAGATGCGGTGACGAGGAGAAGCCCGCCGCCGTCAGGAACTCCGGCGTCTTCTGGCCGAGGAGGCCGCCCAGGATGTCGAACATCCGGCCCAGTGCGTGGGTCCGGCCGGACAGGGCCGCGGGGAAGCGCGGCTTGAGCAGCGACCCTTCGGGGATGCGGACGTCGATCAGGTCATAATAGCCATCGTTGAACAGGATCTGCGGATCGAAGACCATGATCATATAGATCCCGAAGAACATGCGCATCATGTTCTCGTTCAGGAAGAAGTTGATCGAGGCCTGGCTCTGCGGATCGGTCCCGCCGAAATCGAGGATGACGCGGCCGTCCTCGCGCCACATCGTGCATTTGATCTTGTACGGCCCGTAACCCAGGCCGTCGTCGCAGATATAATCCTCGAAACTGACCTTTTCCTCGCTGATCGCGGTGTCGATCAGGTGCTTCATCGCGCGGTGATTGCGGGCCAGCAGTTCCTCGCAGGCCGAGACGAAGACATCGTCACCGAAGCGCTCCGCGATTTCGACGACGCGGCGCGATGCGACGCGGCAGGCGGCGATCAGCGCGTTGAGATCCGCCCTGCACCATTCGGGGGTGCGCACCTGGGTCATGATCAGGGTGATCAGGTCTTCCTGATATTCGCCCTTCCGCCAGATCTTGACCGGCGGCACGCGCACGCCTTCCTGGAAGATCGAGGTCGCGTGGATCGGCATCGATCCCGGAACGGCGCCGCCGATGTCCGACTGATGGCCGAACATCGATGTGTAGGCGATCAGCCGGCCGTCCTTGAACACCGGCAGCAGGACCAGCCAGTCGTTGCTGTGGCTGATCGCGCCGCCGACCGAATAGGGATCGGACAGCATGATCATGTCGCCGTCCTCGAGCGTGCCCGAGAACCCTTCCAGGAACGGCCCGATATAGCTGCCGAACTGGCCCACAATCATCCGGCCCTTATGGTCGGCGATCAGCGGGAAGGCATCGCCCTGCTCGCGGATGCCGGGCGACATCGCGGTGCGGACGAGGGTGGTGTCCATTTCGACGCGCGCGTTCCTGAGCGCGTTTTCGATGATGTCGAGGGTGACCGGATCGACCGGGACGGTTTCGAACGACCGGGGGCTGGTTTCGATGATCTGCGCCATTGCTGTTGTCCTTGCTGGACCCGGTCAAGCCGGCATGATGAGGATATTGCCGAAATCGTCGACCGTCGCGACGTGCCGGGTTTCGATCAGCGTGGTCGAATCCATCTCGATCACGATGGCCGGTCCGCGGATCACGTCGCCGGCGCGCAGCCGGGCGCGGTCGTAGATCACCGCCGCCTGCGTCCCGCCGTCCATCCACAGTTCGTGGTCGCGAATCTTCGCCGCCTTCGGATCGCCATCGCCGCGCTCCAGTGCGATCGACGGAAGCTCCAGCGCGCGGCCCATGGCGACCGCACGCAGGTTCACGAACTCATGTTCGGCGTCCATGTTGAAGGTGAACAGGCGGCGATGCTCGTCGTCGAACCGCTGCGCGATGCCGTCGAGGCGGGTTTCCTCGATATGCGCGATCGTCACCGCCATCGGCACCTCGAACGCCTGGCCCGAATAGCGCACGTCGATCTCGAAGCTCGTTTCGATCGTGTCCGCGGCAAGGCCGTCGGCGACCAGCGTATCGCGGACCTGCTGTTCCATCTCCCGCAGGATGGCGATGACCTCATCGGCCGTTACTTCGGAGCGCAGCCGCGACAGCGATCGCGCCGTCTCGGTCCGCATCCGCGTCGTCGCATCGCCCAGCGCGCACAACACGCCCGGCGAAACCGGCGACACGGCGGGATAGCTTCCCATCAGCCGCGCGACGGCATTGACGTGGAGCGGTCCCGCGCCGCCGAAGCCCATCAGGGCGAACTCGCGCGGATCATAGCCCTGCTGGACCGAAATCATGCGCAGCGCCCCGAACATATTCTCGTTGACGATATCGATGATCCCGCGCGCCGCCTCGGTCAGGCCGATGCCGAGCGCGTCTGCGATCGTCTGAACGGCGCGGCTGGCGCCTTCACGATCGAGGCGGAAGGTCCCGCCCAGCAGGTTCTCGGGCAGATAGCCCAGCACGACATTGGCATCGGTCACGGTCGGCAGGGTGCCGCCCTTGCCATAGGCCACCGGACCCGGAACCGCGCCCGCCGATTGCGGACCGACGCGCAGGGCGCGGGTCAGTTCGGGCACATAGGCGATCGATCCGCCACCGGCCCCGACGGTCTTCACGTCGAGCGACGATGCGCGGACCGAAAGATGCCCGACCTCGGTGGTCCGCACGAGGCGCGGCTGGCCGCCCTCGATCAGCGCCACGTCGGTGGAGGTCCCGCCGACGTCGAGGGTCAGAATGTTCTTGAGCCCGGCATTGCGCGCGACCCACAACGCCCCGGTGACGCCGCCCGCGGGGCCGGACATCAACAGGGATACCGGCTGCTGCTCGGACTTTTCCGAGGACATGAGTCCGCCATCGGAGCGGAGGAGCGCAAGTTGCCCTTCCATTTTCACGCGCGCGAGCTTGTCGCGCAGGTTGCGAACATAGCGGCCGACCACCGGGCGCACCGCCGCGTTGGCGACGGTCGTCAGCGTCCGCTCATATTCCTGCATTTCCGGGAGCACCTCATGGCTCAGCGAGATCGGGACGTCGGGCATCACCTCCGCCGCGATCCGCGCCACGATCTTCTCGTGCTCGCCATTGAGATAGGCGTTCATCAGGCTGACCGTGAGCGCCTCGACGCCTTGCGCCTTCAGCGTTTCCAGCTGGGCGCGGATATCGTCTTCGTCGACCGGACGCAGTTCGACGCCCTTGGCGGTCATGCGGCCCTTGATCTCGACCGTGTCCTCGAGCTTCGCCAGCGGTTCGGGCTTCGGCCAGACGATCCAGCCGGCCAGACCGCCCGGCACGAAGCTGCGCGCGATCTGCATGATCTGGCGGTAGCCTTCGGTGGTCACCAGCCCGACGCGAGCGCCCTTGCCTTCCAGCACCGCATTGGTCGCGACCGTCGTTCCATGCAGGAACACCGAAATCTCCTGCGGGGAAATGCCGGCGCTTGCGCAGACCGCCTCGACGCCGTTCAGGATACCTTCCGAACTGTCATGCGGAGTCGAGGGCGTCTTGTGACGCCAGAACTGCCCGGTCTGTTCCTCGAACAGCAACAGGTCCGTGAAGGTACCACCCACATCTACGCCCAAGCGATAGCCCATTCGCGCTGCCCTTTTTCGTGATTGCTCCTGGGGAAGGGTCGCGCCGCGGGTCATTTCCCGCACCCGGCACGCCCCGTCCCGACACTCATTGCGCACCATGTATCGACAGCAATTCGGTTTTCGCCAAACGATATTTTGTACACATAAATTAGCAGGCTTAGCTTGACAAGGACGTTATTACGGAGATTACATAGGCTTCAGGTCGATGAGATCATGAAGTAAGTATACACTAATGAAGGTGCAGCCACTGATGCATCCTGCCCGGACATTATATGACAAGATCTGGGATGCCCATGCGACGCCGCTCGGCGACAGTGGCGATTCCCTTCTCTACATCGATCTTCACCTGCTCCACGAAATTTCGAGTCCACAGGCCTTCGCGGGACTGCGGGAAGGCGGCCATCCGATCCGCCGCCCCGAACGGACGCTCGCCGTTTTCGACCATAATATTCCCACGTCCGGGCAGGCGCTCGGCCTTGCGGGCGTAGAGGACGAGGAGGCGCGAACCCAGCTTGCCACCCTCGACCGCAACGCTGCCGATGCGGGAATAGAGGCCTTTCGCATGGGCGATCCCCGCAACGGCATCGTCCATGTCGTCGGCCCCGAGCAGGGCCGCACCCAGCCCGGCATGACGATCGTCTGCGGCGACAGCCACACCTCGACCCATGGCGCGTTCGGAGCGCTGGCCCACGGCATCGGCACCTCCGACGTCGAGCATGTCCTGGCAACGCAGACCTTGCGAACCCGCAAGTCGCGCAACATGCGCGTCCGCTTCGAAGGCCCCCTCGGACCGTTGGTCGGCGCGAAAGACCTCGCACTCGCGATGATCGCGGAGATCGGAACCGGCGGCGGCACCGGCGCGGTCATCGAATATGTCGGCAGCGCCGTTTCGGCGCTGTCGATGGAGGGGCGGATGACGCTCTGCAACATGACGATCGAGGCCGGCGCGCGGGCCGGGCTGATCGCCCCCGACGAAAAGACCTTCGCCTATCTCGCCGGCCGCCCCGCGGCGCCGCGCGAGGACGAATGGGATTCCGCCCTTGCGTTGTGGCGGACATTGGCGAGCGATGCCGACGCGTCCTTCGACGATGAATTGACCATCGATGTATCGCGACTGGCGCCGCAGGTGAGTTGGGGCACCAGCCCCGAGGACGTGATCGCCATCGATGGCGCCATCCCGGATCCTTCGCGCATCGCCGATCCCGATCAGCGCGCGAGCAAAGCGCAGGCGCTCGACTATATGGGGCTGCGAGCCGGGGAGCCGATCGCGGGGGTCGCGATCGATCGCGTGTTCATCGGCAGTTGCACCAACAGCCGGATCGAAGACCTGCGCGCTGCGGCCGACATCGTCCGCGGCCGCCGCGTCCCATCGACGGTCCGCGCGCTCGTCGTGCCGGGCTCCGGGCTCGTCCGCGCCCAGGCGGAAGCCGAGGGGCTCGACAGCATCTTCCAGGCGGCGGGGCTCGAATGGCGCGAGCCGGGCTGCTCGATGTGCCTCGGCATGAATCCCGATCGGCTGGCGCCGGGCGAGCGCTGCGCGTCGACCTCGAACCGCAATTTCGAGGGTCGACAGGGCCGCGGCGGCCGCACCCATCTGATGAGCCCCGCCATGGCGGCGGCGGCGGCGGTGACCGGCCGGATCACCGACGTGCGGACGCTCGCGCGATGACGCCATTCATCCGCCACTGCGGCATCGCGGCCCCGCTGCCCGTCTCGAATATCGATACCGACCAGATCGTCCCGAAGCAGTTTCTGAAGACGGTGGAGCGGCGGGGCCTGAAGGCCGGGCTGTTCTACGATCAGCGGCACGCGGCGGACGGATCGCCTTTGCCCGGTTTCGTGCTGGACAGCGCGCCCTGGTCCGAAGCCACGATCCTGGTCGCCGGCGACAATTTCGGCTGCGGCTCCAGCCGCGAGCATGCGGCATGGGCGCTGACCGACTTTGGTATCCGCTGTGTCATATCGAGCCGGATCGCCGACATCTTCTTCAACAACAGCGTCAATAATGGCCTGCTTCCCATCGCCGTGCCGCCCGAGCTGCTCGCCAGGCTGATGGCGATTGCCGAGGCCGGCGAAGCGCTGTGCGTGGACCTCGAGGCGTGCGTCATCACCCATGGCGACGACATATTCCCCTTCACGATCGACGATCGCATCCGCACCCGCCTGCTGATGGGGCTCGATCCGATCGGCGAAGCGCTGGCACAGGATGCCGCGATCGACGCCGTCGAACGACGACTGGCCACCATGATGCCCTGGCTTCCCCATCCCGCCGAGGATGAACCCCATGCAGCATGACAGCATAGGCCCGTCAGGCCGCGTCCGTCCCCGCGCCTATGTCGTCGACCACAGCCTGGTGCGCGAAATGATGCAGCGCTGCGTATCCCAGACGCCATCGTCGCTGAGCGACCAGTTCGGGATCAGCTGGAACACCTGGAGCAAATTGCGCAAGGGGCAGCCTATTCGTTGTTCGGTGGCTCTGCGCCTGGTTTCGCGTGTGCTTGCCGACGACGGGCGCGCCGCCGATCCGCTCCATTTCCTGAGTGACGAGAGTGTCTCTTCGTGACAGCGGCGACCGCGCTGGCCGCGATCGTCGGCGACGCCAATGTCGCCCGGCCCGGCGAGGGCAGGGATCATCTGCTCCGGGACATCTTCTTCGACGAAGGGCAGGCAGCCTTCATCGTTCGGCCGCGTAGCCGCGACGAGGTCGCCGCCGTCGTGGCGCTTGCCGCCGCCGAAGGGCTGGCCGTGTTTCCGCGCGGTGGCGGCATGTCCTACACCCGCGCCTATATCCCCTCGGTGGCGGCCTCGATCCTGCTCGACCTTTCGGCGCTGAACGCGATCGTCGCCATCGACCCGGACAATATGTTCGTCACGGTCGAGCCGGGCGTGACGTGGCAACAGCTCTACGAGACCCTGAAGCCGCTCGGCCTGCGCCTGCCGGTCTTCGGCACAATATCGGGTGCCGCCGCGACGGCGGGCGGCGGCCTTTCGCAAGGCGCTATCTTCCACGGGTCCACCCAATATGGAACGATGAGCGACCATGTCCTGGGCCTCGAGGTCGTTCTCGCCGATGGTTCGCGCGTGCGGACCGGGCAGGCAGCGATGCGGAACGGCAAGCCCTTCTTCCGCTGGCACGGGCCGGACCTGACGGGCCCTTTCCTCGGTGATGCCGGCGCGCTGGGCATCAAGATCGAGATGACGTTTCGCCTGATCCGCTGGCCAGACCACATGATCCCGCTGTCCTTCGCCTTCGATTCGTTCGAGGCCATGTGGCTTGCGCAGAACGCCATCGCGCGCGCGGGGATCGCGGCCGACTGCTTCTGCTTCGACGCCGCCGCGCAACACCAGATGATGGAGCGTACCAGCCTGGTCGAGGATGCCGCCGCACTGGCACAGGTCGTCCGCAACAGCGGCGGCCTGTTCAAGGGCCTCAAGGCCGCGGCGCGGATCGCGACGGGCGGCAAGGGCTTCCTCGAAAGCGCGGCCCATTCGCTCCATGTCGTGGTCGAACATCGCCACGCCGAGGCCGCCGCCGCGATGGCGCGTGAGGTTGCGTCGATCGCCGAAGCCGAGGGCGGTCGACCGCTGCCCGACACCGTGCCGCGCGTTACCCGCGCCACGCCTTTCGGTTCGATGGACCAGACGCTGGGCCCGGCGGGCGAACGCTGGGTTCCGGTCCATGGGCTGTTCGCCCTCTCCGACGGGCTCGACGCGATGACGCGCCTGCGCGCGCTGCTCGACCGCCATGCCGACGCGATGGCCGAGCATAAGGTGCTTCCCGCGATATTGAGCAACGCGGTGGGCGCATCGGCGATGATCATCGAAGTGCTGTTCTACTGGCCCGATGCGCCGCATCCGCTCCACCAGCAGATCGTCTCACCGGAGAAATTCGCGCGCGCGCTGCGCCATCCCGCCAATCCGGCCGGCCGGGCGCTGGTCGGCGACTTGCGGTCCGCGATCCTCGACTGCTTCGCCAATCTGGGCTCAGCACCGTTCGGCATCGGCAAGACCATCCCCTATCGCGCCAACCGGGATCCCGAAAGCTACGCCTTGCTGGAGCGGGTGAAGACGGCGCTCGACCCTTCGTGCCGCATGAATCCAGGAGCCCTCGGACTGCAATGAGCAATTCTTTCTCCTTCACTTATGGCCCCTCTCTGCGGTGCGGGGCGGGGGTGACCACCGAGATGACGACGCTTCTGCCGGACGGACCCATATTGTTCGTTACCGATCGCCAGATCCTCGATCACGGCCTTGCCGAGGCTTCGCTGACGGCGTTGCGCGACAGCGGGCGCATCGTATCGATCTTCGATGCGGTGGAGCCGGACCCGTCCGACGCCACCGTGCTGGCGGCCGTCGCGCAGGGCCGCGAAGACGCTGTTGTCGCCGTGGTGGGTTTTGGCGGCGGCAGTCCGATGGATGTCGCCAAGGTCGCGGCCTATTTGCTTGCCACGGACGAACCGCTGGAAGCGATCTACGGCGTCGGCAACGCGACCGGCACTTCGGCGCCGCTGATCCTGTGTCCGACGACGGCAGGCACCGGATCGGAAGCGACCCCGATCGCCATCCTCACCACCGGCGATGACCGCAAGCTCGGCATCGTCTCGCCCGCACTCTATGCCCGCTGGGCGCTGCTCGATCCGACATTGTCGCTCAGCCTGCCGCCCGCGATCACCGCCGCCACCGGGATCGACGCGATCGTCCACGCGGTGGAGGCCTACACCTCCGTGCGGCTCAAGAATCCGGTGTCGGACATGCTCGCGAAACAGGCGCTGCAACTCCTCGCGAGCAACTTGCGAAAGGTCATGCAGGACGGACAGGATTTGGCCGCGCGGGAAGCGATGTTGCTGGGAAGCCACCTCGCCGGGGTCGCCTTCTCGAACGCGCCCGTCGCGGCAGTCCACGCCCTGGCCTATCCGCTGGGGGGACGATTCCACATCCCCCATGGGCTTTCGAACGCGCTGATGCTCTGCCACGTGCTGCGCTTCAACATGACATCGGCACAGCCGCTTTATGCGGAGCTGGCCCCCCTGGTCGATCCAGCGCTCGCGGCGCTGGACGAGCGCGAACGCGCCGAAGGCTTCGTCCGCGAACTGAGCCGGCTGATCACCGATTGCGGTCTGCCCGAAACCCTGTCCGCCGTCGGCATCGGCGCGGACCATCTCGATCTTCTAGCGGAGGACGCCATGCTTCAGACGCGTTTGCTGATGAACAATCCCCGAGCCCTCGCGCGCGAAGATGCCCGCGCGCTCTACGAAGCCGCCTTATGAGCGCCGCATCGCCGATGCCGGCGTGGAAACCGGCGCTGTGGGGAACCGGTCAGGTCGCGATCCAGGCTTACCGCGACATCCCTTCGCTGCTGCTGTTGTTCTACATGACGCAGTTGCTGGAGATTTCGCCGGCGATGGCCGGGCTCGCGATCTTCATACCGAAGCTCCTCTGGTCGACCAGTTGCGACTTCGCGGTCGGCGCCCTGTCCGACCGTTACCGCGACCGCTTTCCCCGCCGCACGCTGTTGCTGGTCGGCGCCGTGCTCGCGCCGGTCGCCCTGATTGCGCTGTTCCTGCCGCCAACCGGCAGCGCGGTGGACAAGACGCTGCACGTCGCGATGATCTTCACCGCCTACGTCACGATCTTCTCGATCTTCTCTGTCCCCCATCTATCGATCGGTGCGGAGCTCACCCATGTGCCGCAGGAACAATCGCGGGTCATGGGCTGGCGCACCACCTTCCTCGCGGTCGGGGTGATGATGGGCGCCGGCCTGGCACCGTGGCTGATCCAGCGGTTCGGCAGCGGGTTCAACGGCTATCATATCATGAGCATGGTGATGGCAGCCGTCTGCTCCTTCGCCCTGATCCTGTCGTTCCTGGGCTCGCGCGAGCCGGTGCGTGTGCTCAGCACCGCGCCCAAGAGCGGCAAATGGGAGGCCCTGAAACGCAACCGGCCCTATCGCTTCCTGCTGGGAGCGTTCTTCGCCCAGATGATCGGACAGGGCGCCGCTTATGCGACGCTGACCTATCTCCTCGTGTTCAAGCTCGCTCTGCCCAACCCGTTTCTGGCGCTCAGCATCTCGGTCGTGCTGACCTGCACCGCGCAGATCCTTGAGCAGCCCCTGCTGGTGCGCGTGACCAACCGCTTCGGTTCAAGAAAGACGTTCATGGTCGGCAGCGTGGTCTATAGCGCGTCGCTCGCGTGGATGGGGCTTGGTCCACCGGGTTCGCTGCTGTCCTTCTATGGTGCGTCGATCGCGCTCGGCCTTACGAACGCGATCACCTGGCAAAGCGCCTTCACCCGTTTGAGCGAGCTGATTTCGGAGGATGCCGACAAACATGGCGGCGACTCGCACGCCGGCTTCCTCTCCAGCCTGTTCGTCGCGGGGGAGAAGGTCGCTTTCGCGCTTGGCGGCACCGCGCTGGCGGGCACGCTGCTGAGCCTGACCGGCTTCGTCCCGGGGCACACCGACCAGTCACAGAGCGCGATCTGGGGCATTGCGTTGATCTTCGCGGTCACGCCGACCGTGTGCAATCTGGTCGCCATCGCGCTGATGCACCAGAGCCGCCACGCCGAGCAGGACACACCGCCGGATGCCGCGCTACAGCCCGCCTAGTTTGTGTACACCAAAAAATGTTGAGCCGCGATGACGTGCGCCAAGCTCGTTGGAATATACGTAATATTCCGACCATAATCGGTCAGGTCAATTTCGTACAAGGTGATTGACCTGACCACATTTGTGTACATTAAGAGTCGTCATGACGGATTTTAGCGAGGAGCGGTCGGGGGCGTGAAAAAGGGTTATGTCGACCTAGCGGACGGGCAGCTCCATTATGCCGCAACGACCGGAACGGGCGCCCCCCTCATCTTCCTGCACCAGACGGCGAGCAGCTGGCAGATGTGGGCGAAAATCATCGAGCGCCTGACGGATCTCGGCGCACCGGCGATCGCCTTCGACACCCCCGGTTTCGGCGGCAGCTTCGACCCGGCCGAGCCCCCATCGATGCCCGACTATGCCCGCTGGATCGCCGAGGCGCTCGACAGCCTTGGCACAGGACCCGTGCATCTGATCGGCCACCACACCGGCGCCGCGATAGCCTGTCAGCTCGCCGCGGATCGCCCCGAGCTGGTGCGCAGCCTGACGATGTTCGGGCCGATCACCTGCACCGCGGCGGAGCGGGAAGAGCTCTCCCGCCATGCCGGCCCGGCCTTCAGCCCCGAAACCAGCGGCGCTTATGTCCGCGACAATTGGGACTATCTGGTCGCCGGCGGCGCCGCGGCCGACCCCTTGTTGATCCACCGCGAGCTGATCGGAATGCTGCGCGCCCATGTCGGTCGGTCGCATGCCTATGCCGCCGTCTGGACACAGGACTTCACCGCACTGTTCGAGACACTCGCGCAGCCCATGCAGATCCTCTGCGCGCCTGACGACGATCTCTGGCCCTATTTCGAACGAGCATGTTCGCTTCGCCCCGACGCCACGGCGGTAAAGCTGCCCGGCGGCGCAAATTTCGAACCCGACCTTGAACCGCAGGCGACAGCGGACGCGATCCGCAATTTCGTGGTGCGGCATGGCTGAGCAAAACGAGGCCACCATGGCAGAATCCCAATATACCCCGCTTACCCTCGCCCAGCGGTTCGCCGCGCCCGAACTGCTGATCGTGCCCGGCGTTCATGACATGATTGCCGCACGCCTCGCCCGCAAGGCAGGCTTCGACGTGCTGTACGGCAGCGGCTTCTGGCTGACCGCGTCGGCGCATGGCCTGCCCGATGCAGGCATCGTCGGATATGCCGAGATGCACGAGCGGATCGCGCGCCTCGTCAAAGTCAGCGGCGCGACGGTGATCGCCGACGCCGACACTGGCTATGGCGGCCTTCTCAACGTCCATCACACGGTGCTCGGGTTCGAAGAGGCCGGCGCCGCCGCCATCCAGATCGAAGATCAGGTCTTCCCGAAGAAATGCGGCCATACCCCGAATCGCCAGGTCGTGGCGGCGGAGGAGATGGCCGACAAGATCCGGGTCGCGTGCGAGGCGCGTCGCAACCCCGACACGCTGATCATCGCCCGCACCGATTCTCGCGAGAGCGAGGGCCTCGCCCGATCGATTGAGCGCGCGCACCTCTATGCCGAAGCCGGCGCCGACGTGCTGTTCGTCGAAGCCCTGCATGGCGCCGATGAAATGCGCACCGCCTGCCGCGAGATCAGCGCGCCGATGATGGCGAACATGTCCAACGGCGGATACACGCCGATGCTGGGCGCCGAGGAACTGCGCGACATGGGCTATTCCGCCGCCATCTACCCCGCCATCAGCGGCCTCGTATCGACCTACGCGATCGAGCAGGCCTATGCCGAACTGCGCGAGCGCGGCGATCCGCAGCCGACCACGGTCGGGCTCGCCGACTTCCGCGAGTTTTGCGACATCATCGGATTTCCCGAGGTCTGGGAATTCGACCGGAAGTGGTCGCGCTAGAACCGGTATACACAAATCGGCTCCTAGAGCCGTTTTCCTCGCAATAACTCCGGCATTTGTACGCAATAAGGGATTGCAACCGACCGAAATGCCATCGACACTCCTTTTGGAAACGCCGACTCGATTACGGCATCAGAAGGAGCGCTCGACATGGCGACAGTCACGCTTGACCCCGGCAAGCAGCTTGAACACGGCATCCTCGCGACCCCGACCAACGAGGAGGAGAGCCGGCAGCTCTTCGTGACCTCGCTGAAATTCCACCTCGCGACCAAGGTCGCGCCAGGAAACAAGCTGGCCTATGAGCAGCGCGCCCTGCCCGCCTTCGTCCGCGAGCGCGGCGCCGAGCCGAAGAACCGCCACGAGATCCGCCACCTGATGGACAACGATCCCTATTTCCGGATGTGGGGCGCGATGCAGCGCACCAGCCAGGAAATGATGTGGTACTCGGTCCAGCTGTCGGTCGAACGGCAGAACGAGGCCATCCAGGCGCTCGGAAAAGTCGCCGATGCACCGCTCGGGTCACTAACGCTCCACCCGGAAATGCCGATCCCGGCCTATGTCAGCGCGGTCGACATCCACTGCATGCCGGGTAACTATCACGGCGAGTATCAGCCGGACGACCTTGCCAACGGCGCCGTCTACGATCGTGCGGTCTGGCTGTACGTGATGGGTCGCATGGGCCCGCTCAACGACGATATGGGGCAGTCGCTGTCGAGCTACCTCCAGCAGCACCGCCCCGATTTCAAGCCGCGCAGGATACTCGACATGGGTTGCGGGGTCGGCCACTCGACCCTGCCCTATGCCGACAAATTCCCCGACGCCGAACTGCACGGCATCGATGTCGGCGCGCCGATGCTCCGCTATGCCCATGCCCGTGCGGAATCGCTCGGCAAGGCGGTGCATTACAGCCAGCAGAATGCGGAAAGCACCGATTTCCCGGACGGCCATTTCGACCTGATCGTCAGCCACATCCTGGTGCACGAGACGAGCAACAAGGCCATCCGCAACATCATGAAGGAAGCGTACCGGCTGCTCGCTCCGGGCGGCCTGCTCATCCATCTCGAAACCCCGCCCTATGAGAAGATGAGCGAGTTCGACGCTTTCCTGCTCGATTGGGACACGCGCAACAACAACGAGCCTTTCTGGGGCGGAAGCCACGAACTCAGCTCGACCGAACTGGCCGAAAGCAGCGGTTTCGGCGCCGATGCCGCCTTCGAGCATCTGCAGCCCAGCGCCTTCGACGAGGCAGCTCAGCGGCGCACGCAGAAGTTCCAGGCCGGCGACTTCGGCGGCGGCGGCGCCTGGTATCTTTGGGGAGCGGAGAAGCGGGCATGATCGAGCTTCCCCGCCAGGCCAAGGGCGAACGCCCGATCTACCTGGGCGACAAGACGACCGACAACCTCCTCTCGATCCTGCTGGCCCTGGCGGGCGAAGTGGCTGTGCTACGCGAGCGGCTCGACACCGTCGAGCGCGTCGTCGGCGACGAGACGCTGAAGGCGCGCATCGACGCCTATCGACCGTCGAAAGAGGTCGAGAAAGAACGCGACGTCGCGCGCGCGCAATTTCTCGACATCATCCTGCGGCCGCTCAAGCAGGACTATGAGGATCTGGGGTCGAAGTCGGCATCGAAGGATTATGACAGCGCGATCGATATCGTGCTGGCCGCCGACTGATCCGTCCACATTTAACCGGTCGATCGTCTGGGAGATTGCCGCTTGCGCGTCGTGACCAAGGGCTATGCGGAAACGCGCGATGGCCAGATCCACTATCGATCGGCCGGCGCTACCGATGCCCCGGCCGTCCTGTTCCTGCACCAGACGGCCAGTTCCGGCGCGATGTACGAGCAGGTGATGGCGCGGATGGCGGATCGCCGGCGCTGCATCGCCTTCGACACCCCCGGCTTCGGCGGATCGTTTGCCCCCACCGAGCAGCCATCGCTCCGCTATTATGCCGAGCGGCTGCTGGAAGCCGCAGACGCGCTCGGGGTCGAAACCTTCGACCTGTGCGGGCACCATACCGGCGGCTGCATCGCGCTGGAGATCGCGGCGATCGCCGGACCGCGGCTGAGGAGCTTGACGCTGATCGGCCCGATCATCGCCTCGGCCGCCGAACGCGAGGCGTATAGCCGCAACTTCACGACGCCCTTCTCCATCGCCGCCGATGGCAGCCACCTGCAAAGGGCGTGGGACTATCTCGTCACGATCGGCGCCCATCACAGCGTCGCCCTCCACCAGCGCGAGATCATCGACCATCTGATCGGGGCAGAGGCCATGCCGAAGGCTTTTTCCGCCGTGTGGCGACAGAATTCGGAAGCTTTGCTCGAGGCGGTCGCCGTGCCGCTGCTGTTGATGGTTTCGGAAGACGACGCGCTGTGGCCGATCTTCCACAACGCCACCAAGCTGCGCCCCGATGCCGACGTCGCAATCGTGCGCGGCATGGACTTTCAGCCCGACGCCGATCCGCAGGGCGTCGCCGACGCCCTTATCCGATTCATCGACCAGCCGGCACAGGCCTGACCATCGGAAAGCGCCCCGCCGCATGAGCGGCAGGGCATTCCAAACCCGCCTCAGCCCTGCTTGCCGATATCCTTCTGCAATTCGGCCAGCTTCGCGAACTGCGCCTGCATCGCCGCCTCCTGCGAGGATTTGAAACCGGCATGTTCCGCCTTGATCCAGTCATGCTGGATCTCGCGCTGGCGATTCATGGCGTTGATGCGCGGCATCACATAGCGCGCGAACAGCTCGTAGGACTTCAGCTTTGCTTCGAACGGCGCCCAGTTGAGGTCGCAGATCAGGTAGCTGCCGAAACCGCCGCCACTCGCGCTCCACAGCTTTTCGATCTGCTCGACTGCGTCATCGGGCGTGCCGATGGCGGCCAGGCCGGACTCGATCATATAGCCGACCGGATCGTCCATATGCTCTTCGGGAACGATCGGGAGCGTGCCGATCGTCTTGTAGTAATCGATCCAGTGGCGCAGCCCATATTCCATGTCCTGGCGGGCCTGCTCGCGCGTCTCGGCAATATGGGCGAAACCAACCATGCGCCAGCGGCTGCGATCCATCGTGTGGCCGTGGGCCGTGGCGATCTCGCACGCTGTGTTCCAGTTGCGCTCCGCCGCCGCCATCGCCGCCGGCGAGGTCGCGCTGATCGTCATCATCGACGTGCCGTTGCGCCCGGCCGCCATCGGCCCGGACGGCGACACGACGCAGGCCGTGCTGAGTTCGACGGGTTCGTTGTTGTAGGGGCGCATCTGCAAACTGGCGTTTTCCAACGTGAACCATTCGCAGGAGTAGCTGACGGTTTCGCCGCGCATCAGCTTGGCGACGCAGGCCAGCGCCTCCTCCATCCGGTCACGCTGTTTGCTGACCGGGATGCCCATCATCTTGGCATCGGAGGGCAGCGAGCCCGGCCCGCAGCCGAACATCGCACGACCGCGCGTCATGTGATGAAGCTGCATCCAGCGATCCGCGAGAATCATCGGATGGTGATAGGGCAGCGAGTTGACGCCGGTGCCGAAACGGATCGACTTGGTGCGCTCGGCCATCACGGCGATGAACAGCTCCGGCGAGGCGATCAGTTCGCCGCCGCCCGAATGATGCTCGCCGATCCATGCTTCATGAAAGCCGAGGGCGTCGAGATGTTCGACGACCTTCATGTCGCGATCGATGCACAAGCTCGGGTTTTCGGTGTTCGCGTGGATAGGCGGCAGGAAAATGCCGAAGCGGAGGTTTTCGAGCGCAACGGTCCTGGTCATTCGTCAAACCCTTTCACTGTCATCCGTGACGGCGGAGCCAACCACTGATCGGCGGCGTGTCTGTCACGCTCTGGACCACCAATCATGTCGACTCACGCAGATAGCAACTTTGTATCCATATTTAACAAGCGAGCCATCCCTTAGTTTACACAAGGATGTGATTTATCCATCGGATAGTTCCCATTTATTATCATTATAATCAGATATTTACCTATAATATTATGGCCTTCGACCACTTGGCTTCATGCACCAGACTACTCGGCCCCTTGACTATCATGTACACCAACATGATTGTTGGGCCGATAACCGATCCATCCGCTCAGGGAGCAGCAGCGCATGTCCGATCTTCCCATCGCCCCCCGTCTCGACTCGCGGACCGCCCTCATCATCGTCGACATGCAGGATGGGTTTCTGCGCGACGACGCCGCGATGGCGCGGCTCGGCTTCGACCTGGGCCTGTTGCGCGAGGCGCTCGCTCCGTGCGTCGACCTTGTCGCGGCGGCACGCGCTGCCGGTGCGCTGGTCGTCTTCACGCGCTACGTCTACAAACCCGACTATTCGGACGGCGCCATCATGATCGAGCTCAACCCGGGCCTGAAGGCCGCAGGCGCGCTCAAGGCCGGCGAGTGGGAAGTCGAGATCGCCCCCGCGCTGGCGCCCCGCGACGGCGAACCGATCATCGACAAGAGCAAGCCCAGCGCCTTTCACGGCACCGAGATGGACGCGGTCCTGGAGAAGCACGGCATCGAGCGGGTCATTATCGCCGGCATCACCACCAATTGCTGCGTCGAAAGCACCGTGCGCGACGCCAGCCACCGCGATTTCCAGACGTGGCTGGTCACCGACGCGGTCGCCGAATCCGCCCGCGACCGGCATGATTATGCGATCCAGTGCATGACGATGCTGTTCGCGCGCGGGACCACTGTCGCCGAGGTGCAGGCGGCGTCGGCCTGACCGCACCATCAGACGCCCCTTCCATCAGCGGCAGTGGCGTAAAAACCGCTGCCGTCGAGCGCCGCAACGACCTCGTCCGGTACCAGGTCCGGCGCGAAATTGGCCCCGCCGCTCAGGATCGTCACGCGCGCGTCCGGACGAACCGCGCAGGTCGCCCCGAACCGATCGAACAGCATGTCGTCGGGGGATGAGATCAAATGAAGCGGGCAGGCGACGGCGCGAAGCTGCGCGCCGACATCCTGCGCCCAGACCGCGCCATAGGCATGCGGCCGCGATGCCCAGCCGCGCATCATGTCGATCATTTCGCGGTGCAGGAGTTGCGTATCTCGATCGGCCCCGCCGACGCGAAGATATTCCCAGTTCTTGAGAAGATAGGCGCCGCTTCGGCCCGGGCGGAAGGGCGCGCCGAGCCGGCCGGCATAGCGGGCCCTCTCGTCCTCCGTGAGATCCGCCGGGCCGAACAGGGTCAGACTGAGCGCCCGCCCCGGGAAGGCGACAGCGAAGGCGAGCGCGATCGAGCCGCCGGTATGATGCCCGACAAGATGTATGCCGTCAGAACCCGCGATACGGTCGATGGCCTGCGCCAGCCAGCCGACATAATCCTCCATCGCCGGATCGGCGGAGGGATCGAAGCTGTTGCCGAAGCCCGGCGTATCCAGCGCCCATAGCGGCCCGGGCGCATCGAGCCGGGCCATCACCTTGCTCCACATCCGCGACGAACTGGCCGTTTGATGGAGGAAGACGATCGGCGCGCCGACGCCGTCGCGCCGGACATAATGAAGCTGCCCGTCGGGCAGATCGAGATAGCCGCGCACCAGCGGCGCAGCGACGGCGAGCGGCGATGAACCATCAGACATCGAAGCAACTCCTCAACGCGGTGGAGACGCTCTCGACGATACGGTCGCGCTCGACCCGGATCATGTCGGCGGCGCCCGCGACCGACAGCACGACGCGCCGATCCCCCGGCAACGGCGGCAAGAGCCAGGCCAGCGCCCCCACCCCGGCCGAGAATTCGCTGTCACCCTCGCCGAACCCCTTCGCCCTGACCGCCGCGACCTGGTCCATCACATGGCCGAGGTCGGCATGGTGCAGCGGATCGCGCATGCGACGATTGGCCCGCTCGACATAGCGCGCGATCATCTCGTCCGAGCGGCCGGACAGAGCGACGGTGCCGATCACGGTGGTAAGCAAGGCGGTGCGGTCCCCCGCCACTACGGTCAGCGCCAGCGGCTTCGTCCCGCGCTCGACGTGGAGGAACTGCATTTCGAGATCGGTCTGGGTCGACAACGACACCGTCTCGGCGGTTTCGTCGCCGATCGTGCGGATCAGTTCGATCAAACGGCGATCGGGGCCGAGCGCATCGAACAGCCAGCCGCCGAGCAGCGCGACGCGCATCGTCGGCAGGTAGCTGCGATCGAAAGCATCATAGGCCAGATATCCGAGCGCCACGAGCGTCTTGAGCAGGGCGACCGTGCTCGACTGCGGCCAGCCGAGCCGGCGGACGACGTCGGTCGCGCTCAGCGGGACGCGGCTTTCCTCGAACAGTTCGAGCACAGCGAAGACGCGGGTCGCCGACTTGACCCCAGCCTCGTCGTTAACGACGCTCATAGATATATCACATATATGGAAGTTATCATCTCATATATGTTTGCATTTGACTCGACCGCTGTCCAGCGGGAAGCTGTTGCACCGGCACAGAGCCGGACGCACCGACCGGAGGTTTCATGAGCGGCGGCTATATCGACATCGTCTGCAACATCTTCACGCCCGAGGCCGTGGCCGGCGGAATGACGGGCATCGACGATGACTTCAAAGCCAAGGTCCGCATGGATCCGGCGATGCGCGACGGCATCACGATCGAGGATTATCTTCGCCGCATGGACGCGGCGGGGATCGAACGGTCGCTGCTGATCGCGGTCCGCGCTGGCGACCTCAACGTCCGCCTCTCCTGGGAAGTCCCCTATGAGATGATCGCGGAAATCTGCCACCGCTATCCGGACCGCTTCTCGGGCCTTGCGGGAATCGATCAGACCCGCGGCATGAAGGGGCTGCGCGAGCTGGAGCAGGCGGTCAACGACTATGGCTTCGTCGGCGCGCACTGGTATCCGCACTGGTTCGGCTGCCCGCCCGATGCGCCGCAAATCTATCCCTATTATGCCAAGTGCTGCGAACTCGACATTCCGATCATGATGCAGGTCGGCCAGAATCTGGTCTATTCGCGTGAACGCCGGCTGCCGTCGGTTGCGCGTCCGATCCTGCTCGACCAGGTCGCGATCGATTTTCCCGAACTCGTGCTGATCGGCATCCATATCGGCGTGCCGTGGACCGAAGAGATGATCGCGATGTGCTGGAAGCACGACAATGTCTACACGGCAGGCGACGCCTATGCCCCCAAGCACTGGCCGGAATCCTACGTACATTACGCCAATACCTATGGGCGCGAGAAGGTTCTGTTCGGGACCGACTTTCCGGTTGTCGATCCGATCCGCGCCGTCAAGGAGGTGGACGCGCTCGGTTTCCGGCCGGAATCGCACCGTCTGCTGATGCGTGAGAATGCGCTTCGCATCTTCAAGAAAATCGCAGGTTGAGGTTCCGATGAGCTATCCCGTCCGCCCCGCCCAGCTTCCGCAGAATTTCGTGTCGATGACCGCACTCGGTTCGGTGCGCCTTGCGGCGCGCCGCGACCCTGCCCGCAAGGCCGTGGTGTGCGGTGACACGACCCACAGCTATGCCGACGTCGTCGGTCGGTCGGAGCGGCTGCGCGACGCCGCGCTCACCACGCTCGGCCTGACCAAGGGTCAGCACGGCGCGATCGTCGCCCGCAACTGCATCGAGTATATCGAGGTGGCGCTGGGTCTTCCCGATGCGGGTATCGCGGTGGCGACGGTCAACCCACGCTTTACCCCCAGCGAGATCAAGGCGGTCGTCGAGAGCGCCGAGGCGCGCGTGATCTTCACCGACGCCGAAACCGCGACGGCGGTGCGCGCCGCCGGGTTCGATCCGGCGGTTCGCATCATCGAGTTCGGCGCCGAATATGAGGCGCTGATCGCAGCACCGCCCAAGCCCGACAGCCTGCCGGTGATCGAGGAATGGGACGTCTGGACGATCCCTTTCACCTCGGGCACCACCGGCCTGCCGAAGGGTGTGCTCCTCTCGCATCGCTCGCGTATCCTGTTCGGCCTGATCAGCGCGGCCGAATATGGCTGCTTCGGTCCCGACGACAGTTTCCTGGTGGTGACGCCGATGGCGTTCGGCGGGGGCCTCGCCTATCCGTTGGCCTCGCTCGCCGCCGGCGGCTGGTTCGAGATTCTCGATCGCTTCGATGCGGAGTCGACCCTCGTCAAGCTCAAGCGCGGCGATTTCACCGGCATCTTCCTGGTGCCGACCCATTTCCAGATGATCTTCGAACTGCCCGAGGACGTCCTCGCCGCCCACAAGCGCCCGCCGATCCGCGCGATCATCTCCAGCGCGGCGGCCCTGCCGCAGGCGGTGAAGGAGAAGATCGTCGACTATTTCGGCGACGACGTTCTGCACGAACTCTACAGCGCGACCGAGATGGGGGTGGTGTGCAACCTGCGCCCGCGCTTCCAGCTGCTGAAGGACCGCTGCGTCGGCACGCCCGAGCCCCATGCCCAGGTCAGCATCCGGCGCGACGACGGCAGCGAATGCGATCCCGACGAGGTCGGCGAGCTGTGGGTATCCTCGCCCACGCTGTTCAACGGCTATTATAATCGCCCGGAGGAAACCGCGAAGGCAAGCAAGGATGGCTGGGTCACGGTGGGCGATCTCGCCCGGCGCGATGCCGACGGCTTCCTCTATATCGTCGATCGCAAGAAAGACATGGTCATCACCGGCGGCGTCAATGTCTACCCGCGCGAGATCGAGGAAGTGCTGGTTCGCCATCCCGACATATTGGAAGTCGCCGTCATCGGCCTTCCCGACGAACGCTGGGGCGAACGATTGCTGACCGTCGCCGTCACCCGAGGCGGCCGCCCGCTCACCGCAGCCGACGTGACGGCCTATTGCGACGGCAAGATCGCGTCGTTCAAGATTCCCCGGGAGCTCGAGCTGATCGGCGAACTGCCGCGCAACGCGAACGGCAAGATCCTGAAGACCGAGTTGCGCAAGCGCTTCGCCCCCGTGGTGGCGTGACCGACGCGATCCTGGCAGCGTTGCGCGCTGCGCTGGGCGACGATCGGATCGACGGCGATCCCGACGAGCGGGCGCTTGCCGGCCAGGACATCTTCTACAGCGGAGATCCGGTCGCCGCGGTGGCGCGTCCGCGCGACGTCGCGGATGTCGTGGCGCTGGTCGCCGTCGCACGTGCGGAGCACCTGCACCTGGTGCCGCGCGGCGGCGGCGCGAGCTACACTGCTGGCTCGGTGTCGCGCATGCCCGCTCGCGCAGTTCAGGTCGACATGCGGTCGATGACCGCCATCCGCGAGATCAATCCGCGCGACCATTATGCCGTCGTCGAGGCCGGATGCACCTGGCAGGCGCTGGAAGAAGCGCTGGCGCCGCACGACCTGGAAGTGCCGTTTCGCGGTCCCGTTTCAGGGCGGTTGGCAACGATCGGCGGCGGCGTCGCGCAGAACGCCATCTTCTACGGCACCGGGCGCTATGGGACCGCCGCTGAATCGGTGATCGGGATCGAAGTCGTGACCGGCAGCGGCGCTGTGGTCCGGACCGGCAGCCTTGGCGTCTCGGATGCCCTGCCCTTCCTGCGCCACTTCGGGCCGGACCTGACCGGACTGTTTACTGCGGACAGTGGCGTGCTCGGGATCAAGACCGCCATCGCGCTGCGGCTCCGTCGTCGCCCCCCGGCCCGCGACGTGACCAGCTTCGCCACCGCCGACCTGACCGCGCTGTTCGGCTTCCTCGAAGCGGTCGGACATGACGGGCGTGCCAGCCAGGTGATGGCGCTCGACATCCGGCTCGAAGGAGAGCGCGTGCGCCAGACCGGCCTTCGCGCGAAGATCGACTATCTGCGCGCCCTGCTCCGCGGACGCGGCTCGCTCGTCGGGCGCGCGGCCGAAGGGGTGGCGATGGCCCGCGCCAGCCTGCGGACCGCGCCCGGCCGCGGCATGGCCGTGCATGTCTTCGTCGAGGGCGAGACTGCCGCCGAATGCGCAGCGCAGATGAGCATGATCCGCGCCATGGCGACGGCGCGCGGTCTAGATATCGCCGATCCGTCGGTAGCGAAGGCCATGCTCCGCCTGCCGTTCGGCCCGGTGACGGGACTGGCCGGCGCTCCCGGCGAGCGGTGGGTACCGGTCCACTTCGTCCTTCCCCATTCGAAGGCGCTGGAAGGAATGGCGGCAATCGAAGCGGTGGTAGCCGAAGCAGCCGAAGGCATCGCCGCGCACGGCATCAAGGTCCGCCACCTCCTGGCGACGCTCGGCAGCGGGGCGGTGACGATCGAGCCGATGTTCCTGTGGCCCGACCGCCTGACGCCGTTCGCCGAGCAGATGCTGCGCGCGCAGGGCGGGACGGTTCCGGCCGACGTCGCTGCCCGACCGGCGGCCGAGGCGTTCGTGGCCGGGCTGCGCAAGGCGATGATCGAACGGCTCGACGCGATCGGCGCGCTCCACACGCAACTCGGCCGGACCTATCCCTATCAGCCGAGGCTCGACGAAGGCGCGGCCGCACTGTTCGGGAGTATCCGGGCTGCGCTCGACCCAGACAATGTCATGAACCCCGGCGCGCTGGATACCCCCGAGGCGGCGGCGTGACACCGGTCACATCGCGATGCTGAGACCGCCGTCGACGACCAGCGTCTGCCCGGTGATATAGCTCGCCCCGCTCGACAGCAGAAAGGCCGCGACTTCGGCAATCTCCCGCGCAGTCGCGGCGCGGCCCAGCGGCACTTTGGGCTCGGCGAGGGCCAGACCTTCCGGACCGAGCGAGTTCTCCACCGACAGGATCTGCGCCGTCCGCACGAATCCGGGCGCGATCGCGTTGACCCTTATGCCGTCCGGCGCAAGCGCCACTGCGGCGGCGCGCACCAGGCCGGTCACGCCCGCCTTCGCAGCGGAATAGTGCCAGTGATCGTCCCAGCCGAACACCGGGCCGGCCACCGAGGACAAACAGACAATCGCCCCTTTCCGGCGCGCCGTCATGCCCGCCGCCGCCGCGCGCATGAGCCGCATCTCGCCGGTCAGGTTGACGTCGAGCACATGATTCCAAGCGGCATCGTCGAGGATTGGCCATGCCGCGCGCGGGGCGATGCCGGCATTGCAGACAAGCGCCTCGAAGCCGCCTGCCGCTTCCGCCGCAGCAATGGCAGAGAGGCAGGCGTCGGCATCGGTGACGTCGAGCGGGACGAACGCGGCGCTGCCGCCGGTCGCGCGGATGTCGTCGGCCAGCGCCTCGCCTTCATCGCTCAGCACGTCGCCGATCAGGACATGATAGCCCGTCTCGGCCAGCAACCGCGCCGTCGCCGCGCCGATGCCGATCGCCGCACCCGATACGAGGGCAACGGCCGTCATGCGTCCGCACCAGCCGCGAGGGGCGCACGATAGCCTTCGAGATAGCGGCGCTCGTCGCCATAGGTGGGAAGATGCGCCATCGTCCCGCCATCGACGGGAAAGACTTGGCCGGAGAGATAGCTCGATTCGTCCGATGCCAGGAAAGCGACCATGTTCGCCACGTCCTGCGGGCCTCCCATGCGCGGCAGCAGGGCTGCATCCTCGTTATAGGCGACGATCTCGCGCGGGACGAGGCGGTCGAGCGTCGGCGTCCGCATCATCGAGGGCAGCGCCGCGAAGCCGAGCAGGATGATGAAGAAATAGGACAGCGAGTAGATCGGCTGGAGTACCGCGTTGCGCCGGATCGTCTTTCGACTGCCCGCAGAGAAGCAGAGTTGGAACAGGTGCGGCAGAATCCAGTTGCCGATCGCGACGTTGAGCGCCGACGTCATCAGCCAGGTGCTGTCTAGCCCGGCCTCGGGCTGCAGGCCAGGGAAACTACCGATCGTGGGAAAGCGATCCTGCACCCGCGTATAGATGTCGAGCATCGACGAGGCGCCGACCGCCGCCGCGGCGCCGCCGCACAGGACGACGACGACGACGAGCATCAGCACGTCCTTCACGCCGGCCGCGAAGGCCGCAGAGCGCAGCCCCGCGATGAACACGAACGCGACCATGACGACCGCCGCGAGCGATGCGGCGAGTGCGGGCGACACGTCCTGCCCCAGGGTCAGGCGCAGGATCAGGCCAAGCGCAGTGATCTGGATCTGCACATAGACGATCAACGCGGCGATACCGGCCAGGCCGACGATGACACCAAGCCAGGTCGCCCGGTAATGCGCTGCGAAGAAGTCGGCCTGGGTGACCAGATTGTCGCGGTGCCCCGCCGCCCAGATCCGGGGCATGATCCAGTAGCCGATCACCGCGGCGAGCGAGACCGAGGTCAGCGCCAGATAGGCCGGCGCGCCGTAAGCCCAGGCGAAACCCGAGATGCCCAGCACGGCGAAGGTCGTGTAAATCTCACCGGCATTGAGAAACCAGAAGATGAGGATGCCGAAGCGACGGCCGCCGACGGCCCATTCGGCCATCGTCTTCGCACGGGCCTGTCGCCGGGCGTACAGGATCGAGCCGAGCACAGTGCCCAGCACGATCGCCAGGGTGAAGGCGAGAATCATGAGCGGGTGTCCTCGCCTTCGCCGGCCGCGGCCTCGCGGCGCTCATCGAGCCGGAACACGATCGCGATCACGATAGTGGTGATGACGATGCCGACCAGCTGCCACATCATCGGAAAGGGCAGCGCCAATGGCCGCCAGGCAATGTCGTTTACGAACGGCACCGCGCCGATCTGCCAGAGGAAGGGGATCAGCAGCAGCCAGCGATGGGCATAATCCTTCGCGGTCATGCCGACGGTTTCCCGCCGCCCGCCGCGATCCAGCCGTCGATCTTGGTCTCGAGAACGTCCATCGGCAGGCATCCCGTATCGAGCAACTGGTGGTGATAGTCGCGCACATCGAAGCGTCGGCCAAGCTTGGCGGCCCCGCGATTGCGCAGTTCACGGAACTTCAGCTCGCCGATCTTGTAGGCGCAGGCCTGGCCCGGATAGGCGATGTAGCGATCGATCTCGACCGCGACGTCGCGCGGCGCCATCGACGTGTTGTCGAGCATATAGGCGATCGCCGTGTCCCGATCCCACTTCTTGGCATGGATGCCGGTGTCGACGACGAGCCGCACCGCGCGCAGCATCTCCATGTCGAGATGGCCGAACAGCTGCATCGGATCGCCGAACATGCCGAGTTCGGAGCCGAGCGATTCGGCATAGAGGCCCCAGCCCTCGCTGAACGCGGTCGCGGAGCCGAAGCGCAGCAGCGGGGGCAGCGCCTCGTTCTCGCGGGCGAGGGTGATCTGGAAATGATGGCCCGGAATGCCTTCGTGCAGGGTCAGGGTCTCCAGCGTCGGGATCGGCCGGGTGTTGAGCATCGACATGTTGAAGAACAATATGCCGGGCGTCTTCCCGTCGGGCGGGCCCGGCCTATAATAGCCGGTGCCGCGCTGGTCGCCGAGCGCGGGCAAAGGCGCGACCTGGAACGGCGCCTTGGGCCGGTCGTGGAACAGTTTGGGAATGCTCAGCCAGATCTTTGCTTCGATCGTCTTGAATCGGCCGAGCAGCTCATCGGGCGTCTTGCAGTAGAATTTGGGATCGGTCCGGACATATTCGAAGAACGCCTTCAGGTCGCCCTGAAAGCCGACCTTCACCCGCACCGCATCCATCTCCTTGCGAATGCGGGCGACCTCGGAGAGACCGAGCGCGTGAATGTCGTCGGGGCTTCGCCGCGTCGTCGTGTGGCGCGACAGCTCCCAGGCGTAGAGCGCGGCGCCGTCCTTCATCGCCCAGCGGCCCGGCTCGGGGGTCGCCACCGGCAGATAGGTGTCGCGCAGGAAACTCTGCCACAGGCGGTAGCCCGGATAGACCTTGTCGGTGATCGCGGCGCGATAGGCCGCCGTCAGCCGCTGCTTGTCGGCCGCGCCGAAGCCGGCGGGCATGCGGTCGATCGCCGACCAGAACGGGCTTTTCTCGATCGGGGTGCCGGCCACCGCATCGACCTGCTTGAGCAGGTTCTCGATCACGATGCGCGGCTGGCGATAGCCCTCGGCCAGGCCGCGCTTCGCCTGCGCCACCGAATTGGCGAGATAGCCGGCAAAGCCGTCGAGCCGTTCGAGCCCGCGGTCGTAATCCTCGACCGTCGCGAATGGCGCCGGGCCGCCCGAAACAAAGTCCGGAAACTCCACCTGCAGGCCGAAGGAAGGGTTGAACGGCGCCTTGCGCTGCACCTCGAATAGGCCGGTCTCGAACAGTTCGAGCGTCTGACGCAACCGGTAGGCGAAGACGTCATAGGCGATCTGATCGATCGGCGAGAGAGTTGCGCGGTCGATCGTCTGCAATTCGGTCCACTCGGCCGTCTTGTTGGCCTTGAGAGCGGCGGTATAGGCATCGCCCAGCGGATCGACGAAGGCCGGTCCGCGCGCGCCCTTGTCCTTGCGCACCGCCGACATCGGGTCGAGCCGCTCGTCGGCGGCATCGCTGCGGTCGAGCAGGTCGCGCAACCGCCTGTCGCCCGCCGATTGCGGCTGGGCGATCGCCGGAATGCCGATGGTCGCAACGCCGGCCGCCAGCAAGGCGAGCATATGGCGGCGGGACGGCTGGATATGGCTGAAGACGGTCATGTCGTTCCCCCGGACAATTTAGTCTGCGGATAGTGCGCGTTGCAGCATGCCAGTCCCCCGGACGGCGGCAAGCATCCTGTACCGCCCTGCGGACACGCTACAGAACTGTTACAAATAGCTGATTATCCTGGATTTTCTGCAATAAATGGTGAGTATTTTGCGATAAACGCAACAAACTCTCCGAGGTTGATGCATTGTGTGCACAGCCACTTCCCGCATCCTCTCCACCAGGGGGAAGCGAACGCCGCAGACGCGCACTTCCCAGGCCTAGCCATGAGGAGATCACGCGATGATGACGGGAATCGGAAGACTGGGTCTGGCGATAGGCCTGTTGATGGCAACGTCGGCAAATGCCGAACTGGTTGCTCTGACGGGCGCGACCGTGGTCGACATCGACGGCAAGGCCCCCGTGAAAAACGCGGTTGTGCTGATCGACGGTGAGAAGATCCAGGCGATCGGCCCGGCGGCGTCGACACCGGTACCCGCCGGCGCGAAAATCATCCCGCTCGACGGGAAATGGTTGATCCCCGGCCTGATGAACATGCACGTCCACCTGGCGCTCAACCTGCCTGGCGCGTCGCGCGTCTATAATGAAGGCCGCGACTCGATCGCGCTTCGCATGCTCGACAACGCGCAGAAATCGTTGCGCTCAGGCGTGACGACCATTCGCCTGACCGGCGCGCAGGACGGCGCCGACTTCACCGTCAAGAAGATGATCGACAGCGGGGTGTTCGACGGTCCGCGCATCCACACCGCCGGGTCCTCGATCGTCGCGACTGGGGGCCACGGCTCGACCGAGGTGAACGGCGCAGCGGAATTCGCCCAGGCGGTTCGCGAACAGATCAAGCGCGGCGCGACCTGGATCAAGCTAGGCATCTCGGGCGGCATCTCCGATACGCATGGGGAGATCGCGGCATCTCCCTTCACCGACGACGAACTCAAGACCGCGATCGAGGTCGCGCATCGCAACGGGGTCAAGGTCACCGGGCACAACGGTTCGCCGCTGTCGGCCGACACCGCGATCGACGCGGGCATCGACGGCTTCGAACATGGCTATTTCCTCACCCCCCCGGTGCTGACCCGGATGAAGCAGAAGGGCGTCTGGCTGGTCCCCACCATCGTCGTCAGCCAGGCGGGTGCGAAGGAATTCTACCGCAAGATCGGATCGCCCGATTGGTATCTGGCGCGAGTCGACTCGGTCGGCAAGGCGCACTGGCAGACGCTGCAGAACGCTATCAGGATCGGCACGCCGATCGCGCTGGGCAGCGATCAATATCCCTGGGAGCCCAATGAGGGCACCACCGCGACGATCCGCGAGGCCGAGCTCTATGTCGATGCGGGCATGACTCCCCTTCAGTCCCTGCGATCCGCCACGATCGACAGCGCCCGAATGCTCGGAGTCGACAATCAGGTCGGCGCGCTGCGTCCCGGCTATTTCGCCGACATCGTCGCCGTCGACGCAGATCCCACGGCAGACATCCGTGCGCTGCGAACCATTAGCTTCGTGATGAAGGGCGGCAAGGCGATCGTACTGCCCTCACACGGCAGCTGACCGGTTATCTTGCGTTAAACGCAACAAATCCGGCTAACCGGTGCCATTGCAACAAAGTTACAACTGACGGACAACTTTCACATCAAGGGGCGAGCCTGACAGCAGTGCCGTCCACAGGGGATGAAATCATGAAGAAGAGGGCCGTTCTGATTTCCGTTGCCGCCGCTCTTCTCGCGGCTGCAACGCCGGTCGCCGCAGAGAAGCCGGCGACCGACATGCTGTCGAAGATGTTCATCTGGTGGGACCAGGCGTTCAAGACGCCTGGAGCTTACACGGCAGAGAATTTCTCCAAATTCTTTACGCCGGACGCGACGCTGGTTCTTGAGGGTCGGACGGTTATTTCGGGCGTCGATCAATGGGCGACCCATTTCCAGAAGATCCAGGCCAGCGGCGCAGACGTCGAGATCGTCGTTCCTTTCAAAGATGTCTTTGAAAAGGACGGCCTTATCTACACCTATCACGTCATCCGTTCGCGGCGTGGCGGCAAGGCGAGCTGTTCGCTCGCTGCCGGCCACGCAAGGCTGCGCGATGGCAAGATTTCCTCGATCGTACTTGTTCGTGCGGCACTCGATCCGGCCAAGGGCCCGCTCGACCCGCAGTGCTGGACCCAGTGATCGAAGAAGCGTGACTTAGCCCGCGATGTGCGCGGGCCGAGAGGATCAACACTGAAATCGGAGCGCCGGAAGCCAAAGGCTCGGCCATCTCGAAGGGGGTAAGTTTTGATGACTCAATCTTTCTACACCAAATTTGCCGGTCGCATCAGCGGATGCACCGCACTCGTCTCGGTCGTCGCCGCACTGGCCGCGGCACCGGCATTCGCGCAGACGGCAGCCGAAGGCGTCGCCAGCGAGGGTGAAATCATCGTCACCGCGCAGCGTCGCAACGAGTCGATCCAGGACGTTCCGATCGCGCTGACCGCGGTCACGTCCGAAACGCTCAAGGCGCAGAACGTCCAGGGCGTCGAAGATTATTTCGCGCTCACCCCGAACGTCTCGTTCCAGAGCAACGGTTCGCGCGACCGCAAGGATCTCGCGATCCGCGGCATCTCGAACCAGCTGAACCCCTATGCCGACGTCCGCCAGTCGAGCTACGCCTTCTACATCGACGAGTTCAACGTCGCGTCGGGCACCAGCAACCCGCAGATCGTCGATCTCGAGCGCATCGAAGTGCTGCGCGGTCCGCAGGGCACCTATTTCGGCCGCAATGCGGTCGGCGGCGCGATCAACGTCGTCACCAAAAAGCCGGTCGATCGCTTCGAGGGCGAAGTCGAAGTGGGCTATTCGAGCTTCGACACCAAGCGTGCGCAGGGCGTCCTCAACGTGCCGATCGTCGCCGGCCTGCTCGCGGTCCGTGCTTCGGGCCAGTACGAAAAGTCCGATGGCTACATCAAGAACATCAACCCGATCGGCGGCGGCAACGACAGCGAATATTATACCGGCCGCATCCAGGCCCGCCTGACCCCGACCGAGAACTTCACCTGGGATGTGCTGTACAGCTATTCCAACGAGAAGGTCGGCATGCGCAACGGCGTGCCCACCGGCTTCGTCACCCGCACCTGGGCATCGGTCTACTACGGCCGGGCCGCCGGCCAGATCGGCAATCCCGACGGCGTCGGCTTCTTCCCCGACAATGACGACCGGGTGAACTTCAACCGCGCGCAGAAGGTCGGCAGCAAGTTCGACTATATCAGCACCCGCGCGGTGTGGGACCTGGGCCCGGTCTCGCTGACCGGCGTTGCCGGGCACCTGACGTCCGACGTGTTCAACTATGGCGACGTCGACGGCGGCAGCCTCGATTATTTCTACGAAGATCTGAAGCTGACCCGCAAGTCGACGAGCGGCGAGCTTCGCCTCCAGTCGAACGGCTCCAACTTCCTCGATTGGAGCATCGGCACCAGCTACGGCAAGGACACCGGCGTCAGCGACCAGTCGACCTATCACGGCGCGAACAGCCCGCTCTGCCCGGCCGCGAGCGCGGGCAACTGCTCGGGCCTGGAAGTGACCGGAGCAGACGGCGACAGCTCGTCGCGCTACTTCGCCGCCTTCGCCCAGGGCACGGTCAACTTCTCCGAGAAGTTCGCGGCCACTGCCGGTGTCCGCTACTCGTGGGAAAAGGTCACCAACCTCTCGCAGACCCGCTCCAACGGGATCGTGACCGGCAACAACGACCGTTCGGCCTCGTTCAACGACGTCTCGCCGAAGTTCACGCTGAGCTACAAGCCGAACACCGACTGGATGGTCTTCGCCACGGCGTCGCGCGGCTTCAAGTCGGGCGGAACGCAGACGGCGAACGCCACGCAGCTGCGCAATGAGTTCGATCCGGAAACGCTGTGGAACTACGAACTCGGCACCAAGTTCGACCTGTTCGACAAGCGCCTGCGCTTTGACGTCACCGCCTTCTACATGGATTGGAAGGACGTCCAGCAGACGATCCGCTTCCAGTTCATCGATCCGGTCACCGGCCTGCTGCGCGGCGTCAGCGGCATCGCCAACGCCGCCTCGGCGGAAAGCTACGGCATCGAGGGCAGTTTCGATGCGAAGCTGTCCGACTGGTGGAAGCTCAGCGGCCAGCTCGGTTACAACAAGTCGAAGTATAAGGATTATCCGAACGCCCTTATCGACGGCATCGTGCTGGACCTGTCCGGCCAGCAGCTGACGACCGCCCCGAAGTGGACCCTCGGTGCGCAGACCCAGTATAACGTGCCGATCACCGACACGCTCGAAGCCTTCGCCCGCGTCGAGTGGAACTACCGCGCGAAGACGATCTCGAACCCCTATTATTATCTGTACAAGGCGGTTCCGGGTGAACCCTTCCTGGCACCCAGCTATCACAATGTGAATCTGCGCGTCGGGATCGAGAACGAGAAGTTCCGCGCGGTCGTGTTCGCCGAGAACCTGTTCAAGGCTCATTACTACAACAGCGCCTATGAAAAGGCCTTCTACAGCGGCGTGCAGGTCGAGCCGTCCTTCCGGACGATCGGCGTCAACGTGGGCTACAAGTTCTAAGACTTTGAATGGGGCGGCGGTCGCAAGATCGCCGCCCTTCTTTCCGACAGAAGGACATCGCCCCGCCCCGCGCGGAGGCCTGTCCGCATCGATGGCAAGAAGGACCGGGGCGATGCAGACCAGATATCGGCTGACCCTCTCCGCCCTCCTGACCTTCGCGGCCTGGGCATCGGCATCGGCCGCCCCTGCCCAAGACAGTGCGATGACATGCGCCGCCCTCGCTCGCACGCCTCTCGATCTCGCAGCCGAGACGACCGCCCATATCATGGCGGCGGAGATGATCGACGTCGCCGACGGACGCGCCGCCCAGTGCCGGGTAACGGGCTATGTCGCACCCAATACGCAGTTCCAGATGGTCCTGCCGGCCGATCGCTGGAACGGAAAATTCTTCTATGCGGGATGCACCGGCTCCTGCGGCATCGCCGGCGGATCCGTCTGGACGCGCGAATGCGAATATCCGGTCGCGAAGGGCTATGCCTGCATCATTTCGGATATGGGCCACCGCTCGACGCCCGCCGACGGCCTGTGGGCCTGGCGCAACCTCGAAGCGAAGGTCGATTTCGCCTTTCGCGCCACCCACCGTACCGCGCTGGCCGGCAAGGCGATCATCGCCGCCTTTTATGGCGAGCGGCCGAAACATTCCTACTTCATGGGCTGCTCGACCGGGGGGCGTCAGGCCCTGCTGTCGGCCCAGCGCTTTCCACAGGATTTCGACGGGATCATCGCAGGCGCGCCGGTGGTCAGCGAGGCCGGAACCTCGATGAGCTTCGTGTGGACGCTGAAGAGCCTTGCGCGGCCCGACGGCAGCCCGATCTTCGACGACCGCAGCCTGAAGCGTCTTCACGACGGTGCCGTCGCGGCGCTCGACAGGGCCGATGGCCGCCGCGACGGGGTGATCGACGATCCCCGCCGCGCGTTCGACCCGGCGTCGCTCGATCTTAGCGACGAACAGGTCGCCGCAGCGCGGAAGGTCTATGCCGGGCCCGCCGATTCCAAGGGCCGCCCGGTCTACTTCGGCGGGGGGTTTCTGCCCGGATCGGAAATGGGCTGGCGCAGCTTTCTCGCGATCGGCGGTCCCGCCCAGGCAACCCGATCGGGCACCGACACGACGCGGTTCATCCAGTCCGACTTCGGGCCCGGCTGGGACGCGACGGCGTTCGACTTCGATCGCGACCCCGATCGGCTGCGCGAATATGAGATATTCTACTCGGCTTCCAACCCCGATCTCCGCGCCTTCCGGGACGCCGGCGGCAAGCTGCTCATCTATCATGGCTGGGCGGACGCCCGCGTCGCACCGCTGAACAGCGTCGACTATTATGCCGCCGTCGCCCGCGCCATGGGCGGCGCCGACGAGACACGCGGCTTCGCCCGGCTGGTGATGGTGCCGGGAATGGAGCATTGCTGGGGCGGTGACGGTCCCTTCGCTATCGATTACATCGGCGTCATGGAAGCCTGGGTGGAGCGCGACGAGGCGCCGGATCGGCTGCGCGCCGCGCATCGCGCGCCTGCGGATCCCGATTCGCCCGCACCAACCTTCATCCACCCCTTCCCCGCCGCATCCGGTACGGAGACGAATGCCCGGACATTGACGACCCTGGCGGTCCGGTAGTTCAAACATGTCGCGAATATCCGAGGAGTTTTCCCCTGTGCTTATCGATCGCCGCCGCGTTCTCCAGGCCGCTGCCACGGGCACCGCGCTGGGCCTTATCGGCCCGCTGCCCGCACTTTATGCCGGCACATCCGAAGATGCAGCGCTCGAAGCCCTGCTTCAGCGCCATTGCGAGGGCTTCCTTCGCCGGTCTCCCGAAGAAGCGACCGGCAACGACTTCGACAAGGGCGCCAATGCGCATCTGCGCGGCAAGCTGGACGATCGTTCGCTGGCCGCCCGCGCTGGCGACCAAGCCGCGATCAAGCAGGCGTTGCGCGAACTCAAGGCGCTGCCCGCCGCCAATCTTTCCCAGCGCACCGCGCTCGACCGCGATGTCGCGCTTTACGTTTACGAAACGCTCGACGACCTGCTCGGCCGCTATGGCTATGTCGACATGAACCTGCGACCGAGCCCATATGTCGTCAGCCAGATGAACGGCGCCTATTACTGGATGCCCGACTTCATCGGCAGCCGTCACCCGATCAAGAACGGTGCAGACGTCGACGCCTGGTATGCGCGCCTCGGGGCGCTCGCGACCGCACTCGACCAGGAGAGCGAGCGAATCCGCCATGATGCGGCGATCGGCGTGATCCCGCCCGACTTCGTGATCGCCAAGACGATCAACCAGATCAAGGGCCTGCGCGATCGCCCGCCGCTCGACTCCGCGCTGATCGCCCCCGCGCTGGCGAAGATGAAGCAGCTCGGCCGGCAGGGCGACGATGCGCGCGCCGAGAAGATTTTCCGCGACCGCATCGCCCCGGCGCTCGGCCGCCAGATCGCCGCGCTGGAGGCCATCGCGCCCAAGGCGGTGAACACCGCCGGCGTGTGGCGCCTGCCCGATGGCGACGCCTATTATGCCGCAGCGGTGCGATCGAACACCACCGCCGACATCGCGCCCGGCGATCTCCACAAGCTTGGCCTCGAACAGTGCCGCCAGCTGATCGAGCAGATCGACACGCTGTTGAAGGCGCAGGGTATGTCGCAGGGGTCGGTCGGCGCACGGATCGGCGCGCTCAACAAGGATTCGCGCTTCAAGGTCAGCGACGACGATGCCGGCCGCGCGAAGCTGCTGGCGCTCGCCGAGGGCTATATCAAGGACATCACCGCGCGCCTGCCGCAGGCCTACGGCATCTCGACGGTCGATCCGGTCGTCGTCCGCCGCATTCCGCCAGCGATCGAGGCCGGTGCGCCGGGTGCCTTTTATAGCGAGGGCGCGCCGGGCGAGCCCGGCGTCTACTCGCTCAACCTGCAGAATCCGAGCGAGCATGCGATCTGGCGCCTGCCGACCCTCACCCATCATGAGGCGGTTCCGGGCCACCATTTCCAGTACAGCGTTCTCGCCCATGCGCCGGCCCTGCCGATCTTCCGCAAGGTGGTTCGCTTCTCAGCCTATACCGAAGGCTATGCCCTATATGCCCAGCAGGTCGCGGCCGAGCTGGGCATATTCGACGGCGATCCGTTTGGCCGGATCGGCGAACTCCAGTCCCAGCTGTTTCGCGCGGCACGGATCGTCGTCGACACCGGTATCCATCATGAACGCTGGACCAAGGACCAGGCCGTCGCCTGGATGGTCGACAATGCGGGCGAACAACCGCTCGCGACCGAGCGCGAGGTGACCCGCTACGCGGTCTATCCGGGCCAGGCGTGCAGCTTCAAGGTCGGCGCGACCCGCATCGTCGCCGCGCGCGAGGCGGCCCGGGCCCGCATGGGCGCGCGTTTCGACGTGCGCGCCTTCCACGACCTCATCCTCACCTCCGGACCGATGCCGATGGCCGTGCTGGAAAAGGCCGTCGCCCAGTGGGCGGCCGTCTGAACGATTACCCCAGGGAGCGAATACCAATGAAGATCAGCCGTATGAAGACAGCGATGCTGGCGATGCTCGTGAGCGTTGCCGCTCCCGCCGCCGTGCACGCCCTGCCCACCGCCGCGCCGGTGAAGGCGCAGCACAGCAACAGCGTGATCGCCCTGACCGACGCCAATGTCGTCTCGATCGAGGGAGGCGCGCCGATCCGCAATGCGGTCGTCCTGATCCGCGACGGCAAGATCGAGGCGGTCGGCCCCGCCGACAAGATCACCGTTCCGGCAACCGCCGAAGTCGTGCCGATGGGGGGCAAGTGGCTCGCCCCGGGCCTGATGAACATGCACGTCCATCTCGGCCTGAAGCTGCCGGGCGCCGAGGGCGCGGAGCTGGCCAGCGAAACCGACCCGCAAATGGCCCTGCGCATGGCCGCCAATGCCCGCCGCTCTCTGCTCGCGGGCGTCACCACCGTCCGCCTCGTCGGCGAGGAACATGGCGTCGACTTCGCCGTGCGCCGCGCGATCGACAAGGGCGAGATCATCGGTCCGCGCATCAAGACCGCGGGCGAGATCATCGTGCCGACCGGCGGCCATGGCTTCCTTGAGGCCGACGGCCCCTATGCGCTGGCCCATGCCGTGCGCGAGCAGATCAAGCAGGGCGCCGACTGGATCAAGATCGCCATTTCGGGCGGCATCGCCGACACCCATGGCAGCATCTCCGCCGCGCCGATGACCGACGAGGAACTCAAGACCCTGATCGACGTCGCGCATCGCAACGGCATCAAGGTGACCGCGCATAACGGCTCCGCCGAGGCCGCGAAGCAGTCGCTCGACATGGGCATCAACTGTTTCGAACATGGCTATCATCTCAGCGACGCGAACCTGAAGCAGATGAAGGCGCAGGGGGCGTGGCTCGTCCCGACGATCGTCGTCAGTCAGGCCGGCGCACGAGAGTTCTACAAGAAGATCGGATCGCCCGACTGGTATCTCGACCGCGTCGATTCCACCGGCAAGGATCATTGGGCGGTGTTGCAGAAGGCGATCAAGACCGGCGTGAACATCGGCCTCGGCACCGACCAGTTCCCGTTCGAGCCCAATGGCGGCACCACCGCTACGGTGGCCGAAGCCGAACTGTACGTGAAGGCCGGCATGACCCCGCTGCAGGCGCTGCAGTCGGCGACGACGCAGACCGCGAAGATGCTGGGCATGGAAGACCAGGTCGGCCGCATCGCGCCGGGCCAATATGCGGACATCATTGCGGTCGGCAGCGACCCGACGGCCGACATCTCGGCGCTGCGGACGATCAGCTTCGTGATGAAGAACGGCAAGATCTTCCGCGACGACGCCCACGGCAAAATGGCCGACTGATCTTTTTTACAGCGATAGAAGGGAAAAGCCGCTCACCTGTGAGGCGAGCGGCTTTTCTTTTGGCCTTCGCAGACGAACCGGGCGTCAGGCGGCGAGCAGCGCCCGTTCGAGCGCCACGCCGCCATCGTCCGCCAGAGCCTCGGCGCAGGCCTGCTCCAGCCATTCCGCGCGGCGGCGATCGGGCGAGCGGGCGAACAAGGCCGTCCTGATTGCCTGAAAGTTGCGCAGCCCGCGTTCGAAGGTGTCGCCATAGCCTTTGATCAGCCGCTGCGCGCGAACCAGCGCCAGTGCCAGCGCGGGGTCCTGCACGATGGTGATCCGAATATCCGCGAGCCAGGCCTCGATCCGCGCCTGCTCCTCGATATAGCGCAGCGAACGGGTACGTATCGGCCGCATCGCGGCCAGCAGCCTCAGCGCGAAAAACCAGCGCAAGCTGGTCGTCTCGACATAGCGGCCACTGCGGAAGAAGATGTTCAACCCCTTCGACAGCCGCGGCGACTTCAGGATCGCGCGGCCGAGCCCGGCGGGCAAAGTCTCGCAGACCTCCTGCAGGCGCGGATGCATGAACTCGGTGATCCCGAGAAGCTGATCGTCCCCCGCCTTGACCTCGGACCGCACCCTGTCGAAGCGGGTCGCGCGGCTCTTCAGGTCGGCGACGCGGATCGTGTCCTCATAGCTCATCCACAGCGCCAGATGGCGCGCGGTCTCCGCGGTGATCTCCGCCGGCGCCGCATCGAGGCGGGCGATGCCCGCCAGCCGATCGAGATAGAGTTCGGCATAGGTCGCGTCCTGATAATCCATCAGTCGCTGGACGCCGTGCAGCGCATGGACATGCGCGGCGACGGGCAGTTCGGCAAGGATCCGGTCGCGCAACCTCCGGCCTGTCTCGGTGGTCGGCTGCGGTACGTCGTGTGCAACCTCGTCCGGCAGCGCCACCGGCGCCTGCGCCGCGCGAAAGCCCTCGTCGAAACCGCGCAGGTTGCTGGCGACCGCGATGCCGCTGTCCGTGATCGCCTGCTCGAACGCCTCGCGGGGGAAAGGCAGCGCGCCGCTGCCGCCGAGCGCCCCGAACATCACCGCGCTGATCACGCTGTTGGCCCGTTCGGTCGCCGCCTCCATGTCGAAGCCGACGAAGCGCTTGGCGCGGCGCGCGGTCGCCTCGACGATCTGGTCGCTGCTGCCGCGGGCATCGCCCATCCCGCTCTTCTCGGAAATCGCATAGATGCGATGGGTCGAGCCGATCAGGGTGGTCCGGTCGGCGGTGGAGAAATTGCGCAGCATCGCTCGTCCGACCTCCATCAGCTCGGACGCGATGACGATGTCGACGTCGCCAGGGGTCGGCATCTGCGCGAGGATCGGCAACTGGTCCGCCGCCGGCGCGAGTTCGACATAATAGACGGTCGATCCGGTCCGCTGCGCGACGCCGGGCACCGAGGTCCCCTGCGCGAGCCAGCCATGGTGGCGCGCCAGTTCCTGGATCCAGTCGGCGAGCACGCCGCCGCCCTGCCCGCCCAGCGCCAGGATCGCGATGCCGATCCGGTTGCGCTTCGCTTCACCGATAGCGGTCATGGTCCGCGTCATCAGAATGCCCTCGCTGCGCGCTGCCGCGCAGCGCGTTGTTGGAGGCCGCCGATCAGGCGTTCGCGCAGCCGCTTCCACCAGCTTTCCCATTTGCCCGGATTGGCGACGATGCTGGCGCGGTAGAAGCTTGGGCACAGCACCGCCGCATGGCTGACCTCGCCGCACAGGCCGCAGCCGACGCAGCTATTGTCGACATGGGCGATCGGATCCTGCCGAAGCGGATCGGGATTGGGCTTGATCGACAGCGACGGACAGCCCGACAGGCGGATGCAGCTATGATCGCCGGTGCAGGTATCGGGATCGATGCCGAAGCGTTCGCGCTCGACCCGCTTGCCGGCGCTCATCGCCTTGCGCACCAGCGGCTTTTCGCGGCGCTGCTTGTTGAGCATGCATTCCGATTCGGCGATGACGATCTTCGGCCCTGGCTCGGGGCTGGTCATCGCCTCGCGCAGCGCCGCCGTCATCCGCTTGAGATCATAGGTGCGGTTAACGGTGCGAACCCAGCCCGCGCCGATGCCGCGCACCGCCTTTTCGATCGGATGACGCGTCGTCCGCGCCTTGTTGTCGGCGCGCGATGACAGGATATCCTGCCCGCCGGTGGCCGCCGAATAGCCGTTGTCGATGATGACGGTAACGGTGTCGTCCTTGTTGAAGACGGCGTTGCCGATCCCCGAGGTCAGGCCGTTATGCCAGAAGCCGCCATCACCCATCACCGCGATCGCGCGCTTGTCCTTGGGCTTGAAGGCCGAGGCGCCGGCCGTGCCCAGGCCATAGCCCATCGTCGTGTTGCCGATGTTGAACGGCGGCAGGATCGAGAAGAGGTGGCAGCCGATGTCGGCAGAGACATGGGCCGGGCCCAGCTCGCGCTCGAGCAGCTTCATAGAGGTGAAGATCGGGCGTTCGGGGCAACCGGTGCAGAAGCCCGCCGGGCGCTGCGGGATCTGCGCGGCGACCGGGGCCGGCAGCGGCGCGATCGACACGTCGGGCAGCTCGAGCGCGGGCATGCATTGCGCCATGAACTTGCGAATGCCCTGCGCCATCACGTGCGCGGTGTAGTCACCGGCGCGCGGCAGCACGTCCTTGCCGACGATCCGCGTCTGGAGATCGGCGCGGCGGACGAGCGTGTTGAGTTCATGCTCGATGAATTCGGGCTGCCCCTCCTCGAGAATCAGCACAGCGCGCTTGCCGCGGCAGAAGTCGGCGACCTCGTCGGGGATGAGCGGATAGACGACGTTGAGGCAGTAGATGGGCAGTTGTGCCGCACCGAACTGATCCGACAGGCCGAGCAACTCCAACGCGCGGTTGAGGCTGTTGAACAGCCCGCCCTGGACGATCAGCCCGATCTCGCCCTCGCCGGGGCCGAACCATTCGTTGAGCTTGTTATCCTTGACGAAGGCGACGCCGGCGGGCCAGCGCTTCTCGACCTTCTCGACCTCGTGAAGAAAATTGGCCGGGGGCAGGACGATCCGGCTGGTGTCGCGCACCGGAGTCGTCGCGGCCTGATCCACCGTCATCGGCGGGCGGACATTGTCCTTGGCGACGAAGCTGCCGGTCATGTGGCAGGATCGAACGCGCAGTTCGAGCATCACCGGCGTGTTGGAGGCTTCGGACAGCTGGAAGGCCTGCTCGACCGCATCGACGATGCTGGGCAGGTTGGGGCGCGGATCCAGCAGCCACATCTGCGACTTCATCGCGAAGGCGTGGGTGCGCTCCTGCATGATCGAGGAGCCTTCGCCATAATCCTCGCCGACGATCACCAGCGCGCCGCCGGTGACGCCGCCCGATGCGACGTTGGACAGCGCGTCCGACGCGACATTGGTGCCGACCACCGATTTCCACGCGACTGCGCCGCGCAGCGGATAGTTGACCGATGCCGCCAGCATTGCCGCCGCCGTCGCCTCGCTCGCGCTCGCCTCGAAATGAACGTCCAGGCTGGCGAGCAGATCATTGGCGTCGGCGAAGACATCCATCAGATGGCTGATCGGCGATCCCTGATAGCCACCGACATAGGCGACCCCCGACTGGAGCAGCGCCTTGGTGACCGCGAGAATGCCCTCGCCGGTGAAGGTCTCGCCCTCCCCCAGCTTGAGCAGTTCGACTTCGGCGGCGAAAGATCGTTCGGCCATGGTGGATTATTGCCCGACCAGCGCCAGCACGCGCAGCGGACTGCCCGAACCATCGCGGATCTTGAGCGGCGCGGCGACGATCAGCGCGCCGGTGGGCGGCAGGCGATCGAGATCGGCCAGGCATTGCAGGCCGTAACGACCGGCGCCGTGAAGCAGCGTATGCGCCGGATAGGCGGGATCGAGAAGGTGGGCCTGCCCCGCATCCGTGCCGATCGTCTCGACGCCGAACCCCAGAATGTCGCGGTCGTCGACCAGCAGGCGCACCGCTTCGGCCGAGGGGCCCGGCGTGTGGGCGCCATCCTCGCGGCGGTTGGTGTAGCCATCGACATCGCGCTTCGACCAGTCGGTGCGGAACAGCACCCAGCAGCGCGGCGGGATGCGGCCATGCTCGGCCTCCCACGCCTCGATATCGGCGACGGTCAGCAGGAAATCGGGATCGGCCGCCGCCTGCGCCGAAAAGTCGAGAACGACGGCCGGCGCGACGAAGTCCTTCGGCGCCAGGCGGTCGACAGTGTTGTCGGCCAGTTCGGCGCCGCTGACCCAATGGACCGGGGCGTCGAAATGGGTGCCGGTATGTTCGCCGACGGTAAAGTTGCTCCAGTACCAGGCAACGCCGCGATCGTCGTAACGCGAGATTTCCTCACGCGAAAAGGGCGCGCACTGGCCGAAGTTCGGCGGCAGGACGAGCACGGGCGTGTCTTCGGACAGCGTCTGGGTCAGGTCGATCACGGTGACCGAGCCATCGACGAGGCTGGTAGCGAGGTTGGCGAGTACGTCGGCGCTGGACATTTGATTTCCTCCACGACAAGGATCGGCGAAACCTGGGTCAATTAACTTGCATATGCAAGTAAAATCTTTGTGGGAATCCATCTGCTCATGGCTGAGGATCTGCGCCCCGTAGGCGATCCGGGATCGGAGGACTTTCGCGTCGACGCCTATCCCTTCTACCTGCTCAACCGCGCGGTGAGCCGGTACAATATCGTCATCGAAGCAGAACTGCGCGCGATCGGAATCGACATCCCCTCATGGCGTGTCCTGATGATCCTCGGCGAAACCTCGCCCTTGCCGATCGGACAGGTTTCCAAGACGGCGGTGATCAACCTGTCGACAATGATGCGGATCGTCGAGCGGATGACCAAGGCCGGCCTGATCACCACCAGCGAAAATGCAAATGACGGCCGGATCACCGATCTGTCGCTCACCGATGCCGGCCGCGAGAAGCTCGTCGCGGCGCGGCAGGTGACGGCGCCGATCTACAAGCGGTTGATCAAAGGCTTCTCAGGCCCCGATTTCTCGCGCCTGCTGCAATTGCTCAACCGGCTGTACGACAACCTGTCCTGAGCGGTCAGGCCGGTTCGCGGCGTGCCGGTATCAGCAGGACGACCGCCGCTGCCACGACCGCGAGCGTGGCGAAGGCCCAGAAGCTGTAGACCACCGACCCACCGGTCGCGCGCAGCAGCAACCCGCCGAGCAGCGGTCCGCAGATCGCGCCGATGCGACCGACCCCGAGCCCCCAGCCGACCGCCGTCGAACGGATCCGCGGCGGATACCAACTGGTCGCATAGGCGGTCAGAATCAGGGTGGTCGATACCGTGCCATAGCCGGCGAGACCGACGAGGATGTAGTTGACGACCAGATCGTTGACGAGGCTGAGCCCGATCACTGCGCCCGCCGCGACGAGGAAGGAGACGGCGATGACCCGGCCATTGCCGAACCGGTCGGCGAGCAAGCCGCCACCGATTCCGCCGGCGGCGCTGCACAGGCTGAACACCGCCAGGAAACCCAGGCTCGATCCCAGCGCATAGCCCTGCTGACGCATCAAGGTCGGCAGCCAACTGCTCAGCCCGTAGACGAGCAGCAGCCCGATCGCGAGCGACAGCCAGAAGCAGAGCGTGGCGCGCAGATGCTCCGGCGCGAACAGCGCGCCGATGGTTTCATAAGGCCCGGCGCGATGCTCGACCGGGCGATATTGCGCGGCGGCGATCAGGCGCCGGCTGGTATCGGCATCGATCGAGAAGCCCTGCGCCAGCGTCCGGGCCTCCTCCACCTTCCCCCGACCGACCAGATTGTCGAAGGATTCGGGCATCAGGCGCCACAACAAAGGGGTGAGCAGCAATGGCACGCCACCGAGCCAGAACAGCATCCGCCAGCCCTGAACCGGCAGGATGCCGATCGCGAGCAGCGCGACCGACAGGATGCCCAGGCTGTAGCCGCAATACATCAGGCCATAGTTGCGAGCCCGGTTGCGGATCGGCGAATATTCGACGGTGAAGGCCGCTGCGAGCGGGATCACCCCGCCCATGCCGAGGCCTCCGAACAGGCGCGACAGGCCGAACCAGATCGGCGTGGGGGCGATGGCGCCCCAGATCATCGACAGGCTGAAAATCGCCACGCAGGCGGCGATCAGGGTGCGGCGGCTGTACCGGTCGGCAAGCGTACCGATCAGCAGCGCGCCGATCAGCATCCCCGCCAACGCGGCGCTGGACAGCAGGCCGAGCTGAAACGGATCGAGCTGCCAGACCGGATCATCCTTCAGCGCGAGAATGACCGCGCCCATGATCCCGATGTCATAGCCCTCGGCGAGGACCGCGAGCCCGCAGAGAATCAAGGTCCGCCATGTGACCGACCGGCTGACGAAATCGCCGATCTCGATCCTGTCCGTCGCGTCCGAAGATAATCCGCCCATATCGTTGCCCCCCGCACTATCGGAGCAGTGTGTTCACGAACGGGGCGGCTGTCGATCGGACCTATCCGATTATCGCCGAAATATCGCGGGTTCGAAGACCAACGAATTACTCGCCGCTGCCTTTCGATCCGGGGCTCCAGTCCTGCCGGGCCGCCCATTCGCGCATCGTTTCGAACCGGATGTCGGGCAACCGGCTCTGCACATAGTCGAAATTGACTTCGAACGGCTTGGTCGGCGCACTGTTGTTGTAGATGTAGAAGTCGCGAATATAATCGGCGAAGATCTGCTTGCGCTCGGCCGGCACGGCGTCACCGAGGCCGTTGGCCAGCATCTGCCCGAACTGTTCCGGCGTCGCCGGATCATATTTGATCTCGCGCCCGGAAACCTCGCTGAGGATCGCACAGACCTGCATCGGGCTCAGCCGCTCGGGGCCGCCGATGTTCATCCAGCTGCCCTCGAAATCGGGGCGGGTCAGCGAGTGGACCATCACCTTGCCGACATCGTCGAGGCTGATCCAGTTGGCGAGCATCGTGCGGCCATGCGGATAGTGGAAACGATCCTCGTCGGCGATGTAGCGCTTCGCCCAACTGGTCTGGAGGTTGTCCATGAACAGCACGCTGCCGAAAACCGTGGCCGGCGCGCCGGTGCGGAACAGCGCGTTGCAGATCGCAGTATTGTCGCCATAGCTGAACGCCTCGCCGGGACGATCGGGAATCCAGGTCGCGGTGTTGTAGACCACGCGCTTGACGCCCAGCGACTTCGCCGCCCTGCCGATCGCGCTCAACATCTCGACCCGGCGCGGTCGCAGCGGCACCGGATGGTTGACGAGGATATAGTCGCTGCCCTCGAAGGCCGGCGCCAGGGTCGCTTCGTCGAGCAGATCGGCCGATCGGAAATCGATATCGGGAAACTGCTCGTCGAGCACATCGGAGCGATGCCGCGAAATGCCACGCACGTCATAGCCGGCGGCCAGCGCCTGTCGTATCTGGGCCAGGCCCTGGACGCCGTTCGCGCCCACCACCGAGATTATCGCCACCGTCTCTCTCCCATCATTCGCTATAGTCCACGGTCAGGCTTCGAGCCCGCGCACGAAATCGAGACTCGACCCCGCCGCCTGCGCCAGCCGCTCGCGGCCAAGCCGCACCGCCCAATAGGTCTCCCCGCCCTCGTCCAGCCGTCCTGCGCGCAGCGCGCGGCTGTAGAGTTGCAGATCATGTTCGACGCTGATCCCGATCGCGCCATGCACGGCATGGGCGATGTCGGCGATCGTGGCGGCCGCGCCGCTGCTCACCGTCTTGGCGATCGCAGCGCCGGCCGGCGATGGCCAGTTCCCCCGACAGCCGAGTTCGGCGGCGAAGCGCGCGATCAGCACCTGTTCGGCCATTACCGACAATTGCTGCTGGATCGCCTGCAGACGGCCGATCGGCTTGCCGAACTGGACCCGGTCATTGGCATAGGCGACCGTCATCTCCAGCAGCCGTTCGGCCGCACCGGCGATGCCCGAGGCGCGGCACAAGGCGGCGATCGGGCGCAATCCGCCAAAGGGCGCTGCGATCACGGCAGACTCGGCTTTCGCCGCGCCCTCGATCCATGCGGCCAGGCTGCCATGCACGCCGGTCGCCTGGATCGTCAGCTCCGCAGCCGGGACCAGCCGCAGGACATCCCCGGCCTCGATCAGCAGATGCGTCGCGACTAGGCCACAAGGCACTGGCGCGCAGCCGGTGACGAAGGCGATCGGTCCATCCGGCCACGCCGTGCCGGCCTCGGCGAGCAGCTTGCGCGCGACCATCGTCTCGGCGAGCGGCAACGGCATGGCGAAGCGGCCCATCGCCTGGAACAGCGGCGCCATCTCGCCGAGCGACAAGCCCGCGCCATCGGCCGCTTCCGGCACAAGCGCATCGACGAAGCCGGATGCGACGAATGCATCCCACATCGGCGCGATATCGCCTCCGGCCTGGATCGCGCGCACCGCGTCGGGCGGGCAATGCTCGTCGAGCACCCGGACGAATTGTTCGAGAAGTTCGTTGCGGGCCATCAGCGCAGCCCCAGCCCGCGCGCGATGATCCCGCGCAGGATTTCCCGCGTGCCGCCGCGCAGCGAGAAGCTTGGCGCGACATGGGCGACGTGGAACAAGGTGCGGTGGAGCACGGGATCGACCGGCTCGTCTGGATGGCCGGCAAGATCGTCGCCGACGAGGGTCGGGATCGCCTGTTCGAACGAGGTGCCGAGGTCCTTGAACAGCGCCGCCTCGATCACCGGATTGGCGCCTTCGGCGAGCCGGGTCGTCACCGCGATCGACAGTGCGCGCAGCGCCGCAAACTCGGCGGTCAGGCGCCCGACCAGCGCGGCGGTCGCATCGTCCGCCCGCCCCACCGCGCCGAGATGCGCGATCCAGGCATCGAGCAGAACCATGCTCGAATAGATCCGCTCGGGGCCGGAGCGCTCATAGCCGAGCTCGGCGGTAACCTGCTTCCAGCCGTCGCCTTCGCCGCCGATCATGGCGTCGGCATCGAGCCGGACATCGTCGAAGAAGACCTCGGCAAAATGCGCGTCGCCGGTGAGGTCGGGAATCGCCTTGCAGGTTACGCCCGGCGCCTTCAGATCGACGATAACCTGCGACAGACCCTTGTGACGGTCCTCGGGCGTGCCCGACGTGCGCACCAGCGCGATCATATGGTCGCTGTGGACCGCATGGGTGGTCCAGATCTTCTGCCCGTTGAGCCGCCAGCCGTCGCCGTCGGGCTCGGCCCGCGTCCGCACGCCGGCCAGGTCCGATCCCGCATTGGGCTCGCTCATGCCGATGCAGAAGAACATCTCGCCTCGGCAGATCGGCGGCAGGTAGCGCTTTCGCTGTTCCTCGGTGCCGAAGGACAGGATGACCGGCGCACTCTGCCGGTCGGCGATCCAGTGCGCCGCGACCGGAGCGCCGGCCGAGAGCAGTTCCTCGACCACGACATAGCGCGCGAGCGGACCGCGACCGCCGCCGCCATAAGCCTTCGGCAGGGTCAGGCCGAGCAGGCCGGCCGCGCCGAGCGCCCGGCTGAACGCCGCATCGTGCCCCTGCCAGGAGCGAGCGCGGACATCGGCGGGCAGCGAGGCGACATGCTCGTCGATCAACGCGCGGACCGACGCCCGCAGCGCTTCGTCCTCGGGTGGCAGCGACGACAGGGCGAGGTCAGCGAACATGGTCAGCCGCACGCTCCCCGGAAAGCTTCCGATCGTCTATTCATGCAGGCGACCTCGCATAAAGTATAACATACTGCAATATTGATCATCATGTTGGCAGCCCTGCCGCCCAGGCGATCCCGCGTCCTACGATCGTGCGGAACTCCGGTAGCCCCCAACTGCCGCGGTCGATCGTCGGCCAGCGATCGAGAATCGGCCGCATATCGTAATGACCGCGACAATGGCCGAGCGTGAAATACACCACCTCGCCCTCGCCCAGGGACCTCCGGTAAAGCACCGGGTGGCGGGCCTTTTCCCAGACATTCTCCTCGAACCCGTCGGCGCGGCCGTCGAATTCGGTGTCGAGCAGCACATCGAGATCGGCATGCTTTTCCATCAGGTAAAGCTCATCGGTAACCTCGAACGGTTCGATCCCCGCGACCAGCGGATCGTCGGCGCGGGCGACCTCGACAAGATAGGGCAGGATCGGCGGATGCGCGACGAAGGTCGTGCCCAGCGTCTCCATGAAATGCGGCGCGATCCGCGGCGCGGAGACCTTGCCGTTGTCGAGAAAGGCGAGCAGCGAATTGGTGCCGTGCAGCGCCAGCCAGCGTCCGCCGCGCGCGACGAAATCGCGGATCGCGCGCTGCCCCGCGACCGAGGGCGCGACGTCGCAGGTATAGCTAATCAGGAAATCGCAATCAGCGAGCAGGTCGTTGCGATCGTAATCTTCGAATGTCCGCACCGTGATCCGATCGTCGGCGCCGAGCATCGTCAGCAATTCGCGACGGGCAAATTCCATGTCGTGGAATTTGCCGCCCACCACCAGCATGCCATGCGCACGATCCCGGTTCGCTTCGGTCATAGCCACGTCCTCTCCGTCACCATTCTCGCCCGCAGCCGCCGTTCAGGCGGTCAGCCGGGCGGGCTCCTCGATCAGCGCCTTCAGCGTCTGGCCGAAACGCGCGCCGACCGCGCCGTCGATCGCGCGGTGATCGAACGAGATCGACAGCGACACCATTGTGGCGAAGGCGACCGCGTGATTGGCGTCGATCGGACGGCGGATGCCCGCGCCAACCGCCAGGATCGCACCCTGCGGCGGATTTATGATCGCATCGAAGCTTTCGACTCCGAACATGCCGAGGTTGGAGACCGAGAAGCCGCCGCCGCGCATCTCATCGGCCTGCAGTTTCCCGGCACGCGCGCGTTCGGCCAGCGCCTTTATCTCACTGGAGATCTGCGCGACGGTCTTGCCCTCGGCGCCGCGGATCACCGGCGTCACCAGCCCCTTCGGCGTTTCGACCGCGATCGAGATGTTCGCCTGCGCGAAGCGGCGGATTTCGTCGCCCTCGACCTGGATGTTGACGTCGGGATGCTCGATCAACGCCAGTGCCGCGGCGCGGACCAGATAGTCGTTGATCGACGGCGCCGATCCGGTCGCCTGCTTGGCCATCTGGCGCAGGTGCAGGACGGCGTCGAGCTGCGCCGAGAAACGCAGGTAGAAATGCGGCACGGTCTGCTTCGAGTAGGTCAGCTGCCGCGCGATCGCCTTGCGCATGCCGGACATGCGTGTGGCCTCGAACGGGCCATCGTCGGTCATCGCCTGATAGGGCGCGGCCGGGGTCGCGGCGATCGGCTCGGGCTGTTTGGCGACCGGGGCCGGGATCGTCTTCAGGATGTCGGCCTTGGAGACGCGGCCACGGGGGCCGCTACCCTGGACAGCGCCGATATCGACACCGTGCAGGACTGCCAGCCGCTTCGCCAGCGGCGAAGCGAAGGCCTGCCCAAGCGACTGGCCGAGCGGCTCGATCGAGACCGCGCCATCGGCGGGCGCGAACGCGATTGGCCGTTCGGCGAGCATCACGTCCTGCAGGGTGATGCGGCCATCACGGCCACGGCCGGCGATTCCGTCGACCGCGATGCCCTGCGCCTCGGCGTGACGGCGGGCCGCCGGGCTGATCGCCAGATCGTCGGCGATCGTCGAAGCGACGGCGGCAACGGGAGCCGGTGCCGACGGAGCGGGCGCACCGGCCGCGGACGCCATGCGCGTGTCGGCGGGAACGAAGCCGGCGATGAAGGCGTCGACCTCCGCGGCGTCGGCGTCGCCCGTGGCGAACACCGCGAGGAGTGCGCCCACCGGCACCGTGTTGCCCGGCCCGACCAGCACGCGGGCGAGGCTACCTTCGAACTCGGCCTCGACCTCATTGGTGATCTTGTCGGTCTCGATCAGCGTCAGGATGTCGCCCTTCGCAAAGGCGCCCCCTTCGGCGACCATCCATTCGGCGATCGTGCCCTCCGACATCTCGATGCCCCATTTGGGCATGGTGAAGGCGCGCAGCTTGCTCATGTTCAGGCCCCCTGCAGGCCGAGCGCACGCCGAACGGCAGCCTCGATCTGCTCGGGCTGCGGCAGATAGGCGCGCTCCAGCTCGCGCGCGAACGGCACCGGGGTGTGCGGCGGCGTCACCATCTCGATCGGCGCCTTGAGCGCCATGAACGCCTTGCTCGAGACCAGCCCGGCAATATCGCCGGCCAGGCCGCACCGCGGCGGACCTTCGTCGACCACGATGAGACGACCGGTCTGTTCGACCGAATCGAGGATCGCTTCCTCGTCGAGCGGGCTGGTGCTGCGCAGGTCGAGAACGTCGCAAGCGATCCCCTGTGCGGCCAGAGCGTCGGCCGCGCGCGCCGCGAAGCCGACCATCTGGCCGGTCGCGACGATGGTGGCGTCGCCGCCCTCGCGGACGAGCTGGGCGTGACCGATCGGGATCGTATAATCCTCCTCGGGCACTTCGCCGCGCAGGCCGAAGAGCGCCTTATGCTCCATGAAGATCACCGGATCGTCGTCGCGGATCGCGGCGAGGAGCAGGCCCTTCGCATCATAGGGCGTGGACGGCATCACCACCTTCAGCCCCGGCATCGAGGTGAGCATGGCATGTGGGCTCTGGCTGTGCTGCGCGGCGGCGTTGACGCCTGCGCCGTAGATCATCCGGATCACCAGCGGGCAGCGGGTGCGGCCGCCGAACATGTAGCGGAACTTGGCGACCTGGTTCCAGATCTGGTCCATGCAGACGCCGATGAAGTCGGCGAACATCAGCTCGGCGACCACCCGCTGCCCGGTCAGTGCCGCGCCCGCGGCGGCGCCGATGATCGCGCTTTCGGAGATCGGCGTGTCGATCACCCGCTCCGCGCCATATTTCGCATAGAGACCCGTGGTGGTGCGCCACACGCCGCCGACCGATTCCGGTCCGCCCGCGGTACCCATGCCGCCGACCACGTCCTCACCGAGGACGATCAGGTCGGGGTCGCGTTCCATTTCCTGGTGCAAGGCGAGGTTGATCGCCTCGCGCATCATCATGACTGCCATCGTCGACCCAATCAGTAGCTGATGTAAACGTCAGTGAGCGCATCGGCCGGATCGGGCCGCGGCGATTGCCGGGCGTGGCCGACGGCCTCCTCGATCTCGGCGAGAACCTCGGCATCGATCGCGTCGATGTCCTCGCCCTCGAGCAGCTTTGCCGCGGTCACCTTCTCACGGAAGATCGCCAGGCAATTGCGCTCGCTGCGGATGCGGTCCAGCTCGCCGGGACCACGATATTTCTGCGCATCGCCCTCGAAATGACCGAAGAAGCGCTCGGTATCGAGTTCGACCGCCGCCGGCAGGCCGGTCTCCCGGACATAGGCCAGTACCTCCGCCATGATCGAGTGAACCTCGAAGAAATCGCAGCCGTTTCCGTGCCACGCACGCATGCCGAACGCCTCGGCGCGGCCGGCGATCGAGGAGGCCGTCGCGACCGCATAGGCGTCGCCGGTATGCTCGGAATAATGGTTGTTCTCGAACACGAAGATGCAGGGCACCTTGAGCACCACCGCCATGTTCATCGCCTCGAAGGTCGTGCCCTGGTTGCAGGCGCCGTCGCCGGAAAAGGCGATCGAGACGCCCTTGCGCCCCTGCCGCTTGGCCGAGATCGCCGCACCCACCGCGATCGGTGCGCCCGCACCGACGATGCCGTTGGCGCCGAGCATGCCCTTTTCGATGTCGGCGATGTGCATCGATCCGCCCTTGCCCTTGCACAGGCCGGTCGCGCGTCCATAGATCTCCGCCATCATGCCCTTCACATCGCAGCCCTTGGCGATGCAATGGCCATGGCCGCGATGGGTGGAGATGATCCGGTCGTCATCGGTCAGTTGCTCGCAGATGCCGACCGCGACGGCTTCCTGCCCGCTATAGAGATGGGTGAAGCCGGCGATCTCGCCGGTCTGGATTTCGAGGTGGAGCCGCTCCTCGAACTCGCGGATCACCTTCATCTGGCGATAGGCCTGTTTCAGCGCGTCGCGGCTGAGCTGCATCTTCGGTTCCCCTGCTGGACGATGACGCGATCGACCGACGCCGGCGGGATTCGCCGGCATCGGTCGGACGCGATCAGTGTTGCACGCGCTTGGCGAAGCCGCCGTCGATGACGAGGTTCGCGCCGATCAGGAACGGGCAGGCCGGCGAGGCGAGGAAGGCGATGGCGCGCGCCACTTCTTCCGGATTGCCGAGGCGGCCCATCGGCACCTTGGCGCGATTGGCTTCGTAGATCTCCGGGCGGTGGGTCTTGATCTTGTCCCAGTCGCCACCCTCGATCATGATCGGACCGGGGCTGACGGTGTTCACGCGGATGCTCTCGGGCGCCAGCTTGGTCGCCATTGCGCCGGCATAGTTGGTGATCGCCGCCTTCATCGCGGCATAGGTCTGCGGGCCGAACGACGGCTCGACCGACACCGACGAGCTGATCACGACGATCGACGGATGCTCCGACTTGCGCAGATGCGGCAGCGCGGTCTCGATCCCGCGCCAGGTCGCCATCACGTCGAGGTCGAAATTCTTCTGCCACATCTCCTCATTCACGGCGCCGCCGCCGCCCGAGCTGAAGCACATGAAGATGTCGCAGCCGCCGAGCTCGGCGGTCGCGCTCTCGATCCAGCCCTTATAGGCGTCGGCGTCGGCGATATCGACGCTCGCGCCGATTGCGCGGCCACGCTGGCCTTCCGCACCCGTGCCGTCGAGCAGCTTCAGCGCCTCGTCGACGCCACCCTGATCGCGGGCGCAGATAGCGACGTCGCAACCCTCGGCAACGAGTGCCTCGGCGACGCGGCGACCGATGCCCTTGCTCGCGCCGGCCAGCACCGCGCGCAGCCCTTTAAGTCCGAGATCCATGGTTCTCCTCTCTCTTCCGACCGATTCGGCCTATAATGCAACGCGATGTAGAATAGGCTGCAAGTCGCGTTAATTCAAATCCGAGCATGTGGTGCAATATGTTTGCGCATAGGGCAAGATGCGAGTTGCACAGCGTTATATAAATTGGTAGCCAACCATCATGCAGATGAATGTCCCGTTCGGCCTGGCAGGTGACCCGGAGAGCCTTGCGATGCTTTCCGATACGCTCGCGGCCGCGCTGCGCGACCACGACGAAGACGGCGCCGCCCTGTGGTCGACACTCTCACGCGACATTGCGCTGGGCGGTGCGACCATCGCCGAGTCGCAGGGTGGCTTGGGCGGTGGTGCCGGCGAAAGCTGGGTGATCATGGAAGCTCTCGGCCGCGCCGTCAGCTGGACGCCGTATCTTTCGTCGGTGGTTCTGGGCGCCGGCCCGCTGCGTATCGCCGGTGGGGAACTGGCAGAGCAATTGCTCCCGCAGGTCGCTGCCGGTGATATTCGGCTTGCCCTCGCCTATCTGGAACCAGACCGCCGTAACGCGGTCCGGCCCGAGACGACGATCGCCGAGAAGGTCGATGGCGGCTGGCGGATCGACGGTACGAAGGTCGCCGCACTTGGACTGGGCGACGCCGACTGGCTGCTCCTGTCCGCGCGCGACACGTCGGGCGGCACCTCGCTCTTCGCGATCGAAGCCGACCGGCCCGAACTGACCATCACCCGCTATGAAACTCTCGACGGCGAAGGCGCCGCCGACCTCCGTATCGACGGGCTGGTGGTTCCTGATACCGCGCTGGTTGGACCGGCGGGCGAGACGCAACCGATCCTCGAGCGGGTGATCGATGAAGGCATCGCCGCGATCTGCGCCGCCGCCTGCGGCACGATGCGCGTGTTGATCGACAGCACGGTCGACTATTGCAAGGAGCGTCGGCAGTTCGGCCAGGCGCTCGCAGACTTCCAGATTCTCCAGCACCGGCTGGTCGACATGCACATCGCCGCGGAACAGGCGACCAGCCTGTCGCAACTCGCCTTTGCGAAACTTGACGGTCCCGCCGACGAACGCCGAGAAGCGATCTCAGGCGCCAAATATCTCGTGTCCGAAGCCTGCCGGACGGTTTCGCAGGGCGCGGTGCAGCTTCATGGCGGCATCGGCACGACCGAGGAACTGGTAATCGGCCGCTATTTCAAGCGCGCGCTGATGATGGAGCATCTCTTTGGCGGGGCGGCCTATCATCTCGATCGCTATCGTCGGGCAAGACCTGACGACCCGCAAAGCTGACGACGCATTAGCCTATAATCGTTCGGACATCCGGTGGAGAGGAACCGAGAAGTGAACAAGCCCGAGACGGCAGCCCCGGAAACCGGCGCCGATCGCCAGAAGCGGGTCGCGCTGGACATCCAGCGCCGGCTGGTCGCGCATATCCGCGACAAGAGCACCGATCTCGAATCCGCGCCGATGCAGAACGACGCAGCCGCCTATACCAGCCAGCATTGGTACGAGCTGGAACAGGAGCGCGTCTTCACCCAGCTCCCGTTGCTGGTCGGGATGAGCTCCGACCTGCCCGAACCCGGCAGCAAGATGCTGTTCGAGGCGGTCGGGCCGTCGATCCTGATCGTGCGGACGCAGGAGGGCAGCCTGAAGGCCTTTCTCAACATGTGCACCCACCGCGCCGCCACGCTGGTCACCGAATGCACCACCGCCAAGCGCATGACCTGCGGCTTCCACGGCTGGACCTTCAACCTGGACGGCGACCTGGTCGGCCAGCCCGGCGGACAACGCGGCTTCGCGGACCTGGACAAGGCGCAGTTCAAGCTGATCGAGGTGCCGGTGCAGGAATGGCACGGGCTGATCTTCGTGATCGCGCGCCCGGGCAGCAATGACGAGATCGACGTCGAGGGCTATCTCGGCACCTTCGCACCCGAACTGGCGCAGATGGGCTTCGAACGGGCGATGCCGATCAAGAAGAGCCGCCTCGATGTCGCGTCGAACTGGAAATATGCCTACGACACGTACGGCGAAGGCTATCATTTCTCGACGCTGCACCCGACGACGATCTCGCGCACCGCGCACAACGACATGGTGGTCCACGACAAATTCGGCCTGCACGCGCGGATCAACTTTCCGTATCGCGATCAGGACGCCTATGTCGACAAACCTGAGGAAGACTGGACCCGCCGGCCTTATGGCGGCGTCCACCTGCTTTTCCCCAACACGGTGATCAATGTGTCCTCGATGGGGCCGGGCCAGGTGTTCAGCATCTATCGCCTGTTCCCCGATGGCGGCCCAGACAATGCCTTCTCGCTGATGGCGGCCTATCGGTCGGGCGAAGTGCCGGTCGAGACCGACATGAAGCCGTGGGAGGACTTCCACGACTTCATCATGAACGTCATCTCGACCGAGGATTACAGCATCTCGGAAAGCGGCCAGCGCAACCTGCGCTACGCCCCCGCCAATTTCCGCGTCACGTACGGCGCGAACGAGGGGGTGCTGCACGATTTCCATCGCAATCTGGCGAACATGATCGGTCGCAACGACTGACGACGAACGAACGGAGAGGGTTTATGATCTACGTACAGTCGACGATCGAGGTGAGGCCCGAGGAAGGCGAGGCGTTCAACGCCGTGATGGCCGAGGTCGTCGCCTTCCAGGAGAGCCAGGGCTGGAAGCTGACGACGGCGTTCGCGCAGTTCAGCGGCGTCCTGCACACCTATGTCGATATCTGGGAATGCGAGGATGCCGGCCATTTCCAGACCGGCCTGTTCGGTCTGCGCGCCCACCCCGAATTTGCCCGCATCCGCGCGACACTTGCCCGCGCGGTCATCCGCGAGACGATCGTCCTCGGCGCCCCCGCCAGCTACCAGCCGGCGCGCTGAGCCCCGCCCTTTTCAGGAAAGTTAAAGTCCATGGCTCTCGTTTCGGTTGTCGGTGCCAGCGGTCGGCAAGGCCTCGCCCAGATGGAACAGCTGCGCGCCGCCGGCTATGAGGTCCGCGCCATCTCGCGCAACGCCGATGCCTTTCGCGGCACCGCGTTCGAGGATGTCGAGGTCCGCCCGGCTGACCTGTTCGATCAGGCGAGCCTGCCCAAGGCCTTCGAAGGCTCCGACGCGATCTTCTTCAATCACCCGGTCCAGGCACGGGCGCAGCGGGCCGAGCTGGCCGAAGCGGTCGGCATCGCCGGCAAGGCCGTCGGCGTGAAGCGGGTGGTGTGGAACACGTCGAGCTGGATTCCCGATCGGCCCGGCGATCCCTTCACCTATGGCTGGAACACCGACGGCATCAACCGGCTGTTCCGCACCGGCGTACCGGCGACGGTGTTCGGCGGCGTGTTGTTCATGGACAATCTGCTGACCAACTGGGTCCGCCCCAAGGTTCTCCACGAAGGCGTCTTCATCTACCCGCACGGGCCCAAGGTCCGCGCCAACTGGATCAGCCTCGACGATGTTGCGCGGATCATGATCGCCTCGCTCGATCGCCCCGATTTCGAAGGCAGCTGGATGAACATCGGCGGCTCCGAAGCGCTGCAAGGCGCCGATGTCGCCGCGGCGCTGGGCGAGGCGCTGGGCCGCGACGTGCGCTTCCAATATTCGTCGCCGGCGCAGTTCGGCACCGACCTTGCCGATGCGTTCGGCGACAATATGCCGGCGGAGCGCAAGGCGCAGTTCGCCAAGGATATCGAGGCTTTCTACACCTACAACAACGACTCACCGACCCGCCCGTTCGAGGTCGACGTCGCCTATCAGCAGTCGCGCCTGCCCGGTTTCCAGCCCGAACGCCTCGTCGACTGGGCGAAGCGGCAGGACTGGTCGGACGAGGCCCATCGTCCGTCGGGGGGCTGATCCATGCTGATGCCACCCGACTTGCTGTGGGTCGCGCTGGTCAGCGCTCTCAGCATCTTCGTCTATTATCTCACCCTGCTCAACGCGGGGATCGGCCGGATCAAGTTCCGCATCCCCGCCCCGTCGCATGACGGGCCGGAGGACTATGTCCGCCGCGTCCGCGCCCATATGAACACGGTCGAGCATCTGGTGATGTTCCTGCCGTCGATGTGGACCTTCGCTCTGCTGGTCTCGCCCTTCTGGGCGGCGCTGCTCGGTGCGATCTGGCCGATCGGACGGCTGTTCTACATGATCGGCTACACACGCTCGGCGGCGCTGCGCCGGCCCGGCCTCTATGTGACGATGCCGACCATCTATATCTTCGTCCTCGGCTCGATCATCGGCGCCGTCTACCATCTGATAAAGGGCTGATCCGTGGCATCATCCGCATCCCCGCTGCTCGAAACCCGCACCGACGAGGGCATCGTCACGCTGACGCTCAACCGTCCCGAGGCGCGTAACCCGATCTCCGACGACGACATGATCGAGGCGCTGACCGACACGCTGTCGCGGCTCGACGGCGACGAGGCGGTGCGGGTCATCATCCTGACCGGCGCGGGCAGCGCCTTTTCGGCGGGCGGCAATCTCAAGTCGATGGGCCAGCCCGGCGGCCTGGGCGGCGGCGCTCCGGTGAAGACGCGCGGCCAATATCGGCGCGGCATCCAGCGCCTGCCGCTGGCCTTCGAAGCCCTCGAGGTGCCCGTGATCGCCGCCGTCAACGGCCCCGCGATCGGCGCCGGTTGCGACCTCACCTGCATGTGCGACATCCGCATCGCGTCCGAGAAGGCGGTGTTCGCCGAGAGCTTCGTCAAGGTCGGCCTCGTCCCCGGCGACGGCGGCGCCTGGCTCCTGCCTCGCGTCATCGGCTTCGCCAAGGCGACCGAGCTGGCGCTGACCGGCGACGCGCTCGACGCCCAGGCCGCGCTGGCCGCCGGGCTGGTGTCGCGCGTGGTGCCGGCCGAAGAGCTGCTCGACGCGGCGATGGCGGTGGCCAGGAAGATTGCCGCCAATCCGCCGTCGGTCGTTCGCATGACCCGCCGCCTGCTGCGCGAAGCCTGCGCCGCACCGCTCAGCACCGTGCTGGAAATGTCGGCCGCGATGCAGGCGCTGGCCCACAGCACCACCGACCATGGCGAGGCGGTGTCCGCCATGATCGAAAAGCGCCAGCCGCGCTTCACCGGCGAATGACGATGCTGGGCCAGCCGGTCGCGGACGATCTCTACCGCCTCGTCGATGGCGCGGTGCGCCTGATCGCGGCGCGTCCGCAGGACGGCGGCCCGCTCGCTTTTCCCTTCCCGCAGGGAAGCGAGGCCGATCGCTACGAGCGCATCCTGCTGCCCGCCACGGGTACGCTGTGGAGCTGGACGGTCCAGCGCTTCGCTCCCAAGGCCCCCTATGACGGCCCTGCCGACGCCGACTTCACGCCTTACGGCGTTGCCTATGTCCAGCTCGGCGACATGCTGATCGTCGAGGGGCGGGTAACCGGCGCCGACCTCGGCGCGCTCCGGATCGGTCAGCCGATGCGCGTCGTCACCGAGGCCTATGCCCGCGGCGCGGCCGGATCGCCGATCGAAACCTATGCCTTCGCCCCGATCGAGGAACAGCCATGACCTCGGTCCATATCGTTGGCGCGGGCATCCACCGCTTCGGCCGCAGCCCCGGCATGTCGGCGCTCGACCAGGGCGTCGCGGCCTGCCGCTCTGCCCTCGTCGATGCGGGGCTGGACTGGTCGCAGGTACAGTTCGGCTTCGGCGGTTCGCGCGATGGCGGCAATGCCGACGCGGTGATTGCGCGCCTCGGCCTGACCGGCGTGCAGTTCATCAACGTCGCCAATGGCTGCGCGACCGGCGGCTCCGCGCTGGCGTCGGCCTATTGGGCGATCAAGTCGGGCGAGTTCGACATCGGCATCGTCGTCGGCTTCGACAAGCACGCCAAGGGATCGTTCAATCCCGATCCCGAACGCTGGGGCCTGCCGATGTGGTACGGCCGCACCGGACTGATGCTGACCACGCAATTCTTCGGGCTGAAGATCCAGCGCTACATGGCGCTGCACGGCATCGACACGACCACGCTGGCCCGCGTCGCCGAGAAGGCGTTCCGCAACGGCGTCGATGCCGATCATGCCTGGCGGCGTGAAGAGATCGATCTCGACACCATCCTCCATTCGACAATGGTGTCCGATCCCCTGACCAAGTTCATGTTCTGCTCACCGTCCGAGGGGGCGGCGGCGATGATCGTGATGTCGGACCGCAAGATGCGCGAGCTGGGTCTTGCCGGCCCCGCCATCCGCAGCGTCGCGGTGCGCACGCGCCTGCCCGGCTCGTTCGAAGTCTTCTCGCCTTCGCTGCAGGTCGAACAGGCCCCCGCGCCGACCGTTCTCGCCTCGCGCGCCGCGTTCGATATGGCCGGGATCGGTCCCGAGGATGTCGATGTCGCCCAGTTGCAGGACACCGATTGTGGGGCGGAGATCATGCACATGGCCGAGAACGGCTTCTGCAAGGATGGCGAGCAGGTCGAATGGCTCGCCGAAGGCCGGACCGCGCTGGGCGGCGCTCTTCCGGTCAACACCGATGGCGGCTGCCTCGCCTGCGGCGAGCCGATCGGCGCGTCCGGACTTCGCCAGATCTATGAGAATGTGCAGCAGTTGCGCGGGCGATCGGGAGCGCGGCAGGTCGCCGACGCCACGCTCGCCTATAGCCAGGTCTATGGCGCTCCGGGCCTTTCGGCCGTGGTGATATTGGAGGCATCCCGATGAACAGCTTTACGCCGACGAGCAGGCCTCGCGCCGATCGCCATCCGGCGATCAGCTATGACGAGATTCTCGATCTCGACTCGCGCCCCGTTCCCGACAGCCTGCGCGAATGTAACACGCCCTTCATCCCGTCGGGCACCATCCCTGTCGGCAACTATCTCGACCCCGCCTATTTCGCCGACGAAGTGAAATATCTCTGGCCGCGGGTTTGGCAGGTGGTCTGCCGAGAGGAGGAGATTCCGAACAGCGCCGACTTCGTTCTGTACGAGAATGTCGGTATGTCGCTGATCATCAGCCGCCAGGCCGACGGCAGCATCAAGGCGCTGCACAACAGCTGCCTCCATCGCGGCCGCCGCCTTGTTACCGAACAGGGCTGCAAGGCGCGGTTCACCTGCCCCTATCACGGGCTGAGCTGGAAGAATGACGGCACGTCGCACGCCAACCCGCTGGCGTTCGATTTCCCGCAATGGGCCGACGGCACCCCGCCGCTGCCCGAGGCACGGGTCGAGCGCTGGGGCGGCTGGGTATTCATCAACTGCGATCCCAATGCGCCGGGCCTGGACAGCGTGCTGGGCGCGATGGTCGGCCATTTCGAGCGTTGGGAGCCCGAGAAGCGCTATATCGCGCTCCACGTCCGCAAGATCGTGCCGTGCAACTGGAAGCTGACCGCCGAGGCGTTCATGGAAAGCCACCATGCGCCGACGACGCATCCGCAGATCCTGCCCTACATGACCGACGTGAACTCCCAATATGACGCGGTCACCGACGATGTGACGCGGCAATTCTCGGCCCAGCTCATTCCCAGCCCGTTTGCGGGCCGGCATTATGAGGAAGAGGAGATCGTCAGCACGATGCTGGGCGTCGGATCGCGGCTCAAGGCCTCGGTCGGCGATGCGGCGATGGCGATCCCCGAGGGGTCGACCGCGCGCCAGCATGTCTCGCAGATCATGCGCGGCATCCTCAACGCCGAGGACGGGTTCGACTATGACGGCTTCGCCGATGCGGAGATGGTCGACGCGCTGCTCTACAACGTCTTTCCGCATCTGAGCTTCTGGGGCGGCGCGATGCCGTCGCTCAACTATGTCTGGCGCCCCAACGGGCTCGACCCGGCAAGCTCGATCATGGACGTCTACATGCTGCGCCGCAGTCCGGAATCGGGTCGCCCCGCCCCGGCGAAGCGCGTCGACGTGCCGATCGACCAAAGCTTCACCGAGGCGTCCGAATGGTCGGGCATGTCGCCTGGCCTCGCCAAGATCCTCGATCAGGACATGACCAACCTGCCCGAGGTCCAGGCCGGACTGATGGCCTCGGCCAGTGGCGTGGTCGAGTTCAGCGCCTATACCGAGATGCGGCTGCGCCACCTCCATGCGAAGATCGACGCGATCATCGCCGAGGGGAAGGCCGCCGGATGAGCGATCACCAGCCGACGACGCTGCGCTACGAGATCGCGGAGGGCATCGCCACCGTGACGCTCGACCGGCCCGACGCGATGAACGCGTTCAATTCGGGGATGATGAACGAGCTCCTGGCGCTGTTCGACCGGATCGACGCTGACGACGATGTCCGCGCGGTGATCGTCACCGGTGCTGGCCGCGCCTTTTGCGCAGGGGCCGACTTGAAGGAGGGTTTCGGCGTCGGCGGCGGCGAAGGCGATGCCTTTCGCGATCGCGGCGGCCGGGTCGCATTGCGCATCCGCGAGATGCTCAAGCCGGTGATCGGCGTGATCAACGGTGCGGCGGCGGGCGCCGGGGCGACGATGCTGCTGGCGATGGACATGCGTATCGCGGCCGAAGGTGCGCGCTTCCTTTTTCCCTACACGCGGATCGGCATGGTGCCGGAGGGCTGCGCCTCCTGGTTCCTGCCGCGCCTGGTCGGCACCGCCCGCGCGCTCGAATGGACGCTGTGGGGCATGACTGTTTCGGCGAACGATGCCCTCACCGCCGGGCTCGTCAGTGCGGTCCTGCCGCTGGACGAGGCTCTCGCGCTCGCTCGGACCCGCGCCGAAGAGATCGTGCGGACCACGGCTCCGATATCGGTCGCCCTCACCCGCCAGATGATGTGGCAGGGCGCCGAACTGGCCGATCCGATGGCGGCCCATCTCGTAGAAAGCCGAATGGTCGCGTTGCGCCGGACATCGGCCGATGTCGCCGAGGGCGTCGCGGCGCTGCGCGAAAAGCGCGCACCGGCCTTTCCCGGGCGCATAGCGGACGGCCTGCCGACCGTGCGCATTTCCTGACCATCCAGACGACCGAGGATTTATGGCACTGATCGTTCCCACCGCGTCCAATAGCGGCGAAGAGGTCGCGCTGCGCGACGGGCGCAGTGCGCTGGGCTGGGCCGAGGTCGACGATCTCACCGCCCGCGCCGCCGCCGCGATCCGCCGCGACATCGCGCCCGGCCGCCGGGTCGGCATCTTTGCCCGCAACGCCGCCGAAACCGCGCTGGGCTATGTCGCCGGTCTGCGCGCGGGCGTGTCGCCGGTCCCGATCAACTTCCACCTCACTCCGGCCGAATGCGCCTATATCCTGCACGATGCCGACATCGGCATGCTGCTGGTCGGGCCCGAAAATGCCGCAACCGCGCTCGCCGCTGCGGCAGAGGCCGGGATTTCGCGGGTCATCGGCTGGCGCTGTCTGCCGTTGCCCGGCCTGGCCGCCTGGGAAGACTGGCTGGCAGATGACCCGATCGACCAACTCGACCGCCCCGCCCGCCCCTATCTCCACTATACGTCGGGCACCACCGGACGCCCCAAGGGGGCCGAGACGCCGCCCGCAATGTTCCCGCAGGTCGACAGCGTCGGCGCACTGTTCGCCGCCTATCGGACGCTGGCCGAAGAGCTTCCTGCCGGGCCGTCGCTCATCATCGGCCCGATGTATCATACCGGGCCGCTCAACTCGGTCCGTCACCTGATCGGCGGCAAGCCGCTGATCGTCGCCGAGCGATTCGACGCGGAAGACACGCTGCGGCTGATCGCCGACCATGGCGTGTCGACGGCGACGATGGTCCCGACCCATTTCCAGCGGATGCTGGCGCTGCCCGCCGACGCGCGGGCCGCCCATGACGTACGCAGCCTGCGCGCGGTCAGCCACACCGGTGCCGCCTGCCCGCCCGAGGTGAAGCGCGCGATGATCGACTGGTTCGGTCCGGTGCTGACCGAAAGCTATGGCGCGACCGAGGTCGGATCAACGACGATGATTACCGCGCAGGAATGGCTCGATCACCCGGGGTCGGTCGGCAAGCCGCAGCCCGGTTTCGAGTTGCTGGTGCTCGACGATGCCGGCGAACCGGTGCCGCAGGGCGCGACCGGCCGGCTGTTCTTCCGCGACCTCTCCGGCGTAGGGGTCCGCTATCACAACGCCCCCGAAAAATCGGCCGCCGCGCATATCGCGCCGGGGGTCTTCACCCTGGGCGACATCGGCCATGTCGATGCCGAGGGCTATGTCTACATCACCGACCGCGAGTCCGACATGATCGTCAGCGGCGGGGTGAACATCTACCCGGCCGAGATCGAGGCGGCGCTGGCGCTGCACCCCGATGTCGCCGACAGCGCCGTGATCGGCGTGCCCGACGCCGAGATGGGCGAGGCGGTGAAGGCGCTGGTCATCCCCCGCGCCGGGGCCACGATCGATGCCGATGCATTGCTCAGCCACTGCCGCGAGCATCTCGCCGGTTATAAGCGCCCGCGCAGCATCGATCTCGTCGAGGATATCGGCCGCAATCCGATGGGCAAGGTCAACAAGCGAACCCTGCGCGCGCCTTATTGGCCGACCGGTCGCACTATCGGGGGTTGACCAGCAGGGTTTCGGTTCGCGCGTCCTTCACAGTAAGAGAAGGCCGCCACCTGCAGATGATCGCATCCCCTTTCGTCATTCCCGCGAAAGCGGGAATCCACGGTTACGGGGCAGCTTTGACTGGATGTTCCGCCGTCCATGGATCCCCGCTTTCGCGGGGATGACGGAGAATGGAAGGTCGCGCCTCTCCTGAGATGCCAGCCTTCGCTGGCATGACGACAAATGGGGTCGCTCGATCAGACGGCAGCCGTCGCCTGCTGGTTGAAGCGCCAGGTCGGCATCGGGAAGGACGGCAGCGTGCCGGTCTGCTTGATCTCGCGCAGATAGCGCCGCACCGTATCGAGGGCGGTGCCCTTGCAGACGCCGGCCAGGGTCAGCAGCACGGCATCGACGATGCGGCGGAGATAATCCTCGTCGGTCAGGCGGCCGAGGCACCATTCGTTGATGATCGCGAAGGTGGTGTTGGAGAAAGTCAGCGCGACCTCTTCGATATCGGCCCAATCCTCGATCTCGCCCTGTTCGGCGAGGCTTTCGAGCAAGACGGTTATGCCGTTGGTCCCCATCTTCTGCAGCACTTCCCAGACATCGTCGGTCGAGGTCGGCGAGAAATAGATGGTGGTGACGGCCAGCGCATAATTCTTCGCGCGCAGATTGCGGCTGTTGATCGCGATCGCGCGGTCAATCATCCCCTCGATCGTCGTCGCCGACGTCTTGAAATGGACATGGTAGCGAATCTCGTCGAATGCTTCCTTGATCGCCAGCGCGGCCACCCGCTCCTTGGACGAGAAGTGGTTGTACAGGGTGCGCTGGGCGATATCTGCCTGGTTGCACAGCTCGCGCACGCTGAAATTGGCCAACCCCTTCTCGGCGATCAGCTTGCGCGTTTCCTTCAGGATACGGCGACGGCGCTCGTGGATCAGCGGGCTCGAATAGACGAGCGGATTGCCTGCCGGACTTTTCTCTTCGCTCACATGGCCCCCCGTTCTGCGCTGAACCCCAGTCTGTAGCGTAAATTTACAGCGCGCATCAATAGTGCCTATTGGCTTCACTGTAAAAGTATTGCATGCGTCATTTTTATGGAGACTCAACATTCCGAAGAGCGCCTGGCGCGTCTGGGGGCGGTAATGCAGATCGCCTATGTGCCCGACGATTTCGACGCGGCGCTGCGATTCTGGACCGATGTGATGGGCGTCGGCCCCTTCTACGTGCGCGAGCATGTCCAGCTGGCCCGCGTGCTGTATCGCGGCGAGGAAACCGCTCCCGACTTCGATATGGCGCTCGCCTATTGGGGCGATGTCCAGATCGAGCTGATCCGCCAGCATGACGATCAGAAATCGATCTACGACGACTGGCGCCGGGCCGAAAGCCACGGTGTGCAGCATATGTGCGTGATGGTCGACGACATGAACGCAACGCGTCAACTCGTCGCGCAGCGCGGCGGCACCATCGTGCAGGAGGTCCTCATGCCCGGCGATGCCGGCGAGGCGATCTACGTCGACATGGGCGGCGGCCCCGGCACGATGATCGAATATCTTCGACTGGCCCCCGACCGCAAGGCGGGTTTCGCGGCGATGAAGCAGGCCGCGCGCGATTGGGATGGGCGCGATCCCATCCGCCGTTGATCCCCTTTCCTGAGGACATGCCGTGATAACCGCCGAACTGGAACTATCGCCCGAGGACCAGGCGTTCCGCGAAGACGTCCGCAGCTTCATCAGTGAAGCCTTCACCCCCGATATGCGGGAGGCTGCACAGCGCCAGGCGGGCATCTTCGCCGATCCCGCGCTCGGCCTCGAATGGCAGCGCCGCCTGTATGCGCGCGGCTGGGGCGCGCCGACCTGGCCCAAGGCCTGGGGCGGCGCCGAGTTCACCCCGACGCAGCGCTATATATTCTCGGTCGAATGCGCCGCCGCCGGAACGCCGGTCGTCGCCGGCATGGGCCTTCTGATGTGCGGCCCGGTGCTCATGCGCTTCGGCACGCCCGAACAGCAGGAACGCTTCCTGCCGAAGATCCCGTCGATGGAGCATTACTGGTGCCAGGGCTTTTCCGAGCCGGGCGCCGGATCCGATTTGTCGGCGCTGCGCTGTGCCGCCGTCCGCGACGGCGACGACTATGTCGTCAACGGATCGAAGATCTGGACCACCCATGCCCATTGCGCCAACTGGATCTTCCTGCTGGTCCGCACCTCCACAGAAGGCAAGCGGCAGGCCGGGATCACCTTCCTGCTCTCGCCGATCGACGCGCCCGGGATCACCGTCCGGCCGATCCGCTCGATGTCGGGCGAGCATGAGGTGAACGAGGTTTTCTTCGACAATGTCCGCGTTCCGGTGTCGCTGCGCGTCGGCGACGAAAATCAGGGGTGGGACATCGCCAAATATCTGCTGATGAACGAACGCGGTGGCGGCTCCGCAGCGGCGGCGCTGAAGAACGCGCTGCACCGCACCCGCGCCGTCATCGCCGCCGAACGGGACGAGGATGGCGGATCGCTGATCGATAGCGATCATTTCCAGAAGCGGCTCGCGGCGATCGAGATCGAGGTCGCCGCCGTAGAGGCGACCGAACTGCGCAACCTGGCGTCGGGCGGCCTTGCCGGGGCATCAGGCATGGCCAGCGCATCGATGCAGAAGCTGAAGGTCAGCACGATGCTGCAACAGCTTGCAGAATTGTCGGTCGAAGCGCTCGGCACCGCCTCCATGCGCGACTATCGGGCGCAGCTTTACGATGACGCCCCGCTCGATGGACCGGCGCATCGCGCCATCGTGGTGGCTCGCCATCTCAACGTGCGTGCGGCCACGATCTTCGGCGGCGCGAGCGAAATTCAGAAGGGTATCATCGCGCGATCTGCGCTTGGCCTGTAGGCCAATTTCGCATTTGTGATATTTTTTGACCTTTAATCGCCGGTTTGGCGCGAAATAGACCTTTTGAATCAACGAACTGTGACAAATTTCGATCACAAAGTGCAACGCGTGTTAATGTTTTTGACAGAAATGCAACACGCGCTAATATCTATGCAACTGGCGTCGAATCGGTCGCTATCGATCGCAGGCGACGTCCGCACAACGCGACAGAAAGATTCTAGGGGAGGTATAATGGTCCGGAACTCTATCATCCGTGCGAGCTTGTTCGCTGCGCTGCTTGGCGGCACGTCGGCTGGCGCTTATGCGCAGGCCGATCAGGTTCAGGCCGCCGAACCGCAGGCCGCCGAAGACAATGGCATCGGCGAAATCATCGTCACCGCCCGCAAGCGGCAGGAAACAGCGTTCGATACCCCCGTCGTGCTGCAGGCCGTGGGTGGTCCTGAGCTGGAGCGCCGCTCGATCGTCAATGTCGAGGGTCTGTCGCGCATCACGCCGCTGCTGATCATCGGCGAGAACTCCGGCGGCATCCAAGGATCGCCGATCGCGATCCGCGGTATTTCGGGTTCGGAGATCAATCCGCTCGCCGACCAGGCGGTGTCGTTCAACATCGATGGCATCCAGGTCAACCGCTCGACGGTTGCGCGCCTCGGCACCTTCGATCTGGCTGCAGCCGAGATCCTCAAGGGTCCGCAGGCGCTGTTCTACGGCAAGAACAGCCCGGGCGGCATCATCTCGCTGCGCTCGGCCGATCCGACCTCAAGCTTCGAATCCAAGATGTCGGCGGGCTATGAGTTCAACGCCGACGAGATACGCCTCGAAGGCTATGTCTCGGCGCCGATCACCGATACGCTGGGCATCCGCATCGCCGGCTATTATTCGGACATCAAGGGCTACATCAAGAATGACGCGCAGCCGGCCCCAGGCTCGGTCAAGTCGTACGATCGCGCGCCCAAGGGCCATGAGTTTGCAACCCGCCTGACCCTGAAATATGAGCCCAACGATCGGTTCAATGCCCGCTTCAAACTGGCCTACAACAAGGCCGAAGATCTCGGCTCGTCGGGTCTCGTCCAGATCATCCGCTGCTCGGGCGCCGCGCCGCAGTTGTCCTCGCCGCTGGCAGGCTGCTCGGCCGACGGCCACACCTCGCTGATCGATCCGGGCCCCAATTTCGACGCTGTCTATCCGACCAAGAAGGGCGGCGACATCTTCAGCAGCCGCAACCAGGTCCTCAGCTCGCTCGAGCTGAACTTCGATCCGGTCGACAATGTCACGCTGACGTCGATGACCGGCTATTACCGCTATCATTCGAACAGCCTGACCAACATTTCGGGCCTGGACAATCAGGCGGTCTATTTCGCCCTGCCCGAGCGCGTGACCTATAGCGACTTTAACCAGGAAATGCGGCTGCTGACGACGTTCGACAGCATCGTCAACATCTCGGCCGGCGGCGCTTATCAGAGCTCGCGCGCAGATTATCACAACAATTTCCACATCACCGCCGCCGGCGCCTTCCGTCCCTTCCACGATGCGGACCTGTTCCAGCGGGGCGAGGCCTACTCCTTCTTCGGCCAGTTCATCCTGCGCCCGACCGACACCGTCGAGCTGTCGGCTGGTGGCCGGTATTCGAAGGAATCGAAGCGGCTGCGCACCTTTACCTTCGGGGTCGAACAGCTGACGGCCAAACCATCGGTCAACTTCGACAATTTCTCGCCGGAAATCACCGCAAAATGGTCGGCCACCCCAGACCTGAACCTGTTCGCCTCCTATCGCTCGGGCTTTCTGTCCGGCGGCTTCAACGGCAATGGTTCGCCGACCTACACGGGCAAGGATCTGACCTATGATCAGCAGACCACCAAGGGCTTCGAGGCCGGTCTGAAGGCGCGCCTGTTCGATCGCACGCTGCGCCTGAACCTCTCAGTGTTCGACTATGACATCCGCGGGCTCCAGGTGGCGGCGACGCAGGGCGTCAACGTGCTGCAGACCAACGCCGGCAAGGCCTATACCCGCGGCGTCGAGATCGACGGCAATTGGGCTACCCCGATCGAGGGGCTGACGTTGCGCGGGGCGATGTCGTACAACAAGGCCCGCTACCAGAAGTTCACCTTCACCTGCTATCGCGGCCAGTCGATTGCGCAGGGCTGCACTCAGTCGCCGGTTAACGGAGCTTTCACGCTCCAGAATCTCGATGGCGCGCGGATCGTCCGCGCTCCCGAATGGGGCGGCGCCGCAGGCTTCAGCTACGAAACCGAGATTTCGGGCTTCAAGGTGGGCGTGAACGGCGACGCCAATTACAGCAGCGGCTATTACAATGCGGCGTTCAACAGTCCGCTGATGTGGCAGGACGGCTATTGGCTGTTCGACAGCAGCATCCGTGTCGGCAAGCCCGACGATAGCTGGGAAGTCGCGCTGATCGGCCGCAACCTGGGCAACAAATATTATGTCGCCCGCGGTGCAGAGCAGCCGTCGTCGGGTGCGCTTCCCGGCACCCAGATCGCCAACCGCCAGGCGGACATCATCGGCGCGGTCAATCGCGGCCGCGAGATCATGCTGCGCCTGACGGTGCGTCCGAACCTGTTCTGATCCGTTACAGGGACTGCGGCCCGGTGCCGCAGTCCCCCCTCGGCCGCCCTGTCCCGGCGGAATTTCGGAGAGCGCCATGATCAAGATGATCCTGCTCCTCAAGCGCCGGCCGGACCTGAGCGTCGCCGAATTTCAGTCCTATTATGAAAAGCACCACGCCTGGCTCGGCCGGAAATATTTCCAGGGCATCGCCTGCCGCTATATCCGGCGCTACACGTCGCCGCCGCCTGGCACGCCCGATGCCGTCCCCGATTTCGACGTGATCACCGAGGTCTGGTTCGAGGACGAGGCGGCCTATGCCAAATCCCGCGAGCGCCTCTCCGCGCCGGGTGCGATGGACGAGATCGTCGCTGACGAAAAGCGCCTTTTCGGTGGCGAGCGGCTCAGGCTGATCGTCCACGAAGAGCATGAGTCGCCGATGAGCTGCGACGACTAGAGAGATTTCCGCCACCCGCTTTGGCGGCCCACTACCCGCCACATCGGTTGAGCAGGACCGCCCCGCTACCTAGCGTCCAGGCCAGGGATCGGTGGGGAACGGAACATGGCCAGCCAGAAGATCGCGGTTTTTGATCATGTCGGCGATGGCACCGACTTCACGATCGGCAGCGCGCCCGTACCCGAACCGGGCCCGAACGAGGTCCGCTTCAAGGTCGCCGCCTTCGCGCTGAACCAGGCCGATCTGCTGCTGACCAAGGGCCGCCATTATGTCGAGGCGCCGTTGCCGATCCGCGTCGGCTACGAAGGCTGCGGAACGGTCGATGCGGTCGGCGCCGACATCACCCGCTTCAGGATCGGCGACCGCGTCACCTGTCTGCCCAATGCGCTCGGGCCCTACTGGACCGGCGGCGAATATGCGGTGGCGCAGGAGGACTTCCTGACTGATTGGCCCGATAGCTGGTCCGCCGCCGAAGCCTCCAGCCTCTGGATGCAGTATCTGACCCCCTATTTCCCCTTTGCCGAGCATTTCCCCTTTCGTCCCGGAAGCTGGGTGATGATCACGGCAGCCAGCGGCGGCACCGGCCTGGGATCGATCGCCATGGCGAAGCTGCTCGGCGCACGGGTGATCGCGACGACGCGATCCGAGAGCAAGGTCGCGATGCTGCGCAGCCATGGCGCCGATGTCGTCCTGTCGACCGGAAGCCCCGATTTCATCGTCGACGTGATGAAGGCGACCGATGGAAAGGGCGTCCGGCTGATCTGCGACACGCTGTCCGGCCCCTATGTCGCGACACTTACGGAAACGCTGGCCGACCAAGGCATCATGTTCATCCACGGCGCCCTCGGCAGCGACGATAATATGATCCATGTGCCGTTGCTGAACCTCGTCTACCGCCGCGCCGGCCTGTACGGCTATTCGCTGATCAACGAGCTGAAGGACCGCGAACGATTGATCCGCGCGCGCGACTTCGTGTGGGAGGCGGTGGTGGCCGGAAGGTTGCCCAGGCCGACCATCGACGAAGTCTTCCCGCTGAACGATGTGCGGAAGGCCTATGATCGCATGCGATCGGGCCGGCAGACCGGCAAGATCATCGTGAGCGTCACCGCATGATCCCGATCGGCGCACGTGGATGAAGACAGCCACCATCGTCCGTCTGTCGTGCGTCAACGCGGTGGGCTTCTCGGGCTCGACCGTGATGCCGTTGTGGCTGGGTTCGATCGCCGGGCATTTCGGGATGCCGCCCTGGTTTGCGGGGGCTGCGGTGATGGCGCTGCTGGGCGGCTCCGCGCTGTTCAACCTCGCCACGCCGATTCTGTTTCGCACCGTGGCGCTGCTCCCGCTCGCCCGCACCAGCCTGCTGATCGCTGCCCTCTCCTATGCGCTGGGCATGGTTCATTCGCCCTGGCTGTTCCTTGCCGCCTGCCTGCTGACCGGTGGGGCACTGGGCGTGTTGCTCAACGTCACCAACCGCCTGATGGGCAGCCACGAGCACGTGCAGAAGGGCTATGCGATCTTCCAGCTGATCGAGATCTTCTTCGCGACCGCGCTGTTCCTCGGTTGCACCACGGTGATCGCGCGGTTCGGGCTGGCGGCGATGTTTCCGCTCGCGGCGGCGACGGGCCTGCTGGGACTGGCCTTGCTCCACCGCCTGCCGCTCGACGGGGCGATGCCCTCCGTCATGGGCGAGACCGAGGGGCCGGCGCACCGCGGCCGCGCCATCGTCACGCTGATCGCCTTCGGCCTGTTCTTCATCGGACAGGCGACGATCAACGCCTTCATGCCGATCATCGGCCAGGCCGCCGGTCTCACTGCTGAGCACGCCGGCCAATTGATCGGGCTGGGCATGCCGTTTGGCTTTGCCGGAGCCTTGCTCGCCCGGGTGATCGGCGAACGGGTCAGCCCGGTCATGGCGATCGCGGTGACCACCATCGTGCTCGCAATCGGCGCGCCATGGGTTACGGCGGCCCCTACCGTCCCGCTGTTCGTCGCCACGGTGATCGTGCTCGTCGCCTTCACGATCTTCTCGGTGCCCTATTTCTTCGCCCAACTTGGCGCGCTCGATCGCCATGGCCGCTACACCGCCTTCGGCCCGGCGATGATGCTGGCCGGTATCGCCATCGGCCCGAGCGCCGCGGTCCTGATCAACAGCCGGTTGGGCCTGGGCGCGGTTGGCCTTTTTTCGAGCGCGTTCCTGCTGATCGCCGGCGGCGCCTTTGCGGCCGCAGTCCTCGCATGGAGATCCGCGCCGGGCGCCGCGCCATCCTTATAAACGCTGCCGCTACCCACCGTCGCATCTGAAAAGCGGTCGGGATCAGGTTAGGTTGCCCGCCTCAGTGGAGGCGCAGAATGACTCTGGTTCTTGAAAATTGCCTGGTGTTCGATGGTCATTCGGAGACGCTTGCCGAGGCGCGGGCGATCGTGATCGAGGGCGGGGTAATCCGCGAGGTCGGCGATGCCGGCGCCTTTCGCGGTGAGGCCCAGCGCATCGATGCCGGCGGCAGCTTCGTCATGCCCGGTATGATCGACGCGCATTTCCACGCTTATGGGATCGAACTCAATCCGGTGCTGGTCGACAAGATCGCCCCCGAGTTGCGCGGTCTTCACGCCCGCAAGATCCTCGAAGGCGCGCTGCACCGCGGCTTCACCACGATCCGCGATGCAGCAGGTGGCGACATTTCGCTCGCCATCGCCCTGCGGACGGGCCTGATCGACGGACCGCGCCTGTTCTACCCCGGCCTGGCGATCAGCCAGACCGGCGGCCACGGCGATCTGCGCGCGCCCGATCATTACGACGCCTGCGCATGCGCCTATTGCGGGGCGATGTCGGTCGTCGCCGACGGGCCCGACGAGATGCGCAAGGTGGTGCGCGAGCAGCTCCGCACCGGAGCCACCCACATCAAGCTGTTCGTATCGGGGGGCGTCCTATCCCCCTCCGATCCGATCTGGATGAACCAGCTCGACCTCGAGGAAATCCGGATTGCCGTCGCCGAGGCCGAGACCCGCCGCGCCTATGTGATGGCGCATGCGCATACCAACGAGGCTGTGTTGCGCTGCGTGACCAACGGCGTGCGCTCGGTCGAGCATGCGACCCTGCTGGAAGATAGCGGAGCGAAGGCGATCGCCGATGCCGGCGCCTTCGCGGTGCCGACGCTTGCCGTGATCGAGACGATCCGCGTGGCGGGCGCGTCGCTCGGCCTGCCCCCGGCGATGATCGACAAGATGCAGGAGGTCGCCGACCAGGCCAATATCTCCTACGAACGCCTGCGGGCGGCGGGCGCGAAGATCGGTTTCGGCACCGATCTCCTCGGCAAGCTGATGCCGCAACAGTCGATCGAGTTCCGCCTGCGCCGCGAGACCTGTCAGCCGATCGAAATCCTGCGCTCGGCAACGTCGATCAACGCCGCGCTACTCCAGATGGAAGGAAAGCTGGGCACGATCGCGCCGGGCGCCTTCGCCGATATTCTGGTCGTCGACGGCAATCCGCTCGACGACGTCACCCTTCTCGAAGATCATGACAAGATCCGCTGCGTCCTGCGCGATGGCCGGATCGTTCGGAACAGCCTCGACTGATTGTCGCCGCCGGGGCGTCAGCCCGCCGGATCGCCCCCGCCATTCACCTTGTCGCGATACTGGCGATAGGTGCTGGCGGCGCGACGGATGTGATTGTCGACGATCGACCCCGCCCATTCGACGTCGCGCATCTCGAGCGCGCTGATCAGGTCGCGGTGGTCGGCCTGGCTACGGACCATGTCCATCGCCGAGTAACGTTCGGCGGTGCGATGGACGACGATCTGGCTGACGATCAGGCGCATCAGCTGGTTGAGGCGTTCGGACTGGGCTGCGACCATCAGGACGCGGTGGAAGCGTCGGTTGCCCTCGACGAAATCGCTGACGCTGGCGCGCGGCTTGCCGTGGATCGCCTGCTCGATGAACGCGTAATGCTCCTTGAGCTCGTCGATCTGCTCCTGGGTGATCAGCCGCGCCGCGCGCTTGGCGCAATGGCTTTCCAGATAGGCGCGTAGGGTGAAGAGCTCGTCGTCATTATCGTCGGACCAGACCGGCACGAAGACCCGGTTGGTGTCGGACCGCTGGAGAAGCGTCTCCGAGACGAGCTGGGCGATCGCCTCGCGCACAGGGGTGCGCGACATTCCGCAATATTGCGCGAACTCGTCCTCGGGCACGAACTGCCCCGCCGGGAAATGGCCAGACAGGATTCCCAGTCGGATCGACTGATAGGCCTGCTCGGATGACTTCGACATCGTATCTCCACGACCTTGTGTCGCCGGTCGAGCGCGTTGCCCCCTTAACAACGTGACGTCTGGTTTTCCAATGCTTCGCGGGGCAGCCACGCCGGCGATACGCCCCTGTTACAGGAAATGATCGCCTCCGTTGGGACTGATGCATTGTCCCTGGAAATGATCCCCGTCGCTCGATGCCAGGAACACATAAGCGGGCGCGATATGATGGACCTCGCCGAGATGCCCGATCGGGATGCCGGCGCGTACGCTTTCGAGGACATCGGCCGGCACCGCATCGAGGATCGGCGTCTTCGTGGCGCCCGGCGCGACGCAGTTCACCCGGACGTTCCGCGTACCGATCTCCAGCGCCAGCGAGCGCGAGAAGGACAGGATGCCGCCCTTGGCCGCCGTATAGGCCGACAATCCCGGCGCGCCCTTATAGGCCAGCTGGGACGCCGTGTTGATGATCCGCCCGAAATCGCGCCGGTACATGCCCGGCAGCACCGCACGGGTAACGAGGAAGGTGCCCCGCAGATGGATACCGATCACCCGATCCCAGGTCTCGACCGCCATTGCCTCGACCGGATCGGCATGGCCGATACCCGCATTGTTCACGAGGATGTCGATGCCCTCGCAAAAATGCGAGGCTTGGTCGACCAGCGACGCCACTTCGGCCTCGCTGCTCACATCGGCCTGGATGGCAATCGCCTCCGAACCGAGCGCAGCCACGGCCTCGGCCACGGCTTTCGCACGATCCGCGTCACTCCCGGCGGGGTAGTTGATGACGATCCGGGCGGCGCCCTCGCGCGCGAATTGCAGGGCGACCGCCGCGCCGATGCCGGAACTGCTTCCGGTAATCAGCGCGCTCTTGCCCGTCAGCTTCATCGAATTCCTTTCCCGGATGGCGGCGCGACGTTCGCCGCGCCGCCCTTGGGCAACCCCTAGCGGAGCTAGAAGTTGAAGCCTGCCTCCAGACCGATCGTCCGCAAGCTGCCCGGCGTCGAGAAGGAGCCACCGAATTCCGGAGCCGGGATGACCTCTTCCAGATAGCGCTTCTTGAAGACGTTGTTGACGAAGGCGGTCAGGCGCCAGTTGTCGCTCTTCACGCCCGCGCGCAGGTTGAGGATGCCGTAAGGATCCCGTTCGGTCTGCGAATAATCGCCCGTCCCGATGCCGGGAAAGAAGACGTCGAAGATGGTCCGGCGGGTCTGCTTCTGGACGACATGGAACCAGGTCGGTCCGGTCAGGCGATAGTCCGCCTTGAACGTCACCGCGAGGTTGTCGCTGACCGGCTGCTCGACCTGAAGCCCCAGGTTCAGCGTGTAGGCCGCCGTGTAAGGCGACTTGTTGCCGACGGTATCGGGACGGACCGAGTTCTTCAGGATTTTACTGTCGAGGACGTTGCCCGCGGCGGTCAGCGTGACGCCGGGGAAGGCGCGGTACAGAACACCGAGCTCGGCACCCTGCAAGCGGACCTTGTCGATGTTCGAAACGACGCGCAGCAACCCGAAGGTGCCGGTGTAGAATTCGAAGAACTGCATGTCGTTGACGATGTTGCGGTAGATCGCGCCATCGATCTGCAGCTTGCCTCCGGCCAGACGCAGCTTGAAGCCCGCCTCGAACGCGCTCGACTTCTCCTTCTTATAGTCGTCGGTAACGCCAAGGCCCGAACCCAGCAGCTGGTTGAAGAACTGCTCGATGATCGCACCGCTGCCCTGGCTGTTGAAGCCGCCGGCCTTGAAGCCGACGCCGTAGTCCAGATAGAGATTGACGTCCGGCGTCACCTCATAGCGGATCGTCGCCTTCGGCTGGGCCTGCTGATAGGTGCGCTTCTTCGGCACGAGCGATCCGACCGAGAAGCCGGGGTTGATCGGCCCGCCGGTGACCGGATCGATGACATTGGGCACCAGCGGATTGACCGTGCGCTCCTCGCGGTCATAGCGCAGCGCGCCCGACAGGGTCAGCTTGTCGGTCGGCTTGTACTGAAGCGATCCGAAGCCGGCATAGACATCGGTCTTCAACCGGTCGTCGAACAGCTGCGACGTCGGATTGATCGAGCCCGGCGGATTATAGAGCGTGTCGAGCGCCCCCTGTCCGGTATCCTCGTTCACGGCGACGCCGTAGTGGCGATTGATGTGAAGATAATAGGCGCCGATCGACCAGGCGAGTGGCCCGTCGCCGGTCGATGCCAGGCGGACTTCGGCGCTGATATCCTTCTGGTCGCGAACCGTCACCTGAATGCCGTCGCAGGTCGTCGGGCCGAACGGGCCGTAGATCGACGCGGCCGGCGTCGGCCCCAGCACCAGCGGCGCCTGTAGCGTCACGCCCGCATTGAAGAGCGCCGCGGTCGAGGCAATGCACGATGGCTGGCCATTGAAACGGCCGAGCGAGGCGGCGGTGGCGTCGCCGACCAGCGTCTCGTCGATGTCCGAATAGGAGGCCCACGCCGTCAGCTTGGCGGCGTCGAACTCATAGTCGAGCTTGATCGACGCTTCGGCCGTCCGCATCCGATCGAAATTCTTGATGTTGCGGTTGTAGGTGAAGCGGGTGTGGTCGTTGACGTCCTCGTTGAACTTCGGGCTGCCCAGCGCCGATGCGAAATCGGGCAGCGCGAAGATCGCTTCGAAGTTCAGCGCCGATGCCTTGATCTTGCCGTAGCGCGCCTTGGCATCGAGCGTCAGGCGGTCGGTCGGTTCGGAGACCAGGCGCCCGCCGAAGCTCCAGCCCCGGTAATTGTCGATCGTCTTGCCCTGCGTATCGGGGTTGGGACCCGTGTTGCGATAGAAGCCGTCGGTGTGGCGATACTGGCCGAACAGCACGAAGCCGGTCGTTTCGCTGAGCGGGGCTGCGATCGACGCCTCGGCCATCTGCCCGTTCTGCGACGCGATATAGCCGCGACCGCTGACTTCGAGCCGGTCGCCCGGCTTCTTGGTGGTGAGCACGAAAGCACCCGCCGTCGCGCCGCGACCATAATAGGCGCCCTGCGGCCCCTTCAACACTTCGAACTGCTGCAGATCACCCTGATACTGGTTGATGGCCGCAGTGTTGGTCTTGAGGATGCCGTCGACGACCAGCGCGACATTGTTTTCCGCATCGCGGGCGCCGTTGACGCCGCGGATGTTGATCTGGGCATCGCCGACCTGCGCGGCATTGGACACGATCGTCACGCCAGGCGTAAAGGCGATCGCCTGTTCGGTGGTGACGATACCCGATGACCGGAGCATATCGGCCGTCAGCACCGAGACCGATGCCGGCACATCGACGAGGCGTTCATTCTGCCTTCGTGCGGTAACGGTAATTTCCTGCTGTCCATCGACAGCTTCGGACTTGGCCTCCTGTGCGACCGCACCCTGTCCCCCGAAGGCCAGGAACGTGACACCAGCAAGCAAAATTGCGCGTGTATAATGCATCGACGGCTCCCCTTTTGGAACTTTCCCTGCGCGATTCGACTCATTTTCTTTTGCCGCAGAGTGCATTCAATTCTAGAGTTCGTACACCAAAAAAATCAGAACAGTACGAAATTTCCATCGGTGACTGAAATTACGCGTTATTTCGGTCGTAATTCACTCTAATTTTCGCAGGAACCATAAATACGGTACACAACGGCATATTTTTGGTACACAAAATAGCAGGGCCGCCGATGAACCTTGAGTCTCGGCCGATTCAGACCCGGAGGATCAGATGACGGAAATCTCAGATTCCATCGATACGTCGCTCACGGCGCAGCTCGCGCACGGCATCCTGCCGCAGCCGACGTCCGACGAGTTTGCCCGCCAGGAGTTCGTCAAGAGCCTGAAATATCACCTCGCCACGCAGATCTCACCTGGCAACAAGGAGGCTCTCGCCGCCCGTGCCGCGCCCGCCTTCGCCAAGGCGCAGGGCCGCCCGCCCGAGACCATGGAGGACGTGCGCAGTGCGATGCGCGACGAGCCTTATTTCACCTTCTGGAGCGCGCTTCAGCGCAACAGCCAGGAGATGATGTGGAAATCGGTCCAGATTCCGGTCGAGCGCCAGCTGCCCGATCTCATCTCCCGCGCCCGCACGATCGAAGACGCCAGCGGCTCGCTGGACCTGGATCCGGCGCTTCCTATCCCGGCCTATCATCGCGCAGTCGACATCCACTGCCTGCCGGGCGGCTATCATTCGGAGTTCACCGACGACGATGTCGCCAATGGCGCCTGCTATGATCGCGCCGTCTATCTCTATGCGATGGGACGGATGGGCCCGCTCAACTCGGACATCGGCGACACCACCATCGCCTTCATAAAGGAGCGCTTCCCCGACTTCGCCCCGGCCCGCATCCTCGATCTCGGGTGCACGGTCGGCCATTCGACCCTGCCCTATTGCGATGCCTGGCCCGACGCCGAAGTCCACGGCATCGACGTCGGCGCACCGGTCCTGCGCTATGCCCATGCCCGCGCCGAGGCGCTCGGCAAGACGGTGCATTTCAGCCAGCAAAATGCCGAACAGACGAACTTTCCCGACGGGCATTTCGACCTGATCATCAGCCACATCCTGGTGCATGAGACCAGCAACAGAGCGGTCCGCAATATCATGCGCGAGGCGCATCGGCTGCTGCGCCCGGGCGGCATCGTCGTCCATGCCGAGACTCCGCCCTACCGCGACCTGCCGGCCTATGACGCCTTCATGCTCGATTGGGACACGCGCAATAACAACGAGCCCTTCTGGGGCGCGAGCCACGGCTTGAAGGCCACCGACATCGCCGCCGAGACCGGCTTCGATCTGGCGCACGCCTTCGAAGCCTATCAGCCAAGCGCGTTCGATGCGGCGCAGGCCAAGCGCACCGCGGTATTCCAGGGCGGCGATTTCGGCGGCGGCGGAGCCTGGTGGCTCTGGGGCGTCCGGAAACAGGCCTGACGAAGGAGATGATCGCATGACCGCTGCCGTCCAGCTGCAGAAGAAGGCCCAGGGAGACAGGCCGCAATATTTCGACGATCCCGCCATCGACAAGGTGCTGGCAATCACGCTGGCACTGGCCGGCGAGACCGCCGTGATGCGCGACCGGATGGACACGATCGAACGCCTGTTGGAGACGGGGCAACCCGTGACCCGCGCCGCGATCGACGGCTATATCCCGGGCGAGACGGTTCGCGTCGAGCGGGACGCCTGGCGCGAGGAGTTCCTCGCCAACATCCTGCGCATCGTCCAGCAGGAGCGCGAGGGGCTGGCGCGCGCCGCCGGTCTCGATCTGCGGTACGACGACGCGGTGGCGCTGGTCGAATCCTGATCGCCCACCAGTCCGCTACCGGCGGCGCCAGCGATCGGCGCCATCCTGAATGATCGCATCGGCCAACGGCCCGGAGGCTTTATGAAGTTCGGTGTTTTCCTGCCCAGTGCCAGCAACGGTTTCGTGATCTCGAAGGCGGCGCCGCTGTACATGCCCACCTTCCAGCACAATCTGGATACGACGCTGGAGGCCGAGCGACAGGGTTTCTCCTTCGCGCTGGCGATGATGAAGTGGAAGGGCTTCGGCGGCGAGACGGGCTATTGGGACGGCTGCCTTGAGACCTTCAACCTGTGCGCGGGCCTGGCGGCGCGGACATCGTCGATCGAGCTGATCCCCAGCACCACCCTGCTGAGCACCCACCCTGCCGTCTGCGCGCGCATCATCGCCACGATCAACGACATCTCCGGCGGGCGCTGCGGGCTCAACATCGTCACTGGCTGGAACCATGTCGAATATGAATCGATGGGCTTGTGGCCGGGCGACCATTATTATGAACGCCGCTACGACTACGCCGCCGAATATGTCCACATCCTGAAGCGGCTGTGGACCGAGGACGAAGTCACGCATGACGGCGAGTTCTTCAAGCTGAACCGCGCCACCGTTTTGCCCAGGCCGGCGAAGATGCCGACCGTCGTCAGCGCCGGCCAGTCGCCCAAGGGGCTCGAGTTCACCGCACAAAATGGCGACTACAGCTTCGTCATGACCGGGAAGGACAATCTCAAGGCCTTCACCGCCAACATGCGCGATAAGGCGACCGCCCACGGCCGCACCGTCGGCACCCTGCCGCTCTACGCGGTGGTCACCGGCCGCACCGATGCGGAGGCCCAGCGCCTGGCCGACGACGTCATCGCCAAGGCGGACAAGGGCGCGATCGCGAATATCTTCGCGAGCGCATCCCGCGATACAAATCAGGGCGGATCGAGCGAGCATCTCCAAAAGGCGCTCGAATATCCCGCCGAGGACGGCAATATCGCCTTCATGAGCTTTCCGGTGCTGGCCGGCACCCATGAGACGATCGCGTCCAAGATAGACGATATCGTCGCCGAAACCGGCGCTGCCGGCGTCATGCTGAGCTGGCTCGACTATGTCTCGGGCATTCGCGAATTCGGCGAGAAAATCGCCCCGAAGGTCAAGCTATGACCATCGCGCTACGGCCCGTCGGAGGGGCATCATGACCATGAGCGAAAAAACACGATCGGTCGAAATCGTCGACGTCTCGGCGCGCGACGGCCTGCAGAACGAGAAGCAGATATTCTCCACCGCGCAGAAGATCGCGTTGATCGACCGCGCCGTCGCGGCCGGCGCTCGCCGAATAGAGATTGCGAGCTTCGTTCGTGCGGATCGCGTCCCGCAGATGGCCGATGCCGAAGCCGTTATCGCCGGACTGAGCCTGCCCGACGATATCGTCACCATCGGTCTGGTCATGAACAAGAAGGGCGCCCTGCGCGCGCTGGAGACCGATATCCGGCAAATCGGCGCGGTCTGCGTCGCGTCGGATACGTTCGCACAGCGCAACCAGGGCCAGACCTGCGAACAGTCGGTCGACATCGCGATCGACATCGTCCGACTCTGCACATCGATGGGCCGCCCGGCGCAGGTTACCATCGCCGCAGCCTTCGGTTGCCCTTTCGAAGGCGAAGTGCCTGCCGAACGAGTCCTCGCCATGGCGGCCCGGCTGGCCGAAGCCGGCCCGGTCGAGATCGCGCTGGCCGACACGATCGGCGTTGGCGTCCCGGCGCAGGTGCATGCGCTGGTCGAGCGGGTAAAGGCCGCGGTCGCGCCGCTGCCCATCCGGGTCCATCTCCACAACACCCGCAACACCGGCTATGCCAATGCCTGGGCGGCCGTTCAGGCCGGCGCTGCCACGCTCGACGCCGCGATCGGCGGGATCGGCGGCTGCCCCTTCGCGCCCAACGCGACCGGCAACATCTCGGTCGAGGATCTGCTCTACATGCTCGATCGCTCGGGTGTGGCGACCGGCTACGATCTCGACAAATCGATCGAAACGGCCCTGTGGCTGGGCGCGGAGATGAACCGGCCGGTTCCCGCCCTGCTCAGCCGCGCAGGCCCCTTTCCTACCCGTCTCCAGCAATGAAGGATCATCGATGAGCTATCGCCTGGGTGTCGACGTCGGAGGCACCTTCACCGACCTCCTCCTGTTCGACGAGGCCAGTGGCGCCTTCTGGCGTCACAAGACGCCGTCGACGCCGCACGACAGTTCGGTCGGCATCCTGACCGGGGTCGAAGCTGTGTGCGCCAGCGCCGGCATCACGCCGTCCGACGTCGAGGTCTTCCTCCACGGAACGACCGTCGCGACCAATGCGGTGCTGGAGGGCAAGGGCGCCCGGGTCGGCCTGATCGTGACCCAGGGCTATCGGCAGATCATGCAGATCGCCCGCAGCTTCGTGCCCGGCGGGCTCGCCGGCTGGATCGTCTGGCCCAAGCCCGAGCCCCTCGCCGCGCTGGAAGACACGTTCGAGATCAAGGGCCGCATGACCGCCCAGGGCGAGGAACTCCGCCCGATCGACGACGACGACATCCGCGCGGTGCTGGTCAAGATGAAGGCAAAGGGCGTCGAGGCGCTTACCGTCTCGCTGATGAACGCCTATCTCAACGGCGCCCACGAAAGCCGTGTTGCCGAACTGGCGGCCGAGATCATGCCGGATATTCCGGTATCGCTCAGCCATATCGTCTTACCCGAGATGCAGGAATATGAGCGGACGCTGACGACCGTCGCCAATGCGGCGGTGCGCCCGGTGGTCGGCCGCTATGTCCGCAACCTGCGCGACAAGCTGCGCAGCGCCGGCATGGCGGGCAAGCTGGCCCTGCTGCGGTCGGACGGCGGCCTGATGTCGTCGGAGAAGTCGGAGGAGCATCCCGTCTCGCTGCTGATGTCCGGGCCGGCCGGTGGCGTGACCGGGGCGATCTGGGTCGGCAAGAATGCCGGGATCCGGAACATCCTGACCCTCGACGTCGGCGGCACCTCGACCGACGTGGCGCTGATCGAAAACCTCGAAGCGCGCCGCGTGCGCACCACCGAGGTCGGCCATCTGTCGGTCCGCGCCTCGGCGCTCGACGTCAAGACGGTGGGCGCGGGCGGCGGATCGATCGCCTATGTTCCCGAACTGACCCGCGCGCTGCGCGTCGGTCCGCAATCGGCGGGCGCGGTTCCGGGGCCGGTCGCCTATGGCAAGGGCGGCACCCTGCCGACCGTCACCGACGCCAATGTCGTGCTGGGTTATCTGCCCGAGGCGCTGCTCGGCGGCAGCTTCAAGCTCGATCGCCCCGGCGCCAAGGCGGCGGTGCAGACCATCGCCGACGCGCTGGGCATCGGCCTGTTCGAGGCCGCGCGCGGCATCATCGACATCGTCAACGAGAATATGTTTGGCGCGCTGCGGATGATATCGGTCCAGCAGGGCTATGATCCCCGCGACTTCGCGCTGATGGGCTTCGGCGGCGCGGGGCCGCTTCATGTCAACGCGGTCGCCCGGCTGATGGGCAGTTGGCCGGCGGTGTCGCCGGTCTCGCCCGGCGTGCTCTGCGCGCTCGGCGACGCGACGACCCGGATGCGGACCGAAACCGCGCGCAGCTTCTCGCGCCTCGCCTCGCAGACCACACCCGCGGATATCCTGTCGCTGCTCGAAGAGATGGCGAAGCAGACCGGCAGCGAACTGGAGGACGAGGGCCTGGCGAGCGACGAGATCGACATCAGCTTCGAGATCGACGTCCGCTATGCGGGCCAGGCGTTCGAGGTGCCGATCGAGGTCAAGCGCGCCGACCTGGAAGACGATGGAATCGCCGGGCTCACCGGCCGTTTCGACGAGGAGCACCGCCGCCTGTTCACCTTCAACATGGACAGCGAGCATGAGATCGTGAACCTGCGCGCGGTCGCGATGGGCAAGGCACTCGATCTGCCGGCCGGCAAGCTTCCCCAGGGCGATAGCGATCCCTCCGCCGCGAAACTGCGCGATCATGAGCTTTGGATGGACGGCAGGCTGCAGCCGGCGGTGATCTACGACCGCGCGAAATTGCGCGCGGGCGATGTCATCCCCGGACCCGCGATCGTCATCGAAATGGACTCGACCACGCTGATCGAGTCCGACTGCCTGGCGACGGTCGATGCCGTCGGCAACATCCTGATCAACCCGGCCTGAGGAGCGTCCGTCGATGCCCGCAACCATCATTCAGAGCAATCCGACGCCCTTCGTCCGCAAGCCGGTCGATCCCGTCACGCTCGACATCATCGAAAACGCGCTGCGCAACGCCCGCGTCGAAATGGACGCGACCCTGGTCCGCACCGCGATGTCGCCCGGCATTCGCGAGCAGGGCGATGCCTTCCCGCTGATCGCCGACCATGAAGGGCGGATGATCGTCGGCCAATTCGGCTCGTTCATCGGCGGTTTCCTCAGCGGCTATGATGGCACGATCGAGGAAGGCGACATGTTCTTCCTGTCCGATCCCTATTCGGTCGAAGGCGCGATCAGCCACAGCAACGACTGGCTGGTGCTGCTGCCCGTGTTCAGCGGCGGTCGCCTGCTCGCCTACACCGCGATGTTCGGCCACATGTCCGACATCGGCGGCAAAGTGCCCGGATCGATGCCGATCGATGCCACCTCGATCTTCCAGGAAGGGGTCCGCATCCCCCCGGTCAAGATCTACCGCAAGGGCGAGTATAACGAGGAGGTCGTCAAGCTGGCGCTGCACCAGTCGCGCACGCCGGGTTGGTGCGCGGCCGATCTCAACGCGCTGATCGCCTCCTGCCGGGTCGCCTCCCGCCGGCTGATCGAGATGGGCGAGCGCTTCGGCATCGACAATTATGTCTCGGCGACCGAGGAACTGCTCGCCCGCAACCACCGTGCGATGGAGACGCTGATCGGCCAGGCCGTCAGCGAGGAGCCGGTCAGCTTCGAGGATTATATCTGCGACGACGGCCTCGGTTACGGCCCGTACAAGATCAAGTGCACGATGTGGCGCGACGGCGACAAGGTAATCCTCGATTTCGCGGGCACCGATCCGCAAAGCGCCGCCTCGATCAACTTCTATCTCAACGAAAACATGTTCAAGATGTTCTTCGGCATCTACATGATCATGATCTTCGACCCGCAGATCCTGTTCAACGACGGCTTCTACGACCTGATCGAGGTCCGCATTCCGAAGGGCTCGCTGCTCAAGCCGGTCTTCCCCGCCGCGCTGTCGGGACGGACCCATGCGCTGGGCCGCATCTTCGATATCCTCGGCGGTTTGCTCGGCCAGAAGACTCCGCAATTCCTCAACGCCGCCGGCTTCTCCTCGTCGCCGCACCTCTTCTATGCGGGCACGAACCGGAAGGGGGAGTGGTTCCAGCTGTTCCAGATCGGCTTTGGCGGGGTTCCCGGCCGGCCGCTCGGCGACGGACCCGACGGCCATTCGCTCTGGCCCGGCTTCACCAATGTGCCGAACGAGTTCCTGGAGCGCTATTTCCCGCTGATCATCGAGCGCTACGAAACCGTCGCGGATTCGGGCGGGCCCGGACTCCATCGCGGCGGCAACGGCATCATCATGACGTACCGCTTCCTCGAACCGGGGGTGATCGCAATCCATGACGATCGCTGGTTCGTGCCGCCGTGGGGCGTCAATGGCGGCCTCCCCGGCGAGCGCGCGCGCAAGATCCTCGTCAAGGCCGACGGCACCGAGACGATCGTCGGCAACAAGGTCGAGGATATCGAGATCGAGGCCGGCGACATGCTCCACTTCATCACCTGGGGCGGTGGCGGCTGGGGCGATCCTTTCGACCGCGATCCCGCGATCGTCGCCAAGGAAATCCGCCAGGGCCTGCTTACCGTCGATGGCGCGCGCCGCTATGGCGTGGTGATCGCCGACGATGGCAGCGTCGAAGCCGCCGCGACCGACGCCCTTCGCACCACGATGCGCAGCGACCGCGGCGCCATCGAGATCTTCGATTTCGGACCCGGGATCGAGGCGCTGCGTGCGGCCTGCGAAACCGAAACCGGATTGCCCGCCCCGATCCAGCCGCGCTGGGCCGAACACCGTCTTGCCGCCGAATAGGAAAGAATGACCATGACCGAACAGGCCAATACCGGCCCGCTGAAAGACATCCGCGTGGTGGAGCTGGGCCAATTGATCGCCGGCCCCTTCTGTGGACAGCTGCTGGGCGACATGGGCGCCGAGATCATCAAGGTCGAGCCGCCCCACCAGGGCGACCCGATGCGCAATTGGGGCCATGGCGACAAGAAACTGTGGTGGGAGGTCGTCGCCCGCAACAAGAAGTCGGTCTCGGCCAACCTCCGCGTCGAGGAAGGCCAGGAGATCGTCCGGAAGCTGGTCGCCCATGCCGACATCCTGATCGAGAATTTCAAGCCCGGCACCCTTGAGAAATGGGGTCTGGCGCCCGAAACCCTCCATGCGATCAATCCCGGCCTAATCATCGTCCGCGTCTCCGGCTATGGCCAGACGGGTCCCTATTCTTCGCGCGCCGGCTTTGGCGGCATCGGCGAGGCGATGGGCGGCTGGCGCTCGATCGTCGGCGATCCCGATCGCCCGCCGAGCCGGATGGGCGTGTCGATCGGCGACAGCCTGGCCGCCACCTATGGTTGTCTGGGCGCGCTCGCCGCCCTTCATCACCGCGACAAGACCGGCTTGGGCCAGGTCGTCGACAGTGCGCTCTATGAAGCAGTGCTGCAGGTGATGGAGAGCCTCGTTCCCGAATATATGGTCGCTGGCCATGTCCGGAAGCGCACCGGATCGATCCTCGAGGGGATCGCACCGTCGAACGTCTATCCTTGTTCCGACGGCGAATATCTGATCGGCGGCAATCAGGACGCGGTGTTCGCCCGGCTCTGTCAGGCGATGGGCCGCCCCGAACTCGCCACCGACGAGCGTTATGCCACCCATGTCGCGCGCGGCCGCAACCAGACCGAGCTGGACGAACTGATCGCCGACTGGACGCGAACGCACACGATCGCCGAGGTCGAGGCGTTGATGATCGAGAATTCGGTGCCGGCGGGGATGATCTATACCGCCGCCGAAATGCTGGCCGACCCGCATTTCGCCGCACGCGAAACGCTCGTCGAGGTCGAGAGCGATCGCTGGGGCAAGTTCAAGATGCAGAACAGCTTTCCGCGCCTGTCGGAGACGCCGGGCGGTATCCGCAGCCTTGCCCCGGCCGAGATCGGACAGGATAATGCCAAAGTCTATCAGGACCTGCTCGGCCTCGACGCCGCGGCCCTGGCCGATCTCGCCGAACGTGGCGTCATCTAAGGGGACACCGACGGCATGCGCGACGATCTGACGCTGAACTATCGCGGCGCGTTCGATGGCCGGCTACCGTTCGGCCGGGCGCCCGCGCTGCTGATCGTCGATGTCGCGCGCGCCTATGTCGAGCCGGAGTCGCCGCTCTATGTCGGCAATGCCAACGCGCTGCAGTCGAACGAGCGGCTGATCGCGGCCGCCCGCGCGGCCGGCGTGCCGGTCATCTTCACGCGTGTCGCCTATCAGCCGGGCGGGGTCGACGGCGGCCTGTTCTACCGCAAGGTGCCTGCGCTAAAATGCTTCGAGGATGGCCATCCGCTCGGAGACTTTCCCGACACCGTCCGCCCATTACCCGGCGATCTGGTCGTCACCAAGCAATATGCCTCCTCCTTCTTCGGCACGACGCTGGCGTCCAGCCTCAACGCGATGGGCATCGATACACTGCTGATCACCGGCTATTCGACCTCGGGCTGTGTTCGCGCCAGTGCCCTCGACGCGCTCCAGCACGGCTTCACGCCGTTCGTGATCCGCGACGCCTGCGGCGACCGGCACCCCAGCCCGCACGACGCCAATCTGTTCGACCTGCAGGCGAAATATGCCGAGGTCATCGACGAAGGCGAAGCGCTGCGCCACCTCGCGGCCGGGTCAGGGTCGATATCATGACAGTCTAGCCAGGGCGCGCCTGGCGGGCTTGAAGTCCGGATCGACCTCGACCGCCTTCCGGATGAAGGCGATGCCCTGCTCCTCGTCCTTGGCCACGCCCCGCCCGCGCCGGTAGGCCTTGCCGAGGTTGAAGCAGCTTTCCCCATGCGACAGGTCGCAGCCGCGACGAAACCACTCGACCGCCTTGCCGCTGTCGTGCGGGCCGATCTTCCCCTTTTCGTACAATAACCCCAGATTAGCGCAGCCCGCCCCCTCATCCTCATCGCAGGCGCTGCGGTAAAGATATTGGGACCGGTCGACGTCGCGCTTCACGCCCCAGCCCTTCTCGTACAGCACGCCCAAGTTGAAACAGGCGTTGCCGTCGCCATCACCGCACGCATCGTCATAGATGGGAGCGGCACGCTTACGATCCCGCCGGACGCCGATGCCCTTCACATAGGCGGTTGCCAGGTTCGCGCAGCCAGCCGAGTTGCCGGCATCGCAGGCCCTATGGAAATAACCAGCGGCACGTTTCTCGTCTTTCCGCACGCCCTGGCCGAACACATAGGACAGACCGATATTCGAACAGCCGGTGGCCTCGTTCAGATCGCAGGCCTTCTGGAAATAGGCAGAGGCGTAGGCGGCGTTCTTTTCGACGCCCTGCCCTGTATCATGGGCCAAGCCCAGCCGGATGCAGCTTCCAGCGTCGCCGGCCTCGCATCCGACGCCGTAATAGCTGACGGCGCGCGCGAGATTCTTCGTCACCGACTTGCCCTCGGCATAAGCGAGACCGGCCTCCTCGCAGGTGCTGCCGTCGCTTATCGTACAGGCGGCCTCCTGTTCGCGCAGCGTCGCTTCACCGGAAACGGCCTCGGCAACCTCCACCTGCGCCAGCAGCAGCGCCATCGCCAAACCGAGAATCATCCGCCGGCCCCCGGGAAGCCGAACGCATCGGCCTTCTTCCGCTCCACCTTGTAGCGAAGCGCCTTCGGCGTGGCCTCGATGATGGTCACGGCCAGATCGTTGACTTGCGCCGTCTTCGCCGTCAGCGGGAAGCGCAGCATCTGGCCACTGCCGGGATGGGCAAGGTCGCTGATCGCATAGCCCCGGATTTCAAAGACCAACTCGCCTTTCTCCACCCCCTGATAGGCGACATCGTAGATGCGCCCGACCTCGTCCGCGTCATAATCCAGCGCGGCGGGAGGTTCGATGCCCTTGGCATAGTCGCGCGGCGGCACGATCGGTCGACCGGTTGCGACCCGCTGCTCGCTGCCGAAGCTCGACGGCGAAGGCGCCGACGAGCGGATCATCGGGGTCGAAGGATCCGCCTTCATCCGCGCATGGACGTCGGCGGGACGGACCGTCGCTTCCTTGTCGGCGATGAGCGCCTCGGCGAAGGCGATTTCGTCGATCTCGAGCGGGAAGCCGTCGGTCGTCGAGCGGTCCGCCGCGCAGACGAAGTTCAACTCCGCCTCGCCGATCGTTCCCTCTTCGATGCGCTGCACGTCATCGAAACTCGCCGTCGCTGGATCGAGCGGCATGTCATCGGCACCGTAGCGCATGACCATCTCCCACGTCTGGGTTCGCTTTCCGCAATCGGTGCGCATGAAGGCCCGTTGCTGAGCGACATCGCTTCCGGGATCGCGCAGCACCTGGCTTGCCGCGTAACGCACGACATCGCCGTCCCGGTCGATCGACTTCTCATCGACGAAAAGCACCCGGTCCGCGCCCTGGGCGACATACCACCATTGCGACGGTCGGGCCTGCGCCATGGTGGGCAAGCCGAGAACGGCGATCGCAACGGATAGTCCGGTGGTCCCAAAAATGCGTGTCATCGGCATACCTCTGTTTAGAAACAGAGGGTTAGTCGGCGAGGCGCTGGGTAGCAACCGGAACGCGCCTCCGCCCATGGCAAGACATAATCCACCGCGGCGAAGTCTCGGCCTTTCGCTTATCCGCGCGCATCCCTATCTACGCGGCGATGCCGCCCGATACAGCTTCCCCCACCGCCGCCAATCCCGAACAGGGCTGGGCGACGCTCCGACGCTTCCTTCCCTATCTATGGCCCAAGGGCGAACCGGGCCTGCGCGCCCGCGTCGTGATCGCGATGGTGCTGGTACTGGCGGCGAAGGTCGCGGTTCTGTTGATGCCGTTCGCGTACAAGGCGGCGATCGACCGGATGGCCCCGGGGTTCGAACCCGGCGTGATGATCGCGATCGCGCTGGTCGTTGCCTATGCCGGTGCGCGCTTCGGCGGCGTCCTGTTCGACAATATGCGCAACGCGATTTTCGAGCTGGTCGGGCAGGATGCCGCCCGCCGGCTGTCGATCGAAGTGTTCTCGCAGCTTCACCGCCTGTCGCTGCGCTTCCATCTCGAACGGCGCACAGGCGCGCTGACCAAAGTCGTCGAGCGCGGCACCAAAAGCATCGACACGATGCTGTATTTCCTGCTGTTCAACATCGGCCCGACCATCTTCGAGCTGGTTGCGGTATGTGCGATCTTCTTCTTCAAATTCGGTGCGGGTCTGGTCGTGGCCACGGTGATCTCGATCGCCGGCTATATCTGGTTCACCCGCAAGGTGACCGAATGGCGCAGCAAGATGCGCCGCGAGATGGTCGAGTTCGACACCAGGGCTTCCGCCCGGGCAGTCGACTCGCTGCTCAATTACGAGACCGTCAAATATTTCAGTGCCGAGGGCCGCGAGACCGAGAATTACGGGCAAGCCGTCGCCGCCTATGCGAAGGCGGCTACCAAGAACGAAAGCTCGCTGGCGTTGCTCAACGTCGGCCAGTCGCTAATCACCAACCTGATGATGGCGGGCGCGATGGGCTACAGCATCTATGGCTGGAGCAAGGGCTGGTTTTCGCCAGGCGACGTCGTGTTCGTGAACACGATGCTGGCCCAGCTGTTCCGCCCGCTCGACCTGCTCGGCATGGTCTACCGCGAGATCCGCCAGGGGCTGATCGACATGGAAGCGATGTTCAAGCTGATCGACACCCCGGCCGAGGTGGTCGACGCCCCTGGCGCGGTGCCGATCACGGTGACAGGCGGTCTGGTCCGGTTCGAGGATGTCCGCTTCTCCTACGATGCCGATCGACCGATCCTGAAGGGTATCGACTTCGCGATCCGTCCGGGCGGCACGCTGGCCGTCGTCGGCCATTCGGGCGCGGGCAAGTCGACGCTCGCGCGCATCCTCTATCGCTTCTACGAGATCAGCGGCGGCAGGGTGACCGTCGATGGGCAGGACATCGCCGATGTGACGCAGCAATCGCTGCGCCATGCGATCGGCATCGTCCCGCAAGACACGGTGCTGTTCAACGACACGATCGGCTACAATATCGGCTATGGCCGCGATGGCGCGACCCAGGCCGAAATCGAGGCAGCAGCCCGCGGCGCTGCGATCCACGACTTCATCCTGTCGCTGCCCAAGGGATATGAGACGCGCGTCGGCGAACGCGGCCTGAAACTGTCGGGCGGTGAGAAACAGCGCGTCGCGATCGCCCGCACGTTGCTCAAGAACCCGCCGATCCTTATCCTCGACGAAGCGACCAGCGCGCTCGACAGCCGCACCGAGGCCGATATCCAGACGACCTTGCGCGGGGTCGAGCAAGGCCGCACCACGATCGTCATCGCCCACCGGCTGTCGACGATCGTCCATGCCGACGAAATCCTCGTGCTCGAAGCCGGCAAAGTCGTTGAGCGCGGCAGCCATGCCGAACTGATGGCCCGCGACGGTCTCTATGCCGACATGTGGATGCGCCAGGCGAGCGAAGCCGAGGAGAAGGAAGCGGCTTAAGGCCTTCGCGAGGGGGACCAGGGCTGTAAGTTGCATTACGACGCTCTGGGCGGGAAGAACCATCAACTGGCTCTTCACCCGCGAGGCCATCTGTGGTGAATACGGCCGTGACCCCAGCCTTCGCCGGGGTGACGGGGGTGGGGTAGCTTGCAGGTCCGGCACGAACTTCGCCCGCTCACCTCGGCCCGCGGCATCGCGGCCTGGTATGTCGTCCTCTATCACATCAGGGAGAGCGCCACCGGCGCGATCCCGCAGGGCCTGATGGACTTTCTCGCCAAGGGCTATCTGGCGGTCGATTTCTTCTTCGTCCTGTCGGGCTTCGTCATCTGGCTGAACTATAGCGAGCTGCTGGGCCGGCATCGCATCCGCGCCGTGCCGCATTTCCTGTGGCGGCGGCTGGCGCGAATCTATCCGCTTCACCTGTTGATCCTGACCGGGGCGATCGGTTTCGCGATCGCCTGTGTCGCCACGGGGCGCGACATGCCGCCCGACTATGCCTGGCAGACGCTGCCCTATCATCTGCTGCTGATCCAGAACTGGGGCTTTCTGCCGCTCGGCTGGAATGTGCCCGCCTGGTCGATCAGTTGCGAGCTGGCCGCCTATCTGCTCTTCCCGCTGCTGATCGCCGGCACCGACTGGCGCGCGGCGCCGACACCTGTCCTGCTGGCAATCCTCGGCTTGCTTATGGCGGGCCTGTTCGGGCTGTTCAGCGCGGTGGGCAAGGACCTGCTCGGGAACGACATCGCGCATCTCGGCCTGCCCCGCTGCCTGTTCGAGTTCGCCATGGGAACGATCGTCGCGGCGCTGTGGCTGCGCTGGCGCGAGACACCGAGGCGGCCCGCGATCATCGCAGGGATATTGTCAGCCGCCGGCTTTGCCGCCTGGTTCGCAGGCGTGTCCGAAACACTCGCGCTGCCCTTCGTGTTCGTGACACTCCTCCTCGTCCTCGCGCTCACCGGCGAAGGTCCCAATCCGATGAAAGGGCGAGTGATCCACTGGTTCGGCGAGATCAGCTACGCGACCTATCTCGCCCATGCCCTCCTCTTCCTGATCTTCAAGATCCTGTTCGTCAGCGACGTGAACCATGTGCCGCTACCGATACTGGGCCTGTTCCTGCTGGTGGTGCTGGCGGGGTCGGCGCTGCTGTATCATGGCTTCGAATTGCCCGCGCAAAAGTGGGTCAACCGGCACGGGCCGAAACGACCGGCCGCCTGATCCTGCCTTTCGAACCGATCGTGGGGATCATGGCTCGACACCGTGTCGGCATCGGCTAGAGACAGACCATGCCTACGCCCCTGGAAGCCCTTCACACGACCTTCGGCTATGCCCAGTTCCGCGGTCGCCAGCAGGATGTGATCGACCGGGTGATGGCCGGGCAGAACAGCCTGGCGGTGATGCCGACCGGCGCGGGCAAGTCGCTCACCTACCAGATTCCAGCGCTATGCCGACCCGGCACCGGCCTGGTCGTCTCGCCGCTGATCGCACTGATGCACGATCAGGTCCGGTCGGCCGAGGCGGCCGGCATCCGCGCCGCAGCGCTCACCTCCGCCGACGACAACCGCGACGAGACGATCGATCGCCTGCGCAGCGGATCGCTCGACCTGCTCTACGTCGCGCCCGAGCGGATCTCGACCGAAGGCTTCCGCCGGATGATCGCGCAGGTGCCGCTGGCGCTGATCGCGATCGACGAGGCGCACTGCGTGTCCGAATGGGGCCACGATTTCCGGCCCGATTATCGGTTGCTGCGCGGGTTGCTCGATACCCGGCCCGATGTGCCACGCCTCGCGCTGACCGCCACCGCCGACCGCCACACCCGCGACGACATCCTCGCCCAGCTCGACATCGAGGCCGAAGGGCTGATCCTCGCCGGCTTCGACCGATCGAACCTGCGCTACGGCATCAGCACGCGCGATGGCGTCGGGCGGCAGCTCGCGCAGCTGCTCGACGACGTCCCCGGCGCCGGCATCGTCTATGCCCCCACCCGGGATGCGACCGAAAAACTCGCCGCGCAGCTCGGCGCGTCGGGCCGGCCGACCCGCGCCTATCATGCCGGTCTCGATCCGCAGATCCGCGCCGCAAACCAGCGCGCCTTCGTCGAGTCCGAAGACATGGTGATGGTGGCGACAGTCGCCTTCGGCATGGGCATCGACAAGCCCGACGTCCGCTTCGTCGCCCATGCCGGCCTGCCCAAATCGATCGAGGCCTATTATCAGGAAACCGGCCGCGCCGGCCGCGACGGCGATCCGGCCGTTACCCAGCTGTTCTGGGGCGCGGAGGACTTCGCCCGCGCCCGCCGCCGGATCGAGACCGATGTCGAGGAGAGCCGCCGCAGCGGCGAGCGCCAGCGGCTGAACGCGATGGCGGCGCTGGTCGAGGCGCCGGGTTGCCGCCGCGCGATCCTGCTGCGCCATTTCGGCGAGAACCCACCGCCCAGCTGCGGCAATTGCGACAATTGCCTCAATCCACCGAGCGGGGTCGACGCTACCATCGTCGCGCAGAAGCTGCTCTCCGCCGCTTTCCGCACCGAGATGCGCTACGGGGTCGGCCACCTGACCGATGTTCTGGCGGGACGCGAGACCGAGAAGATCCTGATGCTCGGCCATAACCGCCTGTCGGTGTTCGGCATCGCCGACGATGACGAACAGAAGCTGATCAAGCCGGTTGCCCGCGCGCTGCTGGCCCGCGACGCACTGCGCGCCGACGAATATGGCGGCCTGTCGTTCGGACCCGGTGCCAAGCCGATCCTGAAGGGCGAGGAACAGGTACCCCTGATCCTGCCCCCCGAACGCCAGCGGCGGCGCAAGTCGAAGGACGGTGTCGATTATCCACACGATCCGCTGTTCGAGGCGCTGCGCGGCCTGCGCCGCGATCTGGCGAAGGAACAGGGTGTGCCGCCCTATGTCGTGTTCAACGATTCCACCCTGCGCGAAATGGCGGCGAACAAGCCTCGCACGCTGTCTGGTCTTGCGCAGATTTCGGGCGTAGGGGCGAAGAAACTCGAAACCTATGGCGAGGCTTTCCTCGCCGCTATTCAAACCCATCAGGGTTGAGGAGACGGCCATGTTCCGCAAGATCGACGACAGCATCTCGGTGGCGCCGCAGATCAGCGTGGCGGACGTCCAGGCGGCGGCGGATCAAGGGTTCACCATGATCATCAACAACCGCCCCGATGAGGAAGAGCCCGGCCAGGTGCCGGGCGACGACATCCGCGAAGCCGCCCGCGCGGCCGGCCTCGCCTATGTCGCGATCCCGATCAGCCATGGTGGATTTTCCGCGAACCAGGTCGATGCGATGCGCGACGCGCTCGCCAATGCAGGCGGTCCGGTCCTCGCCTTCTGCCGGTCGGGCACGCGATCGACCTTGCTCTGGGCGCTGGCAAAGGGCGCCGACGGCGTCGACGCCGACGCGCTGCTGAACAAGGCAGCGGGCGCAGGCTACGACATTTCTTCGATCAAGCCCCTGCTCGGGCCGCGCTGAAGCAAGGATCGATGATCCTGGGGAGAGCCGGGCCGACGAAGACGCTCAGCCCGCCCAGTTCACTCGCGCCCAGATCGGCAGGTGATCGGATGCCAGCCGCGCCCGCTCGCTGATATGTACGCCGCAGGACACGAGATGCAGGTCCTGCGTCAGGATAATCCGGTCCAGGCAGCCGATCGGGCGCTTGCTGTGATAGCTTCGGCCCGTCGGCGCGACGTGAAGGTCGGGGGCGAACTCGCGGATACAACCGCCGTGCAGCGACCATTCGTTGAGGTCGCCCATCAATATCGTCGGCATCTTCGGCCGCCGCTGGCGGATATGCTCGATGATGACACGCACCTGACGACGCCGCCAAAGGCCCGACAGGTCGAGATGCATACCGATGATGCGCAGTTCCTTGCCGCCGATCCGCAGCTCCGCCATCACCGCACCGCGCGGCTCCAGCGTCGGTAGGCGGATCGGCTCGTAATCGGTGATTTCCGCGCTGTGGCGGACCAGGATCGCATTGCCATGCCAGCCGATACCGCCCGGGCGGATATCAAACGGCACCGCCTTATATTCGCCTTGCGATATCAGCTCGGTGGGCAGCGCGCTCTGCCGCGCGCCGAAGCGGCGATCGGCCTCCTGCAGCGCGACGATGTCGGCGTGGATTTCGTGAAGCACCTCCAGGATGCGATCGGGACGGCGACGGCGATCGGTGCCCAGCCCTTTGCGGATATTATAGCTCGCGACGGTGATCATAGGGCTGGCTTCTAGGGTCCATTCGGATCGGGAGGGCGCACATTCTGCAACAACAACAAAAAAAAGGCCGATGGGTTGCCCCATCGGCCCAAGTGCGTTCGCAGGAGGAACGCTCGGAGGGGCCACCCGTGGCGGGCGGCCCCAATTCGTGATCAGTAGTTGTAAGCGCGCTCGCCATGCTCCGAGAGGTCGAGACCTTCGACCTCGGCTTCGGGGCTGACCCGCAGGCCGGTGAGCAGCTTGGCAATGTAGATGGCAATCGCGGTGCCGATCGCAGCCCAGACGATCGTGGCGAGAACCGCCAGAACCTGGGTAACGAGCTGCGTGCCGATGACGTAATCCGCACCACCCGGGCCACCGAGCGACGGGGCATAGACGATGCCGGTGCCGATGGCGCCGACGATGCCGCCCACGCCGTGGATGCCGAAGGCGTCGAGCGAGTCGTCATAGCCGAGCTTCGGCTTGATCTTGGCGACGGCGATGTAGCAGACGATCGAGGCGACGGCGCCGAGCACGATCGCACCGAACGGACCGGAGTTACCGGCCGCAGGCGTGACGGCGACGAGACCGGCGATGATGCCCGAGCAGAAGCCGAGAGCCGATGGCTTGTGGCCGAAGACCTTCTCGACGACGAGCCAGGCGAGGCCGGCCGACGCAGTGGCGACGAAGGTGTTGATCATTGCGAGAGCCGCCGAGCCATTGGCTTCGAGCGCCGAGCCGGCGTTGAAGCCGAACCAGCCCACCCACAGCAGACCGGTGCCGACGAAGGTCAGGGTCATCGAATGCGGCGCCATGCTGTCCTTCTGGTAGCCGATGCGCTTGCCGAGGATGATGCAGGCCACCAGCGCCGAGATGCCGGCGTTGATGTGGACCACGGTGCCGCCGGCGAAATCGAGCGCGCCCATTTCGAAGAACAGGCCGCCAGCTGCCCAGACCATGTGAGCGACCGGGAAATAGACGATCGTGAGCCAGATGACCGTGAAGATCATCACCGCCGAGAACTTGATGCGCTCGACGACCGAACCCAGCACCAGCGCGACCGTGATGGCGGCGAAGGTCATCTGGAAGGCGACGAACACATATTCGGGAATGACGACGCCATCGGTGAAGGTTGCGGCGGTCGAGTCCGGCCCGATGCCGGCCAGGAACAGCTTACCGAAGCTGGAGATGTAGGGCTTCAGGCCTTCCGATGCGTCGGGGCCGAACGACATGGTGTAACCCCAGCAAACCCAGACGATCATCGCCAGAGCGGCGGCTGCGCCGATCTGGGTCATCACCGAGAGCATGTTCTTCGTGCGGACGAGACCGCCGTAGAAAAGAGCGAGGCCCGGCAGGATCATCGCAAGGACGAGAACGGTCGAAACCATCATCCAGGCGGTGTCACCCTTGTCGGGGACGGGAGCGGCGGCGGCCGCCGCAGCGGCGTCCTGCGCCCAGGCGGGCATAGCGGTCAGCGCGGTGACGGCGAGAGCGCCGAGACCAGTCGCGAGCTTGTTCTGAAGCTTCATGTTTCCCCCTTTTTTCAGAGCGCGACGTCGTCGGTTTCGCCGGTGCGGATGCGCACGGCCTGCGCGACGTCGAGGACGAAGATCTTGCCGTCGCCGATCGCGCCGGTGTTGGCCGACTGCTGGATCGCTTCGACGACACGGCTGGCCAGATCGTCGGTGGTAGCCACCTCGACCTTGATCTTCGGAACCATGTTCGTGCTGTATTCGGCCCCCCGGTAGATTTCCGTCTGGCCTTTCTGCCGCCCGAAGCCCTTGACCTCGGTAACGGTCATCCCCTGGACGCCCAGCCCGGAGAGTGCTTCACGCACCTCGTCCAGCTTGAACGGCTTGATGATGGCAATGACGAGTTTCATTCTGCCTCCCTCTTTTTTTCAGCCCGATTGTGCATCGCAATAAGCGTGCCATTTCCGTGACTCGCCGGATTCACGGGGCAGAAGTTTCGAGAGGTTGAAAACGGAACCAAAGGACTCGGAAGGCGTTTGCGCAAAAGTTAAGCCATGCCGCTTTTTTAGGCAGGCGCTTCTACCAATCCTTGCTCATTTCGATGGCAGATTGCTCGCCAGGACGATCTGCCCGGCCCAGCGCTGCGTTCCGCGCAGGGAAGCGGCCATAGCGTTCGATCATGTCATGATGCCTGTGCGCGAAGTCGAGCGCCTTGGCATCGCCCAATGCGGTGAACAACGCGACGGCACGCTGCTGATCGGCCAGCTCTTCGCTGTGCTGGAACGGCATGTAGAGAAAGCTGCGCTCGTCCGGCGTCATCCCTACGTCGAGCCCGCGATCGATGGCCCCCTTCGCAATTGCGAGCGCCAGCGGATCGGTCGAGTAGGCGTCGGCATGGCCGCGGAACATGTTGCGCGGCAATTGATCGAACAGGATGACGCCTGCCAGCGCCTCTCGCGCCGACCCCAGAAAGCTCTCCGGCGTCCGACTGCGCCACTCTTCCCACAATGTGCGGAAGCGTTCCGTGATCGTGGCGTCGATTTCATCCGACCTGCTCCACCAGCGATCGGGGCCGAGTTCATCGAACCAGTAGACGAGGACCGTGGCCGTACCATCGGCGGAACCGGTGCCGGGATCGCTCATGGCCGCACCGTCCGGCGTGGCCGGCGTCCTATCAGCGCGCGGATATCGTCGATCTGCTCCTCCACGGTGCGGCGGCCGATCGCAATCAGCTCGTCCGCGCGGGTGAAGTCGTGAATCTCGACATGGCCGACGGGCAGGGTCAGCGCGAGATCGGGCGGATCGAGCGCCAGCGAGTGGCGCGCCAGTTCGGACATCAACAGCATCGTAGAGGCTCTAACGACCGCCATCGACGGATGGTTGCGATTGGGACGCGCACGGATCGCGGTCGCGACTCGGCGACCGTGGTAATCGCCCTGCAGATTGACCGACAACACCGGCAATTTCGGCGCGAGCTGGCGTGCCGCGAGAACAGGCACCGGCATCACGACCCCGCCATCGACCAGGAATTTACCGTCGAACTGAACGGGTCGGAACAGGCCGGGAATCGCGATCGACGCCATGATCGCCGGATTGACCGGGCCGCGATCGATGATCACCGGCTTGCCCGCGACCAGATCGCAGGCGACTGCGGCGGAGGGTATCAGCAGCTCCTGAAACTGGAGGCGGCTGAAGTGCATCTCCAGCTCGCGCAATATGCCGCGCCCGCCCAGCATGGCGCCGGGGCGAAAGTGAATATCGAGATAGGACAGCACCCGCAGCCAGTTTGCCGATCGCGCGAGCCGTTCGAGCGGATCGAGCTTGCCCGCCGCATAGGCCACAGCCGCAAGTGCCCCGATCGACGTGCCCGCAACCGCGCGGATCGGGATGTTATTGTCCTGCAGAGCCCGCAGGACACCGATATGCGCCCAACCCAAAGCGGCGCCACCGCCCAGTGCGACCGATATACCCATCGCTAAGCGCTGTGACCCACGGATGTGGACCTTGCTTACGCTGCCGTGCCGCCGACGGTCAGTGCCGAGATCATCACCGTCGGTTGCCCCACGCCGGCGGGAACCGACTGGCCGCCCTTGCCGCAGATGCCGACGCCTTCGTCCAGCGCCATGTCGTTGCCGATCGCGGTGACCTTGGTGAGGACCGAAGGACCGTCGCCGATCAGCGTTGCGCCCTTGATCGGCACGGTCAGCTTGCCGTTCTCGATCTTGTACGCCTCGGTGCACGAGAAGACGAACTTGCCGCTGGTGATATCGACCTGCCCACCGCCGAAGCTCTTGGCATAGATCCCGTTGCCGGCGCGCGCGATAATCTCTTCCGGATCGTCATTGCCGCCGTACATGAAAGTGTTGGTCATGCGCGGCATCGGGGCATGGGCATAGCTTTCGCGACGGCCGTTGCCGGTAGGATCGACGCCCATCAGCCGGGCATTGAGCCGGTCGTGGATATAGCCTTTCAGGATGCCGTCCTCGATCAGGACGTTGCACTGGGTGGGCGTGCCCTCGTCGTCGATCGTCAGAGACCCACGACGATCGGCGATCGAGCCGTCATCGACGACGGTAACGCCGGATGCGGCCACACGCTCGCCGATCCGTCCCGAGAAGGCCGAAGTGCCCTTGCGGTTGAAATCGCCTTCAAGACCGTGGCCGATCGCCTCGTGCAGGAGCACGCCGGGCCAGCCGGGGCCGCAGACGACGGTCATCTCGCCGGCCGGCGCCGCGACCGCGTCGAGATTGACGATCGCCTGGCGCAGCGCCTCGTCGATCGCGCGGTTCCACTGCGCTGGCTCGAACAGCCGGTCATAGAGATAGCGGCCGCCCATGCCGAAGAAACCGGTTTCGCGGCGGCCATTCTGTTCGACCACGACCGAGACGTTGAGGCGGACGAGCGGACGGACGTCGAAGGCGGTGAAGCCGTCGGGGCGGACGATCTCGACCACGCTCCACGATCCCGACAGGCCCACCGAAACCTGCTGGACGCGGGGGTCGCGCGCGCGCGCGGCGGCGTCGATCTGCTGGCAGAGCTCGACCTTGCGGGCGAAGGGGATCAGGCCCAGCGGATCATCGGCAGTGTAGAGCTGGCTGTTGGTCCGGCGGGGCGGCGCTGAACGGCTGCCCTCGGTCGGATCGAGCAGGCTCATCGTTTCGCCGGCACGAATGATCGCCGCCTCGCTCAGTTCGTTGGCGTGGGCGAAGGCGGTCGTCTCGCCCGACACCCCGCGCAGGCCGAAACCCGCCTGGGTGTTGTAGTCGGCGGTCTTGAGCCGGCCATCGTCGAAGCCGAAGCTCTCCGACGAGAGATATTGGAGATAGAGCTCGCCGTCGTCGCAATTCTTGAGCGTCTGCGCGGTGAGGCGAAGCGCCGCATCGGGATCGAGCGCCTCGCGATAGAGGAAGCGGCGGGGGTCAGCAATTTGGATGGTCATGAACGCGATATAAGCGCTCCGGCCCGAAGCCCAATAGGGATATTTGTCGGGAAGCGCGTCTTCAGAAATACTCTCGCCGACACGTCGACGCCACTCGGAAGGCCCGAAGGGCTCGGCAATCAATGGTGCGCGACACTACCCTTGCCGTCGAGGATGAAGCGGCGGTCGCAATAGCCGCAATCGGCATAACCGATGTCGGTGTCGATCTCGATGAAGACGCGCGGATGGCCGAGGGCATCGCCACCGGGAATATCACTCGCCCCGTCACAGGCGACGCGGGTCGAGGTGACGGTAATGGTTTCTGGAGTCGGCGCCGGAATGCTCATGCCCGCCGATTAGCAACTGGGGCCGCACCGTGCAACGCCCAGTGCTCCGGACTCAGCGACCGAAGCGGCTATTCTCGAAGGCGACTGCGATCTGACCGTTCTGGCCGAGCGGCGCGACCGCCGACCCGAACACGCCGCGCGAACCGCCGGTGCCAACGAACATGCCGACCTCGCCATGGATCTGGCTGCCCAGGCCGTTGATCGGAAGCTCGCTCGATGCTGGGCGGGGCCGTTCCGCCGCCGCGTCGAGCAGCTTCGCCTTCTCGGCCGGGCTGAGCGCTATCACCGTTTCCTCGGCATGGGCGGCCGAGCCGACCATGAGGACGGCGGCGAGAACGAAGCCATGGCGGGCAAGGACGCGATATGCTGTCATGCAACGGAAGATGGACCCTGCGACGTGAAGGTCAAGTGAACAAGACGACGAAGATCTATTTCGACGGCGGATGCCGCCCCAATCCCGGCGTGATCGAAACAGCCGTGGTGATCGGTGGTATAGCCGATATTCGCTGGGACGCCGGGCATGGCGACAACGAGGATGCCGAATGGTCGGCTCTGCTCCATGCGATCGAACGGGCAAGGGCCGCAGGGTTGTCCGACGTCGTCCTGATCGGCGATTCGCTGTCGGTAATCCGGCAAGCGGACGGCAGCCAGCGCGGACGGCAATCCTGGCTCGACCGCATCCGGACGGAGGTCGCGGGGTTCGAACGGCTCCGCTTCCGCCATGTTGGCCGCAAGCAGAACCTGGCCGGGATCGCGCTCGAACGGGCGCGGCGGGGCTACTGACCGACTCGTCTCGCCCCGAGATCGACTCGCACCGTCGCAAGCGCTCCTGACAGCGGGATATCCGCCCCGCAGGAGGGCCGTGGGAGGACGATCGATGCTGGGCAAAAGGGATTTCGGACGCGGCGCCGTGCTGGTCGCACTGGTCCTGCTGACGATCACGGGGTGCGCAAAGAAAGGTGCCAAGCCGCCGACGAGCATCGCGGAAACGCCCGCTGTCCCGCGCCCATTTCCGCCCGGCGGCGCACCCGATACGCTCAAGCTGCCCGAGGGCGACGGCCAGGGCGGCTATCGCACCGTCAATGCCGGTATCTCCGACACCGAAGCGATGTGGCATCTGCGATCGGCGCTCAACGTCGCCGCGCTGAGCTGCGACCGGACCGGCAAGACCGGCATCACCGCCAATTACAACAAGATGCTCGGTCGCCAGCGCAAGGCGCTCGCCACCGCCTACAAAGCCGAGGGTAGCCGCTTCGGCAGCGCAGGCGCGACCGACGGACATGTGACGCAGGTCTATAATTTCTTCGCGCAGCCGCCTGCCCAGTCGCGCTTCTGCGCGGCAGCCACCACCATTGCCGCCGAGGCCGCCGCGCTTCCGGCCGAAACGCTCGCCGGCTTCGCGCCCGTCGCGCTCGACCGGCTCGTCGCCCCCTTTACCGACTTCTACAGGGACTATGCGCGGTATCAGGTCGCGCTGGCGGCTTGGGAAAAGGGCGATCATAGTGCCGCCCGCATGGCAATGCGCGTCGCGCCACCGCCGGGAGCGGCGATGGCCGCCGCCGCGCCGGGACCTCCGTGGAAAATCCAGCTCGGCGCCTATTCGGGCGACCGCGCAGCCCGCGATGCCTGGGGCCGTATCAGCCAGCGAATGAAGGGCGCCGCCGATTTCGAGCCGCGCTATGAGGCAGTTCTCGACAGCAAGCTGGTCCGCATCCGCATCGGCCCAGTCACCGACCGCGGTCAGGCGATCGCCCTGTGCGCGGCCGCAGCCGGGGCCGGGCTCGACTGCCTGCCGGTGCCACCGAAAGCCTGAGAGGTCCGGCACCCCACATCTTCTTTTGCGCGCGCGCCCCCTTCCCGCTATGCCCCCCGCCATGAGCGACGCGGCGATAAGCATCCGGGGCCTTTCGAAAATCTACAAGGGCGGCAAGCAAGCCCTGTTCGACGTGGACCTCGACATACCGCGCGGCCAGATATTCGGCCTGCTCGGCCCCAATGGCGCGGGTAAGTCGACCACGATCAACATCCTCGCGGGCCTCGTCAACAAAAGCGCGGGCAAGGTCGACATCTGGGGTTTCGACATCGATCGCGATCCGCGCAACGCCAAGGCGTCGATCGGGATCGTTCCGCAGGAGATCGTCTTCGATCCCTTTTTCACCCCGCGCGAGACGTTGGACAACCAGGCCGGATTCTACGGTGTACCGAAGAACCGCCGGCTGACCGACGAACTGCTGCGCGCGGTCTATCTTCTCGACAAGGCCGATGCCCCGGCCCGATCGCTCTCTGGCGGCATGAAGCGCCGCCTGCTCGTCGCCAAGGCGATGGTCCATTCGCCGCCAGTGTTGGTGCTCGACGAACCGACCGCCGGCGTCGATGTCGAGCTGCGCCAGCAATTGTGGGAATATGTGCGCGAGCTCAACGCCGCGGGGGTGACGGTGGTGCTAACCACCCATTATCTCGAGGAAGCCGAGGAACTGTGCGATCGCATCGCGATCATCAACCATGGCCGGGTGATCGCCAACGAATCGACCCGCGATCTGGTCGGGAAGGCTCAGGAAAAGGCGGTATCGGTCACGGTGGATCGCGATCTGGACAAGGCGCCCGATGCGATCTGCTTCGACAAGGTCGAATTGAAGGGCAGCCGCACCCTCGTCATCACCTATTCCAAGGACAGGGTGAATGCGGGCGAGGTGCTGGCAGCGGTCCAGCGAAACGGCCTCGGCATCGTCGATGTCTCGACCCAGGAAGCCGATCTCGAGGATGTTTTCCTGGCGCTCACCCGGGCGTCGTCCGCGGGCGACATCGGCACGGCCGGTCTGGGCAATGGCTGAGTATAATTTCGATGTCGTCGTGATCGGATCGGGTGCCGCGGGGCTGACCGCGGCGCTCAACCTGGCCGATCGCTTCAAGGTCGGCGTGCTGGCCAAGGCCGGCATTTCCGACGGATCGACCGCCTGGGCGCAGGGTGGCATCGCCGCCGTGCTCGAACCCGGCGACACGTTCGAATCGCACATCGAGGACACGATGATCGCGGGCGCCGGGCTCAACGATAGGACCTCGGTCGAGTTCGTCGTCGAGCATGCCCCGCTGGCGATCGAGAAGCTGGCGGCGCTGGGCGTCCCCTTCAATCCCGGCGGCGACGATCGCTGGCACCTGACCCGCGAAGGCGGGCACAGCCACCGCCGTATCGTCCATGTCGACGACGCGACCGGCCACGCCGTGCAGATCGCCCTGGAAAAGGCGGCGGTGGCGCATCCCAACATCACGCTGTTCCCCGACCGCGCCGCGATCGACCTGATCACCAGCCGGCACGGCGAGCGCTATTCGGGCGATGGCCATGTCTGGGGTGTCTATGCGGTCGATCGCAAGACCGGGACGATCGAGACCTTCACCGGCCGCGCGACCGTTCTGGCGACCGGCGGGGCGAGCCGCGCCTACCTCTTCTCCACGTCGCCGCGCGGCGCTACCGGCGACGGCATCGCCATGGCGTGGCGTGCGGGCTGCCGCGTCTCCAACATGGAGTTCATGCAGTTCCACCCGACCTGCCTGTACAATCTGGAGGTCAAGAATTTCCTGATCACCGAGGCGATGCGCGGCGAAGGCGGGCAGCTCAAGCTCCCCACCAATGGCCGCCGCTTCATGCCGCGCTTCGACAAGCGCGCGGAATTGGCGCCGCGCGATATTGTGGCGCGGGCGATCGACCATGAGATCAAGCGTCTCGGCCTCGACTATGTCCATCTCGACATCAGTCACCAACCGGCCGAGTTCGTGATCGGGCATTTCCCGACCATCCACGCAAAGCTTCTGGGTCTCGGTATCGACATCACCAAGGAGCCGATCCCGATCGTGCCCGCCGCGCATTACACCTGCGGCGGCGTGATGGTCGATCTCGACGGCCGCACCGATCTGCCCGGCCTTTACGCCGCGGGCGAGGTCACCCAGTCGGGCCTGCACGGCGCGAACCGCCTCGCCTCCAACTCGCTGCTCGAATGCTTCGTGTTCGGCGATGCCGCCGCCGAGCATATCAAACGGCATTTCGATCAGATGCCGCCGCCGCCGCCGATCCGGCCATGGGACGAAAGCCGCGTCACCGATTCCGACGAGGAGGTTATCGTCCAGCACAACTGGCGCGAGATCCGCCGGTTCATGTGGGATTATGTCGGCATCGTCCGCACCACCAAGCGGCTTGAGCGGGCGGCGCACCGCATCGCCCTGCTGCGCCAGGAAGTCGCCGAATATTACGGCAACTTCCGCGTCACCCCGGACCTCATCGAGCTCCGCAACCTGCTGGACGTCGCCGACCTGATCGTGCGATCGGCGCTCCACCGCAAGGAGAGCCGGGGGCTGCATTATACGCTCAATTATCCCGACATGCTCGACGAGGCGAAGGACACCATCCTCGTTCCTTGACCACGATCGGATCTAGACGCGCGCGGCGCTCGGCACCGCCCCTACTCGCTCGGCAACCGCCACGAGCAGCAGGCTGTCCACCACCCAGCGCTCGCGCGCCATATGCGCGTTGACCCTGGCCAGCAGCGCCGCCACCGCAGGACGGTAGCTGGACCAGTGCGCCGCGATGTCCAGGTTCGTGCACCGCGAGACATGATCGAGGAAATCGGCCGCTAGAGCCTCGCACTCGCGCTTCATCTGCTCGGCCAGCCGCGCCTTGTCGGGCGGCCCGTTGCGGATGATCGGATTGAAGAGCTCGTGATGCTTGAACGCTTTATAGGCGGTCAGGATTCGCGTCAGCTCCCAGCGGGACTGGCTGAGCTGCAGCTGGTCGGGCACTGCACCGGGTGCCAGCAGCACATCCCCCCGCCGGATTACGGCGAGCGCCTTCGCCTGATGCTCGTCGAGCCGGGCCATGAGAATGTCGCGATGCAATGTCATGACCGCAGCGCTGATCTAAGAGGATGACCGGAAGGTTACCGGAAATGCCCGCAATCGGATGCGTGCGACGAAGGTATTAGGTGCGATATACCCTTCAACCTCGTTCAGGCGGTCGTCGATCGTCGGCTGCGCACAGACCGAGGCCGCCGGGCGAATCGCCGCTGCCGGATTGCGCCCCTATTCGAGCTTGTCGCGAAGCGCCTTCAGCGCGGCGAACGGGCCGGTCACGACCTCGTCTTCCGACAGCACTCCCGCCTCGCGGAGAATAGCATCGGCATCGGCCGCGCGTGGGAAGGGATCGAGGCTCAACGCCAGCGTCTCGGCGGCGGCTTCGCCCAGATCGACCGCACTGCCGGCATAGTCGATCGTGTCCCAATCTTCGGGGGCGAGCTCGAGCTCGGTTTCCCCGGCCTCACCCTCGGGAACGAAGCGCAGGCTGAACGGCTCGTCGATCTTGGCGGGCACGGCCGTACCGCTCGCGACGCAGGCCTGCTCGACCGATGCCCTCAAGCGGCCCTCGGCGAGGACGATGTCCCCCTCGCGTCGCATGGCCGCCTCGGCCGTCAACGTCACGACCGCGAGCAGGCCGAAGCGACCGGCGATCGCGGCGCGCTCTGCCTCGTCGGCTTCGATTGCGACCGTCCGCCCTCCCTCGCCCAGCGTGTCGATCCGCACCGGCCGCGAAAATTCGGGTGTCGTCATCGCAGACATCCTGCCATCAATGCATCCCAGGACAGCGTCTTCAGCCCCATGGCAGTCGCTCGGAGTCGCTCGCCCGCCAGCGCGGGTTTCGCTGCGGGTCCCGGTTCGCCCCGCCACATATTGCGCACCAGCGCCTCTTCGAACGCCGTCGGATCATCGATCGCGTCGCGGTAAGCCGACAGCCGCCCGCCCATCGCCGCGACCATCTTGCCAAGATGCTTGCCGACGATCACGTCGCCAATGCCGAGCTGGCGAACCTGGCCCTCCATATCGTCGATGAAGACTTCGGTGAGCAGCGCGCTGGACGCCCGCCCCGCGTCGCCCTCGGTCTCGATCCGTACGAGCACCAGCGAAAGGATCGCCGCCACCATATCGAACCGACCATCCAGCGTGTCGGGCACCCCTGCCTCCGCATACCAGAAGGGATCGCGCGCTTCGGTGACGATCGCGGTGTAGAGCGGGATCATTGCTTCGCGCGGATCGGGGCCGAAGCCGAACAGGGTCTTGAGAAATTTCACGTCTATTATCCTTCCCCCGTTCAGCGGGGATCAAGCGCCGCCCTCTATACCGTGCGGGGACATCTTGCCACTGGGCAGGTCCCGCGCATATTGAGGCGGTTCGCGCCGGTCGCAAGGGCGCGCTTTTGTGTTTCAAGGAGAAGTCGATGCCCCGGACCCTGCTGCGATCGGCGGCCATCGTCGGAACGATCGCGATTCTGGGCCTGACGGCCGGGTGTTCGCGCACCCGTGATCATAAGGGCTATGTCGTCGACTCGACGCTGATCGGTACGGTTGCCCCCGGCGTCGACAACCGCGAATCGGTCGAGAAGACGCTCGGCCGTCCGAGCTTCGCCGGTCAGTTCGATAAGAATCGCACCTGGTATTATGTCGCCCGCGATACGCGCCAGATCGGCTACCGGACCCCCAAGCCCGTTTCGCAGATGCTGCTCACCGTCAAATTCGACGAACAGGGCAACGTCGCCTCGGTCGAGCGCAGCGGCCTCGAGAAGGTCGCCTCGGTCTCGCTTTACGGTGAAAAGACCCCGACCTTGGGCAGCAAGCGCGGCTTCTTCCGCGAATTGTTCGGCAATATCGGCCGGGTCGGCTCGGTCGGTCAGGCGGGCGGCACCGCAGACAACCCCAATTGATCGACGTCCCCGGCGAAAGCCGGGCGACGCTTGAACTTATTTGCCCTCTCGCTTCAATGGACGGGCCAGCAGCGCGGTCACGACATCATCCACCGTCGCCTGCCCCGCCAGCAGCGCGCAGACCGCATCGACGATCGGCATATCGACCCCACAGGCCCTGGCCGCTTCGGCCAGGACTGGTGCCGTCGCGGCGCCTTCGGCCACGGTGCGGCGGTCACGCAGCAACTCGGTGGCCGGAAGCCCCTCGCCCAACCCCTTGCCGAGCGCGAAGTTGCGCGAGCTCGTCGATGAACAGGTGAGGACGAGGTCGCCGAGACCCGACAAGCCGGCCAGCGTTTCCGACTGCGCGCCACGCGCCAGGCCGAAGCGGGTCATCTCCGCGAAACCGCGGCTGATCAGCGCGGCGCGGGCATTCTGGCCGAGCCCAGCGCCCTCGACCACGCCACAGGCGATCGCCAGCACATTCTTGACCGCGCCGCCGATCTCGGCGCCGACGACATCCTGCGACAGATAGGGACGGAAACCGGGACGCCGCAGCCGTTCGGCCAAAGCCAGCCCCACCTGTTCGTCCGCACAGGCGAGCGTGATCGCGGTCGGCCGGCCCACCGCCACCTCATGCGCGAAAGTCGGCCCTGACAAGACCGCTATTGGTGACGCGGGAGCCGCCTCGGCCGCCACCTCGGACATGAGCTGGCGCGTGCCGGCTTCGATCCCCTTGGCACACAGCACCAGCGGCCGATCGGAGGGCGGCAGCGCTGCCAGCACCGACCGGACGAACTGGGCCGGAACCACCACCACCAGCGCATCGCAACTCGCCAGGCCGGCAAGGGCGCCGGTCGCCCGAATCCTCTCGCTGAGCGGCAGGATGGGCAGGAAAATCGGGTTGGTGTGAGTATCGTTGACGGCGGCGACCACCTCGGGCTCGCGCGCCCACAGCAACACATCCGAGCCATCGCTCGCGATCACCTGCGCCATGGCGGTACCCCAGGCCCCGCCGCCGACCACGCCAAGTTTTTCGAGCTTTACCGTCATGCTTTCACTCCAGCGCCACGCGCCTTTTCCGCGGTCGGGTCAAGCGGCCAGCGCGCCCGCGCCGGCACGTCCATATCGTCGACGAGCCCGGCGGCGAAGCGCTCCGCACCCGCCCAGGCGATCATCGCGCCATTATCGGTACACAACCACAAGGGCGGCGCGACAAAGCGCAGCCCGTTCTTTTCGGCCAGTGCCGCCAACGCCGTCCGGATCGCCTGGTTGGCCGCGACCCCACCCGCGACGACCAGCGCGCTGATTCCGTCATCGGCGGCGGCAGTAATGGCGATCCGCGTGCGATCGACAAGGCAATCGACCACCGCCTGCTGAAAGGAGGCCGCGATGTCCTCGGAGCGGTGGATACCTGCGTCGCGCGCCCGCAGTACGGCGCTCTTCAGGCCTGCGAAGGAAAAATGCGGCTCGCCGCTGCCGACGAGCGGACGTGGCAGGGGAACCGCTCTGGGGTTGCCAACCTTCGCCGCCTGTTCGACCGCCGGACCGCCTGGAAAACCGAGCCCGAGCAACTTGGCGGTCTTGTCGAAGGCCTCGCCCGCCGCGTCGTCGATCGTCGTCGCCAGCCGGCGATAATCGCCCACGCCCCTGACAAGCAGCAACTGGCAATGGCCGCCCGAAACGAGCAGCAGCAGATAAGGGAAGGTAAGATTGCGATCGACCAGGCGCGGCGACAGCGCATGCCCTTCGAGATGGTTGACCGCGATCAGGGGCTTGCCTGCCGCATGAGCCAGTGCCTTGCCGGTCATCAGCCCGACCATGACGCCGCCGATCAGACCAGGCCCCGCGGTTGCCGCGATCGCGTCGATATCGGCCAGGGTGACGCCGGCATCGGCCAGCGCAGCCTCGACCAGCGGCACCGCCATTTCGACATGCGCGCGCGCGGCCAATTCCGGAACGACGCCGCCGAAGGGGCGATGCGCCTCCTCCTGTCCGGCGAGGCGGTGCGACAATACGCGTCCGTCGCTGGTCACCACGGCGGCAGCGGTTTCGTCGCAGCTTGATTCGATGCCGAGGATCAGGGCCATGGCGAGCATTTAGGGCGTGCGCGCTGTAGCGGCAATGGCGGGCGAGATCGGACCGCAGAGGTGCCCAGCGAAACAGTTAAAATATTAGAATTGTTCACTATTTTACGTTTTCCACTCGTCGCTTTAGCGTGTCGGTTTAACGTTTCATGCGAAACTGATCCGGAATCGGATCGTTGGGCTGAAAATATTCCGTGATCCTCGCGCAATTCAAAGGGCTCAGCCTATGTTCAAGGCTATGATGGCGGCTGCCATTTTTGTATCGATGGCGACATCCGCCTCTGCTGCGGTTTTTGTGTCCTTCAACGGATCGACAGGCGTGTTCGGCAATGATCTTGTCGACAATCCGAGTTTCGATGACATGATCAGCTTCGATCTGGGCAATCTGGCCGAAGGCCAATATCTCATCTCTGCCACGATCAGTTCGACCTATCAGGACGGGGCGCAATCCGATCAGGATATCGATTTCACATCGGTTCTGCTCAACGGCGAAGCCTTCGAGATTGGGTCGGCCGGCCAGAACGAGTACCGCTTCATCAACAGCATCGCTTCAGGCGATACCAATCTGTTTACGATTCGCGGCACCAGCGGGTTCAACTCCAGCTATTCGGGTACGATCAACGTCGCGGCGATCCCCGAGCCATCGACCTGGGCCATGGCGATGATCGGTTTCTTCGTGGTAGGCGGCGCAATCCGGCGCCGCCCGTTGAGCCACGGCGGATTGCCGCAGGCCGTTTGATCACCGCTCGCGCGGAGCGTTCGATACGGCTGGGATGCGCCACTGGCGGATAGGCAGTCGCGACTAGCTGCCAGGAAATTCCCCTATAAGTTAGCTGCGTGGATGATGGACGAGACGATCGTCCCCTTCCCGCAGGCGGCTGACGCTGCCGTCGCCATGACGGTTCGTCCCGGGGTGGCTTCGTCCCTTGCCCCTCGCTAAGGGACGCTCCATGGACGACAGCAGGACACCCGACACGCCCTGGCGCACAGAGGCGCGCGCATTGCTGTCGCTGAGCCTGCCGCTCGTCATCGGCAATCTGGGCTGGTCGGCGATCTCGGCGACCGATCTGCTGCTGCTCGGCCATCTCGGCCCCGATGCGGTGGCGGCGGGGTCGCTCGCGCTCAATCTCTACCACGCCTTTCTCGTCTTCGGCATCGGCCTCACCGCCGCCGCCTCGCCGCTGATCGCCAGCGAGCGCGGGCGCAAGCTTCACTCGGTGCGCGATATCCGCCGCACGGTGCGCCAGACGATCTGGGCGGCCGCGATGTTCTGCCTGCCGGCATGGGCGTTGCTCTGGCATGCCGAGGCGATCCTCGTTGCGATCGGCCAGGATCCCGAGCTTTCATCCCAGGCCGCGACGCTCGCCCGCAGCCTGCAATGGGGCTTGCTGCCCTATCTGGTGTTCCTCGTGCTGCGCAATTTCGTGTCCGCGCTCGAACGACCGATCTGGGGCGTGATCGTAACGCTGGCCGCGGTGCCGTTCAACGCGCTGATCGGCTGGGTGCTGATCTTCGGCCATCTCGGTTTCCCGGCGATGGGCATGCACGGCGCGGGGCTTGCGAGCTTCCTGACGTCCGTTTTCATGGGTGCGGGCATGATTCTGGTCGTGATCCTGCAACACTCCTTCCGCCGCTATCATCTGCTCGGCCGCTTCTGGGTGCCCGACTGGCACCGGCTGGCCACCGTCTGGAAGGTCGGCCTGCCGATCGCGGTGACCGTCGGACTCGAAGTCACCGTATTCAATGCGGCGGTGTTCCTGATGGGGCTGATCGGTCGCGCGCCGCTGGCTGCGCATGCCGTCGCGGTCCAGATCGCAGCCTTGTGCTTCATGGTGCCGATGGGCATCGGCCAGGCGGCGACGGTCCGGGTGGGCTATGCGCATGGCAGGGGCGATGCGGCGGCCGTCGGCCGAGCCGGCTGGCTGGCGCTGGGCATCGGCACCTTCTTCGCAGTCTGCACGGCCACGTTGCTGATCAGCGCGCCACGCTTCCTGATCAGCGGCTTCATCGATCTCGATGTGCCGGCCAATGCGCAGGTGATCGACTTCGCTGTCTCCTTCCTTGCCGTCGCGGCGCTGTTTCAACTCGTCGATGCCGCGCAGGCGATCGGCGCGGGAGCGCTGCGCGGATTGCAGGACACCCGCGTTCCGATGATCTTCGCGGCGGTGGGCTACTGGGTGATCGGCATCGGCACTGCCGTCATCCTGGCTTTCCCGATGAAGATGGCGGGTGTCGGCATATGGCTGGGGCTGGCGACAGGCCTCGGAGTGGTCGCGGTGCTGCTCGTGTGGCGCTGGACCAGGCGCGAGCGGCTGGGCGTGGGCGCATGTGCGGCCTGACCGCAGGGCGCTTCCACCTCGCGCGATCACGCTCTATGGAAGCCCCGATATGACATCCTCTCCCTCCCGCCCCTTCCGCCTCGGCACGCGCGGCTCGCCGCTGGCACTGACCCAGGCGCGCATGGTGATCGCCGCGCTCCGCTCCGCCCATGGCTGGGGCGACGATGCTGTCGAGATCGTTGCGATCAAGACCAGCGGAGACCGCATCCAGGACCGCGCGCTCGCCGAAGTCGGCGGCAAGGCACTGTGGACCAAGGAACTCGACCGCGCCCTGACCGATGGCGACATCGATTTTGCGGTCCACTCGATGAAGGATGTCGAGACGATCCGCCCGACCCAGATCGCGATCGCCGCGATGCTGCCGCGCGCGGACGTGCGCGACCGCCTGATCGGCGTGGAAAGCCTCGCGGCGCTGCCAAGGGACGCCCGGGTCGGCACATCTTCGCCGCGCCGGTCGGCGCAGGTCCGTCGCGCGCGGCCGGACGCTTCGATCGTGCTGTTCCGGGGCAATGTCGATACTCGTCTCGCCAAGCTGGTGCAGGGCGAGGCGGAAGCGACTTTGCTCGCGAGCGCAGGGCTCGACCGGCTCGGCCGTCCCGATGTCGGCCATCCGATTCCGATCGAGGAGATGCTGCCCGCCCCGGCGCAGGGCGCCGTCGGAATCGAGACTCTCACCGTGCGCGAGGATATGCTGGCCCTGCTCGGCGCGATCGACGATGCCGCGACCAACGCCTGCGTCACCGCCGAACGCGCGCTGCTGGCGGCACTCGGCGCTGACTGCCGGTCGCCGGTCGCAGCCCTCGCCGTACGCTCGGGCGCCGGGCTGCACCTGCGTGCCGAGATCCTCACCGAAGACGGCAGCGAATGCCGATCGGGCGAGGCGATGCTGCTTCAGACCAGCGACGCCGCCGCGCTGGCGCACCGCCTGCTCGAAAGCGCCTCACCCCGCCTGCGCGCATTGTTTACCGGCGCATGAGCCGCGCTCCGCTCCTCATCCTGCGCCCCGAGCCAGGCGCAAGCATGACGGCCAAGCGCGCCTTCGACGAAGGCTGGCGGCCGATCGTATCGCCGATCTTCCGGATAGAGCCGATCGCATGGGGATCGCCCGCCGTCACCGATTATGACGCGCTGTTCGTGACCAGCGCGAATGCCGTGCGCCAGGCCGGCAAGGCCGTGAAGCATTATGCCGTTATCCCAGCTTATGCCGTCGGCGACGCGACGGCCCGCGCCCTCAAGGCCGCCGGATTCACCGACATCCGCACCGGCCGCGGCGATGCCGCGATGATGCTGGACGCCGCCGCGGAGAATGGCGTCGCCCGCGCGCTTCATCTCGCCGGCGAAGATTACCGCGATGTTGGCCATGACGCGATCGCCATCGACCGGCGCATCGTCTATCGCAGCGCCGCGATCGACCGCTTCGGCGACAAGGCGCAGATCGCGCTGCGCGAGGGTGGGGGCGCCGTCCTGCTTCATTCGAGCCGCGCCGCCGAACATTTCGGCAAATTGTGCGATGGCGCGAAGATCGCCCGCCGCCATATCCGGATCGCCGCGCTGGCGCCGGCCGTCCTCGACGCTGCAGGTCCCGGCTGGCGGGCGGGCGTTGCCGCCGAAAAGCCCGACGACGCCGCACTGCTGGCGGCGGCCGCGCGGCTGTGTCAATAAGACGGACAGACGACGAGAAGAGACAAATCGCATGCCAGATCCCGCCCCCGATCGCTCCGGCGCTTATGGTCCGCGCCGTCGGTCCGTAATGCCGATCCTGCTGGGGTTCATTGTTGCCCTGCTCATCGGCATGGGCGCCATGGCTTGGCTGTTCCATCGCTTCGATGAGGTGTCGCAGATCGTCAAGCCAGCCGTCCCGGTCATCGTACCCCCGTCGCCGGAGCGGCGCCCCGCCCTCGTCAACATCGCCCCGCCTCCGGCCGCCGATATCGTCCAGACGATCGTCGACCAGCGGATCGACCGGATCGAGGAAAAGGTCGACGATATCGATGAGCGGACCGCTGCGGCGACCAGCGAGGCGCACCGTGCCGAACGGCTGCTGATCGCCTTCGCCGCGCGCCGCGCGATCGATCGCGGCGCTCCGCTCGGTTATCTCGAATCCGTGTTGCGCGAACGCTTTGGTCGCACCGAGCCGCAGGCTGTGGCGACAGTGATCAGCGCAGGCCGCCAGCCGGTGACCATCACCCAACTGAGCGAAGGCCTCGACGCGCTCGCGCCGCAGCTATCCTCGGCCTCGAGCGACAGCGGCTGGTGGGAATCCTTCCGCCGCGAACTTTCCGACCTGGTGGTGGTCCGCCGCGCCGATGCCACCTCGACCGCGCCGATCGATCGCTTCGGTCGCGCCCAGGCCGGAATGGCCGCCGGTCATGTCGATGCAGCGCTCGTCGAAATCGCGCGGCTGCCCAATCGGAAGGTGGCCGCCAGCTGGATCGCCGACGCACGCAATTATGTTCAGACCCGCGCTGCGCTCGATCGGATCGAAAGCGCCGCACTGCTGGAACCGCCGCCACCGGCTACGCCCGCGCCCTGATGATCTTCGTCACGCAACCTCTGGGGGCGTGACGAGATGCGGCGCCGCTTAGAAATCGACCGCCACGCCCTTCAATTCCCAATCGCCGTAACGGGTCGGGTCGGGGCCGTCGCGACCGCCGGCCTCGGGGGTGATCTTCACCTCCTCGGGCTGCGGCACCGGCGTATTCGGCGACAGGTGCGCCGGGGGTTTGACATGGGGTGGGCGTTTGCCGGACATCGCATCGTTCCTTTCAGCCCCATGATTGAACCGGGCTTCGCTTCTCCCCACATTGGCGTGGAGAGGAGCAAAGGCAAGAGATGAACATGTTGAAGACGACGATGCTGCTGGCGGCGCTGACGGCGCTGTTCATGGCGCTCGGCTTTACGATCGGCGGAACCGGCGGTGCGATCATCGCGCTTGTGATCGCGGCGGGCATGAACCTCTTCACCTTCTGGAACGCCGACAGCATCGTGTTGCGAATGCACGGCGCGCGAGAGGTCGATGCGCAGAACTGCCCCGAATTCGTCGGCCTTGTCGCGGGCCTCGCCCGGCGCGCCAACCTTCCGATGCCGCGGGTCTATATCATCGACAGCGAGCATCCAAACGCCTTCGCCACCGGCCGCAACCCCCGGAACGCGGCAGTCGCCGCAACCACCGGCCTGCTTGCCATTCTCGACCGAGACGAGATCGAGGGGGTGATGGCGCATGAACTGGCGCATGTCCGCAACCACGACACTCTGATCATGACGATGACCGCGACGATCGCCGGTGCGATCTCGATGCTCGCCAATTTCGGCATGTTCTTCGGCGCGGGCCGCGACCGCGATGGCGGGCAGGTCCTCGCGACCATCCTTGCTGTGTTCGTCGCCCCCTTCGCGGCGATGATCGTCCAGATGGCGATCAGCCGTTCGCGGGAATATCAGGCCGATCAGGGCGGGGCCGAGATCAGCGGCAAGCCCCGTGCGCTCGCGTCCGCGCTCGCCAAGCTGGCGAACGGTGCGGCACGTATTCCCAATCCGGTGGTCGAGCGGAACCCTGCGGCGGCGGCGCTCTACATCGTCCCCGGCATGAAGCGCGGCGGCGACAGCCTGTTCTCGACCCATCCGGCTACCGAGAACCGCATCGCCCAGCTCGAGATGATCGCCAATGAAATGGGCATGCTGACCCCGTCGCCCAATTTCGCGGCGGTGTCGGCGCCGCGACCGAATGCCATTTCCTCGGTGCCGCGCTCGGCCCCCACCTCCTCAGTCCCCCGCACCAGGCGTCGGTCAAGCGCGCTCGACCCGCACGGACGCGACTAAGGCCTCTCTCCGCCTTCGCGGAAGAGGCGTTCCTTTGGACACATCCCTCGACTCGGCGCGGCACGAAGGACTAGGGGCTGTGGCGTGAAATCTGATTCGACCGGAACCCCCGCGCGCCGCGCGTCACTCAAGCTGCTCGACGCCGTGCTGCGCCGCGGCCTCCCCCTCGAAGCCGCGATGGATGGCGCCTGCGCCGATCTCGATCGCAGCGACGACCGCGCCTTCGCGCACGCCATCGCGGCTGAGGTGCTGCGCCGGACCGGTGACCTCGACGCACTGATCGACGGCGCGACCGAGATGCCGCTGCCCGCCGACTCCAAGGCCCGAATGGTGCTGCGGATCGCGCTTGCTCAGGCGCTCGCGCTCGATACGCCGCAGCATGCGGCGATCACGACGATGCTGCCGCTGATCGACGGGGGTCCGCGCAAGCTGGTTCACGGCGTCTTCTCCACGGTGATGCGCGACGGCGCGACCCTGCCCAATCCGCCGCATCTGCCCGCCGCGATCGCAGAGCGCTGGTCGAAGAGCTGGGGCGCGGATGCGACCGAGGCCGCCCGCCAGTCGCTGGCCGCGCAGCCGCCGGTCGACCTGACCCTGAAACCCGATGTCGATACGGCCGAATGGGCCGAACGCCTGGAGGGCGAAAGCCTTGTCCCGGGTCATGTCCGCATCCCGGCCGGACGGCGCATCGTCGATCTCCCGGGCTATGACGAGGGCAGCTGGTGGGTACAGGACATCGCCGCCGCTATTCCCGCCCGGCTGCTGGGTGCCGGCGCGGGACGGCGCGCCCTCGATCTGTGCGCTGCACCGGGCGGGAAGACGATGCAGCTCTCCGCCGCTGGCTGGACCGTCACCGCGGTCGACCTGTCCGAAGCCCGCATGGTGCGTTTGGTCGAGAATCTCGAGCGGACCGGTCTCGCCGCCGAGCGCCATATCGCCGATGCCGCCGACTTTGGCGACGGCGCGCCTTATGACGCGGTTCTGCTCGATGCGCCCTGTTCGGCGACCGGCATTTTTCGCCGCCATCCCGATGTCCTTCATCGCGCCAGCCCGCGGATCATCGCCGAGGCTGCCGAGACGCAGGCGCGGCTGATCGATCATGCCGCCAGTCTCGTCGCGCCCGGCGGCCGGCTGGTCTATGCTGTGTGCTCGCTGGAAGGCGATGAAGGTGAGCAGATCACCAAGGCCTTCCTGACCGGCCATCCCGACTGGCGCCTCGATCCGGTCGCCGCCGATGAACTGCCGCAGGGCATCGTCCCCGACAAGGTCGGCCGCGTCCGGATCCGCCCCGGCACGCTCGCCGATCGCGGCGGCGCCGACGGCTTCTTCATCGCGCGCTTCGCGCGAAGCTAAGTCGACCGCTATACCGGCGTGGGGACGTCTTCGCCGCCCGGTCCTCACCTTCTTCGCTGGTCGCCTTCCCCTGCAAGACAGGGAGGAACCGGCATCAACACCTTGCCCCACCATCGCCACCCGGCTAATCGGAATCGATCATGACCAGCCCTGTCCTTATCTCTCCGTCCATTCTCTCCGCCGATTTCGCCAAGCTGGGCGAGGAGGTTCGCGCGATCGACGAAGCCGGGGCCGACTGGATCCATGTCGACGTGATGGACGGCCATTTCGTGCCGAACATCACGATCGGCCCGGCGGTGGTGAAGGCGCTGCGCCCCCACACCACCAAGCCGTTCGACGTGCACCTGATGATCTCGCCGGTGGACAGCTTCCTCGAGGAGTTCGCCAATGCCGGGGCCGATATCATCACCGTCCATCCCGAAGCTGGCCCCCACCTCCACCGCACGATCCAACGGATCAAGGGCCTCGGCAAGAAGGCTGGCGTCGCGCTCAATCCGGCCACCCCGGCGAAGATGCTCGACTATGTCATCGACGAGGTCGACCTGGTCCTGGTGATGAGCGTCAACCCGGGCTTTGGCGGCCAGAGCTTCATCGAGAGCCAGCTGCGCAAGATCGAAGCGATCCGCAAGATGATCGACAAGACCGGCAAGGCCATCCACCTGGAGGTCGATGGCGGCGTCGATGCGAGCACTGCGCCGCGCGTGATCGCGGCGGGCGCCACCGCGCTGGTCGCCGGCACCGCGACCTTCCGGGGCGGCCCGTCCCAATACGCCGCGAACATCGCGGGCCTCCGCCAGGCGTGAGCGACGCGGGATGAGCGATGCGGGCGGCTCCGATAACGGTGTAGAGCCCGGCCGGCGCCTTATCCGCGTCGAGCATGATCGCAGCCACTCGCTCGCCGAACGACTCTCCGGACGCCTTCATGCGCTGGCCTGGCGCACCCCGGTCCACGGCTTCCGCCTGCGCGGCCGCTACCCCCTCAAGCTGTTCGACGTACCGCCCGATCCGATCGAAGGGCTGGTACGGCTCGGCGGGGCGATGCTCGACGGCGAAATATTGTGGCAGGGCGAAAGCGTCGCGATCGAGAATTACGACTTCCGCCCGCGCACCATGTCCGCCGCGTTCAGCGATCATCTCCAGAGCTTCGCGTGGCTGCGCGACCTGAGCGCCGCCGGCCCGCGCCAGCGCGTTGCACCGATCGCCGAACTGCTGACCAGCCGCTGGCTCGAGGCGTTCGGCAAGCAAATCCACGAAGCCGCCTGGCGCCCCGACCTGTGGGGCCGCCGCATACTGTTCTGGGGCTGTCACGCGCCGCTGATCATGTCGGCGGACGAACTGCGCTCGCCGGTCCTAAACGCGCTCAATCGCGGCGCCAAGCATCTCGATCGCTGCGCCGACAAGGCTGCACCGGGCCTGCCGCGCATCGCCGCGTGGGCCGGGGTGATTGCGGCGGGGCTGCTGATCCCTGGCGGAGAACTGCGCCAGATCCACGGCGAGAAGGGCATGGAACGGGCACTGGCCGGCGCGCTGCACGGCGACGGCGGCATCGTCAGCCGATCGCCGGTCGAACAGATGGACCTGATCGGCCTGCTCGCCATGCTGCGCCGCTATTACGAGATGCGTGGCCAGCGCCTCCCGGACGCGATCGGCGATGCGATCACCCGCGCGGTGTCGCCGCTGCTCGGGCTCACGCTTGGCGACGGCGGCCTGTCGAGCTGGCAGGGTGCGGCCCCGATCGACGGCGGGCGGATCGACGCGATCGTCACCGCTTCGGGAATCCGCGCCCGGCCGCTGCGGCAGTCGCGCGACTGGGGCTATCAGCGGCTGTCGGTCGGCCACACCCGCATCGTTGCCGATGCCGCCCCTCCACCGGTCTCGCGCTTCGCGACCCAGGCCTGCGCCTCGACGCTTGCTTTCGAGCTCTCCGACGGACCCTGGCGGCTGATCGTCAACTGCGGCGGTGGCCGCGGCGCCAACAACGCGCTTCACCCCGACCTCAGCTATGCCCTGCGCAGCAGCGCCGCGCATTCGACGCTGGTGCTGGCCGACAGCAACTCGACCGCGATCCACGCCGACGGGACACTGGGCAAAGGCGTGACCGAGGTCGAGGTCGAGCGGCAGGAGGACATGCACGGCAGCAGCATCGACATGCGCCATGACGGCTATGTCCGCCGCTATGGCTTCAGCCATCGCCGCCGCATCGTGATCGGCCCAGGCGGGCGCGAGGTGCGCGGGCAGGACATGCTGCTGCCCGCCGCGCGCCGCGCGCGCGGCGAAGGCACCGACTATACGATCCGCTTCCACCTGGCCCCGGAGGTCGACGTCTCGGCCACCGCCGACGGCAGCGGCGCCCTGCTGCGGATCGCCGGCGGGGCACTGTGGCGCTTCCGCGTCACGGGTGGCGAAGTGGGGATCGAGGACAGTCTGTGGATCGACTCGCGCGGACGCCCACAATCGACCCGTCAGCTCGTCGTCTCCGGTGCGGCCGGCGCCGAAGGAATCGATGTCACCTGGGTGCTCAACCGATCCGACTAAGCCCTATGCCGGGCGCAGCCACGTTGCGCCGCTTGCGCAGAAGGCGCAGGATCACCCGATAATCTGGCATCCGGAGAGGCCCCATGCAGCAGTCCGTCATCCTCACCGTCGTCGGCAGCGACCGCCCCGGCCTGACCCGCGCGATCGCCGATGCGGTCTATGCGGCGGGCGGTAACTGGCTCGAAAGCCATTTGTCTCGGCTCGGTGGCAAATATGTCGGATCGGTGCTGGTGGAACTGCCGGACGAACGACTCGCCGAGCTGGAATCCGCGGCCCGCGCGATCGATGCGGTCGGCCTGACCGTCGCGATCGTCCCCGCCGCCCCGATCTCCAGCGGCCGAGAGGGCCAGTCCCTGGGCATCGAGATCGTCGGCCAGGACCGCCCCGGCATCGTCCGCGAGGTCACCACCGTCCTCGCCGGACTCGACGTCAACATCGACGATTTCACCAGCGAGATCGAAGGCAGCGCCTGGTCCGGGGCGCCGCTGTTTCGCGGCCGGGCGAAACTGCTGCTTCCCGCCCATGTCTCGACCGACCAGGTTCGCGCGGCGCTCGAAGAAATCTCCGGCGAGATCATGGTCGATTTCAGCAGGCAGACGGAAGCGGTTTAGGTCGTACGATCGACCATCGCCATATGACGGCAAGCAGGCCGGGAGTGTCGGGATTTTTTACGACCATCTCAGCCTTTGACGACGATGCGAACGATTTCGTAACGGAACCGCGTCGAATATCGATTTGGTATGAAATATGCTTGGTTGTGTGGAAGCGAGTGCCCGAAAAGGGCGGGTGTTGATTGGGGTGTGAAATGATCGGGCGATATTTGCAGTCAATGGCCGTCGTCGTTGGCATGGTCGTGGCGTTGGCCGCGCCGGCGCGCGCCGCCGTCATCGTGAACGCGGCCAATGTCGGCTATAATTTCTCGATCGATTATGCAGGACAGGTCGGTGGAGCTGCAACCCCGCAGCTATCGGCGTTGGGCGCCTTCACCTTCACGGGCCTGACCAACAACGGCCTCACCTACAACTTCAATTATGCCCTCACGAACGATTCGACCACGACCGCACGGTTGAGCGGGTTCGGCTTCAACACCAATCCGAATGCGAGCAACGCCGTCGTGACCGGCGCTTTCAACAACAGCTATATTTCCGGCAATTATCCCGAAGGCTTCGGCACGGTCGACGTCTGTTTCACCGATAGCGGCGGTTCGTGCGCCGGCGGCGGCAATGGCGGCTTCTATAATCCCAATGTCGGAACGGGCAGCTTTGCCCTCACCTTCGCCCAGGTGATGAACGCAGTGACCTTCGACAGCTTCGTTACGCGCTTTCAGTCGATCAGCGGCGTTTCCGGGGGGACATCCGGAATCGGCATCGGCTCGGTTGTCCAGGGCAGCGCCCCGATCACCGCGCCGGAACCGGCAACCTGGCTCATGATGATGGGTGGCTTCGGCCTGATGGGGTGGGCGATCCGACGCGAGAGAGCCGTGCGGCGAATCCCGGCGCGTTGCTGATCGGATAGAGCGGCGTCGCGCTCCTCCGGCGGGCCGCTCGACTAGGCGCCTTACGGCACCCCTGCCCCCCCTATCCCTGCGCCGTCCAGTGCGCCCCGCCCAGAAGCGCGCCGATGTCGTGAGCCAGTTCTTCGCGGACCCGATCGACATCTGCGCGCCGCCCGCCCGTCGCGGCGATGCGGACCAGTTTGCCGATACATAGCGACTGGAGGATCATCGCCCCCGCCGGAGTAGCGTGCCGCGGCGCCAGTTGGCGCAGGATGCGCAGCCAGGCGCGGTTCTGATCCTCGATGTGGGACCGCACGATCGGGCGGAGGGTCGGATGGCGCGCGGCCTCGAGGCGAATCGCGAGATCGGCGAGGCTGAGCAAGCCGAACTCGGTCGCCTCGCGCCGCAGGATGGCGGCGGTGCTGCGGATCAGCTGCGGCGCGTCGAGCGTTGCGCGGTCGAGCCCCGCGAGGCCCTCGCGGTATCGCGCTTTGGTCCGGTCGAAGAGGTCGATCTGGACATCGCCGATCAGCCCCTCGATCGTCGGAAAGTGATAGGTCGGCGCCGCACGCGTCAAATTGGCCCGGTCGGCCACCGCGCGATAGGTGACTCCGCCAGGACCTTCCGCCGCGAGGATCGCCATCGCGGCGTCCACGATCCGCCCGCGCGTTTCGACCGCCTTGCGACCCTGCCGGGCCGGCGCGCGCTGCGGTCCGGCTGCGCTATCGGTCGGCGATCGCTCGCGCAGACCGTCGAACGGCAGTGCCGTCGCTTCGGCCTCGTCCAGTCCCAGCGGCAGGATCACGAAAAACAGGCCGATGCACAGGTCCAGGCCCGATCGCGCCACTGTCTCGGCATCCTCAACCCCCAACAGCGCGGTGATGTCGAGCCACAGGTCGTGGACCCGATCGAACCATGACCGGGCCAGCCGCCTCGTCGTGTCGCGCCGCGCCGCGTCGAGCATGATCTCGCACCAGGCGAGCGTGCCGGTGCGATGCCCGCCCGCGACATTGGCCAGCAGGCGGGTGAAGAAGCCAAGGAAATCGACAGTTGGCACCGCCCTGTGGCGATCGGCGAAGCGTCCGAACGAGCCGACATAATGCTGGAGCAACTGCCCCGACGCCTCTGCGACAATGTCGGCCTTGGTCTCGAAATAATAGGTCGTTGCCGCCAGCGAGACGCCGGCGCGGTCGGCGACCATCTTGTGGGTGACACGGGCCAGCCCCTGTTCGCCGATCACCGCGATCGCGGCGTCTGCGATCTCCTGCTGCCTGTGAGCGGAACGCTTCTGCTTGGTAGCCCGCCTGCCCGCGATCGACCCGTCATCGTCTTCCGGCGGAGGCCGCTGCGGCGAATGAATGGCACGTCTCCCTTCCGATGTTCGCGATCTTCTATCCCGAGGGCCTTCCGCTTGGGAATATCGCGTATGTGGACCGCGTCGTGGCGAGGCCGCATCGGCGCAGAAATGCGAGCCTCGATCAACCGGCTGAACGACAGGCCGGCTGCTGGAGAGGATTGCGGTCCATCCCGTTCGCCGCGATAAGCTCCTCAACAATAAGGGGAGAGATTGATGGCGAGCGATTCCGGAACGGGCCTGCCGAAGCACCATGGCGCGACCCAGAACGAAAAGCTCGTCATTGCGGCCTCGTCGCTGGGCACCGTGTTCGAATGGTATGACTTCTACCTCTACGGCTTGCTCGCCACCTTTATCACCAGCCAGTTCTTCTCGGGTGTCAACGAGACGACGGGATTCATCCTCGCGCTCGGTGCCTTTGCGGCGGGTTTCGCGGTGCGCCCGTTCGGCGCGCTCGTCTTCGGGCGGATCGGCGACATGGTCGGGCGCAAGAATACCTTCCTCGTCACGATGGGGATCATGGGTCTGTCGACGTTCGCGGTCGGCCTGCTGCCGTCCTACACCCAGATCGGGGTCGCCGCACCGGTCATCCTGGTCGGCCTGCGCCTGCTACAAGGCCTGGCGCTCGGCGGCGAATATGGCGGGGCGGCGACCTATGTCGCCGAGCATGCGCCCAATAACAAGCGCGGCCTCTACACCAGCTGGATCCAGACGACCGCGACGCTGGGCCTGTTCGCCGCATTGCTGGTGGTGATCGGGATCCGCTTCCTGCTCGGCGAAGAAGCGTTCGCCGCATGGGGCTGGCGCCTGCCCTTCCTCGTCTCGATCATCCTGCTGGCGGTGTCGATGTGGATCCGCCTGCAGCTCGCCGAAAGCCCCGTCTTCCAGAAGATGAAGGACGAAGGAACGACGTCGAAGGCGCCGCTCACCGAAGCCTTCGGCCGCTGGGGCAATCTCAGATGGGTGCTGGTCGCGCTGTTCGGCGCGGTCGCGGGTCAGGCGGTGGTCTGGTACACCGGGCAGTTCTATGCGTTGTTTTTCCTGGAAAAGACCCTCAAGGTCGACGGCGCGACCACCAATATCCTGACCGCCATCGCGCTCGCCATCGCCACCCCGGCCTTCGTCCTGTTCGGCTGGCTGTCGGACAAGATCGGGCGCAAGCCGATCATCCTGACCGGCTGCGCCATCGCAGCCCTCAGCTATTTTCCGCTTTTCAGCGCGCTGACCGTCGCCGCCAATCCCGCGCTTGCCCATGCCCAGGCGACCGCGCCGATCACCGTGATCGCGCATGACGGCGACTGTTCGGTGCAATTCGACCCGGTCGGCAAGAACAGGTTCGACAGCCGCAGCTGCGACATCGTCAAGGCCTTCCTCGCCAAGGGCGGCGTCGGATACCGCAATATCGCGGCGCCGGCGGGCACGATCGCTCAGATTCGGATCGGCGGACAGGCGATCACTGCGCCCGACCCCGCCACCGTGAGCGGTGCCGCGCGCACGGAAGCGATCAGGGCGTTCCAGGACGAGGCTGCGACCGCGCTCAAGGCGGCCGGCTATCCGGAAAAGGCCGATCCCGCCCGGATCGACAAGCCGATGGTCGTCGCGATCCTCACCGCGCTCGTGCTGCTGGTGACGATGGTCTACGGGCCGATCGCGGCGCTGCTCGTCGAGCTCTTCCCCAGCCGAATCCGCTACACGTCGATGTCGCTACCCTATCATATCGGCAATGGCTGGTTCGGCGGCTTCCTGCCGACCGTCGTCTTCGCGATGGTCGCGGCGACGGGCGATATCTATTACGGCCTCTGGTACCCGATCATCGTCGCGGCGGCGACTGTCGTGATCGGCCTGATCGCCCTTCCCGAAACCTACAAGCGCGATATCGACCAGTAGGACGCGCGCCGTCAGGCGGTGACGGCGGCCGTCTTCGCCGCGCAGGCGTCGACCATCGTGGTCGGGTCGAAATAGAAGGGCTTGATCTCGCAGACCTTGCCGTCGCGGAAGCGGAAAAGCTCGCACAGTTCGGCGGGGCGGAGCGCAGGATCGGCGAAACGGAAGGACAGAATCGTCACGGCATAATCGCCGCCGACGGTCGTCTGAATGCGGTCGAGCCCGGCCACGTCCATCATCCCCATCACCTTGGTAAACAGCTCGCGCAGCGCGTGGGGACCGCGATAGGTGCCGGCCATCGGCAGCGGATCGGCCTCGACCACGACGAAATCGTCGGTCAGCATCGATGCGGCTTTGTCCCAGTCGCCCGCGCCGGTTGCGGCGTAAAGATCGTCGACGAACTGCTCGATCTGCTGCGGCGTCATGCTCATGCCCGGTCTCCTCTTCCCAGTGCGGTTGTCCCCCAATCGCTCGAGGTGGAAAGCTAGCGATATGGATAGCCCGGCAATCATGCGCCCGACGCTATGAGAGGCCATGACAGCCGCGTGCGATCCATGGCAGGATCGCCGCCGCGCAAGAAAGAAGACAAAGGGCCAAGGTGAGCGATAACTGGCAACCGCTGATCGCGGAGGGTGATTTTCCCGAGGATGGCAAGCTCGCGGCGAAGCTCGCCGGCTGGCATGTGCTGGTGGCCCGCGACGGTGACGGCTTCCATGCCGTCAACGACCGCTGCACCCACCAGGCGTCACTGCTGTCGAGCGGCCGCATCCGGCGCGGCGCGGTGATGTGTCCGCTGCACGGCGCCCGTTTCGAACTGGCAACCGGCCGCTGCATGGGCGGCGCCTATAAGGACCTGCGGCAATTCGCAGTGCGGGTCGAGGCGGGAATGATCGAGGTCGCCGTGCCCGATAGCCCGCCGGGCATGGACGAGATCCCGGTCAGCGTCTGATCCTGCCTCCGACCCTCCTCATTCCCACAGGTTCGCGCGCGCGCGCCGGGGGCTAGTCTCGCCGCCAAATATCAGGAGAGAGACACCATGCCCTTCACCGGCCCCGCCGAAGACCGGCTCGCCATCCGCGAGTTGCTCGAAACCTATGCCGACGCGGTGACCCGCCACGATCCCGACGCCTGGGGTGCGACCTGGGCCGAAGATGCCGAATGGTCGCTGCCCGACTATCCCGAACTGGGGACGACGCGCGGCCGCTCCGCCATCGTCACGATGTGGATCGCGGCGATGAAGAATTATCCCGGCATCATGTTCGAAGCCTGGCCCGGCTCGATCGAGATCGACGGCGAGCGCGCCGTCATGCGCAGCTACACCTCCGAAGTCTATGATCAGAAGGGCGCCACCAAGCGCGACCGCGGCGTCTACGAGGACGTCTGCGTCAAGATCGACGGCCGCTGGCTGTTCAAGAGCCGTTCCTTCCGCAACATCCATCGCCAGGGCTGATCACGGACCATGACCATCAATCGCTTCTGGCGTCTCGACAGCCGCCCACAGGGCCAGGATTTCGCTTCCGCGCTGAGCTTTCAGGAGGAAGGACTGCCTCCGCTCGGTGACGGCGAGGTCCGCATCCGCAACCAGTATCTGTCGATGGACGCCGGCACCCGCATGTGGATGAGCGCCCGCACCGACGGCTACCAGCCGCCGTTGCCGCTGGGCGCGAAGATGTCGGGCCTCGGCGTCGGTCGGATTACCGAAAGTCGCGACAAGCGCTTTCCCGAGGGCGCGCTGGTGCGCTGCTTCGGCCAGTGGGCCGACTACACCACCGTGCCGGCTGAGGGCGCGAGCCTGGCGGTACTCGACGAGAGCGTCGGTGATCCGCGCCACCATATCGGCGCGCTGGGCATGAACGGCTGGACCGCGCTCGTCGGCGTGCGCGAGACGGCGGCGATCCAGCCCGGCCAGTGGATGGCGGTGTCGGCGGCGGCCGGCGCGACCGGCAGCCTCGCCTGCCAGATCGCCCGCAACCTCGGCGCGAAGGTGCTCGGCATTGCCGGCGGCCCGGAGAAGACCCGCTTCCTCACCGAGAAACTCGGTGTCGACGTCGCGATCGACTATCGCAACCAGGACGTCTCGGCCGAGCTCGCGAAGATCGCCGCGGTCGAAGGCGGGATGAACGCCTATTTCGATAATGTCGGCGTGCCGTTGCTCGACGAAGTGATGCCGCACATGGCGCTGCACGGCCGCATCGCCGTCTGTGGGCTGGTCGCCACCTATGACAGCCTAACTCCGCTGCCTGGCCCGGCCTATTTCGACCAGGTGCTGATGAAGCGGCTGCGGATCGAAGGCTTCTTCCTGCCCGACCATCTCGACCGCGCCGACGAGTTCTTCGCGACGCTGCGGACATGGGTCGACGAGGGGAAGCTGTTCGTGCCGTTCGATGAAACCGAGGGTCTGGAGAACGTCCTGGTCGGCTACGGCCGGATGCTGACGGGCCGTAACATCGGCAAAGTCGTCATCAAGCTCGCCTGATGCCTGCGATCCGCCACCGCGCACCGATCCAGTGCCTGGTGGCGGTGCGCGGCCATCCGTTCGACCGGACTGCCTTCGATGCCCTGTTCCAGGCGATGGATGGCATATCGGCGACGATGGTCGACCAGCCGGCGGCCGCGCGGCTGATGAACCCCGACGGCATGCGCGGGTTCGATGCGCTGATCCTCTACGACATGCCGGGCCTCGACTTCGAGGCGCCCGGCGACCCGCCGGCCTATCTCGATCCCGGTCCCGAACTGCGCGCCGGCTTCCGCGCCCTGCTCGAACAAGGGACCGGCGTCGTGGCGCTTCACCATGCGCTCGCCGGATGGCCCGCCTGGCCGGACTATGGCGACTGGCTCGGCGGCCGTTTCCTCTATCATCCGGGCGTCGTGCGCGGCCGCGTCGTACCCGACAGCGGCTATTGTCACGCGGTCACGCACGACATCGAGGTGGTGGCCGACCATCCGGTGACTGCGGGCGTGCCGTCCAGCTTCCGCCTGACCGACGAACTCTATCTGGGGCAAGTCTTCGAAGCCGACGTGACCCCGCTGTTGCGCTCCGGCGCCCGCTTCGACCGCGACCAATTCTGGTCCGCGCAGCGAGCGGTGCGCGGCCATATGCATGATCGCGAAGGCTGGGATCATTTGCCGGGATCGAACCTGGTCGGCTGGGCGAAACAGGCCGAAGCAAGCCGCCTCGTCTATCTCCAGCCCGGCGACGGTCCGTCCGCCTATGACGACCCGAATTATCGCAGACTCGTCGAAAATGCGATCCGCTGGGTCGCTATGGGCAACCCTGGATCCACTTAATTCCGCTGCCGGACCGAACTTGCGGAACAATCCCCATCCCAGGGAGTCGGAATCGCGCGACTGCAGCGTATGCAGAGCGAAATGACCGAGAATTAAGCAAGTTCGACAGGATCGGGGAAAATGGCGGAAACCTACAGAATTCCGGAAGTATCCGGTACGTTGATCACGCCAGGACCGAAAAAAGAGCGCGGCTCCCTGCGTGATCTTCTCGTCCTTTATTCGGAATTGACCTCATCCGATCGCAGGCGATCGTCGATCCTGCTGGACCAACCTATTCCCACTCCCCCGACCCTGCGAAAGCTCGACAACCGGGCGACGCGGATGAACATCTTCGACGGCGAGGGCGAGGCCCTGCTCGCGTTCCTCGACGAGGACGCGACCGAAAGCGACTGAATCCCCGTCAGAACCACAGTCGCTTCAGACCGTTATCTTCCTATTACTGGGCGGTCATGCCGCCATCGACGACGAACTCGGCGCCGGTGATGTACTTGGCTTCATCGGACGCCAGGAACAGGTTCATGTTGGCGATATCGTCGGGTTCGCCCATGAAACCCATCGGCACCAAGGCCACCGTGGCGTCGTAATTGGCGGCATTGTCCTCCTGCGCGACATCCTGCATGTTGGTCAGGATCATGCCCGGATGGACGGTGTTGATGCGGATCAGGTCGCGCGCGGTTTCCAGGGCGATCGCCTTGCTGAAGATGCGCACCCCGCCCTTCGACGCGGCATAGGCGCCACAAGCCGGCACCCCAAACAGGCCGGCAACCGACGAAATGTTGATGATCGATCCACCCTTCCCGACCTTGCGCATCGCCGCGACGGCGCGGCGGGTGCCGTAATAGACGCTGTTGAGATTGACGTCGTTCTGGAGCTTCCAGTCCTCGGTCGTCAGTTCGGCAATCGGGCGGAGCACGGCGATGCCGGCATTGTTGACGAGGATGTCGATCCGGCCGTGATCCTTGTCGATGGTAGCCATCACCTGGTCCCAGTCGGCCTCGCTGGTCACGTCATGGGAAAGCCCAACCGCGTGCCCGCCGGCATCGCGGATCGCCGCCGCGACCTTCTCGGCTCCCGCCGCATCGCGGTCGGTGACATAGACGACCGCCCCCTCCTGCGCGAAGCGGTGAGCGGTCGAGCTGCCCAGTCCCGGAACCGAAGCACCGCCGGTCACCAGCGCGATCTTGCCTTGCAGGCGTCCCATAACAGTCTCCATCAGAAAAAATGGGGCGCGGCCGATAGCGGACGCGCCCCAGGAGGGTAATCAATAGAGGGCGATCAGAACTTGACCCCCAGGGTCGCGCCATAGGTGCGCGGTTCGCGCGCCGAGGCGAAGGAGAAGAGCCCGGCCACCGTAAACGCCGCGGTGGTGCCGCGATCGTCGAGCAGGTTGCGGCCAAAGACCGTCAGATAAGCATCGGTCCCCGAGAGCGTGAAGTTGGCGGTCAGGCTCGCGTCGAGCAGGTTCTGCGTGTCGGTGCGGACGCGCGGATCGTTGCCGTTGACGATGATCGGACCGGTGGCGAGATTGCCGCTCAGGCCACCCGTCGAGATCTGCTGATCATAGGGGCTGATGTGCCGCAGCCCGGTCGATGCCACCATGCTGCCGAAGCTGGTCGGCAGCTTATATTCGGCGCCCACCGATCCGCTGAACTTCGGCGAATAGATCGGACGGTTGCGCGAATAGTCGAACGGCACGACCGCGCCCGACGTCGGCGAGATGTTGCCGGCTAGGAAGGTCTTGAAGTCGGCATCGAGCAGACCCATCGTGCCGGTGAGCTTGAGCCCCTCTGCCGGACGGATCGTGACGTCGAGTTCGAGGCCCTTGATCGTGGCGCGACCGACGTTCGAGGTGATCGTCTGGTTTCCGGTCGGGCCACCCGGGATCGTCGTGTTCTGCTGCAGATCCTTATACTTGGACAGGAAGGCGGCGACGTTGAACTGCACCAGGCGGTCGAACAGGTCGAGCTTGGTGCCGACTTCGTAGCTGTCCACCGTCTCCGGCCCGAACGAGGTACCCGCCGTGGCGGCCGTGGCCGCACGCGGGCTGAAACCGCCCGACCGATAGCCGCGCGACCAGCTGGCATAGACCATCGTCTGGTCGTTCGGCCGGAAGTCGACGCCGATCTTCGGAGTGAACTTCTTGAAGCTGCCGTCGCCCTGGCCGACAAGGCCGGTCGTGGCGAAGCTGTTGCTCAGCTTCTTCTGATCATGCGTGTAGCGGCCGCCGAAGGACAGACGCCAGCGATCGGCGAAAGCCCAGTTGAAATCACCGAAACCGGCATAGGATTCGGTGCGTCCGCGCACCGTCTGTGCATTGGTATCGAAGACGCGCGGATCGATGGCGGTGTTAAACCCGAAGATCCGGGTCCACTGGGTCAGGCTGTACCGCGAATTGAAGTAGAAGCCCCCGACGACATAATCGAAATCGTCGCCGATCTTGCCCGCGAAACGCAGCTCCTGGCTGATCTGCCTGTAACGCTGCTGACGGTAGACATAATAGAGATCGGTCGTCGACGCATCGAAATCCTGGGTCTGGGCTTCCTTGGACTTGCGCCAGCCGGTGATCGCGGTGATCGCCACCGGGCCGGCGTCATAGTTCAGTTCCAGGGTTGCGGCTGGCGCGCTGTAGCGGCTGCTCGCGGGGCTGTTGAAGACCGTGTAGAGATCGCCCGTCGTGTTGCGGTTGCATTCGGCGGCGGGCTGGAGCCCGCAGAAGGCCTCGCCGGTCTGGGTGATGTTGGAATTGACGACGTCGAACTTCTGGTTCTGCTTCTCGACGGTCAGCAACGCGCTGAAATCGGTATCGGCGGGCTTGAGCAGCACCGAGACGCCGTAATTCTCGCTGTTCCCGCCGCCGGCCCGCTTGCCGGTGACGCCGTTGCGATAGAAGCCGTCGGACTCATTGTGGAAGAAAAAGCCCTTCACGCCGAAGGTCTCGCCATTGCCGCCATTGACCACGGCGCGCGTCGACCAGGTGTTGAACTTGCCGTAGGACGCCTCGACCTTGCCGCCGAACTCCATCGTCGGACGCGTGCGGGTGATGTTGATCACGCCGCCGATCGTGTTGCGGCCGAACAGCGTGCCCTGCGGACCGCGCAGCACTTCGATCTGCTCGATGTCGAAGAAATCGAGCAGCTGGCCAGTGTTGGTGCCGATGAACACGCCGTCGATGACGACGCCCACGGTGGGCTCCTGCGACTTCTCGATGTCGGCATAGGTCAGGCCGCGGATCGAGAGGTTGGCCGCCTGCGCGCCCGAATTCTGCTGGGTGATGAGAAGGTTCGGCGCCGCGCCCTGCAAGTCGCCGATGTTGGTCGACGCCTTGTTCTCGAGCATCGCGGCGTTGATCGCGGTAATCGCGACCGGCGTGTCTTGCAGCGATTCCGCGCGACGGCGGGCCGACACGATGATCTCATTGGCATCAGATGTGACCGCAGCTTCGGCTTCCGGGCCACCGGTTGCCTGCGCGAGCGCTGGCACCGAAAGCGCACTGAGCGAAGTTGTCATGAACGTGGCCATTATGGCTCGACGCATCGCAGTCCGCGGCATCTAAATCCTCCCCATGAATACGACACCGCGTCTCTGTCGGTGCCTGCCATCTCAATTTATACTTTCGCGGGAAGAACCATACTGCGACTTTTCACAGGTGCGTCGGTAGGGGGCTACAGCAAGCATAGACTGAAATAGGAGAGCATCATGTCGTCGAATCGCAGGTACCTGCTCGTGCGCCGCCCGCACGGCACCCCCGTCCCCGAAGATTTCAGCCTCGTCGAAGCGCCGATCCCGACGTCGCCTGCCGGCGGCTTCGTGGTTCGCAACCATTATGCCTCGCTCGACCCGGCCCAGCGCGGCTGGATGGACGACGCACCGAGCTACATGCCGCCGATCCCGCTGGGCGATCCGGTGCGCGCGACCACGGTGGGCGTGGTGCACAGTTCCGACAATCCTGATTTCAAGCCCGGCGACTGGGTGCTCGGCATGAACGGGATCGAGGATTATTCGGCAGTCATGCCGGGCGGCTTTACCAGCCATATCGATGTGTCGCTGGCGGACTCTCCGTCGAAATTCCTTTCGGCGATGGGCGCGGTCGGCCTGACCGGCTATTTCGGCCTGCTCGACGCGGGGAAGCCCAAGGCGGGCGAGACGCTGCTGGTATCGGGCGCCGCCGGCGCGGTCGGTTCGGTCGTCGGCCAGATCGGCAAGATCCATGGCTGCAAGGTGATCGGCATCGCCGGCGGCGCCGACAAGTGCCGCCGGCTGATCGACGACTACGGCTTCGATGTCGCGATCGACTATAAGGGCAAGTCGGTGGCCGAGCTGTCGGCCGAGATCGCCGCCGCAGCGCCGAACGGCGTCGATATCATCTTCGAAAATGTCGGCGGCGACGTGATGGACGCCGAGCTGATGAACCTTGCCAAGGGTGCGCGGATCATCCTGTGCGGACTGATCAGCGAATATAATTCGCCCGAAAAGGTCGGCATCCGCAACCTGTGGCAGGTGCTGGTCCAGGAAGCGACGATCATCGGCTTCCTCGTTATGGGCTATGTTCCCCGCTTTGCCGAGGGCGGCGCGCAGATCGCCCAGTGGATGGCCGAAGGCAAGCTGCGCATCGACGAGGATGTGCAGGTCGGTCTCGAAAATTCCTATGACGCCTTCATGCGTCTCTTCGCCGGCGCCAACACCGGCAAGCTGGTGCTGAAGATCGCCTGATGGTGGCCGCGAATATGCATGGCCGTCTCGAAGGACGCAGCGCGCTCGTCACCGGGGCGGGGTCGGGCATAGGCGCCGCCACCGCGCGTCGCCTCGCCGCCGATGGCGCTCGGGTCTACACGGTCGATCTCCAGGGTGAGGTCGACCGCCATGCCGACGTCACCAGCCCCGGCATCAATGCCGAGCTGGTCGCCGAGGCGGTCACGCGCCTGGGCGGGCTCGACATCCTCGTTCCGTGCGCGGGCATCTCGGCCTTCCACCCGCTGGAGGGGCATGACGATGCCTATTTCGACATGGTGATGGCGGTGAATGTCACCGCCGTCTTCCGCCTGATCCGCGACGCGGTCCCGGCGCTCAAGCAATCGCGCCACGGCCGGATCGTCACGATCGGATCGACCATGGCAAGCTTCGGCGATGCCGGCCTCGTCGCATATGGCGCGTCCAAACATGCGGTGCTGGGCATGACCCGCTCAGTCGCCTGCGAGCTGGGGCCCTATGGCATCACGGTGAACTGCCTGCAGCCCGGGGCGATCGAGACGCCGATGACTGCACCCGCCTTTACCGACATGCCCGAGTTCAAGACCTATTGGGAGAAGAAGGCCGCGCTCGGTCGCCTCGGCCAGCCCGAAGACATCGCCGACGTGATCGCCTTCCTCGCCTCGGATGATGCACGGTTCTTTTCGGGCCAGGGTTTCTTCGTCGATGGCGGCGCGATGCAACGGCAATAGGCCGGCTGGGCCACGGGAACGCGCCTCGACTTTCCAACATGATCGAGGATTGGGCGCACGCCGTCTCACCGTCATTCCCGCGAAGGCGGGAATCCACCAAGTCGCTTGGTCCAACCCTCTGGTGGTTTGGAATATGTTCGCCGGTGGATTCCCGCCTTCGCGGGAATGACTAAGAAGGGTGGCGTCACGCGCGCGCCAATACTCAAATCGGCTTGAGCCCATCGTTCGGATAGATCTCGATCAGCTCGAACACATTGCCGAACCAATCGCGGCAGTAAGTCGCCGAATAGCCGGTCTTGTTACCGTCAGCGTCGACCGCGATCGTGCTGAGGTCGGGCGCCGCGTGGAAGTGGATGCCCTCCGCCGACAGCCGCTCGTAACAGGCCTGGATGTCGTCGACCTGTAGCGCGAAATGGGTGTAGCCGAATGCGTTCACGCCGCGATCCGGATCCTGGGGATCGGAGCGCGGCGCATGATATTCGAACACTTCGATCTGGACGTTGCCCAGCCGGCAGATGAACTGGTCGGCAATGCTCCCCTCCAACCCGACGACCGAGTCGATGAAGGGGTTGTCGCGCCAGCTCAGCGGCTCCACCTCCTCCACCGCCCCGAGCAGGTCGATGTAGAAGCGACGGGCCATCGCGAGGTCGGGAACCGACACCGCGATGTGATGCACGCCCTGGACGCCGCTCATCGCCACGGTGGCGCGATCAGAACTGGACGCGCTTGGTGTAGCCGCCATCGATCACGACATTAGTGCCGGTCGTGTAGGACGATGCCGGGCTGGCGAGGAAGACGACCGTCTTCGCCACTTCCTCCGGCCCGCCCCAGCGGCCGAGCGCGAACTGCGCCTCGGTTGCGTCGTAAAGGCCGGGCGCGGCGCCCTTGATCGCTTCCCAGTTGCCGCCCGGAAAGGCGATCGGACCGGGCGAGACCGAGTTCACGCGGATACCCTTGGGACCGAGCGCCTGGCCGAGCTGCTTAGCATAGACCAGCAACGCGCCCTTGATCGCATTATATGCCTGCGGGACGATGAAGGTCTCGAGCGCTGCGGTGCTCGACATGAAGACGATCGACGCGGCGTCGGACTTTTCGAGCCAGGGCTGCAACGTCTCGCATCCGATCACGGTGCCCTTCACGTCGGCGTTGAAGCAGACGTCCCAGTCGCCGGTCGCGCCCTGCCCCGACGAACTGGCGCCGGGAATGAAGATGTCGCAACCGCCCAGCCGGTCGGCGGCGGATTTGAGCCATTCGGGATAGGCGGCCAGATCGGTCATGTCGAAGGCTTCGCCGATCACCTTGCCGCCGTGGCGCGACAGCGACGTCACCGTCGCTTCGACCTGTTCGGGGTTGCGCGAGAAGAAGGCGATATCGCAGCCCTCTTCCGCAAAGATTTCGAGAGCCGCACGGCCGATGCCGCGGCTGCCGCCTGTCAGAATGACCTTCTTGCCCTTGAGCCCGAGATCCATCGTCCACTCCTGTCCATTGTAAAGTTGGTGCGTTCTCGCCCTCCGCGCATGCCCCGGCCACTCGCCTTTTGGTCAGGACGGGAAGGCGCGCGAGCGATGCTAGCCCTCACAGGACAAAAGATGGAGGAGGATCATATGGCGCGTCTCGCAGGCAAGAAAGCCGTCGTCCTGGGTGCCAGCAGCCCCGGCAACATGGGCCAGACCATCGCCCGCCGCTTCATCGCCGAGGGGGCAGACGTGCTGGTGTCCGGCCGCAAGGCGGATGTCCTCGCCGCCTTCGCGCAGGAAACCGGCTGCGCCTATGCGGTGTGCGACCTGACCGACGAGACGAGCGTGAACGCGCTGGCCGACAGCGCCGCGACCACCCTGGGCGGAATCGACATCGCGCTGAACGCCACCGGCTGGGGTCTGCTCAAGCCCTTCCTCGACACCACCCGCGATGAACTGGAGGCGATGACCGCGCTCCAGTTCATCGGTCCACACCAATTCTTCCAGGCGATGGTCCGCAAGATGAGCACCGCGCGGGGCGGCCGGGGCGGCTCGATCATCCAGATCAGCTCGGCCACCGCGACGATCATGCTCAACGACCACGCCGCCTATATGGGCACGAAGGCCGGCACCGATCATGTCGTCCGCTGCGTCGCGCACGAGTTCGGCGCAGAAGGCATTCGCGCCAATTCGATCTCCCCCGGCCTGACCGACACGCCGATGACCGCCGACGCCAAGACCGTGCCCGGCCTGTTCGAGGCGTTTGTCGCCGGCTATCCGCTCGGCCGGATCGGCACATCCGACGACATCGCCGCCGCCGCCGTCTTCCTGGCCAGCGACGAATGCTTCATGACCGGCGACAACCTGCAGGTGAACGGGGGGCTGACGCTGCGCCGCAATCCGAGCAAGGATGATATCGCGGCGAGCGTGGCGAAGGCGACGGGGCAGAGCTGAGGCCTTCGCGGACTGCCTCATCCGAAGCGCGCACGCTCCCTTTATCGTCATTCCCGCGAAGGCGGGAATCCACCGGCGAACATATTCCGGTCCAGGAGAGGTTCGACCAGGCGGCCTGATGGATTCCCGCCTTCGCGGGAATGACAATCCGGGGCGAGGACGCCTGCCGCCAACCTCAGCTAACCGCTTCGGCCACCCGCCGCTTTACATCCTCGCGCAGCATGTCCTTGCGGACCTTACCCGAAGCGGTGCGTGGAAAGTCCTCGACGAACAGGAACAGCTCTGGCGTCTTCTGCTTCGCAAGCCCGCTGTCCGCGACATGCTTCGCGAGTTCGGCGGCCGTGGGTGCCTCGCCATCGGCGATGACATAAGCGCAGATACCCTCGCCCAGCCGTTCGTGCGGCATCGCCACGACGCTGGCCTCGCGCACGCCGGCATGGGCGTGGAGAACATCCTCGATTTCCTTGGCGCTGATATTCTCGCCGCCGCGGATGATCAGGTCCTTCTTGCGGCCGGTGATCGTGATCGCGCCTTCAGGCGACAGCACGCCCAGGTCGCCGGTGCGGAAATAGCCGTCACTGGTGATCGCCTCGGCGGTCTGCTGCCGGTCGGCATAGCCAAGCAGCATGCCGGGACCGCGCGCAAGAATCTCGCCTTCCTGTCCGCGCGGCAGATCCTGGTCGTCGGCACCGACGATGCGGACGGCATAGTCGATCACTTCGCCATCGGTGGTCGCCGCGAGGTGCGGGTCGTCGGGCCAGCCGAAGGACACCAGCGGCACCTCCGACGCCCCGAATACCCGTGACGGGCGACAATTGGCAAAGGCAGCGCTTGCCGCCGGGATGACCTCCGCCGGAACAGCCGCGCCGCCGCAGGCAAAGAAGCGGAACGACGGGAGCCTGGTGCCCGCCATCCGCGCCGCCGCCGCCAGCTCGACCAGGAAGGGCGTTGCCGCGACGGTGCCGATCAACCCGTGGCGATCGATCAGGTCGAGCGCCGCCTGCGCATCCCAGCTTTCCATCAGCACGGTCCGCGTGCCCCAGATCAGCGGCATCTCCAGCCCGTTGGCATAGCCCGAGACATGGGTGACCGGCGACGGCATCAGCGTTGCTTCCCCGCTGCGAATGCCCCAATGCGCCGCGCTCATCCGCAGGATGCGCTGGATAGTAACATGGCTGTGCAGCACGCCCTTGGGCCGGCCGGTCGTGCCCGAGGTATAGAGCACCATCTTGACGCCGAGCGGATCGACCTGCGGTCGCAGGAAACTGTCCCGGCGCCCGTCGGCGACGAGCGCGGCATAATCGTCCGGACCGTTGCCACGCACGGTGAAGACATGCTGCAAAGCAGGCAATGTCGCCTGGACGCGCCGCGCCATCGCCGCGAAATCATAGTTGCGGAAGCTCGCTGCGACGAAGAAGGCACGGGCGCCGCAATCGCCGAGCATCAGCGTGACCTCATGGTCGCGGTAGATCGGCACGATCGGATTGACGACGAAGCCCGACATCGCCGCGGCGAGATTGATCACCGCCGCCTCGGCCCAGTTCGGCACCTGGAAGGCGATGACGTCCCCGGCGCGCAGGCCGCGGGCATGGAGCGATGCCGACAGGGCCTCGGCATCGGTGAGCAGTTGCTCGCGTGTCATCGTCGAGTCGCCATCGACGAAGGCGACGAATTCGGGGTCGGCCGCGGTTAGTTCGATCGCCTGGTCGGCGATGCTTCGCTCGTCCCAGGCGCCGGAATCGGCATATTCCCGCTGATGCGGTGCCGGAAATTCCAGCCAGGACCAGGGGGGATCGTTTCTGTCGTTCATTGCGGGAGGGTGGCGTCCGAAACGCGTTCGGCCAATTGGCCAAAAGGCGAGTAACCTGTCACCTGTCCCAGCTTGTCCTCTCCGTCCCGCTTTGCTCAACTCCGTACAAATAACGCTTTCGGGAGATGGCTGTGGATCGCGTACAAAATATCGGCGACGTCGCCGAAACAATGCTCGACTATGTCGAGAACAACAAGACGTACCTGACGGACACGACCCTGAAGGTACCGACCAGCAGCTATACCGATCCCGACCAGTGGCGCGCCGAGATGGAACTGGTGTTCATGCGCGTGCCGCTGCTGCTCGCCTTCACCGCCGAACTGCCCAACCCCGGCGATTTCAAGGCGATGGACGCCATGGGGAAGCCGGTGCTGATCAACCGCGACAAGAGCGGAAAGGCGCGCGCCTTCCTGAACGTCTGTTCGCACCGCGGCGCGCCGGTGGCACCCGAGGGCCACGGCAATTGCGCGCGCTTCACCTGCAAATATCACAGCTGGACCTACGGGCTGGACGGCCGGCTGCTCGCCGTGTCCGAATCGAGCAAGTTCGGCGAGGTCGACAAGATCGAGCGCGGCCTGCGCGAATTGCCCTGCGAAGAACGGTCGGGGATGATCTTCGTCTGCCTGACGCCGAACGCACCGATCAACCTCGACGATTATTTCCGCGGCTATCTGGAGGATTTCGAAGCGCTCGAGTTCGACAAATGGTCCTATCTCGGCTCGCGCGAGATCATCGGCGCCAACTGGAAGATCGCCTTCGACGGCTATCTCGAAGGCTATCATTTCGCCTCGCTCCATCCCGAGACGATCTTTCCGCGCACCCCGTCCAACTGCACCCATTATGAAGGCTTCGGGCCCAACATCCGCATCGGCTTCCCGCAGCGGCGGATCGCCGAGGCCCTGAAGGACGTGCCGCGCGAGGAATGGGGTACGCAGGAGAATAACGGCTTCGACTTCGTGCGGATTTTCTTCCCGAACGTATCGATCTTCATCGCGCCGGAAATTACCCAGATCGCCCAGCTCTTCCCCGGGCCGACGCCGGATCGCAACCGCACCGTCCTCAACTATATGCGCCGCGAAGCACCGAAGGATGATGCGGACCGCGCCAATATCGAAGCGATGATCAACTTCTTCCGCGATGTGACCTACAACGAGGATTACGTCATCGGCCTCGAAATCCAGAAGGGCCTGGAAACCGCCGCGCACGACGACCTCGTGTTCGGACGGAACGAGCGCGGGAACCAGTATTTCCACGAATGGCTCAACTGGTATCTGCAGGACGACCCAGACCTCCCTCAGCCGGTGATGTGAGAAAACCGGCGTGAACCCGGTTTCGCTCGCCTCGGGCGTGGTGCCCGAATTCGGCCCCGTCGACACGATCCGTGCGGCGGCCGCCGGCGGCTTCGACGCGGTCGGCCTGTGGATCGAGACCGCCGACTGGACGGCCAGCCTGTTTCGCGAGACCCGCGCCGCGCTGGCCGACACCGGCCTGCCGCTGCTCGACGTCGAGGTCATCTGGCTGAAACCCGACAGTTCGATCGACGACCACCGCCGCACGATCGACATCGGCGCCGAACTGGGCGCCGCCAACGTCCTGTGCGTGTCGTCCGATCCCGATCACGGTGCAACCGCCGACCGGCTCGCGGAATTGTGCCGCCACGCCGAGGGCAGCGGCATGCGGGTCGCGCTCGAATATGGCGTCTTCACCGAGGTGAAGAATCTCGCCGCCGCATTGGCGATCCTCGATCGGGTCGCGCATCCGTTGCGCGCGTTGCTGCTCGATCCGATCCATATCGACCGGTCGGGCGGATCGTTCGACGCGCTGGCCGCGATCGATCCGGCGCTGCTACCCTATGCCCAGATCTGCGATGCGCCGGCCGCGCGGCCCGATCCTGACGATTTCGACGCGGTTTTCATCGACGCCTGCGACCTGCGCGCGCACTGCGGCGAAGGCGGCCTGCCGCTCGATCGCTTCTATCGCGCCCTGCCCGCAGGCTTACCGCTCAGTGTCGAGCTGCGGTCCAAGGCGCTGTATGAAGGCTTCCCCGAAGCCGATGCCCGCGCCCGCGCGGTGGCGGAGAAGACGCGACGCTGGTTGAAAGCGCGCGCCTCCTGACCGTAGCGAACCTTACCAGGCGTGCGGTTCGCCGTTCCACTTGTAGAAGTCGCCCGACCGTTCCAGAGTCCAACCCTCGGCGAGCTTGCGGATGCCGCTGGCGCTGTCTTCGGGCGTGATGTCGGCGCCCGCGCCGCCCATGTCGGTCTGGACATAGCCGGGGTGGACGATGCCGACGACGATGCCGCGATCCTTCAGGTCGATCGCCACCGATCGCATCATCCGACCGAGACCCGCCTTCGCCGCGGCATAGGAATAATAGCCGCCATAGGGCCAGGTCGATGCGGCCACCTGGCTGGAGAAATTGATTACCTTCGACCCCTCGCCCATGCGCGGCAGGAATGCCTGCAGCACCCGCATCGGGCCCTTCAGCATGATGTCGATGACCTCATCGAACGCATCCCAATCGGTACTGTCGAGTTCGGACTGCGTCACCCCGAGCAGGCCCGCGACATTGTACAGGATATCAATCGGCGCATCGCCGGTGCTCGCCGCACCCGCCTTGATCGAGGCGCCGTCGCCAACGTCCATCTTGTGGACCGACAAGCGATCGCCCGCCCCGGCCGCAAGCTTATCGAGCGCATCGGCGGCGGCGGGATCGCGAACCAGCGCGAAGACGCGGTCGCCCGCCGCCAGATGCTGCTTCGTCAGTTGGAGGCCGATGCCACGCCCGGCCCCCGTGATTGCGATGTTCGCCATGATCCGTCTCCTCATTATCTTGTCGTCAAACTCTTCACCGGTCAGGACCGATCGTGCAACCAGCGGCTCACCTCGCCAATCAGCCGCCGCACCCTCTCGACCCGCTCATCGCCGAAGGCAGGCCGCTGGAGCAGAAGGCCTAGATGCGCGGCAATGGTGACGTCGTTGGCCAGTTGCATCGCATCCCAATGCTCGCGCCACTGCGGAAAGGAGCGCAACATTTCCTGGCGCCACATCTCGTCATATCGCCGCACCGCCGGTTCGAGCAGTTGGCCGAGCTCGGGATCGGTGCGGGCGGCGACGGTCAGTTCGACATAAGCGGCATATTCGCGGGTCTCGACGCTCTTCCAATGGAGTTCGCTGCCGATCTCGACCAGCGCACCCGGCTCCTGCGCGGCGACGGCACCGGCATAGGCATCGAGGAAATCGGCCAGCCGCTTATGGAAGACATGATCGACCAGCCCGGCGACCAGTTCCATCCGGGTCGCGAAATGATGGTGCATTGCCCCGCGCGACACGCCCGCGCGCTCCGCGACCAGAGTGGCGGAAAGACCACCAAAGCCGCGCTCGACCAGGCAGTCGACCCCGGCCTCGAGCATGGCGAGGCGGGTCCGCGCGCTTTTCTGCTGCTGCCAACGGACCGGGCTGGCGACATCGTCGGCCCAGGGCTCCTCCAGCTTCGGCAGGCTCGTCGCCGTCATGGTCTTCCTCATCTCATCGCGCCGATCGTTCGATCAGACCCGCATTGCCACCAGAGGCCCGCCATCGTCCCGGAGGCAGGCCCGCTTCCGAAACTAGCGAATGCGACAGGTTGCGCGAGCAGGGGTAACGCATAAAACCGGCACAAGCGCCTGTTTTTTAGCGGAGCGCTTCGGACAAGGGTGGAGAGGCCCCACGACGACCCGGTCGAGCGCAAGCCCAATGGCCTTTCGCGACAGACCCGGACAATCGTGACCGCTCGCTCCCGCCGATGAGCTGAGAGGACTCGCGAACATGACTGCCGAACCGATGCTGTCGCGCTATTCCGCCGAATATGACCTGCCCGTGCGCGGCGATCCGATCACCGCCGAACGCTATACCAGCCGCGAATGGATGGACGGCGAAGACCGCAACCTGTGGCCGAAGGTCTGGCACCTGGGCGGCGTGCTGGCCGAACTGGAGGAGGAAGGCGACTTCATCCGGCACAATTTCGGCAGGGAATCGATCATCATGGTCCGCCAGGACGATGACTCGATCAAGGCGTTCTACAATGCCTGTCCACACCGCGGAAACCGTCTTGTCCTGGGCGATATCGGCAGCGCGCCGCGGTTGACCTGCGCCTATCATGGCTGGCAGTTCGACCTCGACGGCACCCTCGCGAAAGTTCAGGATCCCGACGATTTCCCGGGCGGCAACCCCTGCGGCAAGGTCCACCTGACCGAGCTGCGCTGCGAGACCTTCGGCCCGTTCGTCTTCTGGTGCATGGATCCCGACGCGAAGCCGCTGGCCGAATGGCTCGATCCCTTCCCCGCGCGCCTTGCCGGCTATGGCCTCGACAATTGGGTGCGCGTGCTGAACCTGTCGGCGGACTGCGACTTCAACTGGAAGATCATCCGCGACAATTTCAACGAGAGCTATCACCTGCCGACGATCCATCCGGAACTGTCGACCTTCATCAACGACGGCCTGCCCGACACGCTGTTCGAAATGTACCCGAGCGGCCATAATTCGATGTGGATGAAGGGCCACCAGGCCACCACCCGTACCGACCACGAAAGCGGCGACGTCCCCGCCCCGCTCGATGCCATCGCCCAGGCCTGGGGCATCGACCCGGCCGCCTACAAAGGGCGCACCGGCGAGGTTCGGCAGGCGGTGATCGAGGCGAAGCGGCGGCTGGGCCGGGAGCGCGGCTTCACCAACTATGACGACATGACCGACCAGCAGCTGGTGGATTATTTCCATTGCACGCTGTTCCCCAACCTGACGATCACCATGTCGCCCGAACAGTGCCAGATCCTGCGCACCGAACCGCACCCGACCGATCCGGCGAAATGCGTGTTCCAGCATTGGGTGCTGGTGCCGCCGGTCAAGGGGATGAAGGAGGTGGACACGCCGATCGGCCCGGTGCCGCTGCGCCATGCCGAGCATCGCCACTCGGTTTATGGCGATGGCCAGACCTTGGGCTTCGTCGCCGACCAGGACCTTTCGATCGGCACCAGCCAGCAGCAGGGCCTCAACTCGCGCGGCTTCAAGGGCTGCATCCTCACCCATCAGGAAAAGCGCATCCAGCGCTTCCACGAACTGCTCGACGATTATGTGAAGGGGCGGATCTGACCGCACCTTCCGACCGAATAAAAAGACAAGAGACCGACCAAGAGAGGATCGACATGGCCAGCTGCCCCATCGAGGATCGCATCGCGATCGAAGACCTGCTGATTTCCTACGCCACCGCGGTCGACAGCGTTTCGGACATCGACGGCATCTGCGCAGTGTTCACCGAGGACGCCGATTTCGACCTTTCGGGTATCGGCCTGCCACGCGGCAAAGGGCATGGTGCGATCCGCGAATTCTTCGGCAACGTGTTCGAGTCGACCAGCCATCATGCCCACCATCTGAGCAACTTCACGATCACCGCCTTCGACGGCGATAGCGCGTCGGCCCGCGCTTATGTGATCGGCATCGGCCTGCAGAATGACGGAACGCGCATCACCGTCCACGGCCGCTATTATTTCGACGTCGTCCGCACGTCCGCCGGCTGGAAGGCCAATCACTACCACATGGACTTCCTGTTGCCGCTGCCCGATTCTCTGGCAGCCGCCCACGGTACCGACTGACATTATAAGCGGAAGCAGGAGCCGGAACATGGGCGCACCAAGACTCAATCGCCGGCAGATATTGGCCGGCGGTGGCGCAGCAGCGTTGGCGGCGACGGCGGCAGCCCAGGTCAAGGCCGCGGATACGACCGGCGGCGGCGGCGGCTGGGACCAGGACGTGGACGTGGTGTGCGTCGGTAGCGGCGCTGCCGCCGGCACCGCCGCTGCGATCGCAGCGTCCGAGGGCGCAGAAGTCCTCATGATCGAGAAGATGCCGCTGCTCGGCGGCACCACTGCCAAGTCGGGCGGCGTCACCTGGATCTTCGACCATTTCGTCCTGCGCGAACAGGGCATCAAGGACGAGAAGGCGGACGCGCTGCGCTATACCGTGCGTTACGGCTTCCCGCGCGAATATGATCCGGCCAGCCCGACGCTCGGCCTCGACGAAACCCGCTACCGGGTCGCGGAGGCCTTTTACGACCATGGGTCGAAAGCGATCGACCGGTTGCGCGAGCTGGACGCCGTCCAGTTCAAGCAGTTCCGCATGTTCGCGGTCGATCACCCTGCCCCCGACTATGCGGATCACCTGCCCGAGAACAAGGTGCCCACCGGCCGCGCGCTCGAGCCTGCGACGGGATCGGGGTCTTCGGAGGGCGGCGGCAGCCTCGCCAAGCAACTCGCCGCCTATCTCAAGAAGAACAATGTCCCGATCTTGCTGTCGACCCGCGTGACGAAGATCGTCAAGGACGACAGCGGCCGGGTCATCGGCGTCGAAGCTGTGCAGAAGGGCAAGACGATCCGCATCCGGGCGAAGCGCGGCGTGATCTTCGGCACCGGCGGCTATTCCCACAATATCGAGCTCTGCCATCTTCACCAGCCGGCGGTCTACGGAACCTGCGCGCTGCCCGGTTCGACCGGCGACTTCATTCCCCTCGCCCAGGCGGCGGGCGCGAAGATGGGGTCGCTCGGCCTCGCCTGGCGCAGCCAGGTGGTGCTGGGCGAAGCGCTGAAAAGCCGCGGCGTCGGCCTGGGTGCCTTCGTGCTGCCCGGGGATTCGATGATCCTCGTCAACAAATACGGCAAGCGTGTCGTCAACGAGAAGCGCGACTATAACGACCGGACCCAGGCACATTTCCCCTATGATCCGGCGCATGAGGACTATCCCAACCACCTGCTGTTCATGCTGTTCGACGAGCGGTCGATCGACGCCTTCGGCGGCGCTTTTCCCTTCCCCGCCAACAAGGGCGAGCAGCCGCATCTGATAGAGGGCGCGACCTGGGGCGAGGTCTTCGCGAAGATCGACGCGCAGCTGGACCAGTGGAAGGCCCGCACCGGCGGCGTCCGCCTCGCCCCCGCATTCGCGGCGACCGCCAAGGCGACGATCGCGACCTATAACGGCTATGCCAGGAAGGGTGTCGATCCCGAGTTCGGCCGCGGTCAATATCTCTACGACCGCGAATGGCACCTGCTCTTCTCGGCCCGCCGGCCCGGCACGAAGCAGCCGGCAAACCCTTATCCCAATATCGTGATGCATCCCTTCGCGGCGAAGGGCCCTTATTACGCGATCATCCTGGGGCCAGGCACGCTCGACACCGCCGGCGGACCGCAAATCAACGCCGATGCGCAAGTGCTGGGACCCGACAACCAGCCGATTCCCGGTCTCTATGCCGCCGGCAATTGCATCTCCGCCCCGACGGGCCAGGCCTATCTGGGCGCTGGCGGCACGATCGGCCCGGCGGTGACCTTCGGCTATATCGCCGCCAGGCACGCGGTGAAGGCCTGATGCGGGTGGCCCGCCTCCACCGGCAGGGCGGCGGCCAAAACCTTCGCCCGACAAAAGCCGCCCGCATGATCTTGCTGACCGCAGCCATGGTCGCCGCCACGGCATTCGGCATGCGCGCCGGCGCCGCGCCCGATGCGCCGGCGGCTCCGGCGGAGTCCTATTTCCAGGCGGAGGTCGCCCCCCTTCTCACGGAAAAATGCGCGGTCTGCCATATGACCGGTGAGGAGGCCGGCGCGATGTCCCTGATCCCCGACAACGCGATCGCCAGTCTCGTCGGCGTGGGCTCTGCCGAAGCCCCGACGCAAATCCGCGTCGTCGCCGGCGATCCGGACAAGAGCTACCTCGTCATGAAGCTGGAAGGCACCCACATGGCGCATGGCGGCGCCGGCGCGCAGATGCCGTTCGGGTCACCCCCGCTGCCGGCAGCCGAGATCGCGCAAATCCGCATGTGGATCGCGGACGGGGCGAAACCCTGACAGTTATCGACGACGCGGCATCGAATGCGGCGCCAGTTCCGGCTCCGAAAGGATCGGCTCTGCGCGCCCGACCAGCCTGACGGTTCGACCTCTTCGGTCCCTATGTATCGGATATATCCGGCTTCCTTGACAGGTTCTCCTCGTCGGCCGCCCCGTTTTGCGCTAGGGTGATCGCATCATCGGCGCCGTTCCAGCATCCTATGACTGAGAGACCGCCGTGCTCCCGCTTACCGGGAGATAACCGTATCGATACTTCCACGAAGGATATCGCCATCGAGCGAAGCAGTGCCCTTGGGACCGCAGATATGCTGAGGCATTGGTGGGAACGGGCCGCGATCTATCAGATCTACCCGCGCTCCTTTCAGGACAGCGACGGCGACGGAATCGGCGATCTCAGCGGGATCGAGAGCAGGCTCGACCATCTCGTCGACCTTGGGATCGACGCGATCTGGCTGTCTCCCCTGTTTCCGTCACCGATGGCCGACTTCGGCTATGATGTGGCCGACTATTGCGACGTCGACCCGATGTTCGGGACGCTGGCCGATTTCGACCGCCTTCTTGCCGCCGCCCACGACCGTGGGCTCAAGCTGCTACTCGACTTCGTACCCAATCACAGTTCGGACCGCCATGCCTGGTTCGCCGAGAGCCGGTCGTCGCGCGACAATCCGAAACGCGACTGGTATATCTGGCGCAATGCCGCGCCGGATGGCGGCCCGCCGAACAACTGGATCAGCGATTTTGGTGGATCGGCGTGGGAATTTGATCCCCCGACAGGACAATATTATTATCACGCGTTCCTGAAGGAACAGCCCGACCTCAATTGGCGCAACCCTGCGCTGCGCGCGGCGATGATCGATGTCCTGCAATTCTGGCTGGATCGCGGTGTCGACGGCTTCCGCATCGACGTGCTGTGGCACATCGTCAAGGCGGAGGAACTGACCGACAATCCGCTCAATCCCGCCTATCACCCCGCCATGGGGGAGATGCACAGCGTGCTGCAGCACCACTCGACCGACCAGCCCGAAGTCCACGAGATCATCGCCGAGATGCGCGATCTGGCCGACAGCTATGGCTCGGGCGGCGAACGGGTGCTGATCGGCGAGATCCGCCTGCCGCTCGACCGGCTCGTCCGCTATTATGGCGACGACGCGCAGGGCGTACACCTGCCCTTCAATTTCCAGCTGATCGACGCGCCATGGGAGGCGCGCTCGATCGCGACGTTCATCGACGCCTATGAAGCGGCGCTGCCACCGGGCGGCTGGCCGAACTGGGTGCTGGGCAACCATGACGTGCCCCGGATATCAGCGCGGCTGGGCGACGCGCAGGCCCGGGTCGCGGCGATGCTGCTGCTCACCTTGCGCGGTACGCCGACATTGTATCAGGGCGACGAGATCGGCATCGGCGACATCGCCATCCCGGCCGACCAGCTCGTCGACCCGCGCGAATTGCGCGAGCCGGGTCTCGGCCTGGGCCGCGACCCGGCGCGGACGCCCATGGCCTGGGACGCATCCGACAATGCCGGGTTCACGACCGGCACGCCCTGGCTGCCGCTGCACGCCGATTGGCGGACGCGCAACGTCGAGGTCGAGCGTAGAGACCCGCACTCGATGCTCAATTTCCATCGCGACATGCTGGCAATGCGGCGCGCGTCGAAGGCGCTGTCGATCGGCCGATATCGCGCCGTCGAGGCGGACGGCGACGTCCTCGCCTATGAACGGGTCCACGGCGACGAAAGGCTCCTGATCGTTCTCAATCTCGGTAACCGGGAACAGCCGCTGCCTACCTGCGCGCACGGTCTCGCGCCGATATTCTGTACCTTAAGGGGAAAAAGCGGCGGCAAGGTTCTGCGCCCCAATGAAGGCGCGATCTTCGCGCTGCCCACTAAGCAGGAGCGTTGAAATGCGGGTTGCCATGCTCAGTTCGATATCGTGGCGTACGCCGCCGCGCGGTTACGGCCCATGGGAACAGGTGACGAGCCAACTCGCCGAGGCGCTCTTGGCCAAGGGCGTCGACGTAACCTTGTTCGCGACCCAGGATTCGCTGACCGCCGGTCGCCTCTCCGGTCCTGTCGCACAAGGCTATTCGGAGGACGGCAGCATCGATGCGAAGACATGGGAACTGCTCCACGTCGCGCATCTGTTCGAGCGCGCCGACGAATTCGACATCATCCACAATCATGCCGACATCGTCCCGCTGGCCTTTTCGCGGTTGGTCGACACCCCCGTCGTCACCACGATCCATGGCTTCTCGTCGGAGCGTATCCTGCCTATCTACCGAAGCTATGACGACCGGGTCGCCTATGTCGCGATCAGCGACGCCGATCGTCATCCGGACCTGACCTACGCCGCGACGATCCATCATGGCATCGACATCGAACAATTTCCGTTCGATCCGATCGGCGGGCCCGATCTGCTCTTTTTCGGCCGCATCCACCCCGACAAGGGCGCCGGCGAAGCCATTCGCGCGACGATGGCGACCGGATCGCGGCTCGTCATGGCCGGCATCATTCAGGACGAAGGCTATCACGAGCGCGAGGTTGCACCGTTCATCGACGGCGATCGGATCCGCCATGTCGGTGTCGTCGGCGGGCTGGATCGCTCGACGTTGCTCGGCGGTTCGCGGGCGCTGCTCCATCTGATCGGCTTCGACGAGCCTTTCGGCCTGTCGGTGGTCGAGGCGATGGCGTGCGGCACGCCCGTCATCGCCTATCGCCGGGGGTCGATGGCGGAACTGATCGACGACGGCGTCACCGGTTTCCTCGTCGACAGCTTCGACGAAGCGGTTGCGGCGATCGGCAGGACGGGGGAGATCGACCGGGCAGCCTGCCGCAGCGCCGCGATCGAACGCTTTGGCGTGGATCGCATGGCCGGGGAGTATCTCGCCCTGTACGAGACGCTGCTCCGCAAGCGTGCGCCCCTTGGCGAGCTCAGCAAAAGTTAGGGGTTTCCTTGGGGACATGGTAACCTTGTCCATCACCCGATCCTTCACCAGGCATCGCGTGACCGAGGGACAGCCGCGCCCCCGCCTGAGGCGAAGGATGCCTATGTTTCTTCACAATCTGTTCAAAAGCCACGTCGCCGATCCCCAGGGAAACCATTGGGAAGATGGCCATTTCGTGAGCACTTGCGAAATCTGCGGACGCGCGATGGTCAAGCCGCCCGGCGGAATCTGGAAGCTCCAATCGAAGGCGCGGACGATATGACGACCGACATTGACGAGGCAGAGGGCATCGACCGCGAACCCTTCGGCGCATGGCTGGTGATGCAGACCGGCCGAACGGGATGGATCGGCGACCTCGCCAAGGCCGCGAAAGGCGATCGCAGCTTTCCGCGCAACGGGGATCCCGATGCCATCCGGGCGCATCTGAGCGAGAAGCAGGCCGAAAGCGACATGCTCGAAGCCGTCGATGACGCCGAGCGCAGCTGGCTGCGCGCGTCTTGATCATCGCCGAGTCCTGACATGGAATTGCATGGAACGATCGCAGAGAATCTGCAGCTTGCCATCCGAAGCGCGCGCCGCCTTCGCAACAAGGCGGTCCATCCCGACACAATCGCCTATTGGCAGGAGTTGCTGCGCGAGGCACGCCTGACGCGACGCGAGGATGCGATGCCGACGGCCGTCGATGCATTGGTCCAGACTCTCCAGACCGAAATCAGCGACCGGACGGCGCCGGCGGTCGCCGCTAACGCTCAGCCTACGGACATTTCGTGAACTTGCCCTTGTTCGGACCGGCAGCATAGCGGCACTTGCCGTCATTGCCCTTGGTGATCGTTGCCGTCGTGCTGGTCTTCACCACCGACGAGCATTTGATGAACTGGCCCTTCGCGTTCTTGCAGCTGGCGGTCTTCGCCACCTTCGTTCCGCTGGTCACCTTGCCATTGGCGGTCGTGACCTTCGACGTGGAGCTATGCGTCGATGCGCTCTGCGACCAGGCGGCGGAGCCCAGGAGCATGAGGGCAGCCGAGGCGGTGATGAGGTATTTTCCCATAGTATCTCTCCTGCGCCCTCTATCGACGCGAACCAGACAACGCGCGAACCGCCGCCATGTTGCTCCTGTGTCGGTCGGGCGTGCCGGCAGGCTCACACCTGGCTGAAACCGCCGTCCATCAGGAATTCCGAACAGGTGACGAAGCTCGCCGCGTCGGAGCAGAGATAGACGACGCCACCCCCCATTTCGTCGGGGCGACCCATCCGGCCGATCGGGTGATTGGCGACGATGCCCTGCTCGGCGACCTCGCGAGAGGGGACCGCACCCAGTTCGATATAGCGGTCCATGATGCTGCCCAGCATCGCGGTCTCGATCCCGCCGGGATGCACGCTGTTGCAGCGAATATTGTAGCCGAGCGCGGCGAACTCCGCGCCGAGGCATTTGGAAAGCATCTTCACCGCCGCCTTGCTGGTGCAATAGGCCGCATTGAAAGCGGCGCCGCGTAGACCGCCGACGCTGGAGAAGTTGACGATCGACGCGCCGCCCTTGCGCGCCTTGCCGCCTTCGCGGAGCAGCGGCAGAAGCACCTGGGTGCCGATGATCACGCTGTCGACGTTGATGGCATTGACCCGGTGGAACTCCGCCAGTGCGGTATCCTCGAACTTGGTCACGATCGAGATCGCCGCCAGGTTCACCAGCGCATCGAGCCGGCCATAGGTCTCTAGCACCAGCGTGGCGACCGCGTTCCAGTCGTCGGGGCTGGTGACGTCGTGCCGCAGATAATGGTCCTCGCCGACGGCCGGCGCGGTCTCCGCCAGGTCGGTGGCGATCACCGTCGCGCCCGCATCCTTCATCGCCTGCACGACGGCGCGGCCGATTCCGCCGGCCGCCCCCGTCACCACGGCGACGACATCGTTCAGGGCAATCGTCATGGCGAAATCCTTATTGCGCGGTCCAGCCGCCATCGACGACGACCTCGGACCCGGTCATGTAGCTGCTGTCCTCGCTGGCGAGGAAATAGGCCGCGCCGGCGATTTCGGCCGGATCGGCGAGGCGGCCGATCGGGGTGGTGCCGGCCATGGTGTCGATCAGGTCCTGCGATGTCTCGGCAAAACCCTTGTCGACCCAGCGCTGGAACCCCGAATGAAGCAGTGGAGTCAGCACGAAGCCAGGATGGATCGAATTGGCGCGGATCGGCATCTTCTTCGTCGCGAACTCGATCGCAATCGCCTTGGTGAACAGGCGGACCGCACCCTTGCTGGCGTTGTAGGCGGAGGTTTCGGCATAGCCGACCAGGCCCATGATCGAGCTGACGTTGATGATGCTGGCGCCGCCGCGGAAATCGCCGCCGCTTTCCGCCATCAGCGGCACGAACTCGCGTGTGCCAAGGAACACGCCGTCGACATTGATCGCCATGATCTTGCGCCAGTCGGCAAGCGAGATGCTCTCGACCGCGCCGGTCAGATCGGTGCCGGCGTTGTTGACCAGGATGTGAAGCTTGCCGTGCCGATCCCGGACCCAATCGCTCGCGCGCTTCCAGTCGCCCTCTTCGGTGACGTTGGCGGCGATATAGCTGGCCGCGGGGCCGAGCCTTTCGATCACCGCGGCCGCCGCCGGGCTGTCCGCCGCATCGAGATCGGAGATCACGACCGAGGCGCTCTCCGCCAGATAGCGTTCGACGGTGGCGAGGCCGATGCCCCGCAGGCCGCCGGTCACCAGAGCTACGCGGCCGCTCAGCCGCCCGTTGTCCTGCGCGATCATACGCCCATCGTCCCTGCCGTGGTTGCCCCGTCGATCACATATTCGCCGCCGGAGATGAACGCCGCCTCGTCCGACGCCAGAAAGGCGACCAGGCCGGTGACCTCCTCGACCTGCGCCATGCGCTTCATCGGGGCCATATTCTCGAACTGCGACCGCGCGACCACTGGATCGGGTGACCGATCGATCACGCCGCGGATCAGGTCGGTTTCGACCACCCCCGGCAGGATCGCGTTGACGCGGATGCGATAGCCCTGATTGCCGCAATGCACCGCCGAGGACTTGGCAAGCGCGACCACCGCCGCCTTCGTCACCGAATAGGCGACGAAATTGCCCATCGCCCGCAGCGCGTTCATCGACGAGTTGACGATGATCGATCCGGTCGGACCCTCTGGATTGTCGCGCATCGCGCGGATCGCATGCTGGATGGTCAGCATCACGCCGGTCTGGTTGACCCCGACAATCGCGTTCCAGTTGTCGAGCGCGATATTCTCGACGCTGTCGTCGCCGGCTTCCATGCCGGCATTGGCGAAGGCGATATCGAGCCGGCCATGATCGGCCCGGATCTCGGCCATCAGCGCCGTCCAGCCGGACTCGTCCTGGACGCGGTGCGTCCGAAAGGTCGCGCCGCTCTCATCGCAGACCAGTTTTGCCGCCGCTGCGTTTGATCCCGTGAAATAGACTTTGGCGCCTTCGGCGGCGAGCCGCTTCACTGCGCCCGCACCGATACCCGTTGTTCCGCCGGTCACCAGCGCGACCTTGCCGTCCAGCCTTCTGCTCAAGGCTCTCTCCCAATATTGCTCTGTCTGCAGCTTTGACCGATTATCGGCGGCCGACAACCTATGCTTTCGACAAGGTGACGCGCGGGCCCGCAGGGCGCAGAACCATCATAAAAGCGCACAAGCAAATCTAGGATGAAGGATTCGACGATGGCAGACAGGGATCCAAAGCTCCCCGGCGGCAAGGAACGCAGTCCCGGGATCAGCTGGACCGAGTTGATGGAAATCGACTCGCGCCCGGTGCCGTCCTGCCTGACCGAAGACCATTATGAATATCTGGGCTCCGAGCCGCTGTCGGCCGATCGCTACACCAGCGAGGATTATGCCCGCGCCGAGCGCGAGAAGATGTGGCCGCACGTCTGGCAGTTCGTTGCCCGTGAGGAGGACCTGCCCGAGGCGGGCGACTATGTCGTCTATGAAAATGCCGGCCGCTCCTACCTGATCAGCCGTCAGGAGGACGGATCGGTCCGCGCGATGCACAATGTCTGCCTGCATCGCGGTCGCAAGCTGCGGACCGAGGACGGCACCACCGACCGCTTCGTCTGTCCTTTCCATGGCTTCGCCTGGCACAAGGACGGCAGCTTCGATTCGATGCCGTGCAAATGGGACTTCACCCATCTCAAGCCCGACGCGATCGCCCTGCCCCAGGCCGAGGTCGGCCGCTGGCAGGGCTATATCTTTCTGCGCGAGGAAGCGGGCGGCCCGACCCTCGAAGAATTCCTGGCGCCGCTGCCCGATCACTTCACCCGCTGGCGGCATGACGAATGCACCACGGTGATCTGGGTCGCCAAGGAAGTCCGTGCCAACTGGAAGGCGACCGCGGAGGCTTTCATGGAGGCCTGGCACACCGTCGTCACCCATCCGCAATTGCTGCCCTTCACCGGCGACAGCAACAGCGCTTATTGGAACTGGGGCGACAATGTGAACGTCAATTTGGTGCCGTTCGGCATCATGTCGCCGCATGTCGATGCGGACGGCAAGACCCAGCAGTGGATCGTCGACGAGTTCGTCAAGTTCAACGGTCGCTCCGCCGACAATTACGAAGCGTCGGGCGATCCCTTCGCGGTGCAGGTGCCCGACGGCATGTCGGCGCGCGAGGCGCTCGGCGCGGCGATGCGCGAGGGCTATACCGCGCAGACCGGCTATGATCATTCGGACGCGACCGATGCCGAGTTGCTCGATGCGCTGGTCTACAACGTCTTCCCGAATTTCGCGCCGTGGGGCGGCTATATGCCCAACGTCGTCTATCGCTGGCGCCCCGGCGCGACGCCCGACACCTGCCTGATGGAAGTGCGCATCCTGTCGCGCGTCAAGAAGGGTGAGGCGATTCCGCACGGCGTGCCGATGAAGCTGCTCGGCATCGACGAGAGCTGGACCGTGGCGGCCGAGCTGGGCGTCCTTGGCGAGGTGCTCGACCAGGACATGGCCAATCTGCAGTTCGTCCAGGAAGGGCTGCACTGCTCGAAGACCGGCAAGATCCAGCTCGCCGACTATCAGGAAATCCGCATCCGGCAGTTCCACGTCACACTCGAGAAATATCTGAACGGCGAGGCCGGGGCTAAGGCATGAGCGAAGCGACAGGGGCCAATGCCCGCCCGCCGCGGATCGACTGCGTTCTGATCTGCGGCGGCGTCTGGCACGATATGGATTTCGCGCGGCTGGAATTGCTCAAGCTCCTCGCCGAGGATCAGAGCATTCGCACACGCGTGTTCGAGGATTATGAAAATATCGCCGCGATCGAGGCGGCGGACATCATCATTACCTACACCTGCGACGTCACCCCCTCGCTGAAAGCCCAGGAGGCGTTGCGGGCCTGGCTGGCGAAGGGTGGTCGATGGTATGCGCTGCACGGCACCAACTCGGTGCTGCGCCTGCTCGAAAACGGCCTGTGGGATGCCCCGCGCTGGGCGCCGCTGATGATGGACATGCTCGGCAGCCAGTTCATCTCGCACCCGCCGATCGCGCCCTACACGGTCACCGTCGCCGATCCCGCGCACCCGCTGGTCGCCGGGGTCGAGCCGTTCGACACCACCGACGAGCTCTATCACATGGAGACGCATGGCGACCTGCATGTGCTGCTCGAAACCGACTGCACCGAACCGGGCACGGGCTTCGTCGAAGCCGCCGACGCGCCGGGCACACACCCGGTCTTCTACATCAAGCAGCACGGCCAGGGGGCGGTGCTCTACCTGACGCTCGGCCACTGCCGGGGCCATTACGACCTCCAGCCGATGCTCGACTGGTGGCCGACGGTCGACCGCTGCGCCTGGGACCTGCCGGTGTTCTACGATCTGCTGCGGCGGGGGATCGACTGGATCAAGGCGCGGGAGGCGGCATAGGGGTCTTTGCGCGCTCAATAGAGAGGGCGCCTACCTTCTCCAATGTCATCCCGAACTTGTTCAAGGTCCACTGCGCCACAAACTAGGACCGTGCGGATGATAGGTGGATGCTGAAATAAGTTCAGGATGACGTTCGGCCAATGCGAGCCCATCCCTAATGTCTAGACATTAGCCCTCAGCCCGCGATCCCCGCGAACCGGTCCAGCGCGGTATCGGGATCGTCGGGCCAGCGCGACAGCACCAGCAGGCGCTTGTGGCCATGGCCGATCGACAGTTCGTCGGTCACGCCCATGCCGCCATGGAACTGGATCATCTCGTGCCCGAGCTCGATCGAGGCCGGTGAGATGAAGGCGCGCAGGCCCCGCACGGCATTGGCGAAACCATCGCTGCCATCGCTGACCAGCGCGAGATTGAGCAGGCCACGGCTCTGCTCGATCGCGGCATATTGCGCGACCATGCGGTGCTGGATCGCCTGGAAGCTGGCCAGCGCATGGCCGAATTGCTGGCGGGTGCGCAGATAGTCGAGCGTCTCGCCGAAAATTCGCTCCATGATGCCGAGCGCCTCGGCCGAACGGGCGAGATCGGCGAGCAGCGCGATTGCCGAGATTTCGGCCGCGCCGCCGTCGAGCGTCTGGACGGCCTCGACCCCGTCGAGGGTGAGCGACACCGCCGCGCTGCCATCCGCCGTCCGCCAGCTTCGCATCGACAGGCCCGGCGAATCAGCCGCGATAAAATAGAGGCCCAGACCGTCGCTCGCCCCTGCCGGCCCGCCACTACGCGCACTGACGATAAAGCCGTCCGCTCCGGCGCCGGCCGGCACATAGGCCTTCTCGCCGCGCAGGCGTACCGACGCGCCTTCCGTCTCCGCGCGCGCCTCGACCCACAAATGGCCACCGCGCGCGCCGGTTTCAGCATGGGCGAGCGCGATGCGCCGTTCGCCGGTCAGCAGCAGGGGCAGCCATTCGTCGCGCAGAGCGCCCTGCGCGGTCGCGGCGAACAGGCGTCCGGCGAGCAGAACATTCTCGATAAGCGGCTCGACGACCAGGCCACGGCCCAGCGCCTCGAAGATGGTGGCGATGCCGGTCGCGTCGAGCGACAGCCCGCCCGCTGCATCGTCGAACGGCGCCGCGATCAAGCCCAGTTCGCCGAGCAGCGCCCAGTTGAGCGCGGAAAAGCCCTGCGGTTCGGCCAGGAAAAGCCGCCGCTTTTCGATATCGTAACTGTCCGTGACGAACCGCTCGGCAAGCGCCTTCAGCATTTCTTCGTCTTCGCTGAGATCGAAATTCACCGGCAAACCCTCTCTTATGTCAGCCGATGTAGCATCTCGAACCGTGCCGCCACGCTGCGCAAAAGACTAGGGTTGGACCATGAAGTCCTTGCCGGAAGTGAAATTGCCTGTAGTCCGTTCAAGGACTAAGAGAGGAGGACGGAGGCCAACGTGTCGTTGCTGTCGCAAGAAAAGATCGATTCCGTGCGGATCGCCGTCCTGCCTGACATTCGTCGCGCGGCTGAGGCGCTCCATGCGATCGCCATGGACCTGGGCCTGCGCGCCGCCCCGGCGCATGATATCGCCGACAAGCGAACGCCCGTCGATGCGAACGGCAACCTTCTCGCACTGGACGTGTTCGGCTGGACCGATACCGATCGGGTGTGGTGGCGCAATTCGCGGATCGCGCTCGATTCTCCGATCACCACCGCCTGTCGCTTCGAAAGCCAGCCCTTCTGGGTCAACAGCGAGGGGTTCCGCACGCGCCAGCCCAATGCCTATCTCGACTCGATAGACCTTACCAATTTCGAGACGCGGGCGCTGACGAAGGCCGCGATCGTCGTTCCGGTCCACCTGCCCTTCGGCCAGATCGGCGCGGTCAGCTTCAATTCGATCGATCGGACACGGGCCGATCTGGAAGCGGACTTCCTGGCCTGCGGCGATGCGCTGGGCGTCTATGCGCGCACCTTCATCGCCACCTATGTCCACCTGATGGGATCGACCCAGGCGCTGCCCCCGCAGTCCCGCCTGTCGAAGCGCGAGGTCGAGTGCCTGCGCTGGGCGGCGATCGGCAAGACCGATCTGGAAATCAGCATGATCATGTCGCGCAGCCGGGCGACAGTGCGCTTCCACATCCACAACGCCTCGACGAAACTCAATGCGGTGAACCGCAGCCAGACCGTCTTCAAGGCTTCGCAGCTGGGCTATATCTCGCTCAACACCTGACGATAGCGCGCGTGGGCGGTGTCGCCGCCTGCCAGATCATCGACGAGATCGGCCAAGGGTTGCTCCCGCCGACATCCCCCGACTAGACGGGACGCTCCACCGAACATGGAGCGAGAATTTGGAATCGGTATCGATCGTGCTTTTCCTGCTGCTGGCCGTCGTCGTCAGCGGTGCGGTTTCCAGGATGCTGCCGGTTTCGGTGCCGACTCCCCTTGTTCAGATCCTTCTGGGCGCGGGCATCGGCCTGTCGACATCCTATCGCGTCGATCTCGATCCCGAACTGTTCCTGCTCCTGTTCCTGCCGCCGCTGCTGTTCCTCGACGGTTGGCGCATTCCCAAGGATGAATTGCTCAAGGATGTCTCGACGGTCGTCGAGTTGGCGCTGGGCCTCGTCCTGCTGACCGTGATCGGCATGGGGCTGTTCATCCATTGGATGATCCCGGCCATGCCGCTCGCCGTCGCCTTCGCGCTGGCCGCGGTCGTGTCTCCGACCGATCCGATCGCAGTGTCCGCCATCGCCGCCCGTATCCCGATCCCGAAGCGGATGATGCACATCCTCGAGGGGGAATCGCTCCTCAACGATGCATCGGGCCTCGTGTGCCTGCGCTTCGCCGTCGCTGCCGCGCTGACCGGCACATTCTCGGCCGGCACCGCCGCGCTCAACTTCCTGTGGGTCGCAGGTGCCGGGCTGGTCATCGGCGTCGCAGTCACCCTCGCCGTCACCCGCGCCAAGGCATGGGTGACGCAGCGCTGGGGCGAAGAAACCGGCTCGCAGATCCTCGTCAGCCTGCTGATCCCCTTCGGTTCCTATCTGCTGGCCGAACATCTTCACGCCTCGGGCATCCTGGCGGCGGTGAGCGCGGGCGTGACGATGACCTTTGCCGAAATCTCCCGCCAGACGATGGCGGTCACGCGGATGCGTCGCAATTCGGTGTGGGACACGATCCAGTTCGCGCTCAACGGCATCATCTTCGTGCTGCTGGGCGAACAACTGCCGGCGATCCTGGCGGGCGCGAAGGAGACGGTGGCGCTGACCGGCCACAGCGGCCCCGAATGGCTGGCCGTCTACATCGTCGCGATCGTCACGGGGCTGTCGGCGCTGCGTTTCCTGTGGGTGTGGGCATCGCTCAAGCTCACCATCCTGAGCCAGCGCGAGAAGGCAGCGGGTTTCCAGAGCCCGGACTGGCGCCTCGTCGCCGCGATGTCTTTTGCCGGCGTGCGCGGTGCGATCACGCTGGCCGGCGTCCTCACGCTGCCACTGGCGCTGGACAGCGGCGAACCCTTCCCGGCCCGCGACCTGGCGATCTTCCTCGCCGCCGGCGTCATCATCGTCTCCCTCGTCATGGCCAGCGTCGCACTGCCGATGCTGCTCAAGGGCCTGACCATGCCCGCCGAACCATCGAAGCAGGCGGAGGAGGATGCCGCGCGCGTCGCCACCGCCGAGGCGGCGATCCGCGCGATCGAGCGCCGCCAGCATGCGCTGGCCGTCGGGCACGGCGACGCCGATCGCTACGCCGCCGCCGGCGCCCGGGTCATGGACCTCTACCGCGAACGCATCGAGAGCCGTAGCCAGGGCATGTCGGATGCCACCCGCGCGGAAGAGCGGCTCGTTCGCGAGTTCCGTCTGGTCGGGGTGAAGGCGGAGCGAGCCGCGCTCGTCAAGCTCGCCCGCGCGCGCCAGGTCGGCAGCGAGACGGCGCGCAAGCTCACCCGCGAACTCGACCTGTCCGAGGCCCGCCATCGCGGCTGAACGCGGCGTTGGACCAAAGCCTCGACTGCGCTAACGCTCACAGATGATGGATGATCTTTTCGCCGACCGCGCCCTTCGCAACCTGACGCTGGCGCGGACCGACGTCGAGCGTCTCGGCGCAGGATCGGCGCCGTCCCATCTCGTCGACTGCGACCTGGAAGAGGCCGATCTCGCGGGACTCGACCTGTCGGGCTGGACCTTCGAGCGTTGCCATCTGCGGCGGACCGACTTCAGCGGCGCGCGATTGAGCGAAACCGCCTGGAAGTCCTGTCGAGGGCCTTTTGCGCAGTTTGCCGGGGCAGACCTCGGCGACGCGAGCTTCGTCGCCAGCGATTTCAACAACAGCGCCCTGCGGCGATCGATCCTGACCGGCGCGGCGTTCGAGCGCTGCAAGCTGACGGGCGCCGATCTGTCCGACGCCCGAACCATGGACCTCCGCTTTGAGGAGACTTTGCTGGTCAACGCCAAGCTGCCCGGCATATCCTTTCGCAAGCAGATCTTGAAGAAGGTGGACTTCAGCCAGGCGGATCTGCGCAAGAGCGATTTTCGCGGAGCGACATTCGAAGAGTGCAGTCTGCGCGATGCCAACGTCGCGGGATCGCGGTTCGACGACGCCGACCTGCGCGGTGCGGACCTCGGCGGATTGCGGCTGGTCGACGCCAATCTGTTTCGCGGCGCGACCATCTCGCGCGAACAGGCCGGCCATTTGCTCGGCGAACTGGGCCTGAAGGTTCGATGAGTACCGACATGACCCAGCAGGTCCGCATAGCGCGACACTTTCGGCCATTAGCATCTGGTACTCGCAGAAAATAGCTGACACACTCTACGCAAACAAAGCGAGAGGGTGACATGGACAGCGCAGGTGAATCCCACAGGCTGACTCTTGGCAAGGGCCTGATCATATTGGTTTTCGTGATACTTGGCGTCGCGGCGTATATCGCCGCCGGATCGGCGCTCGGCATCGAGCCGCTCTATGCGGGCTTTGCCTTTTCCCTTTATTTCGGAGGCATCAAGCATAGCGATCCGCAGGAATTTCCTGCGGCGCTGGTCGGCGCGCTGGGCGGCCTGCTCGCGGCGGCGCTGCTGCATATCCTGCCCGAACATTTCGGGACGGTCGGAATGGCTGCGGCGCTGCTGGTGATCCTCGTCGCCATCCTGGCGCTGCTGATGGGCTGGGTGCCGATTCTGGTCAATTACAGCTTCATGCTGATGCTGACGATCGCGACCATCCCTGCCGTCAAGGAGGAAGCCAACTTCATCGGCATGGCGGGCTCGATCCTGCTCGCTGCCGCACTGATGGGCGCGCTGCTGCTCCCGGGCGTGCTGGCGGCGCGCAAGAGCCGAACTACGGCCAGCGCCTGATCGCTCTCGGCCGGCCTGGGCTTCCGCTCAGGTCGGTTCGGCGAACCAGATCACATGGCGCGGCCCCTTGCCGTTGCTGCGCGCGCGCACGGCGACTTCCTTCACCGCAAAGCCGTTGTCGCGCATCTTGCGGACGAACGCCACGTCCGGCGCGGCTGACCAGATCGCCAGCACCCCGCCGGGCCGCAGTGCGGCGCGTGCGGCGGCCAGACCCCGCATCGAATAGAGCCGTCCATTGGCCGGCCGAACGAGGCCATCGGGTCCGTTATCGACATCGAGCAGGATCGCGTCATAGGTCGCCCGCGCTTCCTGGATGACGTCTACGACATCCTTATGGACGATTTCGACCCGACGATCGTCGAGGCAGCCTGCGGTGAGGCCGATCATGGGGCCGCGCGCCCACTCGATGATTTCAGGCACCAGTTCGGCCACCGTCAGCCGGGCGGCGGCAGGAAGTGCGCCCATCGCCGCGCGCAGGGTGAAGCCCATGCCATAGCCGCCGATCAGCAGATGCGGCGCCGCGACATGCCCCAGCCGCTCGATCGTCATCAGCGCCAGCGCCTCTTCGGATCCGCTCATCCGGCTGCTCATCAGTTCGTTGCGCTCGAGCACGATCATGAAGTCGTCGCCACGCCGGAACAGGCGCAACGGTTCGCCTCCAGGCACCTGCGCCGTGCCGATCAATTCGCGTGCCTTCATGCTCTTTGCTCCTGATTCTCGCGGGCGATACAGGTTTTTCCTCGGCTTTGGCGAGCGTGATGCGCTATATACAAGCGGGGAAATTAAACTATCGGAGCCTTCAGGCACCTACAGGAGTTGTTGTTTTTCATGTCGTCATTCAAATCGCCCACCTTCCAGGAGCGCACCGCGCTCGCCGCTCAGGCCCGACAGGCTGCGCTGGAAAAGCTGCGGGCGAAGCCACCGGTCGACGAGGCGGTACTCGCCGAGCGTCGCGCCGCCGAACTCGCCCGTGAGGCTGCGAAGGCCGCCGCGAGCGCCGAAAAGCTGGCCGCTCGCGAACGCGAAAAGGCCGAGCGCGCCGAACGCAAGGCAGCGGCCGAAGCCGCCGCCCCGGTAAAGGCTGCACCGAAGACCGAAGCCGAACGTAAGGCCATCCGCGATGCGCAATATGCCGCACGCAAGGCGCGCGTCAAAAAGCGCTAAGCCGCTTCGGCCGGATTCGTCCGGATGAGCAACCCATCGTCCCTGCCGCGCGTCGGATGCGGAGCCGCAATCCTGAAGGATAAGCGCCTCCTCCTTGTCCGACGCAGACGCATGCCCGAAGCCGGATATTGGGGCCTGCCCGGCGGCAAGGTTGATCCGTTCGAGACCCTACCCGCCGCCGTCGCGCGCGAGATTCTCGAGGAACTGGGAATCCGTATCGCGCCGCAGAAGCTGCTGTGCGTCATAGATCAGATCGACCGGGCGTCGGGCGAGCACTGGGTCGCCCCGGTCTATCTGGTCGAGCACTTCATCGGGGATCCGGCGATTCGGGAACCCGACGCCCTCGCCGAACTGGGCTGGTTCGCATTGGACGACTTGCCTGCGCCCCTGTCGGTGGCGACGACGCAGGCCGTGAAGGCGTTGGCGCACCGCGATTGAACGTCACCTTCGGCGACGCGGCGTCGCTCGCGGCAAGTGCGGGCGGCGGAAGCGACTACCGCCGATCCTCCAGCACCATCGCCGCGCCGCGCAAGCCGATCGCCATTGCGGGCGCATTGGTGTTGCCGGTGACATGGCCGGGGATCACCGAACAATCCGCGACCCGCACGCCGTCCACGCCGTTCACCCGCAAGCGGGCATCGACCACCGCGTCGGCGTCGCCGCCCATCCGGCAGGAACGGATCGCGTGGAGGCCACAGCTCGACAGGCGGCGGAAGGCCTCGAGCAGTTCCTCGTCGGACTGCAGCGCGGCGCCTGGAACGATCTCGCCGCCGACCATCGCGCCGAGCGGATCGGCCTGCATAAAGCGGCGCATATAGCGCATCAGCCCTACCGCCGAGGCGCGATCGTGATCGGTCGTCAGCCAGTTGGGCAGGATCACCGGCGTATCGCCGCTGCGCGGCCCGCCGATCCGTACCGATCCTTCGCTGGTGAGGCGCAGCAGCTGGCCATAGAGCGTCACGCCGGGTCGCGAATCGATCTTGTCGAGCGGCACCGGATCATTGTCGTCGCCGACCGCGAAGGTGTAGCCGCCCAGATAGAGCTGCGTGTCGGTGCGGCCGTCGGGATGGGCGACGTTGCAGAAGGCGCCGACCTCGAACGGCCCGGTCGCCATGATGCCGTCGCGCCGCGCGAAATAGCGCAGCATCGCGCCGAACAGGCCGATGCCGAAGAAATTGCGATGCGTGCCTTTGCCGCGTTCGAGCCGATAGGGCATCGAGATCGACAGATGCTCGATCAGCCGTTCGCCGACATCGGGCGAATGGGCGACGAGATCGATACCGGCCGCGCCGAGTCGTTCGCCATTGCCGATGCCCGAGCGCTGGAGCAGCAGCGGGCTTTCCATCGCCCCGCCCGAAACGATGATCTCACCCCGGCAATCGAAACGGCGCGGCTCGCCGTCGACGGTCGCCTCGATGCCGACCGCGCGTTTGCCGTCGAACAGGATGCGTTCGACCAGAGCCCCGGTGATGACCTTCACATTCGGCCGCTTGCGCGCCGGCGCCAGGAAGCTGTGCGCCGAACTCTGGCGGCGGCCCTTGCGGATGTTATGACTGTAAAGGCCGATGCGCGGCCCGGTGCTGGCGTTGAGATCATCGACGCGCGTCATGCCCATCGCCTCGCCCGTCTCGATCATGCGGTCGGCGAGCGGATAGCTGTAGATGGCGGGATCGACATGGACGCGCCCGCCGCTGCCGCGCATCGGGCCGCCCCCGGCGGCATGGTCCTCCAGCGCCAGGAACGCCTCGGTCATCGCAGCGCCGTTCCACCCGGTGGCGCCCTGCGCCTCCCAGCCATCATAGTCCGCAGGCTCGCCGCGACTCCAGATCATGCCGTTTACGGCGGAGGAGCCGCCCAGCCCCTTGCCGCGAATCCACACCTCGTTGAGCGGTCCGCCCGGCGCACGCGGCTGGGCGACGGGATAGGCCCAGATGTGATCGGGATTGGTAACCAGCTTCGCCACGCCCTTGGGCAGCGTCACCCAGAAACTGTCATTCTCGCCGCCGGCCTCGAGCACCAGAACGCGCGATCGCCCATCCGCGCTCAGCCTCTCAGCCATGACGCAGCCCGCCGATCCCGCCCCGACGACGATATAGTCCCAGATTTCAGACATGCTTCTCTCCCGCTCGCACCCTGTCACAGGCGGGGTCGCACCCTACCCTAGCGTTTTGACGAGTCGGAATTACGGGGCTGCGGGGCGTAAAGCACAGAAACCGGAATCGATACCGGGATAGGAGCGAGATGCACGCGATAGCGGAAGGCCTGTTTACCGAAGAGACGCCACCACGGCTGGTCGGCGGTCGCCACCGGCAGACGGGGCGGATCGTCTTCCCCTGTCCGGCGGGCTCCGACTATGAACCCTATCCGCTACGGCGGCAGGGCACGCTGTGGTCGTACACCATCCAGCGCTATCGCCCGAAGTCGCCGCCTTATGCCGGTTCCGACTCGTTCGAGCCTTGGGCGGTCGCCTATGTCGAACTGCCCGACGAGACGATCGTCGAAAGCCGCCTCGCCAATGTGGCGTTCGACGCGATCACGATCGGCATGCCGCTGGAGCTGATTCAGATCCCGTTCGAACGCAGCGGCGCGGAGCCCGTGCTGGTCCACGCCTTTCAGCCCCTTAGCCAGCCCTCGGGCCAGCCGACAGGAGTATCGGCATGAGCGACGTCTGCATCGTCGGCATCGGCATCCATCCGTTCGGGCGTACCGACGGCGTGTCCGGGCTCGACCAGGGCGTGTTCGCGGTCCGACAGGCGCTGGCCGATGCCGGGGTCGACTGGCCATCGCTGCAATTCGCTTATGGCGGATCGGATGCGGCGGGCAATCCCGACACGATGGTCGAGAGCCTCGGCTTGTCTGGCATGCAGTTCATCAACGTCCGCAACGGCTGCGCGACGGGCGGGTCGGCGCTGTTCTCGGCACAGATGGCGATCAAGTCGGGCGAGTTCGAGATCGGCATGGCGGTCGGCTTCGACAAGCATCCGCGCGGCGCCTTCAACGCGATGCCCGCCGAATATAACCTGCCCGACTGGTATGGCGAGGCGGGTTACATGATCACCACCCAGTTCTTCGCCGCCAAGGCGATGCGCTACATGCACGAATATGGCATCACATCGACATCGCTGGGCCGGGTCGCGCACAAGGCGTTCCGCAATGCGGTCCACGCTCCGCACGCATGGCGGCGCGAGGAAGTGCCGCTCGACGTCATCATGGACGCGCCGCTCGTCAGCGATCCCTTCACCAAATATATGTTCTGCTCGCCCGGCGAAGGCGGCGTCGCGCTGATCCTTGCCAGCGAGAAGAAGGCCCGCGAACTGGGCAAGCCGCTGATCCGGCTAAAGGCCGCGACGATGCGCACCCGCCCGCCGGGATCGTTCGAAGTTTTCGCCCCGTCGATCGACGTCGTGCGCGGCGGCTCCGCCACCCGCATCGCCTCCACCGATGCCTTCGCCCAGGCCGGGATCGGCCCGCAGGACATCGCCGTCGCCCAGCTTCAGGACACCGAGGCCGGCGCCGAGATCATGCACATGGCCGAGAACGGCTTCTGCAAGGACGGCGAACAGGAAGCCTGGCTGGCCGAGGGCCGCACGGAGATCGATGGCACGCTGCCGGTCAACACCGATGGCGGTTGCCTCGCCTGCGGCGAACCGATCGGCGCGTCGGGCCTGCGCCAGGTCTATGAGAATGTCGTGCAGTTGCGCGGCGACGGTGGCGGGCGACAGGTGCCCGGCGATCCCAAGACCGCCTATACCCATGTCTATGGCGCGCCAGGCGTGTCCGCCGTGACGATCCTGGAACGCTGATGGACATCGAACTTTCCCCCGAAGACGCCGCATTCCGCGACGAAGTCCGCGATTTCCTGCGGCAGGAACTTCCGAGCGACGTGAAGGCGGGTGCGGCGGCGACGCCGTCGGTCTTCGTCGAACCCGATATCGGCCAGGTCTGGAACGCCGTCCTCAACCAGCGCGGCTGGCTCGGCTATCAATGGCCGCCGGCGTATGGCGGGACCGGCTGGACGCCGATGCAGCGCTACATCTTCGAAAAGGAATGCGCGCTGGCCGGTGCACCGAACCTGACCGTGCTCAGCCTGAAGCTGGTCGCCCCGGTGATCTGGACCTTCGGCACCGAAGCGCAGAAGGCCTTCTACCTGCCGCGCATCCTGTCGGGTGAGGATTATTGGTGCCAGGGCTTTTCCGAGCCCGGCGCCGGATCCGATCTCGCCTCGCTGCAATGCCGTGCCGTGCGCGACGGCGATCGCTACATCCTCAACGGGTCGAAGATCTGGACCACCCACGCCCATCATGCCAACCGCATGTTCTGCCTGGTCCGCACCGATGCGAGCGGACGCAAGCAGGCTGGGATCAGCTTCCTGCTGGTCGACATGAACCAGCCCGGCATCTCGGTCCGCCCGATCCTGACCGCCGCCGGCGACCATGAGGTCAACCAGGTCTTCCTCGAGGATGTCGTCGTGCCCGTCGAGGATCTGGTCGGCGAAGAAGGCGACGGCTGGAAGCTCGCCAAATTCCTGCTGGAAAACGAGCGCGGCGGTTCCTGTCATTCTCCCAAACTCGGCTATGACCTCGACGAGCTCGAGACTGCGGCCCACACGCAGAGCGACGGGCGCGGCGGAATGATGGCCGACGACAGCCAGTGGCGTCGCAAGGTCGCGAAGGCGCGCCTCGAGGTACAGGCGCTGGAAATGATCGAGATGAAGATCATTTCGGAAATCGCCAAGGGCCGCGCGCCGGGGCCGCAGACGTCGCTGACCAAGCTGCTCGCCTCCAACCTGCGCCAGCAGATTGACCTGCTTGCGGTCGATCTGTTCGGCCCGGCCGGCCTGCAGCTCGAACAGACTCGACCGCTTTATGGCGACACCGCGCCCGATCCGGTCCATTCCCGAGCGGCGCAGCTGGCTGCGCCCCGCTATCTCAACAGCCGCGCCTGGACGATTTTCGGCGGCACCAACGAAGTCCAATCCACCATCATCGCCCGGTCGGTGCTGGGCCTGTGAATTCCACGCTATGAACAAGCATAAGGAAGACGGATGCAACTGAGCCGCGAAGCGCTGCTGCGCGCCTACCGCCAGATGAAGGTGATCCGCGAATTCGAGGAACGCCTTCACGTCGAGATCCAGACCGGCGAGATCGCCGGCTTCACCCACCTCTACAGCGGGCAGGAAGCCGTCGCGGTCGGGGTGTGCGAGCATCTGAGCGTCGACGACAAGATCGTCTCCACGCACCGCGGCCACGGGCACTGCCTGGCCAAGGGCTGTGACGTGAACGGCATGATGAAGGAGATCTGGGGTAGCCGCGACGGGCTCTGCAAGGGCAAGGGCGGATCGATGCACATCGCCGATATCGAGCTGGGCATGCTCGGCGCCAACGGCATCGTCGGCGCAGGCGCGCCGATCGCGGTGGGTGCGGCGCTGTCGGCCAAGATCGATGGCAACGGCAAGATCGCGATCGCCTTCTCGGGCGACGGCGCGTGCAACCAGGGCACGACGTTCGAGGCGATGAACATGGCGGTGGTGACCGAAGCGCCCTGCATCTTCATCTTCGAGAACAACCATTATTCCGAACATACCGGCGTCGATTATGCGGTCGGCACCGCGAAGGACATCGCCAGCCGCGCCGAAGCGTTCGGCATGCCGGTGTGGCGCGCCGATGGCACCGATTTCTTCGCGGTCTATGAAACAATGCGCGAGGTGCTCGAATACGCCCGCACCGGGAAGGGTCCGGCGGCGGTCGAGTTCGACACCGAACGCTTCTTCGGCCATTTCGAGGGCGATCCGCAGCGCTATCGCGGCAAGGGCGAGCTCGACCGCATCCGCGAGGAGCGTAACTGCCTGATCAAGTTCCGCGCCAGCGTCACCAGCGCCAAGCTGCTGACCGACGCCGATCTCGACGCCATCGACAAGGACGTGCTCGACAGCATCGACGCGGCTGTCGAGGCGGCCCGCGCCGCCGACCGCCCCACTCCCCAGGACGTCCTCGCCGACGTCTATATCTCCTACTGACGGCTGGAGCGCGACGATGGCCAAGATGATGTACCGTGAAGCCGTGGTCTCGACGATCGCCGAGGAGATGGAGCGCGACGAGCGCGTCGTCATGCTCGGCGAGGATATCGTCGGCGGCATGGGAACCGCCGGCGGACCGGAGGCGATCGGCGGAATCTGGTCGACCTCGACCGGCCTGTTCGGCAAGTTCGGCAAGAACCGCGTGATCGACACGCCGATTTCGGAAAGCGCGATCATCGGTGCGGCGGCGGGTCTCGCGCTCGCCGGCAAGCGCCCGATCGCCGAACTGATGTTCGCCGACTTCATCGGCGTCAGCCTCGACCAGATCTGGAACCAGATCGCCAAGTTCCGCTACATGTTCGGCGGCAAGACCAAATGCCCGGCGGTGATCCGCATGGCCTACGGCGCCGGCTACAACGCCGCCGCGCAGCACAGCCAGTCGGTCCACCAGATCCTGACCGGCTTTCCCGGCCTGAAGGTGGTGATGCCGTCGACCCCGGCCGATGTGAAGGGCCTGCTGCGCACCGCGATCCGCGACGACGATCCAGTGATCTTCCTCGAGCACAAGGCGCTCTACGGGATGAGCGGCGAGGTGCCGGACGGCGACTTTACCATTCCCTTCGGCCATGCCCGGCTGTCGCGTGCCGGGGAGGACGTTACGATCGTCTCCTCCGGCCTGCTGCTCGGCTTGTGCGAAAAAGTCGCCGACAAGCTCGCTGCCGAAGGCATCGGCTGCGACGTGATCGACCTGCGCACGACCAGCCCGCTCGACGAGGAAGCGATCATCGACTCGGTCGAGGTCACCGGCCGCCTGGTCGTCGTCGACGAGGCGCCCCCGCGCTGCGGCCTGGCCGGCGACATCTGCGCAATGGTCGCCGAAAAGGCCTTTGCCAGCCTCAAGGCGCCGCCGCTCGCGATAACCCCACCCCACACCCCGATCCCGTTCGCCCGAGAACTGGAGAGCGCCTACCTGCCCTCGACCGACAAGATCGAGGCAGCGGTGCGCAAGGTGCTGGGCTGGCGGTAAGGATAACGAAAATGGCCGATATCCGACCTTTCTGCATGCCCAAATGGGGCATCGAAATGACCGAGGGCACCATCGCCGAGTGGATGGTGAAGGAGGGCGACGCCTTCACGCGCGGCCAAACCCTGTGCCTGATCGAAACCGCGAAGATCACGAACGAGGTCGACGCCGAATATGACGCGGTCGTCCGCCGCATGCTCGTCGGTGCCGGGGGCGAGGCCGAACCGGTCGGCACGCTGCTCGCGGTGTTCGCCGAGCCTGCCGCGACCGATGCGGAGATCGATGCGTTCATCGCCGCCTTCCGCCCGGCCGACACCCAGGTTGCCGCGAAAGCCGGCGACAGCGCGCCGCCGCCCGCAGCGGCTGCCCCAGCACCGCCGCCCGCACGCGCGGTTGCGCCGAAGAAGATCGTCACCAATCGCGCGATCAGCCCCGAGGCGCTGAAGCTGGCCGAGGCCGAGGGCGTCGATATCGAGGCGATCGACGGATCGGGCCCCGGCGGCCGGATCACCTATCAGGACGTCCACCAGGCGATGCGCCCGGTTTCGGCCCCCACATTGCGCGGCACCGCTCCGCTCGACGCGGAGGTCGCGAAGATCTTCGCTTCGCCGCTCGCCCGGCGCATCGCCGCGCGGCACGGCATCGACCTGTCGGCGCTGACGGGCACCGGCGCGCGCGGCCGCATCTCCAAGGGCGACGTACTGGCGCTGGTTCCGCAGCCCAGCGCCGCGCCGACCGGCTTTGGCACGCCCGACTTCGTGCCCGGAGAGAACCGGCCACAGGTCGTGCCGTTCGACAAGATTCGCAAGATCGTCGCCCGGCGCCTGACCGATGCCAAGCAACAGATTCCGCATTTCTACCTGCGGGTCAGTGCCCAGGCCGATACTCTGGTCGCGTTGCGCAAAACCGCCAACGTCATCCTCGGCTGCAAGGCGAGCATCAACGACTATATCGTCAAGGCAACGGCGGTCGCGCTGGTCCGGCACCCCGACGTCAACGTCCAGGTCCATGGCGAGGAGATCCACCGCTTCCCGCATGCCGACGTCGCGATCGCGGTCGCAAGCCCGAAGGGCCTGGTCACGCCGATCGTGCGCCAGGCGGACCGCATGCGGATCGACCAGATCGCGGCCGCAACCCGTGCGCTGATCGACAAGGCCGCCGCCGGACGGCTCTCTTATGAGGAAATGGACGGCGGCACTTTCTCCGTCTCCAACCTCGGCATGTTCGGGATCGAGCAGTTCGATGCGATCATCAATCCGCCGCAAGGCGCGATCCTCGCGGTCGGCGGGATCAACCGCGTTCCGGTCGAGACCGACGATGGCGGCATCGCGTTCGAAAGCCGCATCGGCCTGACCCTGTCGGTCGACCACCGTGCGATCGACGGCGCGGCGGGCGCTCAGTTCCTCGCCACGCTCAAGAGCCTGATCGAAGACCCGGAAGCGCTGTTCGCCTGACACGATACCGATAGGAAGAGGATCACATCATGCCCGGCATCGGCTCTATCAAGGCGCTCGGCGACATCATCCAGATGGCGTATCTGCCCGAGGATTTCGACGCGACCCTGCGCTACTGGACCGAGACGGTCGGCGTCGGCCCCTTTTTCCTGATGGAGAATATCCAGCTGGGCGAGATGCGCTATCGCGGGCAACCGACCGACGCGCGCTTCTCGATCGCAATCGCCTATTGGGGCGACATCCAGATCGAGCTGATCCGCCCGGAGAATGACGCGCCGTCGATCTACAGCGGTGAATATGCCGTGAAGGATCGGCTTCATCACATCTGCATCTTCGTCGATTCGATCGCCGACGCCCGCCGCGCCTGCGCCGAGGCCGGCGCCGAGATCCTCGTCGAAGGCAAGGTCGGCGACAGCGGCGAGGTCATCTATGTCGATGCCGGCGGCGGCCCCGGCCATGTCATCGAGCTGCTCCAGCCGATGGCCGGCTCCGAAGGCCTGTTCGCGATGATCAAGGATGCCGCGCGAGACTGGGACGGCAGCGAGCCGCTCCGCAAGCTAGGGTAACGCCCCCAGCTGGAAGCCTACGTACTTCGTCATCCCGGACTTGATCCGGGATGACATCTTCCTTGCCTTGAGAACGCTCTGACTCTGCATGTTCTCATATGCGATTCCCCTGCATTCAGGGGAGGTGGATCACCTTACTTGGCCACCCGCTCCTCATCGCCACCGCCCAGCGACCGGTACAGCCCGGTCGCGCTCGACAGTTCCTGTCGGCGCAGATCGAGCAGCGTCTGGCGGACTGCATATTCGCTCCGCTGCGCATCGAGCAGTTCGAGGCGGCTGTCGAAGCCGGCGCGGTAGCGCATGACCGACAATTTGCTCCGGCGCTCGGCCGCATCGACGACGCGGCGCTGCGCCTCGCTCTGGCGGAAATAGGTCGCCCGGCCCGCGAGGCCATCGGCCACTTCGCGGAAGCCGGTCTGGATGACCTTCTCGTAATTGGCGACCGCGATCGACTTCTGCACCTTCGCCAGCCGCAGCTCGCCGCGCAGGCTGCCGCCGCGGAAGATCGGCTGGCTGATCTGCGGAGTGAAGGACCAGGTGCGATTGTCGCCCTTGAACAGATTGTCGAACGACAGGCTGGTGAAGCCTAGCAGGCCAGTCAGCGACAGGCGCGGGAAGAAGGCCGCGCGCGCCGCACCGACATCGGCATTGGCGGCGACCAGTTCGCGCTCAGCCTGCCGGACGTCGGGTCGGTTGGCGATCAGCTCCGACGGCAGTCCGGCCGGAAGCTGGGTCAGGATCGGCTGGTCCGCAAGCGTGATCGGCGCCGGCAGGTCCGCCGGCAATGGCGCGCCGACGAGAAGCTGCAGTGCGTTGGCCGCTTCCGCCATCGCCCTTTGCCGCGCGGCGAGATCGGCCTCGGCCTGCCGGGCCTGCCCTTCGGCCTGCGCCAGTTCGAGTCCGCTGACCTGCTTCGCCGCATGCTGGCGGCGGGTGATTTCGAACGAGCTGTTCCAGTCGGCCAGCGTGCTCTGGGTCAGGGCAAGCTGCTCTCGCGCGAGTTGCTCGGCCAGATAGGCGTCGACCACCGATCCGATCAGCGCGATTCGCGCCGCGCGCCGGCCCTCGTCGCTCGCCAGATACCGCTCGAACGCCGCCTGGCTCTGCGAGCGGAGCCGGCCGAACAGGTCGAGCTCGAAGCTGGTCAGTGCGGCATTGGCCGAATATTGGCCGAACTCGAAGCCGCTCGGCGTAGCCGCGCCGCCCCCGCCGATGGCGCCGCCGAGACCAGCGCCCGCCGTGCTCGACGGAATCCGCTGGCGGTTATAGCTGCCGGTGGCATCGACCTGTGGCAATTGCGCACCCTGCGCGACCCGGAACTGGGCTCGTGCCGCTTCGACGTTGAGGGTCGATACGCGCAGATCGCGGTTGTTCGCCAGCGCCAGTTCGATGATCGCCTGCAGGCGGGGATCGCCGAACATCGTCCGCCAGTCGATCGCAGCGGCGCTTGTCGGCTCCTGCGCGGCAGCGTCCGGAAACTGCGTCGCGACCGGCGGTGTCGGTATGTCGAGCCGTGGGTTCATCGAACAGGCGCTGGTCATCAGCAGCGTCACAAGGACCATTTTCCGCATGATCAATTCTCCACCACCGGCGCCGGATGAGCGGGCGGCTGCTGCGTCTTGCGTTTGCGGAAGCGTTCGACCAGCCCCATCACCACGACGAAGAACACCGGCACGAAGAAGATCGCGAGCACGGTGGCGCTGATCATCCCACCGAACACACCGGTCCCGATCGCGCGCTGGGTTTCCTTGCTCGCGCCCGTCGCCAGCATCAGCGGCATGACGCCCAAAGTGAAGGCAAGGCTGGTCATGATGATCGGCCGCAGGCGCAGCCGGGCGGCGTGGATCGTCGCCTCGACCGTCGACATGCCTTCGTCGCGCGCCGCCTTGGCGAACTCTACGATCAGGATCGCGTTCTTGGCGCTGAGGCCGATGATCGTGATCAGCCCGACCTTGAAGAACACGTCGTTCGACAATCCGGCGACAAAAACCGCGGCAAGTGCGCCGAGCAGGCCGAGCGGCACGACCATGATCACCGACAGCGGGATCGACCAGCTCTCGTACAGTGCGGCGAGGACCAGGAAGACGACGACCATCGACAGGCCCATCAGCAGCAGCGCTTCGTCGCCTGCCTGGCGTTCCTGCAGCGACTGGCCGGTCCACTCGATCGCGAAACCGGGCGGAAGCTGCGCCGCGAGACGTTCCATTTCCTTCATCGCGGCGCCGCTCGAATAGCCGGGGGCGGCCGAGCCCGAAATACGGATCGTAGGGTAGCTATTGTAGCGAACGAGCTGGAGCGCGGTGATCTCCCAACGGGGGTTGATCATTTCGCCCAGCCGCACCGGATTGCCGTCCGCATTGCGGACATAGAGGTTCATGACGTCGTCAAGCTTCATGCGCGCCGAGGCGTCGGCCTGGACGATCACCTGTTGCAAGCGTCCCCGGTTAGGGAAGTCGTTGACATAGTTCGAACCGATCGCGGCACTCAGGGTCGAGGCGATGTCGGTGAAGGAAACGCCCAGGGTCTGCGCCTTGCGGCGATCGATTTCGAGCTTGATGCTGCTGCCCGCCGGCAAGCCTTCGGGATAGACGCCCTGCAGGATCTTGCTCTGCGCGGCGAGGCCCAGCAACTGGCCCTGCGCGGCCATCAAGGCCTGTTCGCCCTTGCCGGCGCGATCCTGGAGCCGCAGCGCGAAGCCCGACGAATTGCCGAGACCTTCGATCGATGGCGGCATGATGCTCATGACCATGCCCTCGCGGATCACGCTGGTGGCCTTCTGAGCCTCCACCATCTCGTTCTGAACGGTGGCGCCATCGCGATCCTTCCAGTCCTTGAGGACGGTGAAGACCATCGCGGCATTGGCGCCCGATCCGGAGAAGGAGAAGCCCTGGATCGCCGTCGTGTCCCTGATGGTCCCCCGGCTCTTGTTGTGCGCCTCGAGCACGGCGATCGCCTCGCTGGTGCGCCCGATGGTCGCATCCGGCGGCAGCTGGAAGAGGCTGAGGATGAAGCCCTGGTCTTCTTCCGGCAGGAAGGCCGACGGCAGGTTCATGAAACCGACGCCGAGCAGCACGAGGATCACGGCGAACGACGCCATCATCCGGCCCGTGCGCTTGAGCAGGCGGGTAACCCAGGTCTCATAGCCTTCGGTCAGCGAAACGAACTTGCGATCAAACCAGCCGAAGAATCCGCCCTTTTTCTTATGGCCCTTCACCGGCTTCAGGATGGTCGCGCACAGGGCCGGGGTTAGCGACAGCGCGAGGAAGGCTGAGAACAGGATCGAAACCGCCATCGAGATGGTGAACTGGCGATAGATCGCGCCGACCGATCCACTGGAAAAGGCCATCGGGATGAACACCGCGGTCAGCACCAGGGTGATGCCGATGATCGCGCCGGTGATCTCGGTCATCGCCTTGCGGGTGGCATCGCGCGGCGACAGCCCCTCTTCCGCCATCAACCGCTCAACATTCTCGACGACGACGATCGCGTCATCGACGATGATGCCGATCGCCAGCACCATGCCGAACATCGTCAGCACATTCACCGAGAAGCCCGTGAGCAGCATCACCGACAGCGTGCCGCACAGCGCGATCGGCGCGACGATCGCCGGGATCAGCGTGTAACGAAATTTCTGCAGAAACAGGAACATGACGAGGAAGACGAGGACCATCGCCTCGACCAGCGTCTCCACCACTTTCGTGATCGAGAGCTTGACGTAGGGCGCGGTGTCGAACGGCACCATATAGGAAAGGCCCGCGGGCATCGCCTTCGACAGATCATCCATCCGGTCGAGCACCCCCTGCGAGGTGGCCACGGCATTGGCGCCCGGCGCCATCTGCACCGCAAGGATCGCGGTGGGTTTGCCGTTGGTGCGCGCCGCGCTGGAGAAGCTTTGCGAGGCAAGCTCCACGCGCGCGACGTCGCCCAGCGTCACGGTCGAACCGTTGCTGTTCGCGCGCAACAGGATCTGCTGAAATTGCGCGGCGGTCTGGAGCTGGCCGTCGACGGTCAGCGGGATCGTGACCCGCTGCTCGCCGATGGTCGGTTCGCCGCCGATCCGGCCGGGGGCGATCTGGACGTTCTGCGCGGCGATCGCGCTGTTCACGTCGCCCATCGTCAGGCTGTAGGAAAGCAGCTTGTTCGGATCGACCCAGATGCGCATCGCCCGTTCGGACGTGAACAGCTGGACGCGGCCGACGCCGGGTACGCGCTTGAGTTCTTCCGAAACGTTGCGCGCGGCGTAATCGCCCAGCACGCCCGGATCGATATTGGGATCTTCCGACTTGATGCCGATCAGGATGAGGAAGCCCGAGGACGCCGCCTCGACCTGGACGCCGGTCTGCCGCACCACCTGCGGCAGACGCGGTTCCGCGGCCTTCAACCGGTTCTGCACGTCGACCTGCGCCAGTTCCGGATTTGTGCCCGGCGTAAAGGTCGCGGTGATCTGGGCGACGCCCGAGGTGTCGGTCGAGCTCTCGAAATAGAGCAGGTTCTTCACGCTCGACAGCTCGCGCTCGATCAGGCCGACGACACTGTCGTTCATCGTCTGCGGCGTGGCGCCGGGATAGGTGGTGGTGATCGTGATGCTGGGCGGCGCGATCGTCGGATAGCGCTCGATCGGCAGCTGCGGAATCGCGATCAGGCCTGTCAGGACGATCGCGATCGCGATCACCCAGGCGAAAACAGGCCTATCGATGAAAAAACGGGGCATGGGTTCAGCCTATCTCAGCGGGCAGCCGTCGAGGCCTTGGCTTCACGCCAGGGCATCGGCTTGACCACGGCATTGGGCTGGACCCGGTCCTGCCCTTCGACGATCAGCTTTTCGCCGGGCTTCAGCCCTTCGCGAATGATGACCTGCCCATCCTTCTCGTCGCCGAGCACGACCTTGCGGCTCTGCACCTTGTTCTGGCCATCGACGATCTTGACCGTCGTTTCGCCAGAAGCGCCGTGCGCCACCGCCTGCAACGGAACCATGATCGCATCGGGCATCGCCAGGCGCGGCAGCCGCGCGCGGACGAACATGCCGGGCAGCAGCGTGCGATCCCTGTTCGGGACCTCGACCCGCGCGATCACCTCACCGGTGCCGGGATCGACGCTGACGCCCGAGAAAAGCAGCCGGCCCTTGACCGGATAGACGCGACCGGTGCTCGAGACGATATCGACCGGAGCGCCTTGCGCGCCCGCGCCGGCACGGGCCGCGTCGCGCACGGCGTCGAGCCGCGTGGCGGGCTGGCGGACATCGACATAGACGCGATCGATCTGCTGGACGGTGGCGAGCGGATTGGTGTCGCTGACATTGGCGAGCCCGCCTTCGGTCAGGACCGCCTGGTCGATCCGGCCGCTGATCGGTGAGCGGATGGTGGCAAAGCCCACATCGACCCGGCGCCGCTCCAGTTCGGCCCTGGTCTGGGCGAGATCGGCAGCCGCCTGCTGGCGCGCAGCGACGGCGTCGTCGAAGGATTGTCCGCTGATCGCATCGCTCTTCACGAGCGAGACGAGGCGCTGCTCCTGCACCTTCGCGCGCGACAATGTCGCCTCGGCGCGTCGAACCGCGGCGGCCGCGCTGCCGGCATCGGCACGGAACGGCGCCGAATTGATCTGGAACAGCGGCTGGCCCTCACGGACTTCGCTGCCCTGTTCGAACAGGCGTCGCTGGATGATGCCACCGACCTGCGGGCGAATTTCGGCGACCCGAAAAGCGACGACCCGACCGGGCAGTTCGTCCGCGATCGCGACCGGCGCGGGTGCGACCTGTACCACCGATACGGTGGCCGGCGGCGGCGGGTCTTGCGGCTTTTCCCCGCAGGCGGACAGCGCCAGCACCGCAACGGCGCAGAGCAGCGGCGCCGCGCGGCGCCTTGCATCGAACATCTTCATCGAACGGGATCCAGACATGAACTTACGTGCGGTGCCTTTGCACTGGTCGCGTCGAACCATTGTGCGCGTTGTGTGGAGACTGTGTGGAGACGCATGGCTTTGCCACCATAATATGCGTTACCACAGCCTCAACGGGGGAAAGTGGCAATTGACGAACGCGTTGATATTGGTAGCGGAGGATGAGCCGGAGATCGCGGAAGTGATCGTCGCCTATCTCGAGCGGGAGGGTTTCCGTACCGTCTGTGCGGCCGATGGCCGCACCGCGCTTGATCTGCACCTCGCGCTGAAGCCCGATCTCGTCATGCTCGACGTGCAGATGCCACGCCTCAACGGCTGGGAGGTGCTGGCGGAACTGCGGCGGCGGGGCGATACCCCGGTCATCATGCTGACTGCGCTCGACCAGGACATCGACAAGCTTCAGGCGCTGCGGATCGGCGCCGACGACTATGTGGTGAAGCCGTTCAACGCCGTCGAGGTCGCCGCCCGCGCCCGTGCGGTGCTGCGGCGGGCGGGCAGCAGCGGCGGGGCGATCCTGCGCGTCGGATCGGTCGAGATCGACCTGGAGATGCACCTTGCCAGCGTCATTACCGGCGACGACCGGGCGCCCCTGCCCCTCACCCTCACCGAATTCCGTCTCCTCGCCCACATGGCCCGTGCGCCGAAGCGGGCCTTTTCGCGCGGCGAGCTGCTCGACGCCTGCCTGCCGGACGGCGAAGCGCTGGAACGCACGGTCGACACCCATCTCAGCAAGCTGCGCCGCAAGCTGGAGGACAGCGGGGCGCCCGCCATGGTCAACAATGTGCGCGGCGTCGGTTTCCGACTGGCGGACGTCAGCTGATGCCCGGCGTCGGCGGCCTGGGACGGCAGATCGTGCTGTCGATGGTTGTCGCGACGATCGCATCGGTGCTGCTGACGATCATCGGCCTCTATACATTCTACGGTGTCGTCATTCGGATGGCGCCGCATTTATTGCCGATGAACCATCACTGGATGCCGTCGCAGATCGAATGGCTGGTGATTCTGGCGCTGTGCCTGGCGGCAGCGTGCATCACCATCGTCGCGGCGCTGCGGCTGGCGCGGCGGATCGTCGCGCCGCTGGTCTCGGTCGCCCGCACTGCACGGCAGATCGCCGATGGTGAGCTCAACGTCCGGGCGGAATCGGGGGACCGGTCGCTGTCCGAAGCGACGATGCTGGTCGACGACTTCAACCTGATGGCCGATCGGCTGGAGCGCGCCTCCGAAGCGGTCCGCCGGTGGAATGCATCGATCGCGCATGAACTGCGGACCCCCGTCACGATATTGAGCGGTCGCCTTCAGGGGCTGGCCGATGGCGTTTTCCAGCCGGAACCACCGCTGCTCAAATCGCTGGTCGCGCAGGTCGAGGCGCTGACCCGGCTGATCGAGGATCTGCGCACCGTGAGCCTGTTCGAAGGCGGGCGGCTCGACATGCGCATCCTGCCGCTCAACCTGTCCGAGGAGGTCGAGACCGTGGTCCGCCTGATGCAGCCGGGCCTGGAGGCGGCCGGCTTCACGGTCCAGACCGAGTTGGAAGCCGGCGAGTGCGATGCCGATCCCGCCCGGATTCGCCAGGCGATCATGGCGCTGCTCGAAAATGTGAAGCGTCATGCCCTTCCGGCCGAAATACGGGTGCGGCTGACCCTGGGCCGGAGCCAGGTGCGGATCGACATCGCCGATCGTGGGCCCGGGCTGCCGGCCGATTTCGTGCCTTATGCCTTCGAGCCTTTTCGCCGCTACATGGACCATGACGGCCCACTGAAGGGCAGCGGCCTCGGCCTTGCCGTCGTCCTCGCCATCGCCCAGGCGCATGGCGGCACCGCAAGCTATGCGACCGTCGACGGCGGCGCCTGCTTCAGTATGATCTTCCCCTGCCGCGCGTTGCCGGCGAAGCGGGCGGCGCAGCTGGTCTAGTTAGACCGGCCCTGCGCCTCCGAGAAACCGAAATTGACCCGGCCGATCGGTACGGGCGCGAGCAGCGACTGGATCTGTCCGGCCAGTCGCTGCACTGCCGGGTCGGTAAAGCTGCGATAGGCGGCAATGTTGCGCGGGCCGACGCCATGTTCGGCACTGAAGCTGCCGCCATGCCGCTCAACCGCAGCCGCCAGCACCTTCATCCGCACCCCATCGGCAAGGCCTGCCGGGATCGGCCCGGCTTCGTGCGGCCACACCATGTTGAAATGTAGCCCGCCGTCGCCGACATGACCGAAGTCGCAGACGCGAAGCTGGGGATGGTCATGCAGTATCTCGATCGTCATCGCCCGGCGGAAGGCGGCGACGTCGCCGCGCGGCAGGGCGACATCGCACCCAATGACGCTGCCCGAGGCGCGCAGCCCCTCTGGAATGGCATGGCGCAGCGCCCATAGGCCGTTTTGACGGTCGACCGCGACATCGACGACCGGAGCGTCGGGCCCCTCCATGAACGGCGCGATGCCGGTCGCCAGCGCCTCTTCGAGCATCGCCGCGTCGAACGCCGCACCGGCGGCAAGCTCGACCAGCAGGAAGTAGCGGTGGGCTTCATTGGTCGGGAACGGCCGGCGAAGACGAGGGACATGATCGAAGGCCGCGTCGCAAGCGGCGGACGACACGCCTTCGAAGGCGGTCAGCAGCATTCCCCAGTCCCGCTCGAACGCGGTCAGCAGCCGGTCGATAGCCATCTCGTCGCTCAGCGCCAGCAGCGCCGTTACCGCATGGACCGGCTTCGGCTGCAAAGCGAGGGTCGCGGCAGTGACGATGCCCATCGCACCGCCGGTGCCGACCGCGAGCTGCTTGAGATCGACCCCGTCATTCTGCTTCCAGCAGGCGCGACCGAGGCGAAGGATTGCGGCGGCGGGTCCGCTCGTCACCAGCTCGACCGCCAGCAGGTTGCGGCGGACATCGCCGTAGCGCAGGAAGCGCGCCCCGCCGGTGTTGGCGGCGATCATTCCGCCGACCGTGGGATCGGCGCCCAGATCGATCGGGAAGAACAGGCCGTGCTCGGCTGCGGCGGCGTTGAGTTGCGACAGCGTCACCCCCGCGCCGACCCGCGCGGTGCGGTTGACCGGGTTGATCTCCAGCAGCCGATTCAGCCGCTCCAGCGACAGCAGCAGCATCGATCCGCTGTCGTCGGCCGTACCTCCGGCGACCAGCCCGGTGCGGGCGCCTTGCGGCACGATGCGCACGCCTTCGCGCGCGGCGATCGCAACCACCTTGGCGATTTCCTCGGCATTGCCGGGCCGGACCAGCGCGAGCGCATGGCCTGCCGCGCCGCGCCCGTCCGTGTCGCGACCGGCGAGGTCGCTGCGATCGATCAGCAGATGCGCAGGCCCGACGACGGCGCGAAGCCGGTCGATCAGCGCCGACACCGTCATGCGGCGCGCGTCATCGCGAAGATGCCGGTCGCGTTGCCGCTGTCGAAGCCCAGGTCGAGCTGGCCGGTGTCCGGATCGACGTCCCGGCTGATGATCTCATAGAAGGAACCGGGCACCACGCGGGTTACGATAGCGTCTCCGTCGCGGAAGCTACGCTCGACCGGATCGGCGCGAAAGGCGGTCTGGCGGACCCTGCCGGTCTGCGACACTTCGACCCGGTCCTTGATCGGGCGGCCGAGCCTGCGCTGGCGATCGGCTTCCGCGGCGACATCGGGCACTCGGCTCGTCGCATGGTTGAAGGCGTTGCCCTCGGTCGATATCCAGGCGGCCTCCGCCGATTGCGCGAGCAGCCGTTCATAATCGCCCAGCGCGACCTCGCCATGCTGGCGATCGAACGCCGCCACGATCACCGGCAACGCCGCGATCGCCGCGTCCAGTGATACGACGCTCCCACCGGCAAAACGTTCGAGCACCGCCGTCGCCGACGCGTCGAGCGGGTCGCGGCTGTCGCCGAACACGCGCTGTGCCGCGTCCGCGAAATCGGGATCGAAACGCTCGACGTGCAATTCGCTGATGAAGAATTGCGGCAGAAGCTCGGGCATCTCCCGTTGCGCCCAGGCGCGGCCGGTCATCTTCAGGCGAGGCAGAGGGTAGAGACCCGCAACCTCATAGCCCAGCGGCCCCAGGATGCGCGCGAACGCCGCCTGCCCGGCGGGCAGGGCACCGGTATCGCCGAACGGAAAGCGGATCGTGCGCAGCGCGCCATGGTCGAAGCGGATACGCTCGCCCGCCGCGCGCTGGTCGGCGACGAAGGCGGCGCCGGTCGGCACGCGCGCCAGAAGATTGTCGAACAGCACCGCATTGAGCGCCGCGGCGAAGCAGACCCGCGAAACCCCGCCCTCGGCACCGCGATGCGCCAAGGCCGCATCGAGGTCGATGGTGGCCAGCACCGCCGCCGTCCGGTCACCGAGCAACGAAGCCACCAGGGCTTCGCCATGGGTTTGATGCGTATCGAACATATCATCTCCTCGTCGCACTCGCGCCTAGCGCCCGATTTCCGCTGATGTAAAAGGGATAAGCCGCATCTGTTGATGCATGATTGGAATGAAGAGATGAATGAGCGCTCCGACGTCGCCCGTCGCCTGCTGCCGCCTATGGCCGCGCTGCACAGTTTCGCGGCGGCCGCCCGCCATGGCCATTTCTCGCGCGCCGGGGCGGAAGTCGGGCTCACCCAGAGCGCGGTCAGCCGACAGGTCGCCCTGCTCGAAGACTGGCTGGGCGTGCAGTTGTTCGAGCGCAAGGGCCGTCGGGTCGCGCTGACTGCCGATGGCGCGGCCTATATGGAGGCGATCGGGCCCGCGCTGCAGCGCATTCGCCAGGCGACAGCGCAGATGATCGACCGCACCGAACGCGGAGCGATCACCATCGCCACCCTGCCCAGCTTCGGCATGCGCTGGCTCGCCCCGCGCCTGCCGGGGCTGACCGCGCAACAGGCCGATCTGGTCGTCAACTTCGCGGCGCGATCGGACATGTTCGCATTCGCCAGCACGGCCTTCGACGCCGCGATCCACTTCGGCCTGCCCGACTGGCCGGGTGTCACCCACGACCTGTTGTTTCGCGAGCAAGCCCTGCCGGTCGCCGCCCCCGCCATACGCGACGCCCTCACCGGCAAGGGCCCCGAGGCGCTGCTGAACCAGCCGCTGCTTCACCTCACGACCCGGCCGCAGGCGTGGCAACGCTGGTTCGCGGCGGCCGGGGTCGACGCGCCGCCGATCACGCCCGAACCCAGCTTCGAACATTTCCTGATGTTGGCGCAGGCCGCAGCAGCGGGCGCAGGCGCGGCGCTCGTGCCGACCTTCCTGATCGAACCCGAATTGCAGTCCGGCGCGCTGGTCCGGCTTTCCGATCGGCCGGTGTCGGGCCCAGAGGCCTATTATCTCGTCTATCCGCCCGAGCGGCTCGCCAACCGCCGCTTCCGCGCCTTTCGCGACTGGCTGCTGGCCGAAGCGGATCGACAGGATCAGTCCGAACAGGAAAGCTGACGGTCGCGAGCCCGCAGCCGTGCTTCGCAACGACCCCTCGCTGCATGCTGGCATTTCCTCTTCCATGGGCGGACTCACGCACGCGACCAAAGAAGCTTGTCACGGCGGTGGCCGAGACCGCCTATTGGCGGTTGTACTTCTTCTCGCGCTCACCCGGCTTCCGACCGCCAACAACGGTCGTCGAACATTCGGCGTTCACCGTCCCGATCCGCACGGCACGCCTCCTTGATCTGTCGGAGACTCCTTATGCCGCGAGGGCGGAAGCGTGGACCGATCCCGACGACTATTCGGCCTGCCAGAGCTTTGCTCGCACGGCGCGGGCTATCACCGCCCAGGCAATCCGCTATGTTTCGGTCCGCGATCCCGATCGCCGGGCCAACATCGCGCTGCTCGATCCATCGGCTTTCGCAGCGCCAGCGCCCGACATCCGCCAGACCTGGCACTTCCGCTACGAAGGCGGCCGCATGACCGCCTATGCGGCATTCCCGTCGGATGAGCGCCACGTCTTCACCGCCGAAACCTTCGGCCTGTAGCCACGCAGCTCAGCGCTGCCGCGCGACCTCCGCCGCCGCGATCGCCGTCAGGTTCAGGATCCCGCGCGAGGTGACGCCGGGGGTCAGGACATGGATCGGCTGGCTGAGACCCATCAGCATCGGTCCCACCGTCGGCGAGCTGGACGAGGCGCCAAGCGCGCTCAGGGTGATGTTCGCAGCGTCGAGATTGGGCATGACGAGCAGGTTCGCCGACCCTTCGAAGCGCGAGTCCGGGATCAGCCGCTCGCGCAGTGGCTGCGACAGAGCGGCGTCGGCGTGCATCTCGCCGTCGACGCTGAGGTCGGGTGCGATCCGGCGGACGATCTTGAGCGCCTCGCGCATCTTGCGGGCACTCGGACTGTGCGACGCGCCGAAGTTCGAGTGCGAAACCAGCGCGACGCGCGGATCGAGGCCGAACTGCCGGACAGCGCGTTCGGCCAGCACGGTCATCTCGGCGATCTGATCGGCTGTTGGATCCGGCACCATATGCGTATCGGTGATGAACAGCGCGCCCGCATCGAGGATCAGGCCGGACAGCGCGTAGACACGCTGCGCCGCCGCGGCGCGATCGATCGTGCGCAGGACATGTTCGACCTGGCCCCAATATTCCGAATTGCCGCCGACCAGCGCAGCATCAACATGACCGGTGCGCAGCAGCATTGCGGCGGTGACGGTCGGCCGGCGATAGACGTGGCGGACGATCTCGGCCGAGGGCACGCCCCGCCGTCCGGCAACCGCGCGATAGGCCTCGACCAACGCGCCAAGCACCTCATGGTCGGTCTCGGGATCGATCACCTCGACATCGCGGTCGAGCTCGAAGCGCAGGCCGAGCTGCGGCATCTTCTCCGCGAGGATGCGGCGACGGGCGACGATGGTCGGCCGGACGATGCCATCGTCGAGCGCGTCCTGAACCGCGCGCAGCACGCGCTCGTCCTCGCCTTCGCCATAAGCGATCCGCGCCTGCGCACCGCGGGCGGCTTCGAACACGGGCATCATCAACTGGCCCGATCGCGCATTTTGCTGGGCGAGCGAGCGGCGATAGACATCGATGTCGATCGGCCGCCGGGCCACCCCGCTGTCCATCGCGGCCTGCGCGACGGCGGGCGCGATCTCCGCGATCAGGCGCGGATCGAACGGCGTCGGGATGATATAGTCGGGACCGAAGGCGAGCTTGCTGCCTCCGTAAGCCTGCGCCACGCTCTCATGCGCAGGCTGACGCGCCAGCGCGGCGATCGCTTCGGCAGCAGCGACCTTCATCGCCTCGTTGATCGTGGTCGCGCCGACGTCGAGCGCGCCCCGGAAGATATAGGGGAAGCACAGGACGTTGTTGACCTGGTTGGGATAGTCCGACCGGCCCGTGGCGACGATCGCATCGGGACGCGCGGCCCGGGCGATCTCGGGCAGGATTTCCGGCTCGGGATTGGCCAGCGCGAAGATCAGCGGGCGATCCGACAGCAGCGGCAGCCATTCGGGCTTGAGCACGCCCGGCGCCGACAGGCCCAGGAACACGTTCGCACCGGGCAGGACATCGGGCAGGGTCCGGGCATCGGTCATACGGGCATAGCGCGCCATGTTCGGCGCCATACCCTCGCGCCCGGCGTGGACGACGCCGTCCTTGTCGGTCAGCGTGACATTATCGACCGGCAGGCCCATCGACACGAGCAGATCGACGCAAGCGAGCGCCGCCGCGCCCGCGCCGGACGTCACCAGCCGCGCATCGGCCAGGCTGATATTCTGCAGCACCAGCGCGTTACGGACGGCCGCCGCGACGACGATCGCCGTGCCATGCTGATCGTCGTGGAACACGGGAATGTTCATCCGCGCCTTGAGCGCCGCTTCGATGGCGAAGCATTCGGGAGCGCGGATATCCTCCAGGTTAATCCCGCCGAAGGTCGGCTCGAGCAGCGCGACCGCTTCGATGAACTTCTCCGGATCGGTGGTGTCGATCTCGATGTCGAACACGTCGATCCCGGCGAACTTCTTGAAGAGCACCGCCTTGCCCTCCATCACCGGCTTGGATGCGAGCGCCCCGATCGCCCCCAGGCCCAGCACCGCAGTGCCGTTGGTGATCACCGCGACCAGATTGCCGCGCGCGGTATAGTCGAGCGCCTTGTCCGGATCGGCCGCGATCTCCTCGCACGGCGCCGCCACGCCGGGCGAATAGGCCAGCGCCAGGTCGCGCTGGTTGACCATGCGCTTCGTCGGCTCGACCCGCAGTTTTCCGGGCTGGGGATAGCGATGATAATCGAGCGCGGCTCGACGAAGCGTGTCTTCCATGACGGGGTCGGTCCTGTGTGCTGAGGAAGGCGGTCGGGAGGATGCGCTGTACCAGCGATACGGGAATGTTCAATGATCCTACGGGTATGGGACCATGCCTGGGGCGTCTGCATACCGTGCGAATCCGGCAGATAGCCGTCAAAAGAGAAGCGCCAAATCGTCGAGGACCATTATGGCCCGCGCGTCGGCGGGCACGGACCATGTTGGCGAGCAAACCATATTGCGCCCGCGAACGACACCCGACTGTCGATAAGAGCACTTTATTTGGCCTTGAGCCTAAAGTGGAGAGGCAGACGAATAAGCTACTTTGCAAACGAAAAGCCTAGTAGAGCAGGGATTTCTTAATCTGGATCAAGCGCCGAAAAGCAGAATCAGTATATTTGTCGTTTTCCATCGGTCATAGCCGAAACCATTGAAACTATTGCAGCGCAGCACCGTTGTACGTTTCCCGTTTATTGGTTGTCGGGATGAAGGAGCCGCGCGCGTCATGCCAGACCCTATCCGCTCGATCTTCGAGACAGTCGCGGGCGATCGCGAATCTGCCCTGCATCTCAACCACATAGCGATCGTCGGTAATGCGCTGCCGCGTCGCTGTGGCCTTGCGACATTCACGTCGCATGTCGTCGATGCGCTCGGTGAGCGCTTCCCGGACCTGACCGTCGATCATTACGCCATGGATGACGGGTCGGGCATCGCCTATCCCGAGTCCGTTCGGACGATCGCTGCAGACGATCCCGCCGATTATCGATTGGCTGCCGGCCTGATCGAGGCGAGCGGCGCCCAGGCCATCTGGATTCAGCATGAATTCGGAATTTTCGGAGGTGATGCCGGATGCCACATCCTCCGCCTCATCGAGCGATCGACCTTGCCGATCATCGCCACGCTTCACACCGTTCTGGAAAACCCGTCGCCCGGCGAGCGCGAAGTGTTCGCCGCGCTGCTGGCGCGCGCATCGCACCTTATCGTGATGGCCGAGCGCGGCCGGCGAATCCTGCGCGAGGTTTATGGCGTGGCGGACGATCGGATCGCCGTGATCCCGCACGGCGTGCCGGACCGGCCCTATGTCGAGCCCGAGATCGCCAAGACGCGCTTGGGCCTTGCCGGGCGCAAGATCATCATGACCTTCGGCCTGCTGGCGCCCGACAAGGGCATCGGCACGATGATCGAGGTGATGCCAAGCCTGATCGCCGCCCATCCCGACTGCTGTTATGTCGTCATCGGCGCCACCCACCCCAACCTCATCCGGGAACAGGGTGAGGCGCACCGCGAGTCGCTGATGGCGCTCGCCGATCGACTGGGTGTTGCGGACAATATTCGGTTCGTCGATGCCTTCCTCGACCAGGAAGAGTTGCTCGACTGGCTCGAGGCCTGTGATGTCTACGTGACGCCCTATCTCAATCTGGCCCAGATCACCTCGGGCACGTTGTCTTATGCGGTCGGCCTCGGAAAGCCGGTGGTTTCCACGCCCTATCTCCACGCCGCCGAAATTCTTGCCGACGGACATGGCGTCCTCGTTCCGCCGCGTGATTCGCGTGCACTCGCCCAGGCGGTCAGCGATCTTCTCGGCGATGATGAGGCACGCGAGGCACTGGCGGGGCGCGCCTATGCGCTGGGCCGCACGCTGCTCTGGCCTAAAGCGGTCGAGCGGGCGCTGACGTTGATCGGAAAGGCCGAAGACGCGTCTTCCCGCCCGAATTCCGTCGCGGTCATGCGGACGCCGCTGTTGCCGAAGCTCGATGCCGTCATTCGAATGACCGATGCGACCGGTATCTTTCAGCATGGTGTCCACTCGATCGCCGATCGCAGCCACGGTTATTGCATCGACGATAACGCGCGGGCGCTCATCCTGATGTGTGGTGTCCGCGACGGCGATCGCGAAAAGATCGCGCGGCTGAGTTCAACCTATGCGGCCTTCGTCCAGCATGCCTGGAATCCCGATCTCCAGCGCTTCCGAAATTTCATGGGTTTCGATCGCCGCTGGTGTGAGGACGAAGGGTCTGAAGACAGCAACGGCCGGACGCTCTGGGCGCTGGGTTGCGCCGCGGTACGCGGCACTGACGCCGGGATGCGCGCCTGGGCATTCATCCTGTTCGAGCGTGCGGCCCCGCTCGCAGCGACCCTGGTATCGCCGCGTGCTGCCGCGTTCGCGGCGCTGGGCGCGGCGGAAATTATGTCGATCGACCCCCATCATGGCCCATCTCGGACGATCCTGGAGACGACGGCCGATCTTCTGAAGCGGTTGCTGTCATCGTCACGCCGGCCCGACTGGGCCTGGTTCGAGACCGTGCTGGCCTATGACAACGCGCGGCTGCCCGAAGCGCTGCTGCGTGCGGGCGCCGTGCTGGGCGACAAGGAGGCCGTCGCGATCGGACTGGAGACGCTTGGCTGGATCGCCGAGGTGCAAACCAACGCGCGCGGCGCCTTCCGTCCCGTCGGCACCGACAGTTTCCAGCGCCCCTATGCAGAACCTCTCCCCTTCGACCAGCAGCCGCTGGAGGCTCAGGCGACGATCGATGCCTGCGTTGCAGCTTTGGCCGTTGACGACGATCCCCGCTGGATGGAAATCGCCTGGCGCGCCTATGGCTGGTTCGTCGGCCACAATGATCTGGGCCTGGCACTGGCCGATGCTCAGGACGGCGGTTGCCACGATGGGTTGATGCCGCACGGAGTCAATCGGAACCAGGGCGCGGAGTCGATCTTGGCATTACAGCTGGCCAATGTCGCTATGCAGTCGCTTTCCCGGAATCTCGCCGCTAGAAAGACGCGTGACGCTGCCTGATCTTTAGGGTGGCGTCGTTTCGATCCTCGCGACGCCGGGAGCGTATGCTCGCTGATTACAACCATCCGCTCCGTTTGACCGCCGACGCTTCGCGCGTGGTCGTACGTCCCTTCCACCTGGCCTGGCAGCAGAATGGCTCGGAGCCCGGCCGAGCCCAGCGGCTCGTGCAGGCCGTGCTCGACATGGATATGGTCGAGACGCGGCGTCAGCTCGATCTCGTGCTGATCGACTTCGAAGCACGGCATTGGCAGACGCGCCGGGTGTTCGCGACGCGGTTTGATCAGATCGAAGCACTCCTCGGGCTGAAGCTTCCCGACATCGGCGATGACAAGCGGCAGTTGATTGGCGCCTATTTTTGCCACGAGTATAGCTATGCCGCGGCGGCGCTGATGAACCCCAGCGTGGTGCCGCATCCGGACCAAAGCGGACTGTCGCCATCGACCCTGCGGATACTCATGTCGCTGCGCGCGGTGGGGGAAGGGCATATCAGCTCGGTCGCCTTTCGCGAGGGACTGATCACCTCGGACTGCGAACTGATCCTCGCGCCCGAACCCCCTTTCGCCACAGCGGCCGACGCCCCGGATGCCGACGGCATCTACGATCTCGACGGGCCGACCACCGTCTACCGGCACAAGGACAGTACTCTGTCCGGCATGGTCATCTTTCCGATTACCCCGGCCCAGCGTAACGGGCTCGAAGATCTGCGCCTGACCCACTTTCACCATGATGATGGCAGCAAGGAATATATCGGGACCTACACCGCCTATTCGGGCCGGGAAATTCAGTCCGAGCTGATGCGGACCAAGGACTTCCGCAAGATCGACCTGATCCCCATGCGAGGCTCTGCGGCGCGCAACAAGGGAATGGCGCTGTTCCCGCGCAAGGTCGGTGGCCGCTACATGATGATCGGCCGGCAGGATGGCCAGAACCTGTTCCTGCTCGATTCCGACGAAGTCGATCACTGGGACGACGGCGAACTCCTCCTCCAGCCGGTCTACCCGTGGGAGTTCATCCAGATCGGCAATTGCGGCCCGCCGATCGAACTCGACGAAGGCTGGCTTCTGCTCACCCACGGCGTCGGCGCCATGCGCAAATATTCGATCGGTGCCGTTCTGCTCGACAAGGACGATCCATCCAAGCTGCTCGGGCGCACGCGCGAACCAATCCTTGCCGCGAGCCATCACGACCGCGAGGGCTATGTCCCCAACGTCGTCTACACCTGCGGCGCGCTCAAGCATAAGGATCAGCTCTTCCTGCCCTATGGCGTGGCGGACAGTTCTGTCGCCTTTGCCTTCGTGCCGATTGACGAGTTGCTTTCGCAGATTTGCTGAGGGGATTTTCGGCGATGCGTCGAACCGGGCCCGGCAGCGCGATTGGGCTCGCTGCCTGCCGGCTGCGGGCCCAGATCACTCAATCTCGATCCTTATAAAGCCAAGGTCGCAGGCGTAGCGCTCGTCAGTCCTGTACGAGAAGCGCCCTGAGCCAACCCGCTGCGTCATCGATCGCCCGGCTGGCGAGCGGGGCTATCGACATGGCCTCCAGAAAGCTGTGAGTCGCCCCGCCATATTCGCGCGCATCGACCTTGACCCCGGCCTCCGTCATCCGCGCGGCCATCGCGCGGTTGCAATCGGCGAGGATGTCGCATTCCGCGATTGCGAAAAATGCGGGCGGAAGATCATTGAGATCGGCGAAGATGGGCGCGACCAACGGGTTTTCGAGGTCGGCCGGAGCATCGGTATAGTTGCTCCAGAACAGGTCCATCTCGGGCCCGGTCAGCATATAGCTGGGCCCGCCATAAAGCGGATAGCTGGCGGAGGGGCGCGGGTCGAACGCGCCATAGTTGAGCAGCAACGCCGACGGCATCGCCCGCCCGCCACCGCGCAGTTGGAGAGCAACGGCTACCGAGAGATTCGCACCCGCGCTGTCGCCGCCGATCGCGATCCGCGCCGGGTCCACGCCATCGCCCGCACCGCCGGCGCGGAGCCAGTCATAGGCGGCAACGATCTCGTCCAGCGCTTTGGGAAATTTGGCTTCCGGCGACAGGCTGTAATCGATCCCCACGACCACGATCCCGGCGCGCGCCGCATATTCGCGCATCAGACGATCATGCGTGTCGATGCTGAACATCGTCCAGCCTCCGCCGTGGATATAGAGCATCGCCGGCATCCCGTCGTCGGCCGACGGGCGGTGGACGCGCAGGCGAACCCCGGCGCGGTCGTGCTCGACCGTCGACCACATTTCGGGGCCGCCGGCCCGCCACGGTGCCCGCACCTGCTCGGCGGCAAGACGCCTTTCCCCCAGCGGCAGGCTGCCGAAATTCTCGAACTGGCCATACCCCTTGTTGAGCGCATCGACGAAGCGGCGGATATCGGGATCGACATCGTCCTTCGCTGCAAGCTGCGCCGCATCGCTCATTTGATCGCGTCCCTCATCCATCAACCCTGCCTAGCCCAGCACCCCGCCGCCGACCCCCGCGGACGGGGCGAACATCGGCTCCGACGGGCCATTTCCCTTCAGGCCGCGACGACGCTGGCATGGCCCAGCCGCGAGTTCCGCCATCCGTAGCCGCGGTAGAGCAGCACACCGACGACGAGATAGATTCCGAGGATCGTCGCCGGAATGGAATCGCCATCGATCGCCTTCAGCACGATGTCGACCAGCACCGGACCGACCATCGACAGGCAGAGCACGAGCGCGAGCACCGGCACGACGCCGATCCAGACGCCGCGAATCCACACCCCGCCCAGCGGCACCCGGAAGGGCCGCTCGAGGTCGGGCTGGCTCGTCCGCAGCCACATCACGCTGATCGCAACGATCGAGAAAGCGCATGCCGTCCCCAGGCTCACAAGGTCGCCGAGGATCGCAATGGGCAGGAAAGCCGAGGCGACCGCCGCGACGGCGGCGACGAACATCGTGCCGTGATGCGGCGTCTGCCATTCCGCGTGCACCGAGGAGAATAGGCGCGGCAGCAGGCCGTCGCGCGACATGGCGAAGCAGATCCGGCTGTGCCCGTAGGTGTTGACGAGCAGCACCGAGGTGAGCCCGAGCACCGCGCCCAGCTTCACGACCAGCGCGAAAGCCGGCAGGCCCATGCGATCGACCGCGATCGCGATCGGATCGGGCACGCCGAGCGCGCGATAGGGGACGATGCCGGTGAGCACCAGCGCGACGGCGATGTAGAGCAAGGTGCAGATGGCGAGAGCGCCGAGAATGCCGATCGGCATGTCGCGCTGGGGATTGCGCGCCTCGAGCGCCGCGGTGGAAACCGTCTCGAAACCGAGATAGGCGAAGAACAGCACCGAAGCGGCGCGCAGCACACCGAGCGGACCATAAGCGAATCCGCCCTGGCTTTCCGGAACGAACGGTGTCCAGTTCGCCGGTTCGATGTGGAACACGCCGACCGCGACGAAGATCAGCAGGACCGCGATCTTGACGATCACCATCACGCCATTGACCGCGGCCGACTGGGTGATCCCCCGGATCAGCACGAGCGTCACCAGTCCCAGGCTGGCCGCAGCGACCAGGTTCACCCCGCCGCCGGTGGTGAAGCGCACCCCGGTTTCGGTGGTCGTGCTCTGGATGAAGGAGGTTCGCAGCATCGCCGGAATATGGACGCCGAAGTCGCCGAGGAAGCTCGAGAGATAGCCCGACAGGCCCGCCGCCAGCGCCGAGCCGGCCAGCCCATATTCGAGCATCAGCAACCAGCCCAGCGACCAGGCGAAGACCTCGCCCAGCGCCGCATAGGTATAGGTGTAGGAGGACCCCGATACCGGCAGCGTCGAGGCGAGCTCCGCATAGCAGAGGCCGGTGAAGGCGCAGGCGAGGCCCGCGATCAGGAACGACAGGATCACCGCCGGTCCGGCATAATTCGCGGCGGCCGAGCCGGTCATGACGTAGATGCCGGCGCCGACGATGCAGCCGATGCCAAGCAACACCAGCTGGACCGGGCCGAGCGTGCGTTTGAGCTGATGATGTTCGCTGTCCGAGCGAATGTCGGCCAGCGACTTTCGCACCAGCAATCCCTGTGTGCGCATCGAACATTCCCCCGGGCAGCGTCACCAAAGCGAAAGGCTATCTGCGCCCGCCCGGCCCGGCCCTCTGATTGGGGCCGAACTTGTGCTCATACGGGCCGCATGGCCCATCCGCGATCATGTCTGGCCTCTCCGCAATCGGTCGCAACGCGCGATATGCCTTCGGTTTTTCGGGAGATTGGCCGACGATGAGTGAGAATGTGGTCGCCACGCCATGGTCGGGGAAAATCGGCGTGCGCGCCTGACTGATTATTGACGCTGGGCTACGAACATGATGCCTTGCCCGTGAGAGCTGAAATGCATCCTTTTGTCGGTGGTGGGTCATGAGAAGCACGATGGAGTTCGATGAGTCCGATCGGCCGATCATCGGTCTCGAGGACGAGTATGAAGCGGGTTTCGTCGACAAGATGCACTCGCATGGGCGCGACCAGCTTCTCTACGCGACATCGGGGGTGATGTCGGTGACGACCGCCATGGCGAACTTCGTCATCCCGCCGCAGCGGGCGATCTGGATTCCCGCCCATGTCGGACATGAAGTGGCCTGCCGCGGCCCCGTCTCGCTGCGCACCCTCTATTTTTCGCAGGACCAGCCGTCACCGGCCAAATGCCGTGTGGTCGAGGTCACCAACCTGCTGCGCGCGCTGATCGTCGAAGTCGCCAAGCTCGGCGGATTCTACGACTGCTCGGGCCGCAACAAGTGCCTGGTCGACATGCTCACATATGAGCTTGGCAGCATGCCTGATGCACCGTTTCATGTGCCGATGCCGCAGGACCACCGCGTGCGGCGCGTGTGCCAGATGATCCTCGACGATCCCGCCGGTCACCATGACCTGGACGATCTGGCAAGCCTTGCCGGGATGGCGCGTCGCACGTTCACGCGAACGATCCGCGCGGAACTCGGCATGAGCCTCGCGATATGGCGGCAGCAGGTACGGCTGATGCGCGCCCTGACACTGCTGTCGGAGGGGCAACCGATCACCAGCGTGGCCTATGATGTGGGCTATGACAGCCCCAGCGCCTTCTCGGCGATGTTCCAGCGGGCCTTCGGCTTGCCCCCACGCCAATATCAGATGTTGTAGGAGCCGGCCGAGCGCCTCGGGGCGATCCGGCCGAATAAAAGCGCTCTACGGCGTCTTGCGGGTCGCCAGGAAATCGGCGGCGGTGGTCGGTCCGCTCGCATAGGTATCGCTGTGCTCGGCGATGAAACGGCGGAACTTCAGGAAGAAGTCCGCGCCCGACGGCAGCTTCATTGCGTCCCACGCCTTGTCGAGCGCCTCGACCTTGTCGGCCGGTGTCTTGGCGGGCTGGACGAGCATGAAGTCCCAATCGGCGCCGTCGCTGTGGATGTAGAGCTGGCGCGGCGGCAGTCCGGCCCGACGGTTGGCCTCGTCGTAGCGCGCGATCTCCTCCAGGAAAGCCTCATGCTGGCCGGGAGCGATGCGGTAGATTTCGATGAGCACGCGGCCGACGGCGGGCGGGGTGGCTGGCGCAGCCAGGGCCTGGATCGCGGCCCCGCCTAACAGCAGCGCGGCAAGAAACATCTTCATGCAGAATGTCCCAGCAAAGAAAAGGGCCGGCGGGATGTCCCGCCGGCCCTTCAAAGTCAGAACTTCTTGGTGACGGTGCCTATCACCTGCCGTCCTGCCCCATAGGTACAGTTTGCGAGACCCGCGCAGCGCGCCACGAAGCGCTTGTCGAGGAGGTTCGATGCATTGACCGCAAAGCGCCAGCCGGGCGTATCATAATGGACGATCGCGTCGAACAGCACGCTCGATTCGCCATAGAGCACGGTCGGGTTGAATGCATCCGGCAGGCTGCCCGCGCTCGTGCTCGAATAGCGCACGCCGCCGCCGAAGCCGAGACCGCCGAGGCTGCCCTTCTGCAGCGTATAATCGACGAACATCGATGCCTTGTGCTTCGGCGTCGTCACCAGGCGCGCGCCGACGGCGCCAGGAAAGTTGTCGTTCTTGGTGACTTCGCTGTCATTGTAGCTGTAGCTGGCGTTGATCGACAGCTGGTCGCGGATGCGCGCGACCAGTTCGAGCTCGCCGCCCCGAACCTTGACCGCACCGGTCTGGGTCCCGAACACCGGAACGATCGAGGTGCCGGCGGTGACGACATTGGTCTGCTTGATGTCGAACAGCGCCGCCGTTGCGAAGAAGCGAACGTCGCTGCCGCTTGGCGAGCTGAACTTGATACCGCCTTCGATCTGACGGCCCGACGATGGCTTGAACGGCGCCAGGGTCGTGCTGTCGGTTCCGATCACCGGCTCGAACGACTTCGCATAGCCGACATAGGGTGCGAAGCCATTGTCGAACACATAGTTCGCGCCGACACGCCAGGTGAACTTGTGCTGCTTGGTGGTGGTGCCGCCGTTGCGATCGTCGACCTTCACCCAGTCATAGCGGCCGCCCGCCAGGATGTAGAGATTGCCGAAGCCGATCTGGTCCTGCGCATAGACGCCGGTCTGCTTGAGCTGGATGTTGCTGAACGGGAAGGACACCGCCGGATTGACGATCGGTACCGTGCTGTAGACCGGATTGAAGATGTCGATCGCGGTCGCGCCGGCAAAGCCGAACGCCGACACGTTGGTCACGTTGCGATAATCGACGCCCGCCAGGAAATTGTGCGAAATAGCGCCGGTATCGATATTGGCGGCCAGACGGTTGTCGGTCGCGAAGCTCTTCACCCGCTCGTCATAGGGAAAGCTGAAGCGGCTGAGCGTGCGATTGTCGGCGCCGAGCCCGCCGCCGCCATAGATGACCTGCGACGTCTCATGATAGTGCGACCACTTCGTGTTGGACTGGAGCTTGATCCCCTCGGCCAGCTCGTGCGTGACGTCCCAGCCTGCGCCCCACTGACGGCGGACGAACTTGTTGAAGTCGGGCTCACCGAAATTGGCGCGATGGTCGATCTGGCCCAGCGGATTGGGCAGCAACGTGCCGACGGCCGGAAGGAAGCCGTTGGTGTCGCCGTTGACCTCGTCATACTGGTAATAGCCCAGGCCGGTGATCGAGGTGCGCTCGCCGATCTTCCACGTGAAGGTGGGCGAAGCCAGGATGCGCTGCGCATCGACGCCCTTGCGTTCGGCATTGCGATCCAGGCCAAGGCCGGTGAAGCGCACCGCAAGGCCGTCGGCGACCGCGCCGGTGACGGTGCCGGAAATCGACTTGTAGTCGTACATGCCATATTTGGCCTGCACCTCGCCGCCGAACTCTTCATTCGCGCGGCGGCTCACCTGATTATAGATGCCGCCGGGAGGCGCCGAACCGTAGAGCACCGAAGCCGGGCCCTTGAGGACCTCGAAGGACTCGAAGGCGTAAAGATCGACGCCGACGCTCTGGATCGAGGTCGACACCGGCGCGGCGAGGCCGTCGATGAACTGGCGCGGGGTGAAGCCGCGGACCGAAATGAAGTCGTAGCGCAGATCCGGGCCGTAATTCTCGCCGGTCACGCTCGACACGTAGCGGACAGCCTGCTGCGCATCGATGAAGTTGAGCAGATCGATCTGGTCGCGCGTGACGACCGACACCGACTGCGGGGTGCGAATGAGCGGGATGTCGGACTTCGACGCGGTCAGGCTGCCGCCCGGCACATAGTTGCGCGCAGTGACGATGATCACGTCCTCGCCGCCGACCGACGTCACGGATGTCGCGTTCGACGTGCTCTGGATCGCGTTGGATCGATCGGTTTCCTGCGCCGATGCGGCGCTGCCGAGCGATGCGACGAGCGCGCTCGCACACAGCAGATGGATCTTCGAACGAAGCGTGGTCCGGCTCATTTGCATTTTAACCCCCTTTGAATGTGGCTAGTCCCTCGCAGCCCCTCCACATGGGCTTGTCGCTGGTTTTGTCACTGTTCGGACTTTAATCCGAAACGCGTACTGCGCCTCCCGCAAATGGGCCAACTTCGCCAGCGGGTGGGCTGCAAGATCAGCGCGATGCTGCGGATTCGGCTCCGACGGCCGGATCGACGACGCCGGGTGGAAGATCGTTCCGATACCAGGGGCGTCCGAAGCTGCGCTGGCGCGGCCAGACTTCGTCCAGCGTCTCCGCATCATAGAGACGACCGCCCAGCATCACCTGGATGAGCGACAGGCTGTTGCGGATATCGACGCGCGGATCGCGGTCGAGCACCAGGATGTCGGCGACCTTGCCCGGCTCCAGGCTTCCGAAGTCGGCATCGCGCCCGATCACATGCGCCGACCCGAGCGTCGCCGCGCGCAGCACCTCCATCGGGGTCATCCCGCCCATCACATGGGCTTCCATTTCCCAGTGGAAGCCCAGACCCGGCATCTCACCATGGCTGCCAATGCCGACATTGCCACCGGCCCGGACGACAGCTGCGGCCCCGGCCCCATAAGCGGGAAACATCGCATCGTGGAGTTCGCGCCAGTCGCGCTTGCGGGTCTTCATGTCGACGATGAAGCGCGGCGCGAAGCGGTTGAGTTTCGGATCGCCATTGGGATGCCTGTCGACGACGAAATGGTCCTGTCCGCCCCCGTTGATCATCAGCGTGGTGTTGTAGCCGACCCCGCTGTCGGCGATGAAACGGACGACGTCGCGGTAGAGCGGAGCCGCGGGCAAGGCATGTTCCGAGGTCGAGAAGCCGTCCTGAATCTGGGTAAGGTCGAGCTTGTCGGAGCCCGCGCCTTCGGTCGCGACCATCAGCCCATGTTCAAGCGCGCTTTGCGCGATCCATTGCCGGACGCGGCGGCTACCGGTTCGGTACAGCTTGATATTGTGCAGGCGATAATGGTCGCGATAGCGATCGAGCACGCGATCCACCTGCGGCTTGCTGGTGAACTCGTTGAACGAGAACAGCGCCGGTCCGGTCGATCGGATCCGCGATCCGGTGATCAGCCCGGCATCGAGCAGGTCCTGATAGGCCAGCATGTCTATGCTGAGCGTCGAGGGGTCGAACGCGGTCGTCACGCCATAAGCGAGATTGGCGGCGACGCCCCAGCTGTCGAGATCGAGCTGCTGGCGACGGATATCGGCGACATGGTCGTGGGTCTCGACGAAACCGGGGATGACCCATTTGCCGGCGACATCGCGCAGTTCGGTCCCCGGTGGCACCGACAGGCTTCCCCGCGCGCCGATGCCGACGATCCGGCCATCGGTGACGAGGATGTCGGCATGTTCCACCACCTCGTCGCCGCGCATGGTGATCGCGGTGGCGCCGCGCAGCAGGATCGACCCCAGCGCCGTAGCGCGCGGCAGGGTGACCACCGCCTCGTCGCGGAGCGCTGGCCCCGCCTCCGCTTCGCGGGACGGCGCGTCGGCGGCATCGAGTGCGACCTCGTCGAGCGACCGCCGGAACCAGGTCGATCCGATCGCCCAGCCGATCGTCCGGCCGTCCGCGCTCCACTGCAGGAAGTCGGCGCCGACGTCGGTCAGCCGACGATGGCGGGCCGGCGGGCTGGCGATATCGAAGGTCTGCCCGGCGGTAACCGGCATTTCGAGGAGATGGAGCTGCTGCGCGATCTGCGCGAGCAGCCATTTGCCGTCGGGGCTGAGCCGCAGATCGTCTACCGGCACGCGGCCGGACAGGAAATAATAGCCGGGCCCGGTAACCTGGGCGAGCAACCCGCGGGCGCTGCCGTCGAGCGGTACGAGGTTCAGCCCGTCCTCGAACAGCATCGCGACCCTGGAGGCATCGGGGCCGAAATGCGGGACGCCGCCCATCGTGCCCCTGGCGATCACCCGCGCATCGCCGCCTGCCGACGGCAGGCTGAGCAGTTCGGCTTCGCGCAGCGGCCCATATTCCATGTAGCGGTGCATCCGCACGTCGTTGCTGGATCGCACCGCGACGATCGAGCCGCCATCCGGCGTGAACACCGGGCTGGTATAATAAGCGGGGACATGGGTGATCCGGCGCGGCGGCGATGCCCCGTCGGCCGCGACGGTCCACAGCTGGCCACCGTCGCGCGCCGTCCAGCGCGTGTAGACGATGGTCCGACCGTCGGGCGACCAGCTCGGATCGAACTCGCCGAACGCGTCGGTGGTCAGCCGACGCGGCGGCGTCTTCGCGCCCAACGCCATCACATAAATCTGGCCGATCGCGGAGAAGGCCAGGCGCGTGCCGTCGGGTGACGGCGTCGGCTGCTGGATGATCCGGGCGCGCACCGGCCCGCTGTCCTCGCGGATCGCCACCTGATTGCGCGCGCCGAGCGGCACCCGGACATCGGCGGAGAAGGCGATCGGCGTCTTGGTGCCGTCGAGCGCGACGCGGACGAGCTTGCCGCCGTCATTGACGACCAGCGCCGTGCCATCCGCGGTGAAGGCATAATGCGGCGCCATGTCGCGCCAAGGCGCGCCGGACAGCTCGTCATGCTGGCCGAGCGGTGCCAGCCAGCGATCGTCATGGCTTTCGAGGTCGAGCAGCCGCAGCCACATCTGCGATCCGTAGCGGGTGGCATAGACGAGATGGCGGCCGTCGGGCGACGGCATCGGGCGAAAGAAGGTTCCCAGCACCAGATCGGGCCGGTAGCTGCGCGGCGGCGCTACGATCGTCTCGGTCGCGCCGCTCGCCAGGTCGCGGCGGCGGATGACGAAGCCGGGCGGTTCGGAATCGGGATCACCGACCCGCGCGGCATAATAGAGCCAGCGGCCGTCGCGCGATGCGACAGCGCCGACGCTGCTGCCGTCGTCCTTGCCCCCGACCGGCACCAGCACCGACGTCGCGCCGGTGGCGACGTCGACAGACTGCAGCTCGAACGCCGCATGATCGGGCCTGTAGCGCGAGACGTAGATCGTCCGACCGTCCGCGCTCCACGATGGCGAGGTGAAGATCGCATCGTCGCCGAACTGCGTAATCGGACGAGGATCGCGTCCGTCGGCCGTGGACGTCCAGATATTCTCGCTGCCCGATCGGTCGCTCAGGAAAGCGATCCGACGACCGTCGGGCGAGAAGACCGGCTGCGAATCGAACGCCATGCCCGTGGCGATGGCCCGCGCTTTCCCTCCTTTGCCGTCGACGAGATACAGATCGCCCAGAAGCTCGAAGACGATGGTTTTGCCGTCCGAAGAGACATCCGGGGACAGCCAGGTTCCTTCGTCGGTACGGAAGCTCAGCTGGCGATCGGGTCGTAAGGGCAGTCCCCTACCCTGCGGCACGGGAGCGACCGAATTCTCGGCCCGCGTCGCGGGAGCACGGCCCGGAAGATCGTCCCCATGGGCCATCGCTGCTGCTGGCGAAGCGAGCAGCATCGCCGTCACCACGATGCGCAGCATGTCAGCGGTGCGGTGCATAACGGTCCCTGAGCATTGTCTGTCGGGTGACGAGCGATATTTCGCGCCCGTCGAGCAGGACCATCGCCGGCGCACTGGTCGGCTCGAGCGGATCGCCGTCCCATAGCACCAGATCGGCCGCAGTGCCGGGGGCCAGTGTACCCGTCCCGGGCGGCAGTCCCATGATCCGCGCCGGTCCCGTGGTGATCGCCGCCAGCGCATCGACATAGGGAAGGCCGGCCGCAACCGCATAGCCCGCGCCCTCACGCATTGCGGGCGCAGCGTTCCAGCTGCGGTGGATGCCCTGCGCCGAGACGCTGAAGGCGATCGGCACGCCGGCCCTGGCGAGCAAGGCGGCATTGTCGCGGCGCGCGCCGATCTTGTCGTAGCTGACCGGAAGATCGTCGAACGGATCGAGGATGACGGGGATGCGCGCCGCGGCGAGTTCGGCCGCCGCCGCCCAGGCCTCTCCCCCACCGAAGACAACCACCCGGATCCGCTCCTCCCGCGCAAGAGCCATCGCCTGGCGGATGTCGGACAGCCGGTCGGTCTGGATGACCAACGGAACCGTCCCGGCAAGGAGCGGCGCAAGCGCCTCGGCGTCGAGGTGATTGAGCAACTGGTCGCGTGGCCCGGTGCCGCGCGGCGCGGTGCGATAGAGCCGGGCCTCGGCGATCGCGTTGCGCAGCAGCAGCCATGCGGCGGCGCGCGATCCGCCCATCGCACCTGCCCCACCCGCCCCGACGGTCGCGAATATCGCCGCCCGGGACCGCTCGACCGACGCCCCGGTCGCACCGACGCGCAGGATCATGCCCGCCCCGTCGAACGGCGCACCCGCCGATCCGTCGGGGAACAACAGCCCATGCGCGAGCCCGTCGGCGCGGGCTTGCTGGATCGTGATGGCGTTGGGATCGAGGGCATAGCTGACATCGAACGCCGCACCCAGCGGGCCCTTGCCGACGCTGGAGCCCCGTTCCTCGTCGATGCCGCCGACCTCACCCAGCCCGATCTGCGTCGCGGGGTCGATCAGCGCGGGGGTGACCACCCTGCCCTTTCCGAGGATGACGCGGGCGCCGTCAGGCACCGCCCCCTTCGCGACGACGGACCGGATATGCCCGTCGGCGATGACGATCGTCGCGTCGGCAACGGAGGTTCGGCCGGTCATCGTCCATGCCGTGACACCCGTGATGGCCAGCGTTTCCGCAACAGCCGGGGATGCGCACAGCAGCGCGGCGAGGATAGGGAGCAGTCGTTTCATCGCGCGGCTCCCAGGATGCTGCGGCCGAGCTCGAAATCGGACGGGCGCGTCGGCGCTGCCCGATCCAACAGCGGGGCGCCATCGATATAGACGCGGTCGGCGAAGCTGTAGACGCTGAACGGGTCGCCCGACCACAGCACGACATCGGCATTATAACCCGGAGCGAGCCGGCCGATGCGGTCGGCCAGACCCAGCGCTTTCGCCGGATTGCTGGTGATCCACTGGATCACATGCTCGGGGGGCAGGGACAGGCCCGCGCGACGCCCGGCGGCGGCGGCCTTGGCGGCTTCGACGTTGAGATGTTCGGCCACGACCGGGATATCGCTGTGCATCATCACGCAGCCATTGGCGGCGTCGACGAAGGCGGCGTTTTCGCGAATGCCGTCCTCAGCCTCCCCCTTGAAGCCCCACCAGTCGGACCATGTCGCGACGCACACCCCGTTCGCGGCGAGCAGCGGCGCGATCTTGTAGGCCTCGCTGGCGTGGTGGAAGGTGCCGATCCGAAAACCGAACTCTTTCGACAGGTCGATCATCCGCGCCATGTCGTCGGAGCGGTAGCAATGGACGTGGACGATCAGCTTTCCGCTGACGAGGTCCATCAACGCCTCGTCATCGGCATCGTCGCGACGGCCACCCCGGCCGTCCGGGCCGCGCTTGTCGAGATGCTCTTGGGCTTCCTGCAGGGCATCGCGCATGATCGCGAACTCGCCCTGGCGGCTGTTCGGGGCACGGCCGAGCGATCCGAAATAGCCTTTGGGATTACCGCCGCACGCCATCTTCATCCCCTGTGGCGCATCGGGGAATTTCATCTCGGCGACGGTGACGGCGGGGATCGGTTTCACGACCACCGAGCGCCCGCCAAAGATGACGCTGGAGCCGGGCAATATCTGCAAAGTGGTGATGCCGGCGGCCAGGGCGTGGCGGAAAGCTGGATCCTCGGGGCGCACGGCGTGCTCGATCCAGGTGCCGGCAGCGTTGGGACTGCTCATCTCGGTCACGTCGGACGCGCCGCCATCGGCCGATGTCTGGGGCAAGGTGAACGTGCCGAAATGCGTATGAACGTCGATCAACCCGGGGGTAATCCAGCGCCCACCGGCATCGACCAGTTCGACTCCCGCCGGCCGCCGGAGATCATGGCCGATCGCCTCGACCTTGCCGTTCGAGATCAGCAGCTCGGCGCGATCGAGCCGGCCGCCGGCGCCATCGAGGATGGTGGCGTTGACGAACAGGACCGGGCCGTGGCTCGGCGCATGATAGGTCCCCGGATAGGCTTCCGGATCCAGCAGCGGCCGTTCTGGCGGACCCGCCATCGCCATCGTCCCCGAGAGCAGCAGCCCGATCATGAGCGCCCCCCATGTCGTCAGGAACGTCAACTGTCTTCCAAGCGCCATGGCCCACCCCCGATGAAGCATCAGGTCTAACCCATACGCCTCTGCGCGCGCGGGCCAATGGGTCGAAAATCATCTTCGTTGGGTCATCCGGTAACGGAAAGGCACGCGGGTATCGCGCATCGGTGACGCGATGCTCGTCGGGGTCGTTCAGCGTGCGGCAGATGGGGGAAGGCCGACGGCGCGTGATCCGTACGGGATCGCTCGATCGGGCCGGCGGCCTTCTGATGGGAACGAGTGGCCTTCCCCGGGGGTTCTCTCGGCCTCAAGTCAAAAGCCTTCACACGATCGCATTTTCAGGAACCGGCATGGACGAACGTGACGATTGGCGTCTCACCGACGACATCAAACATGAAATGGGTTCGGGCGATCCTTTCGCGGCAGCGGTCCGGGCGACGCGCATGCCGATGGTTATTACGGACCCGGCAAAATCGGATAACCCGATCATTTTCTGCAACGAAGCGTTTCAGGCGCTGAGCGGCTATACCCGCACCGAAATCATCGGCCGCAACTGTCGCTTTCTTCAAGGTCCGAAAACCGATCGGGCGTCCGTGCGCCGGATCGGCGAGGCGATCGACGAAGGCCGGGACATCGCGATCGACCTGCTCAATTACCGCAAGGACGGATCGACGTTCTGGAACGCACTCTATCTGAGCCCCGTCCGCAACGCCGCTGGAACGATCCAGTTTTTCTTCGCGTCGCAACTCGACGTGACCGATCGTATCGAAACCCAGACGGCGATCGTTGAGGAGAAGGTCGGCATCGAACGCGAAGTCGAGCGGCGAACCGTTGAGTTGCAAAGCGCGCTCGAGGCAAAGACCCTCTTGCTTCACGAAGTCGATCACCGCGTGAAGAACAATCTCACCATGATCGGTTCGCTCCTCCGGCTCCAGGCAAGGACGATCGGCGACCCGGCGATATCGGACAAGCTTGAAGCCATGCTCGAGCGCGTCGATGCGCTCGCGACGGTGCATCGGCGTCTGTACCAGTCGGATGACGTCACCCGTTTCGACGTCGGGGCATTCACCGAAAATCTCGTTTCGGACGTGATCGGTTCGAGCGGGCGAAGCGAGATCGACGTGATATCCGACATCGACCGCATCGTCATTCCGTCCAAAATGGCGGCGCCACTGGGGCTGGTTCTCAACGAAGTGCTGACCAATGCGATCAAGCATGCCTATGCCGAAGAGCGCCGGGGAACGCTGCATGTTTCGGCGAAGCGGCAGGAGGATGGGGCGCGGATCACGATCAGCGACGATGGGCCCGGCCTATCAGGCGGCGGGCCGCCGGCCGGCGGCCTCGGTGCGGCATTGATCCGCCGATTGTCGCAACAGGCCGGGGCAACGGTCCAGTGGGCCGACGCCGATCCCGGTGCCAAAGTAACGCTCAGCTTCAAGGCAGGTGACGAATGAAGCGCCCCGTTCCGCCGCTGAGCGTCCTTATCGTCGAGGATGAAGCCCTGCTGGCCATGGACATCGAAGCGATGGTCGAGGACTGCGGTCATGTCGTGGTCGGTGCAGCCGCCTCCCTTTACGATGTCGAGGCACTGGCCGACGATCTCCGCCCCAATCTTGCGTTCGTCGACATGCAACTTGCGCAAGGCACCAACGGGCTCGATGTCTGCCGGCTGATACGCCTGCGCTGGACGGATACCTTCATCGTCTTCGTAACCGCCAATCCCCGCAAGGTGCCGGATGACTATTGCGGCGGCCATGGCATCATCCCCAAGCCCTTCTCGCGGAACGGGTTGATGGCCGCCATGCATTATATCGAAGAGGGCGTCTGCGATCCGCCGCCGACGTCGTCGAGCCCGTCCAGCTTCGTCGCATCGCCGGCCTTCGCGGCATCCTGGGATAGCTAGGGCGCTGAGGGCAGGCAGTCGCCGGATGCAGCGGTTGGCCGGAGCATGAAATGAAGACCGCCATGAAACGGTCTGCACCGGAGTTTCGGCGCGGGAACGCTGGCCGGTCGCGATTTTTTGATTGATACCATGGTAGCGGAGGAGACCGCCATTTTTGAGACTTAGTGAATTGAAATTTCAAAGTTCTTTGAAAATCGACCAACCTCACACCCCCATTTTGTGTCCCAATTCGACGAGCTGTCCTGCAAAAGCGGCGAGTTGAATTCCTGGCTTTGGTCAAGGGCCGTTTCAGTGCCACCAAGGGCCGAATCAATGCCAAGTTGATCGATATAATCCGCCCAATCCTGCAGCATTTTGCGGCGCGGTTTCAGGTAGAGCGCACTGTTATATGCGTTCCGCACTTCGTCATCCTCGACATGCGAGAGCGCCATTTCGATCCAGTCCGGATGGTAGGTGCCTGTCTCGTTTGCCCAGGTGGATGCGAGCCCACGAAACCCATGAACCGTCTGCCGTCGGCGATAACCCATTCGATAACAGGCGTAGATCATCGTATTTGTCGATATGGGCTGGCCAGCCCTTTCGCCTTCGAACACGAACGTACTCGAGCCAGCGGCGCGTTGCGCACGCAGCATTGCCACGGCCTGACGTGGCAAAGGCACCAAATGCTCTCGGTCCATCTTCATGCGCTCGGGCGAAATACGCCACAGAACGTCGTCCGCGACCTCGTCAATTCCTTCGAATTCAGTCCATTCTGCAAAGCGGACCTCGCTCGTGCGCGTCCAGGTCAGCAGCGTGAACATCAATGCGTTGCGGGTGACCTCGCGCCGGCGGGGTGCCTGTTCACCATCATAGTTCCTGATCGATTTGATCAGCCGCGGAAACTCGCTGAGTGGCACACGAGGCATATGTCTGACGCGTGGTTTCGGCATCAAGGCACCCCGGAGGTTTACCGTGGGATCATGCTCGACAAGATCCGAAGCAACCGCGAACCGGAAGACCTGACTGATCCCCTGCTTCAGGCGTCGGCTGACGTCGATCGCGCCTCGCAGCTCAACCTCGCGAACGACATCGAGGACGTCCGATGGCTTAATGTCAGATATGCGGGCTTGGCCGATGATCGGGAAAACGTCCCGCTCCATTCGGGATAGCACGCGCGCTGCGTGAGCAGGATCGAGGCTGGCTTCACGGCGGCTATGCCATGTCCGCGCGATCTGCTCGAAGGTCTCCCCTTCTCTTCGCTTGCGTCGCCTGCGCTCGACCATCGGGTCGAGGCCCGATGACAGAGCATGCTTGGCCTGGATCTGCATTTCGCGGGCGGCCGAGAGCGACACCGTCGGATACGGGCCGAAGCTCAGCAGCTTCTCCTTGCCATCGAAGCGATATTTCATCCGCCACAGTTTGGATCCGCTGGGCTGGACTAGGACGTGCAGGCCACCGCCGAGGCTTAGCTTGTACGCCTTCTCCCGTGGCTTGGCATAACGGACATCGATCTCTCTCACGGCCATACAAGACTCTCCTAGCAGGAGGGTCTAGATTAACAGATTGAATTTACTTAACAAAATAGACGTACTGGGATGCCATGGGATCCTGTGGGACGTTCAGGTCGTGCGCGACTCCGAAGAAGAATGGGGAAGGTTTGTGATTTCGAGGGAAGAACTTCATCAGCTCGCCTGGTCGGAGCCGATGACCAAAATCGCGGAACGGTTCGAGGTTTCGAGCAGCTATCTGGCCCGGATTTACACCATGCTGAATGTGCCAAGACCGGAGCGGGGATATTGGCAAAAATTAGCGGTAGGCAAGGCACCCCCGACCGTGCCGCTACCGGCGGCTCGTCCGGGTGATGAGTTGTCAATCGGCGTGCAAACGGGACCCCCTATCGGCGCGCAAAAGGGACCCCCTTT
>JAZKDN010000009.1:0-20885 GCA_040387595.1 Pseudomonadota bacterium
TGAAGGGGAAGCCCAGCACATTGTTGACCTGGTTCGGGAAGTCCGAACGGCCGGTGGCTACGATCGCGTCGGCGCGGACCGCCTTGGCGTCGGGCGGCAGGATTTCCGGATCGGGGTTCGCCATCGCGAAGATGATCGGGTGCGGCGCCATCGTCTTGACCATCTCGGGCGTCAGCGCGCCCTTGACCGACAGGCCCAGGAACACGTCGGCGCCGGCGACCGCTTCGGCCAGGGTGCGCTTGTCGGTGGCGGCGGCATGGGCCGACTTCCACTGGTTCATGCCTTCGGCGCGGCCCTGGTAGACGACGCCCTTCGAGTCGCACAGCAGCACCTTGTCAGGCGAGACGCCGACCGCCTTGATCAGCTCGGTGCAGGCGATCGCCGCGGCGCCGGCGCCGTTGACGACGACGGTCATGTCCTTGAGCTCGCGCTTGGTGAGATAGGCGGCGTTGATGAGACCGGCGGCGGCGATGATCGCCGTGCCATGCTGGTCGTCATGCATCACCGGGATGTTCATCCGCTCCTTGAGCGCCTGCTCGATGATGAAGCACTCGGGCGCCTTGATGTCCTCGAGGTTGATGCCGCCGAAGGTCGGCTCCATCAGGGCGACGGCGTTGATGAAGGCTTCGGGGTCTTCGGTGTCGAGCTCGATGTCGATCGAATCGACGTCGGCGAAGCGCTTGAACAGGACGGCCTTGCCTTCCATCACCGGCTTGGAGGCGAGCGCGCCGAGATTGCCGAGACCGAGAATCGCGGTGCCGTTGGTGATGACCGCGACGAGATTGCCCTTGGCGGTATAGTCATAGGCGGTGGCCGGATCGGCGGCGATCGCGCGAACAGGAACGGCGACACCCGGCGAGTAGGCGAGGCTCAGATCGCGCTGCGTCGCCATCGGCTTCGACGCGATGATCTCGATCTTCCCCGGCCGGCCGGTCGAGTGGAAGAACAGAGCCTCGCGGTCTGAAAACTGAACCTTGCTGTCGCTCATGATGTGGCCCCCTCGGCACCCGCCCTGTGTTTTGCCCGGCACGCTTTTGAGGCATGGCCCGAGAGTCCACAAGCCGCTATCAGCGTGCGGATGGCGCAAACCGCAAAAAAGGAACCAGCCTCGGCGGCGGCGGGACCGACCCCGATGATGACCCAATATCTGGCGCTGAAGGCGGCGGCCGAGGACTGCATGCTCTTCTACCGAATGGGCGATTTCTTCGAATTGTTCTTCGACGATGCGAAGGCGGCGTCGGCCTGCCTCGACATCGCGCTGACGGCGCGGGGCGAGCATGACGGACAGCCGATCCCGATGTGCGGCGTCCCCGTCCACGCGGCGGAGGGCTATCTCGCCCGGCTGATCAAGGCCGGCCACCGCGTCGCCATCGCCGAGCAGACCGAAAGCCCGGCCGAGGCCAAGAAGCGCGCCGGCTCCAAGGCGCTGGTCAACCGCGCGATCATCCGCGTCGTCACCGCCGGCACGCTGACCGAGGAAGCCCTGCTCGATTCGCGCGCCGCCAACTGGCTGGTCGCGGTGGCGAGCACGGGGCAGGGCGCCGACAGGCGGATGGGCATCGCCGCCGCCGACATCTCGACCGGCCGGTTCGAGATCGCCGGGCTGCTGCCGTCCGCGCTCGACGCCGAACTCGCCCGGCTCGATGCCGCCGAAATCGTGCTTCCCGAGGATTTCGAGGAGAGGCCCGAAGGTGCGGTCGTCTGGCCGCGCGAGCATTTCGATTCGGTCCGCGGCGAGGAGCGGCTCAAGCGGCTGCTCGGCGTCGTGACGCTCGACGGCTTCGGCGCGTTCACCCGCGCCGAGCTGGCGGCGGCGGGCGCGCTGATCGCCTATCTCGAGCGGGCCGGGCAGGGGAGCCTGCCCTTCCTGCAGCCGCCGAGCCGCCGGATCGTCGCCGATCATATGATGATCGACGCGGCGACCCGCGAAAGCCTGGAGATCACCCTCAGCCAGGCCGGCCATCGCAAGGGCAGCCTGCTCGATTCAATTGATCGCACGGTGACCGGCGCGGGCGCGCGGCTGCTCGGCGCCGATCTCTCGGCCCCGCTCACCGATGTCGCGGCGATCGAGGCGCGGCTCGACCTCGTCGCCTTGTTCGAGGGCGACGGCGCGCTGCGCGACCGGCTGCGCGCGGCGCTGCGCGCGCTGCCCGATATCGGCCGCGCGCTCGGTAGGCTGGTCGCCAAGCGCGGCTCTCCGCGCGATCTCGGCCAGCTGCGCGACGGGCTCGACCAGGCGCGGCTGCTCCACGACCTGCTCGGCCGCGCCGAACCGATGCCGCCTTTGCTCGGCGAGCTGCTGCCGCAGCTGGTCGGCCATCAGGATCTTGTTGACCTGCTCCGCCGCGCACTGGTCGCCATCCCGCCGATCGACGCCGCGCAGGGTAGCTATATCGCCGAGGGCTACGATCCCGATCTCGACATATTGCGCGGCCAGGGCGGCGAGGGGCGCAAGGCAATCGCGGCGCTGGAGGCGCGCTACCGCGCCGAGACCGGCATATCCTCGCTCAAGATCAAGCATAATGGCGTGCTCGGCTATCATATCGAGGTGCAGGCCAGGCATGCCGATCCGCTGATGGCGGCAGACTCGGGCTTCACCCACCGCCAGACCCTGGCCGGTGTGGTCCGCTTCAACGCCGCCGACCTGCACGAACAGGCGATGCGCGTCGGCCAGTCCGGCGCCCACGCGCTGGCGGCCGAAGCCGCGCATCTCGAGGAGCTGATGGGCGCCGCGCTCGGCCGCACCGCGCAGATCGCCGCGACCGCCGACGCGCTCGCCCGGCTCGACGTCGCGGCGGCGCTGGCGGAGCGCTCGGCGGAAGGCGGCTGGTCCCGCCCGCAGTTCGAATCGCACAGCTGCTTCGACATCAAGGGCGGCCGCCATCCGGTGGTCGAGGCCGCGGTCGCGGCGCAGGGCGGACGCTTCGTCGCCAATGATTGCGGCCTCTCCGAACAGGAGCGCCTCTGGCTGGTCACCGGCCCGAACATGGGCGGTAAATCGACCTTCCTGCGCCAGAACGCCGCGATCGCGATCCTCGCCCAGGCGGGCAGTCCGGTGCCCGCGACGAGCGCGCGGCTCGGCATCGTCGACCGGCTGTTCAGCCGGGTCGGCGCGTCGGACAATCTGGCGCGCGGCCGGTCGACCTTCATGGTCGAGATGGTCGAGACCGCCGCGATCCTGGCGCAGGCGACCGAACGCAGCTTCGTCATCCTCGACGAGGTCGGGCGCGGCACGTCGACCTATGACGGCCTCGCCATCGCCTGGGCGGTGGTCGAGGCGGTGCACGACATCAACAAGTGCCGCTGCCTGTTCGCCACCCATTATCACGAGCTGACCCGGCTGGCCGAGCGGCTCGACGCGCTGTCGCTCCACCATGTCCGCGCCCGCGAGTGGAAGGGCGAGCTGGTCCTGCTCCACGAGCTGGCCGACGGACCCGCCGACCGCAGCTACGGCATCGCGGTCGCCAAGCTGGCCGGACTGTCGCCGCCGGTGCTGGCGCGGGCGCGCGACGTGCTCAAGAAGCTGGAGGCGGGACGCGCCGCGACCGGCGGGCTGGCGGCCGGGCTCGACGATCTGCCGCTGTTCGCCGCCGCCGCCGCGCAGATCGAGGAAGCGGTGTCCGATCCGCTGCGCCATGAAATCGAATCGATCGACGTCGATGCGCTGTCGCCGCGCGACGCGCTCGATATCCTCTATCGGCTCAAGGCGCTGGCGCGCGACGGCGAGAAATAGCCGCTCGCTGCGGCGTCAGGTCAGAGCCCGAAGCCGAGTCCGGCGACCAGCTGGTGGCGCTCATAGCCGCCCTCATAGTTGGAATAGCGATATTCCAGCTTGGTATAGGCCGATTTGCCGAGCTTGATCTCGGTTCCGGCGCCGACGCGGACGCCGTTGCCATTGGTGGTCAGGCCGAACGAGCCGAGCGGTCCGTTGTAGCTTTCGGCGATGCGGGCATTGGTATAGCCGCCGAGCACGTAGAGCTTCGTGCCGCCGCCGATATCGGCGCCGATCCGCGCGACCGCACTCAGGTCGCGCTTCGCCTTCACGCAATAACGGTCGCCGAAGGCGAAGACGTCGCGTTCGCAATCCTTGACGCCGCTCAGGTCGGCATTGCCTTCGAAACCGATGAACATGGTCGAGCTCAGCGGCACGTCGATGCCGACGCCGACGCCGTAGAAAGCGCCGTCGTCGGATCCCCCGCCAACGGAGACACGCTCCCAGCCGCCATGGGCCTCGACCCGATAGGTGACGCCATCGAAGGCGACGGCCGGCGCGGCAGCGAAAATGGCCGCGATTGCGGCTGCGACGAGATATTTCATGAGGCCCCCCTCTGGTGTGATGCGCGCGGACCTCTAAGGGCGGCGCTTTGGCCTGAACAGCCTATGTCTCTTGAATCAGGACCATTTTGGAGCAACTTGGTCGAAGCGCGCGTCGCTCGTCCAGCAACGTCGTTGGTTGGTCGAACCCCGCTTGTCCGGAAGCCTCTGCGCGCAAAGGGTCATCTCCATCTTTGGGAGGACCCTATGAACATGCACAAATCCTATGCGATCGGGCTGGGCGCAGGGGTGGCGCTGTTGGCCATGGCGACGGGCGGCGTCCTGTCCGCCGCCGCACCGACCGCACCGTACATCGCCCCGGTTCCGGCGGCTCCCCCAGCGCAGCCGGCACACGCGATCACGACCCGGTCCTACCGGCTGAGCGCGGCCGATCGCGCCGAGATTCGGGCGGCAGCCGAGGAAGCCCGCGCTGCGGCGCGCGAGGCGGCCGACGCCGGGCGCGAAGCGATGCGCGAGGCGGAACAGGCCCGGCAGGAAGCGGACGCCGTGCGGAAGGATGCCGACGCTACACGGCAGGAGGCCGAAGCCGCACGTCAGGAAGCGATGTCGGCTGCGGTCGAGGCGCGGCGGGAGGCCTTTGCCGAACGATCACGCGCGATGGGCGGTGCCGATCGCACCGAAATCCGTACCGCGCTCACCAATGTCCGTGCCTCGATCCTGAGCGCGCAGGGCATGCGCGAAGCCGATCGCAAGGCGGCACTGCGCAATCTCGACCGGGCAATGACGGGTCTCGATCGCGGCTGGAGCCGGGGGCCGACCCTGCAATAATGCTTGTCGCTCCTTCGAAGGGCTTGGATCGAGACAGGGCACCGTCATGCTGAGCTCGTTTCAGCATGACGAAGGAATGCGCCCAGCATCGCCGCGTCTGTAGCAGCCGCTACAAGCGCCGCGCGACCAGGGTGTTGCCGGCGGCGTAGGTCTCGCGCACCGCGGGCGGGGTGGCGGCGTTGACGCTCTTCCAGAAAGGCGAGCGCGGCGACAGCGCCAGCAGTTCGTCGACGGTCTTGCCGCGCAGTTCGGTGCGCACCGAATCGTCTGTCAGCCCGTCGATCCAGCCGCGCAGCAGCCAGAGCAGGGTGCGCTCGGGGGTCTGGTTGGGGCGGGTGTCGAGATCGACGATCTCGAAGCCGTCGTCGAACATCCGCCGGACGCCCTCGCGGGTGGCGTTGTAATAATGCGACGGATAGCCGTGGACCGGCTGCAGGAACGGCCAGTCGACGAACAGCAGCCCGCCGGGCTTGAGCATGCGGCGGAACTCGGCGGCGGCGATCCAGGGCTCGGTCATATGCTCCATCACCGCGAAGCAGCCGATCCCGTCGACCGAGGTGTCGGCGATCGGATAGGTACAGGCGGGCGCCATCACCAGGTCGGCCGAGCGAGACGGGTAGACTTCGACATAGAGGCAATTGTCGAACATGTCGGGGCGCAGCCCGCAGCCGATGTCGAGATAGAGCCGGTCGGGATTTGCCGCGATCTCGTCGTCATACTGGCCGAGGCCGCCATGCGCCGATTCGCCGTCATAGTCCGACAGGCTGTGCGCCGCCCCGCCATAGCCGATCGGGAAGGCGCCGGGCTCTTCCAGAAAGGCGAAGGCGCCGCCCGCGCCGCGCGCCGGATCGAAGATGCCGGCGAAGTGCGCATATTTGGCGCGGCGGCGTGCGCGCAGCGTGTCGTGGAAGGCGCGGCCGATCTGCTTGCGCCCCTCGGCGATGCCGTGGCTGTCGAGGTGGAAGCGCGGGTCGCCGCCGTGGCGCGCCCAGGCGGCGATGTCGGGATTGGCGATCAGATAGCGATCGGCATCGAAATTGTCCGCCGTGGCGATTTCGAGGACGAGCGCGGGATCGTCGAGCGGGGAGAGGGGGTGACGCATCGCGTGTCTCTCAGGGCAGGGCATAGCCGACGGTGGACTGCGCGACCGGCCGGTCCTCGCTGTCCTGCCACAGCCGCACCTCGATCGTCGCCAGCCGCCGGCCGAGCTTGAGCAGCCGGGCATCGGCGGTGACCGGTGCGACGGCGCAGGCGCGCAGGAAGGCCATGTTGAGGCTGTGGGTCACCGCCATCGCGACCGGCCCGATATGCGCGAGCACCACCGCCCAGGCGGCGACGTCGACCACCCCCATCAGCACCGGCCCCGAGACGATCCCGCCGGGGCGGACCATGTCGGCATCGGGATCGAGCACCATCCGGGCATGGCCGGGCGCGATCGCGACGAGTTGGCCCAGCGCAGGGCGCGCCTTTGCCGGGAAGGAGTCGTCGATGAACGCCGACAGACCGGCGAGGTCGAACTGGAGGGGTGGGAAGGGGGAGCTCATAGTGGTTCGTTAAAGGCTGACAGCCCGCAAGTACATCGTCGCTCCGGCGGAGGCCGGAGCCGGCAGAGATGTGCGGCCAGCGATCCGCAAGAGCCCGTGGCGGCTCCGGCCTCCGCCGGAGCGACGCGTCATCAATGGCCCACCAGCGTCCGCAGCCCCTCGCAGGCGCGGGCGAGGCGCTCATGGCCGATCGCACCGCCGATCGAGATCCGCACCGCGCGTTCGGCGGTCGCGGGATCGGCCGCGAAGCGCTCGCCGGGGACGATCGACAGGCCGAGCGGGCTCAGCCGCGCCGCCAGGTCGGCGGCGGCGGGGGCGGTCTCGGGCAGGCGCAGCCAGATATGATAGCCCTCGGGATGCGCATCATGGTCGAGCCCGGCGAGCAATGGCGCGACCAAACGCTGCCGCGCCACCCCTTCGGCGCGGACCCGCGCGACGAGGTCGGCGAAGATCCCCTCGCGCAGCCAGTGGGTGACGAGCGCGGCGTTGAGCGGCGGCGCCATCACCGCGGTCTCGTGGATGTCGCCCGCCAGCCGGCGCGCGGCCTCCGCCGACGGCGCGCGGACATGGGCGACGCGCAGCACCGGCGAAACGATCTTGGCCACGCTGGCGATGTGCCAGCAGCGCTCGGGGGCGAAGGCGGCGAGCGGCGGCAGCGGCTTGGCGGGCAGCTGGCCGTAAGCATCGTCCTCGATCAGGATCAGGCCATGGCGCCGGGCGATGGCCGCCAGCCAGAGCCGCCGTTCGATGTCGAGCGTCGCGGTGGTCGGATTGTCGTTGGTCGGGACGACATAGACCGCTTTGGCGCCGGCGAGCGCGGCGGCCTGGATCGCATCGGGATCGAGCCCCTCGGCATCGCCGCCGACGGCCCGCACCGTCAGGCCGGAGCGCCGGGCGAGCGCGAGGAAGCCGGGATAGGTCGATCGCCCGGCGCAGATGATGTCGCCCGGTGCGAACATCGTGCCGAGGATGGCGTGGAGCGCATTCTGGCCGCCGGCGGTGATCAGCGCCTGCTCCTCGCCGGTCGCCATGCCGCGCGCCGCCAGCGCCCGCGCCGCTTCCTGCCGGTCGCGCAGCGCGCCACCGCTCGGCTGATATTGCAGCAGCGGCGACTGGCCGCCCGCGCGCAGCAGCTTGACCCAGCCGTCGCGCATCGCATCGGCGAGCAGCGCGAAGCCCGGCTGCGGCGGCATGATCATCCCCGAATCACCGGTCAAGTCGGCGAGCGGCAGTCCCGCCGCGTTGCGGACATAGGAGCCGAGCCGCCCGGCGCCCTCGATCAGCCCGGCGTCGCGGGCAAGGCCATAGGCGCGGGTGACGGTGGTCAGGTCGACCCCCAGTTCTGCCGCCAGTTCGCGCTGCGGCGGCAGCCGTTCGCCGGGCCGCAGCGCGCCGGTCCGCACCGCATGATCGATCGCATCGGCGATGGCGAGATATTTGGGTCCGGGGCGGTCGGACAGGTGATCGAGCCAGTTTTGCATGGAGCGGGCCGTCAATTATGTATGGTTGTACCAGCCATACAAAAATCTATCTGAGGGACAAGAGGTTCGCAGGAGTCGCGCCATGCCCACTACCGCCGTCCAGCCCGTAGCGCCGAAGGAGTGGCCCCGGCTCGACCCGATCCGCACCGGCATCCGTGGCCGCTGCCCGCGCTGCGGCGAAGGCCGGTTGTTCAGCAGCTTCCTCAAGCTCGCCGACGGCTGCGACCAGTGCGGGCTGAGCTATGATTTCGCCGATCCCGCCGACGGGCCGGCCTTCTTCGTGATCTGTTTCGGTTGCGTGCCTGCGGTCACCTTCGCGCTGATGCTCGAAATCTGGACCAGCGCGTCGCTGCTGACCCAGTTGCTCGTCACCGGACCGATGCTGCTCGCCACCTGCGTGCTGCCGCTGCGGCCGCTGAAGGGCTGGCTGGTGTGCAGCCAGTATTTCTTCAAGGCGGGCGAAGGCCGGATCAGCCGGCCGTGGAGTCCCTATGGCGCCGGAGGCCCGCAGGTGCTGCCCCCGAAAAAGCGATGAGCACGGTGTCTGATCCCGACGACCTGCGCGTCGCGCGCCAGGCCGCCGCGAAGCTGCTCGCCGAGCGCGGTTACGATCGCGAGGCGACGATGGTGCTGGCCGGCGAGGGCGACGACTTCGCCGAGGTGCGCACCGCGCTGGCGCTGCTCGCGATCCTGGCGGCCGGGAGCGGCGCGCCGCCACCGCCCTATCCGGTCAAGGCGCGCAGCGGTCATCGGCTGGCCGGCGAGGAATGCTGAGCGAACCGGCGCTGCTCGTGTTGTGGGGCGGCAGCGCGATCGCGGCGATGACCTTCGCCATGGGGCGGGATCGCAACAGTTTCCTCTGGCTTCTCGCCGCGCTGGCCACCGGTCCCGTCGCCCCCCTGCTGCTGCTGGGTCTGCCGGTGACCCGCCCCCAAGGATCGCCGCTCGATCGCGAAGCCATGGAACTGTGCGACGCCTGCCTCGAACCGGTGCGGCGTGACCGGGGGCGATGCGTCTATTGCGATGCAAGCCCGGCTTGATAGCAGCGCTGCCCGACCTTCCTCTTTCGACCTTTCCTCCCTATGTGGCGAGCATGGCCACCAAGTTCGACCTGCTGCCGCAGCGCCGCGCGATCATCGACAGACGGGCGGTGGCCGATGCGCTTGCCGGACTGCTGCCTGGCAGCAACGACGCAGCGGCGCTGCGGGCGGGCGCCACCGCGACCCTGAAGGGCGCGCTCGATATCGGGCGCGGCGAGATCGCCCGGCGCCTGGCCGAACAGCCGACCCGCGGATCGGAGACCGCGGCGGCCTATGCCTTCCTGACCGATCAGATTCTGCGGCTGATCTACGACTTCACCGTCGAACGGCTCTATCCCAACAACAACCCGTCCGCCGGCGAGCGGCTGACCCTGCTCGCGGTCGGCGGCTATGGCCGCGGCGAAATGGCGCTCCATTCGGACGTCGACATCGCGTTCATCACCCCGTGGAAGCAGACCGGCTGGTCCGAACAGGTCATCGAATCGATGCTCTATTCGATGTGGGACCTGGGGATGAAAGTCGGTCATTCGAGCCGCTCGCTCGACGAGATGATCCGGATGGCGAAGAGCGACCTCACCATCCGCACCGCGCTGCTCGAAGGGCGGTTCGTGTGGGGCGACGAGGCGCTCTACGACGAGGCGAGCCTGACGTTCCGCCGCGACGTGGTGAGCGGCACGGCGAAGACCTTCGTCATCGAGAAGCTGGCCGAGCGGAACGATCGCCACAAGCGGATGGGCGACAGCCGCTATGTCGTCGAGCCCAATCTGAAGGAGGGCAAGGGCGGCCTGCGCGACCTCCACACGCTCTTCTGGATTGGCAAATATGTCTATCAGGTTCAGTCGGTGGCCGAACTGGTCGACAAGGGGCTGTTGACCCGGGTCGAGCTGCGCCAGTTCCAGAAGGCCGAGAATTTCCTGTGGGCGGTCCGCTGCCACCTGCACATCGTCGCGGCGCGGCCCGAGGACCGGCTGACCTTCGACGTCCAGCCGGAGATCGCGCGGCGGATGCGCTATGCCGAACGGCCCGGCAAGTCGTCGGTCGAACGCTTCATGCAGCATTATTTCCTGATGGCGAAGCAGGTGGGCGACCTGACCGCGATCTTCCTGGCGCATATCGACGAGAGCTTCGCGACGCGCGGCCGGCGCTTCGGCCTGCCCAGCCTGCGCCGCAAGCCGACCAAGCTCGACGGATTCGTGCTCGATCGCGGACGGCTCGCCATCCCGTCCGACGATTTCTTTGCGCAGGATCCGGTGCGGCTGGTCCAGATGTTCGCGGTCGCCGACCGCCACGGGCTGGAGATCCATCCGCTGGCGATGCGCGCGGCGGGGCGCGACGCGAAGCTGATCGACAACGCCATCCGCCGCGATCCGCGCGCCAACGCCTATTTCATGGATGTGCTGGCGTCGCATCACACGCCGGAGACGGTGCTGCGCTGGATGAACGAGGCGGGCGTGTTCGGCCGCTTCGTGCCCGATTTCGGCCGTGTCGTGGCGCAGATGCAGTTCGACATGTACCATCATTATACGGTCGACGAGCACACCATCCGTGCCATCGGCCTGCTCAGCCAGATCGAGAAGGGCGAGCTGAAGGACGACCATCCGCTGTCGTCGAAGCTGATGCCGAGCCTGGTCCAGCGGCGTGTGCTTTACGTCGCCGTGCTGCTCCACGACATCGCCAAGGGGCGCGGCGGCGATCACAGTATCCTAGGCGCCGACGTCGCCGAGCGGCTCTGCCCGCGCTTCGGGCTGACGGCGGCCGAGACCGAGACGGTTGCCTGGCTGGTCCGCTACCATCTCGTCATGTCGGACACCGCGTTCAAGCGCGACCTGAGCGACTTCAAGACGATCCTCGACTTCGCCGAACGGGTGCAGAGTCCCGAACGGCTTCGCCTGCTGTTCTGCCTGACGATCGTCGACATCCGCGCGGTCGGCCCCGGCGTGTGGAACAGCTGGAAGCGGCAGTTGCTCGGCGATCTGTTCCAGGCGGCGGAGGAGGTGCTGCGTCTCGGCCACAAGCAGACCGGCCGGCGCGAGCGGATCGCTGCCAAACATGATCAGCTGCGCGAGCGGCTCGGCTGGGACGACGAGCGCTTCGCCCGATATGTCACCCGTTTTCCCGAAGCCTATTGGGTCGCCGAAAGCATCGACATCCTCGAGGGCAATGCCCGCATGATCGAAACCGCCGATGCCGAGAGCAAGCCGCTGTCGATCAGTTCCGCGCCCGATCCCGATCGCGGCGCGACTCTGGTCAGCATCTATGCGGGCGATCATCCCGGCCTGTTCTACCGGATCGCAGGCGCGATTCATCTGGCCGGCGCCAGCGTCATCGACGCGCGCATCCACACGACCCGCGACGGCATGGCGATCGACAATCTGCTGGTGCAGGATCCGTTCGGCCAGCCCTTCGAGGGCGAAGACCGGATGAAGCGGCTGAGCATCGCGATCGAGGACGCACTCGCCAATCGCAGCCGCATGGCCGACAAGCTGCTTGCCAAGCCGCTGTCGCGCCCGCGCGCCGACGCCTTCTCGATCGAGCCCGCTGCGCTGATCGATAACCGCGCCTCGAACCGTTACACGGTGATCGAGGTCAACGCCCGCGACCGGCCGGCGCTGCTCTATGGCCTCGCCCACGCCCTGTTCCAAGCCAAGGTGATGATCCATTCGGCGCACATCGCCACCTATGGCGAGCGCGCGGTCGACGTCTTCTATGTCGCCGACCTGACCGGCGACAAGATCACCAGCGCGGCGCGGCTCAAGACGCTGGAGCGGCTCGTGGTCGATGCCGCGGCCGGCGCGCCGGCACGCAAGGCGGCTTGATCCTAGACGTCGCCCCGGCGAAGGCCGGGGCCGCTAGAGGCTCCTGCGGCAAGGCAATCGCGCTTTGCGTGGCGGCCCCGGCCTGCGCCGGGGCGACGCGCTGGATCAACGCTCCCCGACCGCACGGCGCATCAGATGCGTGCCCGCGCCATAAGGCGAGCCGCCGTCCCCGCCGACATGCAGGAAACCCTGCGCGGCCCAGAATCCGTCGGCGCCGTTGACCGCCATCAGGGTGATGTCGGTGAATCCCGCCGTTGCGGCCTGTCGCAGCGCCAGGTCGAGCGCGGCCTTGCCCGCCCCCGCTCCACGCGTCGACGGCAGCAGCGCGAGGTCGTGAAGATAATAGCCGTCGGCGTCGGCGGGGATTGCGCCCAGTGGCCGGTCGAGCGGCGGCGGCGCGCCGCGGTGCCAGGGGTGGCCGATCAGATAGCCTTCGACGGTGCCCTGCTTCTCGAAAACATGGCAACCCGCCGGATACAGCGCGAGCCGCTCCGCATAAACGGCGGGCGCCTCAGTATAGGCCGCGCCGTGTGCGACGTCGGAGATCGCCGCGACCGCCGCGATATCGCTGTCCCGCATCGGCCGCCAATGGCCCGGCTTGCTATCGTTCATCATGCCGCCTTATATCGATCGCGATGCTTTGAATTGAAGCGGCTATTCGCCGAAGGTCACCCGGCCTTCGTCGTCGATGGTGAAACCCGGGTTCCAGGCGATTTCCCAGGCATGGCCGTCGGGATCGGCGACATAGCCGCGAAAGCCGCCGTGCGGCGGGGCGTCGGCTGGCCGAAGCAGGGTGCCCCCTGCCGCGACCAGCGCATCGATCAGCGGCGCGACCATGTCGCGCTGCGCGACATTATGGGCGAGCGCGAACGCCGCGCCGCCGCCGTCATTGTCGCGCCGCATATCCTCTGCGAGCGATCTCTTCAGCCAGGTGCCGAGCACCAGCCCGTTCATCTGGTAGAAGAGGATTTCGTCATTCTCGAACACCGGCGTCCAGCCGAACCCGTCGCCGTAGAATCGGCGCGAGCGTGCGAGATCGGCAATGCCGAGGGTGATGACAGAAACCTGTTGCCGCATCAGCCGGGATCTTTTCGGAAGACCGCTATCAGCTCAGCGGGACCTCGAATCCGGGATCGGCTTTCGCCATTGCGCGCTGGAAGGCCGGGCGCGCGCCGATGCGCTGCAGATAGGCGCGGATGTTCGGATAGGGGGCGAGGTCGCGCGGCGCGAACAGCCGCATCGTGGTCAGGGGGAAGACCGACAGGATATCCGCCGCGCTGAATTCGTCCCCCGCCAGCCAGGTCGCCTCGCCCAGCCGCGCTTCGATCTGGGCATAGGCGCGATCAAGCCGCGCGCGCAGCGCGTCGAGCAACTCGCCGCCGCCGGCGACGCTGGCGATCATGTCGATCATCGCGGACGGCATCAGCGAGCCGTTGGCGAAGTGGAACCAGAAGAGATAGTCCGCATAGCCCGGTGCGCCGGGACGGATCGACAGCCGACCATCGCCATAGGTGGCATCGATATATTCGACGATCGCCGCCGACTCGCCGAGCACGAGATCGCCGTCGGTGATCACCGGGGCGGTGCCGAACGGGGTCAGCGCGCGATAGGCGGCGGGCGCCATCCGGGTCTCGGGGTCGCGGTCATAATGCTTCAGCTCATAGGGGATGCCGAGCTCTTCGCAGAGCCAGACGATTCGATCGGACTGCGAAATGCCGAGATGATGTACGACGAGCATGAAGGTCTCTCCCACGGGATATGTCGGGACAACTGACACGGCGCGGCAAGGTTTCGTCAAGCTGCAGGGGCATCGTCCCCGCGGCCGGCACACCGCCGCGGCCTCGCCACCGGCGCGATCCGATCATGATTGTCGCGCAGCCATCAGGAAATTCGCGGGTTTCCGCCCTTTTTGATCTGCATGTCGGAAAAGAAGGATTTCCGCCGTCTCCCGAATGGCGCATGGAAGCCGGGACGCCGCCGTGCAGCGGCGCGTTACCGGTTGTTAGCATGCGGCCATTATCGTCGCCGATCGATGGGAAGATTGCTCTTGGGATCGTTCGATCCGTCACCCCTTACGCATAGCTGGCCGCTGTTCGAGCGCGACCGGCGATTCGACCTCGGCTGCCTGTTCGACGTTCCGATCAGGGACGATAGCGCTCCGCTCGCCGATCACGACCTGCTCGCGCGCCTCGGCGTCGGCGACTGGCAGTGCGATCTCGCCGATGATCGGCTGACCTGGTCCACCGGGGTATACGACCTGTTCGGTCTGCCGCGAGACAGCGTCGTCGCCCGCCGCCAATCGGTCGCGCTCTATGCCGAGCCTTCGCGCGTGGCGATGGAGCGATTGCGGAGCTATGCGATCCGCCACCAGCGCGGTTTCACCCTCGACGCCGAGATCACCCCCGCCAATGGCGGACGCCGCTGGATGCGGATCGTCGCCGCGCCGCTGTCGATCGCCGGCCGGGCGGTGCGATTGCAGGGATTCAAGCGCGACGTGTCCTCCGACTATCTCTGAGGCGGTCGCCTATTTCCCCGCTGTCATTCCCGCGAAAGCGGGAATCCAGGGACGGCGGAGCGCGTTGCCTCCTGCTGACCGTGACCGTGGATTCCCGCTTTCGCGGGAACGACGATGATAGGATGGGTGCGGCGCTCCAAAACCGTCATCTCGGCGAAAGCAGGGATCTCAGCGCCTTTGCGCATTGGTCACGATCGCAAGGAAGAAGAAGGGAGATCCCGGCTTTCACCGGGATGACGGTGGAATGGAGGGAGCCGTCGCCGACAGCGCCCCGGCCGGATCAGTCGAAGAACAGCTTCGTTACATGGCCCATCTTGCGGCCGGGGCGGGCCTCGCCCTTGCCGTAGAGATGGAGGTGCGCGGCGGGGTCGGACAGGACCATGTCCCAGTCGCCCGCCTGCTGGCCGATCAGGTTGCGCATTTCGACCCTCGGGGCTGCCCGCGCCGTCGAGCCGAGCGGCAGGCCGCAGATCGCGCGGATATGATTCTCGAACTGCGAGGTGACCGCGCCTTCGATCGTCCAGTGGCCGCTGTTGTGGACCCTCGGCGCCATCTCGTTGAACACCGGCCCCTGCGGCGTGTCGAAATATTCGATCGCCAGCACGCCGACATAGTCGAGTTCAGCGACGATTTTCTCGGCCAGCGCCTTCGCCGCCGCGACGGTGTCGTCGGACAGCATCGCCGGGACGGTCGACAGCGCCAGGATGCCGTCCTCATGGACGTTGAGCACCGGATCCCAGGTCGCGGTCGCGCCGTCGGCGCCGCGCACGATCAGGATCGAAAATTCGCGCTCGAACGCGACGAAGCCCTCGAGCACCGCGGGCGCCCAGGCGAGCGCGGCCCAGGCCTCGTCGGCGTCGACGACGTCCTTGATCCGCGCCTGCCCCTTGCCGTCATAGCCGAAGCGGCGCGTCTTGAGGATCGCCGGCACCCCGACCTGCTTGAGCGCCGCGTCGAGATCCTCGCGGCCGGTAACCACGGCCCAGGGGGCGGGCCGGCCGCCGATCGCCCGGACGAACGCCTTCTCGGTCGCACGATCCTGCGCGGTTGCGAGCGCACGGGGATGCGGCGCCAGCGGCACGCGCAGCGCCTCGAGCGGTGCGACCGGGATATTCTCGAACTCATAGGTGATCACATCGACGGTCTGGGCGAAGGCCTGCAACGCGTCATGATCGTCATATTCGCCGCGCACCCAGCGCGCCGAGACGTCGGCGGCGGGGCCGCTGGGCTCGGGCGCATAGATGGCGCAGCGATAGCCGAGATAGGCCGCGGCGATGCTCAGCATCCGGCCGAGCTGGCCGCCGCCGATGATGCCGATCGTGGCGCCGGGAGCAATCATGCGGGAGGGGATCATCGCCATCCGATCAGTCGAACGGCTCGACGGCGACATCGGCGGTCTGCTTCGCGCGCCAGGCGTCGAGACGGTCGGCGAGCGCATCGTCATGGGTGGCGAGGATCGCGGCGCCGAGCAGCGCGGCGTTGATCGCGCCGGGCTTGCCGATCGCGAGCGTGCCGACCGGAATGCCGCCGGGCATCTGCACGATCGACAACAGGCTATCCATGCCCTTGAGCGCCTTCGATTCGACCGGAACCCCGAGCACCGGCAGGCGCGTCATCGACGCGGCCATGCCGGGCAGATGGGCCGCCCCGCCCGCGCCGGCGATGATCACCTTCAGCCCCCGGCCCGCCGCCGACTTCGCATAGTCGTACAGGCGGTCGGGGGTGCGGTGCGCCGAGACGACCAGCGCCTCGTGCGGCACGCCGAGCGCGTCGAGCGTAGCGGCCGCGTGCGACATGGTTTCCCAGTCCGAACGGCTGCCCATGATGATTCCGATCAGCGGCGTCGCGGCCATGTGATCCCCTAAATCTCGATGGCCTTCACCACCGTCCCTCTTCCCCGTCATCCCCGCGAAAGCGGGAATCCACGGTCACGAAGCGCCCATGGACGGATGATCCGCCGTCCATGGATCCCCGCTTGCGCGGGGATGACGCTTCAACCGTTATAATCAGCGTTCCGACAGATAATAGCGGTCCTTCGCCGTCAGATCGTCGTCGAGTTCGTAGACGATCGGCTGGCCGGTCGGAATCTCGAGATGGGTGATCTCGTCGTCGGGAATGTTCGACAGATGCTTGACCAGCGCGCGCAGCGAATTGCCGTGCGCGGAGATCACCACCCGCTTGCCCGCCTTCAGGTCCGGCGCGATCCGTTCGTCCCAATAGGGAATGACGCGGGCGATCGTGTCCTTCAGGCTTTCGGTGTTCGGGATGGCGATCCCGGCGTAGCGGCGGTCCTTCGACAGGTCGAACGCGCTGCCGGCATCGAGGACCGGCGGCGGGATATCGAAGCTGCGGCGCCATATCTTGACCTGGTCGTCGCCATGCTTGGCGGCGGTCTCGGCCTTGTTGAGGCCGGTCAGGCCGCCATAATGCCGCTCGTTGAGGCGCCAATCCTTCTCGACCGGCAGCCACAGCCGGCCCATCGCCTCGAGCGCCAGGTTCAGCGTCTTGATCGCGCGGGTCTGGAAGCTGGTATAGCATTGGTCGAAGTCGAGGCCCTTGGCGGCCATCAGCTCGCCTGCGGCCTTCGCCTCGGCGATGCCCTGGTCGGTCAGGTTGACATCCCACCAGCCGGTGAAGCGGTTTTCCAGATTCCAGGCGGACTGGCCATGGCGGATCAGGACGAGCGTCGGCATCAATTCCCCTCTCAGAGCGATTTGGCCGGCAGACGACAGCTGCCGGTCGGACATCGCGGCGATGGTCCAAAACGACGGAAGGCGCCTCTTAGTCGGCGGTCTTCGCTCTGTCACGCTTGCAATGGGGGGTAGGGAAGCCGAAACCTCGAAAAAACGCGTTGGAGACTGTCCCATGTCGATCGCCACAAGGCCCATCCGCCACGACCATGGTGGCGTTTCGTTCGAGGCCTTCGCCGCATGGGACGAAAGCCGCGATGCGCCGCGCCCGATCGTCCTGGTCGCCGGCACCTTCATGGGGCGCACCGAATTCGAGGAGAAGAAGGCGCGCAGCCTGGCCGAGCTCGGCTATGTCGGCGTCGCGATCGACGTCTACGGCCTCGCCAACTGGCCGACCGACGCGGAGGGCGCGCGGGCGGCGATGGACGCGCTCAACGCCGACCGCGGCCTGCTCCGGGATCGGCTGCTGGCCACGCTGGACGTCGTGCGGGCGATGGGGGCGCCCGCCGACCCGACCCGGATCGCGGCGATCGGCTTCTGCTTCGGCGGCAAATGCGTGCTCGACCTCGCCCGCGCCGGCGCGGACGTCGCCGGGGTCGCGAGCTTCCACGGCCTCTATGATGCGCCGCCCTTTCCGAACGCGGCCATCACCGCGAAGGTCCTCGTCCTCCACGGCTGGGACGATCCGCTCGATCCGCCCGAAACTGTGCTGGGGCTGGCGGCGGAGATGAGCGAGGCCGGTGTCGACTGGCAGGTCCACGCTTACGGCCACGCCGTCCACGCCTTCACCAATCCCGCGCGCGAAGGCATGTACGATCCCGTTGCCGACCGCCGCAGCTGGCAGGCGCTGCGAAATTTTCTGGGCGAGCTGTTCGGGTAAAAGCGGTCGCTCCGGCGAGGGCCTAAGGCTCCTCAACCCCAGTCGACGATCGTCCAGCCGCGCTTCTTCGCTTCCGCGCGCAGACCGCCGTGCGGATTCGCCGCGATCGCCTCGTCGGCCCATTCGAGCACCGGCACGTCGGAGATATGATCGGAATAGAAGCGGATATGGCACTCGGCGCGGTCGAGCCCCTCGAGACCCATCCATGCCTCGATCATCCGCAGCTTGGCGGGGCCATAGCAATTCTCGCCGTCGACCTTGTGGCTGACATAGTCGTCTATGCCCCTGATCGCCGACGTCGCGATGATGTCGTCCATGCCCAGTTTCGCGGCGATCGGCTCGACCCAGATGCGCGAGGAGGCTGTGGCGAGGACCAGCCGGCGGCCGGCGGCGCGATTGTCGGCAAGGCTCTGCAGCGCGCCGGCGTGGACATTGTGGCGCATCACCGCCTCGGCAAAGCTCTCGGCGATGGGCTTGAGCCTGGCGCCGGAAATGCGCCGGCCGATCAGCATAGCCTGGTTGAGCTCCTTCACCCGCTTGCGTTCGATCAGCTTGCACACATAAGCGAGCATCACGATCGCCGCGAATGGCACGAAGATCAGCCGCCACGGCGAAAGACGCAGCGCGGCGTGGATCATGAAAGGGGTGAAGGTCCCGGTCCGCGTGATCGTGCGGTCCATGTCGTAAATGGCGAGTTCGGTCATCGGGGCGTCCTATAAGGAAGAATCACGCGCAGGGACAACCGGCGACGGAACAATCGCCGACCGCACACATTCATTTCGGATGCTTGCCGAACCCGCGTTTTTCGATCACGTCTGGACAGTATGAACGCTTCGGCCGATTTTCAGTTCGACCAGCAGGTGCTCCGCTTCAACGGTGAGCTGACTCTTGCCCGGATCGGCGACCTGTCGCGTCGGCTATCGGCGATCGAGGGCGTGCCCAAGACGATCGACCTGAGCGAGGTCGATCGGATCGATACGGTCGGCGCCTGGCTGGTCCACCGCATCGCCCGCGACCATGATGTTCAGGTGATCGGCGCCGACGAGGACGTCTGCACGCTGCTCGAACAGATCGCGGCGGCCGACAAGCCGGTCAAGATCCGCCCCGATTCGAGCCCGCCTTTCATCCGCGTTCTGCGCGAGATCGGCGATGCGACATCGGCCGCAGCGCATTCACTGGCGGGGCTGGTCGGATTCTTCGGGGCGACCCTGATCGCGACCTGGGGCCTGATCACCCATCCGCGCCGCTTCCGCTACAATGCGATGGCGCGGCAGTTCGAAGTGGTCGGCGTCAAGGCACTGGCGATCGTCGGGCTGATGAGCTTCCTGATCGGCATCGTCATCGCCCAGCAGGGCGCGGTCCAGCTGCGCCAGTTCGGCGCCGAGGTGTTCGCGGTCAACCTGATCGGCCGGATCACCCTGCGCGAACTGGGCGTGCTGATGACCGCGATCATGGTTGCCGGCCGATCGGGCAGCGCCTTCGCCGCGCAGCTCGGATCGATGAAGCTGGCCGAGGAAATCGACGCGATGCGCACGATCGGCGTCTCGCCGATGGAGGCGCTGATCCTGCCGCGCGTGCTGGCGACGGTCATATTGATGCCGTTGCTGGGCTTCTACGCGGCGGTGGTCGCGATCATCGGCGGCGGTATCTTCTGCTGGGTCGATCTCGATATTCCGCCGATCACCTATATCCAGCGCATTCGCGAGGTCGTGCCGATGACCGATCTGTGGGTCGGCCTGATCAAGGCGCCGGTGTTCGGCCTGCTGATCGCGATGTGCGGCTGCTACCAAGGCATGCAGGTCGAAGGGAATGCCGAGCAGGTCGGCTTGCGCACCACCGCCTCGGTCGTCCAGGCGATCTTCCTGGTCATCGTTCTCGACGCCGTGTTCGCGGTGTTTTTCTCGTCGATTGGTTGGCTGTGATGAGGACGCGACCCAATTACCTTCCGCGTCATTCCCGCGAAAGCGGGAATCCATGGACGGCGATTCCCAAGAGCCTCCTGCCCATCCTGACCGTGGATTCCCGCTTTCGCGGGAATGACGGCTTGGTGGGAAGCCGCTGATGGCCCGCCTCAACACCGCCGATCACGATACGATCATCCGCGTCGCCGGCCTGCGCAACGCCTTTGGCGAGCAGGTCGTCCACGAGGGTCTCAACCTCGACGTGAAGCGTGGGGAGATCATCGGCGTCGTCGGCGGATCGGGCACCGGCAAATCGGTGCTGATGCGGTCGATCATCGGCCTGCAGCCGCCGCAGGCGGGCGAGATCGAGGTGTTCGGCGAATCGATGCTCGGCCGCGAGGAATATGAGGCGAAGGAGATCCGCAAGCGCTGGGGCGTGCTGTTCCAGGGCGGCGCGCTGTTCTCGACCCTGACTGTGGCCGAGAATGTCCAGGTGCCTATCCGCGAATATTATCCCGAGGTCGACGGCCAGTTGCTCGACGAGATCGCCGCCTACAAGGTCGCGATGTCGGGCCTGTCGCCCGAGGCCGGACCCAAATATCCGTCGGAGCTGTCGGGCGGCATGCGCAAGCGCGCCGGCCTCGCCCGAGCGCTCTCGCTCGATCCGCAACTGCTGTTCCTCGACGAGCCGACCGCCGGCCTCGATCCGATCGGCGCGGCGGCCTTCGACGAGCTGATCAAGTCGCTGCAGCGGACCCTGGGTCTGACGGTCTTTCTGATCACCCATGATCTCGATACACTCTATGCGATCTGCGACCGTGTGGCGGTGATAGCCGACAAGCACGTGATCGCGGTTGGAACGATCCCGGAATTATTGGCGTTGGACCATCCGTGGATTCAGGAATATTTCAACGG
>JAZKDN010000010.1:0-16995 GCA_040387595.1 Pseudomonadota bacterium
CCGGGCGCCGGGCGCGTTTCGCCTCGGGCCTGTCGGTGCTCGATTTCATGAAGCGGACCAGCTTCATCGCGCTCGATGCCGCGGCGATCGCCGCGATCGGGCCGGCGGCGGTCGCGCTGGCGAATGCGGAAGGGCTGCCCGCACATGCGGCATCGGTCGCCGCCAGACTGGATGGATGACATGACCAAGATCAATGCCAAGATCAATGAGCGTTCGCGCGCGCGCAGCACGGCGCGGCTCGCCGCCGCCCAGGCGCTCTATCAGCAGGAAATGGAGGGCACGGCGCTCCACCTGCTGCTCGACGAATTCCACCAGCACCGGCTGGGCGCGACGATCGAGGACGTCGAATATGCGGCGGCCGAGGTCCAATTCTTCGATGATCTGGTGAAGGGCGTCGATGCGCGCCGGGCCGAGATCGACGCCGCGATCACCGAGCGGCTGGCCAGCGGCTGGACTCTCGAACGGCTTGATAAACCGATGCGACAGATCCTGCGCGTCGGCGCCTACGAACTGATCGCCCGCCCCGACGTTCCCACCGCGACGGTGATCAGCGAATATGTCGATGTCGCCGATGCCTTCTACGACAAGAAGGAAAAGGGCTTCGTCAACGGCGTGCTCGACGGCATCGCAAAAGCCGTCCGCGGCTAAGGCCCGGCGCGGGTGGCGATCGACACCACGATCATCCACGATCCCTTGTTCTGGCTGCTGGGAATACCGGCAGTCGTCCTGATGGGCCTCGGCAAGGGCGGCTTCATCGGATTCGGGACATTGGCGATGCCGATGATCGCGCTGGTCGTGCCGCCGGTGCAGGCGGCCGCGATCGTGCTGCCGCTGCTGATCGTCCAGGACGCGGTCGGCGTCTGGGCGTTTCGGCGCACCTGGGACCGGCACATCATGCTGGTGATGGTGCCCGGCGCGGCGCTCGGCATCCTGCTCGGCTACCTCTTCGCCGCCAGCCTGCCCGAGACCTGGATATTGCTCGCGCTCGGGCTGATCTCGATCCTGTTCGGGGTGCAGCGGCTGTGGATCGAGCGCGGCGGAAAGATCGCCCCCAGCCAGGTCCTGCCCGACTGGGTCGGGGTGCTGTGCGGCACCGCCTCGGGCCTCACCAGCCAGATCGCCCATGCCGGCGCCCCGCCCTATCAGCTCTGGGTCTTTCCGCAGAAGCTGCCGCGCGACGTGCTGGTCGGCACCACCGCGATCTTCTTCGCGCTGATCAACTGGATCAAGGTGCCGGCCTATGTCGCCCTGGGCCAGTTCACCCCGGTCAACCTGCTCGCCTCGGCCGCCTTGCTGCCGGTCGCGATCCTGTCGACCTTCGCGGGGGTGCGGCTGGTCCGCTCGATCGACGCCGAACGCTTCTACACGATCGTCTACGTGCTGACCGCGCTGGTCGGGGTCAAGCTGACCTGGGATGCGGTGGCCGGGCTTCTGGCCTGATCCAGCGCGTCGCTCCGGCGGAGGCCGGAGCCGCCACGGGTTTGGCGCAACCGTGCCGCAAGAGCCGATAGCGGCCCCGGCCTCCGCCGGGGCGACGCTGGGAAGAATGTGATGCCAATGGTAGGTCGGACCCCATGAGCGACGAAAAGCGCCTGATCGAACGCCTGCGGGCGCTGGCCGTGCATCCGGGCGCGCGGGGCCTTGCCGACGATGCGGCGGTGCTGCCCGCGCCGGTCGGTCGCGACCTCGTGTTCACCCATGACATGCTGGTCGAGGGAATCCACTATCTGCCCGGCGATCCGGCGGGCGACGTCGCGTGGAAGTTGCTCGCGGTCAACCTGTCCGATCTCGCCGCCAAGGGCGCCGATCCGCTCGGCGTGCTGATGGGCTTCGGACTGACCGGCCGGCCCGACTGGGACGAGGCCTTCGTCGCGGGCCTGGACCGCGCGCTCGATCATTTCGGAGTGCCGCTGCTCGGCGGCGACACCGTCGCGCAGCCGCCGGGCAATGCGCGGGTGCTGGGGCTGACCGCAATCGGCCAGGTGGCGGCCGGCGGCGCGCCCGACCGGCGCGGGGCGAGGGCGGGCGACCTCCTCTTCCTGACCGGTCCGGTCGGCGATGCCGGCCTCGGCCTGCGCATCGCGCTCGGGGAGGTCGAGGGACCGCGCGCCTTGCTCAAGGCGTACCGTCTTCCGATGCCTCGCCTGGCCGAGGGCCGCGCGCTGGCGCCGCTCGCGCACGCCATGGCCGATGTCTCGGACGGGCTGCTGATCGATGCGGGCCGGATCGCCGATGCGTCGGGCCTGCGGGTGACGATCGATCTCGACGCAGTCCCGTTGTCGGAGGCCGCGCGCGGCTTCGGCGCGGACCGGGCGGCGCGGCTGGCCGCGGCGACGGCGGGCGACGACTATCAGCTGATCGCCGCGGTTCCGCCCGAACGGCGCGCGACGGCGGCGGCCCATGCCGTCGAGATCGGGCGGTTCGACATCGGATCCGGCCTCCATCTCCACGACCATGACGGCACCGTGCCGCTGCCCGCTGCGCTCGGCTACGAACACGGCCGATAGAGCGCCAAGTCGCGTCCTTTAGTCGGGAAGTATTCTTGCCCGATTTCCTGTCTCGACTGTGCTGAAATTCGGCCTCTTGCGGCGGGCGAGCAACAAAGACATACAAGGACGCCACGTGTCGGGGGACAAAAAAGGGCGGAAAAGCTCGATCCCCGCGCTTTAAGAGCGAAGGGAGTCAGGATGCTCATCATAGAAGTCGCGATCGGCTGCGGCCTACTCGCCATATTATACGGGCTTTTTACCAGCCGTCAGGTGCTGGCGGCGGCGCCCGGCAATGAAAGGATGCAGGATATTGCGGCCGCGATTCAGGAAGGCGCGCGCGCCTATCTTGGCCGGCAGTATCGGACGATTGCCATCGTCGGTGTCGTGATGGCCGCGCTGATCACCTATTTTCTTGGGGTGACCTCGGCGATCGGCTTCATCATCGGCGCGGTGCTTTCGGGCGTGACCGGCTTCGTCGGCATGAACGTCTCGGTAAAGGCCAATGTGCGGACGGCGGAAGCCGCGCGCCACAGCCTGCAGAGCGGGCTCACCATGGCCTTCCGCGCCGGCGCGATCACCGGGCTGCTCGTCGTCGGGCTCGGCCTGCTCTCGATCTCGCTCTTCTTCTATTATCTGGTCGGCATGCGCGGTTACGCCGCCAATGACGGCGTCGTCATCGAAGCGCTCGTCGCGCTCGCCTTCGGCGCCTCGCTGATCTCGATCTTCGCGCGTCTCGGTGGCGGTATCTTCACCAAGGCCGCCGACGTCGGCGCCGATCTGGTCGGCAAGGTCGAGGCGGGCATTCCCGAGGACGACCCCCGCAACCCCGCCACGATCGCGGACAATGTCGGCGACAATGTCGGCGACTGCGCCGGCATGGCGGCCGATCTGTTCGAGACCTATGTCGTGACGCTCGGCGTGACGATGATCTCGATCGCGCATTTCGCCACCGGCACCGCCGAGGAAGTGCTGCGGCTGATGTCGCTGCCGCTGATCGTCGGCGGGGTGTGCATCATCACCTCGATCATCGGCACCTATATGGTTCGCCTCGGCTCTAGCCAGTCAATCATGGGTGCGCTTTACAAGGGCTTCTGGACCTCGGCGATTCTTGCCGTGCCGGCCATCTACCTCGTCACCCAATATACGCTGGGCGACATGAACACGCTGGTTGCGGGCGCGACCTTCACCGGCATGGACATCTTCTGGTGTATGGTCATCGGCCTCGCCCTCACCGGCGCGCTGGTGTGGATCACCGAATATTATACCGGCACCAATTATCGCCCGGTCCGGTCGATCGCGAAGTCGTCCGAAACCGGCCATGGCACCAACGTCATCCAGGGCCTGGCGATCAGCCTCGAATCGACCGCCCTGCCGACGATCGCGATCGTCGTCGCGGTGGTCGCGGCCTATCAGCTCGCAGGGATCCTCGGCCTCGCCTTCGGCGCGACCGCGATGCTGGCGCTCGGCGGCATGGTCGTGGCGCTCGACGCCTACGGCCCGGTCACCGACAATGCCGGCGGGATCGCCGAAATGGCGGGCCTTGACGACAGCGTGCGCGTCAGGACCGACGCGCTCGACGCCGTCGGCAACACCACCAAGGCGGTGACCAAGGGCTATGCGATCGGTTCGGCCGCGCTGGCGGCACTGGTGCTGTTCGGCGCGTACACCGCCGACCTGCGGCTGTACTTCCCCGACCTCGCGGTCGATTTCGGCCTGTCCAACCCCTATGTGATCGTCGGGCTGCTGCTCGGCGCGCTGCTGCCGTACATCTTCGGCGCCTTCGGCATGACCGCCGTGGGCCGCGCCGCCGGCCAGGTGGTCGAGGACGTCCGGGCGCAGTTCCGCGAAAATCCCGGCATCATGGCCGGCACAAGCCGTCCCAATTATGCGCGGACCGTGGATCTGGTCACCAAGGCGGCGATCAAGGAGATGATCATCCCGTCGCTGCTGCCGGTGCTCGCGCCAATCGTGGTCTATTTCGCGATCACCGCGGTTGCGGGACAGGCGCAGGGCTTCGCGGCGCTCGGCGCGCTGCTGCTCGGCGTGATCGTCTCGGGCCTGTTCGTCGCCATCTCGATGACCTCGGGCGGCGGTGCATGGGACAATGCCAAGAAATATATCGAGGACGGCAATCATGGCGGCAAGGGATCGGACGCGCACAAGGCGGCCGTGACCGGTGACACCGTCGGCGATCCCTACAAGGACACCGCCGGCCCCGCCGTGAACCCGATGATCAAGATCACCAACATCGTCGCGCTGCTGCTGCTCGCGGCACTGGCGCACGCCGCGACATGATCTGACCTGATACGATACGACCATGACTGGCCCGTCCGGAGCGATCCGGGCGGGCTCTTCTTTGACCGTTACGGCGCCTTCTTGCGGATCAGGTAGCGGTACACGCCGACCAGGTTGATCACGAACAGGATGATGTTCTGCGTGCCGATCCCGGCGGCGTCGGGATTGAGGAAGCCCCAGCCGATCAGGGCGATCGAGGAGGTCACGAAGATCACGAAGCCGAAGCCCGTCCAGCGCCGACCAAGGTCGAGCGAGACGATCAGCGCGGCGATCGCGCCCGCCGCCGCGCCGTACCATTGAAGCGCCGTAGTCAGCATAGTGAAAGCATCCTCTTGCCAGAGCCGGTCGACGGGCCTTCAACCGTCCGCGCTGCGGGTGCGTTCCGAAAGCAGCGTCGATAATCGGATATAGCGGGTGCCGCATGGATAGCCGGCCGATCTTCTTCGATGCCTCCGGGCGCCGCCGCCGCCGCTTCGCGCTGGCGGTCGCGGCGTTCGTCCTGCTGTTGCTGCTGTCGGCGGCGGCCTTCTTCGGGTCGATCGTCCGGGTCACGCCGCAACCGCCCCTGCCCTTCGCGGTCGAGCGGCCGGCGATCGGCCCGGTCAAGGCGGGCGACCGGTCGCTGGCCGGTACCAGCGCCCGCAAGATCGGCCATATGTGGCGCGATTTCCGCCATCTGCTGGCGAACGGCCGGCCGGGACATATGCTGCCCACCGCCTATGCCTTTCACGCGCCATGGGACGATGCATCGGCCGCATCGCTGGCACGTCATGTCGACGAGATCGACTGGCTGATCCCGGGCTGGATCTCGATCACCGGGCCCGACCACACAGTAACGAGCTTCCCCGATCCGCGTGGCAAGGCGATCATCAGCCAGGCGCGCCACCGGCCCAAGCTGATGCCGATGATCCAGAATGCGCTCGACGGCGGCTGGGACGGGCGCGGCATCGCGGCGCTGCTGCGCGATCCCAAGGCCAGGGCGCGGACGCTCGACCGGGTCGCGGCGCTGCTCGCGGAGAATCAGGCGAGCGGGGTCTTCTTCGATTTCGAGGACCTGCCCGCCGGCGCCCACCCCGCCTATCGCGCCTTCCTGGCGGAGGCGCGCCGCCGCCTGCCGGGCATGCAGATCGCGATCGCGGTGCCGGTCGCCGACGACGCGTGGGACCTGAAGGCCTATGCGCGGGTCGCCGACAAGCTGTTCCTGATGGCCTATGACGAGCATTCCGAGCCCGGCGATCCAGGGCCGATCGCGTCGCGGCCGTGGTTCGCCGATTCGGTGGCGCGCGCGGTGCGCGGCCTGCCGCAGGACCGGGTCGTCGTTGCGCTCGGCGCCTATGCCTATGACTGGGAAACGGGCGGCGACACCATCGCCCACTCGGTCGAGGACGTCTGGCTCGCTGCGAAGGAAAGCGGGGTCGTGCCGCGCTTCGACCCGGCGAGCGGCAACAGCAGCTTCGCCTATCTCGAAGGCGGGGTGCGCCATGACATCTGGCTGCTCGATGCGGCGACGATGCACGATCAGCTCGCGACGCTGCGGTCGCTCGGCCTCAACCAGGTCGCGCTGTGGCGGCTCGGCACCGAGGATCCGTCGATCTGGACGATGTTCGGGCGTCGCTCCGGGGCGGGCCGGCGCCTGCCCCCGGCCCGCACGATCGAGGCGATCCCGGCGGGCAACACTGTCGATATCGAGGGATCGGGCGAAATCCTGCGGATCGGCGCGGTGCCGGTCCCCGGCCATCGCACCGTCACCACCGACAAGGCCGGGCTGATCACCGCCGTCCGCTTCGACCGGCTCCCCAGCCCCTATCAGATCCAGCGCACCGGCTATCGCCCGAAGCTCGTCTCGCTGACCTTCGATGACGGCCCCGATCCGGTGTGGACCCCGAAAATCCTCGACATCCTCAAGGCGGCGAAGGTCCCGGCGACCTTCTTCATCGTCGGCGAGAATGCGCTGACCCAGCGGCCGCTGCTCGAGCGGCTGATCGCCGAGGGGCATGAGGTCGGCAGCCACACCTACACCCACCCCAATCTGGCGGAGGCGACCGCGGCGCAGACCGCGCTCGAACTCAACGCCAACCAGCGGCTGTTCCAGGCCTATACCGGGCGATCGTTGCGGCTGTTTCGCGCGCCCTATTTCGGCGATGCCGAACCGACCACCGCCGACGAGATCGTGCCCGTCGAGGAGGCGCAGCGGCGCGGCTATCTTTCGGTCGGCCTGCACGTCGATCCCGACGACTGGAAGCGTCCCGGCGTGTCGGCCATCGTCCAGCGGACGATCGACGGCGTCGAGAACGGCAGCCCCGATTTTTCCGCCAACATCGTCCTGCTCCACGATTCGGGCGGCGACCGCTCACAGACCGTCGCGGCGCTGCCGATCATCATCCGCGAGCTGCGCGCACGGGGCTATCGGATCGTGCCGGTATCGGTGCTGGCCGGCCTGTCCCCCGCCACCGTCAACCCGCCGATCTCTAAAGGCGACCGGCTGGCGGCGGAGACCGATCTGGCGCTGTTCAGTGCGATCGGCTGGACCACCATCGCGATCAAATGGCTGTTCCTCGTCGCGATCAGCCTGGGCATCGCCCGCGCGATCCTGCTGTCGGGCCTCGCCCTCGTCCAGGCGCGGCGCGAAGCGCGCACCGTCTTCCCCGCGATCGATCCCGAGCGCTTCGTCACCGTGCTGATCCCGGCCTTCAACGAGGAGCGGGTGATCGAACGATCGATCCGCCGGGTGCTCGACAGCCGCGACGTGCGGATCGAAGTAATCGTGATCGACGATGGGTCGAAGGACCGGACCGGCGCCGTCGTCGAGGCGGCGTTCGGCGATGATCCGCGGGTGCGGCTGCTCAGCCTGGAAAATGGCGGCAAGGCGCGCGCGCTGAACCAGGGGCTCGAGCTGGTGCGGGGCGACATCGTCATCGCGCTCGACGCCGATACCCAGTTCGAGCCGACCACGATCTCCCGGCTGGCGCGCTGGTTCGAGGATGCGGCGCTCGGCGCGGTTGCAGGCAATGCCAAGGTCGGCAACCGGGTCAACCTCGTCACCCGCTGGCAGGCGCTCGAATATATCACCGCGCAGAATCTGGAGCGGCGCGCGCTGGCCCGGCTCGACGCGATCACCGTGGTGCCGGGCGCGGTCGGTGCGTGGCGGCTTTCCGCGATCCGGCAGGTCGGCGGCTATCCCCCCGACACGCTGGCCGAGGACCAGGATCTCACGATCGCGATCCAGCGCGCCGGCTGGAAGGTCCATTACGACCAATATGCCGTCGCCTGGACCGAGGCGCCGGAAAGCGTTCGCGCGCTCGCCAAGCAGCGCTTCCGCTGGGCCTATGGCACGCTGCAATGCCTGTGGAAGCATCGCCGGGTGATGGCTCAGGGCCACCCGCGCGGGCTGGCGCGGGTCGGCCTGCCGCAGGCGGTATTGTTCCAGATCCTGCTCGCCGCGATCTCCCCGGTAATCGATCTCGCGCTGATCCTCAGCCTGATCGCGACCGGGTTCGAGGTGCAGGCGCATGGCTGGGCGCAAAGCAGCACCGATATCGACCATATGCTCGCCTATTGGCTGATCTTCACCGCGATCGATCTGCTCGCCGGCGTCATCGCCTTCGCGCTCGAACGGAAGGAGAGATGGCGGCTGCTCTGGCTGCTGGTGCCGCAGCGGATCGGCTATCGCCAGATCATGTATTATGTCGTGCTCAAGGCGCTGGCGCAGGCAGTGCGCGGACCGAAGGTGGGCTGGGGCAAGCTCGAACGTTCGGGACGGGTAGCCGAGCGCTGATCGGGTGTTGTCGGCGGGGCCGAGCGGCGTCATGCTTCGAGCATGTTGAACTGGCTGCTCCGTCTGTTTTCGTCCGCGCCGACGCTGACGTCGTCCGCACCTCCACCTATGCCCTCAGGGCCGGCGGATAAACAGACCAATGCCCTCAGCGCAGCTCCACCATTCGAGCCGGTCAATCCGCTGGAGGAATTGTTGATCGCTGCCTCACGCGATCCGGCATTGCGGGGGCGATTCAACAGCCTGCTCCTTGAATCCAACCTGTACGCAGCAACGCCAGAGATGCCCGACAAGCACTTCTCGGGTGTACTGGAAAAGGGGAGCAGGCTGGACCTGCTGACCACGGCCACGCCGGACGGGGCGATGGTGGCGGCTCTCTTCACGTCGATAGGCCGGGTCAGCGAAGCATTCGGAGCGGTCGGCTATGTCGCGGCTCCGGCGGAAAACCTGCTCGACATCGTCAGCAAGACCGGCGCCATCCTCAATCCTGGCCTCGCTTACGGCGTTCACTGGCAACCCCGCGACCTCGGCGCGTTGCTCGGAAAGCCCGAGCCGCGCGTGATTGGCCAGGAGACGACGCTACGACTGGAGATCCCGTCCGACCGGCCGGAGGCGTTGGTCCGCGACCTCCGGGCGATACTCTCGGCGGATCCGCATGTCGACGAAGCGTGGCTCGCGCTCGCGGTCTGGCCGCAACAGGCGGAGCGATCCTGGTATCTGGATATTCGAACGCGCCTCGATGTGCAGGAGGTCCGCACCATGCTCCAGCGCGTGTTGCGTGCAGGACCGTTTGACGGTCTGCCGCTCGACATGATTGTCCGCCCCGCGGCTGAAGGCGCAGGAATCGGGATCCGCCTTGCGCCTGCGGGCACGCAGTAATCGCGATCGACCATGCGGAGATTCCATCGGAACGGGTAGCCGCCGGCCGATAGAAACATTACCTTCACATGTGACTCGGCAAGGGAGGATTCTGGTGATGGATACGTCCGACACGAAAAAGCTCCGGGAGACGATCGACCTGCTCGGCCTGCGGGCGCAGGCGACTGCGGCCGGCATGGTACAATTGATGATCGAGCTGCACCGGGTCGGCGTGATCCAGGACGCTGCGGTCGATCGGATCAAGAATGCGATCTGCGGCGATCTGATGCTGTCCTGCCCGAAGGCGATCGACCGCAGCGAGTTCGAAGGTTCGCTGCGCCGCCGGCTCGACGCGCTGTTCGCCGGCGAGGTGCCGATCGGGCAGAGTATGCCGGAGTTCAATGAGGGCGCCCGGCAATAGGGCAATGACCGAGGACTGGTCTGTCGCCCGGCGCGCGGCGAGCCGGCCATGATCGAGCGCCGCCCGGGTCTTTTCATCGCGGCGCTGTGCTTCGTCCTCGCCTTTATGCAGCTCGTCGCCTTCCGCTGGGGGGTGATCACCCCCGACAGCGTCGTGCAGTACGGCCAGGCGATCAGCGGGCATTATGACGACTGGCATCCCCCCGTCACCGCCTGGATTTGGCGGCAACTGCTCCATGTCGCGCCGGGCGGGGCCGCCTTCCTCCTCCTCGACGTCGCGCTCTACTGGGGCGCGACCGGACTGATTTCGGTGCTGTTGCAGCGACGCCATGGCTGGGGTGCCGCCGCGCTGCCGATCCTGTTCGCGCTGACGCCGATCCCCTTCGGGCAGGTCGGCGCCATCCTGAAGGATCCGTTGATGGCCTGCCTGCTGCTGATGGCGGCAGCACTGCTCGCGTGGCGCGAGGACGGCGCGGGACGCTGGACGGCATGGCTCGCGCTGCCGCTGATCCTGCTGGCCGGGTCGATCCGCATCAACGCACTGTTCGCGGCGCTGCCGCTGTTGATGCTGGCGGCCCCGCCGGGCTGGCTGCGACGTCCGACGATGGGTGTAGCGACCGCTACGGGCGCGCTTCTGCTGCTGGTCATGGCCAGCTGGACCCTCAACGAGGCGATGCTGCGGCCCCACCATTCGCGGCCGGTCCTGTCGCTGGTCAATTTCGACCTGGCCGGCATCGTCGCCCAGGGCGGGCCGAGCGGCTATCCCGGGCTCGACCCCGTCGATGTCCGCGCGCTCACCCGGCACTGCTACGATCCGCGCCTCTATGGCGCGCGGGACGAGCATGTCTGCGCCGCGACCGAAAATGCGCTCGAAGCCTATGTCGCGCGGACGGGCGAGAGCCCGGTCGGCATCTGGCTCAACGCGATCATCCCCGCGCCGGGTGCCTATCTTCGCCACCGCATCGCCCATCTCGACTGGAACTGGCGGCTGGCGGTGCCCGCCGTCCCCGACGATTCGGTTTATATGATGAGCGCGCCCAATGATCTGGGGCTGGAGTTCCTGCCAAACGCCGGGACGCGATTCGTCGTCAACGCCGCGCGGGCGATGGCGGCATCGCCGTTCGGCCGCCCGGCAAGCTGGCTCGCGGTCGCGGTCGGTCTGCTGGTCGTGGCCTCAGGACTGCGGCAACGGCGTCTGGTGATCGCGCTCGCCGCCTCGGCGCTGCTCTATGGCGGGGCCTATGCGGTGGTCAGCGTCGCGCCCGACCTGCGCTACAATCTGTGGACGATGCTGGCCGGGATGGTCGGGTTGAGCATCCTGCTCGCCGAACGGCCGGTGCTGCCGCTGTGGCGCTGGGCGGTGGCGACGGCGCCGCTCGTCGCGGTGACGGCGATCGAGATCGCCGCGCTGGGCTGACATTTCCGCAAGCGTCGCCCCGGCGCAGGCCGGGGCCGCCAGAGTGTTTGCGATGAGCTTGCCGCAATAGCCGGTAGCGGCCCCGGCCTCCGCCGGGGCGACGCTCTCTTTACTTGCTATCCACCAACGCGCGCAGTCCGGCACGATAATCGGGATAGCGCGGCGTCCAGCCGAGCAAGCGTTTCGCCTTGCCGTTCGCGACCCGGCGGTTCTCGGCGTAGAAGGCGCGCGCGGCCGGCGAAAGACCGGCATCCTCAAGCGGCAGCAGCGGCGGCGGCGCGATGCCGAGCAGGTCGCAGGCCGCCTCGATCACCGCATTCTGGCTGACGGGCCGGTCGTCGGCGAGGTTGAAGGCGCCTGGCGGGCCGCGATCGAAGCTGGCCAGCACGCCGCCGACGATGTCGTCGACATGGACCCGGCTGAACACCTGGCCCGGCAGGTCGACGCGGTGCGCATGGCCGCCGCGCACCCGATCGAGCGGCGAACGCCCGGGGCCGTAGATGCCGGGCAGGCGGAAAACCCGGACCTGCGGATGCAGCGCCTGCCACGCCAGATCGGCGGCGGCGCGGGCGGTCCGGCGACCGGTGCCGACGGGGGCCGTCTCGTCGACCCATGCACCGCCGGTGTCGCCATACACCCCCGATGATGACAGATAGCCGATCCAGCGCACACCCGACGCCGCGATCGCCGGCCCATGCCGCACCAGCACCGGATCGCAGTCGCCATCGGGCGGGACCGAGGACAGGATATGCGTCGCCCGGCCGATTGCGGCGGCGACCTGCCCATCGTCCGCGAACGCTGCACGGCCGATCGCTTCGACGGTGAATTCGCGGCCTTGCGCAGCGATCCCGATCTGCGATGCTGTGTAACCGGGACCGAAAATAAGAAGCCGTGCCATGAATCCGGTTTAGCCGGCTTCGCCAGCCCCGCCAGCATTGTTTGTGACCAGCGAGAGGACTAGATCGGCGTATGCTCGACGCTCAATCCGCCACCGCCAATCCGCCCGTCACCCGCCGGGAGGAGTATCGCAAGCCCGACTGGCTGATGCCCGACGTCCATCTGGCTTTCGTGCTCGATCCGGCGAAGACGCGGATCACCGCCCGGCTCGACGTGACGCGCAACGGCGACCATGGCCGGCCGCTGCGCCTGCACGGCGACGGGCTGGTGCCGCTGAGCGTGCTGATCGACGGCGAATCGCAGGCCGATAGCTGGCGGATGGACGGATCGGACCTGCTGATCGACCTGCCGGGCAATGCCCACAGGATCGAAACCCAGGTCGAGGTTTCGCCCGAAGCCAATTCGCAGCTGATGGGGCTCTATGCCTCGGGCGGCAATCTGTGCACCCAGTGCGAGCCCGAGGGCTTTCGCCGGATGACCTTCTTCATCGACCGGCCCGACGTGCTGAGTCGCTATACGGTGCGGCTCGATGCCGACAAGGCGCGCTTCCCGGTGCTGCTGTCGAACGGCGACCGGACCGATAGCGGCGATCTCGATCATGGGCGCCACTTTGCCGAATGGACCGATCCCTTCCCCAAGCCGAGCTATTTGTTCGCGCTGGTCGCGGCGAACCTGTCGGCCAATGTCGACAGCTTCACCACCAAGAGCGGCCGCGAGGTGAAGCTCGCCATCTGGGTGGTCGAGAAGGACCTGCCCAAGACCGAACATGCGATGGCCGCGCTCAAGGCGTCGATGGCGTGGGACGAGAAGGTCTACGGCCTCGAATATGATCTTGGCGAGTTCCACATCGTCGCGGTGGCCGACTTCAATTTCGGCGCGATGGAGAACAAGAGCCTCAACATCTTCAACTCGCGCTACATCCTGGCCGATCCCGAGACCGCGACCGACATCGATTATGACGGCGTATCGGGTGTCGTCGCGCATGAATATTTCCACAACTGGTCGGGCAATCGGGTCACCTGCCGCGACTGGTTCCAGCTCTCGCTGAAAGAAGGCTTCACCGTCTTCCGCGACCAGAGCTTCACCGCCGACCAGGGGTCGGCCGCGGTCAAGCGGATCGAGGATGTCCGCCTGCTGCGCGCGGCGCAGTTCCCAGAAGATGCCGGGCCGCTGGCCCATCCGATCCGCCCGGAAAGCTATATGGAGGTGTCGAACTTCTACACCGCCACCGTCTACAACAAGGGTGCGGAGATCATCCGCATGCTCCACACGATATTGGGACCGCAGAAATTCCGCGCTGGCAGCGACCTCTATTTCACGCGCCATGACGGCACCGCCGCCACCTGCGAAGATTTCGTGCTGGCGATGGAGGAGGCCAGCGGGGTCGACTTGTCGCAGTTCCGCCTGTGGTATTCACAGGCGGGAACGCCGCGCGTCCGCGCCGCACTGACCCATGAGCCCGCCGGCGGCCGCGCGCTGCTGACGCTCGAACAGACGATTCCGCCGACCCCCGGCCAGCCCGAGAAGAAGCCGATGCCGCTGCCGTTGCGCATCGCGCTGTTCGGCGAGCTGTCGGGCCGCAAGTTCGAGGAGGAACGGCTCGTGATGCTCGACGACGAGCGCTGCGAGATCCTGTTCGAAGGCATTGCCGAACGGCCGGTGCTGTCGATCAACCGCGGCTTTTCGGCGCCGGTCACGATCGATTCGGATCGTTCGGCCGCCGACCTCGCCTTCCTGTCGGCGCATGACGACGATCCCTTCGCCCGCTACGAGGCGATGCAGCAGCTGATGGTCGACACGCTCGTCGGCGCGGTCGCCACCGGTCAGGCCGATCACGGCCCGGTGATCGAGGCGGTGCGCAACACGCTCACCGACCCGAGGCTCGACGCCGCCTTCATCGGCGAGACCATGTTGCTGCCGTCCGAAGCCTTCATCGGCGACCAGATGCTGGTGGTCGATCCGGTCGCGATCAACCGCGCCCGCGAAGCGCTGCGCCGCGATCTCGGCACCGCGCTCGAGGACGAGTGGCGCGGCGCTTATGAACGCAGCAAGGCCAACCGCTTCGAGCTGTCGCCGCAGGCGAAGGGCGCCCGGCGGCTACGCACCATCTCGCTCGGCTTCATCATGGCGAGCGGGGCCGACGACGCCCCCGGCATCGCGCTGCGCCAGTTCACCGACGCCGATAACATGACCGACCGCCAGGGTGCGTTCGGGGTGCTGGCGAACAGCATGGCGCCTGAACGCGACGTCGCGATCGCGGCCTTTTACGACCGCTTCCGCGACAACGGGCTGGTGCTCGACAAATGGTTCTCGACCCAGGCTTTCTCGGTCCGCTCCGACACGCTCGACCGGGTCGAGGAACTGTCGCGCCACCCCGATTTCACGATCGCCAATCCGAACCGGCTGCGCTCGCTGGTCGGCGCGATGTCGGGCAACCAGCTGATCTTCCACGAAGCCGGCGGACGCGGCTATCGCTTCCTCGCCGACATGCTGCTCAAGGTCGACGGCCTCAACCCGCAGACCGCCGCCAAGCTCGTTCCCCCGCTCGGCCGCTGGCGCCGCTTCGACGAAGGCCGCGCCGCGCTGATGAAGGCGGAGCTGCAGCGCATGGTGGATACGCCCGGTCTGTCGAAGGACGTGTTCGAACAGGTGTCGAAGAGCCTGGTGTAATCCTGCCGTCGCTCCGGGTGGTGGCCGGGGCCGCTGAAGGGTTGCGGGACGGCTGCGGCAGGAGCCTGTGGCGGCCCCGGCCTCCGCCGGGGCGACGCGGGTGGAGAGGTCATGAAAGGCGGGTGGACCTACATATTGACGGACCGTCCGCTGGGTGTCCTCTATGTCGGTGTGACCGCCAATTTGGCCGAGCGGATCACCGCGCACCGCGAAGGACGTGGTTCGGCTTTTGCCAGGCGGTGGGGCCTGAGCCGCATCGTTCTCATCGAAGCGCATGAAACGATCGAAGAAGCGATCCTGCGGGAGAAAGCGCTCAAGAACTGGAACCGCGCCTGGAAGCTAAGCCTGATATCGGAAACCAATCCAGACTGGCGCGACCTGTCCGACGATATCAACGCCTGAACAGCCGTCGCCCCGGCGCAGGCCGGGGCCGCCAGAGGCTCTAGCGAAAACCTGGCCGCGTACTTTCTATCAGCTCCACCCCCGGCGAGACCGACGTGTCGGGAAGGTCTTAGCTCGAGCCGACCCAGTCCGCGACATCGCTGGCCACCATGTTCGCCGCTTCGTTCAGCGCGGCGGCGACCGTAGGGGCGTCCTCGCCGCCGACCGGCACGGTCGTTTCGAACCGGCGGGTGCGGATTTCGTCCGAACCGCTTTTCGCGATCGTCGCGTCGTAGATCACCAGCACCTTGTTCTGGCCGCCGAGCAGCTGGAACGCCGCGAGCGTACCGCCAAGGCGGGTGTCGGGGGTGATCGCGCCGTTGCGGGTGTCGGGCACGAAGCGGCCGGTCTTCGCCTCGATCGTCTCGGCGAGGACCGAGCGGAACAGCATCGCGGGGGTGTCGACCCACGCCGCCTTGGCCAGATAGGCGAAGGAGGTGCCCGTCTGCACAGCGATCCGCTGGTTGCGCAGCGCCGACGGCAGCGCCGGCGGCGCGACGCTGATCGCCTGGGTGTCGCGGGTGACCTTGGCGTTTCCGGCCGGGACCCTGGCGGTCGAGGTCAGCGACATCAGCCGTTCGGGCGGATCTTCGCCCAGGCTGATGCAGCCCGTCAGCAGGCCGGCGGCGGTGAGCGCGATGAGCGAGCGGCGCAACATGCTGTCAGTTCCTTGGCTTGTAGTCGGGCAGCTTCGAGCCGCCGAGGACGGCGCCCGCGCCGCCACGATCGAGCTTGCCCGAAATCGCGCCGAGCGCTTCCGACATCTCGGCGAGGTTGCGAGCGAGCTGGTTGATCTGCGGGACGGTCTGGGTCGAGAAGGCCTTGATGCCGGGCCGCGCATCGGTGACGGCTGCGTCGAGCGATTCGAGGGTGTGCTGCGCGGCGGAGGTGGCCTTGTTGAGGTTGGCCATTGCCGGCTTCACGTCGCTGGCCATCACGCCGTTGGTGGTCTCGGCGAGCTGGCCGACCCGCTCGGCGGCGAGCCCCGCCTGTTGCATCGTCGCCTTGAGCTGGACGATCGCGGCGGCGATCTCCGGACCGCGATTGGCGAGATCGTTCGACAGCCGCTCGGTGCTGGCGAGGATGCCGGCGATCGACTTCTGGTTCTTGTCGTTGAGCAGTTCGGTCAGCCGTTCGGTCAGCGACGAGATGCGGTTGAGCAGTTCCGGCGCCGAATTGAGCAACTCGCCCAGCGCGCCCGGCTTGGTCGGAATCACAGGGACCCCATAAGGGCCCGCTTCGACGATCGGCGGGGCGCCGGTGACGGCGCCGTCGAGGTTGACCTGGCTGACGCCGGTGAAGCCGATGCCCGCGATCGTCGCGGTCGTGCCCTGAAGGATCGGCGAGTCCTGGTCGATCGCGATGCGCACGCGGACGAACTCGGGGCTTTCGGGGAGCAGCTTGATCTCTTCGATCTTGCCGACCGGCACGCCCGAGAAGTTGACCGGCGATCCCTTCGCCAGCCCGTCGACCGAGGTCTTGAAGAAGATGTCATAGCGCTGGATGCTGGAGACGCTGAAGCCTGCCAGCCAGACGATGAAGACGAGAAGTCCGACCAGCAGGGCCAGCACGACGCCGCCCACCAGCACATGGTTCGACCGGGTTTCCATCAGTAGTTCACTTCCCGGTTTCCCCTGCTGCCGCGCGCTTGGTGGCGTCTGCCGCCGCCCGACCACGCGGGCCGTTGAAATATTCCTGAATCCACGGATGGTCCAACGCCAATAATTCCGGGATCG
>JAZKDN010000011.1:0-46598 GCA_040387595.1 Pseudomonadota bacterium
GGCGATATCTCGACCGATCTTCTGTCGCCCGGCAACCAGGCGCATTCGCGCTCGGACCGCGAACTGCACGGGCAGTGCATGATGTCGCCCGAAGCGCAGCAGGCGATCGTCGCGCTCAAGGCGCAGCATCCCGGCAAGCGCGTGATGCTGATCGCCGAGAAGGGCACGATGGGCGTGGGCTCGTCGCGCATGTCGGGCGTGAACAACGTCGCGCTGTGGACGGGCAAGCCATCCAGCCCCTATGTCCCGTTCGTCAACTATGCGCCGGTCGTCGGGGGCACCAACGGCATCTCGCCGATCTTCGGGACCACGGTCGACGTGACCGGCGGCATCGGCATCAACCTGAAGAACTGGGTCAAGAAGACCGGCGCCGACGGCAATCCGATCATCAACAATGACGGCAACCCGATCCTCGAGGAGAAGTTCTCGGTCGAAACCGGCACCGTCCTGAAGATCGACGTGAAGAACAAGAAGCTCTGCGACGAGAATGGCACCGAGCTGGTCGACATCGCCGCCGCCTTCACGCCGCAGAAGATGGAGTTCATGAAGGCCGGCAGTTCCTATGCCATCGTCTTCGGCAAGAAGCTCCAGACCTTCGCCGCCCGTACCCTCGGGGTCGAGCCGGTCCCGGTCTATGCCGCGAACAAGGAAATCACCGCCGAGGGCGTGGGCCTGACCGCGGTCGAGAAGATCTTCAACCGCAACGCCGTCGGTGTGACGCCGGGCAAGGTACTGCACGCGGGATCGGACGTGCGGGTGAAGGTGAACATCGTCGGTTCGCAGGACACCACCGGTCTGATGACCGCGCAGGAGCTCGAGGCGATGGCGGCGACCGTCATCTCGCCCCTCGTCGACGGCGCCTATCAGTCGGGCTGCCACACCGCATCGGTGTGGGACAAGAAGGCGCAGGCGAACATCCCAAAGCTCATGTCCTTCATGAACAAGTTCGGCCTGATCACCGCGCGCGACCCGAAGGGCGTCTATCACGCGATGACCGACGTGATCCACAAGGTGCTCAACGACATCACCGTGGATGACTGGGCGATCATCATCGGCGGCGATAGCCACACCCGCATGTCCAAGGGCGTCGCCTTCGGTGCGGACTCGGGCACCGTCGCGCTCGCGCTGGCGACCGGTGAGGCGACCATGCCGATCCCGCAGTCGGTCAAGGTGACGTTCAAGGGCAGGATGCAGCCGCATATGGACTTCCGCGACGTGGTGCACGCCACCCAGGCGCAGATGCTCCAGCAGTGCGGCGACAACGTCTTCCAGGGCCGGATCATCGAAGTCCACATCGGCACGCTGCTCGCCGACCAGGCCTTCACCTTCACCGACTGGACGGCCGAGATGAAGGCCAAGGCCTCGATCTGCATTTCGGACGACGAGACGCTGATCGGATCGCTGGAGATCGCCAAGGCACGCATCCAGATCATGATCGACAAGGGCATGGACAATGCGGCGGGCGTGCTGGCGAACCTGATCGCCAAGGCCGATACCCGCATCTCCGAGATCCGCATGGGCGACAAGCCCGCGCTCCGGCCCGACGACAATGCCAAATATTTCGCTGACGTCGTCGTCGACCTGGACCTGATCGACGAACCGATGATCGCCGATCCCGACGTCAACAACCCCGATGTGTCGAAGCGCTACACCCACGACACGATCCGTCCGGTGTCCTATTATGGCGGCACCAAGAAGGTCGATCTGGGCTTCGTCGGCTCGTGCATGGTGCACAAGGGCGACATGAAGATCATCGCGCAGATGCTCAAGAATATCGAGAAAACCGAAGGCAAGGTCGAGTTCAAGGCGCCGCTCGTCGTCGCCCCGCCGACCTACAATATCGTCGATGAGCTCAAGGCCGAGGGCGACTGGGACATCCTGGCGAAATATGCGGGTTTCGAGTTCGATGACGTGAACCCGAAGACGGTCACCCGGACCGAATATGAGAATATCCTCTATCTCGAACGTCCGGGCTGCAACCTGTGCATGGGCAACCAGGAAAAGGCCGCCAGAGGCGACACCGTCCTCGCCACCTCCACTCGCCTGTTCCAGGGACGCGTCGTCGAAGACAGCGCCGAGAAGAAGGGTGAATCGCTGCTGGCGTCGACCCCGGTCGTCGTGCTGTCGACGATCCTCGGCCGCACCCCCAGCGCCGATGAGTATAAGGCGGCCGTCGACGGGATCGATCTGACCAGGTTCGCTCCGCCGATCGCGGCGTAAGAGATATCCCCTCTCCCTTCAGGGGAGGGGGAGGGGCCCAAGCTGAAAGCTTGGGAGAGTGAGGGCGCGGAGGCCACAAGAACCTAGCTGGCGAATTTATTTGGCCGCCGTGCCCTCACCCACCACCGCTTCCCGGCGGTCCCCCCTCTCCCCTGCAGGGAGAGGGTAACGCAAAAAGAAAAAAGGGCCGGCCCGCTGCGTGCGGACCGGCCCTTTTCGTTGCGATGACGTCCCCGGTTATGCGGCGAGCTTGCGCAGCACGTACTGGAGGATGCCGCCGTTGAGGAAATATTCGAGCTCGTTGACCGTATCGATCCGGCACATGGTCTCGAAGCTCTCTTCGGTGCCGTCGGCGCGGGTGAGCTTCACGGTGACGGCCTGGCGCGGGCGGAGGCTCGCGACATTCTCGATCGTGAAGGTCTCGGTGCCGTCGAGCTTGAGCGTGTTGCGGTCGATCCCTTCCGCGAACTGCAGCGGCAGCACGCCCATGCCGACCAGGTTCGAGCGGTGGATGCGTTCGAAGCTCTCGGTGATCACGGCGCGGACGCCAAGCAGGTTGGTGCCCTTCGCCGCCCAGTCGCGCGACGAACCCGTGCCATATTCCTTGCCGGCGATCACGACGAGCGGGGTGCCCTCGTCCTTGTACTTCATCGCCGCGTCGTAGATCGCCATCACTTCGCCCGACGGGATGTGCTTGGTCATGCCGCCTTCGATGCCCGGGATCATCTGGTTCTTGATGCGGATGTTGGCGAAGGTGCCGCGCATCATGACGTCATGGTTGCCGCGGCGCGCGCCATAGCTGTTGAAGTCGGCCTTGCTGACCTGATGTTCAGTCAGGAAGCGGCCCGCCGGGCTGTCGGCCTTGATCGAACCGGCCGGGCTGATATGGTCGGTGGTGATCGAATCGGCGAAGATCGCGAGCGGACGCGCCTCGATGATGTCCTGCACCGGGGCCGGGGTCATCGTCATGCCGTCGAAGTAAGGCGGGTTGGCGACATAGGTCGATCCCGCGCGCCACGAATAGGTGTCCGAACCCTCGACCTCGATCGCCTGCCAGTTCTTGTCGCCCAGGAAGACGTTGGCATAGCGGCTGCAGTACATCTCGCTGTCGATCGCGGCGGCGACGGTGTTCGACACTTCGGCGGTCGTCGGCCAGATGTCCTTGAGATAGACCGGTTTGCCGTCGGGCGAGGTGCCGAGCGGCTCCTGCGTGATGTCCTTGGCGGTGGTGCCGAAGATCGCATAGGCGACGACCAGGGGCGGCGATGCCAGATAGTTGGCGCGCACATCGGGTGAGACGCGGCCTTCGAAGTTGCGGTTGCCCGACAGGACGGCCGATGCGACCAGATCGTTGCCGTTGATCGCCTTCGAGATCGGATCCGCCAGCGGACCCGAATTGCCGATGCAGGTGGTACAACCATAGCCGACCAGGTTGAAGCCGATCGCATCGAGATCGCCTTGCAGCCCGGCCCGCGCCAGATAGTCGGTGACGACCTGGGATCCGGGCGCGAGGCTGGTCTTGACCCATGGCTTGGCCTTCAGGCCGTAAGCATTGGCCTTGCGGGCGACGAGGCCGGCGGCGACCATCACCGACGGGTTGGAGGTATTGGTGCAGCTCGTGATCGCGGCGATCACCACGTCGCCATGGCCGATCGTGAAGTCCTCGCCCTCGACCTCGACGCGCTTGTCGCCTTCGTCACCCTTTTTATAGCCTGAGGCGAGCTCGCTGTTGAAGCCTTCGTCGACCGAGTTGAGCAGGACGCGATCCTGCGGACGCTTCGGCCCGGCGAGCGACGGCTGGACCGTCGACATGTCGAGGTGCAGCGTGTCGGTGAACACCGGATCGGGGGCGGTCGCATTGCGCCAGAGGCCCTGCTCCTTGGCATAGGCCTCGACGAGCGCGACCGTCTCGGCCGAGCGGCCGGTGAGGCGCATATAGACGAGGGTCGCGTCATCGACCGGGAAGAAGCCGCAGGTCGCGCCATATTCGGGCGCCATATTGGCGATGGTGGCGCGGTCGGCGAGCGACAGCGCATCGAGGCCGGGGCCGTAGAATTCGACGAAGCGGCCGACGACGCCCTTGGCGCGCAGCATCTGCGTGACGGTCAGCACCAGGTCGGTGGCGGTGATGCCTTCGTTCAGCGTGCCCGACAGCTTGAAGCCGACGACTTCGGGGATCAGCATCGACACCGGCTGGCCGAGCATCGCGGCTTCGGCCTCGATGCCGCCGACGCCCCAGCCGAGCACGCCGAGGCCGTTGACCATCGTGGTGTGGCTGTCGGTGCCGACGCAGGTGTCGGGATAGGCGACGTCGACGCCGGAGCCATCGGGCGAGGACCAGACCGTCTGGGCGAGATTCTCGAGGTTCACCTGGTGGCAGATGCCGGTGCCCGGGGGGACGACCTTGAAGTTGTTGAGGGCCTTCGAACCCCAGCGGAGGAACTCGTAGCGCTCGCCGTTGCGGGCATATTCGAGCGCGACATTCTCGTCGAACGCCTTGGGGGTGCCGAAGCTGTCGACCATTACCGAGTGATCGATGACGAGGTGGACGGGGACGAGCGGATTGATCTTCTGCGCGTCGCCGCCGAGCTTGTTCATCGCATCGCGCATCGCGGCGAGATCGACCACGCAGGGAACGCCGGTGAAATCCTGCATCAGCACGCGGGCCGGGCGATACTGAATCTCGCGATCCGACTTGCGCTCCTTCTGCCAGTCGATGATCGCCTGAACGTCTTCGCTGGTGACGGTCTTGCCGTCCTCGAAGCGGAGGAGATTTTCGAGCAGCACCTTCATCGAGAAGGGCAGGCGCGAGATGTCGCCGAGCTGTTCCGACGCCTTGGCGAGCGAATAATACGCATAGTGCTTGCCGTCGACGTTGAGGGTGGAACGGGTCTTGAGTGTGTCCTGACCGACGGCCGTCATAGCTGAGCCCCTATGCTGCAAATGCGAAAGTCCAGCGGGGATATAGGGACTGGGGGCTGTCAGTAAAAGGCTCTCGACGGTCTGTTTTGTGGGCGCACGCCATGACGGCGACGCTATCGCATGCGATATCGCCGCCGGCCGGGGCCGCGAAACCGCCCGCTGGCGGGGGCGAGAATGTGGGGTAGCCGCGGGTGGGGCGCTGCCTCAATCGGCGAAGGTCCAGGCCGCCTCGATCGGACGGCCCAGATCGGCGAAGGCCTGCGCCACGGCCTGCGCGCTCGACAGGATGCCGAGCGCCTTGTCGACACCGCACAGCTGGCAAAGCCGCTGGTGCGCCATGACCGGCTGGGCCCGCGCCGACGCCACCGCGCCGAGCAGGATCGATTCGGCCAGGGTCATGCGGCAGCAGCAGGACGGCGCGATCATGATCGATCGCTGCGAAGCGCGGGCGACCTCCGCCATCAGCGCGCGGGTGAGGATCAGCGGTCGGCGAAAGGACAGGCCGAACACCCCGATCAGCAGGCTGACGGCATAGGCATCGCCCAGGCCACCGACGCCCATCCGGCGCACCGTCTGCAGAAAAAGCCGTGCCCCGCTCTCGTCGGGCGCGCCATGGGGCAGCAGGCTGGCGGTCGATGCGGTTTCACTGGACATGCACTTCTCTCCCTCTCGGCAAGAGCAGAAGAGCATGGCCGCTATTGCGAGTCAATCGCAATAAATTGCTGCAGTGCGGTCGAGCCGGATGGCCCCACTCTCGAAACCGCGACGGCTTCGTTCTCAGTCGATCTCGGTTCCATTTGCCGCGAGCGCCCTGCCGGCCAGGTAGAGCGAGCCGCCGATCAGCACCAGCGGGGGGATGTCTCCGCCTTTGGCTGCGATCGTCGCCAGCGCTTCTTCGAAGCCGGGCGCGATGTCAGCCGTGAAGCTCGCAAGGCGGGCGGTTTCGGCGAGGGTGGCGGGGGCGTGATGCTCATGGCCCGGAACGGGCACCATGTGAAACTGCGCGGGCAGGCGGCCCATCGCGGCGAGGAAGCCGCCGGCATCCTTGTTCGCGAGCAGGCCGAGGATGATGTGGAGCGGCCGATCCGGCGGAACATGGCTGCGCAGGAAATCGCCGATCACCCGGCCTGCCGAGGGATTATGCCCACCGTCGATCCACAGGTCCGATCCGGGGGGCAGCGTTTCGAGGAGTGCGCCGCTGCGCAGATGCTGGAGCCGTGCCGGCCAGTCGGCCCAGCCCATCGCCGCGCGCAGCGCCGATGTCGGGATCACCAGCGCGTTCTGGTGGCGCAGCATCGCCACCGCGAGCGCGGCGTTCATCGCCTGATGCTGTCCGGCGAGGCCGGGCAGGGGCAGGTCGAGCTTGCCCTGGGCATCGCGGTAATGGATCCGCCCCTGATAGGCGGCGGCATCCCAGGAACCGCCCTTTACATGCCATTCGGCGCCGGCTTCGCGGATCACCTGGCCGATTCTGTTGGCGACGCTCTCGGGATAATGAAGGGTGACGATCGGCACGCCGGGCTTGGCGATGCCGGCCTTCTCGCCCGCGATCGCCTCGATCGTCGTGCCGAGAAAGCTCTGATGGTCGAGCCCGAGCTGGGCGATCCCGCAAATCTCCGGCCGGGCGATGATGTTGGTCGCGTCGAGCCGGCCGCCCAGCCCGACCTCGACGATGCAGGCATCGGCCGGGGTGCGGCTGAAGGCAAGCAGCGCGACGGCGGTGGTGACTTCGAAAAAGCTGGCGCCGACCCCGTCGGCGACGGCCAGCACCTCGGCGAGCAGGGCGGCGAGCGCCTTGTCCTCGAGCAGGGATCCGGCGATGCGAATGCGTTCGTTAAAGCGGATCAGGTGCGGGCTGGTGAAGACATGCGCGGTCATCCCCGCCGCCTCGATCGCCGCGCGCAGATAGGCGCAGGTCGATCCCTTTCCGTTGGTCCCGGCGACATGGAAGACCGGCGGCAACGACCGCTCGGGATAGCCCAGCCGCTCGCACAGCTGCGCGATCCGGCTGAGGCCAAGGATATCGGCGCCCGGCGAGAGCAGCGACAGGCGGTCGAGCTGGGCCTGGACGGCGGGATCGGTCGATGTGGCGTGGTCGGGCATGACAGGCGCTGAATCCCTGGCCTTCTGCGTCATCCCAGCGCAGGCTGGGATCTCGGGAGAGGAAGCGCTGTCCTGGCCTCCTGGGATTCCAGCCTGCGCTGGAATGACGGCAGAGGGAGGGACGGCGCGTTCCTGGCTCCGCTCAGGCGGCCTTCTTGCCCGGGCAGAGATAGTCGATCAGTCGGGCCAGTTCGGCGCGCAGGTCGTGGCGCGACACCACCATGTCGAGCATGCCGTGTTCGAGCAGATATTCGGCGCGCTGGAAGCCTTCGGGGAGCTTTTCGCGGATCGTCTGCTCGATCACCCGCTGGCCCGCGAAGCCGATCAGGGCGCCCGGCTCCGAGATCTGGATATCGCCGAGCATCGCATAGGAGGCGGTGACGCCGCCGGTCGTCGGATCGGTCATCACGACGATATAGGGCAGGCCGGCCTCGCGCAGCTGGGCGATGGCGACCGTGGTCTTCGGCATCTGCATCAGCGACAGGATGCCTTCCTGCATCCGCGCGCCGCCCGCGGCAGTGAAGATGATGTACGGGCATTTGTCGGCGATCGCCGCCTGGGCGCCCGCGACGAAGGCCGCGCCCACCGCCAGACCCATCGAACCGCCCATGAAGGCGAAGTCCTGGACGCCGACGACGGCCTTGAACCCTTCGATCGTGCCGCGTGCGTTGATCAGCGCGTCCTGTTCGCCGGTCTTGGCGCGGGCTTCCTTTATCCGGTCGGTATAGCGCTTCGAATCGCGGAATTTCAGCGGGTCTTCGCGCACCGTCGGGCTCGGCAGCGGCGTGAAGACGCCATTGTCGAACAGCTGGTCAAAGCGCGCATCGGGGCCGATCCGGCCGTGATGGTTGCACTTCGGGCAGACCGACAGATTTTCCTCATATTCCTTGGCGAAGATCATCTGCTGGCAGGATGGGCATTTGTGCCAGAGATTGTCCGGGCTCTCGCGCTTGGCGATGAACGGGATCTTCTTGCGGACGCTATCGAGCCAGCTCATGCGGCTTTCTCCTGTGCAGCGCGCTTCAGGGCAGCGCTCAGGGTGGAAATGAAATCGCGGACCGGGCCGGCGGCGTTGGCGCCATGCTCGGCAACCAGCTCGACGATCGCCGATCCGACGACGACGCCGTCGGCGACCCGGCCGATCGCCTCGGCCTGTTCGGGGCCGCGCACGCCGAAGCCGACAGCGACGGGCAGGTCGGTCGATGCCTTGAAGCGCGCCACGGCGGCTTCGATGCTGGCCTGACCAGCCTGCTGCATGCCGGTGATCCCGGCGACCGAGACATAATAGAGGAAGCCCGAGGCGCCATCGAGCACTGCCGGCAGCCGCGCCGCATCGGTGGTCGGGGTGGCGAGGCGGATGAGGTCGAGGCCCGCGGCGCGCAGCGCGGGACCGAGCTCGGCATCCTGCTCGGGCGGGATGTCGACGCAGATCACGCCGTCGACGCCGGCCCTGGCGGCTTCGGCCGCGAACCAGTCCGGGCCGCGGCGGACCATCGGATTGGCATAGCCCATCAGCACCAGCGGGACCTGAGGGTGCCGGGCGCGGAAGGCGGTGGCGATGGCCAGCAGGTCGGCAGTGGTCGTGCCTGCGGCGAGCGCGCGCAGATTGGCGCGCTGGATCGCCGGGCCGTCGGCCATGGGATCGGTGAAGGGCATGCCGAGTTCGATCACGTCGGCGCCGCCCGCGATCAGCGCGTCGAGGATCGCACCGGTGTCGGCCGGCGTCGGATCGCCGCCGGTGACGAACGCGACCAGCGCGGCGCGCCCTTCGGCGCGGGTGCGGGCGAAGGTTTCGGCGATGCGGGTCATGCGAACAGCTCGCTTACCAAGAAGGACTCCGTTCGTGTCGAGCGAAGTCGAAACACGTCGGCGCCCGGGACCGTCCCTCGACTGCGCTCGGGACGAACGGAGAGAGGAGGCCTGCTCACATCTCCACCCCGAGCGCGGCGGCGACGGTGAAGATGTCCTTGTCGCCGCGACCCGACAGGTTGAGGATGATCAGCTTGTCCTTGCCCATCGTCGGCGCGATCTTCTCGACCGCCGCCAGCGCATGCGCGGTTTCGAGCGCCGGAATGATGCCTTCGAGCTTGGCCAGCCGCTGGAAGCTGTCGAGTGCCTCGCCGTCGGTGACCGGGACATATTCGACGCGGCCGATGTCGTGCAGCCAGCTATGCTCGGGGCCTATCCCCGGATAGTCGAGCCCGGCCGAGATCGAGTGCGCCTCGGTGATCTGGCCGTCCTCATCCTGGAGCAGATAGGTGCGGTTGCCATGGAGCACGCCGGGCGTCCCGCCAGCGAGGCTCGCGGCATGCTTGCCGGTTTCGACACCTTCGCCCGCCGCCTCGACGCCGATCATCGCCACGTCGGCATCGTCGAGGAAGGGGTGGAACAGGCCGATGGCGTTCGATCCTCCGCCGACCGCCGCGATCAGCATGTCGGGAAGACGTCCTTCGGCCTTGAGGATCTGCTCGCGCGATTCGCGGCCGATGACCGACTGGAAGTCGCGGACCAGCTCGGGATAGGGGTGCGGGCCGGCGGCGGTGCCGATGATGTAGAAAGTGTCGTGGACGTTTGCGACCCAGTCGCGCATCGCCTCGTTCATCGCATCCTTCAAGGTCTGCGCACCCGAGGTGACGGCATTCACTTCGGCGCCGAGCAGCTTCATGCGGAAGACGTTGGGCTGCTGCCGGGCGACGTCGACCGCGCCCATGAAGATCGTGCAGGGCAGGCCGAAGCGCGCCGCGACCGTCGCGGTGGCGACGCCGTGCTGGCCGGCGCCGGTTTCGGCGATGATCCGGGTCTTGCCCATGCGGCGGGCGAGCAGGATCTGCCCGATGCAGTTGTTGATCTTGTGCGCGCCGGTGTGATTCAGCTCTTCGCGCTTCAGATAGATCTTCGCGCCGCCGAGATGCTCGGTCAGCCGCTCGGCATAATAGAGCGGGCTCGGCCGGCCGACATAATGGGTCATCAGATCGTCGAACTCTGCCTCGAAGGCGGGGTCCGCCTGCGCCGCGCGATATTCGCGCTCGAGATCGAGAATCAGCGGCATCAGCGTCTCGCTGACATAGCGGCCGCCGAACTGGCCGAACTGGCCGCGTTCGTCGGGGCCGTTCATCAGCGTGTTGGGGCGTGGGCTCGGAGTCTTGGTGCTCATAATGTCGCGACCCGTTGAAGGAAGGCGGTGATCTTGTCCACAGCCTTGATGCCCGGCGCGGTTTCGACGCCGGAGGAGGTATCGATCAGCCGGGCGCCCGTGCGCTGCGCGGCGTCGACGACGTTGCCCGCGTCGATCCCGCCGGAAAGCGCCCAGCGCTGCGGATGCGGAAAGCCGTCGAGCAGGGTCCAGTCGAACCGCAACCCCATGCCGCCGGGCAGGCTGCCCTCGGGGGTCTTGGCGTCGTAGAGAATCACGTCGGCGACGGGGCTATAGCGCTTCGCATCGTCCAGATCGCCGCGGGTGCGGATCGAAACAGCCTTCCAGATCTCGACGCGGGCATGGCGGTGGCGCAGGGCGGCGAGGCGCTCGGGAGGCTCCTTGCCGTGCAGCTGCAGCGTATCGATACCGCCGCCCCGGATCGCCTCGTCGATCAGCGCGTCCTCAGCGTCGACGAAGACCCCAACCTTGCCGACATGAGCGGGAACCCTCGAGGTCAGCGAAGCCGCTTGCTCGAAGGTGACGTGGCGCGGGCTTTTCGGGAAGAAGATGAAGCCGGCATGGCTTGCGCCACGGCTGATGGCGGCATCGACCGTTTCCGGTGTCGAAAGCCCGCAGATCTTGGCGGTGACGCGCTGCATCTGGCGCATGTCGGCCCCCAAGCGCGTCTCGTCAACCGTCAGCGTCGCAATCGGGGCTGTCAGGCCCTTATCGTCGCTCCGGCGAATGACGCGAGAGAAGCGCTTCCGCTAGTCGTCGCTCAGCTCGCTTTCGATGCAGCCGAGCCAGCCGAGCCCGCGATACGTCTCGTAGCCGGGGGTCAGCGCGAAGGCGACCAGCTTGCCGTCCTGAGTGTAATAGCCGCTGTCGCGACTTTCGGTGTGGAGCGGATAGATGTCGGTGCAGATGCCCTGGCCGTCGGACGCCGCGATGATGCGATGGCTGGCGTCGAGCAGCATCAGGCGCGAGGTCGCGCGCTCGGCCGGGGACAGGCCGATGCCGTCGAGGATCGCGGCCGCCTGCGGGGCCCAGTCGAAGAAGATGCCGAGCGCGCCGATCGGCGTGCCGTGGGTGTGGCCGCCTGCGCGGACCGCGGTGGAATAGGTCGCGACCTGGGCGCGGCCGAGGGTCGCGTTGGTCGAGATGTCGCACACCCGGAACTCGTCGCCGGTCTGGGTCCCCATCGCGGCGCGGAACCAATCCTCGTGCGACACGTCCCGGCCGATGGCATCGGGATAGCGATCGGGCCGGCCGGTCGCGATCACGCGCCCGCTGCGGTCGGCGACCCACAGGTCGAGATAGACGGTGTAAGACCGCAGGATCGTCGCCAGCCGTTCGGTCGCCGTCGCGATCGAGGCCCCGGTCGGATCTTCGAGCACCTGGGTCACCGAACTGTCGGTCGCCCACCAGCGCACGTCGCAGGAGCGCTCATAGAGGTTGCGGTCGATGATCTCGACGGCGGAACGGGCAAGGTCGGTGTGACGGGTGCCCTTGAAGTCGATGAGCATCTGGCTGCCCGCGGTCCGCAGCGAGGCGATGTTCGACGCGATCGACGACCTGAGTTCGCCGCCGATGCCCGAAATGGCATTGGCGAGCGCGCCGAGTTCCTGCGCGACCACCGAGAAGGCCCGGCCCGCTTCGCCCGCGCGCGCGGCTTCCAGCCGGGCGTTGATCGCCAGCATGCCGGTCTGTTTCATGACCCGGTCGATGCGATCGACCTTTTCTTCCGTCACGCGCGAGACTTCATAGGCCAGGCGCAAAATATCGTCCTGCATGCGGGGTCTCCCAATTCGACCTCGTTTGCGGCACCCTCGGCATCATCCTGATGGCATTAGGCTGCTGTTTCAGGGAGGATGGTGGGTGGAAATGGTGAACAATAGGTAACCAGGACACGAAAATTCGACGAAAAACCGCCATTCGGCGTATTTTGATGCACTGCACTATGGAGAATCGATCGATGACGGAGGCCAAAGCCGCCTGGAGCGCCATAAGCGAGACCCCGGCGACCAGCCTGACCGAGCTGTTCACCAACGAGCCCGACCGGCTGTCGCGTCTGTCGATCGCCGAATCGGGAATGACGTTCGATTTCTCCAAGACGCATCTCTCGACGGCGCTGGTCGACCGGTTCCTCGCGCTTGCCGAGGCCAGCGACTTCGCCGGCAAGCGCGCGGCGCTGTTCGCGGGCGAGGAGGTCAACGTCACCGAGGGGCGGGCCGCCGAACACCCCGCCGAGCGTGGCCAGGGTGCGGCCGACAGCGTCGCCCGGGCCCGCGGCTTCCATAGCCGGATGCGCGGGATGATCGATGCGATCGAGGCCGAGCTGTTCGGGCCGGTCCGCCACATCCTCCATGTCGGCATCGGTGGGTCGGCGCTGGGCCCCGATCTTCTCGTCGACGCGCTGGGGCGCGATTCGGGCCGCTACGAGGTGGCGGTCGTCTCCAACGTCGACGGCGCGGCGCTCGACGAGGTGTTCGCCCGCTTCGATCCGCAGGCGACTCTGCTGGTCGTCGCCTCGAAGACCTTCACCACCACCGAGACGATGCTCAACGCCCGCAGCGTCCTGACCTGGATGGAGGAGGACAATGTCGACGATCCCTATTCGCGGGTGATCGCGCTGACCGCCGCCCCCGACAAGGCGGTCGAATGGGGGGTCGACGAGACCCGCATCCTGCCCTTTTCCGAAAGCGTCGGTGGCCGCTATTCGCTGTGGTCGTCGATCGGCTTCCCCGCCGCGCTCGCGCTGGGCTGGGACGCGTTCGAGAGTCTGCTCGAGGGGGCCGCGGCGATGGACCGCCATTTCCAGCAGGCGCCGTTGCACGCCAACGTCCCGTTGCTCGCCGCCTTCGTCGATCAATATTATTCGGTGGTGCGCGGCGCCGAGACCCGCGCGGTCTTCGCCTATGACGAAAGGCTGCGGCTGCTGCCGTCCTATCTGCAGCAGCTCGAGATGGAATCGAACGGCAAGAGCGTGAAGGCCGACGGCTCGCCGGTCGACGGCCCCACCGCCGCGATCACCTGGGGCGGCGTCGGCACCGATGCCCAGCATGCGGTGTTCCAGCTGCTCCACCAGGGCACCCGGCTGGTCCCGGTCGAATTCGTCGCGGCGATCGAGCCCGACCATGTCCTCGACGACGGACATCACCGCCAGCTGTTGATCAACTGCTTCGCGCAGGGCGCCGCGCTGATGGCGGGGCGCGGCAATGACGATCCTGCGCGCGCCTATCCGGGCAACCGGCCCTCGACGACGATCCTGCTCGACCGGCTCGATCCCAAAAGGCTGGGGGCGCTGCTCGCCTTCTACGAGCACCGTACGTTCGCCAATGCGGTGCTGATGGGCATCAATCCCTTCGACCAGTTCGGCGTCGAACTCGGCAAGGAGATCGCCCGGTCGATCGAGAGCGAGGGTACCGATCGCTTCGACCCGTCGACTCGCGCCCTGATCGCCCGCGCGCTGGGTTAGGATATCCTCCGAAGCAGCCGCCTCGCGTCGAACCGGCAATTGCTTCGATCACTCTGATCAGCAGGATCGGTTTGCGCGGCGCCCGGCTCATCGCCATATCGGCTCCAAAGCATTTTGGAAGGAAACGGGCCGATGGCCGAGTTCGACTATGATCTGTTCGTGATCGGTGCGGGATCGGGCGGCGTGCGCGCGTCGCGGGTCGCGGCCGCTTATGGTGCGAAGGTCGCGGTGGCCGAAGAGCACCGGGTCGGCGGCACCTGCGTGATTCGTGGCTGCGTGCCGAAGAAGATGCTCGTCTATGGGTCGCACTTCGCCGAGGATCTGCACGATGCGGCGCGCTATGGCTGGGAACTGGGCGACATCAAATTCGACTGGAAGACGCTGCGCGACAACATCAATGCCGATGTCGACCGGATCGAGGGGCTCTACACCAACACGCTCGAGAACAATAAGGTCGAGATCTTCCACGAGCGCGCGAGCGTTTCGGGCAAGAACGAGGTCACGCTGGCGAGCGGCAAGACGGTCAGCGCCAAATATATCCTGATCGCGACCGGTGCCTGGCCGGTGGTGCCCACCGTGCCCGGCGCGGAGCTCGGCATCACCTCGAACGAGGTCTTCTACATCGACGACCTGCCCAAGCGGGTGGTGATCGCGGGCGCGGGCTATATTGCTAACGAGTTCGCGGGCATTTTCCACGCGCTGGGATCGAAGGTCACCGTCGTCAACCGCTCGGACCAGATCCTGCGCGGCTATGACGAGCAGATTCGCGACCGGTTGTTCCAGATCTCGACCGCCAAGGGCATCGAGTTCATCTTCAACGCCGAGTTCGAGAAGGTCGAAAAGCAGGAGGATGGCTCGCTCTGCGTCCACTTCAAGGATCACGAGAAGTGCGACACCGACCTATTGCTCTACGCGATCGGCCGCACCCCGAAGATCGAGGGGCTGGGGCTGGATGCCGTCGGCGTCGAGATCGACGAGAAGGGCGCGATCGTCGTCGATGAGGACAATCGGTCGAGCGTGCCGTCGATCTATGCGGTCGGCGACGTCACCAACCGGGTGCAGTTGACCCCGGTGGCGATCCGCGAGGGCCAGGCCTTCGCCGACACCGTGTTCGGCGACAAGCCGCACCGGGTCGATTATGCGACGATCCCGAGCGCGGTGTTCAGCAATCCGCCGATGGCGGGGGTCGGCCTGACTGAAAAGCAGGCGCGCGAGCAGTTCGGCGCGCCGAAGATCTTCACCTCCGACTTCCGCCCGATGCGCAACGTGCTGGCCGGCCGCAGCGAGCGGTCGCTCTACAAGCTCGTCGTCCACCCCGACACCGACGTCGTGCTGGGCATCCACATGATCAGCCCCGACGCGCCGGAGATCCTCCAGGCGGCCGCGATCGCGGTGAAGGCCGGCCTGACCAAGGCGCAGTTCGACGACGTTGTCGCGCTCCACCCGTCAATGGCCGAGGAACTGGTGCTGATGAAATAGGATGGCTTGGGGGCGACCAGGATGCCGGCATGACAGGCGGGGCTAGACGCGAGCAGCCCCGCCGTCTGTTGATTGCGACCCATTATCTGCTCCGGATCGCGGGGTCGGAGGTCGTGGCCTATGAAACCGCGCGCCATTTCGCCGCGGCGGGATGTCAGGTCAGCGTCTTTGCTAACGCGGCGAATGGCCCGATGGCGGCCATGATCGAGGCGGTGACCGGCGCGCCGGTGATCACCGATCCCGACCGGATTCGGCCGTTCACGTACGACATGGTCTATGTCCAGCACCAGGTGCTCGGCCTGTTCGACTACCGGGTTTCGGCCGACGATCGCGCGATGACCCGGATGGTCGCCGGCCGGCTGTCGCGGTGGTCCTATCTGGAAAGCGGCGGCTGGCTGCACGATCGGCTGCTGCTCGACCATGTCCTCGCCAATTCGGAACTGACCGCGGAGCATCTCGCCACCATCGGCCACGGCACGCCGACCACGATCTTCTACAATGCCGCCCCAGCCGCCTTCTTTCGCCCGTTCGTCGCCAAGCCGGCGACACCGCGGCGCATCCTGTGGATCAGCAATCACCGCGACCCGGCATTGGGGGAAGCGGTCGACAGGCTGCGGCAGAGCATCGTCGTCGATCATGTCGGGGAACAGGGCGGCCAGGTGACGCTCGTCACCCCCGAGATGATCGCCGCGGCCGATGCCGTCGTCTCGATCGGCAAATCGGTGCCCTACGCCCTGGCCGCGCATGTGCCCGTCTATATCTATGACCATTTGGGAGGTCCGGGTTATCTCGATGCCGACACGGTCGGGCAGGCCGCGCGCTTCAATTTCTCGGGCCGTTGCTGCGAGCGCAAGCTCACCGGCGAGGCACTCGCCGCCGAGATCGTGGGCGATTATGCCAAGGGCGTGGCCTTTGCACGCGATACGCCTGCGGCCTGGCTCGAACGCTATCGCCAGCCCCGCTATATGGACCTGTTGCTGGATGCCCCGCTCGCGACCAATGCCGAGAAGCGTCGGCGCCTGCTCGACAGCCCGTTCGTCATGCAGGAACGGATGCTGGCCGCCCATCTCCGGGAGGATCTCCGCACGCGGCAGCGGTTGCTGCAGCAGATCCGCGTGCTCGATTCGCGGCTGAAGGCGCTTGGCGCTGCCGGCGGACCAGCAGCGGCGTAGGCGGTCAGGCTCGGACCGGCAGCCCCGCCGCCCTCAGCGCGGCATGCGCCTCGGCGACGCTGTGCTTGCCGAAGTGGAAGATCGACGCGGCGAGCACGGCGCTTGCACCGCCCTGGATCACGCCTTCGACGAGATGGTCGAGATTGCCGACGCCGCCGCTGGCGATCACCGGCACCGGCACCGCATCGGCGATCGCGCGGGTCAAAGCGAGATCGTAGCCGTCGCGGGTGCCGTCGCGGTCCATCGAGGTCAGCAGGATCTCGCCCGCGCCCAGCGAGGCGAGGCGCCTGGCATGCTCGACCGCGTCGATGCCGGTCGGTTTGCGGCCGCCATGGGTGTAGATTTCCCATTTGCCCGGTCCGACGTTGCGGGCATCGACCGCGCCGACGACGCATTGCGCGCCGAAGCGCTCGGCCATCTCGGCGCAGAGTTCGGGCCGCGCGACCGCCGCCGAATTGACCGCGACCTTGTCCGCCCCCGCGAGCAGCAGCGCGCGCGCGTCATCGGCGCTGCGCACGCCCCCCCCGACGGTCAGCGGCATGAAGCAGACCGCCGCGGTGCGCGCGACGACGTCGAGGATGGTGCCGCGCCCTTCATGACTGGCGGTGATGTCGAGGAAGCAGAGCTCGTCCGCGCCCGCCGCATCGTAGATCTTGGCCTGTTCGACCGGATCGCCGGCATCGGCGAGATCGACGAAGTTGACGCCCTTGACCACGCGGCCGCCGGCGACGTCGAGGCAGGGAATGACGCGGATGCGGACGGTCATGCCAGCTTCTCCGCATTACTCCGTTCGTCCCGAGCGAAGTCGAGGGAGGTTGGCATGCCGGAACGTGTCTCGACTGCGCTCGACACGAACGGAATGGGGGCGGGCGAAATTGGGGAGGCGGGCGCCCGGTTCATCCCTTCGCCACCCGGATCGCCTCGGCGAGGTCGAGCCGGCCGTCATACAGCGCGCGGCCGGTGATGACGCCTTCGATGCCGTCGACGGCATGGGGGGTGAGCGCCTCGATGTCGGCGATATCGGCGACGCCGCCGCTGGCGATCACCGGGATGCTGGCATGGCGGGCGAGCGCGACGGTCGCCTCGACATTGCAGCCCTTGAGCAGGCCGTCGCGGCCAACGTCGGTGAACAGCAGCGATGCGACGCCGGCATCGGCGAAGCGATCGGCGAGGTCGGTGATGCTGACGGTCGAGACCTCGGCCCAGCCGTGGGTGGCGACGAAGCCGTCGCGCGCATCGACGCCGACGACGATCCGGCCCGGCAGGTCCTTGGCGGCTTCCCTGACAAGATCGGGGTTCTGCAGCGCGGCGGTGCCGATGATCACCCGCTCGACGCCAAGGCCGAGCCAGCGGTCGATCCCGGCGCGGTCGCGAATGCCGCCGCCCAGTTCGACCTTGCCCGGAAAGGCCTTCAGGATGGCTTCGACCGCCTCGGCATTGACCGCGCGGCCGGCAAAGGCGCCGTCGAGATCGACGACATGGAGCCATTCGGCCCCGGCCTCGGCAAATTTGCGCGCCTGATCGGCGGGGTCGTCGCCATAGACGGTGGCGCGATCCATATCGCCCTCGGCGAGGCGGACGACCTGACCACCCTTCAGGTCGATGGCGGGAAAGACGATGATGCTCACGCGTCCAGAACCTTTTTCGTCACCCCGGCGGAGGCCGGGGTCTCAAGAGGTGGGAAGAAGAGGCGGCCGCTGGAGACGGCCGAAATCCCGGCCTCCGCCGGGATGACGCATCGACCAGGCGTCACGGCTGCCACGCCAGGAACCGCGCCAGAAAGGCCAGGCCGTAAGCCTGGCTCTTCTCCGGGTGGAACTGCACGCCGATGATGGTGTCGCGACCAACCGCGCCGGTGATCGGGCCGCCATGGTCGGTGCGCGCCAGCCGGTCAGCCGGATCGGCGACGTCGAAAGCATAGCTGTGCAGAAAATAGGCCTCGCCCGGCACGATCAAAGGATGATCGCGGGTCGGCACCACATCGTTCCAGCCCATGTGCGGAATCTTGAAATCGGGCCCGGGCGTCATCCGTCGGACGTCGCCGCCGATCCAGCCGAGCCCCGGCGTGCGGCCATGTTCGAGCCCCGCATCGGCGAGCAGCTGCATCCCGACGCACACGCCCAAAAAGGGAACGCCGCGGCCGCGCACGGCGGCCTCCATCGCCTCGATCATGCCGTCGATCGCCGTCAGCCCGCCCATGCAGGCACCGAAGGCGCCGACACCCGGCAGGACGATGCGATCGGCGCGCGCCACCCGATCGGGATCGGCGGTGACGGTCGGCTCACCGCCCGCCGCCCGCAGCGCATTTTCGACCGACTTCAGATTGCCTGCGCCATAGTCGATCAGCGCGATCGCCGTGGCCGAGTCCCCTGGCACCTCAGAGCATCCCCTTGGTCGACGGGATCGAGTCCGCCTTGCGCGGATCGATCTCGACCGCGACGCGCAGCGCGCGGGCGAGGCCCTTGTAGCAGCTCTCGACGATGTGATGCTGGTTGGTGCCGTAGAGGTTTTCGACATGCAGGGTGATGCCGGCCGACTGTGCGAAGCTCTGGAACCAGTGCTCGATCAGCTCGGTGTCCCATTCGCCGAGGCGCGGGCCCTTCAGGTCGACGGTCCACACCGTCCACGGCCGGCCGGAGATGTCGAGCGCGACGCGGGTCAGCGTCTCGTCCATCGGCGCATAGGCGTGGCCGTAGCGGGTGATGCCCTTCTTGTCGGCCAGCGCCTTGGCCAGCGCCTCGCCGATCGCGATGCCGCAATCCTCGGTGGTGTGGTGCTGGTCGATGTGCAGGTCGCCCGCGATCTCCACCTTCAGGTCGATCAGCGAATGGCGCGACAACTGCTCGAGCATGTGGTCGAGGAAGCCGATCCCGGTGGAGACGCTATAGTCCCCGGTGCCGTCCAGGTTGAGCGCCACCGAGATGCTGGTCTCGTTGGTCTTGCGCGTGATCGATGCGGTCCGCATGGCCGCCCCCTGATGTTGTGCCTCGGCTGTGTGTGGCAAAACCCCCACACGGGTCGGCGCCGCTATAGCGAGGTTGCGCCGCGCTGCAACGCACGACTTGACCCGGCGGGGTCGAGCGTTCACGAAAGCGCGATGAGCGACCAAGCGCCCGACAGTCTGATTCCCTATGACGAGATCGTCCAGGAGGCGCTGCGCGCCGTCGTGGGGCGTGTGCTTGGCGAGGTCGAGAAGGCCGGCGGCCTGCCGGGCGAGCATCATTTCTACATCACCTTCAAAACCCAGGGCCAGGGCGTCGAGATCCCGAAGAGCCTCTCCGATCGCTTCCCCGACGAGATGACGATCGTCATCCAGAACCGCTTCTGGGATCTCAAGGTGGGCGCCGACGGTTTCGAAGTCGGCCTCTCGTTCAACCAGGTTCCCGCCCGTTTGATCATCCCCTTCGCGGCGGTGACGGGCTTCGTCGATCCGGCGGTCAACTTCGCGCTGCAGTTCCAGGCGCAGGCCGACGACGCCAGCGGGGACACCGGCCATAGCTCGGCGGGCAACGATTCTCCGGCGGTGCTTGCGGCTCCGGTCGAGGACGGCTCTAACGTCGTCTCGGTCGATTTCACCCGCAAGAAATAGCGCGCTTTCCCGGTGACCGCCGCGGTTGCCGGATCAGTTGTCCCGCCATTTGCGGAAGGCGCAAAGGGCGATAAGGCCCGCCGCGACAAGGCCAGCCAGCAGCCATAACCGATTCCAGCCCGCGAGCAGGTCGCGCTTCGTCGACTGGTCATAGATCAGGAAGGCGAGGATAAGCGCGCTACCGATCAACTCGCCCCAACGCAGTTTCGGGGGTGACAGGTTGATCATCGTGCGCACCATCTCCTTGTTCGCGTCTTCCGGTTTCTACATGGTCGGCGACCGGAGCGGAACCGCAGCCTTACCCCAATCATGTTTCGCCCCCGCACGAATGTCGCAGGGGTTGGATGCGTGGAGCCACTCCCCATCTCGGATGGGTCTTGAACGAGGATCGCTAACGCCATGTCCGATGCCAGCAGCGACACGCGCACCGAAACCGACAGCTTCGGCCCAATCGAGGTTCCCGCCTCGGCCTATTGGGGCGCGCAGACCCAGCGCTCGATCGAGAATTTCCCGTTCGGGCCTGAGGAGCGGATGCCGATCGGCATCGTCCACGCGCTGGCGCTGGTGAAACAGGCGGCGGCGCGGGTGAATCGGAAGCACGGCCTCGACCCGACAGTCGCCGATGCGATCGAGGCGGCTGCCGCCGAGGTCGTCGCCGGTACGCTCGACGATCATTTTCCGCTGGTGATCTGGCAGACCGGGTCCGGCACCCAGTCGAACATGAACGCCAACGAGGTGATCGCCGGCCGCGCCAACGAGATGCTGACCGGCGTGCGTGGCGGCAAGAGCCCGGTTCACCCGAACGACCATGTCAATATGGGCCAGTCGTCGAACGACAGCTTCCCGACAGCGCTCCACATCGCCGCGGCGCTGGCGGTGCATCGCAGCCTCTATCCGGCGCTGGAGGCGATGCAGGCCGAACTGGTCGCCAAGGCGGAGGGTTGGGACGACATCATCAAGATCGGCCGCACCCATTTGCAGGATGCGACGCCGCTGACCCTGGGTCAGGAATTCTCAGGCTATGCCGCGCAGTTGATAGCCAGCCGCAAGCGGCTCGAAGGCGCGGTCGATGGCGGCATATTGCAGCTGGCGCAGGGCGGCACTGCCGTCGGCACCGGGCTAAACGCCGCGCCCGGCTTCGCCGAGGACGTCGCCGCCGAGATCGCGGCGCTGGGCGGCCTGCCGTTCGTCACCGCGCCGAACAAGTTCGAGGCGCTCGCGTCGAACGATCCGCTCGTCCATCTCTCGGGCACGCTCGGCACGCTGGCGGTGGCGCTCACCAAGATCGCCAACGACATTCGCCTGCTCGGCTCGGGCCCGCGCTCGGGCCTCGGCGAACTGGTCCTGCCGGAGAACGAGCCCGGCAGTTCGATCATGCCGGGCAAGGTCAACCCGACCCAGTGCGAGATGCTGACGATGGTCGCCGCGCAGGTGATCGGCAACCATCAGGCGGTGACGATCGGCGGGCTGCAGGGCCATCTCGAACTGAACGTGTTCAAGCCGCTGATCGGCGCGGCGGTGCTCCGCTCGATCGCGCTGCTCAGTGTGGGCATGGAGAGTTTCACCGACCGCGCGCTGAAAGGGATGGAGCCCGACCGCGCGCGGATCGCCGATCTGGTTGGCCGCTCGCTGATGCTGGTCACCGCGCTCGCGCCCGAGATCGGCTATGACAATGCAGCCAGGATCGCCAAGCACGCCCATCATGAGGGGCTGACGTTGAAGGAAGCCGGCCTCGCCCTCGGCCTGATCGACGCGGAGACCTTCGACCGGGTGGTGCGGCCCGAGACGATGGTCGGGCGGTGAGGCCTCGGTAGTTCATCGAGATCATGGGCAAGGGTGCGGAACTTCCCGGCCGCCCGCGCGATTCTGCTGCGAACCGCAATCAGGGAGTATCTCATGTTCGGCAAGCTTCTCGGCGCCTTTATCGGCCACAAGATCGACCGTCGCGACGGCAGGGGTGGGATGAAGGGCGCCGTGATGGGCGCCGCTGCCGCCGGGATCATCCGCCGCGCCGGGCCGATCGGCCTGCTGCTGGGCGGTGCCTATGTCGCCAAGAAGGCGTTCGACAAGCGCAAGACCGGTCGCACCGCCGCCGACGTGCCACCCGCCGCCAATATCTGATCGGATATCCCGTCGGACCGGCCGTCCGGTCCGGCGGGAACTTCTCGCCGCACATTCGGAAGCATGGCCGGGCGCCGATCCGGACGCGTCTCGGCCCGTATTTCGCCTTTTTGGCAGCGACGGCGGAGGGTTCAGCCCCTCGTCATCTCGGCAATCTTTAGGACGGTGCGCCAGTTGCGCATGGTGACCGGGCTGCCGGCGCATCGATTGATCCATGTCGGCGACAGCTTCGAACTTCCCACACCCTGGCTGAAGTCGATCCAGATCGCGTCGTCCTTTACCACGATCGTCTCGCCGTGGAGGGCGCGCTCGCTCAAGCGCGCGGCGGTGTCGGCGGCGAGCGTACGCTTTCGGGCGAGACAAAGCATGATCATGTTGCCGCGTCCGTCGGCATCGACGAATGGTGAACCGGCGGCATAAACCGCCCATTCCCGCGCGGAGCGGCCGATCGCCTCTACCGTCATCCCGAATCGGTCGGCGATCAGACACTCGATCTGCGTTTCGGCATCGTCGGCCGATGGCGCCGCGAAGATCAGGTTGCCGCTTTGGATATAGGTCTGGATATCGTCGATCCCGGCCGCGCGGCACGCGTCGCGGAGCTCGGCCATCAGCAGTTTTCGCCCGCCGACGTTGACAGCGCGCAGCAGGACGATCGTCTTTTCCATCGATTCGAATATTGACGCGGAAGCACGCGCCGGGGCAAGTGCCGCCATGGCCCATATCAACCTGAAGCGCCGTGGCGTCCTGTTCGTCCTCTCCTCGCCGTCGGGCGCCGGCAAGTCCACCATCGCGCGGCGCCTGCTCGCCGCCGACGACAATCTGAAGATGTCGGTGTCGGCCACCACCCGGCCGATGCGGCCAGGTGAGGTCGACGGCGTCGATTATCATTTCGTCGACCTCGACAAATTTCGCGACATGGCGGCGGACCACGAGTTCCTCGAATGGGCTCACGTCTTCAACCATCGCTACGGCAGCCCGCAAAAGCCGATCTACGAGATGCTCGACGACGGCCTCGACGTGCTGTTCGACATCGACTGGCAGGGCGCGCAGCAGCTGCACCAGACCTGCGGCGGCGACGTCGTCCGCGTCTTCATCCTGCCGCCGTCGATGATCGAGCTGGAAGATCGGCTGCGCAAGCGCGCGACCGACAGCGAAGAGGTGATCGTCGGCCGGATGCAGCGCGCGTCGGCCGAGGTCAGCCACTGGGACGGCTACGACTATGTGCTGATCAACGACGATGTCGATCGGTGCTTCGCCGAGGTGCAGGTCATCCTTCAGGCCGAACGGCTGAAGCGCAGCCGCCAGACCGGCCTGATCGGGTTCATCCGGAAGCTCAACACGGTGGTTTGATTCGGGCTCTGACGGGGGCATCTACGCGCTAAACGACACAGCCCACCGCAGTATTGCTTGCGCGAAACGATCTTTGGCCTAGCCTTCCCGGTCAAGTATGACGGAGGGCCCGAATGGCCAAGACCTTGCTCGGCGGTGTTTTCGCCGGAGTTGCGCTGTATCTGATCGGCTTCATCTTCTGGGGGACGCCGCTCAGTCAGCTCGCCTTCAACCGGCTCGAGCAGCCGCAGTCGGCAGCGCTGCAACAGGCGCTGGCCGAAACGCTGACGACGACCGGGACCGGCACCTATGCGGTACCGACGACCGGCACGGCGGCGGGCGATATCCTGTTCGGACGCGGCCCGGTGGCGACGGTCCATTTCAACACCTCGGGCTTTGCCGTGGTCGACGCCGGGGCGATGGGCAGCGGCCTGATCCTCGCGATCGTCACCGGTCTGATCATCGCGGTCGCGATGGGCACGGTCGGATCGCGAATCCATGATTTTGCCGGCCGGGCGCGCATCGCCGTGCTCTTCGCGCTGGCGGCAACGCTCTACATCGACATCGGCCAGCCGATCTTCAACCATTTCGGCTTCGGCTATTGGGGCTATTTGTTCATCAGCGATTTCGTCGGCCTGTCGGTCGCGGGGCTGGTCATCGCCCGCTGGTTCCTGCCGCGCGGCGGAATCCAGAGCTGATCGCAGCATCCTAAGCGGCCGGTCGCGATTCGTCGCGGCGGCGTCGTCCGACGGCTAACGAATGCGCAGCCGAACCCCGATCGTCAGACCAGCAAGGCGAGGAAGCGGGCCGATGCCTTGAAATCGGCGCGGCGCGTCTCGCGCGCCTGGATCGCGAGATCGTCCTCGCCCCATTGTTCGACCTGCCACAACTCGTCGAGATGCGCGGCGGCGAACGCGTCGTCGACGGTGATCTGGCCCTCGACGATCGCCAGCGCGATCACCAGCGATCCGGAGATGTTCACGATCGGCTGCAGCGCGGCGAGGTGGAAGGCGTCATAGGCCCGGATTGCCGCCGCCAGCCGCTCGACGGTGGCATCGGGCTGGGCGCGGTGGATGATTCCGGCGACGGTTTCGAAGCGGACGTCGTAGCGCTGGCTGGCCCAGGCGAGCAGAGGATCCCAGACCTGGGTCTGACGCTCGATCAATTCGGTCGGGCTTTCGGCGCGGTAACAGAGCAGGTCGGTCTCGGCATAAGCGCACAGCCCCTGCGCGAAGATCGCCGAATCGGTCGCGACGCGGTCGATCGCCGCATTGGCCAGGCCCGTGAGCGGCATCGCGCGCGGATCGATATCCTCGACCTGCGCATCCCATTCGGCGGCAACGGCGTGGGCGAGCGCCGAGTTAGGCAGGAGCAGTTCGGCGCGCGCCGGGGTCTTCACCGGCCGGCCGTCGAGCCGGATCGCATGGCCGCCATCGACGGGGTCCGCCGAAACCTGCTTGTAGAATCGCTTCATGATCGGGCCGATAACGCCAATTGGAGGATGCCGGGAAGCTGGTCGGGCCGGTCGGCGACATAATGCGCGCCTTCGTCGAACAGCTCGTCGGGCGCGTGATAGCCCCAGGCGACCCCCACCGCGACACAGCCGGCGTTGGTCGCCATGCCGATGTCGAAGCTCGTGTCGCCGATCATGGCGCTGGTCTCGATCGTCGCGCCCGCATCCGCGATGGCCTGATAGATCATCGACGGGTGCGGTTTGGACGGGTGCCGGTCGGCGGTCTGCAGCGATACGAACATGCGGTCGATGCCGTGGACTTCGAGGCAGTGCTTGAGCCCGCGATCGGACTTGCCGGTCGCGACCGCCAGCATCCAGCCCTCGGCGTCCAGCGCGCGCAGCACCTCGACGATGCCGGGGAACAGCGGCTCGTCGACCTCGCCCGCGCCGCGCATCGCGCGAAAGACATGTTTGTAGGTCTCGCCGACCCGGACGTGCAGGTCATGACCCGCGTCGGGCAGCAGCTTCGCCACGGCCTGGGTCAGGCTCAGGCCGACGATCCGCCGGATCGCCGCATCGTCGGGCGGCGCCAGCTTCTCGACGATGAAGGCCTCGGCCATGGCGCGGCAGATATTGGCCTGGCTGTCGACGAGGGTGCCGTCACAGTCGAAGATGGCGAGGCGAATCGGCCCCGTGCCGATCATGCTCATTCCCGATCGCTGCGTCCCCGCCGCTCCCCGCGCCTGGCCTTGCGGGCATCCTTCGCCTTGTGCGCGATCGCGCGGCGCTTGCCCTCGGCGGTCTCGGAGAATTTGACCTCGTCGAGCACCAGCGCGTCGCCCCGCGCTTCTTCGAAGCCCAGGTTGCGCAGCGTATCGGCGAAATGGTCGGGCAGATTCGCGACCACGTCGATTGCGCCGCCATCGGGATGGTCGACTTTGATCCGCCGGGCGTGAAGGTGCATCTTGCGGCTGATCGTACCCGACAGGAAGGCTTCCATCCCGCCATATTTGCCGTCGCCGACGATCGGGTGACCGATCGCGGCCATGTGGACGCGCAGCTGGTGGGTGCGGCCGGTATAGGGCTGCAGCTCGACCCAGCAGGCGCGGTTGCCGGCGCGCTCGATCACCCTGTAGCGGGTGCGGGCGGGGCTGCCTTCCTTCTCGTCGACGTGCATCTTCTCGCCGCCGCTGCCCGGCTGCTTGCCGATCGGCAGCTCGATCATGCCGTCGGTGATCGAGGGTACGCCGGTGACGATCGCCCAATAGACCTTGCGTGCGGTGCGGCTGCTGAACGCCTTGGCGAAATGCGCCGCAGCGCGCGAGGTGCGCGCCAGCAGCAGCGCGCCCGACGTGTCCTTGTCGAGCCGGTGGACCAGCTTGGGCCGGTTGTCGGAATCGAACTGGATGCCGTCGAGCAGGCGATCGACATGATTGTCGGTCTTGGTGCCGCCCTGGGTCGCGAGACCGGGGGGCTTGTTGATCACGATGGCCTGGCGATCCTGGTGGATCACGAAGCTGCGAATCAGGCTGGTCTCTTCGTCGCTCAGCGGTTCGCGCGGCGTCTTCGGCCGGGGGGCCTTGGCGGCGGTGGTCGCGGCGGCTTCGACTTCGGGCGGGGGCAGGCGGATGATCTGGCCGGCCTCGATCCGGTCGCCCGGATCCACCCGCTTGCCGTTCAGCCGCAGCTGGCCGGTGCGCGCCCAGCGCGAAACGATGTTGAAGCTGGTGTCGGGCATGTGCCGCTTGAACCAGCGATCGAGCCGGATGCCGCCGTCATCGTCGGCGACGACGAACTGGCGCATCTCCGCCTGGGTCGCGGCCGAACCGGCGGCGGGTGCGTTGGCGTCCTCGCTCATGCGAGCACCCGGGTGGCTGCGATGCCGAGGAACAGCATCAGGATCGACCCTGCGACCGAGGACACCGCATAAGCGGATGCCATGACATAATCGCCGCGCGACAGCATGTTGAACGTCTCCAGGCTGAACGCCGAAAAAGTGGTGAAGCCGCCGAGCACGCCGACGCCGAGGAAAAGCCGCAAGGGTTCGCCGTCGATCGGAGCACGGGCGAGGATCCCGGCCAGCAAACCCATCAGCAACCCACCGAGCAGGTTGACGATCCAGGTGCCGAACGGAAAGGCCGGGCCGAGCTGCCGGAGCGCGACGGTGCCGATTTGGTACCGGAATCCGGCGCCGATGGCGCCGCCGGCCATGACAAGAAAAAGCGGGGGCATGGCGGCTCTGTAGCGAAAGGGGCCGTCGCGCGCCAGTGCGGGGCCGCGGCTGTCGTTTCCGGCGCTATCGCGACCGCTATCGCGCGTTGGCGTCGCGGATCGATATGGTGCCGGCCGAGCCGCCGGGTGCGGGATGGATGGTGATCGCGAGAGTGTCGCCGTCGCCTTTGGTCGCGGTGAGCTTCGACGCCTGCTTGCCGTTGGTGACGACAACATTGCGAAAATCCGAATTCGGCGCGGCGGCGGCATAATAGGCGGCGACCTTGTCGGGCGTCGCAGGGCTGGTGAAGCGCATCTCGACCACGCCCTGGCCGGCGCCGCTCTGGTCGGTGACGTTGATTCCCGACAGCTTGGTGCCGGGATAGAGTTTCATCCCGTCGATATCCATATTCTCGCCGCCCAGCGCCATGCCGGGAATCTTCATCTTGCCCTCGAACCCCGGCACGGAGATCGAGACGCCATCGGCGCCGTCCGAGATCGCCACATTGCCGTCGGCAGTAACGTCGACCGAGGCGCTATTCTTGGCCGCGCCGTCCGTGTCGACCTTCATCTCGCAAGCGCCCAGCATCAGCAACGGCACCGACAATCCCAGAACGGCCTTGCGCATCGTCCACCCTCCGACAGCTTCCTCGATCACCAAGTGTATTACAACAACAGCACACTGGTTGCAATCCGGTCCGGGTTGGACGAAGGAACAGGTCATGTTCAACATGGTCTCCCTCATCATCGGCATCGTGGCCCTGCTCGGCGCGATGCTCGGCTTCTTTCCCTTCCTGGGCTGGGTGAACTGGGCGATCGTCCCGCTCGCGCTGATGGGGGCCGGGTTCGGCATCCTTTCCCAGCGGGACAGCGGGCGGCGGCTCAACAGCTTCGTGCTGGTGGTCGGGATCGTTCGCCTCATCATGGGCGGCGGTATCTTCTGATGGAACCGGCGGCGTTGATCGAACGGCTCGGCCTTCAGCCCCACCCCGAAGGTGGCTGGTTTCGCGAGACATGGCGCGAGGGTGCGGACGGCGCGGACGGACGCGGCCATGCCACCGCGATCTACTTCCTGCTCGAAGCCGGGCAACGATCGCACTGGCACCGGGTCGATGCGGCGGAGCTGTGGCTGTTCCACGCCGGCAGCCCGGTCGACCTGCTGATCGCCCCCGATGACACCGGACCGGTCGCCTCGATTCGCGTCGGCGCCGATGTGCTGGGCGGTGAACGGCCGCAGGGGCTGGTGCCGTCGGGCTGGTGGCAGGCGGCGGAGGCGCGCGGCGGCTGGGCGCTGGTCAGCTGCATCGTCGCCCCCGGCGTCGACTTCGCCGGCTTCGAGCTTGCCGCGCCGGATTGGGCTCCGGGATTATGAACGACGGAAACCTCTACGTCCGGCGGGATTGCTTGCCAAAAGCGGGGGCAACCGGCACTCTCACCACTTCGGGTGATTGGGGGATCGCCGTGTAGGGGGTTTCGATGACGCCAGCAGAACTCGCCGGGCAATTGCCGCCGGGAAGTGTCTTCGCGGATTGCGACGTTGCCGAGCTGGCCGACCTCCTGGCGATCGGCTCGCTGCAGGCGACTCGCGCCAATGAGGAGGTGCTGCGTCAGGGCGACGCGGGCACTTCGCTGATCCTGGTTCTCGATGGCGTCGTCCGCATCTCGCTGGTCACCCCCAACGGGCGGGAGATCATTCTCGACTATGCCGAGGCCGGCGCCGTGCTGGGGGAGATCGCGGTGCTCGACGGGCAGCCGCGCACCGCCTCTGCGACGGCGATGTGGGCCGGACGGCTGCTGCGCATACCGCGCGCCAACTTCTTCGCGTTCCTCGAACGCCACCCGAAGGTCGCGGTACGGCTGCTGCGCGAAATGGCGCGCCGCCTGCGCGAGACCGACAGCACGATCGAAAGCGACCGCGCCTTCGCCACCGCGCCGCGCCTCGCCCGGTATCTCAAGCGGCTGGCCGAGCAGAAAATGCACGGCGCCAAGCTGACCCGCGATCTCAGCCAGTCCGAACTGGGCAGCTTCGTCGGAATCAGCCGCGAGAATATCAACCGCCAGCTCGCCGCCTGGGCGAGCGAAGGCGTGATCGAGCTGACCCAGGGCAAGATTCGCATCGTCGATCAGGACTATCTTACCCAGATCGCCGAAGCCGTCGAATGAGGCGCTACAGGTAAAACTGGTACGCGACGCTCTGCGGCGCTACATCGCGGCGATGCGCCCCCCTAAGAAAAGCCCTCCGGGCAGACCCATACCCCCGCCGAAGCTCGGTCGTCGCCAGGCGCGCACCGCCGCTCCCGCCGTGACGAGCAATCCGCATCCGGCCCGCGCCGCCGCCGCGGCCGCCAAGGGCGGACGCGAGCCCCAGCGGATCGCCAAGCTGCTCGCCCGCGCCGGCGTCGCCTCGCGCCGCGAGATCGAGCGGATGATCGTCGAGGGCCGGGTGGCGATCAAAGGTGTCGCGATCGACACCCCCGCGACCCTGCTCACCTCGCTGACCGACGTGACCGTCGACGGCAAGCCCGTCGCGCCGCCCGAGGCGACCCGGCTGTTCCTGTTCCACAAGCCCAAGGGCGTACTCACCACCGAGAGCGATCCCAAGGGCCGGCCGACCATCTATGACCGCTTGCCGCCGGGCCTGCCGCGGCTGATGCCGGTCGGGCGCCTCGATCTCAACACCGAGGGCCTGCTGCTGATGACAACCGATGGCGAGTTCAAGCGTCAGCTCGAACTGCCGTCGACCGGGGTCGAACGCGTCTACCGCGCGCGGGCTTACGGCAATGTCCACCAGGATCAGCTCGAGGCGCTGATCGAGGGCGTCGAGATCGACGGCGTCCGCTACGGATCGATCGACGCGAACATGGAACGTCGCACCGGTGCCAATTTCTGGATCGAGATGAAGCTGCGCGAGGGCAAGAACCGCGAGGTGCGGCGCGTGCTCGAATATCTCGGGCTCGAAGTGTCGCGGCTGCTGCGCATCGCCTATGGCGCCTTCGAACTGGGCGACATGCAGCCGGGCGAAGTGGGCGAGATCGCCCAGCACCAGCTGGTCGCGTTCCGCAAGACGCTCAAGGGCAGCCCCAAGAAGGACCCGGTGAGCGGATGATCGTTCGATGCGGATAATCGCGGGTCGCTGGCGCGGCCGGCCGCTCGTCGCCCCGAAGGGGCAGGAAACCCGTCCGACCTCCGACCGGACTCGTGAGGCGCTGTTCTCGATGCTGGCCAGCCGGGTCGGCAGTTTCGAGGGCCTGAAGGTCGCCGATGTCTGCGCGGGCACCGGCGCGCTGGGCCTCGAGGCGCTGTCGCGCGGGGCGGCGCACTGCACGTTCGTCGAACGCGACCGCCCGGCGATCGAGGCGCTGCGCGCGAACATCGCCAAGCTCGGCGCCGAGGCCGAGGTGCGGGCGATCGCGGCGGAGAGCTTCGTCGGCGGCGCCTTCGACATCGTGCTGATCGACCCGCCCTATGGCAGCGGCCTTGGCCAGAAGATCTTGCCCAAGATCGGCATAGCGCCGGGCGGCTGGGCCAGCATCGAAACCGGTCGCGGCGAGGAGGTCGTCGTGCCGGGGTTCACCGTGGAGGCCGAGCGCACCCACGGCAAGGCGCGGATCACGCTGCTACGGTCTGTACCCTAGAGCGGGCGGCAGCCGCGACCGAAGGTGCGGTCGAGTCGAGCAGGGCGATGCCGTTGACGATCGCCAGCATCATCGCCGCGGCGTTGCGCGGGACCACCCCGTTGGGGAAGTGGACGCTGCGCATGATCCATTCGATCCAGGCTTCGGCAATGCGCGCCGCCGCGTCCGCATAGAACTGGTCCCCGCGCGCCGATCGCGCCGCCATTTCGAACCACAATTCGACGAAGGGCTTCGCTTCGGGCGTCGCCATAAGCGCGCTGATGTGCGCCACCATGGCGTGTTGCGGTATGCGGATGCCGCGAAAGGTGCTGGCGAGATAGTCGGAGAGACGATCCGACACGCAGCCCAGAACATGGTCCATCAATTCGGCCTTGGTGCCGAAATAATAGAGCAGCATACGATCGCTGGTGCCGAGTCGTGCGGCTGCGGGACGCAGCGACAGCGCGTCCAGGCCTTCGTCGAGAACGAAGTCGGCCAATGCTTCGGCCAGCAGGAGGCGCTTGGCGCTCCTCGCCTTGGTGTACCCCATAATGATGAATCCCCCGATTCCTGCGGCTGCTGTAGCATATGCTACAGTGTCGTGCACGGTGCGAATCGAGATCTTTGTCTCATACTGGACCACCGGAGAGCCGATGCGGCGCTTCACTGCGCGCCGCCAAGCCGGGTCTTTGCGGACTGTTCCGCTCGTTGCCGGAGAGCTTCACGGACCGGCAGGAACGTTTGGCTTTTCGACGTTCCAGTGCCTCCGAGAAACGATCGATGCGCGACCCTCGCGCCTAAGTCAAACTACCGATAACTCTCAGTGGAGTTATTGATTATCCCACCCACGAACGGACGCGTATCTTTGCGACTATCAAGAACGCAAGAGGAGGGGTCTTCGATGCTGAGAAGTACCATATCATTCACGGCACTGCTGGTCGCAACGATGTCGCCGGCGTTTCTGGCAGGTCCGGCCCATGCCGAAGACCAGAGCGCCGAGTATAAGCCGGCGAACCAGATGGCCGTGACCAACCGCGAGTGGTGGCCGAACCGCCTCGATCTCGGCGCGCTTCGCCAGAATGATCCCGGGGCCAATCCTTATGGTGCCGACTTCGATTATGCGGCGGAGTTCGCGACGCTCGATGTGGCGGCGGTCAAGAAGGACATCGAGAAGGTCCTGACGACGTCGCAGCCCTGGTGGCCGGCCGATTACGGCAATTACGGCCCCTTCTTCATCCGCATGGCGTGGCACAGCGCGGGCACTTACCGGGTCGGCGACGGTCGCGGCGGCGCGGGCGGCGGCGAGCAGCGGTTCGAGCCGCTCAATAGCTGGCCCGACAATGCCAGCCTCGATAAGGCGCGCCGTCTCGTCTGGCCGATCAAGCAGAAATACGGACGCAAGCTGTCCTGGGGCGACCTGATGGTGCTCACCGGCAATGTCGCGCTCGAGAATATGGGGTTCAAGACGCTCGGCTTCGCCGGTGGCCGCGTCGATGCCTGGGAGCCCGACATGGTGTTCTGGGGTCCTGAGACGAAGTGGCTCGCCGACAACCGCCGCGACGGCAAGGGCGGGCTCAAAGGCCCGCTGGCGGCGACCCAGATGGGGCTGATCTACGTCAATCCCGAAGGACCCAACGGCAAGCCCGATCCGATCGCGGCCGCCGCCGACATCCGCCTCGCCTTCGGCAACATGGCGATGGACGACGAGGAGATCGTCGCGCTGATCGCCGGTGGCCACACCTTCGGCAAGGCGCACGGCGCACATAAGCCCGACGCCTGCGTCGGCGCCGATCCGTCGGCTGCGCCGACCGAGCAGCAGGGCCTGGGCTGGGCTAATAAATGTGGCAAGGGCCATTCGGAAGACAGCGTGACCAGCGGCCTCGAGGGCGCCTGGACGTCCAGCCCGGTCGCCTTCACCACCCAATATCTCGACAATCTGTTCAGGTTCACCTGGGTGCAGTCGCGCAGCCCGGCCGGTGCGATCCAGTGGGTGCCGACCGATCCCGATGCCGGCCAGCTGGTCCCCGATGCCCATGTCGAGGGTAAGCGCCACGCGCCGATCATGTTCACCACCGACATCGCGATGAAGGAGGACCCCAAGTTCCGCGCGATCGCCAAGCGCTTCCAGGCCAAGCCGGAACTCTTCTCGCAGGCCTTCGCCCGCGCCTGGTTCAAGCTCACCCACCGCGACATGGGGCCGGCCGCGCGCTACCTCGGCAATGACGTGCCGAAGGAGGCTTTCCCCTGGCAGGATCCACTGCCAAAGGCCGATTATGCGACGATCGATGCGCAGGATGCGGGCGCGCTGAAGACGAAGATCCTGGCGACGGGACTGAGCGACAGCGAACTGATCAAGGCGGCCTGGGCCTCGGCGGTCACCTTCCGCGGCACCGACATGCGCGGCGGGGCCAATGGCGCCCGGGTACGGCTCGCTCCCGCCAAGGGATGGGCGGTCAACGATCCGGCCGAACTGGCGAAGGTGCTCGGCACGCTGGAGAAGGTGCAGCAGGACTTCAACCGCTCCGCCGGCGGTGGGAAGAAAGTCTCGGTCGCCGACCTGATCGTGCTCGGCGGCAACGCCGCGGTCGAGAAGGCGGCGAAGAAGGGCGGTTACGACCTAGCCGTGCCGTTCACGCCGGGCCGGGTCGATGCCACCCAGGCGCAGACCGACGCGGCGTCCTATGACTATCTGCGCCCGCGCGCCGATGGCTTCCGCAACTATTACGGCGCGGACAGCGATCATGCTCCGGCGGAGATGCTGGTCGACCGGGCGAGCATGCTCACCCTGACGGTGCCCGAGATGACGGCGCTGGTCGGTGGTCTGCGGGTGCTGAATGCCAACAGCGGCAGCTCCGCCAACGGCGTCTTCACCGATCGGCCGGGCACGCTCAGCAACGACTTCTTCGTCAATCTGCTCGACATGTCGACGGTGTGGGCGAAGTCGGCGAAGACCGAGGGCCTTTATGAGGGTCGCGCGCGCTCGGATGGCAAGCTGAAGTGGACGGCGACCCCGGTCGACCTGGTGTTCGGTTCCAATTCGGAGCTGCGCGCGGTGTCCGAAGCCTATGCGTCCGATGACGCCCGCGAACAGTTCGTGCGCGACTTCGGCAAGGCGTGGGCCAAGGTGATGAACCTCGACCGGTTCTGAGACCTTTCACCATTCGCACATAGAAACGGCGGCACCCGGAAGGATGCCGCCGTTTTTCTATCAGCGATAGGACGGGCCGGCCCGTCTTAAAGGGCCTTGCCGCCCTTCATCACGAAGTCGACCTTCTCCATCTGGCCGATGTCGGCCAGCGGATCGCCGGGGACGGCGATGATGTCGGCATAGCGGCCCGGCTGGATCGTGCCGATGTCGTTCGACTGGCCCAGCAGGTCGGCGGCGTTGCGCGTGGCCGACAGGATGGCGTCGGCCGGGGTCACGCCGGCGTTGACCATCAGCGCGAACTCCTTGGCATTCTGGCCCGCCGCGGTGTCGGTGCCGAAGGCGATCTTCACGCCGGCCTTGTAGGCCTTGATGAAATTGCCGGTCGCCAGGGGCGCCACATATTTCGCCTTGGCCACCGACGATGCGTTCATCAGCTCGGGCTTTTCCTGCGCGATCTTCAGGAACTGCGCGGCCACCAGCAGGGTCGGTACGAAATAGGTGCCGTGCGCCTTCATCTCCTTGATGCCGGCGGCATCGATGAACGACCCATGTTCGATCGAGTCGACGCCCAGCGCCGCGGCGCGGTTGATCGCCTCGGTGCCGTGCGCATGCGCCGCGACCTTCATGCCCAGCGCATGGGCGGTGGTCACCACCGCCGAGATTTCGCCGTCGGTCATCAGCGTGTGATCGGGATTGTCGTTGCGCGACAGCACCCCGCCGCTCGGCATGATCTTGACCAGATCGGCGCCCTCGCGGTGGAGCCGGCGGACCGCCGCCGTCGCCTGCTCCGGCCCGTCGATGATGGTGTCGCCCCAATGCGGGTGATCGATCTCGGGATCGAGCCCGTTGCGCGGATCGCTGTGGCCGCCGGTCGGACCGAGCGGCGCGCCCGACACGACCAGGCGCGGGCCTTCGACCAGCCCGGTTTCGATCGCGGACTTCAGGCCCACCGCCACCGATGTGGCCGAACCGAGGTTGCGGACCGTGGTGAAGCCGGCACGCAGCATGGCGCGGTAGCCCGGCATGGTCGCATAAGCCGCATCGACCGGCCCCTGCGTGACCTGGTTGACGATCGGATTGCCGCCGAGCGCCCGCGACAGATGGACGTGGGTGTCGATCAGGCCGGGCATCACGGTCCGGGTCGACAGGTCGATGACCTTCGCGCCGGCCGGGGTCTGAAACCCCGGCTCGACGGCGGCGATGCGATCGTCGCGGATGATGATCGACACCTTGCTGCGCGGGGTGGCGGTCACCCCGTCGATCAGGCGCCCGGCGTGGATGACGACATCCTCGGCGAGCGCCGGGCCCGCCGCCGCCAGGGCGGCGGTGACGAGCATGGCGGTGCGGAACAAAGGAAGCTTCATTCTGTGTCTCCTGTGAAGGGGAGGAATGATCTGGGCCGTTTCCGGCTCAGAACTTCGTCTGCAGGTTGACGCCGATCGTGCGCGGCTGGGCGTTGGTGACGATCGTGCGGCCGGCGAGGATCGCGCTCGACGTCGCCCGGACGATCGCAGTGTCGTTGAACAGATTGTTCACGAACACATAGGCGCCCCACTTGCCGTCGTCCGACTCGACACCGGCGCGCGTATTGACGAGCTGATAGTCGTCGATGGCGCGGGTGAAGGTGCCGTTCGGGCGGAAGTCCGACAGCGAGCTGCCGGTATGGCGCACGTCGGCACGCGCGAGCGCCGTCAGGTCGTTGCCGACCGCCCAGCGATACTCCGCTGCGATCGCGCCCGACCATTTCGGCACATAGGGGATGCGATCGCCCTCGAGCCCGGGTGCGCTCACCGCGGTCGTGCTCTGGTTGGTGGTCAGGACGGCGTCGGTATAGGTGCCGTTGGCGGTGATCGACAGGCCGATCATCGGACGCAGCGTGGCTTCGGCTTCGACGCCGCGCACCCGCGCCGAACCGGCGTTGGTGATGAAGCTGAACGCGCCGTTGGCGGTGCGGCCGGTGATCTGGATGTCCTTCCAGTCGATCTGGTAGATGTCGGCGTTCAGGGTCAGCATCCGGTCGAACAGCGTCGACTTGAAGCCGACCTCATAGTTCCACAGCGAATCCGACCGGTAGGGCGCCAGCGACGGATCGAGGCCGATCGTCTGGTTGATGCCGCCCGGGCGGAAGCCCTGCGATGCTTCGGCATAGAGCATGAAGCGCGGCGTCACCTTGTAGGACGCGTTGAACTTCAGGATCGTGCCGTTCTCCTTCGACGCCACCCGGCTGAGCGGACGGACGGCCGCGCCAACCAGCGGGTTGCCGATGGGCGTGTCGCCGACGATGACGCGTTTATAGTCGAAATAACGCGCGCCGCCGGTCAGGTTGAACTGGTCGGTGATGTCCCAGGAGAGTTCGCCGAACGCGGCCAGCTGCTTGAGGCGGTCGTCGATGTTGCGCACGGTGATATCGGGGCCGTCGATCAGCAGGGTGCCGTTGGGCAGGGCATGAACCTGGCGGTTAGCGACATCGACATGGCGGCGCGAGTAGAAGCCGCCGATGGTCCAGTTGATCGGACCCGAGCCGTCGGAACCGAGGCGCAGCTCCGAGGTCAGCGTGTTCATGTCCTGCTCGGGATAGAGCGCGGAGGGCAGCTGATCGTCGACGAAGGCGTAGTAATTGGTCAGCGCGGTGGTGTCGCAGGCGGCGCCGGCATTGGCGACGGCGGCGCAGCGGCCCGGGGTGCGGTTCGACTGGATGAAGCGGGTCACGTCCGAACCCTGATCGAGCGAGCGGGTCTGGTAGCTGACGATGCCGGTCAGCGTCGCGAAGCCGACGTCCCAGGCGGCGGTGCCGCTGAACAGGTTGAAATTGTCGCGCAGCGGCTGGCGGGTCAGCGAGTCGGCGTTGTTCTTGCCGGCGGTGGCCGTCCAGGCGTTGGTGTCGGTACGGGTGCGGTTGACGAAGGCGGCGAGGTCGATCGTCAGCGTCTCGGTCGGCACGGCGCGCAGCTGGGCGCGACCGCCATAGATCTTGGTCTTGTTGATGTTGTCGATGCCGAGCGCGATATTGTCGATGAAGCCGGCGTCGCGGCTGTAGAAGCCCGACAGGCGCAGCGCGAGCTGGTCGGCCACGATCGGTAGGTTGGCCATGACGTTGCCGGTGTAGTTGAAGCCGCCGTCATTGGTGTCGGACAGGGTCAGGTCAGCCGCGCCTTCGACCTCGAAGCTGGGCTTGTTGTAGATGATGCGCAGCGTGCCGCCCATCGAGCCCGAACCGTAGAGCGTGCCCTGCGGGCCGCGCAGCACTTCGACGCGCGAAACGTCGAACAGGCGGATCTCGGGGGTGTTGCCGCCGGCGTCGCTGGTCGATCCGACCACGCCGGTGACGGGGGCTTCGTCATAATAGACGCCGACGGTCGGTTCGCCGGCCGCCTGGATGCCGCGGATCACGACGCGGCGGTTCGAGGGACCGCCATCGACGAAGTTGAGGCTGGGTGCGTTGAGGCCGCCGATGTCGGTGACGCCCGACTTGGTCAGTGTCTCACCGGTCACGGCGGAGATCGAAATCGGGGTGTTCTGAAGGCTCGTCTCGCGCTTCAGCGCGGTGACGACGATGTCACCCTCGGCGAAGCCCTGCTCATCGGAGGTCTGGGCATAAGCAGCCACCGGAAGCTGGAGCAACGCGGTTGCCAGGAACAAGGACGCGCGAAAGGCGCTGCGGCGCGCCGCCGGACGATAGACCATCTGAAATTCCCCTAAACGGCGGGCGCACCCATGGGTGGCCACGCGTGATGACTGGCGAAATGTCGCCTCTTGCCTGGCTCTTTTTATTCTTGTCGGTCCTAGCGATCAGCCGGCTGGCCTTCGCTAAGCACCCATCAGAACTCGGTTTTTTGGCACCGAAGTATGATGGAAACGCTATCGGCGGGACAATTTCGTGTCAACGAACCATCTTGTCTTATGCGGATATCGTGCAAGGAATCACGACTTTTCGAAAATATGATGCAAAACTATCTCACCTTCTCCGTATTGTGCCCAATCTCGCACCATAGGAGCGGCAGCCGATTGCGATTATGCAAAACGCTTTCGTCTGCCTTGAGGGATTTCAGCAATAGTCCAGGGGCAGCGCGGTGGTGCGCTTCATCCCCTTCAGGATGATGCTCGAACGAATTGATTCAATATCGCCGCTGACCATCAGCTTGTTCGATATGAAATCCGAATAGCTTTCGAGGTCACGTGTGACGACGAGCAGGATATAGTCGGCATCTCCCGCGATATACTCGCAGGACGTAACCTCCGACAGCGAATCGATAAGCTGCTTGAAGCGTGCTTCGGTTGCCCCCGAATGGTCCCTGATCTTGACCACGATATAGGATGACACGTTAAGGTTGAGCAGGGACTTGTTGAGGACGCCGGCGATATTCTCGACATAGCCGTCTTCCTTCAGCCGCTGCAGCCGCCGCGAGCATTGCGCGGGGGACAGATGCACCAGACCGCTCAGTTCACTGGGACCCACGCCGCCATTCTCCTGAACGCAGGCCAGGATCTTGCGGTCGAAATTGTCGAGCTTTGCGTTGGACGACATGCCATTTCCCCCTCGCGCGCCGCATAGCGGATGCAAAGACCGTGCGCATAACGGACATTATGTGCACGCTGATGCACGTTAATGCGAATAAAGGTGCAACAACGCAAGCCGCGTTCGTGCCGCTTTGTATAGGATCGCGAGGCTCGCACATCTCGCGGGTCGTTGACGGATCATCCTGTGCCCTTCTCCAGCCTTCAGCTTCAGCCCGCCGACCCCCTTCTCTCGCTCGTGCAGAAGGCGGGAGCCGACCAGCGGCCGTCGCGGCTCGACCTCAGCATCGGTGTCTACCGCGACGACCATGCCGCGACCCCGGTCATGCGCGCGGTCAAGGCGGCCGAGCATATCCTGGCCGATACGCAGCCGACCAAGGCCTATCTCGGCGTCGAGGGCAGCGCCGTCTTCATCGACCATGTCCGGCGTCTGGTCATGCCCGACACGTCCGCACAGGATGTCGTCGGTATCCAGACGCCGGGCGGTAGCGGGGCGTTGCGGCTGGCGGCAGAATTGCTGGTCGCGGGCAAGCCCGACCGCACGATCTGGATCGGCACGCCGACCTGGTCGAACCATCTGCCGCTGCTCACCGCCGGCCGGCTCCAGGCGCGCTGCTTTCCCTCGTTCGACGTCGGCTCGCAAACCGTCCTCGTCGACCGGATGCTCGAGGCGATTGCTGCCGCGAGCGCTGGCGACGCCTTCCTGCTGCAGCCGCTGTGCCACAACCCGACCGGCGCCGAACTGGCCCCGGCCGATCTTGTCCGGATCGCCGACGCGCTCGCCGAGCGCGGCGTCGTCCCGCTGATCGATATCGCCTATCATGGCTTCGGCGCGTCGCTCGACGCCGACAGCGCGCGCCTGCGCCCGCTGCTCGATCGGGTACCGCATGCACTGCTCGTCTATTCGTGCAGCAAGAATTTCGGCCTGTACCGCGAGCGAACCGGGGTGCTGTTCAGCATCAACAAGGGCGGAGCGCTGCGCGACCTGATCGCCAGCAACCTCCTGTCGCTGGCCCGCGCCAACTGGTCGATGCCGCCCGATCATGGCGCGGCGATCGTCTCGACGATCCTGGGCGACGACCGGCTGGCGGCCGAGTGGCGGCAGGAACTGACCGCCATGGTCGCACGGGTCCGTGCGGTGCGTGCCGCACTGTCCAGCCACGGGGTTGTCGGCTCGCTCGATCTCGGGCCGATTGGCGGCCAGTCGGGCATGTTCAGCCTGCTGCCGCTTGGCGCCGACCTCGCCGCCCGGCTGCGTCGAGACCATGCGATCTACATTCCCGATTCGGGCCGCATCAACATCGCGGGTCTCGGCGCCGATCGGGTCGAGGGCTTCGTCGCCGCGCTGCGCCAGTCGCAGATGCAGTCGGCGGCCTGACGATGGCGCGGTTCGGGGTCATCGGCGCGGGCGCGATCGGCAGCACCATCGCCTGCCGCCTGGCCGCAGCCGGGGAGGATGTCGTCCTGTTCGCACGCGGCGCGCGGCGTGAGGCCATCGAGCGCGACGGTGTCTCCGTCCGGATCGGCGATGCCGTGCAGACCGCGCGGCCCGTCATCGCCGAAAGCGGTACGGCGGTCCCCTGCGATATCCTGTTCCTCGCGGTGAAGGCCGATGCCCTGCCTGCCCTGCTTCCCGCGATCCATGCGGCGAGCCATGCCGACACGATCATCGTTCCGCTCTGTAACGGCTTGCCCTGGTGGTACCGTCAGACCGGCCCGGGAGATACGACACGGTCGGTCGAGGCGGTCGATCCGGGGGGGCGGCTGGCGGCCGACATCGATCCGGCCCGTATCGTCGGCGCGGTCCTGTTCGTGCGCGCTGCGCTCGGCGCCGATGGCGTCGTGGAGTCGCTGGGCAGCGAGCGCATGGTGATCGGCACGGTGACCAGGGGCGCGGACGCCCCGGATTCCATCGCGGCGACGCTGGAAAAGGCGGGGATCGCCTGTGCGGCAGTGCCGGCGATCCGGCCGGTGCTGTGGAGCAAGATCGCGCTCAACCTGGCGACGAACCCGCTCTCGGCGGTGACCCGCGCGGACCTGGCGCAGATGTGCGACGATCCGCATCTGCTCGCAATCGTCCGCGCGACATTGGCCGAGACGCTGGCATTGGCGGCGGTCGATGGCGAGGCGCCGCGCGAAACGGTGGACGACCTTATCGCCATCACCCGCCGCGCAGGGCCTTTCCTCACATCGATGGCGCAGGACGCAATCGCCGGCCGCCCCCTCGAACTGGCCGCGATCGCCCAGGCGGTGCTCGACCTCGCCGACGACCATGGCCATGCCATGCCGACCGCCCGAACCGTGGCGGCGCTGGCGGCCTGGCAGCACCCCGCGCCGGTTCGGGCCTAAGCCTCAGGGCCGATTTTCGCGGCGGTGCCGTAACGACATCGTCGCGACGGCGGTCGCCGGTCGTCCGCCACAGGATCAAAGCCTTGCCATTACCGGCGCGCGGTGGCCTATACGGGGCGACGCGGGGGCGTCGGTTCATGGGGGGATCCAGAGGCAATGCCTGCCGACGATCGGGAAATTTCTGTCGGTGAAGGCGAGCATCGCTCGGGGGGCAGGCGGCTGCTGTCGCTCGTCATCCCTTGCTACAATGAAGAAGAGGTGATCGGCGAGACGATCCGACGGCTGGCGACATTCTGCGCCGACGCCGATGATCTCGACGTCGAGATGATTTTCGTCGACGACGGGAGCAGCGATGCCACCCGCACCCTGTTGAAGGCCGCTGCCTATGACGATCGGCGGATCAAGATCATCGGCTTCTCCCGCAATTTCGGCCATCAGATCGCGGTGACGGCGGGTGTCGATGCCGCGCGTGGCGATGCGGTGGTGCTGATCGACGCCGATCTTCAGGATCCCCCCGAAGTCATTCACCAGATGGTCGAGCGCTGGCGCGCCGGTTTCGACGTCGTCTACGGCATTCGCGCGACCCGGCAGGGCGAGACCGCGTTCAAGCTGGCCACAGCGCGGAGTTTCTACCGCCTGTTGAACCGTCTTTCCGACATTCCCATCCCGCTCGACACCGGCGATTTCCGGCTGATGAGCCGCAAGGTCGTCGATACGCTGTGCGCGATGCCCGAGCGCGACCGCTTCGTCCGGGGGATGGTCAGCTGGGTCGGGTTCAAGCAGACCGAACTCCCCTATGAACGCGGCCGGCGGGTGGCGGGGACGAGCAAATACCCCCTGCGCAAGATGCTGCGCTTCGCCACCGACGGTATCCTGTCCTTCTCGACCAAGCCGCTGCAGATGTCGGTCCTGATCGGCATGCTGGCCGCTGCCCTGGCGCTGTCCGGCATCGTCTATGCGCTGGCGATGCGCCTGTTCACGAACAACTGGGTCGAGGGCTGGACGGCGCTGATGATTGCCGTCCTCTTCCTGGGCGGCGTGCAACTGCTCAGCGTCGGCATCCTCGGCGAATATGTCGGGCGGATCTACAATGAAACCAAGCGCCGCCCGCTCTATGTGGTCGAGGAATATGCGGGGTTCCAGGACCGCGGGCCGGCCACGTCGCGCAGCCCGGTGAGGGACATCCGGTGAAGGCTCGCCATCTGGCGCAGGTCCTCGGCGGGATCGGCGTCGGCTTCTTCTTCCTGTGGCTGCTGTTCCGGAAGATCGACCTGGCCGATGTTGGCGCGGCGTTCGCGCAGGCGCACGTCGGCTGGATCGTCGCGGCGGTGGTCTGCTTCGGCTGTGGCTATGCCTTCCGGATCGAGCGCTGGCGGTTGATGCTGCTGGCCGACAATGCCGGGCTTCGCTGGGCGCAATGCGCCGGCCCGTTCATGGCGAGCGTGGCGACGAACAACGTCCTGCCGCTGCGGGCGGGCGACATCCTGCGGGCGTCGGCCTTCAACCGCCGGCTGGGCGTAACGGGGGCGACCTCGGTGACGACCCTGGTGGTCGAGCGCTTGCTGGATCTGTTGATGCTGCTGTGTTTCCTCGGCGTGACGCTCGGCGTTTTCGGCATGGAATCCTCGCGGCTGGTGGGCTTCGGTAGTGGCGTGCTGATCGCCGCCGGTCTGGCGATCCTGCTGGCGCTGACCCTGCCATCGCTGTTCAGCCCGCTCGCGCTGGGGCTCGCCGGTCTTATCGGTCGGCTGATCCCCCGACTGGGCGAGACGCTGACCGGCATCGTCCGGAAGATCTTCCTGGCGCTCGATCACAGCTCCGGCGCACCTGTCATGGCGCGGCTCCTCGCCTGTTCGGCGGCGGCCTGGCTGCTGGAGGGGCTGGTCTTCTGGTGTTCGGCGCTCGCCCTGCCGTCGCTGGTCCAGCCGCTGGCGGCGTGGCTCGCGCTTCCGGTCGGCACGCTCGCGACGATCGTTCCCAGCACGCCGGGCTTTGCCGGAAGCTTCGACTTCTTCACCGCCAAGGCGATGCAGCTGCTCGGCAACCCGCCGGCGACGGCAACCGCCTTCGCCGTGCTGGTCCACGGCGTGCTCTGGCTGCCGCCGACATTGGCGGGCGGGCTCTATCTGCTGCTGCATCCGATCAAGCGCACAACCACCATGGGATCACCGAACCGATGACTGACGACGATGGTAAGCGGGTCGTCGTTATCGGCGGCGGTTTCACCGGGCTCACGGCGGCCTATGAACTGGCCAGGCGCGGCATCGCGGTGACGGTGCTGGAGGCCGAGAGCGAGATCGGCGGGCTGGCGGCGGCCTTCGATGTCGGCGGCGAGAAGCTGGACCGTTTCTACCACCACTGGTTCACCAGTGACCGCGAGGTGATGGGGCTGATCCACGATCTCGGCCTCGACGACCGCATCGACATCAACCCGACCAACACCGGGGTCTATTACGCCAATAATTTCTTCAAGCTGTCGTCGCCGCTCGACCTGCTCAAATTCACCCCGCTGAGCTTCTTCGACCGAATCCGGCTCGGCCTGCTGACGCTGCGCGCGCGCCGGGTGAAGGACTGGCGCCTGCTGGAGGACAAGACCGCCGAGGAATGGCTCAAGAGCCTCGGCGGCGAGAATGTCTACCGGATCATGTGGCAGCCGCTGCTCAGGGGGAAGTTCGGCCCCTATGCCGAGGACGTCTCCGCCGTCTGGTTCTGGAACAAGCTCAAGCTGCGCGGTGGCAGCCGGGGCAAGGCGGGCGAGGAGCGGCTGGCCTATTTCAAGGGCGGGTTCATCGCGCTCGCCCAGAGCCTGGCCGACCGGATCCGGGCGATGGGCGGCAGGATCGAGCTCGACACGACGGTCACCGCAATCGATAAGCGCGACGGTCGCTGGTGCGTGGAGACCGATCGCGGCCCGGTCGAGGGCGACCGCGTCCTGGTCACCACCGCGCTGCCGCTGGCGGCGGACTTGATCCGGCACTGGGCGCCGCCGGCCTATGTCGCCTCGCTCGAACGCATTCGGTATATCGGCAATATCTGCCTGGTCCTCGAACTCGAGCGGTCGCTGTCGGAGACCTACTGGCTCAACGTCAACGAGCCGAGCTTCCCGTTCGTCGGCGTGATCGAGCACACCAATTTCGCGCGGCCCGAAACCTATGGCGGCCGCCACATCGTCTATCTGTCCAAATATCTGCCGCACACCGATCCGCTCTACGCGATGGGGGCGGACGAATTCCTCGACTATGCCTTCCCGTTCCTGAAGCGAATGTTCCCGGCCTTCGAGCGGAGCTGGATCTCCGCGCACCATCTGTGGCGTGCGCGCTGGTCCCAGCCGGTGGTCGGCAAGCATTACAGCCGGCTCATCCCGCCGCTCGAAGGCCCCGAGGAGGGCTTCTTCCTCTGCTCGATGGCGCAGATCTATCCCGAGGATCGCGGCACCAACTATGCGATCCGCGAAGGCCGGATCGCCGCCGAGCGCATTGCCGGGACGATGACGGATGGCTGATGTGTCGGCCGGCGCGGGGCGGGCCCGGTCGCCACGCCTGGTGCTGCTCGTCGGCATCATCCTGCTGGCCGGGATCGTCCTGCGGATTGCGGCCGCGACGCGCGGCTATAATTTCGACGTCGATTCCTATCGGATCGTGGCCGGCATCATGGCCCGCGGCGGCAATGTCTATGCCGAAACCGTACGCTACAATTACGGGCCGGTCTGGTTCAACATTCTTCACCTGCTCGACCTGATCCAGCCGTTCGGCGCCGACCGCCCCGTCGACCTGCGCATGAAGGTGGCAGGCTTCCTGACCCTCGTCGATATCGGCCTGTTACTGTTCCTGCTGCGCCGATACGGCCTGGCAATCGCGGCGCTGTTCTTCCTCAATCCGGTCTCGATCCTCATCACCGGCTATCACAGCCAGTTCGACAATCTCGCCGTCTTCGTCGGGCTGCTGTCCGCCGCCGCCTATGATCGGAACAAGGGCGCGCGCGGCTTCTGGCTCTGCCTGCTCGGACTCGGCCTGTCGCTGTGCATCAAGCACCTGCTGTTCATCTTCCCTGTCTGGCTGGCGATGAAGGAGGCGAGCTGGCGCCGAAAACTGCTCGCGGTGGCGGTGCCCTACGCGATCTTTCTCGGGGCGTTCCTGCCCTATCAGGCGGAAGGGCGGTGGGGCATCATCGGCAATGTCTTCTTCTACAAGTCGTTCGCCAACGCGCCCTTCTGGTCGCTGACCGTCCCGGCCGCCTTTTATGCCGCGATCCCGATGATCATCCTGTTCTGCGGCAGCCTGCTGCTGATCGGTTTCTACACGCAGCGCCGATCGCCGCTCGAAAGCCTGCACATCTATCTGATCGCGTTGGTGACCTTCTCCTCCGCCATCGCCAACCAGTATCTCGCCATCCCGATCCCATCGATTTCGGTCAATTGGAACTGGGCCTATGCCGCCTATTCGCTGGTGGGCACCGCCTATCTGGCGGTCGAGAAGAACGGGCTGCATCTCGCCGTGGTCCGCGACCTGATCGGCTGGCAGGGCGGCAACGGCTTCCGGCTGCTGGTCGCGCTGCTGGCGGTGGGGCTGTTCATCCAGCTCGCAGGGCAGGACCGGCTATCGCGTCTGGTTCGTGTGGTCGGCCGGGCGGTCGGCGATCTCGGCGCCCGGATCATGGCTCAGCTGAAAAGCCCCTGGTGAAGGCGGTTCACCGAGGGGCTCAGCCCTTTCGGAACAGGACGATCAGGTTGTTCGCGGGCATTGGCTGGACCGCTTCGAGCGTCACGCCTTCGCCTGCGGCCAGGGCGATGACATCGTCCAGCTTGCGCAGGCCCCAGCGGGCATCACGCTGCCGCAGATTTTCGTCGAAGGCGAGATTGCTGGGTGCGGTATCCACGCCCTGCTGGATATAGGGTCCATAGAAGATCAGCGGGGCGTCCTTGGCCAGCAGTTTTCCGGCGCTCCGCATCAGCCCGACCGTCGCTTCCCACGGGCTGATATGGACCATGTTGATGCAGAGCATCGCGTCGGCGCGGTCGATCGGCCAGTCGGGGGCGGCGGCGTCGATCAGCAGCGGTGGGCGCAGGTTGGGAAGGCGTGCAGCCTCGGCCCAGGCGCGGATCGAGCCGATCGCCAACGGGTCGGGATCGCTCGGCACCCAGTCGAGCGTTGGAAAGGCCCGGGCAAAGAAGATCGCATGCTCGCCCGAACCGCTGGCGATCTCCAGCACGGTGCCGGCCGCGGGCAGGACGTCGCGCAGGATGGCGGCGATCGGTTCGCTGTTGCGCGCGGTCGCGGGGGCGTGGCGACGGGCGTCGGTCATCGCAGCATCCGTTGGAAATAGCGGACTGTCTTGCCGCTCGCGAGCGGCGCGGACCCCACCTCGACGAAGCCGAGCGCCGCGTGGAACGCATCCGACGCCGGGTTGGGCGGATCGGCGTTGACCTCGCAGACCACCTGTTCCTGGCCGGCGGCGCGGGCGCGTTCGAACAGCGTCTCGTAGAGCAACCGGGCCAGCCCGCGTCCGCGCGCGGCATCGGCGACGACGATCCGGTCGACATAGACGAAACGGCCATAGCGCTCGCGGAACCACAGGAAATTGGGGCTGTCATAATCGGCCGCCTGGTCGAAGGCGATCAGCAGTGCGTCGTCCTCGCCGATGCGGGCGGCGAAGAAGGCATCGTCGATCAGCGCGGCGAAGCGCTCGGGCGTGAGGAAGGACAGCTCGGCCGCGTGCGCGTTGTTGAGCGCGACGAGGGCGGGGGATGGTGTGCCGGAGAG
>JAZKDN010000011.1:46698-48916 GCA_040387595.1 Pseudomonadota bacterium
CGGCCGCGTGCGCGTTGTTGAGCGCGACGAGGGCGGGGGATGGTGTGCCGGAGAGGGCGATGATGGCGGCGGACTGAGTATCGGTCATCGGGCGCTTATAGCCGATGACTCTTGCCGGCTTGCAACAAGCGTCTCTCCGGCGGAGGCCGGGGCCGCCACGAGGCTTGCGACCCGTTGGTCGCAGGAGCCTCTAGCGGCTCCGGCCTCCGCCGGAGAGACGGTGATTACTCCGCTGCTTCGGGCAGCGCCGCGTCCTTCCACACCATCACCGGCTTGCGCGCGGCGGCGGTTTCGTCGAGGCGGCGGCGCGGGGCGAAGACGGGGGCGGCTTTGAGCGCCTCGTCGCCGGCCTTGGCGCGGGCGGCGACCGAGCGCAGCGCGCCGATGAACTGGTCGAGCGTCGCCTTGCCCTCGGTCTCGGTCGGCTCGATCAGCATCGCGCCGTGGACGACCAGCGGGAAGTACATCGTCATCGGGTGGAAGCCCTCGTCGATCAGCCCCTTGGCGATGTCGAGCGTGGTGAAGCCCTGCGCCAGCCCGTCGTCGCTGAACAGCGCCTCATGCATGCACGGGCCGCTGTCGCCGAACGGCGCTTCGAGCAGGTCGTCGAGGCTGCGCAGCACATAATTGGCATTGAGCACCGCATCCTCGGACACCTGGCGCAGGCCGTCGGCGCCGTGGCTGAGGATATAGGTCAGCGCGCGGGTGAACATGCCCATCTGGCCGTGGAAGGCGGTCATCCGGCCGAAGCTGCCGGGATGATCCTCGTCGGCGGTCTCTTCCTCGACCAGCTTGAAGCTGCCGTCGGGCTGCTTCGCCACGAAGGGCAGCGGGGCATAGGGCGACAGCGCCTCCGACAGCACGACCGGGCCCGAGCCTGGACCGCCGCCGCCGTGCGGGGTCGAGAAGGTCTTGTGCAGGTTGATGTGCATCGCGTCGATGCCGAGGTCGCCGGGACGGACCCGGCCGACGATCGCGTTGAAGTTGGCGCCGTCGCAATAGACATAGCCGCCCGCCGCATGGACCGCGTCCGAGATACGCTTCATGTCGCGCTCGAACAGGCCGCAGGTGTTGGGGTTGGTGATCATCACCCCGGCGACGTCTGGCCCGAGCCGCGCGGTGAGCGCGTCGAGATCGACGCGGCCCTCGGTGGTGGCGGGGATATTCTCGACCTTGTAGCCGCAGAAGGCCGCCGTCGCCGGGTTGGTGCCGTGCGCCGATTCGGGGACGAGGATGACCGATCGGTCGCTGCCCGCCGCGTCATGCGCGGCGCGGATCGCGAGCAGGCCGCACAGCTCGCCATGCGCGCCGGCCTTCGGGCTCATTGCGACGCCGTGCATGCCGGTCAGGGTGATCAGCCAGTCGGCCAGCTCGTCGATCACCGCCAGCGCGCCCTGCACCGTGTCGACCGGGGCGAGCGGATGGATGTCGGCGAAGCCCGGCAGGCGGGCCATCTTCTCGTTGAGGCGCGGATTGTGCTTCATCGTGCACGAGCCGAGCGGGAAGAGGCCCAGGTCGATCGCGTAATTCTGGCGGCTGAGGCGGGTGTAATGGCGGACGGCTTCGGGCTCGGGCAGGCCGGGCAGGCCGATCGCGCGGGTGCGCTCGAGCCCGCCCAGGCGGCTGGCGACGGCAGGGGCGTCGGGCACGTCGACGCCGGTGCGGCTATAATCGTCACGCTCGAAGATCAGCCCTTCCTCAAGCATCAGCGCCCGGTTGCCGGTGAAGGTCGCCGGGGCCTGTGCCGCGGGGCTGGTGGTCTCTGGGCGGGTGACCCGGCCTTCGCTGTTCATGCTCATGCCGCGATCTCCGCTTCGAGGGCGTGGGCGAGGATGTCGACGTCCTCGGCGCTGGTGGTCTCGGTCACCGCGACGACCAGGCCGTTGGCGAGGTCGTCGGCGCCCGGATAGAGCCGGCCGAGCGAGACGCCGCCGAGGATACCCTTGTCGGCGAGCGACCGGACGATCGGCCGCGCTTCCTTCGGCAGTTTCAGGGTGAACTCGTTGAAGAAGCTGCCGTTGACCAACTCGATGCCCTTGACCTGCGCCAGCCGATCGGCCGCCGCGACCGCGCCGGCATGATTGAGATCGGCGAGGCGGCGCAAGCCGGTTTCGCCGAGCAGCGTCAGGTGGACCGAGAAGGCGAGCGCGCAGAGCCCGGCATTGGTGCAGATGTTCGAGGTCGCCTTCTCGCGGCGGATATGCTGCTCGCGGGTCGA
>JAZKDN010000012.1:0-137257 GCA_040387595.1 Pseudomonadota bacterium
ATGCGGAGCGGTGGCCGAGTGGTCGAAGGCGCTCGCCTGGAAAGTGAGTATACGTCAAAAGCGTATCGAGGGTTCGAATCCCTCCCGCTCCGCCACTTCGGAACAACGATGGGCACTCCGCCCGCCGCCGTGGCTACGCCATTGGCGGCCAGCACGCGGAGCAGGTTGCTCTTCGATCCCATGATGCGGACCTCGCCGCGATCGACCTCGACCCGCTGCGCCAAGGCGCGAAGATGGTCGCGGCGATAGCCGCCGCCTTCCGTGCGGATGCGCCGCCGCGCCGTTGACGCGAACTTTCGCAACGTGGCCGGCGTGATGGCCTGCTGCGTCGAGTTGAGCAGGAGGGCCGAGGCCCGCTCGGCATCCGCCCGCGCCTGATCGCGAGTCGCCTTCAAGGCGACGATGCGATCCCTGAGCGCCGGATCGTCCAAATCGGCGACGCCGCTTTCGATCGCGTCGTAGAGCCGTTTCAGGCGCAGCTCGGTCTCGGCGGATCGCCGGTTCAATTCCGCGATATGCTCGCGGCGCCGGTCGCTGCGCTCCTGTCGACGATCCAGAACCTCGGCTAGTACATCCTCCAGCCGGTCGGGATCGAGCAGCCGGTCGGCCAGATAGTTTGCGACCAGATCGTCCAGCCGCTCCATCGAAACCGTCATGCCCTCGCAGGCGGTCGCGCCCTGCCGCGCCTTCATCGAACAGGTGTAATAGCGATAGCGCCCACCCTTCCCGGTGCGAATCGTCATCGCGCCGCCGCACTTCCCGCAATGGATCAGGCCCGTCAGCAGCGTCGGGCCACCGACGACCTGCGGATGGGCGACCTTCGGGTTGCGCGCCTTGAAATGTGCCTGCACCGCATCGAACGTGGCCTGGTCGATGATCGCCGGAACCTCGACCGCGATCACTTCCTCGGAGGGCTTCAATTCCTTGCTCTTGCCGCGCTTGTTGAACTCGTGGCGGCCGATATAGGTCGGCCGGGTCAGCATCCGATGAACCGTGCCGATGCCCCAGCGGCCGCCGTCGCGCGTGAAGATACGGCGCTCGTTGAGATGCTTGGTGATCGACTTCACGCCCATCGGGCCGGATGTGCCGTCGCCTTCCAGCGCCAGCTTGAACGCCAGCCGCACCGTGTCGGCGTGGATCGGGTCGATCTCCAGCTTCTTCTTCATCTTCGCGCCGCGTTGCTCGGCATCGACCACGCGATATCCGATCGGCGGCAGCGAGCCGTTCCAGAAGCCTTGCCGGGCATTTTCCTTGAGCGCGCGAAGGACGTGCTTCGCATTCTCCTTCGACTGATATTCGTCGAACAGCGCCATGATCTGACGCATCATGACGTGCATCGGATCGTCGCCCATTTCCTGCGTGATCGACAACAGCTTGACGCCGTTCTTGGCGAGCTTGCGAACGTAGAACTCCAGTTCGAAGTGATCGCGGAAGAAGCGCGAGAAGCTGTGGACCACCACTACGTCGAACGACGCGGGCTTGCTGGTCCCGGCCTCGATCATGCGCTGGAACTCGGGCCGCCGGTCGTTCGTCGCCGATGCGCCGGCCTCGACGAAGGTATCGACCAGCTCCAGTCCCCGCGACAGGCAATAGGCTTCGCCCTGCTTGCGCTGATCGGGGATCGACACGTCATGCTCGGCCTGCCGCGCCGTTGAAACGCGCAGGTAAAGGGCGGCGCGCAGCGGCACGGTCATGGTAGCGAACTCCTCACATCATTGGCACGGCCCGAACAGCTCGTCGAAAACGTCGCCGAACCATGCCTCGAACACATCCACTTCCGCACTCGTGACCGGCACGCGCTCGGGCCAGTCGTCGGTGACGGTCCAGGTCGAAAGATCGTCCTTCGGGCTTTTCCCCGCGCAAGGACGGAGGCTGCCGACCGGCAGCGTGGCATAGTCGAACAGGTCGTCCGGGCATTCGGCCCGGCGACGATGGGGGCGACGATGGACTTTGCGGGCAAGGGCCATCCCGACAGGCTGCTTCGCGCTCGCGCCTCATGCAAAGCCTCTGTCGCGGCGAAGCGCAGATAGGGGCGAAGGGCGGCGCGCTGCATCGTAGCGTTCGATGCGGCCGGCCTCATCGTCAGTCGTCCGACTCGAAGCTGCGCTCCTCGCGGCAATGCCACAGGCGCAGGATGAAGATCGTCGCATCCGCAATCTCGTAGCGCAGCTCGTAATTGCCGACGATGATGCGCCGAACCTCGCGCGGCTCGTAGGCGTCCAGCTTCTCGCCGATCCGGGGATAGTCGAGCAGCCGATCCGGCGCGCGCGAGAGCTGCTGCACGACCCGCGCCGCCGCCTCCGGGGCAACCGGACGCAGATGCTCGTGCAGCCGCACCAAATCCGAGGACGCCTTGCCGGTCCACTTGATCCTCATGCCGAAGGCGGCGGCAGCGGGGTGTCAGTGCCGAGGCTGTCCGCCCAAGCGCGCACGGCCTGATGGTCGATCACGCGCCCGGCATCGACATCTTCCATTGCTTCGAGCGTCATGCGGTGACGCTCCTCCTCCTGATCAACCCAGGCGGCGAGCGCCTGTTTCATCACCCAGCCACGCGAGCGTTCGAGCCGCGAGGCCATTGCTTCAACCTTCTCCGCGAGGTGCAGCGGGACGTGTGCGGTCAACACTTTTGTCTCAGTCGCCATGTTCATCACCTGCTATCAACCCGATTAAAATATAATCGAAATAGGCTGGAAAAGCAAGGTCAGCAGAATGGCTTGGCGCCTCCCTACGGGACCGCCGCTCTATCTCCGCTGCGCTCCGACCGAGCCCCTGACGGGTCTCGTCCCTGCCGGGTGACGATCAGCATGGCGGGGTGGCGCTGCTGCGCCGTTCGGCAATCCGCTGCGCGGATTGTTGTCTTTCCGATCTGCGGAGATCGAGCCAGGGCTGCGCCAGCCCGATCGCATCTGGTCGTTTCTCTCCCCGTCGATGGGGTGGGCGACGCTTCCCTTTAGGCCCGCCGCGCCGGGCCGCAACGCGCTGTTGGCGCGTCCTCCACTGCGTTCCGGTCCTGCGGATGCTGCCCGGCTCCGCCAGCGGGCCAACGGCAAGCTTCTTCGCCGCCCACCCCATTCCGGGGTGAGTGTGGTTTTTAGGAGAAGTGTGATGAACGCTGTTACCGAAATCCTAGCCGCCGAGCCTGTGTCGGGCGTCGAGATTTTCGTGCCGCTCGCCAAGCTCAAGAAGTCCCCGCGCAATGCCCGCAAGGTGCCGCATGGGGAAGCCGCTATCGAGGCGCTGGCCGCTTCGATCCAGCACAAGGGGCTGATCCAGAACCTTGTCGTAGAGCCGGAAACCAAGGAGGACGGGACGCCGACCGGCAACTATCTCGTTACCGCTGGTGAAGGCCGCAGGCTGGCGATGTTGCTGCGCGCCAAGCGCAAGCAGATCAAGAAGTCGGAAGTCGTGCGCTGCTGGCTCGATACCGCCAACGATCCGTCCGAAATCAGTCTGGACGAGAACGTGACCCGGACCCCTATGCACCCCGCCGACCAGTTCGAGCGGTTCCGCGAACTGTCCGAAAGCAAGGGCTATGGCGTGGAAGAAATCGGCGCGCGGTTTGGCGTGTCGGCTGGCGTGGTGAAGCAGCGGCTTCGCCTTGGCGCTGTCTCGCCCAAGCTGTTGCAGGTCTATCGGGAGGACGGTCTTACGCTGGATCAGCTTATGGCCTTCGCTATCACCGAGGACCATGACCGGCAGGAGCAGGTTTTCGCCAACCTGCATCACAACCGCGAACCGTGGATCATCCGGCGCGACATGACCGCAAGCAATGTCGTGGCAGAGGACCGGCGCGCGATATTCGTCGGAGCCGAAGCTTACGCGGAAGCGGGCGGCAACATCATCCGCGACCTGTTCAGCGAGGATCGTGGCGGGTTCTTCGAGGATGCGGGTTTGCTCGATACGCTCGCCGTCGAGAAATTGCGCGAAGTTGCCGAGCGCGTTCAGGCCGAGGGCTGGAAATGGGCCGAGGCGCATATCGACTATCCCCACGCCCACGGGATGCGGCGCTTCTATCCGCAGACCGTCGCCCTGTCCGACGAGGAGGAGGCGCGGGTCGATGAGGCATGGGCCGAGTACGACCAGATCGTCGACGGCTATGACTCGCTGGATGAAATGCCCGAGGATTTGGCGGCGAAAGCCCGTGCGCTGGACGCCGAAATGGACGCCCTGTCCGCCAAGCGTTCCGCCTACGACCCCAATGTGATCGCCAATGGCGGTGCGTTCGTCGTACTTCAACATGACGGCACGGTCAGGGTCGAGCGCGGTTTCGTGCGGGCCGAGGACGAGGCGTTGGCGGACCCCCAGCCGGAGCCGGAAGAAGGCGATGCGACCGAGCCGCAGATGGGCGACGACGAGCAGCCGGAGGACGGCGACGAGGACGTGCAGGATGCCGACGAGGACGAAGACCCGGGCAAGCCGATTTCCGACAGCCTCACCCGTGACCTGTCCGCCTATCGGACGCTGGCGCTTCGCGTGGCGCTGGCCGAGCAGCCCGATATGGCCCTGATCGCGCTGACCCACACGCTGACCGCGCAACTTTTCTACAGCTATGCGGAGGCCGGTTGCCTTGAGGTTCGTCCGACCGTGACCCCCTTGGGGAGCCATGCGGACGGGATCGAGGACACGCCATTGGCGGCACGGGCGAGCGAGCAGCACGAGGCATGGGCCGAGCGGATGCCGCGCGACGTGGCGGACCTGTGGGGCTTCATCGTCGGGCTGGACGAGGCGAAGCGGATTGCGTTGCTGGCGCATTGCGCGGCTCGCACCGTCAACGCTCTGCGGTTGCCGTGGGACCGCAAGCCCCGGTCGCTGCAAACGGCGGACAGGCTGGCGGACGCGCTGGCGCTGGACGTGGCGAAGGACTGGACGCCGACCGTGGACAGCTACCTTGGCCGCGTCACCAAGGCGCATATCGTGGACGCTGTGACCGAAGGCGTGTCCGAGGACGCCGCTCGCCGCATCGCGGACATGAAGAAGCCGGACATGGCGCAAGCCGCCGAGCAGCTTCTTTCCGGGACCGGCTGGCTTCCTGCCGTGCTGCGGACGCCCGAACCGGAGGGAGCGGACCCCGCGCCTGCGGAGCCGGAGGACGCGGATAGCGTGGAGCAGCCGCCCGAAGTGGAGGACAGCGAAGCATCCTTTGCTGTCGCCGCCGAATAGCGGCACGGGGCCGGGACCGCGCGAGCGGTCCCGGCTTCTTTTTGTGACCGGCGAAAAATCGCGGCCGCGCCCGTTGGGGCGCGGCCGCTTTCCCATTGCACAGGCGCCCCGCTCCGAGGACGCGGGGCGGCGTGCTGATAGCGGATCGACCGTTGCATTTCTGGAGGTGGGTTCGTCGAGTAAAGTTGCAGACCCACGCGGCGGGACCGCTCGGCGACTATGATGCGGGCGATGAGCGACGGTCTATGCCAGCCTCGCGCGGGATCTCGGCGAACACATAGGGAGCGTCAGCGGCGTTCGCTCTCCTGTAGTCTTTGCGAAGGATTACTTGCGAGGTGAGCCTGGCGCGGTCCAGCAAAGAAGCGAATGCCCTCCGACTGACGATGCCCATCATAGCCACGGCGTAGAATTTCCGGCTCGGCGACAACCGCGCGGCCTCTCGATTGGCTTGATCTAACCGGGGCCGGCTTCGCCTTGATCGGCCTGGCGCAACGGCGCCGCGCGGCTTTTTTCCGCCGCCTTCGGCTTTGCATCGCGAAACAAAAAAGCCGCGCGTCGCCATCCTCCGCTGTGCTTCGGCCGCAAGCGGTGCGCGTCCGATCATCCCCGCTTCACCGATCGCCATCGAGGCCGCGGCGGTCGTGGCCCGAAGCAAAAGGAACTTCGACATGGCCACCATCGGCACCTTCACCCAGGCGGGCAACGGCTCCTTCAGCGGAACCATCAAGACGCTCACCCTCAACGCAAAGGCCACCCTCCGTCCGATCGAGAAGGAGAGCGATAAGGCCCCCGATTTTCGTCTCGTGGTCGGCACGGTCGAGTGCGGCGCGGGATGGAAGAAGACCAGCCGCGAGAACCGCGACTACATCTCGGTCAAGCTGGACGATCCGACCTTCGCGGCTCCGATCTACGCCACTCTGGTCGAAACCGAGACCCCCGGCGAATACGCTCTCATCTGGTCGCGCTGACCTCGACACGGCGCCCCGCTCCCTCTGAGCGGGGCGCCTTCGTGTGTTGGTTCGCCAGTTCATAATATGGACGGGCCATCGGCCCGGCATGTTGTGAGGTGCTTGGGGCGCCGCCCCCAGCGCCCTTCGGAGCGGCTTCCGCCCAGCTTCCTTCACGCGCGAGCGCGTTCCGTGCAGCCGGTTCCCCGCGAAGCCGCCCACTCCGGTTGCACCCCCGGTCTCGCCGACGGGCAGGGTTTCAGCGCGGCGTTCCGCTGCGCGGAAACCCAAGCCCAAGGAGTTCAGCCATGTGTCATCAGCTTGCCACCCGGTTCGGCCGCAACGCCCATCAGATCAGCGGCCGTGAGGCGCTCGACAACGAGGCGCTGTATCGGCACGTGCCGTCCATCTTCGCCCGCGAGGCGCACGACAGCCGTTCGGAGCGCTATGTCTATGTTCCGACCATCGACATCGTGGAGGGGCTGCGCCGGGAAGGATGGTTCCCTTTCTTCGCGGTTCAGTCGGTTCCGCGCGACGGCAGCCGCCACGGCCACGCCAAGCACATGCTGCGCCTGCGCCGGGACGACGGTATCGGCAAGCCCGAGGCGGCCGAAGTCATCATCGTCAACAGCCATGACGGGACCAGCGCCTATCAGATGTTCGCCGGGATGCTGCGGTTCGTCTGCACCAATAGCATGATCGCGGGCGAGCGGTTCGAGGAGGTCCGCGTGCCGCACAAGGGCAACATCCAGCACGATATAATCGAGGGTGTTTACACCGTGGCGGAGGACTTCCCCCGGCTGATCGACGCCAGCGAGACCATGAAGGAGGTTCGGCTTTCCGAGGAAGAGCGCCGCTTACTCGGCGAGGTCAGCCTGGTCGCGCGCTACGGAGAGGACGAAAGCCCGTTGCGGCCCGAGCAGATCATCGAGCCGCGCCGCCGCGAGGACATGGGTGACAGCCTGTGGACCACGTTCAACGTCATTCAGGAGAATGTCGTTCGGGGCGGATTACAGGGCCGCAAGCGCAATGCCGAGGGCCGTATCCGCCGCAGCCAGACCCGCGCCATCAACGGCATCGACCAGAACGTGACGCTCAATCGCGCGCTTTGGACACTGGCCGAAGGGATGCAGCGCCTCAAAGCCTAACTATCGCCGCCGCAGGGCCGAGCTCGGCCCTGCGGCTTCGCCATTTCCGCGCCGATCCGCGGCGGCGGCCGCGCGTCCCCAAGGTCCGCGCGGCCGCAAAGGTTCGCTCGCCGGGCTGCCGCCCGGCTCGCTTTGGGTAGTCATTTCGGCAGTGCTGTTCTATGAAGTCCTCGGGCCGCTACGCGGCGGCCTGGGGTGTGGAAACCCCGGATTAACCGGTTCGGCGCCGGCCGTGACGGCGTCGCGATCCTTGACCATGCGGTCGGGGAGCCTGCGACGTATGTCCAGGTGCCTCGGTGCTAAAGGTCGTAGGAACCGAGTTAATCCGGTTTTCCAACTCCCCGATCACGGGTTCAGGAGCTGTTTGCGGGGGCGCACCGCAAATCAGCAGCCCTGTGAATTGTCGAGGCATTGCAGATTCCGCGCGCAGTCATGCAGAACGAGCGCATCGAAAATGCTCCGACATTGGCTTATTGGTTAACGCGGGCGGGAAGTCGGGGGCATCATGGTCAAGATGGGATTCGATGAATGCGCGCCTGATTCGCAGCAGCTCACCAGCTATGACGAGGGTCATTTGGCGGACTATCTGCGCTTGTTAGATGCTAACGCAGATGGAACCGATTGGCGCGAGGCAGCGGGACTGATTTTCGGCATCGACGCCGCCGTGGAGCCGGATCGTGCGAAGACGATGCATGACACTCATCTAGCTCGCGCGCGGTGGATAACAGAGGTGGGATATGCTCATCTGCTCGGCTGTCAGCCCCCGCTAAACCGTTAAAATTGAACTCCAATTTGGATCGAGTTCGGTTGTTATGGTCCCGCCCGCGCGACATGGTTGTGCGCGATCTTCGCTCTATCCTGTAGGTAAGGCGGCGACGATGTTGCGTTCTCCGAAATCCGCGCAGAGCGCGGCGGGGAGGATGCAATGCCGACGCCACCTGGGCGTCGCCAGCGGCGCGCCGGCGGACTGTCCGACGCCCTCGGGCGCGCCGATTTAGCAGCTGAGTTCCTACGCCGAAACCGCACCTATCGCGCCGAACACACGCAGATGCAGCAGCGCATCGCGAGCGGCGCCGTCGCGAAGAACGCCGCCGAGACGGCGTTCGCGCGGCGCTGGGGGTTGTCCTTTCGCCACGGCGCCGGATGAGCTTTTAGAGTCGGTCATCTGGCGCCCGGAGCTGACCGCCGTCACGGTCATTCTCGACGCCGCGCCGGAGGGATTTGAGACCGCCGCCCCGGTCCCTCCGCGCGCGCTGGGCGCGCTGCTCGCCGACCTGGCCGGGATCGACGGCCGCCATGTCGTCGTCGCCGACGCGGCCGGCGAGCATCGGCTGTGGCTGCGCGATCCTGCACCGGGCAAGCCGCTCGCCGCGATCATTCCGCTCGACAAGGACTTCATCACCCGGATCGCGAGCCTGCTGCGCTTTCACCGGCGTCTGCTCGGCCGGACAGCCGGGCCGCTGCCGCGCGGCTGGCCGCTGACGGCCTATCGGCTCGCACGGCTCGACCTGATGCTCCGCGCGATAGACCTCCGTCAGAACGGCGCAACCTACCGCGAAATCGCGACAGCGCTGGGACGCGATGACGCTGCCCGTCTTTCCGCGAGCGACTGGAAAATGTCGGCCTCGCGGTCATTCGTCGTGCGCCTGGTCCGCGACGGCATCGCCATGATGAATGGCGACTATCGCAAGCTGCTCCGCATTCGTTGATCGTCCTAAACGGCCCCTCGAAATTGGATTATAGGACTTTCACGCAATATAAGGTCGCGCAGTTTCCGGCGCGGCGGCGTTGCGGCAGCAAAGTAACGACCTAACATCAAGAACGAGCATTGAGAGCGGTGGCTATTAGGGGCAGGTAGCGACTAACTTGATCGCGGTCGCTTTGCTTCTCTTTGGCGCTGAGATCATGGTAGTCCGTCGCCGCTTGCCGATCCCATCGTTCCACCAGTTCGGCAGGCAAGACGAGCGAGCCGTCTGCTTGCCTGACGCCCTTTGAATGCATGTATCGCTGCCAATGTGACCAGCGCTCATGCTCGATCGCAGCCAGTTCGTCCATGAGACCGTACAAGACGGCATCGACGTCGATCGGATCGCCCATCGGTTAGATGAGCCCGTCAGCGACAAGCTGCCGATAATGCTGTCCGAGAACCGTCAACTCGCAGGACTTGCTGTTCATCGCTGCGTGCCACATGTGGGCTTCCCCGACCGGACGAACCAAATTTACCTTCACATAGCGCTGTAACACCGCAAAGACCGCGTTCTTTTGGGGGTCTGGTGGCGGTAGATTTGGGTCAGCCTTCTGTTCCTCCGTGCGTTCCGGCTCGTAGCTGGGATCTAGGGGAAAATCATAGTCCGGGCGGGGGAAATATGTCGCCAGCACTTGCAAATCCGCAAGCGGGATCGGTGCTGCAGCCTTACGCAATGACACGAAGGTCTTCACATTGGTCTTGAACATAGGGCGTTGTGCCCAAGGGCCAAGAGATTGATCGATATGCGCATAGACGCTGCCGGGCGTTACGTCGCCAAGTAGATTTGCAGCCGCACCGCCGAGTGCATCGACGAATAGGCTCGTGAAGACACCGGCCCCACCTCCGGGAACTTCCATCGCATATTGCTCTGCGGTTGAAGCCGTCAGAATGGTCATGCCTTCCTTCACTTCGGCAATCATCTGCTCCGGCCGCGTGCCTGCAACGCCACTGTGGCAACTATCGAGAATGACGATCTTGTTCTTTGCGGGAGACTTCCCTGCGAGAGTCATCAACTCGGAGAGCGAGAGACCATCGTCGCCAGACTTGCATTCCGTGCCACACAGAAAACCGCCAGTATCTTCAATGTAGCCATGACCGGCAAAATAGAAGAGCGCGATTTCCGAATCGTCAGCAAATAGTTCTCTAACCGCGTCCTTGAGCCGCCCCTTTTCGACTCGATCCGTCGCGCTGGTTCCAGTCAGCAACATCGGCGTGGCGAAATTGACAGTGCCGTCGGCATGCCGTTCGAGCACGCTTTTCACCGAGTGAGCGTCATTTACGCAACCACTCAGGCCGCCAATGTGGTCGTAGTGGTCGATACCGACAATGAGAGCCTTACGCACAAATGCACCTCATCAAAGCGAGTCGATGAAGCCGCTGATATTCGTGTCGCTCCAGACGTACGTGGTCACGCCCGCCAGACTGGTCCGGTCATTGGAGTAGGCGTAGATGCCTCGAATAGGCTTACCCTCTTCCTGAGCGCACTGAATCTCCCATTTTTGGCCGCTCGAAGTCAGCGAGTTTTTGCTTACGAGGACGATCACACCGTCTGAACGACGGATGCGAGTGCGCACCTTCGTCTTCCAATCATTGTCGTAAGCCTGCTTCACCGACATGTCGATGAACTCATACGGAGCGCGGGGATGAAGCGACTGCCCCTTCAAGAAATCCCGCTGGCGTTCGTCTTCGATTGCGAACGCGATGAACACCACTTTCTTGTCAGCCATCTCTGCCCCCAAGTGATTCTGGATAAGCCAGTAAACCTGTGATTGCATATAGCGGCTGGGACGCAAGGAAGACATAGTTCATTCCGCTTCCGGCTGAGGCCGATCGCCCTCGCGGGGTGGTCGCGTCCGTGCAGCCGCACATCTTCATACCCCACCCGGCCGCCTCAGTTCTGACAATTACGCCTCCTGCCGCCACCGCCCGCAGGAGCAGTCACTTGTCCGATACGCCTCCCAATCTGCCGCCCCGCTTCCTGCGCACGCCGGAAGCCGCGCGGTTTCTCGGCCTCTCCGGCCGGACCCTCGAAAAGCACCGCTATTTCGGGACCGGCCCTGCCTACCGCCGGATCGGCGGGCGGGTGGTCTATTCGGTCGATGACCTGCGCGCCTGGGCCGACATCGGCATCAAGCACTCGACCTCCGATCCGGGGCAGGACGACCTCATGCCGCGTGCGGATTCGGCCATCGCTCGGAGCCGGCGATGACCGTCCCACCGTCGCCCATGCGCCACCGCCAGCCGTCCGATGACGGCATGACCCGCGTTGAACTGACCTGGATCGAGAAGCGGATCGAGCACTGGATCAGGTTCGGCCGCGTCGCGGTGGACGAAATCGTTGATCGCCGCCGCCGCATCGTCCAGTTCCGTCCCGGCGCGATCTTCGCGTTCGTCCGATGGGCGGCGAACGACTACGGCACGGTCAGCTCGCGCATTGACATCGTGCGCGCGGTCGGCGCGAACGAGCCGTTCACGACGCTCCCGTTCGTGCGGCCGGGCGGCGACATCCTGCTCAAGATCGAAGGCTGGCCCAAGGTCAGCCAAGTGCTCGCCGCGATCGACGCTACCGAGGCGGCCGGCGTCGATCCATGCGACGCCGCGCCCGATCACTGGCGGCATGTCGCCAACCGGATCGCGGCCGGACAGCAGCCGCGCCCCTACACGATTGAGCGTCATCGCGCCTGGCTTAAGCGCCGGGAGATCGAAGGATGACGCGCCGTGGATGGGCCATTGCGACAGCATCCGCCGCGTCGCTGTTCGCCGCGTCGTTCCTCGCCGTGGCGGTGTTCGACCCGTTCCCGCGCGTCGTCTGGAACGCCAGCGCCAGCGCGCCGATCGGACTATACCGGATCGAGCCGCTGCCCGATCCGCCGCACGGTGCATTGGTCGCCGTGAAGCCGCCACCAGCGCTGGCGCGATGGCTGGCGGAGCGCGGCTATCTCGGCGAGCGTGTGCCGCTGTTGAAGCATGTCGCGGCGCGGCCGGGACAGATCGTGTGCCGCATCGACGCGGTGGTAAGCGTCGATGGGCGGCCCGTCGTCGTCGCCCAGCAGCGTGACGGCCGGGGCCGCACGCTGCCGGTCTGGCAAGGCTGCCGCACGCTGCGCGCCGGTGAGCTGCTGATGCTCAACCCCGACCACGCCGACAGCATGGACGGCCGCTATTTCGGGCCGCTGCCGGCCTCGACGGTGCTCGGCCGCGCCACGCCGATCCTCACCCGCAACACGCCCGACGCGCCGCTCACCTGGCGCTGACCCGCTTTCCCGCCCGCCAACCCAAAGGAGATTCCCATGCAGATCGGCAGCTTCTTCCGCACCGCCAAAGGCTACGAAGGCATCATCGAGACGGCGACGCTCGACATCCGTATCTCGATCGTTCCGGCCGAGCAGAGCGACGCCGACAAGGCGCCGGACTGGCGCGTCCATCGCGGCGATGACGGCGAAGGCCCGGAGATCGGCGCCGGCTGGAATGAGACCGGCGAACGCGCCGGGGATTACGTCTCGCTGCGCATCGACGACCCCGCCTTCGCGCAGCCGCTTCGCGCCGCGCTGTTCCAGAGCACCGCCGACAAGTCGGCTTGGTCGCTGCGCTGGAACCGTCAGCCGAAGTCGCGCGAGCAGGATTGATCCGGTGCGCTTCCCCATAATCCCTTTGTTCGCGGGAAAACCGTCTCATCCCTCCGTCCCGCTCGGTCGCAGGCCGGCCGGCGCGCGCAGCGAAGGTCAAGGGCGGCCAAAGGCCGGCGCTCCGCGCGCACCCTTGAGCGTAGCGAGCACGCTGGCAGGCTGGCGGCGGAGTGGAGTGGGATCGGCAGTGGCGCCTGCCGTCATGCTGCTGTCCGGCGGCGTCGCGTCTGTCCCGGCGGTGGCGCAGGAAGTGCCGGCGGCGCGATCGGCGGCCGTCCATCCCTATGCCGGTCATGTCGCCGGGGCCGCGCGGCGGTTCGGCATCCCGGAAGCGTGGATATGGGCGGTGATGCGCGTCGAGAGCGGCGGCAATGCCCGCGCCGTATCGCGCGCCGGGGCGATGGGCTTGATGCAGATCATGCCCGCGACCTGGGCGGGGCTTCGCACCCGCTACGGCCTCGGCTCCGATCCGTTCGACGTGCGCGATAACATCATGGCGGGCGCGGCCTATCTGCGCGAGATGCACGACCGCTACGGCAACGCCAGCGCTATGCTGGCGGCCTATAATGCGGGACCGGGCCGCTACGACGACTTCGTGTCGCGCGGCCGTCCGCTGCCGCCCGAGACGGTCGGCTATCTGGCCCAGCTCGCGCCGATCACGGGCGCATCGAGCGCGGTGGAGGCGGCGACCACTGCTACGCCTGATCCGTTCGCATGGCGTCGTGCAGCGCTGTTCGTCCGCACCGCTAGCGCCGCTTCGGAAGCTGTCGTCGGGCAGTCGGACGGAGAAGAAGCCGCGTCCGAGCTGCCAACCGACCGGCCGACATCTGGCGGCGTTCGCGCTGCCGATCCGTCCGCCAATGAGCCGCGCGAAACGCTGTTCGTGTCCCGCGCCCGCGCGGGCCGACCGCAATGATCGGCCTGTCGCCCCCCTCATCCGTCCGAAGCAGTAAGGGGGCTGGGGAGGAGGAAAACGGCAGGGACAGACGAGGGCAAGATATAAGCCGCACCCCGTGTCGTCGAAAAGCCAAGGCTTTTCCGTGGCTTCACGCGGGGGCGTCGGTCGGCACGCGTGCCGCGCGGAAGGAAAAAGGCAGCAATATCAATGCGCCGAACGGCACCAAGGGCCGTTTTCGGCGGAAAGCGCCCCGGCCGTGAGCGAGGACAGCGAGTTCTGCGTCCGGCCGGGCAAGGCCAAGCGTAGCAAGGCGCAGGGGCGCAATGCGCGCGGTCTGGTGGCTGAGGTGCTGCGCGTCGCGGCGATCCACAGCAGCGGCAGGCGCACCGGGGGCGGGCCGCGCCGTGGCGGCCAGTCGAGTTTCGGCCGGGGCCGCACGGCGTTCGCGCGCAGTCGCCTGTTCGGCTCGGGCCGGCGAGTGATGGTCAAGATGCTGCCCGTCACCACGCGCAGTCGAGGCGGGCGGCGCATGGCGCCGCTGTCCGCGCACGTCGCCTATCTAAAGCGCGAGGGCGTGACCCGCGATGGCTCGCCGACCCGGATGTTCGACGCGGCCGGCGACAACGCAGACGATCGCGCCTTCACTGACCGTTGCAAGGACGATCGTCATCACTTCCGCATCATTGTATCGCCAGAGGATGCGGCCGAGCTGACGGACCTGCGCGAATACACGCGCGACCTCATGCGCCAAATGGAGACGGACCTGGGCACGCGGCTCGATTGGGTCGCGGTCGATCATTGGAACACCGACAATCCGCACGTCCATCTGCTTGTGCGCGGGCAGACCGACCAGGGTGCCGATCTCGTCATCTCCCGCGACTACATCAGCCACAATCTCCGGTCGCGCGCGCAAGACTTGGCTTTCGCCGAGCTGGGGCCGAAACCCGAACATGAGGTGCAGCGCGCGCTCGACCGCGAGGTGACGGCAGAACGCTGGACCCGGCTCGATGCCGAGATCCAGCGTTCTGCCGACGAGCTGGGCGTGATCGACCTGCGCGCCGAGCGGCCCGGCCCGGACGATCCGCGCCTCCGCCGGTTGATGGTCGGCAGGTTGCAGCATCTGGAAACGATGGGCCTCACTGCCGAGGGCGAGCCCGGCCAATGGGCCGTCGCCGAGGGCGCGCAGGCGAAGCTCCGCGAGTTGGGCGCGCGCGGCGACATCATCCGCACGATCGGCGCGGCGCTCAAGGACCGCGGGCAGGACCGGTCGCTCGACAGCTACGCGGTCCTCAGCGGCGCGCCCGACAAGCCGATCGCCGGCCGGTTGATCGACAAGGGGTTGCACGACGAGCTGACCGGCACGGCCTATGCGGTGATCGACGGCACAGACGGCCGCACGCATCATGTTCGGCTCCCCGGCATCGAGGCGCTAGAGCATAGCCCGGCGATCGGCGGTATCGTCGAGCTGCGCGCAATCGGCAAGCCCGGTGAGCCGAAACCGACCCTGATCCTTGCCACGCGGTCGGACCTCGACCTCACCGCGCAGATCAAGGCGCCCGGCGCGACGTGGCTCGACCATCGGCTGATCGAGCGCGGCGCGAGCGTCGCGGACAGAGGGTTCGGCGCCGAGGCGCGCCGCGCGATGGACGCGCGCACCGATCATCTTGTCCGCGAAGGACTGGCGCGCCGCTACGGCGAGCGGACCGTGTTCGAGCGCGGACTGATCGACACGCTGCGCCGCCGCGAGCTGGACGCCGTTGGCGCGAAGATCGCCAGCGAAACCGGGCTGGCCTATCGGCCGACGCAGGCCGGCGAGAAGATCGCCGGTGTCGTGCGGCAGCGTCTCGTGCTCGCCTCCGGCCGCTTCGCCATGATCGACGACGGTCTCGGCTTCCGCCTCGTGCCCTGGGCCAGCGCCCTCGAACAGCAGCTTGGCCGACAAGTCGCGGGCGTGATCCGCGATGGCGGCGGCCTCGACCTCGCGCTGGGCCGCAAACGCGGCCTCGGTCTGTAACCCCGAAAAGGAGTCCTCAATGTCCGCCACCAAGATTCTTTGGGGCCAGGTCTTCGCCGTCTTCCTGATCGTGCTCGCCGGGGTGTGGGGTGCGACGCAGTGGACGGCCGCCGCGCTCGCCTATCAGCCCGAGCTGGGGCCGCCCTGGTTCGCTGCGTTCGGCTGGCGCGTCTATCCGCCCCCGGCCTTCTTCTGGTGGTGGTTCTCGTTCGACGCCTATGCGCCCGCGATCTTCCAGACCGGCGCCTTCATCGCCGCGTCGGGCGGCTTCGTGTCGATCGCGGTCGCGATCGGCATGTCGGTGTGGCGGGCGCGCGAATTAAAGAACGCCGAGACCTATGGCTCGGCTCGCTGGGCGACCGAGCGGGAGGTGCGCGCAGCCGGGTTGCTAGGGCCGAACGGCGTGGTGCTTGGCAAGCTCGCCGCCGATTATCTGCGCCACGACGGTCCCGAGCATGTGCTGTGCTTCGCGCCCACGCGCAGCGGCAAGGGCGTCGGCCTTGTCGTGCCGTCACTGCTGACCTGGCCGGCCTCGGCGATCGTGCATGACATTAAGGGGGAGAACTGGACGCTGACCGCCGGCTTTCGATCGCGCCACGGCCGGGTGCTGCTGTTCGATCCGACCAACGCGGCGTCCGCTGCCTACAACCCGCTGCTGGAGGTGCGGCGCGGCCAGTGGGAGGTGCGCGACGTGCAGAATGTCGCCGACGTGCTGGTCGATCCCGAAGGCAGCCTCGAGCGTCGGAACCACTGGGAGAAGACCTCGCACTCGCTGCTGGTCGGCGCGATCCTCCATGTCCTCTATGCCGAGCCGGACAAGACCTTGGCGGGCGTCGCCGGGTTCCTGTCCGATCCCGGTCGCACGATCGAGCAGACTCTGGCCGCGATGATGGCGACGCCGCACCTGGGCAAAGCCGGCGTGCATCCTGTCGTTGCTTCCGCCGCGCGCGAGCTGCTGAACAAGTCCGACAACGAGCGATCGGGCGTGCTCAGCACGGCGATGTCGTTCCTTGGCCTGTATCGCGATCCCGTCGTCGCGCAGGTCACGCGCGCTTGCCAATGGCGCATATCGGATCTGGTCGAGGGCGATCGGCCGGCAACGCTCTATCTGGTCGTGCCGCCCAGCGACATATCCCGCACCAAGCCGCTGATCCGCCTCATCCTCAACCAGATCGGGCGCCGGCTGACCGAGGAGCTGACCCCGAAGGGCAACCGGCATCGGGTGTTGCTGATGCTCGACGAGTTTCCCGCGCTCGGCCGGCTCGACTTCTTCGAATCCGCCCTGGCGTTCATGGCCGGCTATGGACTCAAGGCGTTCCTCATCGCGCAGTCTCTCAACCAGATCGAAAAGGCTTACGGCCCGAACAACGCGATCCTCGACAACTGCCATGTCCGCGTGAGCTTCGCCACGAACGACGAGCGGACCGCCAAGCGTGTGTCGGACGCCCTCGGCACCGCGACCGAGATGCGGGCGATGAAGAACTATGCCGGGCACCGGCTGTCGCCGTGGCTGGGGCACTTGATGGTGTCGCGGTCGGAGACCGCCCGCCAGCTCCTCACGCCGGGTGAGGTGATGCAGCTCCCGCCCGACGACGAGATCGTGATGGTGGCGGGCGTCCACCCGATCCGCGCGAAGAAGGCGCGCTACTATCAGGACCGGCGGCTGTCCGAGCGGATCATGGCGGCGCCGGCGTCCGTGGCTGCCACGATCCGTCCCGACGATTGGACCGGGCGGCAGGCGGCCGCCGATCCAAAGCAGGTCGCGCGGATTGTCCGCGATGCGGAAGACGCGGCCAATGCCGGTCTGCGCCGGGAGCCCGAACTGCCCGAGCATGTCGCCATCGCGCCCGAAACGGCAGCACCGCCAGCCCAGGAGTTCGCCATCGTCGATGACGAACGGGACGACGCGGCGCGGCAGGCGGCCGTGCGGCGCCGGATGCAGGGACTTGCGCGGCAAGCGTCGCTCGACCCCGGCGACGGCATCGAGCTGTAGGAGGCGATCATGCGGACCCGGCTCAACGTCTATTTCCCGCCCGCGCTCGCCAAACAGGTTGACGAGCTGGCGATCCGGCGACGCATATCACGCTCGGCGATCGTGGAGGCGGCGGTGGCGTCCTACCTGTCGCCGGACGGCACCGACCGGATGGAGGCGGCGTTCGCGCGCCGGCTCGATCGCCTGTCGCGGCAGGTGCAGCGGCTGGAGCGCAATACCGGACTGAGCACCGAGGCACTGAGCCTGTTCGTCCGTTTCTGGCTGTCCGTGACCCCGCCGCTGCCCGACGAAGATCAGGCAGCGGCGCAGGTCAAAGGTCGTAAACGCTACGAGGGTTTTATCGAGACGCTTGGTCGGCGCTTCGCCAGCGGCAAGACCCTCATGGACGAAATACCGGAGGATGTCTGGCCGCGGTCAACATCGCCCGAGTCGGAGTAGCAGAAGCGCGCCGACCTTGATGTAGTCTGCAAGAGACTTCGCCTCCGGCACCGTATCTACCGCCCCCTCTACTACGCCGATAACTAGCTGTTGCGACGCGAGCATTGCTGCGTCTCTTGATGTGCCCCTGACGCCGGGCGGCGGTTCGCCCGGCCCAATCGAGGGGCCAGTCGTTGACCGTCCAGCCAATCCGATCCGAGGCGAAATCACGCGGCGCGCGGATGCTGCGCACGGCGCTGGGACCGTCGATCACAGCCTGGCTCGACGACCCCGCCGTCATCGAGGTGATGCTGAACCCGGACGGCCGACTTTGGCTCGATCGGCTCGGCGAGGGGATTAGCGATACCGGCGAGATGCTGTCCGCCGCAGACGGCGAACGCATCGTCCGGCTGGTCGCGCACCATGTCGGTGTCGAGGGTCATGCTCGCAGCCCCCGCGTCTCGGCCGAACTGCCCGAGGGGGGCGAACGGTTCGAGGGATTGCTGCCACCCGTCGTCGCGGCGCCGGCCTTCGCTATACGCAAGCCCGCCGTCGCCGTATTCACGCTCGACGATTACGCACGCGCCGGGATCATGTCGGCAGTTGAGGCCGAGGCGTTGCGCCACGGCGTCGAGACCCGCGCCAATATTCTCGTCGCTGGTGGGACCGGCGCGGGCAAGACAACGCTGGTCAACGCGCTGCTCGCCGAGGTGGCAAAGACCGCCGATCGCATCGTCCTGATCGAAGACACGCGCGAACTGCAATGCGCCGCGCCCAACCTCGTCGCCATGCGCACCAAGGATGGCGTGGTGTCTCTCGCCGAGCTGGTCCGCTCATCACTGCGCCTGCGTCCCGACCGCATCCCGATCGGCGAGGTGCGCGGTGCCGAGGCGCTCGACCTCATCAAGGCGTGGGGCACCGGCCATCCCGGCGGGGTCGGCACGATCCACGCCGGCACCGGGCTAGGCGCGCTGCGCCGCATGGAGCAGCTCATCCAGGAGGCCGTCGTCACGGTCCCGCGCGCGCTGATCGCCGAGACGATCGACCTGATCGCCGTGCTGGTGCGCGACGCGCACGGGCGTCGGCTGACCGAGCTGGCCCGCGTTGAAGGGCTCGATCCCACGACCGGCGATTACCGCCTCGCATCCCTTTCCACCACCCAATCGGGAGACCTGCCATGATCCATGCCATTCGGCATGGCGCACGCCGCGCCATGCTTACCACCACCGCCGGCGTGGTCGCGCTGACCTTCGCCGTTCCGGCCCGTGCCGGTGGATCGTCGATGCCCTGGGAAGCGCCGCTCCAGTCGATCCTCGAAAGCATCGAGGGGCCGGTGGCGAAGATCGTGGCGGTCATCATCATCATCGTGACCGGCCTGACTTTGGCGTTCGGCGACACCAGCGGCGGGTTCCGCCGGCTGATCCAGATCGTGTTCGGCCTGTCGATCGCGTTCGCAGCCAGCTCCTTCTTCCTGAGCTTCTTCAGCTTCGGCGGCGGGGCGCTGGTCTGATGCTCGACGTGGCCGAACCGATCGCGGGTTTCCATGCTCCCGTTCACCGGGCGCTGACCGAGCCGATACTGCTCGGCGGTGCCCCGCGGGCGCTCGCCATCGTCAACGGAACGCTGGCGGGCGCGATCGGCCTCGGCCTGCGGCTGTGGATCGCAGGCCTGGTCATCTGGGCCATCGGCCACGGGCTGTCCGTCTGGGCCGCCCGCCGCGACCCGCAATTCGTGGACGTGGCCCGCCGCCACCTCCGCTTGCCTGTTTGGATGCGGCCATGATGAGCTTGCGCGAATATCGTAGCAAAGCTGCAAACCTGCCAGACTTCCTGCCCTGGGCCGCGCTGGTCGGCGAAGGGGTCGTGTTGAACAAGGACGGCTCGTTCCAGCGCACTGCGAGGTTTCGCGGCCCCGATCTCGACAGCGCGACGCCGGCCGAGCTGGTCGCCACGACTGCGCGATTGAACAATTCGCTGCGTCGGCTTGGCTCAGGCTGGGCGATCTTCGTTGAGGCGCAGCGCACGCCTGCGCTCGACTATCCGGAAGGCCACTTTCCCGATCCTGTGTCGTCGCTGGTCGAGTTCGAGCGCCGCGAACAATTCCGCGAGGAAGGCGCACACTTCGAGAGCCGCTATTTCCTGACGCTGCTGTGGATGCCGCCCGCAGAGGAAGCGGCGCGCGCCGAAGGCTGGCTTTACGAGGGCCGGGCCACGACCGGCGTCGATCCGTGGGAACTGCTCAAGGGCTTTACCGATCGCAGCGACCGCGTCCTCAATCTGGTCGAGGGATTCGTGCCCGAGGTCCGCTGGCTCAATGACGCCGAGACGCTGACCTACCTGCACAGCACGGTCTCGACCCGCCGCCAGCGCGTGCGCGTGCCGGAAACGCCGATGCACCTCGACGCCCTCTTGGCGGACGAGCCGCTGACCGGCGGGCTGGAACCGCGCCTGGGCGACCATCACCTCCGCACGCTCACCATCGTCGGCTTTCCGAGCGTGACGTTCCCCGGCTTGCTCGACGAGCTGAACCGGCTCGCCTTCGAGTATCGCTGGGCGACGCGGGCGATCATGCTCGACAAGACCGACGCGACCAAGCTGCTGAGCCGCATCCGCCGCCAGTGGTTCGCCAAGCGCAAGAGCGTCGTGGCGATCTTGAAGGAGGTGATGACCAACGAGGCGTCGGTCCTGATGGACAGCGACGCCTCGAACAAGGCCGCCGACGCCGACACCGCCCTGCAGGAACTGGGTGCCGATTATGCCGGCATGGCCTACGTCACCGCCACGGTGACGGTGTGGGACCGCGATCCCGCCATCGCCGCCGAGAAGCTGCGGCTGGTCGAGAAGGTCATCCAGGGCCGCGACTTCACCGTCATTCCCGAGGGCATGAACGCGATCGAGGCGTGGCTGGGAAGCCTGCCCGGCCACATCTACGCCAATGTCCGCCAGCCCCCGATCTCCACCATCAATCTCGCCCACCTGATCCCCCTGTCAGCAGTATGGGCGGGGCCGGAACGGGACGAGCATTTCGGTGCGCCCCCCTTGCTCTATGGCAAGACCGAAGGCTCGACTCCGTTCCGGTTTTCCCTTCACGTCGGCGACGTCGGCCACACGCTGATCGTCGGCCCGACCGGCGCCGGCAAGTCGGTGCTGCTCGCGCTGATGGCGATGCAGTTCCGCCGCTACGAGAACGGCCAGGTCTTCGCCTTCGACTTCGGCGGCAGCATCCGCGCCGCCGCGATCGGCATGGGCGGCGATTGGCAGGACTTGGGCGGGATGCTCGCCGACGAGGCGGGTGACGGCGTGCAGCTCCAGCCTCTCGCCCGGATCGACGATCCGTCCGAGCGTGCGTGGGCGGCGGAATGGCTCGCGGCGATCCTCGTCTCCGAAGGCGTCGCGGTCGATCCGCAGGCGAAAGAGCATTTGTGGTCGGCGCTCGGGTCGCTTGCCAGTGCGCCCGCGCCGGAACGCACGCTGACCGGGCTGGCCGTGCTGCTCCAGAGCCAGCAGCTCAAGCAGGCGCTCGCTTCCTATTGCCTCGGCGGGCCGTGGGGTCGGCTGCTCGACGCAGAGGTCGAGCGTCTCGGCGAGGCGTCTGTCCAGGTGTTCGAGACCGAGGGCTTGGTTGGCGCCGGATCGGCCGCCGCTGTCCTGTCCTATCTGTTCCACCGGATCGAAGGCCGGCTGAACGGCTCGCCGACGCTCATCATCATCGACGAGGGTTGGCTAGTTCTCGACAGCCCGCAGTTCGCCGCGCAACTCCGCGAATGGCTGAAAACGCTGCGCAAGAAGAACGCCAGCGTTGTGTTCGCCACGCAGAGCCTCGCCGATATTGAAACCTCGAACATCGCGCCGGCCATCATCGAAAGCTGCCCGACGCGCATCTTCCTGCCGAACGAGCGCGCGGCCGAGCCGCAGATCGCTGCCATCTACGAGCGGTTCGGGCTCAACGCCCGACAGATCGAAATCCTCAGCCGGGCGACGCCCAAGCGCGACTATTACTGCCAGTCGCGGCGCGGCAACCGGCTGTTTGAGCTGGGGCTTGGCGAGGTCGCGCTGGCCTTCGCCGCCGCTTCTTCCAAGACCGATCAGCTCCGCATCACCGAACTCGTCGAGACACACGGTCGCGAGCACTTCGCCGCCGAGTGGTTGCGCCATCGCGGCTTGGCCTGGGCGGTCGATCTCCTTCCCGACCCCCAACCTGATCCGCTGGCCGGTCGCCGGGAAGATGCCGGCCAGCTTCCCCTTGCCTTGAAGGACATGACCCCATGAAGCCCAATATCCTGCGCCGCGCCATGCTGGCCGGCGCCATCGCCACGTCGAGCATGATCGGCATCACCGCCGCCACGCCGGCGCACGCTCAGTTCGGCGGGATCGTCTATGACCCGACCAATTATGCGCAGAACGTGCTGACGGCCGCGCGGTCGCTCCAGCAGGTCAACAACCAGATTCAGCAAATCCAGCAGCAGGCGACCAGTCTCGTCAACGAGGCGCGCAACCTGGCTTCGCTGCCGTTCAGCTCGCTCCAGCAGTTGCAGCAGCAGGTGCAGCGCACCCAGCAGCTTCTCGGCGAGGCGCAGCGCATCGCTTATGACGTGCAGAACGTCCAGCAGGTGTTCAACGGCCGCTACAAGGGCGCGGCGCTCACCGGCACCCACGCGCAGATGGTCGCTAACGCCAATGCGCGCTGGGAGGATAGCGTCGGCGCGTTCGAGGATGCGCTGCGTGTGCAGGCTGGCGTCGTCGGCAATATCGACGGCGCGCGGACGACGATGGACGGCGTGGTCACGTCTAGTCAGTCGGCGACCGGCGCGCTCCAAGCCGCGCAGGCGGGCAACCAGCTTCTCGCGCTGCAATCGCAGCAGCTCGCGGACCTGACGGCGCTGCTCGCCGCGCAGGGCCGGGCGCAGGCGCTGGATTCGGCGCGCAACGCGGCCGTTGAAGCCGAGAGCCGCGAACGTCTGCGCCGCTTCCTGACGCGGTCCACCGGCTATCAGCCGGGCAACGCCCGCATGTTCCACGACTAACGCCCGTGGACAGCAAGCTCCTCGCGCGCATCGGCGCGGTCATCTTCGTCGCCATCGCCATCACCATGACGGCGATCGAGATGAGCCGTGCGCCAGAGCCACCGCGCGCGGGGCCGGCGGCCGTCGCCGAGACATCGGCGACGGACCCGCTGCTGATCGAGCTGCGCCGCTGCCAGTCGATCGGCGCGGCCGGGGCGAGTGACCCGGATTGCCTGCGTGCCTGGGCCGAGAACCGTCGCCGGTTCCTCGCGCCCGGTGCGCTTCCCGCTGCCCGCATCGCCGATGGCGCGACCCCACAGGAGAACTGACATGGGCGGCACCGGCGTCGTCGATCGCTTTCTGGATGTCTTCACCCGCTACATCGACAGTGGGTTCGGCCTGCTCGGCGGCGAAGTGGCGTTCATCGCCACCACCCTGATCGTCATCGACGTGACCCTGGCCGCCCTGTTCTGGACGTGGGGAGAGGGCGACGACATCATTGCGCGCCTTGTCAAGAAGACGCTGTTCGTCGGCGTCTTCGCCTACATCATCGGCAACTGGAACAGCCTGGCACGCATCGTCTTCGAGAGTTTCGCCGGGCTCGGCCTCAAAGCGTCGGGCACCGGCTTTACGGCGGCCGAACTGCTCCAGCCGGGCCGCGTCGCGCAGGTTGGCTTGGAAGCGGGCCAGCCTATTCTCGAATCCATCTCCGACCTTATGGGCTGGGTCGCGTTCTTCGAGAACTTCATCCAGATCGCGGTGCTGCTGATCGCCTGGCTGCTGGTCATCCTCGCCTTCTTCATTCTGGCGATCCAGCTTTTCGTGACGCTGATCGAGTTCAAGCTGGCGACGCTCGCCGGATTCGTGCTCATCCCGTTCGGCCTGTTTGGCAAGACCGCGTTCATGGCCGAGCGCGTGCTGGGGCTGGTGATCTCGTCAGGCATTAAGGTGCTGGTGCTCGCCGTCATCGTCGGCATCGGTTCGACCCTGTTCGACGAGTTCCGCGCCGGCTTCGGCGGCGCGCAGCCCAGCATCGAGGACGCGCTGGCCGTCGCGCTCGCCTCGCTGTGCCTTCTCGGCCTTGGCATCTTCGGCCCGTCGATCGCCAATGGCATTGTCTCCGGCGGCCCGGCGCTTGGCGCAGGGGCCGCAGCGGGGACCGTGCTCGCGGCCGGCGGTGCGCTGGCCGGTGGCGCCGCTGCGGCCCGGCTCGGCGTCGGCGCTGCGGTGGGCGCGGCCGGTGGCGCCGCGCGAGGCGCCGCCTTCACGTCCGGGGCCGCAAACAGCGCCTATGCGCTTGGTTCGGCTGGCAAGTCCGGCGCGGCCGCAGTCGCTGGCGGCGCAGGCGGCGTCGGACAAGCCGCCGTCGGCGCAGCCATGTCGCCGCTGCGCAAGGCGGCAGCCTCGCTCAAGGATAGCTACCGTTCCGGCGGACGTGCCGCCGTCACCGCGACCGGCGGGACCATTTCGGGCGGCAGCTCCACGCCGTCGCCGGACGCACCGGCCGGCGCGCCCGCCTGGGCGTCCGCGATGAAGAACCGCCAGACCATGACCCACGGCGCGACCATCGCTGCCCACACGCTGCGCTCCGGCGATGGCGGCGGCAGCGGCGCGTCCGTCGACACCAGCCAGAAGGATTGACCCATGTTCAAGCGACCGAGCATCCGCTACGGCCAGACGCCCGCGCCGACCACCCCTTATCAGCGCGCGGCGCAGGCATGGGACGACCGCATGGGCTCGGCGCGCGTGCAGGCGAAGAACTGGCGGCTCGCCTTCTTCGGGACGCTGTCCCTCTCAGGCGTTCTGGCCGGCGGTCTGGTCTGGCAATCGACGCGCGGCCATATCGTCCCCTGGGTCGTGCAGGTCGATCGGCTCGGCGAGGCCCAAGCGGTCGCGCCGGCCGAGGCCGGCTACCGTCCCACCGACCCGCAGGTCGCGTTCCATCTCGCCCGCTTCATCGAGCAGGTCCGCGCGATACCGGCCGATCCGGTCATCGTCCGTCAGAACTGGCTTCGAGCATACGATTTCACCACCGATCGCGGCGCGCTCGCGCTCAACGATTACGCGAGGGCCAACGACCCGTTCGCCAATGTCGGTCGGGGGCAGGTCGCGGTGGAAGTGTCGAGCGTCATCCGCGCCTCACCCGACAGCTTCCGCGTCGCCTGGATCGAGCGCCATTATCAGGACGGCAGCCTTGCCGCCACCGAACGCTGGTCGGCGATCCTCACCATCGTCGTGCAGCCGCCGCGCACCCCCGACGCCCTGCGCAAGAATCCGCTCGGCGTCTTCGTCAACGCCCTCAATTGGTCGAAGGAGCTGTCGCAATGACCGGCATACTCATCCGCCGCGTGGCCACGGCCGCGCTCTTCGTCTCCGCATCCGCGCTCGCCGGCTGCGCCACCACGTCGGCCAGGCCGCCCGTGATCGCGTTGGACGATCCGCCCCCGGCGATCGCCGCGACGCCCGCGGCCGAGCCGCCCCGCGCGGTCGAGATCGTCACGATCCCCGAGCCGTTGCCGCTCCCCGGTCAATTGAAGCCGGTGACGGAGCGCGCGCGACCGCCGGAGCCCGCCGATCCGCGCCGCCGTGTCGGCGACGCCAACGATGCCGCGCGCGTCCAGCCGGTGCGCGACGGCTTCCTCAACGCCATCCAGCAATACCCGTGGACCGAAGGCGCGCTCTATCAGGTCTATACCGCGCCCGGTCAGGTGACAGACATCGCCTTGCAGCAAGGCGAGCAGCTTGTCGGGCCGGGGCCGGTCGCGGCGGGCGACACGGTGCGGTGGATCATCGGCGATACGGTGAGCGGCAGCGGAGCAGCTGCCCGCGTGCATATCTTGGTAAAGCCCACCCGACCCGACCTCGCCACCAACCTCATTATCAATACGGATCGGCGCACCTACCATCTGGAGCTGCGCGCCACCCCCGTGACCTACATGGCGTCAGTGTCCTGGACCTATCCGCACGACCAGCTCATCGCCTTGCAAGGCCGCAACGCGGCTGCTGCTGCGGCTGCACCGGTAGCGACCGGCGTGGACGTGGCGGCGCTCAACTTCCGCTATCGCATCGACGGCGATAGAGCGCCGTGGCGTCCGGCCCGCGCGTTCGACGACGGAAGGCAGGTCTTCATCGAGTTTCCCGCCGGGATCTCGCAGGGCGAGATGCCACCGCTTTTCGTGACCGGCGTGGCCGGCGACGCCGAGCTGGTCAATTACCGCGTGCAAAGCCGCTACATGGTGGTCGATCGCCTGTTCGCTGCCGCCGAGCTGCGCCTGGGCGACCGGCGCACCGAGCAGCGTGTCCGCATCGTGCGGGACGATGGACGGAGGGGGCGGCCGTGACCGACAGCCACGATCCGTCCGTCGAGGATCGGCCCGCCGCACAGTCGGCCCGCCCTGATCCGGCGGCGTTCCAGCTTCGCGGCGATCCGCCCCGCGTCATGCGGCTTTCCCGTAAAGCGCTCGCCGTCGTCGGCGTCGCCGCCGGCCTCGGCATAGGTGGTTCGCTGATCTATGCGCTACGACCGCCGAGCGATCGGGCCGCGCAGGAACTCTACAACACCGATAGCCGCGCCACGGCCGAGACTATCACGTCGGGGCCCCGCGACTATGCCCAAGCGCCCCGGCTCGGCCCGCCGCTGCCCGGCGACCTCGGCCGACCGATCGTATCGGCACAGCAGCGCGGCGAGGATGTCACCGTGCCGCCGGTCGGCGCGCAGCCAGGTCCGCCCGATCCGCGCGCTCAGGCGGCGGAGGCGGCTCGGCAGCGTGCCGCTCAGGAGCGCGACGCGGCCCGCACCAGCTCGGTCTTCCTCGGCGGCAGCGGAAGCGCCGCATCACCGGACACCCCGGTTACGCCGGTTCTCGCAGCGCCGACTCCAGCGCCTGCGGCGACGGGCGATGCGTCGGCGCAAAGCGATCAAGCGGGAAGGCGCACCTTCATGGCGCAGGCGCCGAACCAGCGCACGGTCAGTGTCGAGAGGCTGACCACGCCGTCATCACCCAACATCGTGCAGGCCGGCAGCTTGATACCGGCTGCCCTCATCACCGGCATCCGCTCCGACCTTCCCGGCCAGATCACCGCGCAGGTAACGGCCAACGTCTATGACAGCCCTACGGGGCGCATCCTCCTCATCCCGCAGGGCGCGCGGCTGATTGGCGAGTATGACAGTGAGGTCGCCGCGGGTCAGACACGCGTGCTGCTGGCCTGGGACCGGCTCATCCTGCCGGACGGACGTTCGATCGTTCTCGAGCGCCAGCCCGGCACCGATGGCGCAGGGTTTGCGGGCCTACAGGACCGCGTCAACCAGCATTGGGGCAATCTCCTGAAGGCGGCGGCCGTTTCGACGCTTTTGGGGGTCGGTGCTGAGCTGGGCGCAGACAGCGAGGACGACCTGACCCGCGCACTGCGACGCGGCTCGCAGGACACCATCAACCAGACCGGCCAGCAGATCGTGCGTCGGCAGCTCAATGTGCCGCCCACGCTCACCATCCGGCCGGGGCATCCGCTGCGCGTGGTGCTGACCCGCGACTTGGTGCTCGAACCCATCGGAGTAACGCGATGACGAAGTTGAAGCTCGGGCCGCTGGCCGACGATCGCCCCGTCAAGCTCACGGTGGAGTTGCCTGCCGCTGTTCACCGCGATCTCACGGCCTACGCCGCCGCGCTTGCGGCCGAGACCGGCGGGGATGCTATCGTTCCTGAGAAGCTCGTCTCGCCAATGCTGGCGAAGTTCATGGCGAGCGACCGAGGATTCTCGCGGCGACGGGATACCTCGAAGAGCTGACCGCCTCGCTGCCATCAGTTACCCAGGAAGCGTCGGCGGCGATCCTGAGCATCCACCTTGATGATCGCTTCTTCGGCCGTGGCGCATTCGCCGCCACGGACCGAGCCGTCACGACATCCGGCCACCAACTGTCGAGCCTCGTCGATATGAGCGACGAAATACTGTGTGCCGCGTGCGTCGTCCGATGCCTTGGCCACCGCTGCCCCGGTGGCGGTAATCCTCGCTTGAGGGATCGGCGCAATCAGCGGTCGTAAGGCAAAGCCTCCCGCAAAACCGATGGCCAAGTTGACTAACACGATAATGATTGTCTTGCTGTGAGACATAGTAGATATCTCCAGAAAATTCTGTGTAAATTACTGTATTTTTGTCGAGAAATCAAAGGTTAGCGCGTAGCGACTCTTGATGAATCCGAGGAAACGGTGAATAGTCGGATTGATATTGTCTTCGCACCAATAGGCGGAAAAGCCAGTTAGTGCCGGCCCTTGTTCCCCGTGTATTGGCCGATACACAACATCAGGGTACAGTGCGCCGGTCGAACCTTCGCAAACGATGCTCACGCCAGAGCTAACGCCTAGCATGCTCAACACAGTCTCTCGGCTCGACCGCAATACTCGAATATCGGGCTTACTGCCGGACAACGCCAGACGGCCAAGCAGCATATCGCGAATAGCTGGGCCAGGGTCGGTGATTGGTAATAGGAAGCGCTCTTCCCGAAGATCAGTCCAGTGCACGACATCTTGGTTCGCGAGTGGATGCGACTCGGGTAATGCAACGAGCATTCGCTCGCTCCACACCGGTTCGCAGCGAAATCCGTTCTGCCCCGCAACGCCCATCAAGATTGCGATGTCAATTTCTCCAATATTCAGTCCGGCCAGAAGTAGACTTCTGTCGGATTCAACGCACTCCACATCAACATCCGGGTGAGTTTCGATCCAATTCAATATCGTTGCACGCAAATTGCCGGCAGAAACGGAACTGTTGTGTCCGATCATCAGGCCACCAGCACGGCCCTGACCTGCTGCACGCATCATTTTTACCAACTTATCGGCTGTGTCTACCATCGGCTTAGCGCTGCGGATGAAGGTGCTTCCAGCCAGCGTTGTTGTGACACCTGAACGCGAGCGCTCAAAAATAGACATGCCGATAGAGTGTTCCAGCTTCAGGATAGCCCGGCTCAGAGTCGATTGCTCGACATCTAGGGCACGTGCCGCACGATAGAAGGAACCGTGATCTGCTGCCGCGATAGCGTAGCGAAGTTGCCGGATATTGAACGGCAAATTAATGCCCGGACGAGGTTGAGAAGACCTGCATAACGACCACGCCTGAAACGATCAGGCCGATGCCAATGATCGCGGCCACATCCAAAGCCTGGCGGAGCACAACAACCCCCACGATGGCAGTGAGAACGATGCCGCATCCAGCCCAAATTGCATATGTTATGCCAAGAGGGATAACGCGGAGCGCTTGCGTCAAACAGTAAAATGACATCCCAAAGAATAATGCCATCAAAAGTGTCGGAATTGGCCGAGTAAACTGCTCAGATTTTGCCATGAAAGTCGAGCCGGTCACTTCGCATATAATAGCAGCCGTCAACGCAGCATAGGGAAAGAAAGGATGCATTTTTAGTTCCCTTATTAAATGACGTCGTTGAATGATGGTTCATTGCACCACGGGATTTTGATTATTGAACTTAAGGGCGGATGTCGCGCCAGCCTGCTCCCAACGCGAGCTGCGCGGCTATCCAGCCTTGCGTTTTCTGAACTCGCCGGGCCAAGGCGGTCGACTTTGCATCCAGTGCTTCGACTTGCGCGCCCAACCGTGCACGAGCAGAAATCTGACCCGCATTTTCCCGAACTGTCGCCAATTCAGCGCTTTGCTCGGCAGAGCGCGCGGCAATTTCTGCCTCATTGGCGGCCCACCGACTTGAGTTCCAAGCCTCCAAGGCGCTATCGGACTCTTCGAGTGCGGCCAGAACCACGGCCTGCCACTGTGCAAGCGCGGCTTCCGATCTAGCATCAGCAGATTTCACCCGGCGTAGTAGCCGGGGCATATCAAACAAACCCCAGATCAGGCTCGGCCCAACCGCAAATCCTACGGCGCCATCATCGCCGAGCCGGTCAGGCCGAGCTGAAAGCGCGATATTTCCGGCTAGCGAAATACGTGGATAGAGATCTGTGACCGCAATACGCGCTTGTGCCACAGTGCCAGCAAGCCGCTGCTCGGCTGCGCCGACATCGGGTCGTCGGCGCAGCATGGCTGCCGGATCGCCGGCATCAAGCACGCTGGGAGCGATGGGTAGACTGCCTGGCGCCAGATTGGGGTCAGGCACGCGCCCGCCAAGGATCGACAGACGTCGTGCGCTATTGCGGCGTGAAGCGACAAGGTCAGGTAACTGACCTCGCGCCAGGGCAAGCGCACTAGTTGCCGCCTCGCGATCTATGCGTGAAGCGGCACCGAGCGCTTCCGCTTTATCGACACTCAGTGAAATTGCCTCCAGCGCGGCGATGCGCTTCTGCACCAGCAGCTCTTGCTCGGCAGCGTAGCGATTCTCCACATAAGCGCGGACAACCGACGCCGCTACCGCAGCCTCTGTCTGCCGGCGCAGCCATAGAGCTTCACCTTCCTGAGCGCGTGCTGCTGCGAGGTTCGCGGAGATGCGTCCAAACAGATCGACTTCCCACCCGAGCGTGACTCCGACATTTGCCAGATTCTGGTCCGGATAGCGATCAGGCGCCCCCGGAAATGGGGGCTGGGCTAATCCCGCAACGCGCCTGCTGGAGACGCCAGCTTCAACCGATCCACCTGGCAGAGCGCTGGCCTTCGCTTCGCCAACCAGTGCCTGAGCCGCTTTGAGGTTTGCGGCAGCGGCGGCGAGATCGGCATTGCGCGCCAACGCATCGCTGACCAATGTATCGAGCACCGGGTCATTAAATGCCCGCCACCAGTCCAGAACGACCGGCTGGGCACTCTGTCCTTCTGCAATCACCGTCCAGGTCGGCATCACCGGGGGAACTGGTGTTCGCTCAGAGAGACTGACACAACCGCTTAGCGCGAGCGCAGCCGAAGCGAGTAAGACAACTTGCGATCTCATGACAAAGCCTCCTGAGGCGGGGCAGAACGGGTTCGCAAAGCCGGCAGGCGGTGGAACAACAGCGAATAGAGCGCCGGGATCAGGACCAAAGTGATAAGCGTGCCGAGCGCCAGGCCTCCGATCATCGCGGCTGCCATCGGTCGCCAAAGATCGCCGCCGAAGGCGAACAGCGGCAGAAGACCGACAATGCAGGTAAGCTTGGTCATGATGATCGGGCGCAAACGGACCTCCGCTGCACGGACGATGGCATCGACATGACCGGCACCGTTGGCCCGCTCCTCGACTACTCGTTCGAGCAGTAGAACCGCATTGTTGACGATGATTCCAGCCAGCGCCAGCAGACCGAGCGTGGCGGTGTAGTTCATCTCCTGACGGGCGAGGAACAGACCCAAGGTCGCCCCAATGATGACGAATGGGATCGAGGCCATGACGATCATCGTCTTCCTGACGCTACCAAACTGCCACAGGAACAGTCCGGCCATGCCGAAGAGTGCTATCGGCAAATACTGGATCAGGCCGCCATTGGCTTCGGCAGATTCTTCGATCTCACCCCCCGGGATCACCGAATGCCCGGCTGGCAGGTCGAGGCTGGCGACCGCGTCGGCGACCTTGCTGGTCAGTGCCTGGGCCGTCAGAGTGGGGTGGCGCGCACTAACCATAATCGTGGGGTATTGATTGCGGCGATTTAAAACGCTGTCCTGATCGGCCAGGCGCACTGTCGCGATATCGCCAAGCGTAACGCCCGGCTTGACCAGCGTCGCCGAGATTGCGTCGGGCGAAAGGCGCAGCGTCGCATCGGCGCGCAATACGACCGGGGTCGTGAGTTCGCCACGGGTCAATGTGGTGACCGTTACCCCCGAGTAAGCCGCTTGCAGGGCACGCGCCGTGTCGGCCGGCGTGACGCTGGCGGCTTCCGCGCGTGCGCGATCGATATCTACGACAAGGCGCGGGATCACCGTTTCAGCATCATCTCGGACGTCGAGCGTCCCCGGCACTGTACGCAGTGCCGATTTGAGCTTCTCGGCAGCCTTGCTCAATGTGTCGCGATCGGGCCCTGTAAGAATGAACACCGCCTTGCCGGCTTCCGACATCCCCAGGGAAAAGCGCTTGGGCTCGATACGCGCCTGCGGAAAACGGGTGGTGAGATCGTCGCGCAGTTCGCGCACGACAGCATCGCTATCAGCGCCCTTGGCAAGATTGACGACGGCGTAGGCGCGGTTGCCAGCCGGCAGAGGCGGGTTGAGGCCAAGAATGAACCGCGGTCCACCGTCGCCGACATAAACCACGTTGCTGACGACTTCCGGATGCGCCTTCCGATCGCTTATCCTTGCCGAGATTTCCTGAGCCACCCTCAGGCTTTCCCGAGTGGCGCCTCCGGGGGCGATCTCAATCGGAATCTGTACCTGGGCACGGTCAGACGGACCCAGCAGCCCTTGAGGCAGGAGGCCATTGAGGACGGTCGCCCCTGCGAGGAGCGCAACCATTGCGACAGCTACAGTTGCTGGACGGCCGACAATGATTAGTACTTTGCGCCCGTACCAGCGCCTGAGCCGCCCGATCCAGTCGTCCTTCTCATGCTCCTCGTGAGGGGCTTTGATGTACATCTTGCAGAGTAGTGCCACGACCGTCAGGGCGAGAAACAACGACAGGAGTAATGTGACGCCGAGAACAATAGCGAGGCTGCGCATGTATTCGGCAGTTTCACTCGACCCGGCCACCAGCGGGGTAAAGGCCAGGATGATAGCCAGAGACGAAACCAGCAGCGGCGCGGCCATAGTCTTGCCCGCATGGATAGCAGCGGATTCGGCGGCTTCGCCATCTCCAATACGTCGCTGATAATCCTCGACTACCACGATGGCATTGTCGACGAAGATACCAAGCGCGATGATGATGGCGGCGATTGAGATCTGGTGCAGTTCGATCCCAAGCACGCTCATCACCAGAAGAGTGCCGAGGACCGTTAGCGGCACAATCACACTGGTGACCAATCCAGCACGCCAACCGAGAAACACGACGACGACACCCATGACGATGACGACCGTCTCCGCGAAAATCTTGCCGACCTTCTGCAGATTGTGGCCCACGACCTCCGCCTGATCGGTGATCGGGGAAAGGGTCATCCCGATCGGGAGGTCTGCTTGTGCGGAGGCGACTCCCGCGCGGAGCGCGTCAGCGAAATCGACGACGTTCAGGCCCGTGCGCATCGAGACGCCGAGTACGATCGCCGGTTTGCCGTCGAAAACGGCAGCAGCCGTCGGAGGGTCCTGGGGGCGTTGTTCGATCTTGGCGATCGTGGAAAGCGGGACGGAACCTCCGCCTGGAAGGGCGACGGGTACAGCCCCGACCGCAGAGGCTGTCTTGAGCTGACCGGAGGCATCAAGCATCAGAGTGCGTCCGGACACATCGAGCTCGCCGGCCGACACCACCATGTTCCGATCACCGATCGCCTTGGCGACGGCTTCCAGGCTGATGCCAGCCGCAGCGAGGCGCGCTGGCAATATTTCAATGTAAATTTGTTCTTCACGCACACCGTGAAGCGAGACCTGCTCAACGCCGGTCACGCCTTGCAACCGCAATCGTGCCGCGCGCGCAGCTTCCTGTAGCTGACCCTGGCTGTAACTTTCGCCAGTAAGCGCAAGGGTCATAACTGATACCCGGCCCCAGGAATCGTTGAGGACTGGGCCGATCGTGCCTGCCGGGAAGAGCGCTGCGGCCTCCTGGCTTCGAGCGCGCAAGGTCTGCCAGACCTGGTTTACGCGCTGAGGACTGACATTGCTGTGAAGCGCAATGGTCATGATCACCACGCCAGGGCGCAGAGTCGTTTCCATTTTTTTGACTTCGGCAACGGTTCGCACACGCTCTTCGAGCGGCTTGGCCACTAGGCTCTCCAGACGCTCAGGTGTTGCGCCCGGAAGATAGGCTTCAATTGTGGCAGCCCGAAACGGGACGGTCGGCTCCTCGGTGGCGGGGAATCCGATCAGGATCACCAAGCCTGCGATGAGCAAGGCGACGGCGCCGGTCAGAGTGAAGCGTGACCGCTTCATGGCGATTTCAGTGAGGGACATGATGCCTACCGCGTTCAAGGCGTGAAGGTGAGCGGGCGAACACGTTCGCCAGCCTTGATGAGTTCAGCGCCAGTGGCAATGACGCGCTGGCCAGGAGATAACCGTCCCCGCACCAGCGCGCCCGCAGAGGAGACGCTGATGATCTGAACCGGTTCTGCCGTCGTTCGACCGTCCTGACCGACAACGACAACCCGGCGGGCACCGGAGCGGTCAGCGATGACGGCCGACAAAGGCAGCATCAAATCGCCGTTGGTGGCTCCTCCGGCTGGCAAGCGAACTTCGACGGCCGCTCCGGGTGCTGCGGTGCCTGAAACGATGGTGAACCGCGCTGTCTGTGCATCCACACCGGCAGATCGCGGAGAAAGGCCGGACAATCGAGCTTGCCCGCCCGAACCACCGATATTGAAACGCACGATCGTTCCGATGCGTAGCTGTTCGGCCGTCGCGCTGGAGACCGAAGCAACGATCTCGCGTTCACCCGCACCTTCCAGCGAGAACACGGGGGCCCCAGCCGGAAGTATGGCGCCAAGCTCGCCTTGACGAGCCGTAATCACCCCGGCCACGGGCGCGCGTAATTGGGTTTTTGCCAAGGCACGGGCATTCAGCGCAGCTTGGTCGGAGGTAGCCCGCTGCTGTGCTTCCGCACGGCTGACGTTTGTCCTTGCGGCATCAAGATCCTGCCGCGCCGCCGCGCCAGCCTCAACAAGCCCTTCAAGACGTTTTGCCTCACGGCGGGCAGCATCCAGATCAACATTCGCGGCCTGCATCTGCGCTCGGGACTGGGACGCCTGAAGTCGGAATGGCTCCGCGTCGAATTCTGCAAGAATTTGACCCTGCGCGACCCTATCGCCGATGTTTGCTCTTAGCCGAACAAGCCGCCCAGGATTCTCGGGGGCAATATCATAAGACCCCAATGATCGGACGATGCCAGTGATCTGGGTGTCGCTTGAACTAGCTTGCTGCACCGTCGCCGTGAGAGCCGTCCTGAGCGGCGCAGGTTCTGGCTGGGATGATCCACACCCGGCGAGTTGCCCTGATGCCAGCACAACTGACCCTATCATCAGCCAGCGGCGAACTGATATAACTGAGGCCTTACTAATATATGGCACGCAATCTATGGCCGTGTTTGACATGTGTTAGTCCTTAGAAATCAGATTGGTACGGCGGCGCGGCGCATCATATCGACGCAAGCAGTCACTAACTGAGCGCGAGCGTAACCGGGTAAACAAATGCGCCCGAACAGCCCATCCATTATACAGTTAAATGCGATCGTTAGCTCATACGGATCGACTGAACTTGCGATCTGGCCTTTTGCTTGTGCCAAAGTGACGGCTCGAACCATCGCCGTGGTAAAACGCTGGTCGCAGGAGATCGCAATCTCAGCAATTTCCGGTTTGCGGCTCGCTTCAGCTATAATTTCTAGCCGAAGGCGCGACATGGCTTGCTGCCGTTCGTCCTGCATAGCCAAGAGGAGTATGCTTTCAGCACCATCAAAAAAGTTCTCACTGGCCATCAGAACTTCGATGAGGCCAACGCTTTCGGCGAGATCTAACTCGATCAGAGCTAGAATGAGATCGTCTTTGCTCGGAAAATACTGATAGAGGCCGGCAACACTTATCTCGGCTTCAGCACTGATCTCCGCGGCGGTCGTAAGGTGAAACCCTTTCCGCGCAAAGCATCGATGCGCAGCCTCCAGAATCTGTGAGCGACGCTTAGCACGTGCCTGAGGATCGGCCGGTCGGCCACGGCGTGCAGCGATATTCGATTTGGACATTCGATTTATGTGAGCTATCACTAACCTAATGTCAATCTGGAGATCGTTTATGAATGTCGACAGGCGGCGCAGAAGGATCGTTGTGGTGGGTGGTGGAGTAGCAGGGGTCGAAATTGCCACCTCGCTCGGACGCCGGTCGAAGAACGATCAGAGTATGCCGGCTGTCATATTGGTCGATCGTGATTCCGCCCATATCTGGAAGCCGATGCTTCACACGATCGCGGCAGGTACACGTGATATATCTCAACAGCAGACGCCTTATCTCGCACAAGCCCGAGATGCTGGCTTCGAATATCAGCCTGGCGAGATGTGCAGTCTCAATCGGGCCAATCGCACGATAGGCCTCGCTCCGCTCCATGCTCCAGATGGTCGGTTGCTCGTTCCTGCAAGGGAAATCGCCTACGACACTCTCGTCATATCGGTTGGAAGCGAGGCCAATGACTTCGGAACACCTGGTGTACAGGAATATTGCTTCAAAATTGATTCCCGCTTGCAGGCTGACGCATTCAACCGTGAAGTCCGTATTCGGATGCTGCAATCCGTCGCGCAGGAACAGGACTTATCCATCGCAATAGTAGGCGGTGGCGCGACCGGCGTCGAACTCGCGGCCGAACTAATGCAACTCACGCAGATCGCGGAGGCCTACGGCGCCCCAGCACTATCATCCCGGATCAGGATCACCCTGATCGAGAGTGGGCCACGCTTGTTGCCGGCCTTTCCAGACGACATCTCGCAGGCAACGGAGGAGAGGCTTGAGAGTATCGGCATCAGGGTGATGACTAACTCTAAGGTCAGTGCGGCAACGACGGAAGGCTTCGAGCTTGACGATGGCCCAACGGTCACCGCGTCTCTCAAAGTATGGGCTGCCGGCGTGAAAGCGCCCGCTTTTCTGACCAATCTCGATGGACTCGAGAGCACCCGAGGCAACCAACTTGTCGTGCTGCCGTCACTGCAGACGACACAGGACCCAAACATTTTTTCACTCGGAGATTGCTCAAGCCTTACCTTGTCCCAAGGGGAACGTCCCCTGCCGCCAACGGCGCAGGTCGCCCACCAGCAGGCGCAGCATTTGATTCGTCATCTTCCCGCCGTCATCTCGCGTGGAAAGCGGCCGCCTGATTTTAACTATCGGGATTTCGGTTCTCTCGTATCGCTTGCCGAATATGATGCTTTTGGCTCACTCGGAAAATACGGATTATTCAAGGGAACGACGATAAGAGGAAGACTGGCCCAGTTGAGCCATGCAATGCTGTACCGCAGCCATCAGGCACGGTTGTACGGTTTTTGGCGCGGAAGTCTTGTCTGGATGGTGGATCGTCTCAACATGCGGCTGCGCTCGGCGATCCGCCTCGATTGATCTTCTGGCGGCTTAGTTCGGTAAATGCATGACCGTCTCAAATACTCCGTGCCGAGTAGCGCAATGAGTTTGTCGGCATCCGCCGATGTCACTTGAACTGGATTGCAGCCAGGAGACGCGCCCTGCGGTAAATCACCGAGATCTATGCCAGCGCGTGTCGGTCGCGACGATGTACCCAGCGACACCACGGCCGCGTTGTAAGCAACCCGCTTTCCATATTTCGCCGGAGGCATGGCGACATGACGATAGAATCTCACGATCTAACGGCCAGGCAAGAATTCACGCTCGACCTTGCAGCAGCGGGCAAATGTTATCGCCGAAAGAACCGGCCCGCTAATCGCCGCCGGCAGAAGATTGTCCGCTTCGTTGGACGTGAGGGCGACGTCGAGACCTTTACGGTCCAGCAGACGTTCCCGGTCGTTGGTAGTCTGAACTCCGATCTTCCATCAGATCGCCAAATCGAAGCTGTGGAGCAGTTTTTCAGACACCGCCCAGAGACACGTTGGCAAGCTCACACCATGCTGAGCGCGCGCGATTACGGATTGGAGCTTTCAAGCCGCTATCCGTTTACCGCCATTCGACGGATGGTGATCGGTGTCAGCGTCGCAGCGTTCATACTTAGCGACCGGGCGCTCCGCGACAATGTGCGCCGATGGTGTGAAGATCGCTATCAAGAATCGTGCCCCGGCATCAGCTCGGGAATAGCAAATCATGCTCCTCATCGAATAGCGAGCCGGTTCGCCGAAAAGCTCGTGATGGATATGCGTGGTGCAGGCTCGGAGGTATTCGGCTAAGGCCAGTCACGATCGCGGGGACTGACTGGGGGAATATTATGACGACCGTGCCGCCGGCACCTATCGAATATCAGCTCATTGGCCTCGCTGAAGACGGCGGCATCGGGAACCTACTGGCGGGTCTCGATCAGAAGCAGGGGCGTGTCCGCCTTCAAGCGCTCATATCCGAATGGCTACGAATGGAGAATCTCGTCGTTCTGACGGGATCGGGCACGTCGGTTTCCGTCGGCGGTAAGACGATGGCCAATCTCGAAACGGCTGTATTCGCCACGATCCAGGCGCTGCCCGACATCCCCGCCTCGGTCGCTGCTATCATCGAAGCCCGCAAGAACGCTGTCCTTCTCGCCGCCTTCGACGATGATGACCCGATCGGTTTCGAGGCATGGCTTTCGTTCGTCGCCAATGCTCTGGTCGTCGCGGAGTCTACGGGCGGACCATTTTCCGCCGTGACGTGGCCCAGTACGCCGGCGCCCAGCGTCGCCGATCTGCGTTGGCTCGTCGATCGCCTTCGCATGGCGATTTTCGCCGAGTGCGCGCTTTCGCTCCCTGATACGGGGCTGGCCGCGTCCGCTGATGGCATCGTGCCGCATCTTGCATTTCTATCCAAACTCGTGGCTCGCGATAGCAACCTCGGACGCACCCATCTCTTCACGCTCAATTACGACACGCTTTTCGAGCAGGCATTGGAGCTGCTCGGCGTCCAGTATTTTGACGGTTTCACCGGCCGCGCAGCCGGCCGGTTCGACCCTTCCGTTTATGGTTTGGACATCTACTATCCGGGCGAGGTGGCGGAGGGCCGTGTACGGCGCTTCGACAAGTTCCTGCATTTCTACAAGCTCCACGGCTCGATCCACTGGTTCGAGCAGGGCACCGAGATGCGCGCGCGTCATCCTGATCTGACCCCTTTTCAGACCTACGCCGCCATGACGGCCGAGCAGAAAGCCGCGTCGCTTCTGTCTCTGGTCGGAGGGACGCCTTCGGTCGGGATTCTACCGACCGCGAACAAATTCGCTCAGACGCTTGCGATGCCCTACGCTCACCTCTTCCGGTCCTTTCAGGTGCGGCTCGGCATCCCCCAGACCTTCCTCCTCGTGCTGGGCTATGGCTTCGGCGACGATCATGTCAGCCGGATCATCGAGAATGCGCTCATGAATCCGTCGCTTGTGATGCTGGTAGTCGAACCAAATCCGAACAGTCCGGTGATCGCACGCATCCGGCGATACAAGGATCTCGGTAAGCGCGCCTTCGTCCTATGTCCGACGACGGATGCCTTCTCAGCAACACCATTCAAGCTCGCGACCTTCGACGACTTTGCGCGAACGGTGATGCCCGACGTGCAGTGGCTCGACGACTTCCTTCGCTTGCGCCGCTTCGAAAAGCAGATCGCTTCGTCCGCAACATCAGCCGGAGCGGACACGGAGGGCGCGGATGGATAATCCGCGCCTCGTCGGGCACATCGTGTCGGTTCAAGGCTTCCGAGTGAAGGTCGAATTGCTGCCCGAAACTCGGTCGGCGTTACGCGCCACGCTAGACGGCGTGCAGGCGGCCATCGCAATCAACGCCTATCTGACCTTCTCGCTCGGTGCGGGGGAAACGGTCATCGGCATCATCACCGATCTGGAAGCTCGCGAGACCTTCGATCCCGGTAGCGGGGACGATCTAAACCTCGAACTGATGAAACCACGCCGCGTTGCCAGCGTACAGCTGCTGGGCACGATCGAGCACAAGGACGAGGAGCCTACCTTCAGTCCAGGCATCTCGGTGCTGCCAACACTCGACACTCCCGCGGAGATCGGATCGCCGGACATCCTTCGCGCGGTGTTCGAGATACCACCGCGGCGCAACAAGCCAGAGGACTATGACGCGAAGGATTTCGATTGCGATCTGAAGATCGGATTCCCGACCGGCCAAGACCGCAACGTCGTGCGGGCCTCCTATAACGACCTGTTCTCGCGGCCGCTCGCGATCGTGGGCAATACCGGCTCGGGCAAATCCTTCTCGGTGTCGAGCCTGATCCAGAAGGCGATGGCTGCGCTCGATGGCGCGGCCGAGGAGCCGCACGTCTTCATCCTCGACATCAATGGCGAGTATGCCAAGGCCTTCCCGACGGCTGAAGCGGCGCAACGCTTGCCGGATCGCATCTACCTCAATGGCAAGGAGTTCAGCCTTCCGCTCTGGTTTCTGAACGCCGAAGAAATCTGTGCGTGGCTGAGCGCGTCGGAGCAAACGCAGGAGCCCGTGCTGAAAGACTGGTGGGCGATTGCCAAGGGCGGCAGTGCCACCGCCGCCGCCAGCATGGGAGCGTTTCAGAATGGCATGAGCGCGCTCGACCAGCTCTTGAGCGAACTGACGAAGATCAAGAAGAAGGCAGCCGGCTCCTATTGCGATGCCGTGGTCGGCCACCTCGCCGATACAGACATTGATACAGACCCGTTCGCTGGCCTGTTTACCGCTCATAGGTCAGCTAACGATTTCAACACCGAGGTCATGAACAATCAGGCCGCCATAGCTGCGGAGGCGGAGAAGCTGAAAGACGCGATTCGCGCCAAGATCGTCGGTGGTAGCGGCACGGCGGAGGCCGGTGCACGCACTGCGGACTCTCCGTTGCCGATCGCCCGCGCAACCCTGACCGATCCATCGCTTATCAATCGGGCCGTATCCAAGGAGGATACGTTTCGCGTCGATGCCCACCTGACGACGTTGAAGCTGCGGCTGAAAACCCGCCTCGACGACAAGCGATGGCGCGCCTTCCTCAACTATGAGGAGACCGATACGAAGATCGAGAAGCTGTCCTCATGGTTCGCACGCTTCGGGCTTGGTGCTGCAACGGGACCGAAAGTCTCGGTGCTCGACCTGTCAATGTTGAGCAACGAGGTTCTTCCCTATGCTTGCGCGGTGATCGGGCGGGTGTTGCTGGAGGCGCGTGAGCGCCTGCCCGCAGCCTCGCGCTATAAGCATCCGTGGGTGCTTGTTCTCGAAGAGGCGCACAACTATGCCCGCCCGGCCCGCTCAGACGAGGATCGCGGTCATCGCCTAGCGCGGTTGACATACGAGCGCATCGCCAAAGAGGGGCGCAAATTCGGCCTTTCACTCATCATCGCCAGCCAGCGGCCGAGCGAGATCAGCCAGACGATCATCAGCCAGTGCGCCAACTTTATCAGCCATCGCCTACAAAATCCTGACGATATCGACCATTTCCGGCGCATCATTCCAATGCAGGCGAGACGGCTGCTCGATCAGGTGACTATCCTGTCGTCAGGCGAGGCAATCGTATTCGGTAGCGCCTTTCATATTCCGACGCGGGTTCAATTCGACCGGCCTCAACCCGGCCCTTATAGTCAGACGGCCGCGCCCTATCATGAGTGGCGCAAGGAACAGAATCCGTTCCCGCTGTCGCAGGTCATCGATGCGTGGGGTGCCTGACGCGCAGGTTTCGCCAGCCCTGCTCATGGCATTGTGCAGCGGCTCATTTCAAAACACTAGAAATGGGGACCACCTAGGCGAACAGGCCGCTGCCCTCTACGGCGACAATCGGCGGAGAAAGACGCTACACGGTGGCCCAATCATAGTGCGATAGCGTAGGTATAGTGCCCATCCTCATCGGGCGTGGCCCGCCAGCCTGCATTGAAAAATATACAAAATATCAGTGTGGCCCGCCTTGTTACCATTAAGGCTCCCCGAAACTGCGGTGACTACCCGTCATCAGCTCGCTACTGCCACGCGGGATGAATAGCGGTACAAACTCCGTACAAGGCGTTCGGGGGAGCGATAAACCATGGGGGATTTTTGGAAGCGCATAGGCTGCTTAGGTCAGCTTTTTATTATCTGGGCCGTCGGTTTCGCGGGCATGATCTTGTATGCTCGCATGGGCGGATTTGATGAATATGCTGGGACCGTTCCGAAACCTGCGTTCTCGCGCAAGGAGTGCCTAAATCGCCAAGCGAATGAGCGCTATGGTCCGAACGCCGACGACCTCACCGAATCACAAATGGGGCTAATCGCGCGCGCTTGTGTCGTAGAGCAGTCGGAATATGAGGGTTGGTAACTAGGTCAAGCGCGCTCGTCGAAGTCGAGCCGCGCCCAACCCGGCAATTCCCATTCGGCATCCTGTTCGCGCAATCTGGCGATCATCGCTTTGCGAAAAGGAAGCGATGCGGCGCGCGCTGCCTTGTTGTCCGCAACGCGCTTCTGGTGGGACATGCCAGCATAGGTGCGGACGCGGCTATTCACATCATCCCAGAATGGATGATCGAAAAAGTCTTCCCAGTGGAGATATTCGCCTTTGACCCATAGCCAGGGCTTGCCATCACGCTCGTAGGCAACGATGCGCTCATGGGTGACGGTATCCTCCGCCAGTTCGTCGACCTCATCGATCTTGAAGCGAGGCAGCTTCTCCGCCTTACGACGCTCCCACCAGTACAGCGCGCCAGCGCCGATCAGAAAAGCCGCGCCAGCGGGCCAGCCATAGTCCCTGCCGAACGCATAGGTGCCCACGAACGCCAAGCCGATCATGACGACCTTGTTGACCTCGCCGGTTACGATATTGCGGATTCGCTGATCCATGTGGAAGTAATCGGCACGACGATCCCGCTCCCGCTCGAACGCCTCCCGAGATTGCTCATTGAGCCTTTCGTCCCGCTTGCGCCAATCCTCCGCTCGCTCGTTGTCGGTGCGCTCGTCTTTTCCGAACATTGCTGCGAATGACTTGCTTATCTCGTCTCGCTCGTCAGCCATCGCCTTACGCTCCCCGCAAACGCCCCGCTTTATCCGCCTCTATCAATCTACATCTTGCACCAGCCGCGCAATGGCCCTGAGGTAGTGCACTGCCGCTATCGTCTTCGCTGAATAACCACCATGCTTACGGGCATTGCTATTGCCTATCGGCGCTCCCGGGTTCGTCCCGCCGTGCATCCGACATCGCCGCTTACCGTTCACGGCTGAGGACCGGCACTCCCCGCCCGAACGGGTCTCCGCGGTCTTCGTCTACGGCATTGCTCAGCGCATCTGCCAGACCGATCCAGCCGAGAAACTCGGCAAGGTGCTGAAGCCACTCCGCAAGGGCCGCCAGCCGGCGATTACCGACCTCATCCCGCTACGCCGGATGATCAACGGCGCTGAGGAGGATTATGCCCGGCCGATCACCCGGCTCACACTAGTAACCTCCTGAGATTACATCATATTGAATTGCGAACCTCGCAAGATGCCACGAGCCAGACCACGACTTTCAGTTCCTCCGTGCCCTGCTAGTGCTCACGCATTTCTTCCGCTTACCCGGAACCCGAGCATGCCGGTGACGAGACCATCTACAGCGAACCGGGCGGGCGAACATCCGCAAAGACTGGCCGCGGTTTGAGGAAGCTATGAAGCGGCTTTTTCGGAGCTAACTTTGGGCCGCGAGCATCGCGGGCCTGGGCATAGCAGCCAACCGTCAACGGATAATCCGATAGCATCACTATGGGATCGCCCTTGCGCCTTACCCTGAAAACGCAAAACAGGCCGCGGTCGTGGCGACGAGCGCGGCCTGTCTCGTAGGAACATCCGGTGGGGTGAACGAGGCCCACCGGATGTCGGGGATCAGAACTCCTTGCTGGCTCGGACGCCGAAGGCGCGCTTCGCCGGCGCGACGATATACTCTCCGTTGGTCCGGTTCGGGTTCCAGTTGCCATAATAGCGGCTGAAATCCGGGGTCGTATCGTTGAACAGGTTGTCGACGAAGACCGAGGCCGACCAAGTGTCACCCTTCAGGCCGAACTGGATGTCGGCAACCGCCTTGGCATCGAGACGGACGCGATTGTCGAAGCGGACATATTTGCCCGAACGATAGCGGCCGCTGACTTCGAAGAAGCCCTTGGTGCCGTCATCCATCACCGGGGCTTCGACACGCGTCGAACCGCTCAGCGAATGCTTCGGGATCCACTGGACGCGGTTGCCGCCAAACTGGCGCGGGGTCGCCCCCGCCACCGCCGGAAACACGTCGCGGGCCTGGAAGTCCTTATATTTCGAGTCCGTGTAGGCGTAGTTCGCGTTGAAGGTCAGCCAGTCGGTGGCCGTCAATCCGGCGCCCAACTCGAAGCCCTTCACCGTCGCCTTCTTGGCGTTGATGATATAGTTGGTCGTGACACCGGGGAAGGCCGGGCACTGCGCCTCGGGGCCGAACGGGCTGTTCGCGCCGAAGCAGACCGTCGTCACCTGGATATTTCGCCAATCGGAATAATAGAGCGCGGCGTCGAGCGTCAGGCGACGATCGAAGAAGCGACCCTTCGTGCCGATTTCGTAGGTCCAGATCTTCTCCTGACCGAACGGACGGACAGCGTCCGCCACCGCGCCGGTGTTGAAGCCGCCCGGCTTCGAACCCTTCGACACCGTCGCATAGATGTTGGTGTCCGGGTCAATCTTGTAGCTGGCGCTGACACGCGGCAGCCAGGCGTCGAAAGTGGTCTTGCCGCGAAAGTTGATAGCGGTTGAACCCGACGAGCTCAGCGCGTTGAACAAAGTCGCCGCATAAGCCTTAATCTTCTCGTGATTGTAGCGAAGTTCGCCGGTCAGCGTGAAGGCATCGGCGAACATATATTCCAGCGAGCCGAAGCCCGAATAGGTGTTGGTGAACAGGCCCGCCGGACGGCCCGGGATACCCGAGCGCGAGCCGGTGACGAACGACTGCGAACCTACGAAGCGTGTATAATCCACCTCCTTGTAGTTCTCGTCGAAATAATAGCCGCCGAGCAGGGCATGGAAGGGGCCGCTGTCATAGTTCAGGCGAACTTCCTGACTCAGCTGCCGCAGGGACGTGTCACTGTCGAAGATGCCGACGCAGATCGCGGGCACGCAGTTTCGCACGCCGTTGGTGACAACGCCGGTCGGCACGTTGTCAGGCTTGTTGTCGAAGTCGAGCTTGATGCTGCCCTTCGTGCGGTTGTAACCGGTGATGGCGTTGAGCGTGAAGCCCTGGCCCAATTCCAGCTCGCCGTTGATCACGCCGCGCCAGGTGTTGGCCTTGTAGCCGTAATAGTCGGTGTTGGTGGAGATGCCGATCTGGCTCTGATCGAACTCCTTCTCGCCGATATAGTTGACGCCGAACAGGGCCGTGTTGGCGCGCGGCGTGATGTAGCCGGCGTTCGGCTGGATCTGATCGCGCAGATAGCTGAGTGAGGTCTTGAGCTTGAGCCCGCCGGTCTTTAGCAACGCCGATCCGCCGACGCCGTACGTCTCGCTGCCGCCCAGATGCTGGCCGTTGCCGGGGTTCTTATAAAAGCCGTCGAACTTGCGGTACGTGCCCGAAAGCTTGACCGCGAGCGTGTCCTCTACGACGGGCCCGGTGATGTGCGCGGTGATCTCGCGGCGACCGCGATCGCCCAGGGCGCCGTCGACCTTGGCGCCCGTGGTGAAGGACGGTTCGCGGCTGATGAACTGGATCGCGCCGGCAAAGGCGCTACGACCGAAATAGACGGTCTGCGGCCCCTTCACGACCTCGATCCGCTCGAGATCCATCAGCGCAGCCGCAGTCTGCGCCCCCGAACCCCCGAGGATGTTGTTGAGCGTGACGCCGGTGACATCGACGCCATCGACGATGATCGCAACGTTCGACCGCCCTTCGGTCAGCGCGATACCGCGAAGACTGGGCCGAATTTCGGCGGGCGAGAAGCCGCGATCCATCTGGAGGCCCGGGGTCAGCAGGGCCACCTTGTCGACCGAGTTGACGCCCTTTTCGACGATCTTGTTTTCGCCGAGCGCGTTGATCGCGATCGGCACGTCGATCAGCGACTCCTCGCGGCGACGCGCGGTGACGATGATGTCGGTGCCGCTGTTCGCGGCCGTGCCGGCACCCGCCGGAGCGGCCTGTGCGTAAACGCCGGTTGGCGCCCCGATTGCGATCGCGAGCGTTGCCGCTCGAACTAGAAATTCCCTCTTGCGCATAACCGCCTCCCTTCGCTGCCTTGCCCGATGGAAGCTACGGCGCAATCAAACCGTAACAACAAAGTTGAGGCAATTTGTTCGCCTGGCGAAGGGGTGGACTTGCAGAGCACCAACTGCTTCAAGCAAAGGCGGTAGGTTTCTGCCGTTTTCAAGTGGCTTAGTGCGACCTTGCCGAGCTTTCGAAAATAGCGCGACTAATATTTAGGCACCGTGCTTCTTGTATCCTGTGGCACCTCATGGCCGGACGGTCCCAAAGATTTTTTTCAGCGCTGCCGTCGAGAATCGCCGAGCCGCAACCATCGCCGATCCTGAAACCTATCGCAGGGATCGACCTCGACGATTTCTATGTTTGTGAATCTAGCGGCGGGGCAGTCCGTCCAGATGCTGGATCACCTCGGCTTCGCTGACGACGTCGGCATATTTGGCATTCATGTCGAACAGGTTCGCCTCATGCGGCGCCGGGTGGCGATCGCCGCAGGCGTCGGCGATCACAGAGGTACGGAAGCCATGCGACATCGCATCGACGCACGTCGCGCGGACGCAACCGCTGGTCGAAACGCCGCCGAGCAGCACGCCGTCGATGCCCATCGCAGTCAACGTCGAGGCGAGCGATGTGCCGAAGAAGGCGCTCGGATATTGCTTCGAGACGACGAGTTCGTCCGCCTTCGGCTCCAGCTCTTTGGGCCACGCGCCCATCGGGCCGCCTTCGAGGAAGTAGCGCAACGGCTTCGACTTTTCGTAAAAGCGGCCGCCATTGAGGGCGAGCGGATGATAGACCACGTTGGTCAGGATCACCGGCACCCCCGCCGCATGGGCCGCCGCGCGCACGCGCAGTGCCGAGGTCAGCGACGCGTCCGACCCCATGTAGAGATCGCACTCAGGGTTATAATAACCCTCGACCATATCGATCAGGATCAACGCCAGCTTGCTCCCGAAGCCGACGCGACGCCCGAACGCGCGGGCATAATTTTCGGACAGGTCGTCACTCATCACTGCGTCCTTCAATAGAGCCAGGGCTGGGTGCGGCGTTGCGCATTCTCGAACCCATCGATGTCGGTGGCGGCGCTCGCAAGGATCGTGTCGATCTCGTCCCAGCCATTGAGCAGCCGCTTCTTGGCGGGAGGATCGATGTCGAACGGGATCGACAGATCGCCGCGTCCGATGCGCTGCGTCGGCAGGTCGACGCTCAACCGGCCGTCGACCGCGGCGCGGTTGAGCCAGCCAATCGCCTCCCGGCTCAGCCAGATCGTCAGCACGCCGTTGCGCAGGCAGTTCGCCGCGAAAATCTCGCCGAAGCTTTCCGCGACGACGCAGGTGATGCCCGCACTCGCGAGCGCCCACACCGCCTGCTCGCGGCTCGATCCGCACCCGAAATCGCGGCCAGCCAACACGATGCCGGCCCCGGCTTGAAGCGCCGGATCGATCGGATTCGCGACCGGCCGATCCTCTGCATCGAACCGCCGATCATAGCAGAGGTATCGGCTGAGCCCGTCCTTCTGCATGATCAGCAGGAAGCGCGCCGGGAACAGGACGTCGGTATCGATCCGGTCCTCGATCAGCGCGAGCGCGGGGGCTTCGAGCGCGATGAACGGCGTCATACGATGTCCCGCACGTCGACGAGGTGGCCGGTGACTGCCGCCGCCGCCGCCATTGCAGGACTCATCAGATGGGTGCGCCCGCCTCTGCCCTGCCGGCCTTCGAAATTGCGATTCGAGGTGGCGGCGCAACGTTCGCCTGGGGCCAGCCGATCCTCGTTCATCGCAACGCACATCGAACAACCCGCCTCGCGCCACTCGAAACCCGCGTCGCGAAAGATGCGGTCAAGCCCCTCGGCCTCGGCCTGGTGCTTGACCGGGGTCGATCCGGGGACGACCAGCGCGCGGATGTTCGATGCGACGCGTCGACCCGCGACGACCTTCGCGGCCTCGCGCAGATCCTCGATCCGGCCGTTGGTGCAACTGCCGATGAACACCCGATCGATCGCGATATCGGCAAGCGCCATGCCCGCCGTCAGCCCCATATAATCGAGCGCGCGGCGCTGCTGCGCGCGGGCGGCGTCGGTCGCTGCCGCGTCGGGATCGGGCACGCGCCCACCGATCGACGCGGCGTCCTGCGGGTTGGTGCCCCATGTAACCTGCGGCGCGAGATCGAACACATCGACCGTCAGCGTCGCATCATAGACCGCGTCGATATCACTCGGCAGCGTCTGCCAATATTCGACAGCCGCAGCGAAGGCTTCGCCGTGCGGCGCATAAGGCCGCCCTTCCACCCAGGCGAAGGTCGTTTCGTCGGGCGCGACCAGCCCGATACGCGCGCCCGCCTCGATCGTCATGTTGCATAAGGTCATGCGCGCGGCCATCGACATCGCCGACACCGCCTCACCGCGATATTCGACGGCATAACCCGTGCCGAACCCCGCGCTGAAGCGACCGATCAGATGGAGCGCCAGATCCTTGGCGCCTACCCACGCGGGCAGGTCGCCCTCTATCCGCACGTCCATCGTTTTCGCCCGCGTCTGGACGATGCACTGCGTCGCAAGCACGGTCGCGCAGTCGCTCGCGCCGATCCCGAAGGCGAGCGCACCGAACGCGCCATGCGTCGAAGTATGGCTGTCTCCGCAGGCGAGCGTGATGCCCGGCAGGGTGAAGCCCTGCTCCGGCCCGATGACATGAACGATGCCCTGGCGCGGATCGTCGAGCGCGATATGCGGCAGACCGAAGTCGCGCGCATTCTCAGCGAGCCGCGCGACCTGCGCGGCGGCAAGACCGGTCAGCGCCTCGCTGCGCCCATGGGTCGGCACCGCATGATCGGGCACCGCAAGGTTCGACGCCGGCCGCCGCACCGGGCGGTGCCGATCGCGCAGCGCGGCAAAGGACTGGTGGGTGCTCACCTCCTGCAACAGGTGGCGATCGACGTAGAGCAGGGTCGATCCGTCGCCCATGTCGGCGACGACATGGGCGTCCCACAATTTGTCGTAGAGGGTGCGCGAAGCCATCGGCCTCAATCCGCGATCGTGATGATTACGCGGCCGACATCCTTGGCCTTGTCTCCCGTCAGCAGCGCAAAGGCATCGGCGGCCTGCTCCAGCGGAATTCGCGCGCTGATCGTCGGGGAGAGATCGAGCCGCCCTTCAGCGATCAGCCGCAGCGCGCGCGCCTGATCGGGGCCGCCGCGCACACCGACGATATGCCACTCTCGGTTGACGATATCCCAGTTGGTGACGGGCAGTGCACCGCCACCGGTCAGGGCGATCGTGGCGCCCGGGGCCGCGACCTTGAACGTCTGCTCCATGCCCCATTCGGTCGCCGATGTCTCGACCACGCCGGCAAAGCCCCCGGAGAAAGCCTCCAGCACGGCGGACGACACATCCTCGTTATGCGCTTCGATCCGGAATATATGTTCGGCGCCGAGTTCGCCCGCCATGTCGGCCTTGGCGCCGCGACCGCCGATGGCGATGGGACGAAGCCCGATCGCGCGGGCGGTTGCGATCGCGCCGTGCCCCATCGCGCCGACGCCGACGATCGCGACCGGCGATCCTTCGGGCAGGCCCAGCTTGTCGAAGGCGTTGAGTGCGTCGACCACGCCGGTGATCATCGCCCCCGCCTCGTCGCTGACGCCATCGGGCATCGCGCACAGCTTGCGCGCCGAGACGATCGCATAATCCTGCGCGCAGACCTGCCGGACATAGCGGCCGAGATCGGGCGACAGGCAGAGATTGGTCCGACCCGCCGAACAGTTCGTGCAGGTGCCGCAATTGTCGAGCGACTGGGCGGTAACGCGTTGCCCGACCGCGAAGCCCGCCACGTCCGGTCCGAGCGCCGCGATCTCGGCCGAGAAATCGGCGCCGATCCCGATCGGATACTCAGTGACGTAGCGCCCGCCGCGATTGAGGTAGACGCCCACGCATGTGCCGTAGGGCGAATAGCAACGAACGCGCACCAGCACCTCGCCCGGTCCGGGCGTGGGCACGGGAATCTCGTCGATCCGCAGATCCGCCGGACCGTGAAGCCGAGCAGCGCGCATTACGCTCGGCCGAACTGCCAGACGAGGACGGTGCAGCCCTGTTCCGATGTGGTCGCGCCGAGCAACGGCGTATCGGCCTCGCCCGACGTATAATCCTGCGGGACGAAATCGCCCGCCGTCCCGTCGATCGAGCCCGCGAGGATGAAGGCTTCCCACTCGGCGCCCAGCACCGGCGCCTCGCCCTGCCATCCGGCGGGGATCTCGGCGATCACTGTGCGCGCGCCCGACACCGGATCGGCGCTGAGCGGCTTGATACCCCACTCGGCCGGGAAGGCCGCGTCCGGGCCGGCGACGACATCGGCGACCGCCAGGCTGAAGACATGGCCGCGCGGATCGTTCGATTCCGGAAGGGGATACTCCTTGGGCTCGGCCGGTTCCTGTACGAGGTTGAGGACAAGGATGCCGTCGCTGCGGGTCAGCGCCATCGCGCCGATATGCGACTTTTCGTCATGGCCGTGAACGATGTGCGCAGGGCGATAGAAATAATCGCCCTCCTTCCAATAATGGACGTCATCGAGCGTGACCGATCCTTCGAGGATGAACACCTCCTCGACCGCGTCGTGATAATGGGCGACGCCGCCGCCACGCCAGTTCTCAGGGATACCGACGATCGAGGTCACATGGCCCGTCGCCTCGTCGAGCCCGAGCAGGCGACGGCGCAGGCCGTGCTTGCCCAACGGCTCCCACGGCATTTCGGACGCGCGGACGCGCTGGAGGGGCTTTTCGGTCTTGCGCATAACGGCCATGATCAAAACTCCTCGATCAGACGTCCGAAACCTGCCTTGCGATCCATCACCCCGTTGGCGCGCAGTGCGTGCCAGTAGGTCGCGGTGTTGATCGCGATCACCGGCTTGCCGAGCCACAGTTCGGCCGCTGCCGCGATCCGCATCGCCGACACGTTGGTACCGCACTGGATCAGCGCATCGACATCGTCGCCGTCGAGCGCCTTGAAGGTATCGCGGATCGTCTCCGGCGTCTGCTCGGCAATCGCCAGCCAGGACGGGCATTGAAGAGCAATGTCGCGCACCGTTTCATAGCCATGATCGGACAGGAAATGGCTGACCTCGGCATTGGCGGTCGGATAATAGGGCGAGAAGAACGCCACCTTCCTGATGTTCTGCCCGTAAGCCTTGAGCGCCGCCACGACCGACTCCGCGCCGGTCGAGACGCCCAGGCCCGACACCTGCTCGACATTTTCGCGCCATCGCACCGCACCCTCGGCGCCGCCGAAAAAGGTGACCGCCGACATGCCCATCACCAGATAATCGGGTGCGCAGGTCAGCACGCCCTTCACCGCGTCGATCGTGTTGTGGCTGATCTCCCACGCGCCGGCCATGAAGCTTTCGTTCGACACCGCCTTGGCATTGTCGACGACGATACGGCTGTAATGGTTGGTAACGCCCGCGGGACGCAGATCGTCGAAATCGGGCTGGACGACGGTGTTGGTCGATGGACCGAGCACGCCGAATTTGTGGCGATAGCCGAGCACGTCCTTGTTGCGACGCTCCACGGGAGGGGCGAACTGAAGATCGGTCATTGGACACTCTCCGCTTCCTCGAGGCTCTGGAACATCGCCTGGCGCAGCAGATATTCGCGGCGCAGGTCCGGGTCGGCGTGTATGGCGGCTATGCGCTCGCGGCGCAGCTTCGCGGCTTCGCCCGCGCCCTGCTCCATCAGCGCCATATTCTCGATCGTCTGTGCCTGGATGAAGCTGTGCGTCACGGTGCGGCGCTGGCGCTCGAACAGGCCGAGCAGGCTCGCGTCGCCGCTCTTGCGCAATATGCGCCACAGCTTGTCGGCCAGGTTCCACGCATCGTGAATACCGCTGTTCATGCCGAAGCCGCCCATCGGGCTGTTGAGATGCGCGGCGTCACCGACGATCGCCATGCGCCGCTTCACGAACCTGTCGGCGACGCGCTGATGGACGCGATAGATCTGGCGATAATCGGTCACGACCGGCTGATCGCCGACGATCCGGCGGAACACGTCGGCGGCCTTCGCATCCGACGTCAGTTCCTCATTGGTCGCATCGCCATCGGCGGGCACGAGAACGCGCCAGAATTTCGGCACACGCAGCAGGACCAGCCACTCCTCCGGATCGGAGATATAGTTGACGTAGGACAGGTCGGGAACGACGTCCTCGATCGGAAACTGGGTCGAGATGCTGAGGAATTTTTCCTCATATGTAAAACCGCCGAACTCCGCGCCGACCAGCTTGCGAACCACCGAGCGCGAACCGTCCGCACCGACCAGGAATTTGGCCGCGACTTCGAACGTCTGGCCATTCTGCTCGATCGTGGCGATAACCTCGTCGCCATTGTCGCGCGCGTCGATCAGCGGTGCGTTGAACAGCACCTCGACGTTCGCCTCGTCCGTCAAGCGCTCGGCGAGCAGGTTCGCCATGAAGAACTGCTCGCACTGGAGCCGGAACGGATAGCGGGTGCGATCGGCGATTTCGCCCAGGTCGAACTCGAGCCGCTCGCCGCTCTGCCGGTCGCGCCACTGATAGACGGGTGCCTTCAGCCCCTGCGCAATCAGCGGTTCGGCCACGCCGATCTCATCGAGCATTTCGAGCGAGGCGGCATGGAAGGTCGAGGCCCGCAGGTCGTTTGCACAGGACGATTCCGCCTCGACCAGCATCACCGACAATCCCATCGAAGCCAGCCGCGCTGCGCATGCCGTCCCGACGGGGCCGGCCCCGACCACCAGCACTTCGACTTTACGCATCTATGCCCACCCACGTCCTCTGTATGTCACACCCGACAATGGCATTCGGTTGCGCAACGGCGCCAATGGGTTGCGCTGTTTCTTCGCCAGGCGGACAGTGACTCGCGGGCCGTGGCGGCCACGCTTGACTCGGGCCAGTCGGAAGGGGACGTTTCGGCAGATGGACGACGATCAGAAGGCGGAAAAAGACGGCTCCATTCGCGCGATAAGCCGTGCGATCGCGGTGTTGCAGGCGATCAACCGCAACGGCGCTCTGACGCTGACCGAGATTGCGGACAATGCCGGCATCCCGCACCCGACCGCGACGCGGATCGTCCGCACCTTGCTGGAAGAGCGGCTGATCGAGCGCGAGCCGTCGCGCAAGCGCTATCGACCGACCGCGCTGATCCAGACCCTGTCGTGCGGATTTCAGAATCACGACCGGCTGGTGAGCATATCGCGCCCGCACATCACCCGGCTGACGCGGCTGATCGACTGGCCGATAAGCGTAGTAACGCGCGTGGGACAGGCGATGGTGGTGCGCGATTCCACGAGCGCGCTGACCTCGCTCACCTTCAACAATTATTATCCGGGCTGGCAAGTGCCGCTGTTGCCGTCGTCGTCGGGCCGGGTCTATTTCGCTTTCGCATCGCCCGACGAGCAGGAGGAACTGCTAAAGGCCTATCGCGTCAACCAGCGCGGCATCGACAATCTGACGTTGCGCGAGTTTGAAAGCGGCGAGGCGACCGCCAAGATCCGGCAGCAAGGCTATGCCGCCGCCACGCGCACTCAATATTCGGCCAATCCGGGCAAGACTTCGTCGATGGCGGTGCCGATCTTCGAAGGCGAGACGCTTCTGGGCGCGCTGACGATGGTGTTCTTCGCCAACGCTCTGTCGATCCCCGACGCGATCCGCCGCTTCCTGGAGCCGCTCAAGGATTGTGCGAAGGCGATCGGCGACGAGATGGCGGCCGCGGAGTAAACTTCAGGCGGCGGCCAACGCCGCCTGACGCTTGAGCGCCATCGCCTCGCGCCGGAAGAACAGGCCCGCGACCAGCGCGACCACGATCAGCGCGCAGCACAGGGCGAAAGCCGGTCGGTAGCTGCCGAAATGATCGTAGAACACGCCGGCCAGCCACACGCCGCTGCCCGATCCGATCGCCTCCAGCACAATGAACCAGCCGGTGAGTTGGCCCAGCTTCGGCCCCGCGAAGAAATCCGCGATCACCACCTGGGTCAGCACGTAGCAGCCCGCCCATCCGAGCCCGAGCAACACCAGCCCCGGCCAGGCGAAGGCCGGCTTGCTGATTGTCAGCAGAATCGCCCCGCCCAGCAGCAGCGCATGTTGCGTCGACCAGACCGTCTGCACGCCCCATCGCTCGGCCGCGGCTCCGACCAGCACCTTGCCGACCAGACCGAGGGTGAACACCACCGTCATCCCCGCCGCCGCGGTGCGGGCGTTGAGGCCGATATCCTGCAGGTGCAGGAACAGGTTGAGCAGGAAGGCGGTCGATCCGAAAAACGTGCCGAAGGTCGCCACGATCAGCAGCGTGACGCCCAGCCGGCTACGCGGTGTCGACGCCATCGATACCGGCGCTGCGATAACGTCGGTCGCGGCCGCTCCCCCGCGCGGCGGGCGGATCAGATAAGCCGCGAGCGGCAGGATCAGCAGCGGCACGATCGACAGCGACGCGAGCAGGTGCCGCCAGTCCATATGCTCCTGCGCCAGCACCATGATCGGCGGAAACAAGGACGCGCCGATGCTGGTACCCGACAACGCGACCGAGGTCGCGAAGGCACGGCGCGTTGCGAAGCGTTCGCGGATCAGCAGCACGATGATCACGACGTGCGAGCTGGCGAAACACAGCCCGAACAGGACGTAGAGCGCATAGATCTGCCCGATCGTCGCAGCCTTGCTGTAGGCGTAGAGCGTCGCCGACATCAGCAGGAGCCCCGCGATCACGATCCGGCGCGGCGCGATATGGCGGGTGAGAATACCGATCCCGAGCCCCGCGAGGCCGGATGATATCAGGAATATCGTCTCGCGCAGCTTCAGGTCGCCGCGCGAAATGCCGAGATCGGCGAGCAGGACCGTGTCGAGCGTCGGCAGGCCCGAGCTGATCGTCCCGTGGCAGATCGTCATTACCAGCAGCAGGCCGCAGACCAAGGTCCATCCGCGTCGATCGGTCCCGCTGTTCGTCGTCATAGTGCCGCCCATCCTAACATCGCTGTCACACTATGACGACCGCGCGACAAGGACACCCGCTCCACCAATTTGTCCGCCAGGCGAACATGCCCCCAAGCGACCGTTGAGCGCCGCCGCCACGCGACTAGCCAGACGACATCCGAGGGGAGATTTTTGATGGCCGATCCGAAACTATCCGAGATGCTGCGCGCGGGCGAGTTCGTCGTCGCGCCGGGCATCCAGGATATGATCACCGCCGTCATCGCGCGCGAGGTCGGCTTCGATGCGGTCTACGGCACCGGCTACTGGCTGACCGCCTCGGCCTATGGCCTGCCCGATGCCGGGATCGTGTCGGTCACGCAGATGACCGACCGGATGGCGACCCTCGTCGCGAGCTCGAACGCCCCCGTTATCGCCGATGCCGACACCGGCTTTGGCGGGTTCCTGAACGTCCATCACACCGTGCGCGGTTATGAAGCCGCGGGCGTGACCGCGATCCAGATCGAGGATCAGGACTTTCCCAAGAAGTGCGGCCACACCCCGTTCAAGCGGATCGTTCCGGTCGAGGACATGGTCGAGAAGATCAAGGTCGCGGTCGACGCCAAGCAGAGCGCCGACTTCCTCGTCATCGCGCGCTGCGATGCGATGCAGAGCGAAGGGCTCGACGGCGTTCGCCGTCGAATGGACTCCTATGCCGCCGCCGGCGCCGACATCCTCTTCCCCGAGGCGCTGACCACCGAAGAGCAGATGCGCACCTTCTGCGCCGGGGTCGATCTCCCCGTCCTAGCCAACATGGCGTCGGGCGGCGTCACTCCCATCCTGCGGCCCATGCACCTCGAAGAGATCGGCTTTGCCCTCGCGATCTTCCCGGCGCTCACCAGCCTCGCCGCCGCAGCCGCGGTCGAGGATGCACTGCGCACGCTCAAGGGCGGCGACGGCTCGGGCGGCGAGCGCCGCCTGTTCGACTTCAACCATTTCTGCTCGCTCATCGGCTTCGAGGACGTGTGGGCCTTCGAACGCAAATGGGCGCGCCCCGAATAATCCTAGGATTTTCCAAGGAGTTTCCCGACATGGCTATTTGGCTCAAGCGCGGCGCGAAGGCCGACGAGAAGAAGGCGATCGACGCGAGCGTCCGCGAGACCGTGGAGCGCACGCTGGCCGACATCGCGGCACGCGGCGACACCGCGGTGCGCGAGCTTTCTCAGAAGTTCGACAATTGGTCGCCCGAGAACTTCCTGCTTTCCGACAAGGAAAAGCAGGCTTGCATCGACCAACTGACCTCGCAGGATCTGAAGGACATCGAGTTCGCACAGACCCAGGTCCGCAACTTCGCGCAGATCCAGCGCGACAGCATGAAGGACGTCGAGGTCGAAACGATGCCCGGAGTCGTCCTGGGCCACAAGAATATCCCGATGAATGCGGCGGGCTGCTACGTCCCCGGCGGCAAATATCCGCTGCTGGCGTCGGCGCACATGTCGGTCATCACCGCCAAGGTCGCGGGCGTGCCACGCGTGATCAGCTGCGCCCCGCCGTTCCAGGGCAAGCCCGCCCCCGCGATCGTCGCCGCGCAGGTCATGGCCGGCGCCGATGAAATCTACGTCCTCGGCGGCATCCAGGCGGTCGGCGCGATGGCGCTGGGTACCCAGTCGATCGCGCCGGTCGACATCCTCGTCGGCCCGGGCAACGCCTTCGTCGCCGAAGCCAAGCGCCAGCTCTACGGCAAGGTGGGCATCGATCTGTTCGCCGGCCCGACCGAGACGCTGGTCATCGCCGACGAGAGTGTCGACGGCGAACTGTGCGCCACCGACATCCTCGGCCAGGCCGAGCATGGGCCCGACAGCCCCGCGATCCTGCTGACCACCTCGGAGAAGCTGGCGCGCGAGACGATGGCCGAGATCGAACGCCTGCTCCTGATTCTGCCGACCGCCCCGCACGCCCGCCGCGCGTGGGAGGATTATGGCGAGGTGATCGTCGCCGAAAGCGATGAGGAGATGGTCCGCATCGCCGATGAAATCGCTTCGGAGCATGTCCAGGTCATGACCCAGGATCCCGATTATTTCCTCGACAACATGACCAACTACGGCGCGCTGTTCCTGGGCCCGCGAACCAACGTGTCGTACGGCGACAAGGTGATCGGCACCAACCACACCCTGCCGACCGGCAAGGCGGCGCGCTATACCGGCGGTCTGTGGGTGGGCAAATTCCTCAAGACCTGCACCTACCAGCGCGTGCTGACCGACGCGGCCTCCACCCTGGTCGGCGAATATTGCTCGCGCCTGTGCTCGCTCGAAGGCTTTGCCGGGCATGGCGAACAGGCCAACATCCGCGTCCGTCGCTATGGCGGCCGCAACGTCCCCTATGCCGGCCGCGCCGAGCCGATGGAGGCGTGATCTACTGGGAGAGGGCGTCGCCCTCTCCCAATCCATCGTTATTGCGGGAAATTGCTTCGTTATGCTGGCAATGGCGACGACGTGTCATGGCGCAGCCGTCAGGGCCGTGTGATGCCCGGTTCGAGCGTAATGGCCCACGGGCCGTCATGCCATTCGAGCAGCAGGCATCCGCTCGCGCTTTGCTCGGCAAAGCCGTGGACGCTGAAGGCCGGGTTCCACAGGAAGGAGCCTGCACGCATCGGCCGGGTCTCGTCGGGCTGGATGTCGCCCTCCAGGCAGAAGATCTCCTCGTGCACCGGATGCCAGTTTGGCCCGCCGCCCTTGAAGCCGCCGGGCACGCGCAATAACCTCGTATCGGCTCCGGTCAGCGGGTCGAGCCACAGCACGCGGCGCTCGAATCCCACGAAGGGCTTGCCACCAATGACCGGCGTGAAGGGCTCGATCGCGAACACATCTTCGTTCACCTGGAATATCGGCGCGCGGCCTGTCGCCTGCTCGGCCGGCGCGTCGAAGATCGCGATCAGCTCGCAGCCATCGTTCGATCCGCATGCGGCCTCATAACCGCCACCGATGACGATCCAGGCGCCCGCCGCGAGGCTGCGCCCGTCAATTTCGAACCGGCCCGAACGGACATAGATCTGTGTCAGCGGCGCATCGCCCGCCGTGCCGCGCCAACCCGCCGGAAGCGCGATCAGGCCGCTGCGCAGCGTCCCGTCTTCAAGCCGCCGCAGCACGCGCACGGAGCACGCCGGACGGCCCCAGCCCTCGAACAGCTCGACATCGATCTGGTGGTCGTGGCGACATTCGGAAATATCGACGCGGAAATTCTCGATCACCGCACGGCCCCTATGCGATTTCTGCGATCCTGCCTTGCCCGCATCGCTCGAAAATGGCGAATTCATCCTGACCAGCCGTCGCGTAGCGAACAAAATTCGGATCACCCTGTCCCGACATCGCCGCCGTGATAATGTGATATCGCTTGGAAATTGGGAGACTTGCCATGCGGCCGCGGATCGAGGCTCTGGATGTGGACGCGATGGAGTGGGCGCCGCTCGGCCCCGCCGGCCTTTACAGCAAGATGCTGAGCCGCGACGCCGAGACGGGCGCGCGCACCGCGCTCCAGCGGCTGTGCCCGGCCGACAAATACGAACCGCCGAAGGTCGCGCATTTTCACCACACTTATGAGGAAATCCTGGGCGTCGCGGGCGATTTCAGCTTCGACAGCCGGTTATGGGTCAAGCCCGGCACCTACGTCTTCCATCCACCGCTGACGGTTCACGGTTTCAAGAGCGCGATCCGCGCCGAATCGCTGTTCCTGTCGCGCGTCGGCCGCGATCTCGATTTCAACTTCGTGCCCGAGCCGGCGAAGACCGATCTCTACACCGTCGAAGGCGCAGCTCCGCCCCGCGCCCCGATCGCGATGCGCGATCCGGTCGAAGAGAAGGGCTGGACGGTCGCAAATTTCCTCGGTGGCACCGCCGAAATCTGCCTGCTCAGCACCGATCCCGAAACGGGCGAAGGCAGCGCCCTCGTGAAGCTGCCCGCCGGCTGGACGAGCAGCGTCGAGACCCTGCCGCACTATCTTGAGCTGTTCGTGATCGAGGGCGGCCTCGCGGTCGGCGGCGGCAAAACTGGGCCGCGCCACGCCTATTTCTTCTATCCGCCCGCCGATGCGATCAGCGCGCTGGCTACCGCCGGCGAGACACGGCTCTACGTCAATTTCGGCGGCCCGATCGGACTCTGATAGGATGACGGTCGCGCTTCTCTCCAACGCCGGCACCCGCTTCGGCCTGATCGCCGCCGAGCTGCTCGCGGGGCGTCGCGAGCGACTGCTGCTCGCGCTCGATCCGGCATGCGATGCCGGGCTGCGCGACAAACTGGCGGCGCTACCGGGCGCCGAACTGATCGAGGCCGATTATACCCGTGAAGCCGGTTGGGATCGTGTCGCGACGCGGGTCGGCGATGATGCGATCGATCTGCACGTCCATTGCCCGCCCCCGGCTTTGGACGAGGTGAAGGCCGAAGACGCGCTGCACTCGGTCTGGCTCGCGGCGCGTAATGCCAACCGGCTGATGCGCGGACAGGGTACTCTGCTCGTCCAATATCTGACCACCGAACCCGGCAAGCCCGCGCCAGAGCTCGACGCCGCCGCCAACGGCTTCACGCTGGCGCTCGCGGGTGCGCTGCTCGATGCAACCAAGGCAGGCCTGACCTTGCGATCGAACCGGCTGGGCTTCCCGGTTTCGGCGGACGCCGCGCACATCCGCGCTGCGACCGAGTTGCTGATCGACGATCGCAGCCGCTTCATGACCGGCGCGGTCCTGATGCTCGATGGGCGACCGGCGACCGGCACCGCCTCGCCTCGCCTCGACGGCAAGACGATCCTGATTACCGGTGCCACCTCTGGTATCGGCCGCGAGACCGCGATCGAGATGGGCCGGCTCGGCGCCTTTGTCGCAGTCGGCGGGCGCAAGCCGCCGCTGGCGCGGGAAACGCTCGATCTGGTGCGCGCGGCCGGCGGCGACGGGATGACCGTGTCGCTCGACGTCACGAGCAAGCCCGCCTGGGTCGCAGCGATCGAGGCGGTGATGGCGACGCGCGGCGCGCTCCACGGCCTCGTCAACAATGCGGGCGAGCAGAAGAACGGTACGATCACCAGCCTGGCGCAGGCCGATCTGCAGTTCCTGACCGACATCAACTATCGCGGCACCCGCACCGGGATGGACGAAGCGCTGCTGCCGATCGCAGCAAGTGGCGGCGGCGCGATCGTCAACATCGCTTCGGTGGCGGGCATCCGCGCTGGCTATGGCGCGTCGGCTTACGGCGGATCGAAGGCGGCGATGATCGGCCTCAGCCTGGCCTATGCCCGCGATCTCGCGCCCACCGGTGTGCGCGTCAACGCGCTGCAACCGGGCTTCATCTGGAGCGACAGCGTGGTCGACTCGCTGGGCGTCGAGGGCGCCGCCAACTTCCGCGCGATGATCGAGCCGCGCACCCCGCTTGGCCGCGTCGGCGCACCCGACGACGTTTCAGGCATGATCGCCTTCCTCCTCTCCGATGCCGCCGCCGCGATCAGCGGACAGGCGATTACCGTCTCGGGCGGGTTGGAACTGGCCTTCCCCTAATGGACGAGGTGGCTTCATAAGGCGATTATCTGTCGGCCAATCTTCGTCGTTTTGATCGTTCTCCGTGGTCTTTGGCTGGCGATCGGTGGAGCTGCTGATAGCGACTAGCGGCGGGGTTCGTCATGGCGATCCTCCGGATCGGCGCGCCAACGAATACCAGCTGCCCGGCGTTGACGACCTTCGACAACAGCAGCGGCCCGCCATCAGACGCGGGGACAAAATCAAGCGTGTAATCTCTCCAGCCCCGCCACTGACCGTTGGGATCTTCAACTTGGAGCTGCACTGACCCGTCGTCTGCCGGCGATATCAACACGGTGGCTCCACCCGCATCAAGCTTGTTCATGATCGATCGCAGCGTGATGCAGCAGAGCAGGTTTGCGCCGTCGTCGGTCACCATGATGGGCTTTTTCAGCGCCTGTTCGCTCTGCTCTGGGTAATACTCCCGATCGGCTTCCGCCTCCTCATCGAGACTCATTTCGTTGGAAGGCCCCCCGCGTCGAACAGCTTTTGGCGCTGCGATGGCATCAACTGTCCCCTGGGGTAGAGCGCGAGGTCGATGGCGTTGATGATCGCGTAGAGCCCGCAAAAGCGGTCCAGCCGCCCCTGTTGCGCCGGTTTGAGGATATCGAGCCCTGGCAGCTTCCTGACGGCCGCCGCCATCAATATTCACTCGCCAGCATGATGGTGATGACCCTCGCCGTTACATCCGGGTCGGCGGGGTTAGGGAGCCATATTCGAGGTCGTTCGGGCTGACGTAGGGACCGCGGACCGTGCGTAGCGCTCGCCTATGTCGGGATCAGGCGCCATCGGAACACGGCAGGCCTCCTCGTGGAATCTACGGATGGAACAGGCCTGCGGCGCCATCCATGCTCGCATGATGTACAGGTCATTGCTTCTTCCGGCGGCCCTTCTCATCACCCTCCTCAATTGCGGATGTGTCGGTGCTCAGATGCAACCCCCGCCCCAATATTCCGGGCGCGGAGTGGCCGAGCACAGATGTGGCGCCTGTCACGCCATCGCGATGACCGATGCCAGTCCCAATCCGCTCGCGCCGCCATTGCGGGATCTTTTCAAGCACTATCCGATCTATGCGCTCGATCAGGCTTTTCAGCGCGGGCTTGAGGTCGGCCACCGGGACATGCCGCGGTTCACCTTCGCGGCAGAAGAAAGGGCGGCGATCATCGCCTATCTCGATAGCCTCAATCCGTGCGCGCAGCCCTCGGCCGACGACAGCGCCATGGCGCGTTGCTTCGATCCGATGTGACGGGCAGCCCCGCTCCGCCGCACGAAAGCACTGAAACCCTCGCGAGCACGTCCGCGCCTGCCCTATTCGCCCATCGGGAACTCTACCGATAGCCCACAGCCGCAGCGCCCGCGATCATCGCTTCACCACCTCCGACAGCGGTGGAATCGGGATGATCGGGACGGGAACTTCACATGCGTCATCTTCTATCGGCGGGCATCGGAGCGATCCTTTTCCTCTCCTGTAACGCCGCCGATGCTGCGGACATTAGAAGAGGAGCTCGGCTATTTCAGCAGCATTGCGCGCTATGTCACAGCGCCGTTCACGCGGGGCCGGAGAATTTCGGGCCCAATCTTTTTGACGTGGTCGGACGCAAGCCCGGAACGGTCCCCGGCTTTGCCTATTCGGCGGCGATGAAGGCGGTCGATATCCCCTGGTCGCCCGCTCGGCTCGAGAGCTATATTGCCGCGCCAACAGCGATCATTCCAGGCGTCAGGATGCGGTATGTCGGTCCAGCGGATCGCGAGGCGCGCAGCGACCTCGTCGGCTATCTCGTCACTCTCAGATAAGGAGCCTGCCCCGCGCCCTTTTTGAGACGCCCGCTGCAGGCGGCAAGAACATTGGCAGCGCCTCGAGCAGATGCCCCGGCGCAATCCGCTGATGGCAATCGCCGACACGCCAAGCCTGGCTCTCGCCGCGTCATCAGCCATGTGAGCTATCTATCCGACGGCCCTATTCTAACGCCGGGCGTCGGCGCGCGGTCGATCTCCGCCGCGCAAGCACCTGGCGCATTTCATCGAGCGCGCGCCGGCGTTCGGCCGGATCGGCGATGGCTTCGAGATCGCTCTTCAGATGCAGCGTGAATTGGGCATAGTCATTCTGCCAATCGCGTTCGACCGCCGCCTGGACATCCGGATCTCCGGTCCTGGTGCGTCGCGCAGGTTCGCCGGCGCTCAGTCGGTAGCGCTCGCCGAGCGCCGGGCAACGGACATCGCCATGACCCGCGCAGGCCTGCGCCAGCGAAGCAATGGCATTGGCCTCGCCATGGTTGAGAAACAATGTGCCGCGAATGGGCCTGCGGCTTTCGATCCAGGCGAGCAGATCCTCGCGATCGGCGTGTGCCGAATAGGAGTCGATCTTGCGAATCTGCGCGCGCACCGTGATGTTCTCGCCCGAAATGCGGACTCTCTGCGCACCGTCGACGATCGTCCGACCAAGCGAACCATGCGCCTGAAATCCCACGAACAGGATCGTCGAGTCCGGCCGGGCGAGGTTATGCACGAGATGATGGCGCACCCGACCGCCTTCGCACATGCCCGATCCCGCAAGAATGATAGCCCCAGAGAGCGCATTCAGCCGGATCGATTCATTGCTGCTTTCGGTAAAGTGAAACGCCGCGTGCGAAAAGATGTCGCCATCGTCGGTGCCGTCGATGTGGCTGTTCGCGAACACCTTCGTCACGCGGGTCGCAAGCGGCGAGTCGATGAACACCGGCCGCGCCGCCAGCGCGCCGCTATCGTACAGCGCCGCAATGTCCACCAGCAGTTCCTGGGTGCGCTCGACCGCGAAGACCGGGATGATCAGATTGCCGCCCGCGCGCATCGCGCCTTCGATCTCGGCCTTCAGGGCGCGGCGTCGTTCCGCGATATCGGTAACCGGCCGCAGCCGATCGCCATAAGTGGATTCGCAGATGACATGATCGATGCCCGAGGGACCCTGCGGCGCATGTTCCAGGCTCGCGACCCGGCCGCCGAGGTCTCCCGAGAACAATAGCGATACCCCGCCTGCCTCGATCTCGACCGACGCGGCGCCCAGGATATGACCTGCATCCCAGAACCGCGCTCGCAGCCCACGCGCCGGCTCGAACCATTGATCAAGATCGGCCACGCGCGCCAGCGCCACCGCCTGTTCGGCGTCGACCGGCGTGTAGAGCGGACTATGGTCGACCCCGTCGGCCCGGTCGCGGCGCATATTGTGGTGGCGCGCATCGCTCACCTGGATCCGCGCGGCATCGGCCAGAAGATAGGCGATGAGGTCGCGCGTCGGCGTGGTCATCCAGATCGGCCCCGCATAGCCTTCGGCAGCGAGCCGCGGCAGCAGGCCGCTATGATCGATATGGGCATGGGTCAGGATAACGGCATCGATCGACCGCACATCGAAGCCGAACGGCTCATGGTTGAGGTGCTCGAGGGTGCGCGGTCCCTGGAACAATCCGCAATCGACCAGCACATGGGCGTCGCCGACGATGATTTCAGTACAGGATCCGGTGACCGTCCGAGCGGCACCATGGAATTCGATATCGAGCGACATCATGCTCTCCTTTGGCTGACGTGGTGCCGGAACGGCCGTCGAAGCCGAAATAGGGGAATGTCCCAAGGCCGCGCCCCGTGCCGATCGCTTCGGCACCGGAGCCGCAACCGCGGCCGATCGCCTGTCCGGCGAGCTTTGCCGCTTCCCGTCATGTGTCGCGCTGCGGCGGGGCCGGTCTCCGCAGACCGAAGGTCGTCTGCGGCCGGTGTCGATGCCGGCGCAACGCCGCCCCGATCGCACCGAAGCCGACGATCATCATCAGCCAGCTTGCCGGCTCGGGCGCGACCGAAATCGACGGTGGCGCTCTGTACCAGCGTATCCGCCGCTGGCGCTTCCGGATGAGCTTCTCGATGACCCTTTCGTTCGCCGTGCCCGGCTCCATCAGACGCGCCAGCGTTTCGGCAAAGGGCTCTACGCTTGCGCGTTCAGGTTCGAAATCGATGCACTCGATCTTGGGAACCGGTGGCAACACCGGCGCCGGCGCCTGCATCTTCACGCGGACCGGGTGGTGATGTCGTATCCTTTTGACGGCGTGCGCCGCCCGCCGCCGAGGCCGAGCGCGCGTCGTTCGCGCCGGCCGGTGGAGGGTCGGAGACAGTATCGGCTCGCCGCCGGGCACGATCCAGCAGACCGAGCCGGTCGGAGTGCCGACGGCCGCATCCGTCTGTACCAGGTCACTGGGCGAGATCGTAGGCAAGAGCGAGCTCTCGCCGCTCGTTGATGCGAGAAACAGGCAGACGACGCCTGCAATCTTCAGGAAGGGGTCGGTGGATCGGGGCTGTCCCGGCACGGCGGCTCTCACAGATGATGGGATCGATCGGAGACTCTTTCCATCCGTGCCGCCGACCCAGCCATGCGTAATAGTCCCATGCGCGCACGCGCGGCTGCCGCGGCTGGCAGCCCCCTCCGGTTATTCCCGTAGCGACACCCTGCCGGCGAGGTGCCACCGTCCTCGCAGCGGAGGTGACCATGGACGTTGATGAAATTCCTTATTGGCTGGAACGGGCCCGTGCACATCGCAGTCTCGAACGGTCGGCAGCGGCGCGCGAAGTGCGCTGCGTCCATCGCAGGTTCGTCAGGAACTATCAGCATATCCTGCTCGATATTCGCCGCGCGCGGTCTCGCAGGCTCTCGCGCCCGAAGATGTCCGTCTGAGCGGCACAGCGGCACAGCGGTGCTGCTTCGCATTCCATTCTTATCCACGCAAACGAGACAAGGAGAATTTGGCGATGAGTGAACAAGGGCACGACCTCCACGCGGAGTTCCCGGCCGATGCGGCCATCCTGCACGACCTCAAGATGCAGGATCAGCATTTCGGCCAGCTCGCCAAACGCCATCATGACGTCACCCAGACCATCTACCGGATCGAAGGCGGGCTGGAGGTTGCATCTGACAACCGGCTTGAAGATCTCAAGAAACAGCGTTTGGGCCTGCTCGACGAGATCGCCAGTCTCATCGCTGCCCGAAAGGCGGCCTGATGCCCGACGCGCACAGGGCGCACACGGCGCTCACCGAGCGGCTGGTCACGTTGCGCGACCGCGTTGCACAGATCGAAACCGAGCTCTGCCAGCCGCTCGATCACGATCTTGGTGAGCAGGTCAGCGATCGGGAGACCGACGAAGCGCTCGGCGCTCTGGACCGCGCGGCACTGACGGAGATCGCGGAGATCGAAGCCGCGTTGCAACGCATGAAGCTCGGCGTCTACGGCATCTGCACGTCGTGCGGTAAGGCCATCGTGCCGGAACGGCTCGAAGCGCTGCCGGCGACGCCGCAATGTGTCGCTTGCGCCGAAGCGCAGCATCGTCGCTGACGCCCGTTCGCCAGATCGCCGGGCGCATATCCCGCACGCCCTGGGATGAGGCGTCACCACAGGAGGACGCAGCGTCATGCTACAGTCGGTAGGATCGATCGGCGTGGCGCTCGCCCTCGGCTTGCTGATCGGCATCCAGCGCGGCTGGGCTCTGCGCAACGAAGTGCCGGGGACCCGGGTCGCCGGGATTCGGACCTATGGCTTGCTCGGCCTGACCGGCGGCGTCGCGGGGATCATCGGCGCCCATGATGGAGCCGGTGCCGTCGTCCTGATGGGCGCAGCGGCCATCACGATCCTCCTGGGCTATGCGGCCGTCATGCGGCGAGGCGCCGGCGTCAGCGCCACCGCCACTCTCACCGGGCTGCTGACCCTCGCCTGCGGTTATCTCGCCACCACCGACCAAGCGATGCTGGCGACCGTAATCTCGGTCGCGACGATGATCGTGCTCGCGCTGCGCACCCGTTTGCACAGCTGGCTGAGGCGACTGAAGGAGGTGGAGGTCAACGCGATCGCCCGCTTCGCGCTCATCGCCATCGTCATCCTGCCATTGCTCCCCAACCGCGCCTACGGTCCGCTCGATGCCTGGAACCCGCACGAGCTATGGTCGATCGTCGTCATGGTCTCGGCGGTCTCATGCGTCGGCTACATCGCGAGCCGATATCTCGGCGCCTCCCGCGGTACCCTGGCGACGGCCGGCGCCGGCGCGATGGTGTCGTCGACCGCGGTCACCGCATCGCTCGCGACCCGCTTGCGCGACGCCGGCACAGACGCGCCCATCCTGACCGCCGGCATCGCTACGGCTTCGGCGGTGATGCTCCTGCGTGTGCTGGCATTGGCCGCCGTCCTGCTCCCGCGCGCATTACCGACGCTTGCGCTGCTGCTCGTCCCCGCGGCGCTGGTCAGTATTGCGGCGACGCTGTGGCAGCTCCGGCGAGCTGCGCGGGGTCCATCCGTGGCGGTGCAAGAGCTCCCGGTCAGCAATCCCTTCGCCCTTGGGCCGGCCTTGGCGCTGATGGCGGTCGTAATGGGTCTTGCCCTGGTGTCGCGCTGGGTGCTGCAACACTATGGCGACATGGGGCTTGCCACGATTCTCGCGCTGTCGGGCATGGTCGACGTCGATTCGGCGATCATCACGATGGCGGGCTTGCCCGCCGGCGCGCTGGGACCTCGCACCGCCGGCATTGTCCTTGCCGTTCCCGTCATGCTGAACACGTTGCTCAAGGCCGGCTTGACCATCAGTCTCGCCGGCTGGGCGCGGGGTTGGCGCGCTGCAGGCGCGCTGGCGGGAAGCGCGCTCGCGGCGGCCGTCATTCTCGCTGTTCTGCCCTGACCATATTCGGCGAGCGTCCGCTCGAAACGCTCTCGGCAAAGACGCGAACGCCCATGGCGCCTAGCCTGGGTCCGCCGGCATCGGGACAATTACGCATAACTGCGCAAGCCGCGATGTCATAGCGGATCGGCATCTTAACGCAGGATCATGCGATGCTTACACTTCCCAAGACCGGCACGACCTGGCTCGAAACCAGGTCGGGATTTCTCTTTCTGGTGCGCACGGCCGACACGCAGGATGAAGCGCTGCTGGCTGAGTTCTTCGAGGCCGTGTCGCTCGACGATCTGCGCTTCCGGTTCCTGACCGCAATCGACCATGTCGGCCATACGCGGCTCCAGTCGCTCCTCGACGTCGATCATCAACGAACCGAAAGCTTCCTCGCGTTCGACGATGGCGGTCGTGTCATCGCCACGGCGATGCTCGCCTGCGACGCGGCGATGGATGTCGGCGAGGTCGCGATTTCGATCCGCTCCGATCACAAGGGCCGCGGAATCGGCTGGACGTTGCTCGAATATGTTGCGGACCAGGCCCGGCAACGCGGAGTCAAGCGGCTGCAGGCGGTCGAAAGCCGCGACAATCATTCAGCGGTCGAGCTGGAGCGCGAAATGGGCTTTCACGTGGTGCCTAATGACGACGACCCGTCGGTTGTGGTTCTCGAAATCGCCTTCTGACTCTGGGCGAAGGCATCTGCCTGTCGGCGCCGATGAACCGGCGATGCGGGCTTCGGCGCGCAACGATCGCAGGGAGCAATACCGCTCAAGCGGTGCGCCTGCGCCCGGTGCAGCAGATCCGGCCAGCGATTGGTGCCGCTGTGCCTAGTTCGACATGAGGATCGGAAGGTTCGGTGCGTGAAGGACGGTCTCGGTCGCACCGCCCAGGAAAAACTCCCGCATGCGCGAATGACCGAAGCCCCCCATGACCAGCAGGTCTGCCGCCTGGCGCCGCGCGTGCGTGAGCAGCGCTTGACCGGCACCGTCCTCGTCCCCCGGGATCATTTGACCTGTCGCCGAAACTTGGTGGCATGAGAGGTGGTGGATGACGTCATCGAGCGCAAGATCGGATGGCAACGCCTTCTCCCCCGTGACCGTGACGATCTCGACGGTACGTGCGCGCCGACACAGTGGAAGCGCATCGGCGATCGCCCGCGCCGCCGCCCGCGAACCATCCCAGCCGATAATGATATGATCCCAGCGATAGGCTGGCCGCTCGGGCAGGATGAGAACCGGACGACCGCTGTTGAACAGCAAGCCTTCGATCAGCCAGCGCGTGTCGGGATGGCCATAGGCCGGCAGCAGCGCCAGATCGAACAGGCGGGCATGGCTCGCGATCGGATTGGGGTCGACGATGTGCCCCGACAGGATGCGCGCCAACCGATGCGCGTCGCTCGATCCGATCAGCGCGGAGAAGCGCGTCGCGAGCTTGTCGGCATTGTCGAGGCTGTAGCGGTTCTCCGCTGCAATCGCGGCATCGGCGCCGACCAGCCGTCTCGCCAGCGGAGTCGAGACGTCCGGAATGGTGACGACCGCCAAGGCCGCGCACAGTTGGGCGTCGAGATGGACCGCGAGCGCATCAGCGGCGCGCAGGGCCCAGTCCGGCGTCGGATCGGGATGGCTCAGCAGCGTGAGCATGATGTGCTTGATCATGATCGGCCTTTCGCGAAACTCAGTTGCGGGATTTCGTCCGGCGCCCGTCGAGGGCGAAGCCGACATTGGCGAGGGCGGCACCCTCGACGATCAGGTCAAGGACGATGATGAACGCCAGCGGCCAGAGCGAGATTGTGGGAATTCCCGCCAGGATGATTCCCGCGGCGGCCACCGTCGTGACGCCCGACAGAGCCTCCCAGCCGCGCAATCCGTGCTCGAGCGAAGCCGCGGTCACCAGTCGGCTGACGCCCGCCGCCGCCAGGGACGCGGCGAGCGCCAGCCCGATCCAACGCTCGTCGGCAAACGGCATGAACAAGACCGCCGCTGCAGCGCCGAAATAGAGCAGAGCACCGGCGACCGCGAATATCGACCACCCCCGTCGCCACGCGGCCAGCGCGTGGCTGATCTGCAAAAGACCGGCCGCGAACATCGCCATGCTGATTTCGAAGGATGAAAGATGGTTGCGGAGCACCAGAGCCAGAAAGCCGAAGATGCCGAGCATCAGAAGCGCGATGCCGATGACGACCGACCCGCGGCGCAGTTGCGCCTGGCGACCGCTTGTCTGACGCGGGAAATCCATCGCACATCCTCCTGTTCGATGGACGAGCCTAGCCAGGTGCCCGGGCACCGGCCTATGCGTAACAATACGAAGCCGGCGTCACGCTCCGCCCGGCGCGACGAACGCCCGGAACAGCCTGATCAGCCGATCGGTGCCGGGGGTCGGCGAAAGATCGATGGGCGGGTGGAACAACGGCGCTATATCCCGTTCGACATAGCCCGAGGGTCCCGAATAGGCCATCGACCATCCGACGAAGCGGGATCGCGAGATCGGTTCGCGCCGTACGACGGTGACGATGGCGTGCCGAGCGTCGCGACCGATGCTCAGCATCAAATCCTCTACCGCTAGGGGCGGTCCTTCCAGGATCTGGGCGAAGAAGCGATGGGTCGCGATCAGCGCGCCAGCCACGCCGAGTCCGGCGTTTCGGGCCCTCGACACCTCGACGATCTTTGAAATTTCGAAACTGTCTGCGGGCCGCGCGAGACGGCTTTCGCTCACATAAACAAGCGATAGGAGCTTGGGCTCGAGCGACATGCGACCGTCATGCCCGGCCGCTGGCGCCATCACTATTGGTATAGTTCCCAATAGCGAGCGCCTCGAATCCTGCACAGCCGCCGGCACCGCCACGCGTAGACGCGGGCTGGTACGGCGACGGCATCATGACGAGAACGAGCCCGCATTTCACTGGGACATTTGACTGGGAGATGTACGCAGTATGTGCCCTAAGTAGACTTCCCAGTTGTGGATCGGCGGCCAGTACCGACACTTGCCTCCATGTCGCTCGCTCACCAGCTCTTCCTCGCCTCCCTCATCGTGGCGCTCATGGTGCTGTTCCATCTTCTGGGGCTGGCGGGGCTGCTGGCCTTGCTGCGCCGCCACCGGCGTGCGCGCGCACGGACGATCGATATGGCGATGTCCGTGGCGGTGGTGATGACCGTCGCCTTCGGCCTCTTTGCGCTGCATACGATCGAAATCTGGGGATGGGCCGGCGCGTTCCGCATGATCGGTATTTTCAGCGGATGGGAGGAAGCGCTCTATTTTTCGACCACGACCTATGTGACCATCGGATATGGCGATGTCGTATTGCCGCATGGCAGCCGGATCCTCGGGGCGATCGAGGGTGCGAACGGGATCATCCTGCTCGGTTGGTCGACAGCCTTCTTCTTCAACATCGTCGATCGGCTGAAGCTGCTCGAACGCCAGTTTGAGGACGATGGGCACCGAGGCCACGACGAGGATCGTGATTCCCGGCGTTGAGAGCAGTATCGGCCGGACAGCATGAACCTGCGCACCCCCTCGCCTCGTCCGGCGGGCAAAGCCCGATTTCGGCGTTCATGGCTCCGCCGGAAGCACGCACTGTCACTATCCTATGGCCTCGCCCGCAAGCCTGTCGATCGCGGCAGACTCTGTCGCTGGCTGCCGGGGCGTAGCTGCAGGAAGGCAGCCGCATCTCGGGATCGACCCAGGCCAGTCGCTTGCGCAGCGCGTCGCTGCGCAAGATGCGGGCGCCCGACGGTCCGTCACCACGCCACACGGCGCGCGGGTGGATTTGCCGGTACCGGACAGGCCCCCGATCGCGACGAGCCGCGGCGCCCGGGGCTTGATCAACTCCTCTGCGAAAGCGAGATACTGGCCGGCGCGCTGCCATGTTCGCGTTTCACGGGGTCCCGCTCGGTCGGCCTGCGCCCCGCGGACTCGGTCACCACTGGCCCCATCGATATGCGGAACTCAGCGATCAGGCAAAGAGCCCGGGCTCTCGCTCTGCTTCGAAAGGTTCGGGCACGACAAGCTGGTGGTGATCTTCGCGATGGCGGGCGTCGGGATGGGGCGCGGCGCACGCTGTCCGGGAATCTACGAATTCCCCGGACCACCTCCAGGCGCGATCAGGGCGGCATCCGGCCCGCGACGTCTCGCGCTGCCACATCGTCGATATGCGGGAGAAATTGATGAAGGCGCTCGTCTATCATGGTCCTGGGCAGAAATCGCTCGACGACCATGCCACGCCCGCGATCATCGATGCCGGCGATGCTTTGGTGAAGATTCTCCACACGACCATCTGCGGGACCGATCTCCACATCCTCAAAGGCGACGTCCCGACCTGCGCGCCCGGGCGCATTCTCGGTCATGAGGGCGTTGGCGTCATCGAGGCCGTCGGTCCTGGCGTCACCGCCTTCCATCCCGGCGATCATGTCCTGATCTCCTGCATCACGTCCTGCGGGCGCTGCGACTATTGCCGGCGCGGCATGTACTCGCACTGCGCAACCGGCGGCTGGCTTCTGGGCAATGCGATCGACGGCACGCAGGCCGAATATGTCCGCATTCCCCACGCCGACACCAGCCTCTACCCTGTACCGGCGGGCGCCGATGAAGAGGCGCTGGTGATGCTGAGCGATATCCTTCCCACCGGCTTCGAATGCGGGGTGCTCAACGGCAAGGTGGCGCCCGGAGGCAGCGTGGTGATCGTCGGCGCGGGCCCGATCGGCCTCGCCTGCCTGCTCACCGCGCAATTCTATTCGCCTGCACGGATCATCCTGATCGATCTCGACGACAGCCGGCTCGCGGTCGCACGCCGTTTCGGCGCCACCGATGTGATCAACAGCGCGATGGGCGATCCGATCGTCGCGGTCATGGCGCTGACCGAAGGCCGAGGTGCCGATACGGTCGTGGAGGCGGTCGGCGTGCCGGCCACCTTCGAACTGTGCCAGGATCTGGTGGCGCCGGGCGGTGTCATCGCCAATATCGGCGTGCATGGCGTCAAGGCCGACATCCATCTCGAGCGCCTCTGGTCGCGGAATATCGCTATCACCACGCGGCTGGTCGATACCGTGTCGACCCCGATGCTGCTCAAGACGGTGACCGCAAAGAAGGTCGATCCGAAACAGCTCATCACGCACCGCTTTTCGCTGACGGATGCACTCGCCGCCTATGACATATTCGCACGTGCCGGCGAGACGCACGCCCTCAAGGTGCTCATCACGCCATGATCGCCGCAAGCGTCGGAGGAGCGGCATGACCGTTCGCATGGAAGATATCGCTCGCGAGATTGTTCGCCTGCAAACCGAACTCGACCGCGAGATCGAGCGCCGCCGCAAGGCGCTGGGCTGGTCGCTCAAGGAGCATCTCGTCCAGTTCGAACATGGCGTGGTTGCCGAGCAGCGCCGCTTGCGCACCGGGGCTACGCTCTTCCTCGCACGCTCATCGCTTGGGACGATCGTCACCGCGCCCATCATCTATTCGATGATCATACCGCTGGTCCTGCTCGACCTGTGGGTGACGCTGTACCAGGCGATCTGTTTCAGGGTCTATGGCATCAGCCGGGTCAGCCGCTCGGCCTATATCGCCTTCGATCGCGGGCGCCTCGCCTATCTCAACTGGATCGAGGCGTTGAATTGCCTCTATTGCGGCTACGGTAACGGCGTCATCGCCTATGCTCGCGAGGTGTCGAGCCGCACCGAACAATATTGGTGTCCGATCAAGCATGCCGTGCGCATCACCGATCCCCACCAGCGCTATTATGATTTCCTCGAATTCGGCGATGCCGAAGGCTACCGGTCGCGCCTCGACAGCTTCCGCGCACTCCTGCGCGAACCCGACGCCGCTACACCCGCCCCGGATCGGGATGTCCGCCCCCGAACCCCTACGGACAATTGCTGATTCTGATCCACGGTCCCGCGCTTCACAAGGAGGCAACAGCCGCGGAGGCCCCGATGCAGCAGACCCTGGTACAGACCCCGTCAAACGATGCGCCCGTCGCCACCATAAGGCGCGAGACGATCCACGATCTGCGCAATCTGTTCGGTATCGTCTGCTCGGCAAAGCATCTGCTCGAGGGCCAGCCCGCCAAGGTGCGCAGGCTCGCTCTGCTGCAGGCGATCGAGGCGGCCGCCCTGCGCGGCGGAGAGCTCACCACCAGCCTCCTGGCATCGCCCAAAGCCGGCTCGGCGCCGAAAAAGCTCGATCTCAACCAGCAGATCATGGCGATCGAACCGATGATCCGGGTACTGATCGACGGGGTCAAGTTCGACCTGTGCGACGATTATCTATCCGTGCGGGTCGATGGTGATGCAATCGATGCGGTCATCTTCGAGTTGCTGGCCAACGCCAAGGCCGCCGGGGCCGCCACGGTTATGATCCGCACGCGCCGGATTGGGGCCCGCATTTGGCTTACGATCGCCGATGATGGATGCGGGATGAGTCCTGCCCTGCTTTCGGATGTGCGCCGGTGCATCGACCGTCAGGGCGAGCATGGCGCGGGGCTTTGCCGCGTGCGGCAGTTCGCTCGAAGCGCCCATGCCCAGCTTCATTTCCGCAGCCGCGCCGGTAGCGGAACCACCATTTCGATACACTTGCCGACGGTGCTCAGGTTCGCCGCCGGCGAGACTGGCGCGGTGACACCGCGCATATCCCTGACCGCGAAGGAGAACACCCGTGAAAAAAACTGATGCCCAGGTGCAGCAGGACGTGATGGCCGAACTCGCATGGGAGCCAAGCGTCGACCAGGCCGATATCGGCGTCGCCGTGAACGATGGCGTCGTGACGCTGTCGGGCTATGTGAAGAGCTATCCCGAAAAGATGGCTGCGGAAAAGGCCACGCGCAGGGTCGCCGGCGTGACCGCGATCGCCGAGGAGATCAAGGTGCGCTTCGCCTCCGATCCCAAGACGGCGGACCATGAGATCGCCAAGCGCATCCTCGACATGTTCGCGTGGAACGTCTCGATCCCCGACGACAAGATCAAGGTCAAGGTCGAGCATGGCTGGGTAACCCTGACCGGCACCGTCGACTGGTACTATCAAAGCAGCGAGGCCTCCAAGGTCGCCGGCAAGGTCACAGGCGTGCTCGGCGTCGGCAATCTGCTCGAAGTGCGCAAGCTGCCGACCAGCTTCGACGTCAAGGAGCGGATCATGGCGGCGTTCAAGCGTCAGGCCGATCTCGATGCCGCCACCGTCACGGTAACGACCGACGGCGGCACCGTCCGGCTGGGCGGCAGGGTGAAGGCCTGGAACGAGCGTGGCATCGCCGAGCGCGCCGCCTGGGCGGCACCGGGCGTCACGAAGGTCGAGGACAATATCGTCGTCACTCTCTGACCGGGCAACGCATCCAACGACGACGGCCGTCCGGCCTGTCGGGCGGCCGTCTGCGCATCCGTATCATCACGCATATCGAGCAAAGCCCGACCCACCATAGCATCGGGCAACGGTAAAGGAGGCGATTATGAAGAACATTTTCTTGCTCGTTCATGACGACGAGGGCCAGGAAGCCCGGTTCCAGGCCGCTCTCGATTTGACGCGTGCATTCACCGGCCATCTCACCTGCGTCGATGTTTCGATGTTCCCGATGGTCGTCGGCGATTTTTATGGCGGAGGCTATGGCGAAGCCATGCTGATGGCCGAAGAGCGCGAGCGCGAGGGCAAGAACAAGGCGAAGCTTCAAGGCCGGCTCGCGCATGAAGACGTGTCCTGGAACTGGATCGACGCGACCGGCAACCCCGCCGACTGCGTGCTCCAAGCGGCCAACCTGGCCGATCTGATCGTCCTCAACCGCAAGCTCGATGCGTTCCCCTATCCCGACATGCGCGACATCGCGAGCCGGATCCTGACGCATGCGCGCAAGCCTGTCGTGGCGGTGCCGGATAGCCTCAAGCGCTTTGACACCGGTCGCGCCCTGATCGCCTGGGACGGCAAGGATTCCGCTGCCGCGACGATGCGTGCCTGCGTCCCGCTGCTGAAGCTTGCTTCCGAGGTTCGCATCTTCATGGCGCATGCGCCGAAGTCCACGCCTGACGCCGACGACGCGGCCGCATATCTCTCGCGGCACGGAATCCATGCCAGCGTCAGCCTGCGGATCGACGACGGCACGGGCACGATCGACACGCTGATCGCCGACGAATGCGCCGATTGGCGTCCCGACTATGTCATGATGGGCGCCTATAGCCACGGCCGGCTGATGGAAGCCTTTGGCGGCGTGACCAAGCGCATGCTCGCACACAGCAAACTGCCCCTCGTTCTGGGACATTGATCGGACGGACGGGCCGGCCCGATCGCCAGCCCGTCCGCCGACGGGCGGGAGAGCCTCAGGCGGTAGCGCGAGGCCGTTCGAGCAGCCACGCCACCGCGAGCGAGGCCGCCGCCGCCGCGCTGGCCCACCAGAGACTGGCCATGCCGATGCGCGAATAGGCAAAGGCGCCAGCGATCGCCCCGCAAAGCAGCCCGCACCACTGCACGAGATACGGCGCCCAGCCCCATCGTGCACCGCCGCGCGCCGCGGCGGCGAGCCGCTGGCCCAGCTTGACCAATGTCCCCGTCATATAGGTGAGTCCGATGCGGATCTCGCCATCCTCCTCGAACACGGCGTTTTCGGCGCCCATGGCGAGCGCCGTCAGGACGAGCCCGGCAGCGAGAAAACCAGACGCCGCGCAGGAAGCCGCCGCGACGATCGTGACGGTGACCAGGAGGAGGACAGCGCTGCGCCGGTGCGGTTCGCTGTAGCTGCCGAGCATCGACCCGAGCACGACGCCGATGAGAAATGTGGCGATGAGACCGGCGGCGGTTCTCGCGTCGGCCGACAGCGTTGCCAGGCCGACTCCCAGTTTGGTCGAGTTGCCGCTCATGAAGGAGATGAAGAAACCGCCACTCGCCATGAAGCCGATCGCATCGATATAGCCGGCAAGCGCCGACAGCGCAGCCGCGAGCAGCCGGGTGCGGCGATCGTAGCGGATCACCGTCTACAGGCCCGCCGCACCGCGCTCGGCCAGCTCGCGAAGCCAATGCTCCCGGCGGTCGGCGTCGCCTTCGACATTTCCGATCAGAAGATGCTCGACCGGGGCGATGCCGACGAATTTGAGGATATTGCGTTCGAGGCTTTTGACGCTGTGGGCGCTGAAATACACCCGGTAGAAGATGGCAGGCATGCCCATGGTGACCACCAGCAGCGCCGAACGCCCGGTCAACGCCTTGCCGGGCATTTTGCCCGGGCGGGGATGGAAGGCGAATCCGGGCCGCATCACTTGCTCGAAGAACCCTTTGAGAAGGGCCGGCACGTCACCGAGCCAGAGCGGATAGATGATCACGATGTGCTCGGCCCAGCTGATCGCTTCCTCGGCGCGGCGAATGTCATGGGCGACATAATCGCCCGTCCAGTCGTGAGACGACCTCAGCAGCGGAAATTGGAGCTCGCTGATCGCGATCCTGCGAGCGTCATGCCCGGAGGCCGTGGCACCGTGCGCATAGCTGTCCGCCAGGGCATGGACGAAACGGGCCGGATCCGGATCGGGGTGGCCATCGATGATCAGGATGCGTCGAGCGCTCATGACACATCGACCGGTGCGGCGGGTTCCACCGTGCGCCGTGCGACCCGCACCCCGGGACTATCGGGATCGGCATGCACCATGAACCCGCTTCGGGTGGTGAGATCCGCAGCCCGCTGCAGTGGAGCCGGCCGGATGACGAGGCGGCTCTGAACGGTCGCGGTCTCGGTGATACGGATCCGCGCATCGAGGGCAAGGACGCCTTGCGCATCGGCAAGGAGCGGATTGATGTCGAGTTCGACCAGTTCGGGCAGGTCGACAGCCATGGCGGACAGCGCATCGAGCACGACCGCAATACCCTCCAGATCGGCGGCAGGCTCCTGGCGGTAGCCGGCGAGCAGCTTCGAAATGCGGGTCCGTGCGATCATCGCGCTCGCCTGGCCATGATCGATCGGCGCAAGCGCCATCGCCTTGTCCGCGATGAGCTCGACGGCCGTGCCGCCGGCGCCCACCATCAGAACCGGCCCGAAGGTCGGGTCGGTCGCGATCCCGACGATCAGCTCATGCGCATGCGGTCGCTCGATCATCGTTTGCACCGAATAGCCGACGAGCCGGGCTTGGGGATGGTCGCGCGCGATCCGGTCTCGCATCGCCGCCGCCGCGGCACATGCCGCCGCGCGATCGGGCAGGTCGAGCACGACTCCGCCGACATCCGATTTGTGGCTGAGATCGGGGGACACGATCTTGACCGCATAGGGCGGCGTCAGACTGTCACAGGCATCGCCGACGGCGGCGACCGAGTCGGCAAACCGGGTTGCAACGGTCGGAATATGATAGGCGTCCAGCAGCGCCTTGGCCTCGACTTCGGATAAAATGGTGCGCCTTTCCGCGCGGACATGGTCGATGATGACCTGCGCATCCTCTATTGCCCGACGCGTTTCATGGCGGACGGAGGGCGCATCGGTGAGGGCCGCCTTCGCGCGCTGCGCGGCGAGCAGATAGGCAAAACTCCGCACCGCATTCTCGGGCGTGCCATAGAGCGGAATTGCGTTCGCCGTCAGGATCGGCCGGACGGCCGCTGCATTCGCGTCACCCAGCCAGCAGGCGATGACGGGTTTGACGAACCCGGCCTTTCGGCACAGCCCGACTTCATCGCCGACAGCCGTGGCAATGTCGATCGCCTGGCTGGTGGCGGTCGGGCAGTTCATCACGAGCACCGCGTCCACCCCGGGGTCCCGCATGATGGCGCCGATCGCGGCCCGGTAACGGTCCGGCGTCGCGTCGCCGATGATGTCGACCGGATTGCCATGCGACCAGGTCGCCGGAAGCGCGCGGTCGAGCGCCCCGATCGTGTCGGCGGATATATCGGCCAGGCTGGCCTCGACATCGAGGAGCGCGTCGACCGCGAGGATGCCCGCCCCGCCGCCGTTGGTGACGATACCAAGCCTGTCTCCGCTGGGCTGGCGATAAGCGCATAATATTTCGGCGGCGTCGAACAATTCGGTCAACGTGTCGACGGTGATGATCCCGGCACGATCGAACGCGGTCCGATACACCTCGTAAGATCCCGCCAGCGCCCCGGTGTGGGACAAGGTCGCCCTGGCCGCCTGGGGAGAGCGGCCGGCCTTGATCGCGATCAGCGGCTTTCGGCACGCAGCGGCACGCGCCGCCGACATGAACTTCGCGGCGTCGGTAATCCCCTCAATATAGAGGAGGATGGCATCGGTCGCGGGATCCGCCGCGAAGAGGTCGATGAGGTCGCCGACATCGACGTCGGCCATGTCTCCGGCCGATATGATGCCCGAAAACCCGATCCCCCGCGTATCGGCCCAATCGAGGATCGCGGTGACCAGTGCGCCGCTCTGGGAGATCAGCGCCAGGCGCCCAGGCCGGGCCGGCGTGCTCGCGAATGTGGCGTCGAGTTTGGCCAGGGGGGCCATCACGCCCAGGCAATTTGGTCCGATCACGCGCAGGAGATGCGACTTTGCCGCATCGAGCATCTGCTGGCGCAGGCCATTGGCGGTCGAGATGCCGGCCGAGATCACGACGGCACACCGCGTCCCGCGGGCGCCGATATCGGCGATGATCGCCGGCACGCCCGGCGCGGGCGCCATCACGATCGCAAGGTCGGGCGCCTCCGGCAGATCGGCGACCGACGGAACCCATGTCACGCCCGCGACATCGACCCGATGGGGATTGACCGCGTAGATCGGTCCGGCAAAGCCGCCACGCACGACATTCTCGACAACGGTCGCCCCGAGCGAGCCGCGTTTCGACGACGCGCCGATCAGGGCCAGAGAGCGCGGTTTCAACAAGGCGTCGAGGTTGCGGATGGTCACTGCGGGCCTCGGCGGTTGTAGCAGCCGGTGGGACTGCGCCGATGCCGGGATGCGCGCCACAACCCTGCGCCGACTATTAGTAGATTCCCGCATTCCACCATCAAACCGCGCGAACTACCGCTGTCGAGCACTACGTACGGCGGAATACTTAGTTTGGGACACAACACCATATCGCTTCCCGTCGCAAAGGATTATACTGGTCCCGTAACTAGGCGCGCTCAGCCGGGACGCCAGTTCCAGCACACCGCCGACGCTGCGCGGTCGGGAGCCCAGCCCTTTATGTCGATTATGCCGCGATCGCTGATCGGCCGTATAGGGCTCGCGGTTGCCATTGTCGGGGTGACGGCGGCCATCCGGCTCGCCCTTCAGCCCTGGCTGGGGGATCGCGCCGCATTCCTCCCCTTCACCGCTGCGATCCTGCTCTCGGCCGTCTGGACCGGATCGGTCGCTGCCGCGGTCGCAACGGTGCTCGCGCTGCTCGCGGGCATGCGCTTCGCCGGAATGCACGGATACGACGCGGCCGATATGGCCGAGGTGAGCATCTTTCTGCTCACTTCGATCGGGATCATCCTTTTGACCAGGGCGATCCGTCTATTGCGCGATCGGGCCGCGACGAGCGACCGGCGCGCCGAACAGCGGGCGATCGAATCCGACGCAATCGCCGAAGAGCTCAACCTGCTGATCGACGGCGCACACAGCCACGCCATCTACATGCTCGACCCCGACGGCAATGTGACGATCTGGAACAAGGGCGCCGAACGTCTGAAGGGCTGGTCGGAGGCCGAGATCATCGGTCGGAGTTCCGCACTTTTCTACCCGGCCGACGCCGTCGAGGCCGGCAAGCCGGCACAGGACCTCGCCCGCGCCGCGGTCGACGGCAGGCTGGAGGAGGAAGCCTGGCGGGTCCGCAAAGATGGGTCCGAATTCGTCGCTAGCATTGCGATCACCGCGCTTCGCGATCCTGATGGGGGGTTGCGCGGTTTCGCCAAGATCGTCACCGACATCACGGAGCGCCGCGCCGCCGAGGAGGCGGTGCTGTCGCGGGAAAGCCATCTGCGTTCGATCCTGTCGACGGTGCCCGACGCGATGGTCGTGATCGACGACCAAGGCGCGATCATCTCGTTCAGTGCTGCCGCCGAGCGGCTGTTCGGCTATAGCGAAGCCGAGTTGCTGGGGCGCAATGTCAGCCTGCTGATGCCCAGCCCCGACCGCGAGCGCCACGATAGCTATCTCGTCCGCTATCTGCAGACCGGTGAGAAGCGGATCATCGGGATCGGACGGGTCGTGTTCGCGCAGCGTCGCGACGGCACGACGTTCCCGATGGAATTGTCGATCGGCGAAACCACCGAGGGCGCGCTACGTCTGTTTACCGGCTTCATCCGCGATCTGACCGAGCGCCAGCGCACGGAACAGAAGCTGGAATCGCTCCAGTCCGAACTCATCCATGTCTCGCGTGTCAGCGCCATGGGAACGATGGCCTCGACGCTCGCGCACGAGCTCAATCAGCCGATCACGGCGGTGACCAACTATGTCGAAGCCGTGCGCGATATGCTCGAGGCGCCCGACCCCGACGAATTCCCGATGATGCGCGAAGCGCTCGACGATACCGCCAAAGAGGCGCTCAGAGCCGGTCATATCGTTCGCCGGCTGCGCGACTTCGTCGCCAGGGGGGAAGTCGAGAAGACCGTCGAGAAACTGCCGCCGCTGATCAACGAGGCCGCAGTGCTGGGGCTGATGGGCGCGCGCGAGAAGGGTATCGAACCGGTGTTCGATCTCGACCCCTATGCATCCCCGGTCCTGGTCGACAAGGTCCAGATTCAACAGGTTCTGATCAACCTCATCCGCAACGCGATCGAAGCGATGTCCGACAGCGACGAGCGCAGACTGACCGTATCGAGCCGGCTCGACAAGCCCGGCTTCGTGAAGATCATCGTCGCCGATACCGGGCCGGGCATCGCCCCCTCCGTCACCGAGCAGTTGTTCACGGCCTTCGTAAGCACCAAAGCCGACGGCATGGGCCTTGGCCTCTCGATCTGCCGCACCATCATCGAGGCACATGGCGGACGGATATGGACGGAGCCTGCCCCGGGGGGCGGGACCGAGTTTCATTTCACAGTAGCGCGCGCGGACACGGAGGTCAGGGATGATTGACAAGAAGCTGGTCCATATCGTCGATGACGAGGAATCCATCCGCCGGTCGGCGAGCTTCATGCTCAAGACCTCCGGCTTCGCGGTCGAAACCTGGCCCACCGGGGTCGCGTTTCTGAAAGAGGTCCGCCACGCCGAGGAGGGCTGCATCCTGCTCGACGTCCGCATGCCCGAAATGGATGGGCTCGAGGTGCAAAAGGCGCTGTCCGAACGCGGCATCACCATGCCGGTGATCGTCCTGACGGGCCATGGCGACGTTTCGGTCGCGGTTCAGGCCATGAAGGGCGGCGCGGTCGATTTTATCGAAAAGCCCTTCGAGAAGGCCGTGTTGCTTGCATCGATCGAAACGGCTTTCGAAAGGCTCGCGGCGGCGGGCGAGCGCACGACGAAGGCTTCCGAAGCGCAGACGCTGCTGGGCGTCCTGACCCCGCGCGAGCGGGACGTGCTCGAAGGACTGGCGCGGGGTCTTCCGAACAAGACGATCGCCTATGATCTGGGCATTTCGCCTCGGACCGTCGAGGTCCACCGCGCCAACCTCATGTCGAAGCTCGACGTCCGCAGTCTGTCCGACGCGCTGCGGATCGCCTTTGCCGCGGGTATGGGGGCCTGAGGCTCATCGGGACCATTACGTAACGACCTGCTCTTCCCCGGCTGCCAAATATTGGCGCTTTCAGGGACGATATGAATGACGCACATCGCCGGCAGGGCGCTTCCGGGCCAGAAGCCCAGGGTTCTTCTGGTGGAAGACGATCCCGCCGTCCGCCGCTCGCTCCAGCTGCTGATGCAGGCCAATGGCTTTGAGGTTCGCGCCTATGCCAGCGGCGGCACCCTCCTCGCCGACGAAACCTCGCTTCAGGCCGCCGGTCTCGTCGCGGATTATCGCATGAGCGAGTGCGACGGCATCGATACGCTGCTCCAGCTGCGCGCGAAGGGCTGGGATTGCCCGGCGATCCTCATCACGGGCTTTCCCTCTGCCGGCGTCGCCAACTGCGCGCGAAGCGCCGGCTTCGACACGGTCTTCGAGAAGCCGTTGCGGCAGCATGCGCTCGTCAAAGAGCTCGAACGGCTGGTCCTGGGCAACGGGGAAAGCTGATATGTCGCCGGAGTCCGATCGACCCGCTGACCCGGCCCTTCGCCGCCCAGGCGCCAGACCGTCTCGCAGGCGGCCATCGCTCGACATATTGTCGCCTCGTGAGCGCGACGTCGTCGCCGGCATCGTGCGGGGCCTTACCAACAAGCAGATCGGCGCACTGCTCGGCATCAGCCATCGCACGGTCGAGATCCACCGCAGCCGTTTGATGCGCAAGCTCGACGTCACCAGCCTGTCCGCAATGCTGGAGATCGCCTTTGCCCAACGCGACAAATTGCCCGACCTCGATCGCCTGCCCGCGGCCGACGCCGGAGCGACCGAACCGCCCTCCTGACCGACCTGCGGCGACGAAGCGATCTATCCGCGGTTCAGCCGAGATTGGTAAAAACCCCTATAGTGGCGCCGCCGCCGACCGATGATGAGAAGGCATGAAACACGCTTTTCTCCTCGTCTGCCTATGCTTGTTCGCCTCGGCCGCTCCGGCTGCCGACGTCACGCCGCCGCATTGGACGCGCAGCCAGGCGCGACAGCTTGTCATATGGCTGAAAGCTGCTGCCGACGACGGTTTGGGATCCGTCACCCCGACGGCGAAAACCGTTCAGACGACCCTCGACGACGGCGAGGCCGAGCGGCTGGATTCCGCGGCGACCGGTGCGGCGATACAACTGCTCGAAGCCTATCGTCATGGGTGTTGCAACGCGTCGCTGAGAACCGGCTGGCACATTGCCGGGAACAGCCTGTGGGGCGATCCGGCGGCGGCAGTCCGCGAGGCGGTCGCCGCCAACCGGATCGATGGCCTCTTCGCCAGCGCGCGACCATCGCATCCCTTTTACGATGATCTGCGCACCGCTTACGGGCGGGAGACCGACCCGGCGCTCCGTGCCACGCTCGCAGCCAATCTCGATCGCTGGCGCTGGATGCCGCGTGCGCTGGGGTCACGCTATTTGCTGGTGAACGCGGCGGCCTTCGAGGCAAGCTTGTGGGAAGGCCGGCAGATGGTCGGCCGCTGGAAGGTCGTCGTCGGCAAAACCAAATCGCCAACACCGATCTTCTCCGCGACGGTCACCGGCGTGATCTTCAACCCGTGGTGGAACATCCCGTCGGACATCGCGGCCGAGAGCATTGCCGCACTGGTGCGCGATCATCCTGCAGCGGCGGCGGCCAAAGGCTATGTGCGGGAGGGCGCCCGCTACCGTCAACGCCCGGGCCCGGCCAACGCCTTGGGCCGCATGAAACTGGTGATGCCGAACGGCTTCAACGTCTATCTCCATGACACGCCGAGCCGGGGCCTGTTCGCACAGGACATCCGCACCTATAGCCACGGATGCGTGCGGGTGGGCGACGCCCTCGGTCTTGCGACCGCGCTTCTATCCGGACAATCGGGCTGGGACCGGAGCCATGTCGAGGCCGCCGTGGCGACCGGCCGGACCCAGACGATAGCACTTCCCACCGCCATCCCGGTCTATGTGGCCTATTTCACGGCAGAGCCCGACGGCGAAGGCGGCGTACGCTATCTGCCCGACATCTATCACCGCGATACGGGCGCTAAGGCGCCGAGCGACGACGGTCTTTGTACCCGCTGAGCATGCGGACGGCGCCTCATCAAGCGCATCGTCCCGCAGGATCGTCGCTGAGCGGCGCTCAGCTCATCTTGTTGAGCAGGGTCGACAGCGCGGCCACGACCTGGCCCTGCGCGAACGGCTTTTGAATGAAGACGCTGTCAGGCACCCCATGCGCCGCCCATTCGGGCTCGCTATCCGCACTGATATAGACGATCGCGACGTCCTGCCGAATTTCGCGCGCGCGCCGGCCGATATCCCATCCATTGCCGGCCCCCGGCATGCGAATGTCGGTAACGATGCCGACAAAGCGCTGATCGGGCGCGTTCAGCAGCGCCAACGCCTCGTCACTGTCGGCTGCGGCGCAGACCGCATAGCCCGCTGCGGCCAGCGCGTCCTCTACAAGGAGCCGGATGATGGGCTCGTCTTCCGCCAGCAGAACATCCTGCAATTCCATCGCCGTCCCCCCGGATGGACAGAAATGTCCATTTGTGGACTAAACGTGTAGCGGAAGGATCCGATCCTGTCTTTGACGTGCCTCAACATAAATAAACGACGTTCCGGCCGCCATCGCTCGGCGGGATGCGCAACGAGACGGACGCCGGCGAACCACGGCGCCGTCACCGCGACGGGATCAGCCTGCGTATAGTTACGAAGAGGCGGGCCTGACCAAAACGCTATGGTCCCGCCAGCTTCGGGATCGCCGAAGATCTTCGCAAAGAGGCGCGGCTCCGATGGACTATGACAGGATTTTCGCAGGCGCGATCGCATCGCTTCATCAGGAAGGCCGCTACCGGGTGTTCATCGACATCCTGCGCAACCGCGGCGCCTATCCGAACGCCCGATGCCTGTCCGCGCGCGAGGGTATGCGGCCCGTCACTGTCTGGTGTTCGAACGACTATCTGGCGATGGGCCAGCATCCCGACGTCATCGCGGCGATGGAACAGGCGCTGCTCGATGTCGGCGCAGGTTCGGGCGGAACCCGCAACATTGGCGGCAACACCCATTACCATGTCGATCTGGAGGCGGAGCTCGCCGAACTCCATGGCAAGCAAGCCGCCCTCATCTTCACTTCGGGCTATGTCTCCAATGACGCGACGCTCGCCACCCTGGGCAAGATCCTGCCGGGCTGCATCATCTACTCGGATGCGCTCAACCATGCTTCGATGATCGCAGGCATCCGGAATTCCGGCTGCGAGAAGCGCGTGTTCCGGCATAACGACCTCGCGCATCTCGAACAGCTTCTGTCCGATGACGATCCGGACGTGCCCAAGATCATCGCGTTCGAGAGTGTTTATTCGATGGAGGGCGATATCGCTCCGCTCCACGCGATCTGCGATCTCGCGGACAGATATGGTGCCCTGACCTATCTGGACGAGGTCCATGCCGTCGGCATGTACGGCCCCCGCGGCGGCGGCATTTCCGAGCGCGACGGTGCCGCGCATCGGATTTCGATCATCGAGGGTACGCTGGCCAAGGCGATCGGCGTCATGGGCGGCTATATCGCAGCCGATCAGATCATCATCGACGTCATCCGCTCCTATGCGCCCGGTTTCATCTTCACGACCTCGCTGGCGCCCGTGCTGGTCGCCGGTGCCCTGGCAAGCATCCGCCATCTCAAGCGCTCGAGCGTCGAGCGCGACGCGCAACAGGCCGCCGCCACGCTGCTAAAGGCCGAGTTGAGCGCCGCGGGGTTGCCGGTGCTGCCATCGACGACGCATATCGTGCCGTTGATGATCGGGGATGCGGTTACGGCCAAGCGGGTGAGCGATGCCCTGCTCCAGGATTACGGCGTCTATGTCCAGCCGATCAACTATCCGACCGTTCCGCGCGGGACCGAGCGGCTGCGCTTCACGCCCGGCCCGAAGCATGACGCGACGATGATCAGGGCCCTGGTTGCCGCCATCTGCGAAATCCTTGCGCGCGAGAATATCCGCAAGGCGGCCTGAGCGAGACCCGGCCGGGAACGAACCCAAGCGTCAGGCGCGCGCGATCATCGCGTTCGTCATCGGCGCGAACGCGGCCTCGAGGCGGTTCGCCAGATCCTCGCTGACGCCGGTGTCGCGCAACGCGGCCGCCATCGCCATCAGCCATTGATCCGCCGTCCGGGACGTGACCCCTAGCCTGGCATGCGCCGACATCATGCAGCTGTTCGGGTGATCGAGGAACCAGTCGCGCGGCCCACCGACCCAGGCGGTCAGAAACCCCGTGAGCGAGTGCCGCATCGGCGTCAGGTCCGCGCCGTGCATCGCACGCAGCTCGGCAAAGGCCGGCTGCGTATCCATCAGGTCGTAGAATCGATCCACGATCGCGGCGACGCCGTCCCGACCGCCCAGCAGTTCGAACGGCGCGGATGTGGCGGTTGTGGCCTCTGTCATTTCTGTTTCCTCGATGATCGCACGCGTGGATCGGATCGCGCATCATGGGTGCGCCGGCCGCGCGGCGCGCACCACCACGAGGCGGGCGGCCGACAAGCTTCTTCGCCCAAGATCGCGGTGATGCGACGCCCCGCCATCAACCGGCGTCGTCGTCCTGCGACAGGGCGCGCTTGCGCGGTGCCGACAGCGCATGACAACCGGCGGAACAGGGCTGCTCGTCATCCTTCGAACGCCCCGGCGCGCGCCGCAGCGGGATATCGATCATCGCCGCAGAGCCGCAAATCGCGATGTGCGCCATCAAGGGCTGCGCCATTGCCGGAGGCTGGCTCAAGACGACCAACGCCCCTGCTGCACCGAATATGCCGACAGGGCCAAAGCTAGACCGCATGGCTGAACGTTCCTCTGCTACCCGACCGATAGCTGTCGAAACAGCTCGCGATCACCCGCGCATAGGGCAGGCCAGCGGGCAATATCCGGAGCGATGTCGGTCCGCAGCGAACCAGGCCCTTGTCGATGAAACCATCGAGCCGCGGCCGGATGCGCGCCAGGCGCGCTTCGGCCATGCGGACTTCGCCGGAGCAAAGCAGCGCTTCGATCGCATGCCCGCGCCATTGCTCTTCGTCGTGCCGCTCGACGCCGCGCCGCCCTGCGAGCTGGTGCGCACCGACCAGCATTCGATAGCGGCCGGCCATTTTCTCGTTTTGCACGATCAGCCCGGGAAACTGGCTGATCGCGCTGGCCCCGATCCCGAGCATGGTGTCGCAGGAGTCATCGGTAAAGCCCTGGAAATTCCTGCGCACGCGCCCCTGTGATGCGGCGATGGCCAGCGGGTCCGAAGGCCGCGCGAAATGATCGAAGCCGATGGCCTTATACCCCGCCGCGGTCAGAATCTTGTAGCCGTGCGCCGCCTGCTCGAACCGTCGATGGGCGTCGGGCAGGCTGGCGCCATCGATCCGGCGTTGCCGCGAGATCAGCGCCGGCAGATGCGCATAGCCGAACAGAGCGATCCGGTCGGGGGCCAGCCGGATCGTTTCCGCAAGCGTGGTGCCGAGTTCGGCGAGTTGCTGGTGCGGAAGCCCGTACATCAGGTCGAAATTGAGCGATGTTACGCCCGCCGCACGCAGCCGAAGAACGGCGTCCTCGATCATCGCCAGCGGCTGTATGCGTCCGATCGCCTGCTGGATATGCGGCACCAGCGTCTGGACCCCCAGACTGGCGCGCGTCACGTGCGTCTGCTCGATGACGTCATACCAGGCATCATCCAGCGTACGCGGATCGAGTTCGATCGCGATCTCGGCACCGGCGGCATCGAGTTCGGTGACGATGCGATCGAGCAGCCGGACAAAGGCCAGTGGCGCAATCGCGTTGGGGCTGCCGCCGCCAAAGGCGATCCGCCTGACTCTGCCACGCCCGCCCAGATGGCGCGCGAGGAGGTGGATCTCGTCATCCAGCGCATCCAGATAGGCCGAGACGCGCTCACTGCGGTTTGCGGCCCCGGTGTTGCAGCCACAATACCAGCAGACTTCGCGACAGAACGGGATGTGGACATACAGCGAGATGTCGTCGTCGGCCGCGACGGCTTCGAGCGCCGCTGCTTGCGCGACGCCGCCAACCGCGTCCGTAAACTCGGCAGCGGTCGGGTAGCTCGTATAGCGCGGAACGGGCCGCTCGAGCAGATCGGGAAAATAAGGCCACATCGCACTGTGATGCGCGCCCGGCCGGCGGCAGTCCTTGACGCAGGTCAACCCTTTCCTTGGCATGCGTCAATGTCGTCGCTCTGCGGCCGGCCTACTGCGGGTCATTGAACACAGGACAAAAGGGAAACCGCCGTGATGTACCGCAAGACCATGATCGCACTGCTTGCCGCCGCCGGCGCCGCGGCGCCGGCCTGTGCCGCGCCTGGCGATGTGCTGGTGCGCTTGCGCGCCATCCTGGTTGCCCCGAACGAAAGCTCGAGCGGGATCACCCCGCTGTTCCCCACCGAGAAGGTCAAGGTCAGCAACAGCGTCATGCCCGAGGTCGATTTCACCTATATGCTGACATCGCATATCGGCACCGAGCTCATCGTGGCGACCACCAAGCATCACGCGAGCGGCAAGACCGGAACGACGGGATCGATCGGCAAGCTGGCCTCGACCTGGGTGCTGCCGCCGACGCTGACCCTGCAATATCATTTCGCGCCGGACGGCAAGATTCGTCCCTATGTCGGCGCCGGGGTCAACTATACGATCTTCTATTCGGAAAAAGCATCGAAGGGCCTCGAGACGGCGGTCGGCAAAACCGATGTGCGTATGAAGTCGAGCTTCGGCTACGCGCTCCAGGCGGGCATCGATATACCGTTGACCGATCGAACGTTCCTCAACCTCGATCTCAAATATATCGACATGGATACGAACACCCGGCTTGCCACCACGGCGATCGGCACGCAGCGCGTGAAGGTCCATCTCGATCCGCTGATCGTCGGCGTTGGCCTGGGCATGCGCTTCTGAGGAGCCTCCTCTCCTCTCACTGACGGGGAAGGCGGAAACGCCTTCCCCTTTTTTTGCGCCTGTCGTCCCACGCCGCCGGCGGCAAGTGGCGACCTGCAGGTTTGTCTATGTGCGCGGGGGCGCGTCGGACGCCGAGCTCGTGCGCGGACGATGGTGCGTCGCGGCGCTCTCGGCCTACGCCGCGGGGGGCGTATCGGGGACTCCGTCGTCGTCGATGAGGATCCGTTCGCCGGCGCCTTCGAGATCGTCGAACTGGCCGTGCGACAGCGACCACATGAAGGCCGCCAGACCGCTCAGCCCAAGCAGCAGCGCGATCGGGATGAGCAGACCGATCCCATTCATCGCGCACACCGCGCGAGGCGAAGCGCATTGGCGACGACGATGATCGAAGATGTCGACATCGCGATGGCGGCGATCAGCGGCGTCACCACGCCCATCAGGGCCAGCGGCACCGCCAGGATATTATAGCCGACCGCCAGGGCGAAATTCTGCCGGACGACGCGCATCGTGCGGCGGGCTGCCGCGACGGCGATCGGAACGGGCAAAAGGCCGTCGCCGAGGAACACGATATCCGCGGCATTTTGCCCGACGTCGCTCGCCGAAGACGGCGCGATCGAGACATGGCCGGCGGCCAGCGCCGGTCCGTCGTTGAGCCCGTCGCCCACCATCAGGACATGATGGCCAGCCGCCGCCAGCCTTTGGATGGCCTGGAGTTTTCCGTCCGGCGTCATGCCCACCATCGCGGAAACGTGCAGCTCGGCGGCAATGCCGGCAACCGCATCACGCCGATCGCCCGACAGGATCACCGGGTCCAGCCCCATGCGCGCCATACGACCGACCGCCTCGATGGCATCGGGACGCAAGCGATCGGCAAAGCACAGGAGGTGCGGCGCGCGGCCGTCGACCTCGAAGCCGCAGCTCAGCGCGTCGCCGTCGGGGGTTGGCGCTCCGACCCAGGCGGGACGGCCGAGCCGGATGCGCACGCCGTCGGCCTGTGCCTCCATGCCGAAGCCGGCGATCTCGCGCAGATCCGAGACACATGCAGGCTGCACGCCGCGCTGCTCGAGCGAACGCGCGAGGCTGCGCGACAGCGGGTGCGTGCTCGACCGCGCGAGGGCGAGCGCCAGCGAGCGTTCGGTCTCGTCAAGCCCGTCGGCGCCCGTCAGTTCCGGGCGGCCGAGCGTCAGCGTACCGGTCTTGTCGAAGAAAACCCGGTCGGCTTCCGCGAGCCGTTCCAGCGCGGACCCGTCCTTCACCAGCAATCCCCGCCGCATCAGCGCCCCGGCCGCGACGACATGCGCAACCGGTACCGCCAGCCCAAGCGCGCACGGGCAGGTGACGATCAGCACGGCGACCGCGATGAGGAGCGAAGCGTGCCAGCCGGCGCCGGCGATCATCCAGCCGATAAAGGCCGCCGCCGCCAAGCTGTGGACCGCCGGCGCGTAATAGCGTGCCGCGCGGTCGGCGATCCTGACATAGCGCGAACGACCCTGGCCGGCCGCTTCCATCAAGCGAGCCATGCCCGCGATCGCGGTATCGGGTCCGGCCGCGGTCACGCGCACGGTGAGCGGGCCGGTGAGATTGAGCGAGCCTGCGATAATCGCCGCGCCGCGCTCGACCGGTTCCGCGCGGCTCTCTCCGGTGACCAGCGACCGGTCCACGCTGCTCACGCCCTGGTCGACCACGCCATCCGCCGCGAAGCGCTCGCCCGCACCGACGAGGAGAAGGAGGCCGGGCACCATGCGGTCGGCCGCCAGCCATTCCGACGTCCCGTCGGCACGCGCGACGAGTCCGCCGGGCGCCGTCTGGCGCAGCAGGGAGGCCGCGCCGTCCCGGGCGCGATCGCGCATCGCGCTGTCGAGAAAGCGACCTGCCAGAAGGAAGAAGATCAGCGACACGGCACCATCGAAATAGGCGTGCGGGCCCCCGGTGATCGTCTCGAAAAGGCTGAGCGCCGTCGCGAGCAGCACCCCGATCGAGATCGGCACGTCCATGTTGGTGCGGCCATGCCGCAACGCCGCCCAGGCCGATCGGAAGAAGGGTTGGCCTGCATAGGCGACCGTTGGCATGGCGATGAGCGCGGAGAGCCAGTGAAAGAGCTGGCGCGTCGCGCCGTCGGCACCCGACCAGACCGACACCGACAACAGCATGATGTTCATCGCGGCGAACCCCGCCACACCAAGGGCCTTGAGCAGCCGCCGGCTTTCCTTGCGGCCTGCCGCATCGTCTTCGCGCAACAGCAGCGGCTCCGCCGCGAAGCCGAGCGAGCCCAGTGTGGCCCGCAGAAAGGGCAGGTCGACGCCGGGATCATGGTCGATCGCGACCCGTTTTGCCGTCAGGTTGACCCGCGCGCCAACCACGCCCGGTACATGCCGCAAGCCTTGCTCGATCTTGGCGATGCAGGCGGCGCAGCGAACGCCGGGCAGACTGAACTCGCTGTGCTCGACGGGCGCATTCATGCCGGAACCTCGTCGACGAAGTGCGCCTGATGGCCGCCCTGTCGGACCTTCACCTCGAGACGCCAGCGTCCCGCAGGCAGCGGCTCGATCGAGCGGTACACGCCGCTGCGAAGCGGAACGAAGTGAAGCGTCCTGCCGGGAAGGACACCAAGCGGATGGATGGCCGCCGCCTCGACACTGGCCCCGGGCGCGCCATCGAGACGGACATAGGCGTAAGATCCGACCCGGTCGGCGGTGAGCCGCCAACCCATCGCCCGCTGGGCATGCGCTTCGTCGAGCCAGCGGTTGAACTGCTGGCTGGCGACATAGCTGTTATCGACCACGGTCCCGCCGAAGGTTCGTGCAGCGAAGGTCGCCATGACGAGATTGACCGCGATCACCACGGCAAAAAAGCTGACCGTCAGGGCCAGCATGTGGCGTCCCGTAAATCGTCGCGTCATGGCTGGATCTCCGGTCGGTCGAAGCGCGCGTCGTCCCGGGCGATATCCTTGCCGCCGTCGAAAGCCGTCACGACGAAGCCGAAGGCCTGCTGGGGTTCCCCCGACGCCGGCGCCCGCACATAGATGCGCCGCTCGTCGACCTGGTCGGGTGCGAGTTCGAACCCGATCGACCGCGCCGCCGTGCTCGAATCGCTGAGTGAATCCCACATCAGCCCCGGTGCGAGCCCGTCGATCGACAGGCGCACCTGGCGGGGGCGCGATTCCATGTTGCGGACCTTGATCGTATAGGCGTTGCGAACCTCGCCTCCCGACAATTGCACCCAGAGCGGGTTGCGGTCATGCGCGGTCGCGAGGTCGAGACGGGTTCTCGCGCCGAGGGCGAACATCATCGTCAGACCGATCGCGCCCCATATGGCGAAATAGACCAGCGTGCGAGGCCGCAGCAGCGTCCGCACCACCGGCACCGGCGGCGCACCCGAGGCCTCCGCCTTGCAGTCCTCGAGCGTCGCATAGTCGATGAGACCGCGCGGCCGATCGACCTTGGCCATCACCTGATCGCAGGCGTCGATGCACAGCGCGCAGGTGATGCACGCGAATTGCGCGCCGTCGCGGATGTCGATCCCGACCGGGCAGACCTGCACGCAGGCCTGGCAATCGATGCAGTCGCCGCTGTCCTCGCTGCGCTTGACGCCGTGGCTGCGCGGCTCGCCCCGCCAGTCCTTATAGGTGACGATCAGCGAACGCTCGTCGAGCATCGCCCCTTGGATGCGCGGCCAGGGGCACATGTACAGGCAGACCTGTTCGCGCATGAAACCGCCGAACACATAGGTCGTCGCCGTCAACACCGCGATCGTGGCATACGCGACATAGGCCGCTTGCCCGGTTGCCAGTTCATGGGCGAGCGTCGGCGCATCGGCGAAATAGAAGACCCAGGCGCCCCCGGTCAGCAGCCCGACGAGCAGCCAGCTGCCATGTTTGAGCAGGCGGCGCCCGATCTTTCCCGCCGTCCAGCGCGCCCGCTTCAGGCGCAGCTGGGCGTTGCGGTCGCCGTCGATCGCGCGCTCAATATGCAGGAACAGGTCGGTCCACACCGTCTGCGGACAGGCGTAGCCGCACCAGGCCCGCCCGACCGTCGTGGTCACCAAAAACAGCCCGATCCCGGCCATGACCAGCAGGCCGACCACATAATAGAATTCGTGCGGCCAGATCTCGATTGCGAAGAAATAGAAGCGGCGATGCGCCAGATCGACCAGCACCGCCTGGCTGGGCGCATAGGGCCCGCGATCCCAGCGCAGCCAGGGCGTGAGATAATATATGGCGAGGGTGATCGCCATCACGACCCATTTCAGACGCCGGTAGAACCCGTCGACCGACCGCGGGAAGATGTCCGCGCGTCCGGCGAAGAGCTTGCGCGGAGCCACAGGCAAGCCGGACGCGGGAATGTTCATTCGCCGCCGCCCAGCGAATGGATGTAGGCGGTCAGCATGTTGAGTGTCGCGGGGTCGAGCTTCGTGCCCCAGGCGGGCATGACGCCGTTCCGCGCATTGGTGATGGTCGTGGTGAGGGCGTCGCGATCGCCGCCGTAGAGCCAGATCGAATCGCTGAGATTGGGGGCGCCGAATGGCCGGCCACCCTTCGCATCGGCGCCGTGGCACATCGCGCAATTGGCCGCGAACAAGGGAGCGCCGCGCCGTGCGGATGCCGTCGCCTGTTCCTGGCGAGAGACGACGCGAACGAACGAGACGAGGTCGGCGATCTCGTCGGGCTTCAGGATGCCGTCGCGACCGAAGGCCGGCATTTGCGACATGCGGGTTGCATCGTCGCCGGGCTGGCGGATGCCGTGCACCAGCGTCTGGTGGATCTCGGCGCGGCTCCCGCCCCACAGCCAGTCATCGTCATTGAGATTGGGATAGCCTCTGGTGCCGGCGGCGCCGGCGCCGTGGCATGTCGCGCAGTTGATCTTGAACGCCGCGCGCCCGCCCTCGACCGCCGCCTGCATCAGCGGCGAATGCGCATCGAGCGTCGTGATATCGACCGTCGCAAGCGCAGCCTTGGTCGACGCCTGCGCCACGACGGCCTTGGCCGTTTCGTCGGCGAGCTGACCATGGCTGGTCCAGCCGAGCATGCCTGTCGTCGCCCGATCGAGCAGCGGAATCGCCGGATAGGCGATGCAGTATCCGGCCGCGAAGACGATACAGGCATAGAAGGTCCACAGCCACCAGCGGGGCATTGGATTGTCGAGTTCCTGGATGCCATCCCATTCGTGCCCCATGGTGGGGACGCCGGTGGCTTCGTCGATCTGGGGCTCAGTCATCACGCGGACTCTCGTCTCTGAAGGGGATTTCACTGGCGTCGCGATGCCCCGCACGCGCTGACGGGCGCAGCGCGAACCAGAGCGCCAGCAGGAAGACCAGCGCGAGGAACAACATGCCCCACGTGTCCGCCGCGTGCCGAAGCGCCTCGTAGATCATCGCGGCTTTTCCATCGGCTCGGCGGACTTGGTGTCGACCAGCGTCCCCAACATCTGCAGATAGGCGACGAGGGCATCCATCTCGGTGACGCGCTTGGGATCGCCGTCGAAATCGCGCGCCTGGGCCTTGGGATAGCGCGCCTTGAGCCCGGCGGCATCCGCATCGGGATCGGCCTGCGCGACGGCGTCATCGACCGCGCTGGCGATATCGGCGTCCGTGTAGGGCACGCCGACATGGCGCAGCGCGCGCAGATGATCGTCGAGCTGCCGACCGTCGAGCTTGCGGTCCTTGAGGAAGGCATAGGGCGGCATGATCGATCCCGGCACCACCGACCGCGGATCGGTCAGATGCTGAACGTGCCATTCGTCCGAGTAGCGGTCGCCGACCCGCGCGAGATCGGGACCCGTGCGCTTCGATCCCCACTGGAACGGGTGATCGTACATGCTCTCCGCCGCCAGGCTGTAATGGCCGTAGCGCTCGACCTCGTCGCGGAACGGACGGATCATCTGGCTGTGGCAATTATAGCAACCCTCGCGGATGTAGATGTTGCGCCCCGCCTGCTCGAGCGGCGTGTAGGGCCGCATTCCCTGTACCTTCTCGACGGTCGAATCGATCCAGAACAGCGGGGCGATCTCGACGATGCCGCCGATCGCGACCGTGACGAGCGCGAGAACGAGGAGGAGCGTGACGTTCCGCTCGATCTTGCCGTGATCGAAAAATTTCTTGGCCATCGGGGCGTCCTTCAAGCGGCCCGGGGCTGGAGGGGATGATCCAGCGCCGGGTTATAGGAAGTGGAGCCAAGCGGAGCCTCGTCGCGCAGCCGACCGCGGATCGTCTGATAGACGTTCCAGGCCATGATCACCGATCCGCTCAGGTAGAGCAGGCCTCCGGCCGCCCGGATCAGATAATAGGGCTTCATCGCCGTCACGACGTCGATGAAGGCGTAGACGAGATAGCCGTCCTGGCCATATTCGCGCCACATCAGCCCCTGCATGATGCCGGCCACCCACATCGACGAGACGTAGAGGACGATGCCCAGGGTCGCGGTCCAGAAATGCCAGTTGATCATGCGCAACGAGTACATCCGCGTCCTGCTCCACAGCCGTGGAACCAGGAAATAGATCGTCGCGAAGGTGATCATTCCATTCCAGCCGAGCGCGCCGGAATGGACATGCCCGATCGTCCAGTCGGTGTAGTGGGACAGCGAGTTCACCGTCTTGATCGACATCATCGGGCCTTCGAAGGTCGACATGCCGTAGAAGGCGAGCGCGAGGACCATCATGCGGATGATCGGATCGGTCCGGACCTTGTCCCAGGCGCCGTTGAGCGTCATCAGGCCGTTGATCATCCCGCCCCAACTGGGCATCCAAAGCATGACCGAGAATACGGCTCCGAGCGTCTGCGCCCAGTCGGGCAGCGCGGTATAGTGAAGGTGGTGGGGACCCGCCCAGATATAGAGGAATATCAGGGACCAGAAATGGACGATCGAGAGCCGGTAGCTGTAAACCGGCCGCTCGGCCTGCTTCGGCACGAAATAGTACATCATGCCGAGGAACCCGGCGGTCAGGAAGAAGCCGACCGCGTTGTGGCCATACCACCACTGGGTAAGGGCGTCCTGAACGCCGGCGAACGCCGAATAGCTCTTCGAACCGAACAGGCTGACCGGGATCGACAGGTTGTTGACCAAGTGCAGCATGGCGATCGTGATGATGAACGACAGGTAGAACCAGTTGGCGACGTAGATGTGCGGTTCGCTGCGCTTGACGATCGTGCCCAGATAGACCGCGAGATAGCTGACCCAGACGATGGTCAGCCAGATGTCGGCATACCATTCGGGCTCGGCATATTCCTTGCCCTCGGTGATCCCCAGCATATAGCCGGTGGCCGCCAGGACGATGAACAGCTGGTACCCCCAGAACACGAAATTGGCGAGCGGCACGAAGGCCAGCCGCGCCCGGCAGGTGCGCTGGACGACCCAGAAACTCGAAGCGATCAGCGCATTCCCGCAAAAAGCAAAGATGACCGCTGACGTGTGCAGCGGGCGCAGCCGGCCGAACGTCGTATATTCCAGCCCAAGATTGAGCTGGGGGAAGGCGAGCTGGAGCGCGATATAGACGCCCACCAGCATGCCCACGATGCCCCAGAACACCGTGGCGACGACGCCCCAGCGAATGACGTCATCGTAATAGCCGGTGGGTTTGGCGCGCTCGACGATGCCGAACACCGCGTCATAGTCGGTGCGCGCCAGGGTCACGCACAGCCCGATCAGCGCCGCGGCGGCGAGTATCCACATCTGCGCGGCGAAGCCGGAATCGACGGCGCAGGCCGCACCGGCGACCGAAAGCATGATGGCCACCGCCCATCCGCCCGCCTTGATCATCACTGTGTCCATCGTCACCTTCACCTGATTCATCTGGGGCCGCCTTGCGCGGGTCGGGAGCATTGCGCTTTGCGCCAGATCAAAACCGTCATCCGGTTGCGATCCGGGCGAGGCCGTCCCGGTCCAGCAGGAGCACGCGACGTCCGCCGGGCAGACCGATCAGCCCCGACCGCGCGAATTTGGTCATCGTCCGGCTGACGGTCTCGATCGCCAGGCCGAGCAGGTCGCCCATTTGCTGGCGGCTGAGCGGGAGCAGCACGGGCGCGCCGGCGACCTCGCCGAGGCGATCGATCATCTCCAGCAGCAGGCTCGCCACCCGTTCGGTGGCCGACATCCGCCCGAGCAGGAGCATCCAGCGGCGGGCTCGATCGAGCTCGTCGAGCGTGCGGCGCAGCAGCGCCTGCTCGATCCCGCCATGCGCGCCGGCGAAGCTGTCGAACGCGCTGCGCCGAAAGACGCAGACCCGTGCTTCGGTCAGCGCCGTGACGCTCTGATGGCTGTCCTTGCCAAAGGGCCGGCCGATGAAGTCCGACGGAAAGACGATGCCGACGATCTGCTCGCGACCGTCGCCCGTCATCGTCGAGAGTTTGAGCATGCCCTCGAGCACATTGCCGACGAGCACCGACTCGTCGCCTTCCCACAGCAAGGTTTGGCCCGGCCGAAGATGGACCTTTCGGCCCATCCCGCCCAGGACGTCGAGCGCGTCCGCATCGAGCGATCCACAGATCGCCGAAGCGCGGACGGTGCAGTCCGCACAGCGTCCGCCGGCCTGGGACGCGCCGACGTCGTCACATGGTATCGCAAGCTGCAGCATCGAACTGGAAACCCCCGGGTCAAGGGCCCCTCGCGGAGGCCGTTGAGTGGCGCTTTTCGGGGCTTCCTGGTCTTGCCGATATACGGATATGTACGCACAGCCGATGCGCCGTCCCATGCTGCAAAGAGCCTGGGTAGCTTTCCGCATAGGGACCAGCTTCGCCCCTCCCTGGCCATGGGTGGTTGGATGAAAGCAGAGCGCAATGAGCCGCCGGATATTGCCTGACCCGATTTCCCTCTGCTCGCCGCATGGCTCATTGCCCATGTCGACAGGCCCGTCCTGATCGGGCCGGACAGCGAAAGCGAGCAATGGGTCGCGAGCGTCGCGCGCCTGGCAGGTGCCCCCTATGTGATCGGCAGCAAGGTCCGCACCGGCGACCGCGGCGTGGAGGTCACCCTGCCCTCGCTCGCCGCGCATCAGGGCCGCCGGCCGGTGATCCTCGACGATGTCGTCTCGTCAGGCGTCACCCTGCTTTCCGCCGCGAAGGCTCTGGCCCGGGCCGGCTTTGCCAAGCCGATCGGCCTCGCCGTTCATGGCCTGCAGAACGACGAGGACCAGGACCGCATCCTCACGGCAACGGAGGCGCTTGTCACCACCGATTCCATCCCAAACCCGTGCGCACGGATTTCGCTCGACGCGATGATCGCAACCGCCATTGCCGGACATCTCGGGCTGTGACCTCGATCATGGTAGCCGGCTCGATCGTTTGGTCGGGCGGACCGCTCGCCCTCTCGGACCGCCGGGTTCAGCGCTCCTTTGCGGCGCGGTCGCGGACGAGCCGGGCGACGCCGATCGTCAGGACGGGCAGCACGTAGACCGCCAGCAGGGCGTAAGCGAGGAAGCGATATCCGCTGCCGATCAGGGTCACGAGGCCGAAATGATCGGCCACGAAGATGCAGCCGGTCAACAGCCCCAGCGCGATCAGCCCCCGGGCGCGCGGCGACAGGCCGACGCCGTGGCGCGCCTGCCACGCCGCCGAGATGCGCTCGTTGATCGCGTGGACCGATCCCGTGCCGCTTTCGAGCAGCGCGGAGAAGATCATGAGCTGGAACAGCAGGTGGAACAGCGGCAGGCGGAGTTGCTGGAGCATGAAGTCCGACGGCAGCGTTTCGTCGGCGATCCCCGGATAGAAGGCGATCATGCAGGTGAAGAAGAGCAGCGCCGGCAGCATGGCCAGCGGCCCCGCGATCAATCCGGCGACGATCGCGTCGCGGCGGCTGGTCATATGGCGGACGACGGGGAGGATCACGACCGCGCCGACGATGTTGTAGCCGGCATAGGCGATCCCGCCCGCAGCCCATCCTTCGCCGGGCGACGGCAGCGCGAAATTGGCGGCGATGCGGTCGCCGAAGCGGGTCAGCGCCAGCACGACGAACAGCGCATAGACGCCGTAGAGCAGGAAGGAGACATATTTGAACAGCTGTTCGACCGACCTGTTGCCGAAGGTCGCGAACCCCGCCATCGCCGCGGCGAGGCACAGCGTGCCGATGATCGGCGGCCATCCGAAAACGGCGTTGCCGATCGCCCCTGCCGCCGCTCCGAACACCGACAGGATCAGGATGACGAACAGCAGATAGGCGATTTCGAACAGCACCCAGCCTCGACCGAGCAGCCTTTCGAAGAAGGTTCGATAATCATAGGCCTGCACCGATCGCGCGAAGGCGAAGGTGACGGCGCACACGACGCTCCAGATCAGCATCGCCAGCATCATCCCGGCGACACCGCCCCACGCCCCGCTCGGCAGGAAGAACTCGGCGAGTTCGCGCCCGGTGGCATAGCCGCCGCCGATCACGACCGCCTTGAACGCGAAGCCGGGCAGCAGGAAGCGCTGGAACCAGCTCGACTGGGTTGGCTCGGCCGTCACTTGCGGGGTGTCTCGACGCTCACCGCGATCGACGAGGGATGCCCCGCGTCGTGGAAGACCTTATGGGTCTGCGCGGTGAAATCTTCCGGCTTCGCCCGGAAGATGTTGGGCACGTAGGTCTGCGGGTTGCGATCGATCAACGGAAACCAGCTGCTCTGGATCTGAACCGCGATGCGGTGGCCCTTGCGGAACAAATGCGATGCCGCATGCAGGTCGATGTCGTAATCGAGCACCGCGCCGGGGGTGAGCGGCGCGGGCGTCGACAGCCCGGAGCGGAAGCGGCCGCGGAACACGTCGTTGGCGATCATCATCTGCCGGCCGCGCAGCTTCTCGGGAACCGACGCGTCGGACGGATAGACGTCGATCAGCTTGACGACCCAGTCGGCATCGCTGCCGGTCGTGCTGGCGAAGAGCTTCGCGGCGACGTCGCCCACGATCGTCACATCCTCGGTCAGCGGCTCGGTCTGCCAGGACAGCACGTCCTTGCGCTGCGCGAAGGGTGCCTGGTCGTCGGCCAGCCATTCGGGCCAGGTCGAATCCTTCTCGAGGAAGGCTGGTATCGGCCGCGCCCGATAAGGGACCGGATCGGCGGGATCGGAGCGGAAGCTGTCGGGTTCGGAATCGCCCGCGACCGGCGGGTCGAAGGAGAGCTTGCCGCCGGCATGGAGATAGAGGTTGCGGGCGGCGACGCCCTCGCGCGGCGGCCAGTGCTTATGGCTTTTCCACATATTGCTGCCGGTCTGGAACACCAGCGCCTCGGGTTGATCGAGCTTGCCCTCGCCCTTCAGCCAGTGGCGGAACCAGCGGGTTTCCACCTGCGACCGGAAATAGGTCGAGGTCGGCGATCCCAGCTCGAACGGCCCGTAGCGGGTGCCGTCGCCGCGCGCCCACCCGCCATGGTACCAGGGGCCGATCACCAGAAAGTTGCGGCCGTTCCGGTCGCCCTTTTCCTGGTTCCTGTAGATCTCCAGCGGACCGTAGAAATCCTCCTGGTCCCACCAGCCGGCAACGATCAGGTTCGGCACGGCGACCGTCTTCGGCATGCGCACCGATGTCACCTGCTCGCGCCAGAAGCCGTCGTAGTTCGGGTGATTGACGAAATTCTGCCACGTCGGCAGCGATCGACCGATATGCACCTGGTCGAGCGTCGCCAGTTCGCCCTGCTTCAGAAACCAGCCGTAGGTGTCGTCCTTGCCGAACCCGAAGGGCTTGAGGGTGCGCCCGTCAGTCTCGAGCGCCGCGGCATATTCCCAGGCATAATCGAGGCGAAAGGCGCCGTTGTGGTGGAAGTCGTCGCCGACGAACATGTCTTCGGGCGATGCCTGCACCGACACGGCCTTGAGCGCGGGGTGCGGGTTGATCACCGCCATCGCCGCGGTCCAGCCGCCATAGGAAATGCCGAAGATGCCGACCTTGCCGTTGTTGCCCGCCAGCGATCCGGTCAGCCAGGCGATGCTGTCATAGGTGTCGGTGGACTCGTCGATCTGCATCGTGCCGGTGGCCATCGGCCGCAGCATCACGAACTCGCCCTCCGAACCGAAGCGGCCGCGAATGTCCTGCAGGACGAAGATGAAGCCTTCCTCGGCCAGTTCCTTATACTCGTCGGTGAAGGATTTCTTGAGCCGCTCGACCTGGAAGCCATAGGGCGATCGCTGCATCAGGATCGGCAGCTTGCCCTTGGCGGCGACGGGCCGCCAGACCTGGGCATGGAGGCGGGTGCCGTCGCGCATCGGGATCATCACATCCTCGCCGACATAGTCGCCGATGCGAACCCCCGGCGGCAACGCCATCGCGCTGTCTTTCGCCGGTGCGGCAGGTGCGGCAGCAGCGGTCGGTGCGGTTTGCGCGGCGGCCACGACCGGAACCAACGGAACCGCGAGGGCCGCGACACAGAAGGAAACTAGACTGGTCCGTACCGTCGTCGCCATTGGCCGCTCCTAAAGACGCTCAAGATGTAGCTATAGCCGCAACATTATCCCAATAGAAGAATAAATTTCTATATGGAGAATATCGTGAGCCCGGGATTCGGGAAGCGGCAGATTCAAAATGCCGTATTTCGACCGTCCGCAGGTCGCAGCGCCCCGAACCAGCGGAGCAGCATCATCGGCGTCCTCCGACCGTCATCGCTACCGGCGTCGCCGCAGCGCGCCCGGCGATCAGGCCCCTTCCCGCTCGGCCTTGGCCAGATCGACCAGCGTCGATTGCAGATCGAGATCGTCGCCCGCGCAGACACCGAGCAACACCGCCCGATCGCAATCGTGCAGGATGTACGAGTGGCGCATCAGGCTGTCGATGTAGATGCCGTGCCCCTGGTGGACGATGGTGGGCGTGTAGAATTCCAGATTCACCTGGATCGCGCCCTCGAGCACGAAGATGAACTCCTCGCCCGGATGGCTCACCGGCTCGCCGAACTCCTCGACGGTGCGGGCCTTCACCTCGGTGATCATCGGCACCATGCGCTTGTGCCTGAGATCCGAGCAGAGATAGTCGTAGCGGTAATTCTGGGTTTCGATCGTGACCGAATTGCCCGGGCCGGTCAGGCTGCGGCGCGCCGTCACCGCCTTGGCCGTCCGGTCGATCGCGTCGGACTGGCCGAAAAAGTCGGCCATCGACATGCCGAGCCGCCGAGCCACCATCTGGGTCTTGTCATAGCTGAGCGAAAGCTTGTCGCTTTCGACCTTGCCCAGGGTCGACAGCGGAACGCCGATGACCTCGCTCATCTGCTTGAGCGTCCAGTTCTGGTTGCGCCGGATCGCGCTCACCAGACTGCCCAGCGTCTTTCCCTCGCTCATTTGGACGAACGCCACTCCAAAAATCCGATCCGGCGCCGCCCACGATCGCCGTGCGCTGCCGATTGCCTGTCCACGCAGGTAGTTGAACGCGGCAATCCTGACCAGCGAAGATCGAATCCGACCTCCGTTTCAGGCGATGGGCATCCGATCGGACCGGAGCGGTGATCATACCGCCGCGATCACGGCGATCTCGACGTCATATTCGGGAGCGGCCAGTTCCACGCCGCAGACGGTGGCGCGCGTCGGCCGGGGGCCATCACCTCGCGCGTCTGCTCGTCCACCGCGCAATCGGCGCAACTGAGCGAAACCTGGCCCGGCAGATAGGCGTTCGATTATGGTCAGCGTGGCTGAACAGCGAACCTTCCCATTCGCGCGCGGTATCGGCCACAATCCTCAATCCCCTGCTGGCCCAAGACGCGAAAGACCTCTAATTGGAGCAGGATAAGAGAAAAAACCCCTTATAGAGATTATTTTTCCGATTGGAAAACATGTCGTCTCGTCGTACCAGCGCGTATAGGCCGTGCGAACCGTATGGCCGGGACGATGGACGGCGAAGGATTCCGAAGACCCCATGGACAGCGATTTCATTGTTATCGGAGCCGGAATCGCCGGCGCTTCGGTCGCCGCCCTGCTGGCTGCCGAGGCGAAGGTCCTGCTGATCGAGCGCGAAGACCAACCCGGCTTTCATTCGACCGGGCGTTCCGCCGCGCTGTTTTCGGAGATTTACGGCAATGAAGCGGTGCGGGCGCTGTCGCGCGCCAGCCGATCCTTCTTCGTCGAACCTCCCGAAGCGTTCGTCGAGAGCGCCCTGGTCAAACTTCGCGGGTGCCTGTTCACCGCCTCGACCGACCAGCTTGAGCAGCTCGAAGCCTTCGCCAGCCTGGCCGACATTGCGCCGGTGACCCGGCGCGTTTCGGTCGACGAGATGATCGCCTTATGCCCGCCGCTGCGGCGGGACTTCGTCGCGGCAGGGGTGCACGAACCGGCCTCGATGGATATCGAGGTCCATGAACTCCATCAGGGCTACCTGCGCCTGTTCAAGCGAAATGGCGGCACGCTGATCACCGACGCCGCGGTAATCGGTCTGGAGCGAAGCGCCGATGGCTGGCTTGTTCGGGCCGGATCGCATGCGCTTCGCGCGCCCGTCGTGATCAACGCCGCCGGCGCCTGGGCCGACACCATCGCCGCGCTGGCCGGCATCGCGCCGATCGGCCTGCAGCCTTACCGCCGCACCGCCGTGCTGATCGACCCGCCGGAGGGCGCCGTGGTCGATCGCTGGCCGATGGTGATCGACATCGACGAGCAATTTTACGTCAAGCCCGATGCCGGGCTGCTGCTCGTCTCCCCCGCCGACGAAACACCGATGGAGCCGTGCGACGTCCAGCCAGACGAGCTGGATATCGCAACGGCGATCTACCGCGCCGAGGAAGCGATGACGCTCGACGTACGCCGCACCAAAAGAAGCTGGGCAGGCCTCAGGAGCTTCGTTGCCGATCGCACGCCCGTCGCGGGCTTCGACCCCACGGCGGACGGTTTTTTCTGGCTTGCGGGCCAGGGCGGCTATGGCATCCAGACCGCGCCGGCGCTGGCCCGCACCGCCGCCGCCCTCGCGATGCGCAGAGCCCTGCCTGCCGACCTCGTTGCCGAAGGCGTGCGGCCGGCCGATCTGGCGCCCGATCGTCTGGCCCGCGGCTGACCCTATCGTCATCGACCAACGGAGATACAGGCGATGGACACCAATCAGAGCGCGCGCGGGGCCGGCGTGGCGACCTTCCTCGCGCTTACCGTGGCGATCAGCAGCATATTCTATGCGCCGATCATCCTGACCGGCAATGTGGCGGGAGCGGGCGGCCTCTATGTCGCGGGGCTGATGTGGTCCCCCGGCATCGCCGCGATCCTGACGACGATCCTGCGCCGCGACGATTTCGCGGCGTTCGGGTGGGGATGGGGCGACTGGCGCTGGAATCTGCGCGCCTATCTGATCCCGTCGGGCTATGCCGCCGCCGCCTATCTCGGAGTCTGGCTCACCGGCCTCGGCACCTTCGCACCGCCCGAGTCCGTCGCCGCGATCGGCGGGAAGCTGGGCTGGTCTGGCCTGCCCGCCGCATTCGTCGTCGCCGGTTACGTCGCTTTGGCGGCGACCGCGGGGATGGTCCATGGCACAGCCTTCGCACTGGGCGAGGAGATCGGCTGGCGCGGCTTTCTGGCGCCGCGGCTGATGCGGCGCTTCGGCTTCGTCGCCGGAACGATCGTCACCGCGCTGATCTGGGCCGCATGGCATGTCCCGATCCTGCTGTTCGCCGACTATAATGGCGGCACGCCCTGGTGGTACAGCCTGTCCTGCTTCACCCTGCTCGTGCTGGGCAGCAGCTTCACGCTGAGCTGGATCCGCCTGCGCTCGAACAGCGTCTGGCCGTGCGCGATCCTGCACGCCAGCCACAACCTCTTCATCCAGACGATCTTCAACCCGCTGACGGGCCCGAGCGGCGCGGTCACGCCCTATGCGATCGGCGAGTTCGGCTTCGCCCTGGTGGTGACATTGGGCGGGGTCGCCATCTGGTGCATCGCCCATCGCCCCGATCCGGCGCACGCCTGATAGGCGTGCGCGAATTGGCGCGGGATCAGTCGGCGGACCAGCGCATCCGGCTCATCACCTGCAACAGCACCGACGCCGCCAGCACCGCCAGCGCGCCGATGGCGAAGAAAGCGGTGGGCGGGATGACGCCCCAATAGGCGCCCATGACCCCGGCGAGCAGGCTGCCAAGGAATTTGGCGATATACCAGGCCCCCATCAGCATCGCCGCGATCTGTACCGGCGACAGCATGCCGATCAGGCTGAGGCCGACCGGCAGGGTCAGCAATTCGCCCACGGTCAGGAACAGGAAATAGACCAGCACCCAGCCCGATCCGACCGGCTGCCCGGTCGATGCGTAAACCAGCGCCGCCCCGACCATCACCAGCGAGGCGATGGCCGAGATCGCACAGCCCAGGCTCATCCGGCGCAGCAGCGCGGCGGGCGACCCGTCGCGATCGTGGCGGCGCCACCAGCGTATCAGCAGCGGAGTCAGCAGGATGATCAGCAGCGGGTTGACCGCCTGGAACCAGGTGGCCGGGATGTCGAACCCGCGCCCGAAAAGATCGACATGCCGATCGGTCTGTTCCGCCACCCATAGCGCGATCACATTGCCGCTCTGCTCATAGCCGATACGGAACAGGACGATGACGAGCACGATGCCGAGCAGCAGGCGCAGGTTGCTCCAGTCGCCCGGGGTGAGCGCGATCTTCACCCTGTCCTTGCTGCGGCCAAGCATCGGCTCGGGGGGCAGCAGGCGCGCGGACGCCAGGTAGATCATCAAACCGATCGCCATGCCGACGCCGGCGGCCGAGAAACCCCAGTGCCAGCCGTACAGCTCGCCCAGCGTTCCGCAGATGAGCGGCGCGAGCAGGCCGCCGAGATTGATGCCCATATAATAAGCGCTGAACGCCTGCGCACGGCGCGGATCGTCCTCGGCGTAGAGGCTGCCGACCTGCACCGCCAGCGGGGGAATGAAGAGGCCGTTGCCGAGCGCGACCAGCGCCAGCGCGGGGAACAGCAGGCCTTCGAAGGCCATCAGGAAATGGCCGATCATCATCAGCACGCCACCCAGGACGACGCTGCGCTTCCGGCCCAGCCAGCGATCGGCGATGATGCCGCCGAAGAAGGGACTGAAGAAGGCGGCCGCGCCGTACAGGCCGTAGATCAGCGAGGACTCGCCCTGCGAGAAATGCAGGTGGCGGGTCATGTAATAGACCAGCAGCGCCTGCAGGCCGAAATAGGAGAACTCCGCCCACATCTGGGTCAGGAACAGGCTGGTCAGCCCGGGCGGATGGCCGAACAATGTCCGGCCGGCGCCTCCCGAGGGAGACGCCGGCGCGGCGGGTGACGGGGCAAAGGGACCGGCCGTCACGTCAATAGTCGAGCCCGATGGTCAGCAGGCCCATGCTGATCACCACCCAGGCGAGGAACAGCCCGGCCAGCGGGACGAGCACGGACCAGATCTTCGCGATCACGGAGCGATCGGGGCTGCGGACGGTCACGACGGCATTGTAGACCGCAACCAGCGTGCCGACGATGCCGATGATCTCGAGCAGCTGGATCAGCCGCATCCAGATATCCAGACGCCCATCGAGCAACCCGACGTCCGAGTTGATCGCGCCCAGCATTCCGATCCAGCCGAGCGCGACGAGCAGCGAAACCACCGCGGTCGCACGCATCGCCCGGTCGAGCTGCAGCGGACGGCCCGCGAGCGGCGAACGATAGCCATAGACCCGGCGCAGGATCGCCACGACCGGCCAGGCGACCGCCGTCAGCAGCATGATGCCGAGCGCGAGCAGGATCGTCGGGATGATCCATCCGGCATCGATGTCGGCGGTTGCCGGCAGGAAGAGGAAGATCGGGGCGAACTCGCCGATCGAGAAGGTTGTGACCTTGCCGTTCGCGACCGTCGCGCCGAGCAGGCTGCTGCCGCCGACCTCACGCCACTGCCAGGGCGCCACCTCGCGCCAGCGCTTGGGTACGCCCGCCGGATCGGTCAGGGCGGACACCGAGATTGTGTCGTCGGCGTTCAGCGTGACCTTGGCCTCGCCCAGCAGGCCGATGAAACGCAGCCAGTTGGACGCCGAGGCGCGGGTGCTGAGATAATGGCCCGCCATCAGCGCGCCATGCTCCTTCGCGGTCGCGATCGTCTGCGGCACGGGGCGCGGGTCCGGATAATAGCGATCCATGAACTGTTCGAAGATGCGCGCGCGGATGACATGCGCGGCAGCATCCTTGCCGCCGCTGTTGAACGACATGTAGAGGCCGACGCCCTGGTCGACGATCAGGTGCAGGTCGGAATGGAACCAGTTCGTGTCGCCGCCATGGCCGACGATCATCTGCCCGTTGCGATCCTCATGATAGAAGCCCAGCCCCATCGCCGGCAGGCCGGGGATCGGCCGGTTGACGTTGGCGAACATCTTCGCCCGCGTCTCGGGGCTCATCAGCGCACCGCGATTATCGAGAAAGGCGAGCATGAAGCGCGCCATGTCGTCGCCGGTCGCGGACAGCGCACCGGCCGGCGCCATCTCGATGATCTCGAACGCCTTGGGGTCTTCCGACGCCAGGTTATAGCCCTTCGACAGCATCGGCCCGAGCCGCGCCGGAAGCGGTTGCTCGAAGCTCGAATGCCGCATGTTCAGCGGCGCGAAGATGTGCCGCTGAACATAATCCTCGAACCGCTCGCCCGAGACCCGCTCGACGAGATAGCCCGCCAGCGACGCGCCATAGTTGGAATAGGCCGGATATTGGCCCGGCGCATAGATGCGGTCCGGCACCCAGCGCTTGAGCACCTCGCTCAGCGTGTGCTTCTGCGATGCCTTTTCGACGATGAGATATTTCGCGGTCTCCTCGAAGCCCGCGGTATGCGTCATGATGTGGCGCAGCGTGATCGGCTTGCCATGGGCTTCGGGAATCTTGAAATCGAGATAGGCGTTGATGTCGCGGTCGAGGTCGAGCTTGCCGGCCTGGACCTGCTGCATCACCGCCGTCCAGGTGAACAGCTTGGAGATCGAGCCCGGACGGAACAGCGTCAGCGCGGGGTCGACGGGCTTGCGCGTGCGCATGTCGGAATGGCCATAGCCGCGCGAGGTGAGAACCTGCCCATTCTTCACGACGACGACGACCGCGCCCGCGATCCCGCCGGCGTCGAGCGCATAGGGCAGGAAGCCGTCGAGCCAGGCGTTGACATCGGGCGCGGTGAGCGCGGTGGAACCCCGCCCGGCGATCGCCGGCCTGGAGCCCGCCGGCGCCACCACGGACTTGGCCGCCGCGACCGGCGTCATCGCCCGCGCCGGGGTGAGGTCGGTCGGCGACTGGGCCGCAGCCGGCAACGCCATGGCGGCAAGAAGAACGGCGGCACGCCTGAACAGGCGGCCGAAGCCGCCTGTCGTCAGAGCGCCATTGCCCGATTGTCCAGACATCAGAACGATGCTCCCACTGTGACGCCCAGGCTGCGCGGCCGGATCGGCGATGCGTTCACGAGCGCCCCCGGCCGGGTCAGATATTGACCGGCATTCACCAGGCCGAGCGAATTGGCAAGGTTGCGGGCATAGACCTGGACGGTGAACCGCTCGGTTTCGATGCCGGCGCGCAGGTCGACCGTGGCATAGCCGTCGAGCGTCAGACGACGACCCATATCCACGCGATACTGGGCATCGAAGTCGCCGGCCTGATCGCTGATCAACCGGATGTTGCCGCCGACGAAGGCGTTGACGTCGCCGCCCATCGACCAGCGATAGTCGGCCGACAGGTTGGCCGTCCATTGCGGCGCATAGGGCAGACGGTCGCCCTTGAATCCTGGTGCGAACAGCCCGGTGCCGAGATCGATGCCCGGAAGATCGGCCTTCAGCTTGGCGTCGTTATAGGCAACCGTCGCGATGATGTCGAAACCGCGGGTCGGACGCAGGGTGACGGCGATCTCCGCGCCCTTACTGACCGCATTGTCGCCATTGCCGTCGCCGTTCACCGGTCCGATGCTGGTCTGATAGACGACCGTCGTCTGAATATTTCGCCAGTCGAGATAGAAGAACGACGCGTCGACGCTCAGGGTGCGATCGGCGGTCTCGGCGCGGACGCCGGCTTCATAGCTGATCAGCGTATCGGCATCGAACTGCCGCGGGAAATCGGCGCCCGCGCCCGGGGGAACAACGTTCGGCCCGCCGGGACGATAGCCCTTCGCGACGCGCGCATAGATCGAAGCATGGTCGCTGAGTTCGAAGCGCGGCGAGAAGGACCAGGTGAAGACGTTCTCGGACGATTTTCCGCGGTTGATGTCGGGTATGATCGTGCCCAGCAACGAACCTTTGAGAATCTGTGTTGTCGACTGCTTGTTGTGGCTGTAGCGGACGCCGCCGGTCAGGTCGAAGCGCGGCGCGACATGCCAGGTGACGCTGCCGAAACCGGCATATTCCTTATAGAGCGAGTCGAGTTGCGCGATCAGGAAATCCGGGAAGGAGACATCGGCGCCGCCCGGTCCGACGGGCAGCACCAGGGTCGGATCGACGACCTGCCCGGTCGCGAGATCGAACGGCAGATATTGCTGGAAGATCCGGCCCTTCTCACGCGTGTAATAGCCGCCGACCAGCCACTCGAAGCTGTCGTTGCTGGGCGAGGACAGGCGCAGTTCCTGGGTGAACTTCTTGTTCGTGGTCTGCGACGGGAACAGGATGCCGCGCGTGTTGGGACCGGTGCCGAAGATCGCGTCGCCGACGCCCGGAAGCTGGTAGCTGGCATCGCTTTCGTCGTCGGTCGACAGCTTGCCGTAACTGGTCACCGATGTCAGCGTCGCGAAATCGACATCCCAGTCGAGCGTGCCGCTGTACAGCCGGTAATCGGCGCTGGTCTTCTCCGCATAGAGCTCGCTGCGGGTCAGGCCGCGCACCGCCGCGCCCGTGGTGGGATCGGTCGTCTGCGGCGCCAGCGTCACCGGATCGGCATCGAACGACGCCCGCGAGTCGCCGCGCAGATTCTGCAGCAGCGCCGAGAGCTTGATCGTCAGCCTTTCGGTCGGCATCAGCAGGATCGCGCCGCGGCCACCATAGCTGTCGACGTCGTTGGCGTCCTTGCGCGCCAGGCCCAGCGTATCGATGAAGCCGCCCGTGCGGCGATAGAAGCCGGTCGCGCGCACCGCGATCATGTCCGAGATCGGCAGGTTGAGCATGCCGTTGGCCGACCAGCCCATATTCCCGCCCTTGACGGTATCGAGTCCGGCCTGGACCTTGCCTTCGAAGCTGTCGAGTTTCGGCGACGCGGTGATATAGCGGACGACGCCGCCAAGCGCGTTGGCGCCATAAAGCGTGCCTTGCGGCCCGCGCAGGACTTCGATCCGCTCGATATCGAAGGCATCGATGTCGCCCGCTGCCGTCGCGGCGTTGCTCTGGCCGGTGCTTGCCCCGAACGGCGTATCGTCGACATAAATGGCGACGGTGGGGCTCGCGCCGCCGGTGTTGATGCCGCGCAGGATGACGCGGGTCTGGCCCGGCGTGGTCTGCTGGATGTTCAGGCCGGGGACGAGCGCCGCATAATCGGCGATGGAGCGGACCTGCTGGCGCTCGAGCGCTGCGGCCGACACGACCGAGATCGACTGGGGAACGTCGAGCAGCCGCTCGGTGCGCTTCTGCGCCGTCACCACGATTTCGTCGATCTGGTCGCCGCCGGCGGGCGAGGTGCCCCGACCCGACGCGCCGGTCTGCTGAGCCGCCGCCGGCGCGATCGCGATGAGCGCCGCGCCCGCCAGACAGATACCCTTCAGCTTCACCGCCATTACGTGACTCCCTTTTTCGCGTTCTCTCAAGATGACGCGTGTTTCATTTTTAGCAACGGTTTTCTTGCACGGCATCGCGCCGGTTCACAAGAGGGTTTGTTTGGGATAGAAACCGATCGCGAAGATCATGGCAAAAACACCACAGACTCCCTCCCCGCCCGGCCTAGCGCTGCGTGCCGCCCGCCTCGAACAGGGTTTGACGCTGCGCGACCTCGCCACCCGCACCGGCCTGCCCTTCTCGACCCTGTCGAAGCTCGAGAACGGCAAGATGGGGATGAACTACGACAAGCTGGTGCTGCTCGCGCAGGCGCTGCGCGTGAACATCGGCGACCTCGTCGCGGCCGCGCCGGCCGAGCGCGCCCCCACCCAGGCAGTGGGTCGGCGCAGTGTCATCCGGGCCGGAAACTGGCCCGAATCGAGCTCGGAACGCTATCAGCATCGCTATCTCGCGGCCGATCTGCTGGGCAAGATGATGGTGCCGATGATCATCGACGTCGAAGCCCGCAGCCTCGAGGAATATCGCGGCATCGCCCGTCACGAAGGCGAGGAGTATCTCTTCGTCGTGTCGGGATCGATGGAGCTGCATTCCGATCTTTACGCGCCGCTGCGGCTCGACAAGGGCGACTCGATCTATTTCGACAGCGGGATGGCCCACGCCTATGTCTGCGTGAGCGACGAACCCTGCCAGATCCTCTCGATCTGTTCCGGCCCCGGGATCGAACGGTTCGCGGAAACGGCGAACAAGCGATGGAACGGCGTCACTCCCGGCGAAAAAGAAGAGGCAAACGCCTGATCGTTTCAAAATCATGATTTGTTTCTGATATTGAAACGATCGATCGGCTGTGCGATGGCATGGCCATGGTCATGAATATCGATAGCCGGACGCCGTCCGGATCAGCCGCCCTTTCCCTCTCCCCGCACCAGGTCACCGGCCGATGAGCCGGCGGACCCTGACGCACCGGCGGGTCGAGAACCAGATGCGCGAATCCTTCCGCATTGCCGGCTATGAGTTCAGCTCGATGCCGTCGATCGTCGCGTCGATCGAGGAGAGCGGCGTTACCGGCCGTGGCGAGGCCGCTGGCGTCTATTATCTCCACGACGACCCGGCGCATATGGCGGACGCAATCGAGACGGCGCGCGCGGCGATCGAGGGCGGGGCCGGACGCACCGAATTGTTGCAGCTCCTCCCGCCGGGCGGCGCCCGCAACGCCCTCGACTGCGCACTGTGGGAACTGGAGTCGCGTCTCGCCGGTCAACCGGTCTGGCGGCTCGCCGGGCTCGACACTGTCCGTCCGCTGGTCACCACCTTCACGCTCCCGGCCGATACGCCCGAGACGATCCTCGATCGCCTCGCCGGTTTCCCGCCGGTCAAGGCGCTCAAGCTCAAGCTCGACGGCGACCTCGACGCCGATACCGCGCGGTTGCGCGCGGTGCGTCAGGCCCGGCCAGATATCTGGCTGGGGGTCGACGCCAATCAGGGCTATGCCGCAGACCAGCTCGATGCGCTCGCCGCGGTGCTGGTCGAGACCCGCGTGTCATTGCTCGAACAGCCGGTCCGGCGCGGCGAGGAAGCCCAGCTCGACGGCTGGCGCAGCCCGGTCCCCGTCGCCGCCGATGAAAGCATCCTCGACAGCGTCGAACTGGAGCGGCACCACCAGCTGTTCGACGTGGTCAACATCAAGCTCGACAAGTGCGGAGGCCTGACCGAGGCGCTGCGCATGATCGACCTGGCGCGCAAGCTCGACATCTCCCTGATGGTCGGCAACATGGCCGGCTCGAGCCTCGCCATGGCGCCCGCCTTCATCGTCGGCCAGAGTTGCGCGATCGTCGATCTCGACGGCGCCTGGTTCCTGTCGGACGATGCCGTCGCGCCGACCATGTACAAGGACGGGAGCTTCGAGGTTCCCGCGGACTTCTGGGGAAGCGTCTGACCGCTCTTGCGGAAGCGGCCGATCGGTCGCGGAGCGCGTCGGGCACCTCATAGCTCCATTCGCCCTGTTCCGGGCGTTCCGGTAGAGTGCGGCGCCGGTCGCTAATCCTGCGGCAGCCTGAGGATCGCGACTTCGCTGCTGGTGTAGAAGATCACCGCGACCGCCCCCGGCAGCATCGCGATGCCGCGCGGCCCCTTGCCGGGAAACTCGATCACGCGCCGTTCGCCGAAGGCCTGGTTGAAGCGGGTCTTCCCGGTTCCGCGCCAGAAGACCAGCTTCCCCGATTCCCGCGCGGCGGCGATAAGGTCGAGGATGCCGTCGCCATCGATATCGGCGAGCATCACGTCGCGGTACTCGTCGGCCGTCGTCTCGCCGCGCTTGGCGGTGCCGGACCCGAACGAGCCGTCATAGACGAACCTGTCCTTGCCGTTGCGCAGCACCACCACATTGTCGCTGGTGCTGCGATTGCCGACGACGATGTCGGCCCGCCCATCGCCGTCGAGGTCGCCAGCCTTCAGATGATAGGGGATGCGTCCGAAGGATGGGGTTCGCCGCCAGGGCGAAAAGCCGCCTTTCCCATCGCCCTTCCAGACTTCGACGAGGTTCGATTCGTACATCGAAAAGGCAAGATCGAGCACGCCGTCGCCGTCATAATCGGCAGCGGCAATATCGCGCGGTCCGCCGAGCATCTGGTCATAGGGTGCCGATTGCTGCGGATAGCGTATCGTCCGAAAGCGGCGATTGCCCTCATTCAGCAGCACATAGAAGACGTTGGATTGATAGGAAACGGCAACGATGTCCTGCCGTCCGTCCCCGTTCACATCGGCGATGACCACCGATGTCAGGCCGGGGGTCGAATAACGCGGCTCGCCTTTGGCATCGAGGCCATAGTCATTGACCAGATCCGTCGTGTCGAAGGCCAGATAGCGGGTCGGCTCGAACAGGCGCGTCCGGTCCTTCGCACCGTAGAGGATCGCCAGGTCGCGGCCGTCGTTCGACTGGTAGTTGGGCACGACCACATCGGGCAGCCCATCGCCGTCGAGATCGCCGATCGCGGAATGATAGGGACCGAAGCCGACCGGGAAATCGCGTCGAACCCAGCCGCCCTTCGCGCCCGGATTGAGATAGACGCTCAGTTGGTCGTTCGCCGGCCGCGCCAGCTTCGGCGAGAGCAGTTCGCCACGGCAGGGAATGGCGAGGTCGGGCAGACCATCGCCGTTCAGATCGCCCGAGGACATCTGATAGGGTCCGGTGCAGACCGGCAGGACGATCGCATCCCGCGCGGCACTGGCGCTATTCCAACGGGACCACCGGCTGTCCGCTTCGCCCGGACCGACGGCGCTGGCGAGCTGCGTCAGCGCCATGAACAGGGCGGCGGCGGCGGTCCCGATCGTCATCGAATTCTCTTTCGATCAGAGCTGAAAGCGCACGCCGGCGCGGAAGGAGCGACCGATCACGTCATAATAGGTCTGCGAGATGCCGATCTGCGCACTGCCGATCCCCGTGCCGGCCGAGGCGTAGGGCGCCGGTGCCTTGTTCGCGACATTGTCGACCGCGAAGTAGAGTTTGACGGCTTCGCTCAGCATGTAGCTCGCCGAGAAATCGACATAGAAGGCCCCGTCGACATGGTTGTTGTCGATGGTGCGGTTGAGGCTGGTCGAGGTCGGGCAGCTCGTCGTGCATTCGACGAAACTGTTGGCGATCACGCCGTCGCTGAAGCCGCGTCCGGTGACGGACAGCGACAGCGGCCCCTTGTCCAGCACGATCTCCGCCAGATAGCGCCAGGTCGGCGTGCCTGTATTTTCGCCGAGGTTGGAGGTCGGGGGATTGATCCCGTTGTCGAGGCTGCTTTCGAGATAGCGGGTCGCCATGCCGCGGAACGACAGGCTGGCGTCGCCCCAGGATGCGCCGATCGACGACAGCGGCAGGCGGTAGCCGGCCTCGAAATCCAACCCGCGCACCGTCTGGCGGCTGAGGTTGATCGGCCGGAGGAACACTTCGGTCATGAAGCCCGCCGAGTCCCGGGTGATCAGGCCGCACAGCGCCTCGTTGCCCTGGAAGCACTGGTTGATGATCGTGCTCGACGACAAAGTGGCGATCGCATCCTTCACCTGGATGTCGAAATAGTCGGCCGATGCCGAGAAGCCCGGCACGAAGCGCGGCTGGACCACCACGCCCAGGTTGATCGTGTCGGCCTTTTCAGGGCGCACCACCGGATTGCCGACGGTCGTCTGGAAGACGGTGTAGGACTGGTTGTTCTTGAACGGATCGACCAGCGTCGTCGTGTTGGTCTGGCCGGCCTGGAATAGCTCGGATAGGTTGCCCGCGCGGATGTCGCGCGATCGGGTCAGGCGAAATCGGATGTCCTGTACCGGCGCGTAGGTCAGCCCCGCCTTCCAGGTCGTGACCACGCCCGACGTGCTGTAGTCGGTCGCCCGGATCGCGGCATTCAGATCCAGCGCCTTCGCCCAGCTGGTGTCGGCGGCCAGCGGCACGACGACTTCGAAAAAGGCTTCCTTGACCGTATAGGAGCCGTGGATCGGCTTGTAGTTGCCGGCCCAATAGGCGTTGCGGAGCGACCTTGCATCGCTCGTCCCCTTCTCCGCCTCGCGGCGATATTCGAGGCCGAATGCGGTCGAAACCGGCCCCGCCCAGGTCGACAGCGGCTCGCCGCGCACCGTCGCCGTGACCACGTCCTGAGTGATCTGAGCGTTGAGATAGGAATGACCGAGCACATAATCGATCGCCGCCGGGGAGGCGACCCCGGTGCCCAGGATGTTCAGCGGGACGCAGCCATTGCCCGGATTGGTCAGGGTCGAGCGGCAGACAATCGCGCCGCTGCTGTTACGCACCGCATCGATCGCAGCGTTGTAATTGGCGGTGACCGGCAGGGTGGTGCCATTGAAGAACTTGCTGACATTGCGGTTGGCGCCGACGTTCCAGCGCCATTCGGTGCCGAAGGTTGAGAGGCTGCCCTTGGCTCCCACCGCATAGCGATAGAGATCGTGGCGGGTCTTGGTGACGATGCCGCCGATCGCCGCGTTCCAGCTGCCGACGTTCAGCGATGTTTCGCCGAGGCTCACCATCTGCTGCCGCACGGCTTCGGGCAGGAAGGCATTGTCGCGCTGGATGATCAGGCCGCCGAAGTTGAACATCGGCGTACCGGTCGTGCTGGTCTTCGCCTGGACATAGGAGAATTCGCCGAACAGCTCGATGTCGTCGGTCAGCTCGTAACTCAGCCGCGAGAAGATGCTCTTGTGCGAGACTTCGGGATCGAGATTCTGCGGGCCGTTGCCGAAGTCGGTGTAGCGCCAGTCGCCGCCGACCATGAAGGGGTCGTTCACGGTCGACCCGTAATTGAGTTGCGCGGGCGTGCCGCCCGGGCCGAAATAGAGACCCCGCAACGGCCCCCGCGTCACGATCGCGCCGGGAGCCACCGTGGTATAGCCGACCCCGTCGCGCACCAGATATTCGGGCTGGCCGTTGGTGGCGGTGTAGCCCGGATTGAACAGTGTCTTGCGGCCGCGATACCAGCTGCGCGGCATGCCTTCGATGCCTTCGTTATACCAGTTCTCGGCACTGATCAGGAGATGGCCACGGCCATCGGCGAAGCCGGTCCCCGCGCTGAGCGACACCCGGTAGTTCTTGTCGTCCCCATAGGTGGTGATGCCGCCCTGGACACTGCCCTTCACGCCGGTGAAGTCCTTGTCGAGGACGAAGTTGACCACGCCCGCGACCGCATCCGAGCCCCAGGCGGCCGAAGCGCCGCCGGTCACGATGTCGACCCGCTTCACCAGGGCGCTGGGGATCGAATTGGCATCGACCAGGCCGTTGAGCGAGGCCGCCGGCAGTCGCTGGCTGTCGAGCAGCACCAGGGTGCGGGTGGCGCCGAGGTTGCGGAGGTTGAGCGTGCTGATGCCCATGAAGCCGCCGCTGATGTTGCTGGCGGTGTTGCGGGGATTGTTGCTGCCTGCGAGCGCCGGCAGGCGGTTGATCTGCTCGGCGATATTGACCTGCGCGGACCGCGTGATCTCCTCGCCGCTCAGCACGGTCAGCGGCGTCGGTGCCTGATAGCCGTTGCGCACGACCCGCGATCCGGTGACGACCAGCTCGGCCCCGCCGTCGGTCCCCAGCACAGCGGTGCGTCCGTCGAAGGAGCGGATCGAAAGGCCGGTGCCGGAAAGGAGCGACTCGAGCGCCGCGCGCGTATCGAGACTGCCCCGGACGCGATTGGTGCTGCGGCCGTCGGCAGCGTCGCCGCCGACGATGATCTGGATGCCCGCCTGTCGCGCCAGTTCCTTGACGCCGGTCGATGCAGGCTGCGCCGCAACGTCGAATATCCGAATCTGAGCCTGGGCGACGGACGGCAAGCACAAAGCACTTACCGCCATGGCGACCGCCGTTGTCGCCCGATACTGCATCGAAATCATGAATAGTCCCCGCTTGTGTTTACAACACTAAGGACAGACTTCGACGACCTTTCCTTCACTGCTTGGAATATTAATCTGCCGAGGCTTTTTTATTTCAGTTTTATTTCGATGCGGTCTTTGCTCTGCCTGACTTCGCCCCCAGCAACGGCGGCGGCGGCATCGGCGAAATGCTGCGGATCGTTCGCACGAAACAGCCCGACGACCCGGACCTCGCCGATCGCCGGATCGGCGATGACGATCTGGGTGCGGTTGATCCGATTGAAGCGAAGAGCGGCCGCCGCGATCGTGACGTTGTCGAGGGAGATCTGCGCCAGCTCGGGCGGTGGCGGCGCGGGGGGCGTGGGCTGCGCCAGGCCGGCGGCGACCGGAAGACGCGGCCCCGGCTCAAGGGTGAGCGCGCCGCCGGCATGCAGCAGCACCGCCTGGTCGCGTTCGTCCCGGCCCCAGACCAGGACGCTGCCCTCGTCGACGCGTACCGCGCCGCCGGTCTTGCCGATCCGACGGACCGAATAGACGGTTCCGGTCGCCTGCGCATAGACGTCGCCCGACTGCACGACGAACGGATGGGCGCGGTCCTTGGCGACGTGAAAGGTCGCCTCGCCCTGGACGAGGACGACCTTGCGCACGCCGTCGCCCATCGCGAACTCGATCCTGGCCCCGTCCCCCAGCGTGGCTGCCGACCCATCCGACAGCGTCAGGATATGATCGGCGGCTGCAACCTGTCCGGGGCCAGGTCGGTTGAGCATGGGCAGGCCAATGCCCACGACGGCGAGCAGCGATGCCGCAACGGCGCCGCCGAGAGCCCATCGGGCTTTCCCGCCCCATGGAGGGCGTATCCCCGTGCCGGGCATTGCTGCATCGTCATTTCCGGCAAGCAAGACGGCCGATGGCGATACGCCGCGCTTCGCGAGGACGGCGTCTTCGGCCGCATAGAGCCCCGCCCGCGCGCGCAGATAGGCGCCACGGTGACGACGATCCGCCGCCATCCATGCGTCGAACGCGCGCGCCAGCGCCGATGGCATGTCGCCATAGGCCGCACGAGCCGCCCAGCGGGCCGCCTGCTCGTCGATGTTGTCACTGGGAACGGAGCTTGCCAATCCGCGCTACCTCTTGCTTTTCCGCATCCTCCCCGGGGTCGACGTCCTGATCGGCCATCATGGCCAGCACTCGTCTTATGCCGCGTACGATGTTGTTCTCGACGATATTCTCAGTCACCCCAAGCCGCTCGGCCGTCTCCCGCTGCGACAGGCCTTCGATCCGCCGCAGCTCGATTACGCGCCGGCAGGTGTCGGACAGCGTCGCGAGCAGAGCGTCGATCCGGCGCAGCTCCTGCGCGGCCTCCACGGCCCTGTCGGCGGAGGGACTCTCATCAAGGACGTCGAACCAGTCGCTTTCCGTCACCGAGACGATATTTTTTTCGGCGGTCTGCCGCAGCAGGTCGACGGCGGCGGCGTGGGCGGTCCTGCGGAAATAGGCGAGCGGATTCTCGATATGATCGACCGAGGCCAATCCCGACAGCCGGCAATAGGCTTCCTGGATGATGTCGTCGGCATCGACCGCGCCGCGCCATTGGCGGAACAGCCAGGCACGCACCCGGCCTTCCTGCGGCAGGATCTCCCGCGCCACCCATTGGGCCACAATGTCGCGCTTGTCTGGCATCCGGGTCGCGCGCCGTCGTCCTCATTGAGTTGCATCTGCCGCTCTAGCAGGCGGAGGCAGGGATCGGCCCCGTTGAGCCTAGTCCCGTGACACTATGATGAATCAGCCGGGGAGATGATGCTTTCCGCGTTGTCGCGCGTCGCAGCCGCCCGGAGCGCTCACCGCGTCCTGGTCGCGCCGCCGCGTCCCGCAAAGCCGCGCAGCGCCGCGCGCACCAGCAGACCGACGACCAGTGTGCCGAAGCTGATCGCGGTGCCGATCCAGCCGACATACAGAACGCTTGCCCACAGGATGTAGATCGACACGCCCGCGAAGGTGAGCGGGAGCAATGGTCCCAGCGGGACGCGATAGGGCCGCACGGCATCGGGGCGCTTGCGGCGCAGCAGCGGCAGGGCCAGCGCGCTCAGCGCCAGGAACAGCCAGTAGACCGGCGACATATAGTCGACCATCGTCGCGAAGCCGGTCGGGGTCAGCGCGCCCCAGACGATCAGCGCGAGGGTGATGACGGTCTGGAGGATGATCGCGGCGCGCGGCACGCCGCGCGACTCGTCCCAGGTCGCCAGCCGCTCCAGTCCGGGAAGATCGGCCGACGCGGCATAGAGGGTGCGGCCGCCGACGATCAGAAGCGCGTTCAGCACCGCGATCGAAGCGACGCCGACCGCGCCGACCATGATCGTCCGGCCGACGTCGCCGAAGACGGCGTGCATGACCGCCGCGGCCGGCGCGCCGCTCGTCGCCAGGCCGTTGGGCCCGAGCACGCGCAGATAGGACCAGTTGGCGATCAGGTAGAGCACGGTCACCGCCGCCATGCCGCCGACCAGCGCGCGGGTCATGTCGCGCGGATGGCGCACTTCCGACGACAGGGTCGCGGCATCGTTGAAGCCGCCATAGGCCAACATCACATAGACCATCGCGACCCCGAACCCGCCGGTCGCACTGACGGCCGGGACGGTGGCGTCGACAGGCGCACCGCCCTGGAAAACCAGCCACAGCGCCGCCCCGCCCAGTGCGAGGAGCGCGATGACGTCGAGCGCCACGAAGGTGACCTCGCTGCGCGCGCTGGTCTTCAGCCCGCGCAGGTTTATCAGCGCGAGCGTCACCACCATCATCGCCGCCACGGCGGCGCGCATGTTCGAGCTCATCGGGACGAGTTCGTTGAGATAATCGGTGCCGACGAAGGCCAGCATCGCCGCAGAGGCGGTGAAGATCACCGCGAAGCGGGACCAGGCGAACAGGAAGGCGATCGTCTCGCCATAAGCTTCCTTCAGGAAGCGATAGTCGCCGCCCGGATGGGGGAAGGCCGAACTCAGTTCGGCATAGCAGAGCGCGCCGATCAGCGCGACGATGCCGCCGATCAACCAGGCGACATAGACGGCGGTCGGGGAGCCGAGCGTCGCACCGACCACCGAGGCGGAGCGGAATATCCCGGCCCCCACCACCATGCCGACCACAACCGAAGACGCCTGCCATGGGCCGATAATGGGTCGCACTGCTTCGCCTGCCGTTCCGGGGGTCATGATGGCCCCGTCTGCACTGTCGCCCCGGCCGTGTCGCGGGCTTTGTGAAAATCGCCGGAAGTTTTTATTACGTCCGCAATAGCATTCATTCCTAAACTCTACCGGGCAGGTCGGGTATCGCGACCGCAATAGATACAATGCAGGGGCACATTCCATGAAAAACCAGAGGTTTCAGCTTCTTGGCGGCATCGCGACGGGGGCCATCCTGTTCGCCGGCAGCGGCGCTTTCGCGCAAAGCACCGATGTTTCGGTCGATCCCGAGATCACCGTCATCGGCAGCCGCGCCCCGAATCGCACCGTGCTCGACAGCCCGGTGCCGGTCGACGTGATCCGCGGCGACGCGATCCGCCAGGCGGGCGCGACCGGCGAACTCGCCCAGTCGATCGGGACGCTGGTTCCGGCCTTCAACTTCCCGCGCCAGTCCAATTCGGGCGTCGGCGACACGGTGCGCGCCGCCCAGTTGCGCGGCCTCTCGCCCGACCAGGTCCTCGTCCTCGTCAACGGCAAGCGCTATCACACCACCTCGACCCCGGCGCTCGACACCAAGGTCGGCAAGGGCACTGCGCCGGTCGACATCAACACCCTCCCGATCAACGGCGTCGGCCGCCTCGAAGTGCTGCGCGACGGTGCCGCCGCACAATATGGATCGGATGCGGTCGCCGGCGTGATCAACATCGGCCTCGACCGGATGGACCATGGCGTGGTCGCCGACCTGACCTATGGACAGAACGTCACCAAGCCCGGCGCGCTCGACAAGACTGTCCGCGACGGCCGCAACATCTCCGGCGCGCTCAAGCTGGGCACCACGCTCGGTGACGGCGGCTTCCTCACCGTCGGTGGCGACTATACCCATCAGCAGGGCACCAACCGCGCCGGTTACGACCAGGGCGGCCAGTTCCTGTCGAACGGCAGCTACACCGATCCCCGCAACGACCAGTTTTTCGGGCAGCAGCTGTTCAAGGTCGGCGATCCGCGCGTCGACAGCGGCCACCTCTGGTACAATGCCGAAACGCCCGTCGGCGGCGACCTGACCTTCTACAGCTTCGGCGTCGCCCATGCCCGCAAGTCGGTCGGTGCGAACTTCTTCCGCTGGCCGGTGATCGTCGACGGCAACGGCAATGATTATCTGCCGCCCGCGCAGCCCAACGGCACCGGCGGCTTCCGGCCGAAGAGCGTCGTGCGCAACCGCGACATTTCCGTCACCGCCGGCGTGAAGGGCAATCTGGGCGACTGGCGCACCGACGCCAGCCTCACCTATGGCCGCAACTGGATCAGCTACCGGCTGCGCGACTCGGTCAACTATTCGCTCGGCGCGGACAGCCCGAACAGCTTCCTGCTGTCGAAGGTCCGCTCGGACCAGCTCGTCGCCAATCTCGATCTCTCGCGCGATTATGAGTTCGGCCTGGCGGCACCGCTGACCGTCTCGGTCGGCGCCGAATATCGCCGCGAGACCTGGCGCTCGAGCGCGGGCGATCTCGCGTCCTACGTCGTAGGCCCGCTGGCAGGATCGCTCGGCCTGCAGCCCGGCGCGCAGGCCGGACCGGGCCTGACCCCCGACGACGCCCGCAAGCTGAACCGCGACGTCGTCGCCGGCTATATCGAGTTCTCGACCAAGCTGGCGCCGACGGTATCGGCCGATGTCGCCGGCCGCGTCGAACATTATTCGGACGCCGGCACCAGCGTCGCCGGCAAGGCGGCGCTGCGCTGGGAATTCGTCGACGGCTTCGCGCTGCGCGGTTCGGTGTCGAACAGCTTCCGCGCCCCGGGCCTCGCCCAGCGCGGCGCCTCGGCCACCTCGCTCAACTTCGGCGCGGGCGGCCAGCTGCGCCGCGTCTCCACCCTGCCGGTGGAAAGCGCGGTCGCGCAGGCGCTGGGCGCCGAGAAGCTGAAGCCGGAGAAGAGCTTCAACCTGTCGGCCGGCATCACCGCCTCGCCGATCGAGGGGCTGCACCTGTCGATCGACGCCTTCCGCATCCTGATCGACAACCGCATCACCCTGTCCGAGCGCTTCGACCTGACCGGCCTGTCGGCGGCGCAGCGCGCCGCGCTGGGCCTGGGCACCTATGACGCGATCAACTTCTTCACCAACGCGGTCGACCTGAAGACCCGGGGTGTCGAGGCGGTCGCCGATTACCGTTTCACGGTCGGGGAATCGAAGATCGGCCTGTCGGCCAGCTACAGCTACGCCAAGAGCAGCATCCGCAGCGTCGACGCGCCGCCGCCGCAGCTCGCCGCCAACGGCATTCCCGGCAATCTGATCGGGCTGGAGGAGACCAACACGCTGGTCGATGCAGCCCCGCGCGACAAGGTGATCCTGTCGGCCGACTGGGCGCAGGGGCCGTTCTCGGCGCTGGTCCGCGGCATCCGCAACGGATCGGTCGTCCGCATGTTCGACTTCGGCGGCGGCTTCGCCCCGCGGCAGCGCTTCGGCGCCGAATGGCAGCTCGACACCGAGGTCTCCTACACCTTCGTCCGGGGCCTGACGCTCAGCGTCGGCGCGAACAATCTGTTCGACAATTATCCCGACCAGTCGATCGGCGACATCAACGGCGCGGGCAACCTCGCTTATGACGTGCTGTCGCCGATCGGCACGAACGGCCGCTATCTGTACGCCCGCGCACGGGTCGCGTTCTGATCATGCGCACCCTGATCGCACTGGCGGCGGTGCTCACCGCCACCGCCGCCGGCGCGGCGCCGGCCGAATCCTGGCAGGCGCGCGGGGACCGGCTGCTCGCCGGGGCCGTCGCCATTCCATCGGTCGATGGAAAGGTCGGCGCCCGGCCGGTGGCCGAGCTTCTTGCACAGGAGTTCCTGAAGGCGGGCTTCGCGGCCGACGACGTCCGCGTCCTCCCCTATGACAAGACCGCCGCACTGATGGTCCGCCTGCGTGCGGCCAAGCCGAAGCGCGGCGCGGTGCTGCTGCTCGGCCATATGGACGTGGTCGAGGCGCTGCGCACGGACTGGACGCGCGATCCCTTCACGCTGACGACCGAAGGCCGCTATTATTATGGCCGCGGCACCGGCGACATGAAGGGCGGCCTCGTGTCGCAGGCGATCGCGCTGATGCGGCTGCGCGCCGATCGCGTGCCGCTCGATCGCGACATCATCCTGTTCGCGACCGGCGACGAGGAGGATATCGGCGAAGGCGCGGCGAAGATCGTCGGCGAGTGGCGGTCGCTGCACAATGCGGTGATCGCGCTCAATGCCGACGGCGGCGGCGGATCGATCGACCGCTCGGGCAAGGCGCTGGGCTTCCGGTTGCAGACCTCCGAAAAAACCTATGCCAGCTACACCTTCACCGCGCGCAACCGCGGCGGCCATTCGTCGCGGCCGCGCCCCGACAATGCGATCTATGCGCTGGCGCAGTCGCTCGACCGGCTCGCAGCCTATCGCTTCACGCCGATGCTCAACGAGACGGTGAAGGCCTATCTCGAAAACGCCGCCGGCACGCGCCCCGCGCCGCTCGCCGCCGCGATGCGCGCCTTCGCCGGGAATGCGAACGACATCGCCGCCGCCGACGTTATCGAGGCGAGCGAAGGCGAGATCGGCATGATCCGCACCACCTGCGTCGCCACCTTGCTGAACGGCGGCCATGCCGAGAACGCCCTGGCGCAGACCGCGACTGCGACGATCAACTGCCGCATCTTTCCGGGCGTAGCTCCCGAACAGGTGCAGGTCGAACTGGCGAAGGTTGCCGGTCCCGACGTGCAGGTCGCGATGCTCAACAAGTTCGGCGACGGCACCCTGCCCTCGCCACTGACCCGCGAGATCGTCGACGCCTACACCAAGGCCGTCCACGCCCGGCACCCCGGCGTGCCGGTCATCCCCGAGATGACCCCGGGTGCCACCGATGGCGGGCGGCTGCGCGCCAACGGCATCCCGACCTATGGCGTCGATGGCCTGTGGCGCGTCGATCCGGACGACATGCGTGCGCACGGCGCCGACGAGCGAATCCTGATCGAGGCGTTCCACGCCGACCTCGACCATTGGTACGACCTGATCCGCGCGATCGGGACGCCCTCGCCCAAGGCCGCCGGAAAGAAGTGAGCCTCAGTCGCGGGCGGTCAGCATCGCGACGAGGCGCGCCTTCATCGGGATCACCCATTCGCGCTTGAGCGGTTCGGCCAGCAGGCCCGCTTCGTCGAGTTCATCGCACAGCTGCATCTGGTGGGCGATGTCGAACAGGTCGAACTGGCTCGAGAATTTGCCGTCGCCGCCATAGCTGATCAGCGATACGCCATGCGTCTCGAAATAGGTGCCGTCGGGGCGTGTGCCGGGGCCGCGATTGACCCAGTGGCTGATGATGCGGTCGTCGTTGATCGTCCAGTCGAGGATCGGAAAGCTCCAGCCTTCCCAGCCCGACCCGACGTCCATGTCGCGGCCATAATGGGTGCGCCGGATCGCCTCGCGCCCCTCGGCGCGGACCGGCATCGCCCCGCCATAGGGGCAGGTGTAGACGCAATCTTCATGGTAGAATTCGTCGGCCAGCCACGACCAGCTGTTGCGCCGCTCGGCCTCGACGAAGGCGTCGCGCAGCCGCACCATGGTCGCGTCGACCTCGTCTCTCGAATAGCTCATCTTTCTCTCCTCTCCCACAAGGGGCCGGACCGTTCTGACGGCGGGCCGTCCGCCGCGCAATCGCGTTGATCGGCACGGTATCACCGTTGCGATTGTGGTGATGGCTTTTGCAAAATCTCGTCTGGTTCGCGCACCCTCGACCTCGTCTAAGACACAGAGAGAAATGGGAAGAACCTGCACCCCGCCAGATCGGGGGCATGGTCTGGAGGGGATCATATGATGCGCAGCAATCTTGTCGTCGGGCTGATGGGGACGGTCTGCATCGCGGCCTGCGCCATGCCGGTCGCGGCGCAGTCGATCGGCGCTGATACGGATGCCGCGGGCGACGCGGTCGGGCTGGGCGACATCGTCGTCACCGCGCAGAAGCGCGAGGAGAAGCTGCAGGACGTGCCGATCGCGATATCGGCGATCGGCGCCAAATATCTCCAGAGCCGCGACATCAACTCGATCGACCAGATCGGCACGATCGCCCCCAATGTGAAGATCGAACGGGCACCGACCAACAAGACGGTGTCGCAGATCGCGATGCGCGGATCGGTCACCGTCAATCCCTCGGTGCTGTTCGAGCCCGCCGTCGGCCTCTATGTCGACGGGGTCTATATCGCCAAGGCGCAGGGTTCGATCTTCGACGTCGCCGATCTTGAGCGGGTCGAGGTGCTGCGCGGCCCGCAGGGCACGCTCTACGGCCGCAACACCCTGGCCGGCGCGATCAACCTGGTGACGCGTAAACCCTCGGGCGAGTTCGGCGGATCGGTCGAGGCGAGCTACGGCAATTACAACATGCGCCGCGTGAAGGGAAAGCTCGACCTGCCCGCCTTCGGCATCTTCTCGGTCAAGCTGTCGGGCCAGATGCAGAAGCGCGACGGCTTCATCGACATCGTCCCCAATCCCTATCCGCAGGCCTTCCTCGCCCGCCCCAATTCGGTAAAGGACACCAGCGACCTCGACAGCCGCAGCCTGTTCGCGCAGGTCCGCGCGCGGCCGACCGACAGCCTCACGATCGACTATGCCTATGATTATAGCCGCTACCGTCAGCGCCCCGATTTCGCGCAGCTCTACGGCTTCAACCGCAACGGACTGCCCCAGGACATCTTCGATCCCGCCTCGCCGGGCTATCCCTTCGCCGGCGCCTTCTTCCCGCTCGATCTCTACGCCCGCGACACCCGCCAGAGCACGGTGAGCCTCGACGCCGACCTGCTCTACGAACGGCTGCGCACCCAGGGCCATTCGCTCACCGTCGACTGGGATCTCGGCGCAGCCCAGCTCAAGTCGATCAGCGCCTATCGCAAGATGCGTTTCGGCGATGCGCTCGATCTCGACGGAACCCCGCTTCCGGTCGGCGCGACCCAGCGCGACACGCGCTACCATTCGTTCAGCCAGGAGCTGCAGCTGACCGGCGACCTCGCCGACGGCCGCCTCAAATATGTCGTCGGCGGCTATTATTTCAAAGACAAGGGCGAGACGCTCGGCCCGCAATCCTTTTTCGCCGGGGCCACCACCTTCCAGGCCGATTACGGCCAGCACACCAAGGCGCTCGCCGCCTATGCCCAGGCCGATTTCGACCTGACCGACCGCGTCGTCCTGAGCGGCGGCATCCGCTACAATCATGAGCGCAAGGATGTCAGCCGCCTGCTCGTCAGCGGTCCGGGATCGCCCGCCGCCGTCACCATCCTCGACATCGCCTATGGCGACGTGCCCGATGCGGTCTACAACAGCTTCAGCCCGGCGGCGTCGGTGCGCTTCGACCTCACCGAAGCGGTCAACATCTACGCCCGCTACGCCCGCGGCTTCAAATCGGGCGGGTTCAACGGGGAAACCACCGAGCTGGCGGCCCCCACCCCGGCCTGCCCCACCGGCGCGATCGAGCTGTGCGAACCCTATCGGCCCGAAAAGGTCGACAGCTACGAAGTCGGCCTGAAAAGCCGGCTGCTGGACAACCGCCTCCTGTTCAACGTCGCGGCCTTCTGGGACGAGCATCGCGACATCCAGCTGTCGGCCTTCCGCGGCACCGGCGCGCTGTCGCTCTCGGTGCTCAATGCCGCCTCCTCGCGGATCCGCGGTATCGAGCTGGAGTTCACCGCCCAGCCGTCACCGGCCTTCAACGTCAGCGGCTCCTTCGCGCTGCTCGATGCCAAATATAAGCGCTTCATCGATGCGGGCGTGGACGTTTCGAACAACCGCGCCTTCCCGCACGCACCGCGCTACACCGCCTCGATCTCGACCGACTGGAAGGTTGCCGAGGGCGACTGGGGCCGCTTCAACCTGCTGAGCGACCTGAGCTTCGTCGATGCCTATTTCACCTATCCCTATGCGCTGAGCGCGCCGCCATCGACCACCCAGATCGCCAGCAACACCGAGGCGCCGTCGCGGACCATCGTCAACGTCCGGGCGCTGGTCGCGGACATCCCGCTCGGAGGATTGAAGGGGGAGTTCTCGCTGTGGGCGCGCAACCTGTTCCGCGAGGACAGCCCGAGCAATTTCATCGACTTCGGGCCCAGCTTCGGCGGCATGACCCTAGCCTTCTATCCCGATCCGCGCACCTTCGGCGCGACGTTCGGAATCCGGTTCTGATGGAGCATGGTGCGATCCGATGACCGCATCCATATTGCAACGCAAAGCATCGCCGTTCTATGCTCCCGCCCAGCACATGCGAAACGCAGAGCTGGGAGAGAGGCCGATGTCGCGACATAAGCATGTCGTGCCCGTGACCGGGGGAGCCACGCCGACAAGCATGATCGTCGCCATGCTCGACTGCGTCTCCCAGATCTCCGGCGAACCCGACCTGCTGTTGGAAGAGATCGGCGTCGCGCACAGCTTCGCCGCGCTCAAGGCCGGCCGGGTGCGCGAGATCGGGCTGGACGCCTTCATCGCCGCCAACCGCGCCTGCAATGCCCGCTTCCGCGCCTATCTCCTGCAATCGCAAGGGCCGCAGATGACCGAGGAGCAATTCCTGCTCCTGTGCCGCTGCCTGATCGCCTGCGCCGATCTGCGCGAGGTGGTGACGACGACGTCGAGCTTCTTCGACATGTTCAACGGCGCATTGGGATCCTTCCGGAGCGACATCGGCGACCAGGCGGTCACCCTGTTCATCCAACCGCGCCGGCGCGGCCCGACCGATGCGTCGTTCATGATCGACGCGTTCGGCATGTCGGTCCTGCAACTGCTGTTCGGCTGGCTGATCGGCCGGTCGCTCGACCTCGACCGTGTCGAATTCTCCTATCCGGCGAGCGTGCCGACCGAGTTCGGACTGGGGCTGTTCAGCTGTCCGGTACGGTTCGGCCGGCCTGACAACATCATGACGTTCGATCCGATCTACCTGTCGGCCCCAGTCGTCCGCACCACCGCCGACATGCGCACCCTGCTCGAAACCTTCCCCTATGACATGATGCTGGGCCGCGATCGCACCCGCTCGCTGTCCGACCAGGTCTATGCGCTGATGATGAACGCGCACGCCGCCGAGCATCAGCTGCCGGGCGCGGAACAGGTCGCGCGCGACTTCGGCGTGTCGAGCTGGACCCTGCGCCGCCGGCTGGCGGAGGAAGGCACCGGCTTCTCGCGCATCCGCCAGCGCTGCCAGCTCAACCTGGCGACCGACTTCCTGCGCAGACCCGAACTGACGATCGACCGCATCGCCGAAATCTCGAACTTCAGCGACGCCAACGCCTTCCGGCGCGCCTTCCAGCAATGGACCGGCAAGTCGCCCAGCGCCTTCCGCCGCGAACTGGTCTAGCGATCGGAGCAACGCGCCCGGTCTTGCTCCGGTCTTTCACCATTTCGGCCATCTTCCGCGCCGCGCCGGCCCTCTATCACCGCTCCAGGGACCGACAGGGTCCGACGATATTGGAGAGGGTCTGCGATGAGCAACGACGGGAATCTGGGCAAGATCGCCTATGCCGGCGCGACGACGGCGGCCAAGGCGTGGGAAGCGATCCGCCACACGACGCATATCTTCCCCGAAGCGGAGGTCGAGGCGGCCTTCCAGGATTATGTCCACCGCGCAAACATCAACGACTGGGGCTATTATGCCGAGCTGTTCACCGACCCCTGCGTCTATATCGACCATCATTTCGGCACCGTGCGCAGCGTCAGGGAGATCGCCGACTGGATGATTCCTCTGATGGAAACCCAGCCCGAGATGCGCTTCATCCCCGGCTGGCACGTCATCCAGGGCAATCTGCTGATCAACTATAACTGGAACCGCTGGCCCAATCCCGAGGGCAGCGCCGTCCCCTATGACGAATGGCGCAATCCCGGCCCGATCGACGATTATCGCTTCCAGTTCCCATGCATCACGATGTGCATCTACGCAGGCGACGGCAAATTCTCGTTCGAGGAGGATATCTACAGCCCGTCCGCCTATCTCGAAATCCGCGACCAGTGGCGCAAGGCGATGGGCCTGGAGGCTGCAGACTGACGCCCGGCAGCGGAGGGCGGGCGATGGCGCGGCAGATCGAAGGCTATGACTATGTCGTGGTGGGCGGGGGATCGGCGGGCTGCGTACTCGCCGCGCGCCTGTCCGAACGGCCCGAGCTGCGCGTCCTGCTGCTGGAGGCGGGCGGGCGCGATTGGAGCCCGCTCCTCCATATCCCCGCCGCCGCCTTCCTGCCGGTCGGCGGGCAGCGGTCGCGCTGGACCTACGCCACCGCCCCCCAGGACGGGCTCGACGGCCGGGTGCTCGGCGAGGTGCGCGGCCGGACGCTGGGCGGGACGAGCGCGATCAACGGCATGCTCTATTGCCGGGGCGAGGCCGCCGATTATGACGGCTGGGCGGCCAACGGTGCGCCCGGCTGGGCCTATGACGACGTCCTGCCCTATTTTTTGAAATCCGAAGGGCATGTCACCGCGGGCGCCCCCTATCACGGCACCGCCGGCCCGGTGCGGGTTTCGCGCGCGCCGATCGCCAACCCGCTGGCGCGGCGCTGGATCGATGCCGCGATGCAGGCAGGCCACCGGTTCAACGAAGACATCAACGGCCAGGAGCGCTTGGGCGTGGGGCCGTCCGACTGGACCTGCGCAAGCGGGCGCAGGGCGAGCGCCGCCGTCGCTTATCTCCGCACCGCGCGGCGGCGGCCCAATCTGACGATCCGCACCCATGCCCTCGCCTCGCGGATCCTGATCGAACAGGGGCGCGCGCAGGGCGTGGCCTATCTGCGGCACGGACGCGAGGAGCGGGTCCATGCCGATCGCGAGGTGATCCTGGCCGCCGGGGCGATCCAGTCGCCGCAACTGCTGATGCTGTCGGGCATCGGCCCCGCCGCCCAGCTCAAGGCGTTCGGCATCGCCACCGCGGTCGATCTGCCCGGCGTCGGCGCCAATTATCACGACCATGTCGGGGCGTCGGTGCTCGTCGGCACCCATGGCGAGGGCTCCGCCTATCGCTATTTCTCGCCGGGATCGGCGATGGTCGAGGGCTTGCGCTATGTGTTTCGGGGGAAAGGGGCGCTGGCCGAACCGCCGCTGGAGGCGGTCGGCGTGTTCCGCTCGGGCGAAGGCCCGGACATCGGCCCCGACCTGAAGCTCGGTTTCATCCCGATCATGGTGCGCGCCTCGGAAGGACTGGTGCGGCAGCACGGCTTCATGACCCGCATCTGCATGACCAAGCCCGCGAGCCGGGGCTTCATCTGCCTGCGATCGGCATCGCCGGCCGATCCGCCGATCATCGACGCGCGCTATTTCGCCGAGGAGGTGGACCTGCGCCGCACCCGCGCCGGCGTGCGCATCGCCCGCGCGATCATCGCCCAACGCGCCTTCGACGACGTGCGCGGCGAGGAACTGGCCCCGGGCCCCGGCGCGACCGGCGACGACGACCTCGACCGTTTCCTGCGCTGGACCGCCGAGCCCGATTATCATGGCGCGGGCAGTTGCCGGATGGGCCGCGACAGCCACGCCGTCGTCGACGAGACGCTGGCCGTCCACGGCATCGCCGGGCTGAGGATCGCCGACGCATCGATCATGCCGACGGTGCCCAGCGGCAACACCAACGCCCCGGTGATGATGATCGGCGAGAAAGCCGCCGACCTCATCCTGCGATCGGCCTGATCGCTACAGGCTGTAGAAGTTCGGGAAACGCTCGAGCAGCTTGCCGATCTCCTGGTCCGAGATGTTGAACTCGAACCCCTCCTCGTCGCCGCGGCGGCGATAGCCATAGACGTTGGTCCACGACCAGCCGGGAGTGCCGTTCACCGGGAACACTTCCCAGGTGACATGGCAGAGCGCGGCATCGGGCGAGACCTGCTCGACCCGGAAGTTCGTGAGCCGGATATCGGTGCCGACCCCGGCGCGGTCGAATCGGGCGACCTGGTCGCTGCAGGCGGCATCGGCCGTCGCCCGGTCCTCGAACGTGTGGACATGGCCCAGGGTGAAGGAGATGTAGGGGAAGAGATAATGGCCCGCGATCGCGCTGCCATCCTTGTCCAGCATCGCCTGCCCATAGCTGCGGCAGAAACCCTCGGGGCCCTTCAGGGCCGTCGTCGTCGTCATCGCCTTCTCCTCTCCGTCGGTGCGGGTCCGCCCCAGAATCTCACCCTTTGAACTCGTTGAAGATCCAGTCCCAATAGCCGGGCTCGGGGCCGTCCTCGAAGCCGAACTCGGCGCGGATATCGGCCAGCGGGCGATCGAGATGATCCTCCCAGCGGACCATGAACAGCGGCTTCTTCTGCTTCGCGCCGAGCTGATAGCCGCGGCTGAATCCTTCGAGCAGCGACGGCAGCGTCTTGGGATAATGCAGACCCGACCGGCTGAGCGAGGTCGACATCAGCACCGTGCCGTAGAGGTTCAGGTCGTGCGCGAAATCGGCCGAGAAATAATTGGCGTTGGCGATCGTGTTGGCGACGATCAGTGCGATCTCGCCGACCTGGCTCGGGCACAGGCCGGTGACCATATGCTCGATGTCGTGGTTCTGCGCGCGGCGCTTGAGCAGGAACTCATAATCGTTGCGCGGCGCATCCTTGAACAGGAAGTCGATCTGGTAGCCGCTCTTGGCGATGAAGGCGTGGATGCGCGCGCCCAGCGTCCCCTCGGCGCAATGCTCGACCTGTTCGGCGGTGAAGTCGGAGACGAAGCGCTCGTCGAGCCAGGCGGCGAACTCGGGAAGGCGCTCGCGCTCGGCCGCCAGCAGTTCCATCGTCCGCATCGGATCGGTGACCTCGCCCATCGCCCGCGACAGGGTCGGGATCAGATAGGCATCGGGCAGGTCGTTGCCGTCGCGCTTCAGCCCCATCTGGGCATAGACGTCTCGGAACAGCGGACTGTTGAGGAACTTGGAATTGCTGATCAGCACGCTCGACGTCGCGGGCTCGGCCGCGCCCATCAGATAGGCGGCCTCGTCCGCCGCCAGCTTGGTCTGTTCGTTCATGCCCCGTCCTTTCCGTTCATGCCTGTCATGAAGGCGGGCTCCCCGACGTCGAGGACCGCCCAGCTTCGCCCGACCAGGTCGAGCGCATTGTCCACACCGGCCCGCGCCATCACCCGGCGCATCCCGTCGGCATCGATCTGCACCTTCGAACGCCCGCCATTGGCGAAGCGCAGGGTGATCACCAGCGCGGCTTCCCCGTCATGCGTCGGGGTCAGGCGCAGCGCTTCGATCGCCGCGTCGTCGCTCACGTCCCGGCAGCTTGCCCGGCAGGCGCCGCCGGCGGCTCGATGAACAATATGTCGGACGGCGTGATCACGCTGACCGGACGGAAGACGAGGAAGAGGTTCCAGCTCTTGAGCTGCTCGATCGCGGCCTCGACCGGCACGTCGGGCATCACCCGCGCGGCGATGCGCGGCCAGTCGTCGCCGCTCTCGGGCTGGATGAAGCGGCGGCGCGGGGGAAGTGCGGTGCTCATGCCATCTGCCTTTCGGTGATCTGGCCGGTTCGCGCGGCGGCATAGCCTGCGCTGCGGCTATAGGCCTGCACGCCGTTGACGAAGACGCGGTCAATGCCGCTCGCGCGGCGGATGTAGCGGAAGCCCGGCGCGGGCAGATCCTCGACCGCGATCTCGGGGCCGCGGTCGATCGTCTCAGGATCGAACAGCACGATGTCGGCGGCATAGCCGGGCCGCAGCAGCCCGCGCTCGCGCAGGCCCCAGACCTGCGCCACGTCATGCGTCAGCTTGCGCACCGCGGTTTCCAGCGGCATCGCGGAAAAGCCCCGGACATAGCGGCTGAACAGATAGCCGGTGTCGCCGTAAGTCGCGAAATTGGTGACATGCGCGCCGCCGTCGCCCGCGCCGATGCCAATCAGCGGATCGGCCAGCATCTTCGCGATCTTGGCGTCGTCATTATGCCCGATCGCATCGAGGCCGAAGGACGTGGCGAGATCGTCGGCGAGCGCGATGTCGATGATCACCTCGGCGATATGGCAACCGCGCTCGGCGGCGAGATCGCCGACCCGCCGTCCCATCAGCGCCGGATCGGGCGTGCCCATCCGCTTCACATAGGCGTCGGCGAAATCGATCTGCAGGCCGATCGGCATGTAGAAGCTGTCCATCTCCCCGGCCAGCGCCTGCCGCTTTTCGGGATCGCGGAGCAGCGCCAGTTTCTCGTCCCGTGGGAGCATGGTCATCGCCCACCAGCCCGGCAGGGTCGCGAAGGTCGACATCGGCGCGCCGAGATCGAAGGACAGGTCGATCGGCCGGGTCTGCATCTGCGGCACCACCCGTGCGCCATGCGCGGTCTGGAGACGGATGCGATCGAGCGCGATACCGACCAGTTCGGGCGAGGCGTTGCTGTCGAACAGCGGCGAGAAGGTGGTCGATATGCCGTGCTTGCGCGACAGGTCCGACAACAGGTCGATCCGCGCGCACAGCATGTCGGCATCCCAGAACTCGGGGACCATCTGGAGGATGCCGCCCTTTTCGCCGAGCGTCGCGCACAGCGCGTCGAGCTCCTTCGGCTCGGCCAGCCGCGCGGGCACCGGCAGATTTTCATGATCGATATCGACCCAGGAGCCGCTCATCCCGACCGCGCCGGCATCGAGGCATTCGGCGAGCAGCGCCTGCATCTGCGCGATCTCGGTATCGGTGGCGGCGCGCGAACGCGCGTCGAGGCCCATCACCCACAGGCGGATCAGGCTGTGCCCGACCAGCGGCGCGACGTTGATGCCGAGGCCGGGGCCGATCGCGGCGAGATAGTCGGCGAAGCTTTCCCACGTCCAGGTCAGCCCGGCGTCGAACGCGTTCTTCGGCATCTCCTCGATCTTGCGGAAGGTCGCGCCGAGCATGTCGCGATGCTCGGCCCTGAGCGGGGCGAGGCTGAGCGAGCAATTGCCCGGCATGATCGTCGTCACGCCATGTTCGAGCGAGGGCTGCGCCTGCCCGTCCCAGACGAGCTGCGCATCATAATGGGTGTGCGGATCGATGAAGCCGGGAGCGATGACGAGGCCGCCGGCGTCGATCAATTCCCTGGCGAGGCCGTCGACTTCACCGACGGCGACGATCCGTCCGTCGCGGATTCCGACACTGCCGCGATAGGCGGGCGCACCGCTGCCATCACAGACAAGGCCATTGCGGATGACCAGATCCAACATCGCATCTTCTCCCGGACCGCCGCGAGTCTTCGCGGTCGCTTCCAATAAAAGGTACAGAGTGTCCCGAAAAAAGCAAGCGGGTCGCGTCACGCTGCTGGACTTGCCGCGCATCGCCGTGCGACCGTGACCGGATGACCGAGGACAAGGGGGCCGTGCGCGGCCGGGGACGGCCCCGCGATGCGGAGATCGACCGGAAGATCATCGACGCCGCGCGCAGCCTGCTCGCCGAGGGCGGCTACCGCGCGCTCGCCTTCGACACCATCTCGCAGATGACCGAGATTCCCCGCTCGATGATCTATCGGCGCTGGCCGACCCGCGCCCATCTGGCGAACGAGATATCGAGCGGCGGCGACGAGCATTTCCCCGTGATCATCGATTCCCAGGGGCTGGAGGCGCAGATATTGGCGCTCGTCCATCAGGTGTTCGACCGCTATCGCCAGCCCGATATCGGCGCGGCGGCGGTCGGGGTGATCGCCGATACACAGGGCGACCAGGCGCTGCAGCGCGACTTGCAGGCACGCGCCGAGATCGACGCGCGCGCCGCCTTCCGCGCGATCGTCGATCGGGGCAAGGCCGCCGGGCTGATCGCGCCCGGCTGCTGCGCCGACACGCTGTTCGACATGGTCGTCGGCACGTCGCTGTACCGCGCGCTGTTCAGCATGGAGGTCGCCCCGCCCGATTATCCCGAGCGGGTGACCCGGATGATCATCGCCGGCCTTGCGGCCAGACCCGCCTGATCATGCGGCGGCCGCTTCGGCCCGCGCCGCGGCAAGCACCGCTTCGGCCAGTTCGGGCCGGCAGATGATCAGGTCGGGCAGATAGACGTCGGCCTGGTTGTAGCGCAGCGGCGATCCATCGACCCGCGAGCAGAACAGGCCGTGCGCCGCCGCCACCGCGACCGGCGCGCAGCTGTCCCATTCGAACTGGCCGCCGGTGTGGAGGTAGATGTCGGCTTCGCCGCGCACCACCGCCATCGCCTTGGCCCCCGCCGATCCCATCGGCAGCAGCTCGGCGCCGAGCCGCTCGGCCACCTGCACCGCTTCCTTGGCGGGACGGGTGCGGCTGACCAGCATCCGCAGCGGCTGGTTGGCGGGCGGCAGCGGCTGCGGCTGGTCGGTGCGCAGCACGAGGCCGAGGCCCGGCAGAGCCACCGCGCCGATCGTCGCGACGCCGTCGATCGCCAGGCCGACATGCACCGCCCAGTCGGCGCGCGCCTCGCCATATTCGCGCGTGCCGTCGACCGGATCGACGATCCATACCCGGCCCTTGCTCAGCCGCTCGGGATTGTCCTTCTCCTCCTCGGAGAGAAGACCATCGTCGGGCCGCTGGGCGCGCAGCGCGTGGCACAGGAACTGGTTGGCGGTCTGGTCGCCCGCCTTGCCCAGCGCCTTGTCGGGAAACATCCCGCTCTCCCGCACGTCGAGCAACAGGCGCCCGGCATAGTCGGCGAGATGCGCGGCCAGTTCCGCATCGGTCATCGTCGCGGTCATGGGATCAGCTTCGCCACGATCGCGTCGGCCGCTTCCTCGGCGGTCATCGTCGCAGTGTCGATGTGGATCTCGGGATCCTCGGGCGCTTCATAGGGGCTGTCGATGCCGGTGAAGTTCTTCAACTGACCCGCGCGCGCCTTGGCATAAAGGCCCTTCACGTCGCGCGTCTCCGCATCGGCGAGCGTGGTATCGATATGCACCTCGACGAACTCGCCCGGCGCCATCATCGCCCGCACCATGTCGCGCTCCGCCCGGAAGGGCGAGATGAAGGCGGTGATCACGATCAGGCCGGCATCGGTCATCAGCTTGGCGACCTCGCCCACCCGGCGGATATTCTCCACCCGGTCGGCATCGGTGAAGCCGAGATCCTTGTTCAGCCCGTGGCGGACATTGTCGCCGTCGAGCAGGAAGGTGTGGCGGTTCATCCGCGCCAGCTTCTTCTCGACCAGATTGGCGATGGTCGACTTGCCCGCGCCCGACAGGCCGGTGAACCAGAGCACCACCGGCTTCTGATGCTTGAGCGCCGCATGGTGCTCGCGCGAGATGTCGGTCGCCTGCCAATGGACGTTCTGCGCCCGCCGCAGCGAGAAGTGCAGCATGCCCGCCGCCACCGTGGCGTTGGTGATCTTGTCGATCAGGATGAATCCGCCCAGCGAACGGCTGTCGGCATAGGATTCGAACACCAGGTTGCGGTCGGTCGACAGGTTGGCGACGCCGATCGCGTTGAGCTCCAGCGTCTTCGCCGCCAGATGCTCCATCGTGTTGACGTTGACCTGATATTTGGGCGCCTGGATGTTCGCCGACACGGTCTGCGTGCCAAGCTTCAGCCAATAGGGGCGGCCGGGCAGCATCTCTTCGTCCGACATCCAGACGATGGTCGCCTCGAACTGGTCGGCGGCCTCCGGCGGATTGTCGGCGGTCGCCAGCACGTCACCGCGCGAGCAGTCGATCTCGTCCTTCAGCGTGACCGTCACCGACTGGCCGGCGACGCCCTCGTCGAGATCGCCGCCCAGGGTGACGACCCGCGCCACGGTCGATGTCTTGCCCGAAGGCAGGACGCGCACGGCATCGCCGGGCTTGACCGTGCCCGCCGCGATCAGGCCGGAGAAGCCCCGGAAGTCGAGATTGGGGCGGTTCACCCACTGCACCGGCATGCGGAACGGCTTGCCCTGGTCCGACACCTGGTCGACCTCGACCGTCTCGAGATGCTCCATCAGCGCCGGCCCCGTGTACCAGGGCGTGTTCGGCGAGAGGGTGGTGATGTTGTCGCCCTTGAAGCCCGAGATCGGCATCGCGGTGAATTCGCGGATGCCGATCGAGTCGGCGAAGGCGCGGTAATCGGCGACGATCCCGTCGAAGACTTTCTGATCGTAGCCGACCAGATCCATCTTGTTCACCGCCAGCACGATGTGACGGATGCCGATCAGGTGGGCGAGATAGCTGTGCCGCCGCGTCTGGGTCAGCACGCCCTTGCGCGCATCGATCAGGATCACGGCGAGGTCGGCGGTCGAAGCGCCGGTCACCATGTTGCGGGTATACTGCTCATGCCCCGGCGTATCGGCGACGATGAACTTGCGCTTCTCGGTACCGAAGAAGCGATAGGCGACGTCGATCGTGATGCCCTGCTCGCGCTCGGCGGCGAGGCCGTCGACGAGGAGGGCGAAATCGATCTCCTGCCCCTGGGTGCCGACGCGCTTGCTGTCGGCTTCGAGCGCGGCCAGCTGATCCTCGAAGATCATCTTCGAATCATAGAGCAGCCGTCCGATCAGGGTCGACTTGCCGTCGTCCACCGATCCGCAGGTGATGAAGCGCAGCAGCGTCTTGTGCTGGTGCAGGTCCAGATAGGCGTCGATGTCCTCGGCGATGAGCGCCTCGACCTTGTAGACGCTGTCCTCGGAGGTCGCGTTGAGCGTGGTCATCAGAAATACCCCTCCTGCTTTTTCTTCTCCATGCCGGCACCGCCGGCATCCTTGTCGATCGCGCGCCCCTGCCGTTCGGACGTGGTGGTGAGCAGCGTTTCCTGGATCACTTCGCTCAGTGTCTTCGCCTCGCTCTCCACCGCGCCGGTCAGCGGGTAGCAGCCGAGCGTGCGGAAGCGGATCGAGCGATCGACCGGCACTTCGCCGGGCTTGAGCGGGAAGCGGTCGTCATCGACCATCAGCAGCATGCCGTCACGCTCCACGGTCGGGCGCTTGTCGGCGAAATAGAGCGGCACGATCGGCACGTCGTTGAGCTGGATATATTGCCAGATGTCGAGCTCGGTCCAGTTGCTGATCGGG
>JAZKDN010000013.1:0-47634 GCA_040387595.1 Pseudomonadota bacterium
GGCGGTTGGGCGGGGGAGCGGGCCGGTACCGCGATTCCACGTCAGTGGAACCAACTCTAGCCCTCGTCGCCCATCCGGAGCGCGGCGATGAAGGCCTCCTGCGGGATGTTGACGTTGCCATATTCGCGCATGCGCTTCTTGCCCTCCTTCTGCTTGTCGAGGAGCTTGCGCTTGCGGCTGGCGTCGCCGCCATAGCATTTGGCGGTCACGTCCTTGCGCATCGCCGCGATTGTCTCGCGGGCGATGACCTTGCCGCCGATCGCGGCCTGGACCGGGATCTTGAACAGGTGGCGCGGGATCAGGTCCTTGAGCCGCTCGCACATGCCGCGGCCGCGCACTTCGGCAGTGCCGCGATGGACGATCATGCTGAGCGCATCGACCGGCTCGCCGTTGACCATGATGCTCATCTTGACGAGGTCGCCCTCGCGATAGCCGATCTGGTGATAGTCGAAGCTGGCATAGCCGCGGCTGATCGATTTCAACCGGTCGTAGAAGTCGAACACGACCTCGTTGAGCGGCAGTTCATAGGTGATCTGCGCGCGGCCGCCGACATAGGTCAGGTTCTTCTGGACGCCGCGCCGGTCCTGGCACAGCTTCAGCAGCGACCCGAGATATTCGTCGGGCACATAGATGGTCGCCTCGATCCACGGCTCCTCGATCATGTCGATCCGGGTCGGATCGGGCATGTCGGCCGGATTGTGCAGTTCGATGACCTTGGCGTCCTCGGTCTTCGAATGGCTGAGGTTGAGGCGATAGACCACCGACGGCGCGGTGGTGATCAGGTCGAGATCATATTCGCGGGTCAGCCGCTCCTGGATGATCTCGAGGTGGAGCAGGCCCAGAAAGCCACAGCGGAAGCCGAAGCCCAGCGCCGCCGACGACTCGGCTTCGAAGCTGAACGAAGCGTCGTTGAGGCGCAGCTTGTAGAGGCTGTCGCGGAGCTTCTCGAAATCGGCCGCATCGACCGGGAACAGGCCGCAGAACACCACCGGCTGGACTTCCTTGAAGCCCGGCAGCGCTTCGGCGGTCGGCCTCTTGGCGTCGGTGATCGTGTCGCCGACCGCGGTCTGGCTGACTTCCTTGATCTGCGCGGTGATGATGCCGATCTCGCCGGCGGCCAGTTCGGTCAGCTGCTCGAGCTTAGGCCGCATGCACGCCACCCGGTCGACCAGGTGCAGCGTGCCGTTCTGCATGAACTTGATCTGTTGGCCCTTTTTCAGGATGCCTTCGATCACGCGGACGAGAATGACGACGCCGAGATAGGGATCATACCAGCTGTCGACGAGCATCGCCTTGAGCGGCGCGTTCCGGTCGCCCTTGGGCGGCGGAATGCGGGTGACGATCGCCTCGAGCACCTCGGTGATGCCGATTCCCGACTTGGCGGAGGCGAGGACGGCATCGTCGGCGGGCAGGCCGATGATGTCCTCGATCTCCTTCTTGACCTTTTCGGGCTCGGCGGCGGGGAGGTCGATCTTGTTGATGACGGGCACGATCTCATGATCATGCTCGATCGACTGATAGACATTGGCGAGCGTCTGCGCCTCGACGCCTTGCGCGGCATCGACGACCAGCAGCGCGCCCTCGCACGCGGCCAGGCTGCGCGACACCTCATAGGCGAAGTCGACATGCCCCGGCGTGTCCATCAGGTTGAGGACATAATCGAGGCCGTCCTTGGCCGTGTAGGCGAGGCGCACGGTCTGCGCCTTGATGGTGATGCCGCGCTCCTTCTCGATATCCATATTGTCGAGGACCTGCGCCGACATCTCGCGTTCGGTGAGGCCGCCGGTCTGCTGGATCAGACGATCGGCAAGCGTCGACTTGCCATGGTCGATATGGGCGATGATCGAAAAATTGCGGATGCGGTCGATCGGAACGGTCACGAGGATCTCGACTGAATGAGCGGATGGATTGCGCGCGCCATAGCAACGCCTGCGCGCTTAAGCAAAAGCCCGATGCATCGCGCGCCTGGAACCACCGTCCCGCCCGGGCGAATTCAGGAATCGTAAGGCCGGTTCCGGCCCCGTGGGGCGTAAGGCAAACGCCCGAGGGGTTCGGCTCGAAAGAGGAACGGGGATTCATATGAAACATGTCATGTCCGCAGCGATGTTCGCTGCCATCTTTGCCGCGCAACCGGCTTTTGCGGCCGAAGCGCCGGTCACGCTGTCCCGGTGCGACAAGCCGATCGGCTCGATCGCGGTCGTCGACGGCGACACCCAGGGCTGGACCAAATATGGCCTGAGCAGCCCGCGCGACCTGATCGCCGCGATGGCGGTGCAGAGCAACTGCTTCACCCTGCAGAGCGGCACCGCGGGCCAGCCGGCGGACTTCCTCGTCAACGCGATCGCGGGCGACAAGGAAGAGGTCGACCAGGGCACCAATCTGGCGAAGAGCGCGCTGACCGAGGGTCTCGTCCGGTCGGGCATGGCGAGCAAGATGATGGGCAGCATTCCCTTCGGCGGCCAGGCGCTCGGCATGCTCGGCGGCTTCGGCGGCAAGAAGAAGACGATCGCGGCGGGCCTGCGGATCATCAGCCCCGCCAACGGCCAGACGCTCGTCACCGGCAGCGGTTCGCAGACGAAGACCCAGATGTCGTTCGGCGGCCTGGGACCGAGCGGCCTGGTCGCCAGCAACCCGTGGGGTGAGGCCGCCAAGGCGCAGATGGCCGCGATGGGCTATGGCGATCCCTATGCGGCCGGCGCGGGCGGCTATAGCAGCTCGAAGGACGGCCAGATGCTCGCCGCCTCGTTCGTCCTGGCGTTCAACAATGTCGTCGCCCAGCAGGCCGCGCTCGTCGCGGTGAAGCCGGCGGCGGGATCGGCGGGCGGCAGCGGCGGCGCGACCCCGGTATCGACCAAGCCCGGATATACCACCGCGCTCGACACCAAGCTGTTCGCCCAGCCGGCGCCCGGCGAGACCGTTCGCGCCCTGCGCGCCGGTACGGCGCTGAGCCCGACCGGGGTACGCGAGGGTCTCTTCGTCGAGGTCAGCGATGCCTATGGCACCAAGGGCTGGGTCTCGGTCGAAGATCTGAAATAAGCGGGGCAAGGCTCGGCCGCACGATGCGGCCGGCGTGAGAAGGCCGACCTGTTCGGGGGAGCAGGTCGGCCTTTTCGCGGTCAGGCGGTGTAGCGTTCCTTGCCGCCGACGATCGTCCGCAACACCTTGATGTCGCGGATCTTCTCGGCGTCGACCGCCAGCGGATCACCGTCGAGGATGACGAGATCGGCATAATAGCCGGTCCTGACCTGGCCCAGCCGGTCCTCCTGGAACCCTGCATGGGCATTGGCGCTGGTATAGGCGACGAGCGCCTGCTCGGCGCCGACCTTCTGGTCGGGGAGCCAGCCCTGCGGATTGGCGCCGTCGATCGTCTCGCGCGTCGCCGCGGCATAGACCCCGACCAGCGGATCGATCGGCGCGACCGGCCAGTCCGAGCCGAAGGTCACCCGGGTGCCCGACGCCATCAGCGCGTGGAAGGCATAGGTGCCTTTCAACCGCTCCTCGCCGATCCGCTTCACCGCCCAGCGGCCGTCGTCGATGGCGTGAAATGGCTGGACCGACGCGATCACGTCCTGCCTGGCGAAACGCGGGATCGAGGACGGCGTGATATGCTGGGCATGTTCGATGCGGAAGCGGCGGTCGCGCGCGCCGTTGGTGCGCACCGTATCGGCATAGATGTCGAGGACGTCGTCCATCGCCAGATCGCCGATCGCGTGCGTCGTGACGTGCAGCCCGGCCTTGTCGGCGGCGGGGATCCAGCGCTGCAGATCCTCCTTGCTGATCGTGCGCACGCCGCGCTGTCCCGGCGCATCGGTATAGTCCTGCTTGAACAAGGCGGTGCGAGAGCCGAGCGATCCGTCGGCGAGCGCCTTGACCCCGCCCCAACGGACCCAGTCGTCGCCGCGCCCTTCCTGCGCCACGATCACCGCCATCTTCTCCCAGTCGGCGATCGGCACGAAGCAGTAGAAGCGCAGATCGGTCTCGCCCTTCGTCCGCAGCGCGCGGACCGCGTGATAGGTCTTCCAGTTGATGTCGGGCACATGGACCTGCGCGACGCCCTTGCTGAGCGCATGGGCGATGCCCCGCCGGACCGAGGCGACCGCATCGGCGAGCGACTGGGGCGGAATGACGCGTTCGACCAGATCCTTGGCGTTGTCCTTGACGATACCGGTCGGCTCGCCCTTCGCATCGCGGACGATCACGCCGCCGGCCGGATCGGGGGTGTCGCGGGTGATACCGGCCAGCTTCAGCGCGGCGCTGTTGAGCAGATACATGTGGAGATCGGTGCGCGGCACCGCGACCGGCGTGTCGCCCGTCGCCGCATCGATCCAGGCGCGGGTCGGCAGTTCGCCGCCCAGCCGCTGTTCGTCCCAGCTACCGCCGAGGATCCACTTGCCCGGTGCGGCGCTGGCCGCGGCGCCCAGCCGGGCGGCGAAATCGGCGCGGGTCGGCGCGCTGAGCAGGTCGGCCTGGCCGAGGATGTCCGAGCCGATCAGGAAGTGGGTGTGATTGTCGGCGAAGGCGGGCATCAGGAAACCGCCCTTCAGATCGACCACGCGCGTGCGGCGGGTGATCGCCGCCTTGACCGCCGCCGTGCCCACCGCGGCGATGCGATCGCCGATGATGCCGACCGCGCCCTCCCGCGCCGCGCCCACCCGGCCGGTCCAGATCGACGCGTTGACATAGGCGACGTCGAGGCCGGTTTCGGCCGCCAGCGCCCGGACATGCCCGCCGGCGATCGCCGCCACGGCACCGGAGGCGAGGAAGGAGCGACGATCGATCATAGGGCGCCTTTCACTGGCTGCGGCCGGCGATATCCGGCGCCGCAGTTCTGGGGTTAACTGACGGTCTCGTAAACAGGCTCGTCCGCCACGCTCTCGGGATCGGCGAGCAGGCCGAACAGATTGCGCGGATCGGTGGGATTGGCGATCAGATCGACATCGGTGAAGTGGCCGGTCTCGATCGCGAGCTCGTTGATCAGGCAGAGGGCCGAGAAATCCTCGATCGCAAAGCCGACCGAATCGAACAGGGTGATCTCGTCGGCATGGCGCCGACCCGGCTTGTCGCCGGTGATGACCTCCCACAACTCGGTCACCGGGAAATCGGCGGGCATCTGCTGGATCTCGCCCTCGATCCGGGTCTGTTCGGTCAGCTCGACGAAGACATTGGCGCGCTTCAGGATCGCCGCCTGCAATTCGGTCTTGCCGGGGCAGTCGCCGCCCACCGCGTTGAGGTGCACGCCGCCGCCGACCATATTGTCGGACAGGACGGTGGCGCGCGCGCGATCGGCGGTGACGGTCGTCACGATATCGGCGCCGAGGGCCGCGGCGCCGGCGGTGTCGGCGATCGTGATGTCGAAACCGGCCTTGCCCATGTGCGAGACGAATTTGGCGGTTGCGGCGGGATCGATGTCATGGACGCGCAGCCTGTCGATGCCGCAGATCGCCCGGAAGGCGAGCGCCTGGAATTCGGACTGTGCGCCCAGGCCGATCATCGCCATGACCGACGAATCCGGGCGCGCCAGATGGCGGGCGGCGAGCGCCGACATCGCCCCGGTGCGCAGCGCGGTGAGCAAGGTCATCTCCGAGATCAGCACCGGATATCCCGTCGCCACGTCGGAGAGCAGGCCGATGCCGCACACCGTCTGCAATCCCCGCTTCCAGTTGTTCGGGTGGCCGTTGACATATTTGACGCTGTAGAGCCGATCGTCCGAGGTCGGCATCAGCTCGATCACGCCCTCGGCCGAATGGCTGGCGAGGCGTGGTGCGCGCTCGAATTCGGGCCAGCGCCGGAAATCGGATTCGATGCGATCGGCGAGCAAGCGGAGCAGAGGCTCCACGCCGACATGATTGACGATGGATCTGATGTCCGAAACCCCGACGAACCGCATGCCTGCCTCCTTGTGAATGACGGACATTTTATGCAGGGGGCGGTCGCATTCCATTGTCAGGCATACCAATCTGCCAAGGGATTTTAGGCATATTGCACAGGACAATTTGGCAATATGTCTAGGTGATGATAGAGGGTCCGAAAGGGGGCCGCGATGTATCTTTTCGACGATCTCGACCGGCAATTGATCGCCACGCTGCGCGACGATGCGCGGATGCCGATCACCCGGCTGGCGGCGCTGCTGAAGGTGTCGCGGACGACGGCGCAGGCGCGGCTCGATCGGCTGATCGCGACCGGCGCCGTGCTGGGGTTCACGATCCGCTCGCGCCACGGCGAGGACTCGTTCCGCGCGATCATGATGATCGAGGTCGAGGGCCGCTCCACCACCGCGATCATTCGCCGGTTGAAGGGGTTTACCGAGATCGAGACGCTCCACACCACCAATGGCCAATGGGATCTGGTCGCCGAGATCCGCGTGCAGAGCCTTGCCGATTTCGATCGCGTGCTGCGCGAAATCCGGCAGGTCGACGGCATATTGAACAGCGAGACGAGCCTGCTGCTGAGCAGCATCTGACGACGCGCTGTCACGTGCGCGATGCCCGGCGGTCACGGCCGCGATCATGGCGAAGGACATTGCCCTCGGCGGGCCATCATCGACCACCGCGCGCGATCACGGGGCCGTTTCCGCGGCGCGGCGCTGCGCCCAGGGCAGAAGGAACAGCATCGCCGCCGCGACCAGCCCGCCCGCGCCCATCACCATCGACACCGTCAGCAGGCCGGCGCCGCTGGTGAACAGCGCACCCGCGACGAGCGGTCCCAGCGCCGATCCGCCGCGGCCGATACCGATCACGAAGCCGGTCCCGCTCGCCCGCAGACCGGCCGGATAGGTCGCCGCGAGGATCGGATAGAGGCCGACGACGCCGGCATTGATGAAGAAGGCTGCGATCGCCGCCATGATCGTCAGCCGGGTTAGGTCCTGAAAGCCGAGCCCGAACAGGCCGATCGCGACGAAGCCCGCCAGCATCGCGGCGATCACCAGTGGCCGCACGCTGAAACGCTGCGCCGCCAGGCCGATCAAGACCGCGCCCGACAGATTGCCGACATTGGCGCCGACCAGCACCCGGCCCGCCGATGCCGCGTCGAAGCCCATGTCGACGACGATCTTCGGGATCCATTTCTGGACATAATAGAACAGCATGATCTGCGCGAAATAGGCCATGGTCAGCAGGATCGTCACCTTGCCGTAATCGCTCGAGAACAGCGTGCCGATCGACGGCTTTTCGACCCGTTCGGGCCGGGCCGGCAACGCAGCCACCGGGGCGTGGCCGATCCGGGCGAGGACGCGGTTGACCTTGTCGAGCGTGCCTGCGGGTCGCCTGGCGATCAGCGCCTCGACCGATTCGGGCAGGAAGAAGATGGCGAGCGGTAGCGCGACCAGCGTCATGACCCCGCCGAAGTGGAACACCGAGCGCCAGCCGTCGCCGATCTCGAGCAGCCAGGCGGCGACCAGCCCGCCGAGGATCGCCCCGGTCGAATAGCCGGCGATGTTCAGAGCGACGTTGAGGCTGCGGCGCTTGTCGTTCGAATATTCGGCGACCATCGCGCTGGTCGATGACAGCATGCCGCCGATGCCGAGCCCGGTGAACACGCGGGTCACGCACAGCATCGTCAGGCCGGTCGCCGCCGCCGCGGCGAACATGCCGATCGCCATCACGACGAGACAGCCGAGGATGACCGGACGCCGGCCGATCCGGTCGGCGAGGTTGCCGATCAGCACCGATCCGGCGGCCATGCCGAACAATTCCATCGACAGCACCACGCCCAGCGCCGCCCGGTCGATGGCCCATTCCTGCGCTATGCCCGGCGCGGCGAAGCTGATCGCGAGCACGTCGAACCCGTCGAGCGCGTTGAGTGCGATGCACAGGGCAACCACGACGATCTGCACCCGGCGCATCGGCGCCGCCGCCAGCATGGTCCTGACGTCCTCGCTCATATCACTCTCCCAATGGCCGATGGGGTCGTGCTGGGAAGGCCGCCCCTGTTTCTTGTCCGGCGCTATAAAAAGGCGTTTGGCGATGCCGGCCGAGAGAGGCCGTGCCGGCCCGCTGTCTCAACCCAGCCGCAGCGCCTTGAGATGCTCGGCCACCGTCGCGGCCATCGCCGGCCGCCGTTCGAGGCAGCGCGAGACCGGGCCGACCACCACGATCGACAGCCGCCGCCCCAGCCCGATGATCGGCAGGGCGACGCCCGCGAGATCGGGCGTATATTCGGCGTTGCTCTGGTGATAGCCGCGCGTCGCGGCCTCGGCGAGATCCGCCTCGATCCGCTCGGGCGACATCGGCGTGGTCGCCGAGTAGCCGCGGAAATCGATCTTGCGGTAGAGCGCCGCGCGCTCCTCCGCGCTCATCTGCGCCAGCAGCGCGCGGCCCGCCGAGCTCGCGTGGATCGGCACCCGGTCCCCGATCCGCGCGAAATAGCGGACCGAATGGGGCGATTCCTCGACGTCGATGAACATCGCATAAGCCCCGGCGGGGGCCGCTATCCCGGTCGTCTCGCCGGTCGCGGCGCGCACGTCCTGCACCAGGCGGTGGAGTTCGGCCGGCAAGGGATCGGCGCGCGACACCTTCTCCGCCAGTTCGAGCCAGCGCGGGCTGGGATAATAATTGCCGCGCCCCTGCGGCTCGTAGAGATAGCCCTTCGCCGCCAGGGTACCGACCAGCTTGAAGGTACTCGACCGCGGCCAGCCGAGATCGTCGGCCATTTCCGCGGCGTTGGCCGGGCGCAGCCGCTCCGCGAAATATTCGAGGATCTGGAGCGTGTTGGCGGCCTGGCGCACGAGCATGGGGACGATCACCGGATTCGAGGGGACGGGGCCGCCGACGGGAAGACGGGTCGCGCCGATATGGCCGAAGCGCGGCGCCCGGAAAAGCCTTGCGGTCGATGTCCGGGCGCCCGAGCCTCATCAGCGTGCGGTGAAGCCGCCGTCGACGGGGATCGCGACCCCGGTCACGAAGCTCGCCTCGTCCGACGCCAGCCAGAGCGCGGCGTCGGCGACTTCGCCCGGCTTGACCAGCCGGCCCATCGGCACCGCCGCGACGATCTTCGCCTCGTTCGCCGCCGCCTCGGCCGGATCGCCGCTGCGGCCGGTGAAACCCTCCTTCATCGGGGTGTCGGCCAGGCCCGGGCAGACGACGTTGACGCGGATGCCGTCGGCCGCCAGCGCCAGCGCCAGCGACTTGGTCAGACCGACCACGCCCCATTTCGCCGCCGAGTAGATCGGGCTCATCATCGAGCCGACCAGGCCCGAGATCGACGAGGTGAAGATGATCGAACCGCCGCCGCGCTTGCGCATGTGCGGCGCCGCCTGGCCCGCGCCGAGCGCGGCCGAGGTGATGTTGAGCGCGATCGCCTTGTCATAGGCGGCCATGTCGAGATCCTCGACCGAGGCGGGGCCGGGCATGCCGGCGTGCGCCCAGAGGATGTCGACGCCGCCCAGCGCTTCCGCCGCCTGGTTGATGCTGTCGCGCGCGCCGTCGGCGGTGCTGAGGTCGGCGACGATCGGGATCACCTTGTCGGCGCCGATCTCGGCCACCAGCGCATCGAGCGCGGCGGCGTTGAAATCGATCGCGGCGACCCGCGCGCCTTCGCGCACGAAGCGCTGGACGCCCGCACGGCCCATGCCCGATGCGGCGGCGGTAACGATCGCCAGCTTGCCCTGAAGGCGCATAGTCTCTCTCCTCAATTCGCGAAGGGGTTGGGGAAGGTGCCGGTGGTCGAGATCACGGTCGTGCGCGTCTCGAGATAGGAATCGAGCGCCTCGGTCCCGTTCTCGCGGCCCCAGCCGCTGGCCTTGAAGCCGCCATAGGGCGTCGACCAGCGGATGTAGCGGTAGGTGTTGACCCATACCATGCCGGCCTCGATCCGCGCGGCGACGCGGTGGGCGCGGCCGGTGTCGTTGGTCCACAGGCCGGCGGTCAGGCCGTAGGGCGTGCCGTTGGCGATCGCGACTGCCTCGTCCTCGCCATCGAAGGGGATGATCGATGCGACCGGGCCGAAGATCTCCTCCTGCGCGATCCGCATGTCGGGCGCGACCCCGGCGAACACGGTCGGCTCGACGAAATAGCCGCCGCCCAGGCCATCGCGGTCGATCCGCGCACCGCCGGCGACCAGCTCGGCGCCTTCGGCCTTGCCGATGTCGATGTAGGACAGCGTCTTGGTGAGCTGCTCGAGATGCGCCTGCGGGCCCATGTGGGTGGCGGGATCGAGCGGCATGCCGACGCGCACCGTCGCCGCGCGCTCGCGGAAGGCCTCGACCACCCGGTCGTAGATCGGCCGCTCGACCAGGATGCGCGAACCCAGCGCGCAGCTCTGCCCGCACAGCGCCCAGGCCGACCCCGTCGCGGCGTTCAGCGCCTGCTCGACATCGGCGTCGGCGAAGATGATGTGCGGCGCCTTGCCGCCCAATTCGAAGCTGAAGCGCTTGAGCGTGTCGGCGCCGGTCTTGAGGATCGTCTTGGCGGTCGCGCCCTCGCCGGTGAAGCCGATCTTGTCGACATCGGGATGCGCCACCAGATGTGCGCCCGCCGTCGGACCGTCCCCCGGGACGACGTTGACGACGCCGGGCGGAAAGCCGGCTTCCTCGAACAGATGCGCGAGCGCCAGCGACGAGGCCGGGGTCTGTTCGGCCGGCTTCAGCACCACGGTGCAGCCCGCCGCCAGTGCCGGGCCCAGCTTCCACGCCGCCGCCATCAGCGGCACGTTCCACGGGGTGATCGTACCGACCACGCCGACCGGCAGGCGCGTGGTGAAGGCGTGGACGCTGTCGTCCATCGGAATGGTCCGGCCGCCCAGCTTGTCGGCGAGCGAGGCGAACCAGTGATAATATTGGGCGTGCAGGCCGATGTCGCCGCGCGATTCGCGGATGGCGCGACCATTGTCGCGTGACTCGACCTGCGCCAGCGCCTCGACCCTGGTGGCGTAGAGATCGGCGAAGCGGCGGATCAGAGCCGCGCGTTCCCAGCCCGGCATCTTGCGCCAAGGACCTTCGAATGCCGCGCGCGCCGCGGCGACGGCGCGGTCGATGTCCTTCGGCCCGCCATAGGCGACGTCGCCCCAGCTTTCGCCCGTCGCCGGATCGATGCTGCCACGGACACCGCCGTCGATCGGAGCGACCCACTCTCCACCGATGTACAGACGATCGAAGCGAAACTCAGACATCCCATGGCGCCTTTTTGATTCCTGTGTGTGGACTTTATTGTCTCGATATGGAAATCAAAGTCAATAAGCTCGTCGGGAGAGAGGCGTCGTGATTACGTTGTTGAAGGGCATTCGCGTGATCGAGGTCGGGGCAGTCGTCCTCGGCCCCTATGCCGGGCAATTGCTCGCCGATCTTGGCGCGGAGCTGATCAAGGTCGAGCCGCTCGAGGGCGATATCGCCCGCCATGCCCATCCGCAGGGCACCGGCGGCGGCGCGCTGTTCGTCAACAACAACCGCAACAAGACGATGCTGGCGATCGACCTGAAGCATCCCGATGGCCGCGCCGCGCTGAACCGGCTGATCGCGCGCAGCGATGTGCTGCTCCACAATATGCGGGTCGACGCCGCCGAACGGCTGGGCCTGGGTTTCGAGGCGGCCGCGGCGATCAACCCCAAGATCATCCACTGCGCCGCGATCGGCTTCGGCCAGCGCGGCCGCTACCGCGATCGCCCGGCGTTCGACGATATCATCCAGGCCGCGAGCGGCGCCGCCGGGCTGATGGCGGCGACGGGCGGCGAGCCACGCTTCCTGCCGACGATCATCGCCGACAAGGTCGCGGCGCTCCACGCCGTCTACGGCATCCTTGCCGCACTGGTCGCGCGCGAACGCGGGCGGACCGAGGCGACCAAGATCGAGGCGCCGATGTTCGAGGTGATGGCCGCCTTCCTGCTCAACGAGCATCTGTCGGGCGCGAGCTTCGCCGAGGACGGACAGGTCGGCTATCCGCGCCTGATGTCGCCGAACCGGCGCCCCTATCGCACCGCCGATGGCTGGATCGCGGTGCTGCCCTATACCGGCGAGCAATGGCGCCGCTTCCTGGAGGAGATCGGCCGCGACGATCTGTGCGAACAGCCCTGGTTCAGCGACCCCAAGGCCCGCCAGGCGCGGATCGACGAGCTCTACGACCTGCTCGCCGCCAGCCTCGCCGATCGCGGCACCGACGCGTGGATCGCGGCGCTGTCGGCACGCGACATTCCCTGCTCGCGGGTGGCGATGCCCCAGGACCTGCTCGACGATCCGCACCTGCGCGATATCGGCTTCTTCGACGTGCCCGATGGCTTTCCGGCGGGCGTGGTCCGCGCCCTGCCGCAGCCGGTGCTGTTCGAGGGAATCGAAGCAGCCCCCGATACCCCTCCGGCCGCGCTCGGCGCCGACAGCGAGACGGTATTGCGCGATTGCGGTTTCGACGATGCGGCGATCGAAAGCCTGATCGCGCGCGGCGTCGTTCACATCGCCTGAAGTGGCTCGGGTCAGGCCTGCTCGCTTCGTCGCCCCGGCGGAGGCCGGGGCCGCCACGATATGTGCGACAGGGTTGAGGCAGGAGCCTCCGGCGGCCCCGGCCTCCGCCGGGGCGACGCCGTATGCGAGCCCGGTCCTAGCCGGCGAGTTCCCGCGACCGCGCGGCGGCGGCGACCACCACCCGACCGGCCAGTCTGTCGATCGCGTCGTCCGCGTTCATCTGGGCCAGCCCGGCGGCGGTCGTGCCGCCTGGGCTGGTGACCTGTTCGCGCAAGGTCGCGAGCGCGCGGTCATCCTGCCCTGCCAGCGCCGCCGCACCGGTGAAGGTCGCGCGCGCCAGCCGCATCGCCAGATCGCCCGACAGCCCCGCCGCCTCGCCGGCCTTCGCCAGCGCCTCGGCGAAGCGGAAGAAATAGGCCGGGCCGCTGCCCGACACGGCGGTCACAGCATCGAGATCGCCCTCGGCATCGAGCCAGACGAGCGCACCGGTCGGCGCCAGCAGCGCGTCGACAATCGCCCGGTCGCCGGCATCGGCGCCCTCGCCGGCCACCGCCGCCGTGATCCCCGCGCCGATCGCGGCCGGCGTGTTCGGCATGGTGCGGACGATCCGGTGATGGCCGCCGAGCGCATCGCTCATCCCGCCCAGCGTCACGCCCGCCATGATCGATAGGACCAGGTTGCCCCGTTCGGCCAGCGGGCGCAGCGCAGCGCCGATCGACGGGAAGATCTGCGGCTTCACCGCCAGGACGACGACGAGATTGTCGGGGAGCGCTGCGACATCGAGCGTGTCGAGCCGTTCGACCCCGTCGGGCAACTGCGTCGCCATCGGATCATGGACGAACACCCGCCGCTGGCCGGTCCAGCCGGCGGCCATCGCTGATCCCATCCGGCCGCAGCCGACGAGGAGAACCGCGTCGCCGCCGCTCATGCGCCGCGCCCCGCCGCGAACCGCCGCATCCAGCGCACCAGCGCCTCATCATTGGTGTTGGCGCAGATCGCGGCGAAATCCGCATCGGCTTCGTCCTGGCCCAGCTTGAACTTGCCGCGCACCGAAACGACCGTCGCGCGAAAGCCGATGATCGCCCTGAGCATGCCGGGATAGCGCTCACCGAGCTCTTCGGAGCGCCACGGCTGCGGCCGGTCGCGCTCGACCGCGTCGATCAGCACGTCGAGCGCTTCGGAGGTCTCGTCCGGGGTGAAGGCGATCTCGGCACCGATGCGCAGCTGGGCGTAATTCCAGGTCGGCCCCCAGTTGCGGCGCCCGACCTGATCGGGCGAGACATAGCCGTCCGGGCCCTTGACCAGGATCGTCGCGCGGGGATCGCGCACCAGCGCGGCATGCAGCGGGTTGGCCCGCGCCATATGGCCGATCAGCTCGATCAACTGCCCGTCGTCGCCATAGACGCCGACCAGCGGCAGCAGGGTCGATTCCTCTCCGTCGCCGCCCGATGCGACCACCCAGGCCAGCGGATAGTCCTCGATCAGCGCACGGACGTCGCCATGGTCGAAGCGCGCGAAGGGATCACCGTTCAAATCTGTCACGTCTTTCCGTCTTTTCCGGTTCCTGACAGGCGCATATCCGCGATGATTGGACCCATCGACAAACCCCAATTCCCAAAATCACGCTGGTCCAGTCACCGAAATTTCTGCGTGCCCGATGGGATGTGGTACCGACAGGGCGGACAATGCCTGGCCCATCGAGCAGGGCGGTTGTGGGAAGGGAATGGAACCAATGCTGCGGCCATGGCAGGTCAGCCTGAGCGAGCGGATCAATCCCGGCCGGGATGTGCCGATCTACATGCAGATCATCCAGGCGCTGATCCGCGACATCGAGCGCGGGCGGCTGACGTCGGGCACCTATCTCCCGAGCAGCCGACAGCTTGCGACGGTGCTGGGCGTCAACCGCAAGACCGTCGTCCTCGCCTATGACGATCTGATCGCGCAGGGGTGGCTGACATCGGCCGGCACGCGCGGCACGATGGTGTCGGCGTCGCTGCCCGGCCCGACGCCGCGACGGTCGGACCCCGGCGCCCTCGCCGCCGCCGTCGGCGTCGGCGGAGCGGCGCCGACGATCCTGTATCGCTTCACCCCTCCGCCGCTGCGTCCGCTGGCGCTGCCGGGCGGACCGGGGCTGAAGCTGGACGAAGGCGCACCCGACGGTCGCCTGTTTCCCGCCGAGCTGCTCAGCCGCGCCTATCGTGCCGCCGCCCACCGCGCGTCGCGCGAGAACGGATTCCAGTATCGCGATCCGCGCGGCGTGCGGCGGCTGCGCGAAAGCATCGCGACGATGCTGCGCAGCCAGCGCGGGCTGACCGTTACCGCCGAGAATATCTGCATCACGCGCGGCAGCCAGAACGGCATCTTCCTCGCGGCGCAGGTGTTGCTCCAGCCGGGAGACGCGGTGATCGTCGAGGCGCTGACCTACGAGCCCGCAGTCGCCGCCTTCCACGCGCTCGGCGCCCATGTCGTGCCCGTCCCGCTCGACGGCGACGGCATCGATGTCGAGGCGGTCGAGCGGACCTGCCGCCAGCGCGCGGTGCGCGCGGTGTTCCTGACGCCGCACCACCAGTTTCCGACCACCGTGTCGCTGCGGCCCGAACGACGGCTCAAGCTCCTCGAACTGTCGCGCCAGTTCGGCTTCGCGATCATCGAGGATGATTACGACCATGAGTTCCACTTCGAATCGCAGCCGCTGCTGCCGATGGCCGCCTATGCGCCAGGACAGGTCCTCTATGTCGGCTCGCTGTCCAAGCTGCTGCTGCCGGCGCTGCGGATCGGCTATGTCGCCGCGCCCGAAGCGGTGATCGACGCGCTCGCCCATGGCGTCTCGGTGACCGACGGCATGGGCAACAGCCTGACCGAAGAGGTCGCCGCCGAGCTGATCGAGAGCGGCGAACTGCGGCGCCACGCACGCAAGGTGTGGCGGATCTACGCCCGGCGCCGCACCGCCTTCGCCGCGGAGGTCAATCGCGTGCTGGGCGACATTGTCGATTATCGCCTGCCCGATGGCGGCCTGGCCTTCTGGCTGCGCTTCAACGCCGATCTCGACCGGATGGAGGAACGGGCCATCGCGATGGGTCTCCGCTTCGCCTCCTCGCGGTCCTTCATGACCGCCGACCAGGCACCACGCGGCCTGCGCATCGGCTTCGGCAGCCTGAGCGAAGACGAGGCCCGCACCGCGATCGCCGCTCTCGCCGAGGCAGCCGGCTAGGCGGGCACTGGCCCCGTCGATCTTTCGGAAACTGGATGTTCCCCGGTCCAGTGCCCGTCCCGCACTATGCCGACGATAATCGGGGAAGCCACATGACCTTGACGAGACACGCCGCATGAGGACGGGCAAGCTGCCGTCGCGCCGCACGCTGCGCCCGACGATCGTCAGGCTGCACCGCTGGCTCGGCCTCGCCGCGGCGGTCTTCTGGCTGCTGCAGGCGATCACCGGCAGCCTGATCGTCTTCCACTGGGAGCTTCGCGACGCGGCGATCGGCGACGTCCATCGCCCGACCGACCTGGCCGCCATCGAACGCCGCCTGACCGCACTCGCCCCCCCCGCCGCCGGCGCGGCCGTCGGATCGATGTGGACGACCGCCGGCCTGCCCGACCGCTACGACATCTATTATACCGACGCGAACGGCGAAGACCGCTCGGCGCGAATCCTGGGCGACGGAACCCTGCTCGACCGCGAAGCATCGGTCACCGGCGGCGCGCTCGATACGATGGTCGGGCTCCATCACGATCTGCTCGCCGGCCCGACCGGCGACTGGATCGTCGCGATCAGCGGGACGCTGCTGGTCAGCAATCTGATCGCCGGACTGGTCGCGGCGTGGCCGCGCAAGGGGACATGGGCCATCGCCCTGAAGCCGAGCGGCAAGGGCAATGCCGCCGCCCGGCTCTATTCCTGGCACCGCGCGATCGGCCTGTGGCTGGTCCTTCCCGCGCTGCTCATCGCGACCACCGGCACGCTGCTCAAATTTCCCGACGGCGTCTCGAAGCTGCTCGGCGCGGACACGCCCGGCCTGCCGCCCGTCCCCGCCCGCGGCGCGCCGATCGGCTTTGCCAGCGCGGTGGGCGCCGCGATGAACGCCCTGCCCGGCAGCGCGCTGGTGTCCGTCAGCTTTCCGGAGACGAAGGACGCCACCTACAGCGTCCTGCTGCGCACCCCCGACGAAATGCGCAACGCCTATGGCGCCAGCCGGGTTCTGATCGACGCCAATGACGGATCGGTCAGGGGCCGCTTCCCAATCGCCGCGGCCCCGATTGGAACACAGGTCTCTGCTGCCATCGTCCCGATCCACACCGGACAGGCCGCCGGCCTCATCGGACGTTTGATCGTCCTCACGATCGGGCTGAGCCTTGCCGCGATGATCGTGACCGGCCCGCTGCTGTGGGCCCGCCGCCGCAGGACGAGAAGAGCGGCATGAGCTTTCGCCTGTCCACCCTGCTGACCATGCCGCTGCCGGTCCTCGTCCTTGTCGCGGCGATGCCGGCTGCCGCCCAGCCCTATAGCGCCGCCAGCCGGGTCGAGGCGCTCGAGCGCGAACTCGCGGCACAGAAGGATCGGATTTCGCGGCTCGAGGCGCTGGTCGAACGGCAGAACGCCGCGCTCGACCGTCTTGCCCCGCCACGGCAGATGGCGGCCGGGACGCCGGTTCCTAACCCCTCCGCCGTCCCTGCGCCGCCTGCCGCCGCACCGGGGACCGCACCCCCGCCACCGCTTTCGGCGCTGGCCGTGATCGCCCCCCCAACCGCCGCGCAGCTGCCCATCGGGCTCGTGTCCGCGGGGACGCCGTCGAAGGACGCTTTCCGCATTCCCGGTCTCGACGTGAGCGGCGACGTCCGCGTGCGCGAGGAGTTCAACTGGTCCGACGACGACGTGCGCAGCCGCACCCGCAGCGTGCTGCGCGCCCGGCTGCGCGCGACCTATCAGATCACCAGGAGCCTTTCGGTCGGCGGGCAGATCGCGACCGGCGACCCCGACGATCCCAATTCGACCGACGTCACCCTGACCGGCTTCGACGACGATCTGGAGCCGTCGCTCGACCAGGCGTGGATCCGCTACAAGGCGGGCGGGCTGACGGCCTATGCCGGCAAATTTCCCAATCTGTTCCAGCGCACCGACATGATCTGGGACGGCGACGTCGTCCCCGAAGGCGCGGGGGCCAGCTACAGCGTCACGCTCGGCGACCGCGCGACCTTCGATGCACGCGCCACCTATTTCATCATCGACGAGGCGCCGGCCGGCCGCGACAGCGACATGCTCGGCTTCCAGGGCGTGTTGCAGACTCCCATCGGCGGCGCGTTCCGGCTGATGCTGGCGGGCGCCTATTACGACTACAGCCTGCTCTCGGTCGCCGGTGCGGATGCCGGGGACTTCCGCAGCAACCTGATCGTCGCCGGTCGCTATCTGTCCGACTTCCGCCTGATCAACGGCCTCGCGGTCGCCACCTGGACGGGGCTCGGCGAGCGCTGGCCGTTGTCGCTGACCGGCGACTATGTCCGCAACCTGGGCGCGCGCGTCTCGGCCGACCAAGGCTTCAACATCGAGTTCAGCGCCGGGCGCACCGCGCACAAGGGCGACTGGCGGCTGTTCTACAATTATTCCGAAGTCGGCGTGGATGCGGTGTTCGCGGCCTTCTCGCACGACAATCTCGGCATCGCGACCAACTATCGGATGCACGGCGCCAGTGTCGGCTACGTCCCGGCCGAGAACCTTCTGCTCGACGCGACCTTCTACCATTACCGCCCGCTCGACAGCCTCTATGCCGGCGCCAACCAACCGCATGACTGGCTCAACAGGGTCCGTCTCAACATGATGCTGAGCTTCTGACGATGCTGACCGCCACCCTGATGGCCGCGACGGCGGCGGTCGCCGCGACCGGCGACCTGCCGGGCGCGCGCCACGCCCATTCGCACATCCATGCCGAAGCCGAGATCGACGAGGTCCAGGGGCCAATCCTGCTGGAAACGACCTATACCGGTGAGGTGATGGCAGCCGCCGCCGGCGGGGTGCGGCGCGGCACCCGCTATCTCGACAATCTCGACATCGTGCTGGAGGCCGACCTCGACGCCGTCGCCGGATGGCGCGGGGCGATGCTCCATGTCTACGGGCTCTACAACAACGGCACGTCGCTGTCCGATCTGGTGGGCGATGCGCAGGCCGCCAGCAACATCGAGACCGGCGATCGCGCTTTCCGGCTCTACGAGGCCTGGATCGACCAGAAGCTGGGATCGCGCGCCTCGATCAAGGTCGGTCGCTACGACCTCAACTCGGAGTTCGACGCGCTCGAAGCGTCCGGCCTGTTCATCGGCAGCGCCCACGGCATCGGCACCGACATCAGCCAGACCGGGCTGAGCGGCCCCTCGATCTTTCCGAAGACGTCGCTGGCCGCGCGGCTCGAGGTTCGGCCGGCAGAGGGCTGGGCGGTGCGCGCCGCGATCCTCGACGGGGTGGCCAACCGCATCGAATTTCCGCCCTCTGCGCTGCGCAAGGACGGCGCGCTGCTGATCGGCGAGGCGGAACTGCCGCTGCTCGGCGGACGGATGCTGATCGGCCACTGGCGCTACACCGCGCGGTTCGATGCCCATGACGGCCGGCGCGAGCGCGGCAATGGCGGCGTCTATCTGCGCGGCGAAGCGCCGATCGCCTCGGGTCCGCGTGGAACGCTCGCGGGCTTCTTCCGCCTCGGCACCGCCAATGGCCGGCTCAACATGTTCGACCGCTTCGCCAGCGCCGGCATGAAGCTGACCGGGTGGCTCGACGGCCGCGACGAGGACGAGCTCGGCCTCGCCATCGCCACCGCCTTCGCGTCGCGCGACTACCGCCTCGTCGAGGGCGGCGGCAAGGCCGAGACGGCGGTCGAGCTGACCTACCGCGCGCCGATCGCGCCGTGGCTCAGCATCCAGCCCAACATCCAATATGTCCGCAATCCGTCCGCCGATCCGACGATCGCCGACGCGCCGGTGGTGGGCCTGCGCTTCGAGACGAGTTTCCGCCTGATCGGCTGACCGGATCGGCCGGCATACCCCGATCAGTCCTTGCTGTAGCTGATCGTGGTCATGTGGTGGACGCGCGCGACATCTTCGCCGCTCATCTTGCGGGCCACGTCTTCCTGCGTGCTCGCGACCAGAATATAGCGGCCCTTGCCCGCGTCGGGGACGGTGAATCGCCCGGCCGCATCGGTCAGCACGGCTTTCTTCCAGCGCGCTGGCGAGAAAACGGTGACGGTCGACGCGGCCACCGGCTTGCCCCGGAACAGCAGGGTGAAGGCCTCGCCGCCGCTGGTCGCCGGCACCAGCTCGAAATCGAGCTTCGCCGCCGTTTCGCTGCGACCGGCGCGGGCGTGATAGACTTGGCCCTGCTTGATGCCGGCATCGGTCCAGGGCGCGAAGACGTTGTCGTTGACCAGGCGGACGTCGCCCTTGCCGCCGACCGCCGCTTCGAAATGGTCGGTCTTGCGGGCCAACGGCGCAGGGCGCGCAGGATCGGCGGTAAAGACGACCGACGACTGCAAGCGATGCGTCTCGTCGCTTTCCACCATGACCGCATCGATCTCCTGGAGATACAGGCGAACCGGGCCAGCACCGTCGCGCTCGATCCAGACTTCATGCGCCGATGCCGGCACGGCGAATGCCAGCAAAGCGGCGGCGGTCGACAGGAACAGTCTCGAAGCTCGCATCATCGTCTCTCTCCTCTGAATATTCGTGGCGGTCATTCGCCGCTCAGGCGGCCTCGGCGCTTCGCAGGATCAGCGGCGGGCGCCGCGATGCCCAGGGCTGCGCTTCCTCGAGTTGCGCGCCGAGCGCGAGCAGAAGATCGTCCGCGCCCCGGCGGGCCCAGAACATCGCCCCGGCGGGCACGCCCGGCGCCGCTTCGAACAGCGGCAGGGAAATGCCCGGAAAGCCGCCCAGATTCTGGAGCTGGGTATAGTTCACATGGCGGAAATGATCGCGCCACAGCGCATCGAACGCGCGGTCGGGCGCGAGCACGCCGACCAGCGGCGCGGTGTCGCTGGTCACCGGCGACAGCACGACGTCATAGTCCTGCCAATAGGCCTCGAGGCTCTGATGCAGCAGCGCCAGCTGGGCCAGCGCCTCGGCCAGGTCGTCCGGCGTCATCGCGTCGCGCCGCGCCGCCAGCCCTAGCGTCCAGGGTTCGAGCCGCGGCTGGCCATCTTCGCCGGTGCCGGCGAAGGCATCGGCCACGTCGCCGCCGCCATAGCTCCACAGCACGTCGAAGGCGCGGGACAGCGCCTGATGGTCGATCGGCAGTTCGCGGTGCTCGACATGATGGCCGATCGCCTCGCACAGGGTGGCGCTGCGTTCGATCATCGCGACGATCTCGGGAGCGGCCAGTTCGCCGTCGAGGCCGCGCAGACTGACCGCGATGCGCAGACCGGTCTTCGCGACGGGCGCGACCGGCGGCTGGCGGCGCAACAGGCGCGCGGCCCAGATCGTGTCGCGCATCGACCGGCCATAGAGCGCGTCCGAGGCGAGCAGATCGTCGACCAGATTGGAGGCGCGCGCGCGCAGGTTCCAGTCGCGGCTCGGCTTGAAGCCGATGATCCCGCAATGCGACGCCGGGATCCGGATCGATCCGCCGCCGTCGCTGCCGGTCGCGAACGGCACCATCCCCGTCGCGACCGCCACCGCCGAGCCGCTGCTCGACCCGCCGGCGGTCCGATCGAGATCCCACGGATTGCGGGTCGGTCCGTAGAGCAGCGCCTCGCCGGTGCCGAGCAGACCGAATTCGGGCATGGTCGACATGCCGCACGGGATCAGCCCGGCCTCGTCGAGCCGTTGCGAGAAGGGATATTGCCGCTTCGCCATCCGACTGGAGCAGGCGCGCGATCCCGACACCTGCGGAAAGCCCGGATATTCCATCGAGGCCTTGAGCAGATAGGGCACCCCCGCCATCGGCGCCATGCGATCGACCGTCCGCGCCGCCTTGCGGGCATGGTCGAAGGCGCGGTGGCTGACGGCGTTGGTCAGCGAATCGAGCGCCTCGATCCGGGCGATCGCCGCCTCGACGGGAGCGGAGGGGGACACCACGCCGCGCTGCACCAGGCTGGCCTGGGCATGGGCGTCGAGGTCGGCAAGCTGGCCGTGCGAACCTGTATCAGTCATCATTGTCTACCCAGTCGAAGGATCAGCAGATAGGCGGCCGCCGCGATGAGCGTCGCGTCGAGCGTCGAGACGCCGGTCAATGTCGTTCCGCTCCACTCGATCAGCAGCCCGGCCGCGACCGACCCGACCCAGGTCAGCATCGCCGGCCAGCGGATCGCCGCGAGATCGCGGATCGACGCCGACGCGTCGGCGCCCTTGAACAGGGTGAAGCCGTCGATGACGTAGATCGCCGCGATCGGCGGGATGATCAGCCCCAGGAACAGCAGGAAGGGGATGAAGGAATCGATGATGTGCATCAGCGCGAAGAACGCGCCGATCGCGCCGCCGACGACGATGAAGATCCAGGTCCGCACCGTCGGAAAAGTCGCCGACAGCGACAGGCTGGCCGAATAGAGGTTGGACGCGTTGATCGTCCAGGACGACAGAACAAGCATCGCCAGCGCCGGCAGGCCCAGGCCATAGCGCACCACCAGCGCCATGATGTCGGTCTGCCCGGTGGCCAGCGCGGTCAGGGCGGCCACCACCATCAGCAGCGGCGCGGCGAAGGGGAAGGACAGCACCATCGCCGCGAGCGCGCCGCGCTCGGTGCGGATGTAGCGCGACAGATCGGGCATCGCCACGACCGCGAGCATGTTCCCGCCGATCAGCGCCGACAGCGCGACCCCGAAATTCATCGGTACCGGCGGCGCGACGGTCGGCTCCAGCACCACCCCGCCCGAGCGCACCGCCAAAAAGCAGATCACGACGAGCAGCAACCCCAGGAAAGGCACGGCGACCAGCGCGAGCCGGTCGAGCATGCGGAACCCGAAGATCGTCGAGACCGTCATCAGCACGCTGCCGAGGATGACGAAGAGATTGAAATCCCCCTGGACGCCGTAGATCTGCGCGACGGCCGCAGCCATCGCCCCGCCGAAGAAGGACACGTTGACGCCGAACCAGCCATAATGGACCGCCGCGACCACCAGATTGACCAGCCCGGCACCACGCCGTCCGAACGAGCGCTGGACCAGCAAATAGGTGTTGAGCCGCGACCGCACGCTGATCACCGCCGTCAGGCAGGCGCCGGCGCAGAGGATCAGGCCCGCCAGCAGCGAGGCGAGCACCGCGTCGCCAAAGCCGAGCGCGAGGCCGGTCTGGGCGCCGTTGAGGAAGGAGGGCAGCGCGATCGAGAAGCTCGCGATGATCAGGGCGACGCGCCAGCCGGGCACCGACTGATCGTCGGGCACCGGCGCATTGGCATATTGTGTGGTGCCCTGAGCTGCCATTACGCCTCCACGGTCCAAATATTGAGCTGTTCGATCGGGACATAGCGGTCTTCGAAGCCGAAGGCATCGGGACCGACGAGGGCGAGGGCGTGTGGTTCGCGGAGCATGGCGGGGGCGGCGGCGCCGACGATCTTGACCCGCTGGCCATATTTGAGCCGTTCGGTGGTGATGCTGTCGGCGGTTTCGCGGTCCATGACGGTGATGAGGTCGGGGACCATGGCGCAGACGGTGCCGTCGCGGCGGGCGACGAGGTTCTCGTTCTGGAAGATCAGCTCCATCCTGGAGGCGCCGTCGAAGCTTTCGATCGCGACCCGCCCGATCGAGAAGCCGTTGCGGGTCTCGCGCTCGAGATCGACGATCTTGCCGTCGAACAGCACGCCGGCGTGGGGGTAGAGGCCCGAGGCGCGCAGCGCGGCGAACAGCGCCTCGAACGGATCGCGGCCCTCGGCGCGGGCGTGGCGGATCGCGGCGCCGGCGGCGATCGCGGCAGAGACGCTGCCGCCGATCGCATGGTCCTTCGCCTCGCGGCCGGTCAGCGGATATTCGACCATGTGCGCAATCCCGCCCAGCGCCACCGACAGGCTGCGCGCGAGCCGCTCGTGGATGAGGTTGTCGGGGGTCTCGATCACGCTCAGCGATCCGCAGGCGGCGGTCAGCACCGAGGGACAGGCCGACAGGCCGCGGATGTTGAAGATCGCCATCTGCGATTCGGGAAAGGCGCGGCCCATGCCGTCGGCATCGACGATGGGGATGCCGAGCTGGGCAGCGCCGACGAGCGGGGCGAGACCATTGCCGCCGCCGATCTCGATCGGCATCACCGCATCGACCGGGCGGCCCAATATCTGCTCGATCCGGCGCAGCCCCGCGATCACCTCGCGGCCGCTGGGGAGCTTCTCGACCGAGACGGTCGGCGCGCCGATCCAGCCGCAGGGGACGACGAGCGCGTCGTCGGCGAGCGCGCCCAGCGAGACGAGCTCGATCGGTCCGACCCGCGCCAGTTCGGCCTCGCCGACCAGCTGGCCATAATAGGGATCGCCGCCGCCGCCCGAACCGAGGAAGGCCGCACCCCGGGCGAGGTCGGCGAGCGCGTCGCGATCAATGCGCATGATGGGCGACCTCGCGGGCGGCATCGGCCGGGACGATAGTGGCTTTGGTGCCGGCGAGATCGCCGACGGCGCGGACGCGGACCTGCGCGGCGCGGCCGGGAAGGTAACTGAGGAACACTTCATCCACCTCGACAAGCTGTACCGTCTTCGCATCGCCGCCGGCGGCGACCACCCGGTTAGCGGCTTCGCCCCGCAGCTGGTCGAGCGCTTCGTCGCGCGGCAGGCTGTCATAGTCGACGATCCGCTCGACCTGCGCGCCGACCTGGCCGATCGCGGCGCCGACCGCATTGGCGACGGCGGCATGGTCGGGGCGGATCACCGCGGCAACGCCCTTGAGCCCATCGGGGATCAGGAAGCTGCCGCCGCCGACCGCGAGCACGGTCACGTCGCCGCGCGTCGTCTTGATCCGGTCGACGCCCTCTTCGAGCATCGCGCGGAAGCGACCGCGCACCGTCGACACCATGGTTGGGCTGAACGCCGGCAGCAGCGAAGCGTCACCAAAGGCGGCGTCGCCGGCGGCGACCGCGATGTCGCTGGCGGTGAGGGTCCGGCCGCCGAACAGCAGGCCGTCCTCGACGATGCGGAAGGCGACCGAATCGGGCCCGACGCGCAGGGCATCGGCCGGGATCTCCTCGGCGCCGTGCAGCGCGGGGTCGAGATGGATGCGGGTGCCGCCGCCCAGGCCGATGGCGAGGATGTCGGGCATGCGGAAATTGGTGCGGACCCCGCCGATGTCGACCGAGATCGAGGATTCGCGCGGGAAGCCGCCGGCGAGGACGCCGATGTCGGTGGTGGTGCCGCCGACGTCCATGACGATGGCGTCGCCGATCCCGGCGAGGAAGGCGGCGCCGCGCATGCTGTTGGTCGGTCCCGACCCGATCGTCAGCACCGGATAGGCCGCCGCCTGTGCCGCCGAGATCAGCGTGCCGTCATTCTGTGAGATGTAGAGCGGGGCGGCGATGCCGAGATCGACCAGCGCGCGCTCGAATGACGACACCACCTTGCCGGCCAGGCTGGTCAGCGCGGCGTTGAGGATGGCGGCGTTCTCGCGCTCGATGAAGCCGATCCGGCCGATCCGGCTCGACAGGCTGATCGCGGCGGCAGGATGTTCGCGGCGCACCACATCGGCGGCGCGCTCCTCCATCGCCGCATTGATCGGCGCGAAGGCGCAGCTGATCGCGACGCAGTCGATGCCCTGATCGCGCAGCGAACGCGCGGCGGCGGCGACCTTGTCCTCGTCGAACGGGGATATCTCGCGGCCGTCGACCTCATAGCCGCCGGGCAGCAGGAAGATGTTGCGGCCGACGCTGTCGACCAGTTCGGCCGGCCAGCCGGTCAGCGGCGGCAGCGCTTCGCCCGAGGGGCTGGCGAGCCGCAATATGCCGACGCTGTCGATCGCCTGGCGCTGGACCAGCGCATTGGTGAAATGGGTGGTGCCGATCATCACCGCATCGATGCCGCAAGGCTGCGCGCCGGCCTGATCGAGCACCGCGCCGATCGCCGCCACCACCCCCGCATTGACGTCCGCCGTGGTCGGCTGCTTGGTCCACGCCAGAACCTCGCGACCCTCCATCAGCACCGCATCGGTGTTGGTCCCCCCAACGTCGACACCGATCCGCACTCCACCACACTCCAAACCGCCCGACAACGACCGCGAGCTAAGGGCCCCCACCGCCCACGGGCAATCCGTAAAACGGGTGCCGACCACCCCGAACGGGTAAGCTTTGCCCCGCTCGCGGGTAAGCGGCCATGCGCCCTTGAGCCTGCCCCGGGGGTGACATAGGCTGTCCGGCGGGACTGGAGGCGACGTCAAGATCGTGACAGCCTGCGCGAAAGGGGTTTCGCAAGGTGCATGAGCTGATCCACACCAAGGTGGCCCCGCCGGTCTGGCTGGGCAACCAGATACGGCGAGACGCTTTGCTCGCCAGGCTCGACGAGTCGCTCAACCGGCGCCTCACGCTGATTCACGCCCCCGCCGGATATGGCAAAACCAGCCTGCTGTCGCAGTGGCGCCGCCGCATGGACGAGCGATCGGTCTTCGTCGCCTGGCTGACCCTGGAGCGTGACGACGCCGACATGAAGCGCTTCGCGCAATATCTGTCGCTGGCGCTCAACGTCTCGGACCAGCAGGGCGAGCGGAACGAGGAGGGCGATCCGCCCGCTCCCGACCTGCCGCCGCGCGCCGCGTTGTCGGCGATCATCAACCGGCTGGCGCGCGAAGACCGCCCCGTCGTCCTGATCCTCGACGATCTCCACCGCGCCGAAAGCCCGGCGGTGGCCGAGTTCCTCGGCTCTCTGCTCCGGCTGGCGCCGCAGAACTGCCATTTCATCATCGCGTCGCGCGATTATCCGTGGCTGGGCCAGTCGGTTCTCGCCGCCGAGGACCAGCTGCTCGAGTTCAATAGCGAGGACCTGCGCTTCTCGCACCCCGAAGCCGAAGCGCTGCTCGGGGCGGGCAAGGAGGAGGCGCTCGCGCTGTGCGATGTCGACAGCATCCTCGAACGCACCGAAGGCTGGCCGATCGCGCTGCAGCTGACTTCGCTGTCGCTGAAGCGCGGCGTCGATCGCCGCCAGCTGATCGAGCGCTTCGGCGTCCCCAACACCGACCTGGCCCGCTATCTGTCCGAACAGGTGCTGATGACCCTGCCCGAGGAAACGCAGGAGATCGTCCTGCGCACCTCGATCCTCGACGAGCTGACCGGAGAGGTCGTCAACCTGCTGTGCGACCGGCATGACGGCTGGCTGATGCTCGAACGGCTCGAGCAGCAGGGCATGTTCCTGTCCTCGCTCGCCCCCGAGCGGCAGGCCTATCGCTATCACCAGCTGTTCGCCGAATATCTGCGCGAGCGGCTGTCGCGGCGCGACAAGACGCAGTTCGGCGCGCTCCACCGCCGGGCAGCGGGCTGGTTCGTCGAACAGGGCAATGTCGCCGAGGCGGTCAACCATGCGCTGCAGACCGACGACGACACCTTGCTGGCGACGATCCTGGAGGATTCGGGCGGCTGGCGGCTGATCCCGCAGGGCCATCAGGCGATCGTCGCCCGCGCGCTGGCCAAGCTGCCCGATGCCGTCGTTAACAGCCGCCCGCGGCTGATGCTCGCCCATGTCTATCTGGAGATCAAACGCGGCGAGACGAGCCTCGCGCGCAGCTGCTACGACCGTTTCGTCGCCGAGATCGCCGACACCGACATCTCGGCCGATCTGTGGACCGAGATCCGCGTCGTCGGGGACACGCTCGCCGATTATGAAAATATCCCGATGGGCTTCGACGACCTGCTGGCCCGCGAAGCGCTGCTGCGCACCTTGCCGCTCGACGACCATCTGATCGTCGCGAACATCAGCGAGACGCTGGGCGCCAAATATTTCGAGGGCGGCTGGATCGAGCGCGCGCTGGAACCGACCCTGACCGCACGCGAACATTATCAGGCGCTCGGCTCGCTCTACAGCGACGTCTTCACCCATTTCCTCGAATCGCGGATTCGGCGGGCGCAGGGGCGGATCAAGGACGCGATGGCGATCCTCACCGCCGTGCAGGCGCAGATCGACCAGAATTTCGGCGCCCGTTCGGACCTCGCCGCGAACTGCGCCGCGTTCGAGGCCGAACTGCTCTACGAGCTCGACCAGCCCGATGAAGCCAGCGCGCTGCTGGCCTGGGCGCTGCCGCACATGGAGCAGTCGGACGGCTGGGTCGACGTCTATTCCGCCGCCTATCTCACTATGGCGCGCGCCCACGCCGCGCGCGGACAGATGGAGGAGGCGCGCCTTGTCATCGCCCAGGCGCATCGCCTTGCCGCCCGCCGCCGCCTGCGCCAGCTCGATCTGCTTGCCAGCCTGTGCGAGCTCGAATTGCTGATCCATTACGAACCCGAAACCGAGCCGGCGCGCGCCTTCGCCGATTCGATCGACCTCGATGCGCTCGCCGACGCGATGGCCGACGATTCGCCGGTCTATCGGCAGGTCGCTGCCGCCGCCTCGCTCAACCGCGCCCGCCTCGCCCTGCTCGAAGGCGAGACGGCGGCGGCGCTTGCCGAACTGAAGCAACTCAAGCGCTGGGCCAGCCAGCACGGCGCGGGCCGGCTGCTGGTCGAGATCAACATCCTGATGGCGCATGGGCAGCGCTGCGCGGGGCAGGCGCTGCTGTCGCAGACCAGCTTCGACGAAGCGGTCGGCGCGGCGATGTTCCAGGGCATCGCCCGGCCGTTCATCGATGCCTGGCGCTTCGTCGAGCCGCTGCTGGCGGAAACGCTCGAAAGCTCGTCGCAGGTCGATCGCTTCCGCGCCCAGTTCCTGAAGAGCGTCACCCGGTCGCGCGCCAACCGGGCGCCGAACCTCGTCTCGCAAGGCGGTCTCAACGACGCCGAGGCCGAAATCCTCGAGCATCTCAGCTTCGGCTATTCGAACAAGGAGATCGCCCGGCTGATCGGCATGTCGCCCGACACCGTCAAATATCGCCTGAAATCGATCTTTCGCAAGATCGGCGTCACCAAGCGGCGCGATGCCGTGCGGGTCTCGCACGAACGCGGTCTGATCGTCGAAAGCCGCCCCGTCATCGGATGAACGCCTGTCGATCCGGCGACGCCGGACTGCGCGCCGGTGGGTTTTTACCCACCTTTGGAATCCCGTTACCCTGATTCGGACGTGCCGACGGGCGGCGCTTGTCCTTCTATGGCGGGATGAGGCCACAGCGGTACGGCCGGGGAGTGATCGTGATGCAGATCGGTAATCTCAATGTGGTGCGGCTTGCCCTGCTCGGCAGCGCGCTGTGCGCGGCGGCGGCGGCGCAGGCGGCGGCGAAGGCCGGTGCGGCGGCCGACCTGATCCTGACCAATGCCCGCGTCTACACCGTCGAAAAAGCCCAGCCCTGGGCGGGAGCGGTTTCGATCAAGGACGGCCATATCCAGGCTGTCGGATCGGCGGCGGCGGTCGGCAAGCACAGGGGGCCGAACACGCAGGTCGTCGATCTCGGCGGTCGCCTGCTGATGCCGGCGTTCGGCGATGCCCATGCCCACCCGGTGTTCGGCGGCATGAGCTATGCGCGCTGTTCGCTTCACACGGGCAAGACGATCGAGGACTATCAGAGGATCATCGCCGGCTGCGTCAACAGCACGCCGGGCACCGCCGCGATCTACGGCTTCGGCTGGCTCGACGCGCTGTTCCCGCCCAGCGGACTGCCCCGCAAGGAGGTGCTGGATGCGGTATCGAAGGATCGTCCGCTGATCTTCACCTCGGTCGGCGGCCACAGCATGTGGCTCAATTCGAAGGCGTTGGCGCTCGCGAAGATCACGAAGGACACCCCCGACCCAGCCAACGGCCAAATCGACCGCGATCCCAAAAGCGGCGAGCCGAGCGGCAGCCTGCAGGAAGCCGCGATGGAGCTGGCCGACAGCGTGATCCCGCCGCCGACCCAGGCCGACGCCGAGACGGCGATCGCCTACACCGCGAAGATGCTCAACAGCCTCGGCGTCACCAGCTGGCACGATGCCGGCGTGGACTATGAGGAGGACGGCAGCAGCCCGACGATAACCGCCTATCGCGCCGTGCGCGACCGCGGCGACCTGCACCAGCATGTCACCATCGCACTCAAGTGGAAGAACGAGCGCGGGCTCGACCAGCTGCCGGCAATGCAGCGCGCGTTCGACAAGACGAAGGCGCTCGGCTTCACCTCGAACAGCGTCAAATTCTACGTCGACGGCGTCATCCCACAGAAGACCGCGGCGATGCTGGCCCCCTATGAGGACGCCCACGACCACAGCCATGCGACCAAGGGCGCGCCGCAGATCAGCGAGGATGTCCTCAAGCAGGCGGTCACCGCGCTCGACGCCAAGGGGGTCCAGGCCTATTTCCACGCGATCGGCGACGGCGCCGTGCGGGAGACGCTCGATGCGGTCGAGGCGGCCCGCGCTACCAACGGCCCGTCCGACACCCGGCCGATGGTGGCCCATCTCAATATCGTCGATCCGGCCGACCAGCCCCGCTTCGCGAAGCTGAACATGACCGCGCAGTTCCAGGCGGCCTGGGCCGCCAACTATCCCTATATGGACCTGACCAAGCAGGCGGTCGGCCCGACGCGATCGACCTATATCTATCCGGCGGGCAGCATCCTGAAATATGGCGGCCGACTGGCCTATGGCGCCGACTGGCCGGTCGGCACGGCCAATCCCTTCGAAGGATTGGAGGTCGCCGTAACTCGGACCAATTTCGATCTGCCGACGACCGGTCCGCTGCTCCCCGGCGAGAGCGTGACCCTCGAACAGGCGGTCGCCGCCCATACGATCGACGTCGCCTATGTGAACCATCTCGACACGCAGCTCGGGTCGATCGCGAAGGGCAAGTTCGCCGATCTGATCGTCGTCGATCGCGACATCTTCTCGATTCCGATCACCGACGTGTCGAAGGCGAAGGTGCTGGTGACCTTCTTCGAAGGCAAGCCGGTCTATGGCGACCTGGCCACGCTGACGCGCTGATGGCGGGCGTCCGGCCGATTACCGGGTTCGTTCCCCGCGCGATCGGCCTGGTCGCCGCGCTCGCCCTTCCCGCACAGGCTCTTCTCGCGGCCGGATCGGGCGACCCGGCGGGCCCGCCCCTCTATCCGCCGGGCTACAGGCTGGGCCCGATCGCCCTGCCCGCGCCAGGTGGCCGCCATGCCGTCGGCCGCCGCCAATTCGAACTGGCCCGCGCCGACGGCACGCCGCTGCCGGTCATCGCCTGGTACCCGGCCGGAAAGCCCTCGACGCCCCGCGCGCCCTATTTCACCGCGGCGCAGCGCCGCGTCACCGCGCCCGCGCTGGCACGCACCTTCCGGTGGCCCGCGACGATGCTCGACGATCTCGGCGCGCGGGCGACCCACGCCGGCGAGGACGCGCCGATCGCGCGCGGGCGCTTTCCGCTGGTCGTCTTCAGCCATGGCTTCCTGATGTACCCGCAGCAGAACAGCGCGTTGATGGAGCGGCTGGCGGCGGCGGGCTATGTCGTGCTGTCGGTCGCCCACCCGGGCGACGCCGCCGATATCCCCTCGTCGCGCGGCCCGCTGCCGACGGCGCTGGCAACGATCGCCGACGATCCCGATCCCGAGGCGTCCGACGCCTTCTGGAACGCCCCCGACCTCGCGACACAGAAGACGCTGCTCGGCGGCCTGTGGCGCGCGCCACGGATGCGGCACATGGCCGCCCGGCTGCAGGTCTGGCGCGACGATGTCGGCGTCGTGGCCGCTGCGGCGACGGGTACCACGCCCTCGCCGCTGCCACGCGCCATCAAGGCGGCCGTGCGACCCGGCGGCTACGCCTATGCCGGCATGTCCTTCGGCGGATCGACCTCGGCCTCCGCCTGCTCGCGCGACAGGCGCTGCAAGGCGGCGATCAACCTCGACGGGATCGAGTTCGACCGGGACCTCTACAATCGTGCGATCGGCAAGCCTCTCCTGCTGATCCAGAGCGACTGGACGGCCTATCCCAATGCCGGCCCGGTGGGACAGCGCTTCACCAGCTACGACCTCGCTTATGAGCGCTGGGCAACAGCCGGCCGCACGGCCGACATTCACCGCTATCGGCTGGCCGGCATCCGCCACATGGGGATGACCGACCTGATCCTCGCTCCGCGCGGACCGGCGCGGGACCGACTGGTCGGCACCATTGACGGCGCGCCGGCGACCGAGGCGATCAACGCGATCACCCTCGCCTTCCTCGACCGCTATCTCGGCCACCGCCCAGCGTCGCTCTCCGTCGCGGCGGCTCGCAACCCCGTGCTCGAGGCGCACCGCGCGGGGGACGGCGGGTGAGCGCACGTAGCGAAAAGGAGCTGCCATGACCGATAACCGCATCGACAGCGTCGAGAAGCTCGAAGCCCTGGTCGGCACCGCGGCCCTCGCGGTGCGTCTCAAGGTGATCGATCATCTCGACGAGCATGCGCTGCGCTGGGTGGCCGCGGCCCCGCTGATGTTCGCGGGGTTCGGCGATGGCAGCGCGATGGCGATCACGATCGGCGGCGGCGCCCCCGGTTTCGTCGGCGCCGACCGCGCGACCCTGCATCTCCCCATCGCTGCGCTCGACGATCCGGCGCTCGCCCGCCCGGGACGGAGCTTCTGCTCGTTGTTCCTTGCGCCCGGGATCGCGGAAAGCCTGCGCGTGAACGGGCGGGTCACCGGCATCGATGGCGACCGCATCCGGATCGCGGTGGAAGAATGCTATGTCCACTGCTCCAAGGCGCTGATCCGTTCGAGCTTCTGGTCGGCAGCGCCGGTCAGCGGGACGATCGACGACGAAGCGGCCTTCGTTGCGGCCAGCCGTTTCATGGCGCTGGCGACGATCGATGCGGCCGGCAGGGCCGATCTCAGCCCGAAGGGCGATCCCGCCGGCCGGATGGCGCGAATCGATCGCGACCGGTTCTGGTTCGCCGACCGGCCGGGCAACCGCCGCGTCGACAGTTTCCGCAACATGATCGCCCAGCCACGGATCGCCGCGATCCTGCTGCTCCCCGGATCGCATCAGGTCGCGCGCATCACCGGGATCGCCCGGCTGACCACCGACGAAGCCGAGCGCCGACCCTTCACGGTGCAGGCTAAGCTGCCGCTGCTCGCGGCATCGGTGGAAGACCTGTCCGTCGAGATGTACGACAGCCCCGCGCTCGAGCGCGCCCGCCTCTGGCCCGCCCGCGCCCGCGCCACGGGGATCGAACCGGCGAAGGCGTTCGTCGCGCATGTGAAGCTGAACAAGGACAAGGGCTTCGCGGCGAAGCTCGCCGGCGCGGTCCTGTCGGTGCCCGGCCTGGTCCAGAAGGGCCTCGACAAGGATTACGAGACCAACCTCTACTGAGGAGAACGCCGCGCATCGTCGCGGTCCCGCCGCCGGCGGACACGACGCCGGCATCGGCCACCACATCCGTACTTTTAACGTGAAGTTACCATCTTTCCCCGATAGCGATGGTCGATGCGCATCCGGAACGGGGACGGCCGCGCGGGCATTGGGGGGAACCGTGCGTATTTTCCAGTCTGTTCAGTGGCTTATCGCCAGTGCGCTGCTCGTGTCTCCCGTGCTGCGGGCCGATGCCGCGATGATCGCGGGTTCCGAATTCCTCGCCGACTGGAACCTGATCCTGTTCGACGACCTCGACTCCCGCGCGCGGATCGAAGGCAAGGCCTTTGTCGGCGGCAAGGCGGACTATCGCTACAGCGATCCCAAGGAGGGCTGGAGGGACAAGGCCGGCGACGAGGATATGAAGACCGGCGATGACAAATCCGGCGAGAAGCCCGAGGATTACACCGTCGACGTCCACGAACAGCGCGAGCATCTGCTGACGGCCGCGCGTGGGCTCAGCGAGAATCTCCGCTCGCTCGCCGCCACCGCCGAGCTTTCGGTCGAGAAGGACGTGCTGCGGATCAGCGGCACCGGCAAGGCGAGCGTGTTCGACCTGTCGCTGGAGGATCTCGACAGGATCGGCGAGATTCGGCTCGACATTCCCGACGGATCGACCGTGACGCTGAATGTCTCGGGCCGGTCGGGCACCATTTCCAGCGCCATCAACAGCGAAGGCCTGGGCAAGGACACCCAGCTCATCTGGAATTTCTACGAGGCCGAGGATCTGCGGCTGACGTCCGATTTCTACGGGACCGTCCTGTCCCCCTATGCCGATGTCCGCAACGACCGGGCCGTGGAGGGAACGCTGGTCGCCTCCTCGCTCGACCAGCGTGGCGAGCTGCGGATGGGCGGCGCCCACCAACAGGACGTCACCCCGGTCGGACCGGTCTCGGTCGCGCCCGAACCTGCAAGCTGGTTGATGATGATATTCGGCTTCGGCCTGATCGGCGGCATGCTGCGGCGCTACCGCCCTACGCAACGATATGGATGGCCAGAGCCTCACGCGCCGGCATAAGCGACGTCACGACCGGATTTCCCGACGGCGGAGAGCAGAACCCCGAAGGGAAAACCCGGTCCGATCCAGCGATGTCTTATTAGGTGGTGCGCGACGCAGTTGCGAGCGGACCGGTCTCTCCCGATAAATCCCAGAAAAGCGGGATTAATTAAATCCGTCGTGGGATCTGAGGTCGGGAGCGTCCGCAAACTCCTGCCGCTGGTTCATCAGGATATCAGATCATCTCGACCGTCCACATCCCAGAGGCTGGTTCCCCCCTTCTTGGCAGCCGCCAATATCTCGTTCGGCGACGAGCTCCGGAAAGCATGCCAATGCCTGCATCATGATAGTGTCATTCGCCCACCGCTTCATTTTCGTCCGTGGTCGCAAGGTGGCGGGGACCAGCATCGAGATGGCGCTGTCGACGATCTGCGGCCCCGACGATATCGTTCCCCCCATGATCGCTGTCGACGAGAGGCGGCGCCAGGACATGAACGGTCGCTGCGGAAATTATAGCGATTTTCCAGTGTTCGAGGCGGCATATCGCACCCTCGTCAGGGAGACGCCGTTCGACCATCTGCATCGGCTGGCTCCGCCCGCATCGCGCTATTCTGCCCATATGTCGCTCGCTGCGATCATGCGCGAGCAGGGTGGCGCGCTCGACGGGTTCCGCGTCGTGGTGGCGCAGCGCTGCCCATATGCGCGCGTCCTGTCGGCGCTCAACATGATGAACTCCTTCGATGCCTATCGACGCGGAGGAGAGATGCGGGATGATATGACGACACTGCCGGAGCGGTTCGACCGTGCTTTGGCAAGCGGCACGGTGCATGCGCTGCGCAATATCGATCTTTATCGCGATCTGGACGGTGCGCTGACCGCCACGGTCATCCGTTACGAGCAGCTCCAGGCGGGGCTCGATGGCTTTCTCGACGAGATCGGATATATGGGACGGATCGCGGTGCCCCATGCGAAAAAGGGGTTGATGGCCAACGGACTCGATCCCGCCGCGCTGCTCCGGCCCGATCAGATCGCCACGATCGGCACGCTCTTTGCCGACGAGTTCGAGATGTTCGGCTATCCGCGGCTTTGACGGCTATCCTCCCGGCCGGATATTGCAGATGAGGTGGATCCGCGCGGCAGTGCCCGCATTGGCGACGGCATGGCGCCGAAGGTTGTCCACCTCGTAAACCGTGCCCGCCCGCAGGTGATAGGCGATGTCGTCGATCCGAAATTCCACGCCGGGATTTGTGACGACGGGCAGGTGGCAGCGATGGGTTCCTTCGAGCAGCGGGCCCCCATCGCGGTGCGGGGGAATGACCTGACCGGGGCCCAGTTCCGTAAGCAACAGGCTCTCCACGGTGCCGCCATAGGCCTCGGCCAGGCGGAGGGCGCAGGCATCGGCCGCAGCGGCCAGCGATGTCGGCGGATAGGTGGAGGTCATTATCGCGCGCGGACCCTCCGATGAGAGGGAACTCCACCGGAAGACGATCGACCGCGTGCGATCGTGCACGCGGAAACGCTGTTGTCGCAAGCGGAACACGTCCCAGATCGGATCCGAGCACGGCGGCAATGCGGCGAGAAGGTCGTCGATCGGATGGTCGAAGAGCGTCCGGATGGGGATGGTCATGCGCATGGGGACTTGCCCTGCGCCAAAGGATCGGATGCGGTCACCAGCGCATATCCGAGCATGGCCATCATGTCGCCGTGCCGCGCCTCGATCCGCGCGATCTGGGCGGCGGTCAACTCGTCTCGCCAGCCTTCGGCTTCGCCGCGACGAAAGAAGCGCGCATCGCTCGAAGGCCTCAGCGCCGCCCATTCACGAAAGCCGTGCGCCGCCTCCTGCGCGCGGAGCGTGGAAAAATCGGCGTGGGCCGCCGCCTGCTCCGCCTCGGCCGGGGAGATGGTTGCGCCCGCGAACCCCATGGCATCGCGAAAGACGCCCGCCGTGTCGCGCCTGAGATCCTCATAGCGTATGAGGTGAACCGGAACATCGGTCTGGGCCATCCAGCTGGCCACGTTCGCACTCCAACTTTTCACCAGTTGCGGCATGTGGTGTGGCCAGAAGCGCAGGGCGCTCCCCAGGGAAAAGTCGTCCGATGCCATGATCTCGATCGCCCGGTCCACCGGGCAGGACAGGAAGCTGGCGAGCGAGGTCGCCACCGCGCGCGGATCCCGGACCATGACGATGGCGCCGCGCGCGCCGGCGAACACCGGCTGTCCTTCCGGCGTGTGTCGATACGCATCGTGCACCTTCATCAGCGGTGGCGCGGGCATCAGCGGTGGCGCGGGGCTGGCATTGGGCGTCGCGGGATCGCGATAGATGCCATTGGCGATCGCCCCGTACACCGCGGATCGCAGCTGGTCGGTCTCCGCCGCGGAAAGCAGCGCTGAATCGAGCAGGGTGATCGCGTCGAAGCCAAAGCGTGCGCCCGCGGAATGGCCGGTCAGATCGTTGATATCGGGTGCCGCGCCGTCCTCGGTCGCCAGGCTCTCGGCAAGCAGCCGGAACCAGGTGTTGCCCGATTTGGGATAGGACGCGAGCCAGATGAAGCCTTTCATGCCGCCGTGCGCGCCCTGTCCAGCGCACGCATATGGGTGTCGAGCCGCGCGGTGGTGTCCGCGAGCGCATCGAAGCTCGTCGGCCGCGCGAGGCCGAATATCGGCACGTGCCGCTGCACCATCACGGCCTGTTCGAACAGCGATGCAGATCCACCGATCTGGGCCGCGAGATGGAAGCCGTGGGCGTTGCGGCGCAAGAGCATCGCCGCATCGCCGATGGGCAGGGGCACGATACCGGGAGGGACGGCTGCATCCGCTTCCCGCACCATGTAGATCGCCACGACCGGCAGCTCCGCCTTATGTGCGATGCCGTTAGGCTCGACATGGAATTTCTCAAATCCCGTGCGCAGTGGCGTGCGCCGGCGGTCTGCCAGGCCGAGGGCCTCGATCGCGGGTGCCCAGAGCCTGAGGGTAGCCCCATCCGGAGCCAATATTGGCGCACCGCGTGCGTCGATCCGGACCGCGCACAGATCGTCGCTGAAGAAATCATGCCCGCAGCCAGCCAAGGCCGCCGCGAGCGTGGATTTGCCCACGCCGGGTGGGCCGCACAGCAGTGCCGCGCCGTTGCCGACCGCGACCGCGCTCGCACGCAGCGTCATCTGCCCCCGCTGATGCAGCAGCACGCGCATCGCGCTGCCCTGGACGAAGCCCGCGATATCGGCATCGGCCACGGCGGCCGCGCCTTCGACAGCGATCTTCCGGCCGGCCGTGACCAGGACGCGGGCGACGCCGGGGATGTTCAGCAGGATCCGGTCGCCCGCCATCGACCAATTCGGCCCGTGGGCCAATGCCTCCGCCAGCGTCGTCGGAAGCGCAGTTTCCCGCGATATCTGTACGTCAGCCACCGCGCTCTCCGTTTCGAGCGATCCGGGGAGTGCGAGTGCCGAGGCGACGGTCAGCCCACCGATGCGATAGGATCGCGCCGCAAATGGCGGTTCGGGGCGTATCGTCATGACCTTCGATCAATGGTTGAACCTGCCTGCTTCTAGCCGGGCGTGGAAAAAAGGCGAGGGCCGCCCGCCGCTATTCCCTCCCGCGCAACAATGGCTGTACGACGTTGGGGAATCAGGCTTCACCGGCCTGACAGCATCGGCAGCATGCCGGGACGGGCATCGTGATACGGAATTCAGCCGAAATTCGGTCCGCCGGACGATCGTTGCGCCATCTGGCGACCGCCTTTCAGCGGGTGGCGGGGCGCCGCAGCGGCGGGGCCGCCTTCCTGATCGGGGCGGGCAGTGTGCTGGAGAGTGCCGGGCTGGTGATGCTGATCCCCATCCTGCATGTCGCGACCCAGATCGGCGGCGGCGGTCGCCTGGAGACCTGGCTGGCCCGAATCCCGCTGATGTTCGGCGCGGTTGCCCCTGCCGCACAGCTGGCGGTGCTGCTGGGTGGCTTCGTGATCGTCATGCTGCTGCGTACCGCCGTCCTCTATGCCCGCGATGCTTTGATCGACGATCTGCAGGGCGATTTCGTCGCGCGCCAGCGCAGCGATCTCCTCGGTGCGCTGGCGCTGGCGCCATGGTCGCGGGTCGCGCGGGTGCCGCGCGCGCGAATCCTGACGCTGCTGGGCATGGAGAGTGGCCGCGTGCGCGCCGCGTTGGGCGCGGCGGCCCAGGGAGCCATCGCGCTCGCGTCTTTGCTCGTGCATGGACTGCTGGCGCTGGCGCTGGCGCCGAAAATGGCGCTGGCCGCCTTGACGATCGGCTTGATTGCGAGCGCCGCGAGCATTCCCGGCTTCGCCCGCGCGGGCCGCGAGGACGGGACGGGGATTGGCCGTGCGGGCACCTATCTGACCGCGATCGCGATGAACTTCCTGGCCGGTTTGAAGCCTGCCTATGCGGAGAACGTTCGACCGGCATTCCTGCGCGACTTCGATGCGATCGAGGGGGAGATGCGCGAACGCGGCCGCCGCCGTCGGCGGGCGCGGATGCGGATCGGGCTGGCCATGGGGGTGTTTCCGGCGATCGCCGGCGCCGGCCTGATCTGGTTCGGCCTGGAGGAATTGAGGCTGTCGCCCGCCTTGCTGATCCCGATCCTCTTCATCCTGGCACGGATGAGCCATCCGCTGAGCCGGCTGAACCTGTCCATTCGCCAGTTCTTTCTCAATGCGCCGGCGATCGAGGCCTTTCGATCGCTTGCCGCAGACCTCGCCACGGTTTCGCCGTCGGACTCGCCGCACAAGCCACTCCCCCCTGGGCCGATAGCGTTTCGCGACGTGGACTTTCATCACCCGGGGGGCGACGGCCTGACGGGCGTGACGCTCACCCTGCCGCCCGGGATTTTTCTTGGCATCACTGGCGCATCGGGCGCGGGCAAGACCACATTGGTGGACCTTCTTGCGGGGATCCTGCGCCCCCGGCAGGGAGAAATCATGGTGGGTCGCATGCCGCTGGACGAGCCGCTTCTGCCAGCGTGGCACGACGGCCTTGCCTATGTCATGCAGGATGCGCTGCTCTTTCATGCCACGGTTCGCGACAATCTGCTCTGGGGCGGCCTGGTCGCCGACGAACCGGGGATCGAGGAGGCGCTGGAGATATCGGGTGCCGCCGCGCTCGTCGCGCGACTTCCGGAGGGGCTGGATACGGTGATCGGGGAAGGCGACCTGACGCTCTCCGCCGGCGAGCGCCAGCGGCTGGCCATCGCCCGAGCGCTGCTGCGCAGGCCGCGGCTGTTGATTCTGGACGAAGCGACCAATGCGATCGACATCGCGGCAGAGGCGGTGCTGCTGAAGCGGCTGTCGGCTCTCAAACCTCGTCCGACGATCGTGATGATCGCGCACCGCACCGAAAGCCTGGCATGGTGCGACCAACGCATCGCTATCGCTGAGGGACGCGTGGTGGCGGAGCATCTGTATAAGGAGCCGGATCATTCTGACGCTTGACGACTTGCTGACCCCCGCCGGCCGCGAGCCTTTCCTGGCCGCGCTGGCGAGCAAAACCTGCTGGCATCAGCCGGTGGATCGCGCCACCGATATGCCGGCGCTGCTGTCGTGGAGCACCATCGAGACCCTGATGGGGGGCAATCTGGTGCCCCGCGAAAAATTTCGGATCGTGGTCGATGGCAATGATCTCGCCCGGGCGGTCTATTGCGATGGCGAGGGCCGTCCGCGCCCGGACGTGGTTCAAAGTCTCGCCGCGCAGGGGGCGACCATGGCGATCAATTCGATCGACATGCTGGTTCCGGCGATAGCGCGGCTGGGCGTGGCCTTGGAGCGTGCGCTCCGCAGCAGGGTCGGCGTCAATTGCTATCTGACGTTCGGCGCCGGCTCGGCCTTTCCGCCGCATTGCGATGCGCATGACGTGCTGGTCCTGCAACTCTATGGGGCAAAGCGCTGGCGCCGCTTCGGCATCCCCTCCGCATTTCCGGTGCGGGGCAATCGCCCCGTGGTCGCCGAGCCGATCTGGGAAGGGAGCATGGCCCCCGGGGATCTGCTGTTCCTGCCGCGCGGAGAGGTCCATTCGGCTGTTCCTCTCAGCCGTCCGTCGGTGCACCTCACCTTCGGACTCCATGAGCCGACCGGCGCGGATGTCCTGCATTGGCTTGCGACCAAGGCAGCGGACGTGGAGGTCGTGCGCCGGGGTGTCGGGCCGACGCTGACGGGGGAGGCCCGGACCCTGCGTGAGCAGGAACTGAAGTCGGCACTGCACGGGCTGATCGACGAGATGACGGTCGCGGCGTTCCTAACGGATCAGGATGTGGAAAGACTATTCCAATCCTTCGCGCCATTGCGAATGCTTGGCCCTGAGGGTGTCACCATCGGCCCCGAGGATAGGCTCGTCTCGGCATTGCGGCGGCGGCTGGATCTGGCGACCGGAAAGGCGGGAGAAGCCGTTCTGCTGATCGGCAAGAAGCGGATCCGGCTGTCGCATCTGGCGCGCCGTGCGCTGACCGAACTGACCCTGCACGATCCCCTGCCGGCCGCGGCCCTGGCGCACGCCCTGGGGGTGGATTTTTACGACAGCGATTTCGCCGGCGCGCTGGAACAGTTGGTGCGAGAGTCCCTGATATCCCTAGCTATTTAGTGGCAGTGCCGGGGCGTATCTACCGAAACGGCAGGTTCTTCGGTGGACAGCACCGGGCGCCTATCTTAATCTGGATCGGGAACATGAAGAGGGGCCAGGCATGACAATCAGGGACGATGACGGGGCACCGCAACCGCCGATCGCCGATAAGGAGCCGTGGGAAACCCCGCGGGTCGTTGCGGCGGCTATTAAGGAAGCCACGGCCTATTACGCGAACGACGATAGCAGCCCCAGCTAAGGCACTTCACGCGTGATTCCGGAACGTTCCAGCGGACCGAAACTTGCTCCCTCATCCGACGGCGATCTCTTAGGGTGGACGCCCGTGGAATTTAACGGGGCGGCGACAGCGCCGCTCGTCTGGGCCGATTTGCGTGGCTACGCCCGCAATGCCCCCTTTTTCAGCCGCACGATCGACGCCTGGCGGCGCCATGGTGCGGCGGATGCCGTGCGCACGAATCTCTCGGCGCTCCCGGTGCTCGATCCGGCGTTCGACCCCGATCTGATTATCGCCCATGCATCGCGCTCCGGCTCGACGCTGCTGGCACGGCTGGCCACTGCGGAGCAAGGAAGCATCCTCGTCTCGGAGCCCCGGATCCTGTCAAGACTGCTGGACCATCATCTGGCAGGCACGCTGGACGCTCCGATCGGGCCGATCCTGCAGGCCGTAGTTCGCGTGCAGGGACGTCGCCGGCCGGACGCGCAGCGCTATGTGCTCAAGTTGAGCAGCCAGGCCACACGCTTCCTCCCCCAGATCCGGCAAGCCTTTCCGCGCACGCCGATCCTGTGGCTCCAGCGCCGGCCTGCGGAGATCGTGGAATCCAATCTCGGCAGGCCCGCAGCAGGATGTCCCGAGCGGCCCGAACATAGAGCGGAGTGGGTGTTGCGCCGGGTCGCTCTCGCCTTTCTCGGTGCGACGGCATTCGTCGACCACGATATGCGAATCCTCGATTACCGCGACCTGCACGAGCCCGACTGGCCCGGTCTGGCGACGGTGCTTGGGATGGACCCGACAAGCGCGACGCTGGCGCGAATGCCGGATATTGCCCGGCTGGATGCACGCACCGGCACCCCCTTCATGCCGCGCGAGCGGGCGTCTGTCCCTTTGGCCGTCCAGTCGATCGTGCGCGACACGCTCAATCCGATGTACGAGGCGCTCCGCGCCCGGCGCGCCGCATAATGCACCTGTACCGGATCAGTGGACTCATCGTGGCCTCCGACATCGTGCTGCCGGGCGCCTGGGCGCTCGACGAGGGCACTCCCGAGGTGGTGGTGCGCTACGGCGCCGTAGCAACGGCGCTGGAGCATCCGCTCGTTTCGACGCGGCGCTGGGATTCGGCAGAGGGCCGCTTCCTGCTACGGGTCGCCGGCGTTGGGCGGTTTTTGCTCGCGGATGGCGACAGGATCACCTTTGAACAAGAGGCCGGCGCACCCGCAGCGAGGGCCGCCGCCTATCTGCAAGGCAGCGTGATGGGCATGCTCCTCCTCCAGCGAGGTTGCGTGGTGCTCCATGCCAGCGCCGCCGAGGTGGACGGCCGGGCCATGCTGTTCTGCGGCGCGTCTGGCGAGGGAAAATCGACGTTGGCGGCGACGCTTTCGACCATGGGCTATCCCACGATCAGCGACGATGTCGCGTGCATCAGGTTCGACGCGACGGGGTATCCCTTCGTGAGCGCCGATGCCCGGCAGCTCAAGCTGAGCGAGGAGGCAATCGATGCCCTGACCCTGCGTGGACGGCAACGCGGCGCAGTGTTCGGCGCCGCCAAAAGCTATGTCAGCCCGCCATCGCAATCGCGGGCCGATGCGCTGCCGTTACAGGGAATCTATCTGCTGCGTTCCGACGCCATACTGCAGGATAGCATCGTGCCGCTCGAGACGCCGCAGGCACTGCGGCAGCTGAAACGCAACGCCCATCGGCCCGCGCTCGTCCGGCGACTGGGGCAAACAGCGCGCTATTTCGAGGCCAGCGCCAGGATCATGGGCCATATCGGCATGTTCTCGCTGGAGCGCCGGCGCGGCATTTCGGGTCTGCAGCAGACCGCATCCATGTTAGAGGCGCATTGGGCGCAGACCGCTTCGCGTGGCGTATCGATGTGAGAGAGCGAAATGCAGATACACAGGCAGGGTGAGTGGCTGAGCGCCACGATCGGTTCGCAAAGCGTAATGATGAGCATAGAGACGGGGAATTATCTGAGCCTGTCGCGGATCGGCTCGCGCATCTGGGAGCTGATCGCACAACCGATCAGCCTTTCCGCGCTGTGCGACCGCCTCATGCAGGATTTCGACGTACAATCCGACGTCTGCCGCACCGAGGTCGAGGCATTTCTTCAAGATCTGGTGAAGCACCGGGCCGCTTCGCTATCTCCTACGGCTGACTGAGCCAGGAAAACGCTACCGCGTGTCCAGGGGGGCGCACTGGTCGGACTAATATGATTTGGGCTGATCGAGGACTTTCTCGGCGAGATAGCTCAGGATCAACTGCATGCTGATCGGCGCAAGCCGCGGGATCCATGCTTCGCGCATGTATCGTTCAACATGATATTCCTTGGCATAGCCCATGCCGCCATGAGTCAGTATCGCGGTTTCGCACGCTTCGAAGGCGGCTTCGGCCGCGAGATATTTGGCGCCGTTGGCCTCCGCACCGCATTCCTTGCCCGCATCATAGGCCGCCGCCGCCTTCCACATCATCAGATCGGCCGCCTCCAGCTGCGCCCAGGCCTTCGCCAGCGGATGCTGGATCGACTGGTTCATCCCGATAGGCCGACCGAACACTTCCCGTTCCCGCGCATAGGCCGACGCGCGCTGCAAAGCGGCCCGGCCAAGGCCGATCGCTTCAGCCGCGATCAGGATTCGCTCGGGATTGAGCCCATGGAGAATCTGGCGAAAGCCCTGCCCCTCCGTGCCGATCAAATCTTCCACCGGCACGATCAGCTCGTCAATGAAGAGCATGTTCGAATCGATCGCGCTGCGTCCCATCTTCGGAATCTCGCGGACCTCGATCCGGCTTCGATCGAGATCGGTGTAGAACAGGCTGAGCCCCTCGGTCTTGCGCGACACCTGATCGAGCGGCGTCGTACGGGCGAGCAGAAGTATCTTGTCGGCCACCTGTGCGGTCGAAATCCAGATCTTGCGGCCGCTGATGACATAATGGTCGCCGCGCCGTTCGGCGAACGTCGTGATCTCGGTCGTATTGAGACCCGCATCGGGCTCGGTCACGCCGAAGCACGCTTTCTCCCGCCCCGCAATCAACGGCGGCAGGAAGCGCGCTTTCTGTTCCGGCGTGCCATAGACGACGACGGGTTGCAGACCGAAGACGTTGAGGTGGACCGCCGACGCGCCGCTCATGCCCGCTCCCGACTGCGCGATGGCTTGCATCATCACCGCCGCCTCGGTGATGCCCAGTCCGGCACCGCCCACCTCTGGCGGCATCGCGATGCCGAGCCACCCCTGACTGGCGATCGCATTATAGAAGCTGTCGGGGAAACCGCCGGTCCGATCGCGCTCGAGCCAGTAATCGGCACCGAACGGTTCGCACACGCGCTCGATGGCATGACGGACCTGGAGCTGGTCTTCCGAGAAATCAAAATCCATGCGGGATCAACGGCAGGTGTAGCCGCCGTCGACCGGCATCGCGATGCCGGTGACGTAGGAGGCTTCGTCCGAAACCAGGAAGGCCGCCGCATTGGCGACTTCGTCCGGATGGCCGAACCGACCGAGCGGGGTCGCGCCGCGCAATGCGGTCTCGTAATTGTCGGGCCCCCCGCTGCCGCCATGTTGCTCGTAGAAATCTACAAGCATCGGCGTCGAAATAACGCCGGGGCAGACGGCGTTCACCCGGATGCCGTCCCGCGCATAGCGCTGCGCCAGCGATTTCGCATAGCCGACCACAGCGAACTTGTGCGCCGAGTATATGGGACTTCCCATCGACCCCACCAGTCCGGCCACCGATGAGGTGAACAGGATCGCGCCCCCGCCGCGCCGGCGCATATGGGCGACGGCCGCCCCTGAAGCGAGTACGCCGGAGGTGACGTTCAGGGTCGCGGCGATATCATAGGCTTCGGGGTCGATGCTCTCGACCTCCCCGGAAACCGCGCAGCCCGCGTGATTCCACAGGATGTCGATACCGCCCAACATCTCGGCCGCCTCGTCTACGAACGTGCGGCACCGTGTCGCGTCCGTCAGGTCGGCGACGATCGGCTTCACCCTTTCGCCGAACTCGTCGACGAGGGCGTTCAGGCGCCCGACATCGATATCGACCGCGGCGACCGTCGCACCTTCGCGCAGGAATTTCGCGACCCCGGCCCGGCCCATTCCCGAGGCTGCTGCGGTAATGACCGCCAGCTTGTTCTCAAGTCTCACCACATTCTCCGTTTCGTTCCTAGGATGCGTAGGGATCGGGGAATTGACCGTGCATGCTGATCACGGTCGTTCTCGTTTCGAGATAGGCGTCCATCGCCTCGACCCCATTCTCGCGTCCCCAGCCGCTCATTTTCACGCCGCCGTAGGGCAAGGACCAGCGGACGTAGCGATAGGTATTGACCCACACCGTGCCTGCCTCGATGCGTGCGGCCACCCGGTGCGCTCGGCCCAGATCGCGAGTCCACAACCCAGCACACAGGCCGTAGCGGGTGGAGTTTGTGATCCGGACCGCATCGTCCTCGTCATCGAACGGGATAAGGGCGACGACCGGCCCGAAGATCTCCTCGCGGGCGATCTTCATATCGCTGGAAACATCGGCGAAGACGGTAGGCTGAACGAAATATCCGTCGGCCATCGCGCCTTCGGTGATGCGTGCGCCGCCGGCGACCAGGCGCGCGCCGCCCTCCTGCCCCGCGTCGATATAGGACAGCGTCTTCGCCAATTGCGCACTGTGCGCCTGCGGGCCCATATGCGTCGACGCATCGAGCGGCATGCCGACCCGGATGCGCGCGGCCCGCTGCTCGAACGCCGCGACGACCTGCGCATAGATCGACCGTTGCACGAGCACCCGGCTACCAAGCGCGCAGCTTTGCCCGCAGACTGCGAAGGCCGAGCCGACGGCCGCGTTGATCGCCTGTTCCAGATCCGCATCGTCGAACAGGATATGCGCCGATTTTCCGCCCAGTTCGAAGGAGAAGCGCTTGAGCGTATGGGCGCCGGTCCGAAGGATTTCCTGGGCCGTCGCGCCCTCGCCCGTAAAGCTGATCTTGTCGACGCCGGAATGGGCGACGAGATGCGCACCTGCGGTATGGCCGTGACCGGGCACCACATTGTAGCAACCCCGAGGCAATCCGGCCTCCTCCGCGATCCGCGCAAACTGGAACGCGGTCACCGGCGTCATTTCCGCCACTTTGTGGACGACGGTGCACCCCGCCGCGAGCGCTGGAGCGATCTTCCAGATCGACGTCAGCATCGGTGCATTCCAGGGCGTGATGGCTCCGACCACACCGATGGGCATACGCGTCGTGAAGGCGTGCACCGACGGATCGATCGCGATGGCCCGGCCGTCGAGCTTGTCGGCCAATGACGCGAACCAGTGCAGAAAATGATGGTGATTGGCGAACTCGCCGCGCACTTCGCGGATCGCGCGACCGGTATCGCGCGCTTCGAGCTCGGCCAGTTCGGGAGCGCGCGCTTGATAGATATCCGCCATGCGTCGCAGGATTGCCGCCCGCTCGACAGGCGGCATATGCCGCCATGGGCCTTCGAAAGCCTCCCTCGCGGCCGCCACGGCGCGATCGATATCCTGCGGCCCCGCAAAGGCCACCTCGGCCCAGGGTTGCCCGTTCGAGGGATCGATCGAGCGACCGATCTCGCCGTCGACGGGATCGACCCATTCGCCGCCGATCCACAGTCTTGGCTCCTGCAGCCTGCCCGTTCTCTGCGCAAAAGATTGCGTAGTCACACGCCTCTCCAAACTTTATTATTCGTATAATCGAATTATTACTTCAGCGTATAGCGCATATCTCATGATGTCTATAGTATCTGCTCAGTAGCAGTAGGAGTAAGTTCCGATATCCGAACAAGTTGCAACTGGCCCGCTATCCGGCATTCATGTGCTGGATCTTTCGACGGCTTTGATGGGTCCCTATTGCGCTCAGATCCTGAGTGATCTCGGCGCGGAGGTCATCAAGGTCGAACCTCCATCGGGCGACACGACGCGTGCGTTAGGGGCGACCCGGGCGCCCGGCCATGGCGGGATGTTCATCAACATGAATCGCGGAAAACGGTCGATCGTCATCGATCTCAAGGTGCCGGCTGGCCGTGCGGCGCTGATGAGGCTTATCGAGCGAACGGATGTCTTCCTGCACTCGATGCGCCGGTCTGCGGTGGCGCGCCTGGGTCTCGACTATGCCGCACTGGCGACGCGCAATCCGCAACTTGTCTACCTCAATCTATACGGGTTCGGCAGCACCGGCCCCTATGCCAACCGGCCGGCATATGACGATGTGATCCAGGCCATGTCGGGTCTTGCCGCAGCGCAGACCGAGCTTTCCGGCGGCGAGCCGAGCTATGTCGCATCGGTCATTGCCGACAAGGTCGGTGGTCTTACAGGGGCCTATGCTGTCATGGCCGCGCTGTTCGAGCGCGAACGAAGCGGAAAGGGCCAGGAGATCGAAGTTCCGATGTTCGAGGCGATGACGGCGTTCATGTTCGTCGAGCACAGCACCGGCGGCGTTTTCCGTCCGCCGCTGGGCCGCCCCGCATATAAACGCGTCTTGTCGCCCGATCGACGTCCTTATCGCACCGCGGACGGCCATATCAGCGTGTTGATTTATAATGACGGCCATTGGGAGCGCTTCGCCGCGATACTCGGCAGGCCGGCATGGTCGGACGATCCTCGCCTTGCATCGCTGCGGATGCGCGACGAGAATATCGATTTCGTGCTTCAAACGGTGAGTGCGGCGCTCTCGACCGATACCACCGCGAACTGGCTGCAGCGGTTCGACGAAGCGCAGATTCCTGCGGCACCGATCCTTGCGACGTCCGACCTGCTGGATGATGAACATCTCGATGCCGTCGGTTTCTGGCATGATACCACAGACGAGGACGGGGCGCTTCGGTTGGCGGGCATCCCTACCCGCTTCATGCGAACCCCCGCTGCGATCCGCCGGGGCGCACCGAAGCTTGGCGCCGACACGCGTGCGATATTGGCCGAGGCCGGATTCGACGATGCGGAAATCGACGCGCTGGTCGCGGACGGCACGGTCGGCGTGAAGGCCGGCATATGAACGAGGTTCGCGCCCCATTGGCGCTCGATCGCTGCATGGCAGTGCTTGCCGAACTGGCGTCTCATCCCGAAGGGGTGTCAATCGGCGTGCAAACGGGACCCCCTATCGGCGCGCAAAAGGGACCCCCTT
>JAZKDN010000014.1:0-185781 GCA_040387595.1 Pseudomonadota bacterium
AAGGGGGTCCCTTTTGCGCGCCGATAGGGGGTCCCGTTTGCACGCCGATTGACACACGAGGCAGCGGGACAGCAAAGCGAGAGGCGCGGCGTTTGAAATCGCGCAAGCTGTCGATATGTCTAATACCACGATGCGAGCGGTATATGGACGGCACTAGCGGCCAAGCTGCGTTGGCCTGCCCTCGATAGAGGGCATATTTTAGCCCCTCAGTCTTGAGCACATCCATGAAGTCGCGAATGACCTTCCAACCATCTTCGACCATTGCATTACCCCTCTCGGACGGCCCTGCCGCTTGATCAAAGATATATGATGCAAATAGCGGCGTCAGTCAGCTTTACCTGTCGACAGCGCGATGCCAGTGGGCCGACAGAGGATAGCGGCTTTGCGAGATGTGTATTCGTCAGCCGTCACCCGCGGGCTTCGGAATGTCCAGCCAACCGCCGTGCGCACCCGCTTGCCGCGATGTAAAGCAGGGCGTTCACAGCTTCGCGCATGTCGGTCGTGCGCCGCCGCCCACCTCGCTTCGCAGCCGGGATAAATGGCGCTGTCACCACCTATTCCCGATCGTCATGTAACTTGGATATCGCAACCCATCCCGGCTATGCTCACGCCGGGCGATACCAGACCATGCCATGGCTCACTCCATCTCTTCGCACAGGCGGCCTAGATCACAACATACTGTTTTTGCTCACATATTTCGGATCGAGCTCTTAGAGCAAAAGCCTCGACGCTTCCCATTGCTTCGCCTAGTGCGACCTTATCTTGGGGGAATACAATGATAGCCGATCTGAAATTAGATCTACCTGGACGAAACGATGGATACGCCAACCCGACCTTTGCGCACTGAGGTGATCAGGTTCGCAAGAGTCGTAGCAGGCACAGCTATCTTGATGACCGTGTCGTCTGCCCAATCCGTTGATGCATCTGCCGCTTTGCCGGCAGTGGTCGCAACGCCGAGCGTCGAAGCACTTCTCGATCAGGCCGCGGCGCTTCGCAAAAGCAGCGACCACGCCGGGGCGATCCAGATCGAGATGCAGGCGATGGAAGCCGAGCAGGCTCGATCCGGCGAGAGTATGGCAACCACCGTGATTGGTCGCCGGGTGGCGTTGGACGCCGCCGCGCTCGAAAAGCCGGACGTGGCGTTGAATTTCCTTGGCGTCATCCTCGAGACCCGCATGAAGCTGACCGGCAACCAAAGCGCCGCCGTGGCTGAAATCTATACCGATCTCGCAGACATATATGAGGCACAAAAGGACTATCCGAAGGCCGAAGCCAGCTACCGCAGGGCGCTCGACACTTATCTGGCGGCGCTTGGGCCCGGGGATGCGCTCACCGCCACGGCCAACCATAATCTGGCCTACGATCTTGGCCTGCAGGGCCGCGAAGCCGATGCCTTGCCTTTCTATCATAGCGCACTGGCCAGCTGCATCGCGGCGCACGGCGAGCAGAGCGCACGCACGGCGACCGCTCATACTGCCGTCGCCACCGTGCTCTACAATCTCGATCGTAATGCCGAGGCGGAGCCTTATTACGAGAAGGCGTTGGCTATCTCGCTCGCAGAAGAAGGCACCGATACGCCGCTGGTCGCCACCCGCTACGCGAATATGGGCAATAATCTACGCGCGCTCAACCGCTTGGCGGACGCCGAAGCGGCGATACGCAAGGCGCTCCTGATCCGCCGTGTAAAACTGGGCTATCATGACCCCGCAACCCTCATGACCATCGGAACCCTCGCCCGCCTGCTGCGCGACGATTCCCGCCCCGGCGAGGCCGAGCCGCTGTTGCGCGAAGCGTCAGCGGCAGAAACCGCGCTCCACGGCCCGCAAAGCGCCGAAGTGGCCGCCATATCGCTCCAGCTCGCTGGCAGCCTGACCGAGCAGGGGCGTTTCGCCGATGCCGATCCGCTGCTGAAAAACGCGCTCGCCATCCGGCTGGCCGTTTTGGGGGACAAGCATCCGGGGGTTGCGCAGGCGTATGACAGCCTCGCCACGAACCTCGACCTGCTCGGCCGCTTTGAGGATGGCGAGGCGATGAACCGCAAGTCGCTCGCTATCCGGCAGGCGGTGTTCGGGGATGACGGCCTCGGTACGTCCTACAGCTATGAGGCGCTCGGTCTCGCCGCGCATGATCGCGGCCGCTATACCGAGGCGGAGCCGCTGCTCCGCAAGGCGCTGGCTATCCGGCTCGCCAAACTCGGCAAGGATTCGCTGGAAACGGCGTCCGCCGGTAATTTCCTGGCGGTCACGCTCGACGCGATGGGCCGCACGGCGGAGGCCGAAACCTTGTTCCGCGAGGCGCTCGCGGTTCGTGTCGCCCATTTGAGCGAGCGCGACCCCAAGATCGCGACGAGCTACAACAACGTTGCCTATTCGCTGGCGACACAGGGACGCTTCGCCGAAGCCGAGCCACTGTACAGGAAAGCTCTGGCGATCCGGCTCGCCGCGCTTGGCAAGGGCCACACCCTATACGCACAGTCGCTGCTAAATCTCGCTGACGCGGTCGGTGGGCTCGGTCGCAGCGCTGAAGTCGAGGCGCTGCAACGTGAAGCCTTGGCCATCCGCCTCGCGGCGCTCGGCCCGGATCATCCGGATGTCGCGGCGACCTACAATAATCTGGCGGCCACCCTGTCAGCCACTGGTCGGCACCCAGAAGCGGAGGCGATATACCGCAAGGCGCTGGCCATCACGCAAGCCGCGTTCGGCGAGCAGAACCCCGCCACGGCAACGGCCCTGAACAATCTCGCCCACGTCGTCAGCCAGCAGGACAAATTCACCGAAGCGGAGGGGCTCTACCGGAAGACACTCGGCATACGGCTGGCGACGCTTGGGCCGGATCACCCCGACGTCGCCAATATCTACGCCAACCTTGCGAAGACCGTAATGTACCGCAACCAGATGGCCGAGGCCGAAACGCTGAGCGCCAGCGGCGTGACCGCCGCCCGCCACGCCCGGCGGATAAACGGCGCGTCCCGCTCTACGCTGGCCGATATACGGGGGCCGATGCGGGCGAGCGACGATGAGAATTTCGCGCTTATAGCGTATCTCAACGTCGCCAGTTGGGCCGTCCATGAATCTGCGGATGCAGAGCTGGTCCGTGCGCGCGCCTTCACAGTGGCGCAGGACATCATCAGTTCCGCCTCCGCCAACGCGATGGCCAAGGCAGCGGCCCGCGCCGCCGCCGGCAAAAGCGCGGTCGCTGTCGTTATCCGGCAGCAGCAGGATCTTGCCGCGGCGGCGGCGGCGCTGGACGCGCGGTTCGTCGGCGCATTGGGGGGGAAAGACGCCGCCGCGACGCAGGCGCTACGCGAGCAGCTCGACGTTGCTCTAGCCGGACTTGCAGCGATCGACAGTCGGATTGACCTGGATTTTCCTGAGTATCGCGCAATCATCTCACCTGATGCGATGGATCTGAAGGCGGTGCAGAGAGCGCTCGCGCCGGATGAGGGGCTGCTGCTGATGGTCGCATCGCAGGGCGATGTTCACAGCTTCGGCGTAACCAGCGGGGGTATCGCGTGGTCGGTGCTGCGCGACGGCGAGGCGGGCGTGCGCAAGCGGATCGCGCATTTGCGCTGTCAGGTAGATGTCGGTCATTGCGGCCAGTTGCTCGATCCAAGCGAGGTAGTACCCGACGGCGAAGCGCATTCGCCGCGCTTCGACCTTGCCGCGGCGAACACGCTCTACACGGATCTTATCGCCCCGATCGAGGCAAAACTGGCGAACGTGAAGCGGCTGTATATCACCACGTCCAGCGCGCTGGGCGATCTGCCGCTGGGGCTGCTGGTGACGGCACCGCCCGCAGCAGGCACTAATGACAGCGATCCCGGCACGCTCGCCGCCGCACCGTGGCTGGCCGATCGATACGCGCTCACCTATCTGCCCGCCGTCGCCGGGCTGCGGTTGAAGCCGGTCAAGCAGGCAGAAGGCCGCCCCACCTTCGTCGGCTATGGCGATCCGGTGCTGCTCGGCAACGGCATCGACATCCTGTCCCGCAGCGCGAAGCTGTTTCGCGGCGTCGGGCGCAGCGGGCAGCCACTCGCCGACGTGGCGATGCTGCGCACGGCCGCGCCGCTTCCGCACACCAGTATCGAGCTTGCGGGCATGGCCCTGTCGCTCGGCGTGCCGCCGGCCGGCACGGTCCATCTCCAGCAGGCTGCGACCGAGTCGGCGGTGAAAGCCGATCCGGCGTTGCGCGTCGCGGGTATCGTCGCCTTCGCCACGCACGGCCTGCTGCCGGGCGATGTGGAGGGCTTTGACGAGCCGGGTTTGATCCTCACCCCGCCATATATCGCCTCCGACGATGATGACGGCCTGCTCTCCGCGTCGGAGGCGGCGCAACTCACGCTGTCAGCCGATCTCGTGATCCTGTCGGCGTGCAACACCGCGTCGACCGAGGGGGCGCATGGCGCGGACAGCCTGTCCAGTCTGGCGCGCGGTTTCCTCTACGCCGGTGCCGATGCGTTGCTGGCGAGCCACTGGGCGGTCGCCGACGACGCAACCGCCGCGCTGACCGTCGAAATGCTGACCAATCGTCAGACGGGTCGCGCCAACGGCGTATCGCGCGCACAGGCGCTTCAGGCCGCAATGCACGCAGTGCGCACGGGTCGGCGGACGAGCGGCGCGGCCGTGCCAGGCTATGACCCGCGCTGGGCGCACCCTGCGGCGTGGGCACCCTTCACGCACATCGCCAACCGTGATCGGTGAAGGTTCAAGACGCCAGCCAGCCATTCCTGTCGAGCCACGCCTGCACGGCTGCCTCACCGTCTTCCGAGCCGGGCACCACCATTGCCTCGGTGCCATCGGGTCGGACGACGAAGGTCGGATCATTAGATCCACCACCCGGGTGATATTTGTGCCGGGATAGCAGCAGATAGCCCCGCCAAGGCCCGTTTCTTATGACGGCCAAGCTGTTGCCCGGCCCGACCTCCCGACGCCGCCCGTCGGAGACGCGGATCTGGATGACGACGTCCGAGGTCACCCAGCGGCAGACGCGCTGATATATAAAGCCACCATCCAGCGAGCGCGTCTGCTGGCGCATGGCGGGGCGGCCGCAAAAATCGTCATCGCCGTCCCGATCTGAGACTGCGGGTTCCGGCGCGACGACTGGCGGGGCAAGCGTTATTGCGGCTGGTGGCGACCGATCGATGGAGGCGGCGTGCTGCGCGATCCGTTGACCCACCCGCGCGTCGTCGCTGCTTAGCACGGTAGTTTTGCCGTCCGCCACGACCGTGAGCGGCAGCACCAGATTGGTATGATCCACCAGCACGGTCGCCGACCCTTCATCTTTCCGGTTGTCGGTTGCGATCAGGTCGACCGAACGGGCGGTCATGCGGCCGACGCCGTAATTCCCGTTTAGCTGGCGTTGCAGCTTCGGCTTGGCCTCGGCACTGATCTTCTTGACGTCTTGGCTCGCTTCGCAACCGCCTAGGACGGAAGCGGTGATGAGAAGGAGGGCAGCGGTGCGCATGCTCTTTCCTAGTGGCCGCGCGCAGGGTTTGCCATCATATTGCCCGCCTGGTCTACGGGCCGATTATGCGATCACGGAGTACCGGGAGAAGCCGATCGATGCCGCGCCGCGCCGCGACTAGATCCTGCGCGAGGGACCGAACGATCAGCATGTCGCCTTCGCGAATGATGACCGCGGTGGCGCCCGCAGTCTCACCCAGAGGATATGCGCTTACCCAGCCGACGGCCGGCTCCACCTCCAGCGCTGACACCCGACAATCGGCATTGCGTGCACGGCAGATCAGTTCAAGGTCGGATATGCTGGTCGCACTGGAGCGAACGCGGCCTTCGGTCCCGTCCGTTTGATTGCCGATCGAAATATCGATGACCGGCTCCCCCGCGCAGGTTTCGCAGAGCAGGATCAGTCGGCGCGGTTCGGCCCGCACGGCATGGCCCGGACCCAGCGCCGCTGCGGCCGCCGAGCCGACTCCGGTTAGATCCAAGGTCGCAAACCCCTTTGCGGCCGCACCGGATGCAACGAACAAAGTGGCCAGAAACAAGATACCATAACGCATGCTCATTCTTCCCCAAAGGCGCTGGCCTGGTGCTCCTCGATCGCCCGCAGGAGCGCGAAAAGGTCGATATCGAGACCGTTTAGACGTAGCGTGAGTTCCGGGTTACCCAGCAACCGCGCCGCACGCCGGTTGATCCGCCATACGGGGTTGACCGGCGGCGAGATTCGTTGTGGTTCGGTCACATCCAGCGCCAGCATTAGGCTCATGCCATGCTGTATCGGCGCCACGCCTCGTATCAACCGCCACGGAACGGGCTGGCGGGAAACACGCCGATCGAACATGCCTTGGTCGGATAGCGTTAATACCGGGGAAGGCCCGAGCACTTCGATCGCATATGTGATTGCGACTCCGCCCAGCAGCAGCGCGAATGTCGTGAACAAGGCGACGAAGATTATGCGCCGGTCGAGTGCGAAATCGCCAAACCCTTGCAGGGCGATCGCATAGGCGAAGCCGGTGGTCACTGCAGCGCCGGCCACTGCCCCAACGAATGTCTTCATCAGCCATCCGCGCCGCCAAAGGATGCTTATGTTCGCTCCTATTGCATCGGCGTGAATATAGAAGTCCGCTCTTTGACAAATTGCTGAGGAGCCTGATGATAGCTTCATAAGCGGATACCGCAAGCGAACCAAGCGTGAGCCCGAGCCCGAGCCAGCCCCGTATACCGCAATCTACCGTTACGGCATTTGCCGCCGATGTTAGTAGACTTGGTAGCTTGATCGCAACGCTTCAGTCGTCAGCTTATATGGCGCATATCTATGTGAAAGCGGTTCTTCTTCTAGCCCCCATTTCGGACGTTGACGCGGTCTAGGGACGACACCGAAAGCTGCTGTCAGGCAAACCCCGGCTGAGAAATTACAGGCGGTGTTGCGATGATCCGTTGAACCCGCCACCCAATTCCAGACGTCCGAGCGATTTTATGGTGCTGCTAAAAGCCGCCATTCCGGAACCCACTAGACACGCCCATTGGCCAATTGGTCAGCGCGATCGGCAATCGCGCGGGCAGATCTGGCAAGAGGTTTGCTGTTCACCAATCGTTTGTCCAGATTCCCGAAAAGCTCGAATTTCCAGGACAGACCAGTTCGCTCGGGACCGCATCCAGCACCATATGAACGCCCAAGCCTCGGGTGCTGCCAAACCGCTGCCGCTCTGCGCAAATATCTGGGCCTGAGAACTGCCATCTCTTCAGATCCCCTACCGCGCAATTAGAGCCCCCTCTGGTGCCGCTGACGGAGCCGTCGGCTGAAAATATTGTAACGCGGCATGACTGGCCTGCTCAGATTGCCATTGACTGTGCACTTTAAAAATACAAGATGTATACATGAATGCGGAGGTATTTTGAGTGTTACGTCTCTCGGCGGTCGATTGGATAAAAGTCACGCAGTTTTGTCTTCCAGGCGAGCGCACCGCGCTACGGAGTGAGTGCGGCATAGATGCGTGACATGCCCGCTCCTCCCACCGGACTCACCGCCCAGCTTGCCTCGGATGCGATCGACATTCTCGAGCGCCTGATCGCCTTCGACACGACCTCCTCGCTCTCCAATCTCGCGTTGATTGCCTATGTCGAAACCTACCTCGCCGATCTCGGGGTGGACAGCCGGCGCGTGACCGGCGCCGACGACAAGGCGAACCTGATCGCGACGATCGGCGGCGCGGGCGATGGCGGCATCGTGCTGTCAGGCCACACCGACGTCGTGCCCGTCACCGATCAGCCTTGGACGATGCCACCCTTCCAGCTTACCCGCCGGGACGGCCGCCTCTACGGGCGCGGCACCAGCGACATGAAATCCTTCATAGCGCTGGCGCTCGCCGCTGTGCCGCATCTTGCCGGACGCCGCCTGTCGCGGCCGATCCATCTCGCTTTCTCCTACGACGAGGAGATCGGCTGTCTCGGTGTCGGCGACCTGATCGGCGACCTTCTCCAGGAATGCCGCCCCACCGTAGTGATCGTGGGCGAACCGACCGAGATGCGGATCGTCGACAGCCACAAGAGCGTGACCCTCTATGAGGTTGTCGTTACCGGGGTCGAGGCACATTCGAGCCTGTCGCATGAGGGCATCTCCGCCAACATGATCGCAGTCGAGTTGATGCACATATTGGTGCGGATCGCCGAGGAGGAAGAACGGTTCCACCATGACCCGCGTTTCGCTCCGCCTTGGTCGACGCTGACAATCGGCGTCATCCAGGGGGGCACCGCCACCAACATCCTGGCGCGCGAATGTCGCTTCGCGTTCGATCTGCGGACCATCCCCGACCGGAGCGCCGATGACATACTCGCGCCGTTCTGGGCGGCCGTCGAACAAGCTCGCGCCCGTCTGGCCGAACGCGCCGAGACGGCGGGCATCACGATCCGCCGACTGGCCGACGTTCCCGCATTGCGACAGGAGACTGATGGCGAGGCGCAGCGCCTCTGCACCATGCTCAGCGGTACCAACACTCCCGGTGTCGCTGTGGCTTTCGGGGCCGAGGCGGGACATTTCCAGCAGGCTGGCATGTCGACCGTGATCTGCGGCCCGGGCTCGATCGAACAGGCGCATCGCCCCGACGAGTTCATCGAGGTCAGCCAGATCGAAGCGGGTGCCCGTTTTATGGCGCGACTGGTTGCATTTGTGCGCGACTAGTGGTGAGAGGAAGGCCATGCAGGGGAAGCGCGCAGCCAAGTCGACGAAGGTCACACCGATCGAGAAGGGCGCGCGTCAGTCGAGCGGACAGAAGGTCTACGCGCTGCTGCGCGAGCAGATCCTCAACCTCGATCTTGCCCCCAATGCCGAACTCGACGAAGTGCAGATCAGCCGCGAGTTCGGCTTCTCGCGTACCCCGACCCGCGAGGCGCTGATCCGTCTCGCCGGCGAGGGGCTGGTGACGCTGGCCCCCAATCGCGGCGCGCGCGTTGCCTCGCTCGACCTCGACCAGGTCCCCCATGTGATCGAAGCGCTCGAACTCTACGAGCGTGCGACGGCGCGCTGGGCCGCGTTGCGCCGCCAGCCGCATCATCTCGTGATGCTCGAACGCCGTAACGACGAATTCGCCGCTGCCGCTGCGACCGGCGAACCACGGCTGATCGTCGAAGCCAACTGGGCGTTTCACGACGCGATAAACCAGGCCTGCGGCAATCGTTTCCTCGCCCACGACTGTTCGAAAATGCTGCGCGGCGTGATGCGCTTGTCGCTGCTTGCCTTCCGCCAGAACAACACCCAATTTGCCAGTTACGGCGATGTCGTCGTGCAGCATCGCGAGCTGATCGAGGCGATCCGCGCGGCCGATGCGGAATTGGCCGAACGGCTGGTCTACGCGCATTCGGACGAGTTCCGCGAACGGATGAAGGCCTTCGTCGCCGGCGTCGCGACACATGACTTCTCGCTCGTCGCACGCGGCTGAGCAGCCGCCGCCTACTCTTCCAGGTCGGCAATGATCCGTCGTCCCGAGGCTGCCATCAGCAACGCCGTCGGGAGCAGTAGCGCCATCACTATCATCAGCGCATAGCGCAGGCCGGTCGGCCCCTCGGTCGCGCTGAAATGGTCGCTGAGCGCCCCCGTCACGACGGGTCCAAGCCCGAAGCCGAGCAGGTTGCCGAAGAACAGGACGATCGCGATCGCGGTCGCGCGCCGGGCATTGCCACACACGGCGTGGATCGCAGTGAAGGCCGCCGGCAGCGCGGCGTATAGCAATACCCCACCAAAGGTGCTCACCACCAGGAACCAGGTCAGATCGTCGATCATGAACATCGCCACATTGGGGACGATCGCCAGCCCGAAACCCAGGGCCGGGAACCAGCCGATCCAGCGGCGGTCCCGCGCGGTGAGCCAGTCGCACAGCGCGCCGCCCGCGAGGCTGCCGACCAGCACGGCCATCGCCGACGTCAGGCCGAAGATCGGGCCTGACTCCGCGATCGGGCTGCCGATCACCCGCACCAGATAGGAGGGCACGAAGACCAGCGCGCCATAGGCCGCGAAATGGTAGGTGGTGAACCCGATCAGCAGCAGTACGAAGGACCGCTTTGACGCCAGGGCGCGGATCGATGCGCCGAAAGGCTCGATCACCCGGGCGCGGGCAGCGGCCGGGTCGATCTGGCGCGGCTCGACCAGCAGCAGCATGACCAGCACGGCGATCAGCAGCCCCGGCAGGCCGAAGGCGACCAGCGTTATCCGCCAGCCATATGCTGCCACGAGCTGCGATCCGATCGTCAGGCCGATCAGATAGCCCGCCGTTCCCGACGTCGCGAAAATTCCGATCGCCCGGGCACGCTGGGCGGCGGGAAAATAGTCGACGATCAGCGACTGGGCCGGCGGCGTCGCCCCCGCCTCGCCCACACCGACGCCGATCCGCGCGAGCAGCAGGTGCCAGAAGCTCCCTGCCGCCGCGCAGAGCATCGTCATGCCGCTCCACACCGTGATCGCTCCTGCGATCAGTAGCTTGCGGTTGCCGCGGTCGGCCCAGCGGGCGATCGGCAGGCCGAGCACCGAGTATAGCAGCGCGAAGGACAGCCCGCTCAGCAGGCCGAGCTGGGTGTCGGAAACGCCGAACTCCTGCTTGATCGGCTCGAGCAGGACCGAGATCACGACCCGATCGACCGAACTGGACGTGCCGACCAGGAACAGGATGGCGAGAAGCCCCCAGCGCCGCGCCGGCGAGGGAACGAACCGCAGCGGATCGCCCGTCTGGTCAACCACGATGCTGGTCTTCGGCCGGCCGATCCCATTGCCCGAACCAGCGCAGAATGCGGATGCCCTGGTCCACCTGCGCCTCATAGCGGAGCGGGGCGTGCCCCTCCTCCGGATACAGGGCAAGCTCGGTCGGCACCCCGCGCAGCGCCAGCGCCCGATAGAATTGGGTAGCCTGGCTCGACGGCGTCGTGTGGTCGGCTTCGCCGGCGATCAGCAGAGTCGGGGTGGCGACTTTGTCAGCATGGCGCAACGGGCTGCGCGCGTCGAAGATCCCGCCGATCTCATAGGGCGACCCCTCAGTGTAAAGCGCCAGGAACTCGGGATGATGCGCGGTGAAATATTGGCTGCGCATGTCGGTGACCGGCGCCATCGCGCAGGCTGCACGGAATCGGTCGGTGCGCGTCACCAGCCAGCTGGTCATATAGCCGCCATAGCTGCCGCCGATCACGAACAGACGATCGGGATCGACGCCATGGCTGGCTACAACATGATCGACGCCGGCCAGCAGGTCGCGATGATCCGCCCCGCCCCAGTCGCCGATCACGCGCGACGCGAAGTCGAGCCCCCGACCCGAGCTGCCGCGCGGATTGGCGGCAAGCACCGCATAGCCCGCACTCACGAGCAGCGCCGCGAAGGGATTGTCGAACGTCCAGCTGTCGCGGAACAGGTGTGAGGGGCCGCCATGGACGAACAACACCAGAGGCGGCCGCTCGACTCCGGCGGGCTTGGCCAGATAGCCCTTGATCGGCAAGCCCTCGGCGCCCTGCCATTCGATCGCCTGGGCGGCGCCCAGCCGCTGCTGCAATGCCAGGATCGGTGCGTCGGCCAGATCGAGCGCCGTGCTCGCGATCCCCGCGCCGTCGATCCGCCGAAGTTGCTGATAGGTGCCGAAGCCGTGGGCGGGCATGATCAGGCCCTGCCGCCCTATCGGCGCCGCGAACGGCACCTTGCGTCCCGCCGTGCCCGGCGTGCGCCATTCGATTTCGACATTCCCGCTGGCGACATCGAGCGTCCCCGCCACCGTTTCAGGAGCGTCGAAACCCGCGAAGAACAGGCGGCCCGGGGCCCGCCAGGCCAAGGCGGACAGCTGGATGCCGATATCGGGCCGCGTCACTTCCCCGCTCATGCCATCGACCAGGACAAGACTGCCGAGTTGCACGGTGCGGTGGAAGCGCCCTTCGATCAGGGCGACCTGCCGGCCATCGGGTGATCCCTTCACACCCGCCAGCTCGAGATTCGATTCGGCGATGGTGGCGAAGGCGCCTCCGGTCGCCGGTGCCACGCCGACATGGGTCTGATACCAGCCGCCCTCGCCGGGATTGGCGGACAGGATTGCGACGATCCGGTCGTCGCCGAGCCAGTCGCATTCCCAGACATTCTGTCCGGCGGCGCCTATGTCGACGAGGCAGCCGGTCGCCACCTCCCAGATGCGGGCGCGGCGCCACTTCTCGGGACTGTCACTGGTCTCGACGGTCGGCATCCAGCTCGGGCGATCGGCTTCGGCCGCATGGCCGATACGGGCGGTAGCGGCCGATCCCGCCGCATCGGATCCCGCATCGGCGCTTTGCAGTAGGATGCGGGTGCCATCAGGCGACCAGGCGAAGCTTTCGACCGCCTCACCTGCGAGCACGACCGTGCCGCGCTGCCGTTCGGGTGTCGCCGCATCGGCGATGACGAGCTGGAAATTGCCGCCCCCCTGATCTCGGTCCGACAGAAAGGCGATGAGGCGTCCGTCGGGCGACCAGCGCGGATCCGACAGACTGGCGGCCGCGGAGCCGATCCACTGTGGCGCCTGCCCCTCGGCCAGCAGCATCGATCGCGTCGATGGGAAGCCGCCACCGGCATCATAGACAGGCCCCGAAAGGGCGATACGTCCATCGGTCGGATGCGGTGAAACATGGACGATTGCATGGAGCCGGTCGGCGCCGGGCCGATAGATGGTCTCGAAATAATCCGCGACATGCCGCTCGATAGCGCCGAGCGCTTGCTGGTCGATCATCGTCCCACCTTCATGCCTTTGCCACGTCGTCGCCGCGGACCGCCCGTCGGGGCGATCCGCGGCATCGCTGGTCGGCTTAGAGGCCGAACTCCAATTGCAGGCCGAACGTCCGGGGACGCAACCGATATTGGAGGGCGCCGAGCTCGACCGCCGGCTGGAGGACGCCTTGCCAATTGTTGGCATTGTCCATGAACAGCGTCGCGGTCCACTGACTGTCCGCCGCCTTGAGCGCGAAACTGGCCCGGGTCGTAAGCGGATCGCCGCTGACGAAGCGGCGGACAACGCCCGCGCTGAGGATCTGCGCCGGGATCTTCGAGCGGTAGTTGATCGATCCGGACAGCTTGCCCTCCATCGACCCGACCGGGAAGCTGATGTCGACGAAGCCGCTCGCGGTATATTCGGGCGAGAAGGCGAGGCGATCGCCGCGGTTGTAGACCGTGATCGGCCCGCCTGCGGTCTGGGTGACGACCGGATCGTCGAGATCCAGACCGTTCCAGCTGAAAGTTCCGCCGATGTCGAGCCCACGCACCGGCCGCGCCGTCATGGTCAGATCGACGCCGAAACCGCTCGCACCCGACCCGTTGACCGTTGCCGCATAGATGACGTTGTTCAGATTGACGTTCAGATTCTGCTGAATGTCCTTCCACTTGATATAGTAGAGCGCGGCATCGAAAGTCAGCGCGCCGTCGAGGGTGATGCCCTTGGCGCCGACCTCGAAATTGTGGAGCCTGTCAGCCTTCACCGGCGGAATGCCGGGCGCCGAACGAATGATCGTCGGGCTCTGGTTGAAACCGCTGCGGAAGCCCTGCGAGTAGGACGCATAGGCGGTGAAGCTGCGGCTGGGCAGATAGGTGATCACCGCGCGGGGGGTGATGGCGTCGAAGGTTTCGGTACGGCTGGCGAGGACCTGCGCCGGATTGCCCGTCACCGGGGTGACCTCGACCTGCGAGACACGGTCGTTGAAGTAGCGCAGGCCGCCGGTGAGCTCGAGCTTGCCGTCGAACAGGGCCTTGGTCAGCTGGCCGAACACCGCATAGGAGCGCGACTTGTCGCGGAAGTTGATCGGGGCCGGCAGCAGGAACAGCGTCTGGTTGAGATCGTCCTGCGCGTCGCGATAGAAGGCGCCTGCGGACCAGCGCCAGCTGCCCTCACTGGTCGAGTTGAGCAACAGCTCCTCGGTAAAGATCTTCGAGCGCAGGTCGGTGTGCAGCGTCTGCAACGCGCCGAGGCTGGTATAATCGCGCTCGCCGACATTGGTGAATTTCAGATAGCTGGTCGCGCTGGTCGCCGTGAAGCCGTCGAAGTCGTAGCCGATGCGGCCGCTATAGGAGTCATAATCGAGCCGCTGCGGCAGTTTCACAGTCGTCGTCTGGACGCCGCTCGCATTCACGTAATTGGGCGAACCCTGGTCGATGCGCGAGATCGACACGCCGAGGCCGATGTTGAGGCGCTCGGTCGGCTGGGCGTTGAGCTTGACGCGGACATTGCGGCTCTTGGTGTCATTGGCATCCTTGACGCCGCGATTGGGCTGGTCGATCCAGCCGCCGGCGTTCTCGAAGCCAGCGACGACGCGGACTGCAAGCTTGTCCTCGACGATCGGCACGTTGATGGCGGCGTCGCCGCGGTAGCTGGCCTCGCCGCCCTTGGTGGTGGATACCCCGGCGCGGCCCTTCACTTCGAAGCGGTCGAGCCGTGCTTCGTTGGTCAGCAGCCGGACCACGCCGTTGAGTGCGTTCGCGCCGTACAGCGTGCCCTGCGGGCCGCGGAGCACCTCGATCCGCTCCATATCATAGGCATTGGTGTCGGGGAGGATCGCCGACTTCACCAGGCCGAAAGGCACCGAGTCGATATAGAAGGCCGAGGTGCTCGACCCGGCAAGCGTGGCGCCATTGGCGGCGACGCCGCGGATAGCGATCTGGCTGCCGCCGCCTTGCGCGGTGGTGGTCAGGGAGAGGCCCGCGACGTTACGCAGCGCTTCGGTGACACCGCCATTGGATTGCGCGTCGAGCCGGGCGCCGCCGAGCACGGCAACCGAGATGGGAACATCCTGCAGTCGCTCCTGGCGCTTCTGCGCCGTGACCACGATGTCGCCATCCGCCGCGGCGTCTGAATCAACCGCGTTCTGAGCATATGCCGCGCCGGCGAGCAGCCAAGCGATGGCCAGCGTCGCCACACCGAATCGCACGCTGCGCTTCATAGGATCACCCACGTTTTTCCCCTTTTCAAACCTTCGCTTGCTGCGACGGACCTTGCTTGAACACACTTTGTATAATCTGTGTAGACAAGTCAAGAGCACAGCAAAGCGCCCCGTTCTTCAGCCCTAAATCTTCCTATCGATGCCGAGAATGCGCGCAGCCAGCGCGACTGGAACGCGCAACGCATATTGTATAATCTGTGTAGACAATACGATTTCAGACGATTAGGCCATGATCTCCGAGGCAGAGTGGGAGCGTCCGGTGAATCAGGTGGATCTGAGCGAAAAGGGCGTCGAAACTTTCCGAGGGGTCGTGCATCCCTGGCTGTGCGACGCGATGGGCCATATGTCCGTCCAGCATCAAATGCCCCTGCTCGACAACGCCGTCTATCATCTGCTCGGCGAGTTCGGACCGGTCACCGAGACGATCGATGGCCGCCGCTTTGGCTGGGCCGATGTCCGCCACGAGATTCAGTATGCCGATGAACTGGTGTGCGGCGACCTGCTCATGCTGCATTCGGGCCTGCTCTCGGTGGGCCGCTCTTCGATCCGCCACCGCACCATCCTGTCACGACGATCCGACGGCCGCGCATGCACGATCATGGAAGGTGTGACGGTGCGCTTCGATCTCGACGCGCGCGCCTCCGTCCCGCTGACCGATGCCCAGCGCGCCTGTGCGGAGGCGCTGATGCTGCCTTCCCTTCCCAACCCCCTGTGATGTGAGGTTCTGCCAACGATGGAACGGGTACTCGTAACCGGAGCCGGCGACAGCGTCGGCCGCGCCATTGCCGAGCGCTTTCTGGGCCGCGGCGACAAGGTCCATATCTGCGACGTCCGCGCCGATGCGGTGGCGGCGACCCTGGCGGCCAATCCGGGCCTGACCGGCAGCGTGACCGACGTCGGCGTTCGCACCGATGTCGAAAGGCTGTTCGACGACGCGCGCGCCGCGCTCGGCGGGCTGTCCATCCTCGTCAATGTCGTCGGCATGGCCGGTCCGCGCGGTCCGATCGAAGATCTGGACGAAGACGAATGGGACAAGACCATCGCCGTCAATCTGAGCGGCATGTTCTATTGCATGAAGCGCGCCGTGCCGCTGCTGAAGGCCAATGGCGGCGGCTCGATCGTCAATTTCTCGACCTGCTCCACCCGCACCGGCATCCCGTTCCGCGCGCCCTATATCGCGTCGAAGGCGGGGGTCGAGGGGCTCACCAAGAATAGCGCGCGCGAACTGGGACCGTCCGGCATCCGCTGCAACGCGATCCTGCCGGGCATCATCGATAACGATCGGTTCCGCTTCGTCGTGAACCGCAACGTCGAAGCGACGGGGCGGAGCTTCGAAGACATCGAGGCGGACTACCTTCGCTACGTGTCGCTGCGCTGCAAGGTCCAGGTCCCGGAATTTGCCGACATGGTCGAGTTCCTCACTTCGCCCGCCGGCGCGAAGATAACCGGCGAAACGATCGCCCTGAGCGGCAACATGGAATGGGAAGAATAAGATGAGCGGGCAGAAGACAATCCTGACCTGCGCCGTGACCGGCGGAGCGCCCTATAACCGCAAGCATCCGAGCATGCCGATCACGCCGAAGCAGATCGCCGACGCGTGCATCGAAGCCGCCTCTGCCGGCGCCAGCATCGTGCACGTCCACGTTCGCGATCCGCAAACCGGCGAGGGCAATCGCGACCGCGCCCATTTCCGCGAGGTGGTCGACCGCGTCCGCCAGACCGGCACCGACATCGTTCTCAACCTGACCTGCGGCATGGGAGCCTATTTCCTGCCTGACCCTAAGCGCGAGGGGCATATGCTGCCCGGCAGCGACGTCGTCGGCGTCGACGAGCGCGTCGCGCATGTCGAGGAACTGCTCCCCGAGATCGCGACGCTCGACATCGTCACCAACAACCAGGTCGAGGGGCCGACCGAATATATCTATTTCAGCCCGACCCATACGCTGCGTGCGATGGCGAAGCGCTTCCAGGCGGCGGGGGTGAAACCCGAGCTGGAGGTGTTCGGCGCAGGCGACATCCTGTTCGGCAACAAGCTGGTCGAGGAAGGGCTGATCGACGGCCCTGCGATGATGCAGATGGTGCTGGGCGTGCAATGGGCCGCCCCGCACGGCGTCGATACCATCCTTTACCAGCGCGGATTGATGGCGCCCGGCACGATCTGGGGCGCCTTTGGCATCGGCCGCGAGCAGATGCCGATGCTGGCCCAGACCCTTCTGCTAGGCGGAAATATCCGCGTCGGGCTGGAGGATAATCTCTACATGTCGCGCGGCGTGTGGGCGACCAACGGACAGCTCGTCGAGCGCGCCTACTCGGTCGTGGAGGCGATCGGCGGTTACAGCGTTGCCACCCCGGCGGAAACGCGCGAGCTATTGAAGTTGCGTACCCCTGGCAGTTGAGGCCCGATGACGACCGGTTCGATCCCCTATCTCGATGGCGCGGCGGTTGCCGAGGCAACACCCTTTCCGGCGCTGATCGCAGCGCTGCGCTCGGCCTTTGCCGCGCGCAGCACTCACGCGCCTGAACGGCTCAATACCGACATGGACGGCGCGACGCTGCTGCTGATGCCGGCCTGGCGCGACGATCGGGCCGGCGGGGTCAAGATCGTCTCCGTCGATCCGCGCGAGCGCCCATCGATCCGATCGACCTATATCTTGTCCGATCATCTGGGCGGACCGCCGCGCGCGATCCTCGATGGGACGATGCTTACCCGCCGTCGCACCGCCGCCGCCTCGGCACTCGCCGCTTCCTATCTCGCCCGGCCGGATTCGCGGACGCTGCTGCTGATCGGCACAGGCGCGCTGATCGCGCCGCTGGTCGAGGCCTATGGTTGCAGCTTCGCGCTCGACCGCATCCTGATCTGGGGCCGCGATCCCGAGAAGACGGCCGCCGCCGTCGAGGCCAACCGTCCTTCGGGCTATCCGGTCGAAGCCTGCAGCGATCTCGATGCGGCCATCGCCACGGCCGATATCGTCAGCACCGCGACCTTGGCAACGAAACCGCTGATCCTGGGCGCGGCGTTACGGCCAGGCATGCATGTCGATCTTATCGGCGCCTTCCGCCCCGATATGTGCGAGGCGGACGGCGCCTGTTTCGCCCGCGCGCGGACCTTCGTCGACACGCGGCACGGTGCGCTTGCCGAAGCGGGCGACCTGATCCAGGCGATCGCCGCCGGCCATCTCTCCGCCGCTGCGATCGAAGCCGATCTGGCGGCGCTATGCGACGGATCGCATCGCGGCCGCGACGGCGATGGAAACGCGATCACCCTGTTCAAGTCTGTCGGAACCGGGCTTGAAGACCTTGCCGCCGCGCGCCTGGCGTTGGGGCTATCATGATCCTTGCCCCCATCGACCAGGCACTGCTCGACGGCGAGCACGGCCCCGCCGCGCGTCGGGCCATGGAGATATTGCTGCGCTATGGCGAGGTCAGCGAGGCCGAGCGTTTCATCCCGATCGGCTCGGCCCATATCGACGGCTGCCTTTATCACGGCCCGTCGAGCATCGATTTCGTCAAGCGTTTCGTCGATTTGGGCGGCAGGGTGCGGGTGCCGACCACGCTCAACGTTGCCGCGGTCGATACCGTCCATCCGGGCTGGCATTGCGGGCCGCCCGAGATTCTCGACGCGCAGCGAGAGCTAACCGAATTGCACGAGCGGCTCGGCTGCCTGGCAACCCTGACGTGCGCGCCTTATCAGCGGATCGCCCGCCCCCTGCCCGGCGAGGATGTCGCCTGGGCAGAATCCAACGCCATCGTCTTCGTCAACAGCGTGCTCGGCGCGCGCACCGACCGCTATGGCGACTTCGCCGACCTGTGCGCCGCCCTCACCGGTCGCGTTCCGCTCGCCGGTTTGCATATCCAGGCCAACCGGCGGCCCCGCGCCATAGTCGAACTTCCCGCTGCGATCGACATGCCGCGCGACCTCCTGTTCGGTGCCATCGGCTATGTCGTCGGCGAGCGACTGCGTGGCGAAGTCACCTTCATCCGCGGCCTTCCCGCTGACGCCCATGAAGATGAACTGAAGGCGCTCGGCGCGTCCGGGGCATCGGGCGGGGCGATGGCGCTGTTCCACGCCGACGGTATCACGCCCGAAGCGGACTGGGCCGCGGCTCTTACAGATGACCTGCCGATCCTGCGGATCGATACCGCCGCGCTCCACGCCGCCGTCGAAACGCTGTGCCCGGTCGCCCCTGGCGAGGCGGTCGCTGCGGTCTGCCTGGGCACACCGCATTTCTCGATCGACGAATTCCGCGGGCTCAACGCCGCCATCGCCGGCCGCGCCCGCGCTCCCGCGACCGAGGTCTATGTGTCGACGTCGCGCGCGATCGCGGCGATGGTCGATAGCGATCCCGCTTTCGCTCCACTGCGCGCTTATGGCGCAAAGATCGTGGTCGACACCTGCACCTATCTGGCGCCCGTCGTACGCGAGCGCGATGGCGCGATCCTCACCAACTCGGTGAAATACGCGCATTACGGGCCCGGCAATCTTGGCCGCCGGATCGGGCTGATGACGCTCGAACGCTGCCTGCGCTCGGCCGAAACCGGGCGGGTGACGGCATGACCATCGCCGCGAAATCGCTCGTCCCTGGTCGGGCATCGGGTCCGCTGCTGGTGCTCGACGTCCCGCTCAGCCTGTGGGGCGGCGTCGATCTCGCCGACGGCCGGATCGTCGACCGCACCCATCCGCAGGCGGGCGCCTGCATCGCCGGCCATGTCCTCGCCATGCCTGCCGCGCGGGGCTCCTCTTCCTCGTCGAGCGCGCTGGTCGAACTGGCTCGCGCCGGTCGCGCGCCGGCCGCCATCATCCTGACGCAACGCGACCCCATTCTGGTCGTCGGTGCCATCGTCGCCGATGATCTCTATGGCATCGCAATCCCCATCGTGACGATCGCCATGGCGGACTGGCCAGACCTTCGCCCTGGCACGCAGCTGACGGTCGATGCGGCGTCAGCCAGTGCCTGCTGTCGGGTCGGATAGTCGGACTGGTTGCTTAGAGAGCGGGGGGCGTCGTCATGGGCTGGTGACGGCGGCCGCCAGACGGCTTGAACGGCCGGCCTCTCGCGAACCGTTGCCGTTCGCCAATTGTTCGTGACGATGCTCGAATATGTCAGATTTTCGAGGACAGACCACGGCCCGCAAGACTATATCCAGTACCACGATGTCCCTGGCTGCACGATACGTCAGGCGCGCAACGGGGATGCCGCGCGGTCAACATTCGACGACGTTGACGGCCAGCCCTCCTTCCGAGGTCTCCTTGTATCTGCGGTGCATGTCGCGGCCGGTTTCGCGCATCGTAGCGATGACTTTGTCGAGGCTGACGAAATGGGTGCCGTCCCCGAGCAACGCCAGGCGCGACGCGTCGAGCGCCTTGATCGCGCCCATCGCGTTACGCTCGATGCAGGGGATCTGGACCAGCCCGCCGATCGGATCGCAGGTCAGGCCGAGATTATGCTCCATTCCGATTTCCGCGGCGTTTTCAATCTGGGCGTTGGTGCCGCCGAGCGCAGCCGTCATGCCCGCCGCCGCCATCGAACAGGCGACACCCACTTCGCCCTGGCAGCCGACCTCGGCGCCGGATAGCGAGGCGTTGCGCTTGTACAATGCGCCGATGGCCCCGGCCGTCAGCAGGAAAGTCCGCACGCCCGCATCGGTGCCACCGCGGAAGCGCCGGAAATACATCAATACGGCCGGGATAATGCCCGCGGCGCCATTGGTGGGTGCGGTGACGACCGCGCCGCCGGCCGCATTCTCCTCGTTCACCGCCAGCGCCCAGACATTGACGAAGTCCATTGCAGCCAGCGGATCGGCAATCAGCGTTTCGGGCTTGGCCGTCAGCATCTCGTGCACGCGCTTCGCGCGCCGCGGGACCCGCAGCCCGCCGGGCAGTTCGCCGTCCCGCTGCAGTCCGCGGCCGATACAGGCCTCCATCCGCGCCCAGATTGCGTCGAGCCGCTGGTCGATCTGCCCATCGGTCATGCCTTGCGCCCGTTCATTGGCGCGCATCAGATCGGCAATCGTAAGATCCGCCTTTTCAGCCAAGGTCAGCAATTCAGCGGCCGAGGTGAAAGCATGAGGAACGGTCGTCGCTGAGGCGTCGCTCGCCGTCGGAGCCTTGAGATCGGCCTCATCGGCAATGAAACCGCCACCCGTGGAGAAGTACAGCCGCTGCTCCAGCACCGATTGCGGACCGGTGAGAGCGGTGAAGCGCAGGGCGTTGGGATGGCCGGGATGGGGTGTCTTCGACCAGAGGATATCGACGACTGGGTCGAAGTCGACCGCATGGCGACCACCCAGCAGGATGCGCCGATCGATCGCGATCGTCGCCAGGGCGCTCGCCATGTCGTCGGGCTGAACGGTCGCGGGATCGAAACCGGCAAGGCCCATCTGAACCGCCGTGTCGGTGGCATGTCCCCGACCGGTCGCCGCCAGTGAACCAAGCAGTTCGACTTCGACGCGCATCACTGACCCCAGCGTCCCCGCTTGCTCCAGCAATCGCACGAAGCGCAAGCCGGCGAGCATGGGCCCCATCGTATGCGAGGACGAAGGGCCTACGCCGGGCTTGAAGATGTCGAAGGTACTGACAACCATGTGGACTGATCTGCTTCATTCGGTGGGGCCGGCGGCAACCGGACGCGGGATAGACATCCCGTGTTAGCCAAGCGAAAGGCGCGGCACCAGCGAGCTGCGAAGATTGCCAAGATGAAGGATGTGCCACCGTGCAAGACCGCACTCAGCGCATCGCGACGCTGTCCAGGCTTTCGATGAGATGCTGGTAAAGGCCATCGGCGTCGCGGCGAAGCGGATGTCCGCCCGGCATGACGATCACCCTCACATTCGGTTGATGAAGCAGGGGACAGAGACTGTTCTCTTCTTCCCGTCCGTGGACACAGAGCAGCGGAACCCAGTCGAGCCGCCGCCCGGTATCGACGGCGGCGGCATCGGCCGGAACCAGATCGAGCATCTCGGCGGGAGACGCCTGGTACATCACCGTATCGGTCGGAACGACCAGCGCGACCATCGCCAGCTTCGCGCGCAGCGGGGGCGGTAGCCCGACCAGCCCGACATGCACCATGTCCGCACCATAGGATTGTCCGATCAGCAGCAGGCGGTCGGCATGGCCGAAGGCGAGGCCGCGTCGCACGGCGTCGGTCAGCAGAAATCGCACCTCCGCGGGTGAGCGCCGCGTGCGGAAATAGACCAGCGAGTTGACGCCCAGAACGGGGATGCCGTCGGCGGCCAGCCGATCGGCGATCCGCCGCCCCATCCCGACCTTGAAGCCCATGTCGCCGGATATGATGACGGCCGCGAGCCCCCGATGCGCGGGCGCTGGTGTCCCCTGCGCCTTGACCGGCACGTAGAGATCGCCACCGAAATAGCCGAGCCTGCCCCAATAGACCGTCAGCCCCGCGCCGATTAGCATGATCGCCAACACCGCACTTGTCAGGAAGCGCTTCACAGCACGCCCCGCAGAATGGCGGAGGCCAGACCCTCGCCATTGTCGTCGAAATGATGACCTCCGGGCAGCACGACCTGTTCGACGAGGCCGTTCGGGATCGTCGGACAGGCGCTGTGCTTCTCCTCTTCGCCACGGATGCATTGCATCGGCGTGCCGCGCAGACGCGCGATTGCGGGCAGCGTCGGCAGCGCATTGCCACCGCCGATGTCGAGCCAGGAGGCAAGGTGGAACTGAAAGTCGGCGGTACCGCTCAAGCCCAACATGCTCACCCGGCTCACCATCGGCCGGATCGCAGGCGGCAGGTTCCCGACAATATAGGGGATGTCGTCGGCTCCGAAGGAATAGCCGACGAAGATCACCTTCGGCCGATGCCACACGCGTGAGAAATGCTCGACGATCCGGCCCGCGTCCCGCCCGCCCTCTGCCGGAGTTTTGGCATTCCAGAAATAGCTGAGGCTATCGATGCCGACGACGGGCACGCCCGCCGCCGCGAGGCGCGCCGCGAGATCACGGTCGATCCCCGCCCAACCGCCGTCGCCAGAGTACATCACCGCCATCACATCGGTGTGGCGTGCCGTCGGATCGGCGACGATCGTCAGCGGCAGATCCGCAACATCCGCCAGAGGGGGACCGAGCGCGGGGGCAGCGCTCTGCTGCGGTTCGAGCATCGGCGCGAAGGCTTGCATGAACTGGGGCATCCAGTTGGCTTCGACCGAAAAGCCGTGCCCGACCTTGGGCAGTTCGATCAGGCGCGCCTGCGGCACCTGGCGCGTGAACGTCTGCGCGGCGGCAGGGCTGACGACCTGATCGGTCATGCCCTGCAGCACCAGCCAGGGCGCCGACAGATGCGGCGCGGCCGAGAATATCCAGCCGGCTTCAGGCTTGGTGATGCGCGATACCGTCACGCCGGGGATCGAGCACCAGGCCTTGCTGCCGCCGATATCGGGACTGAAGCCGAGCGACACCGCCCCGCGCCATGTCCCGGCCGGTGCCTGCGCAAGCGCCGCATAGGCGATGGTTGCGCCTGAGGAATAGCCTGTCAGGATCGGCTTGATGTAGCGCGGCAGGCCGAGCCGATGCTCATAATCCTGCGCCAGTGCCTGCAATGCATAATTGGGGTTCACGCATTTCTCACCGTCGCTATCGAGGCTTTCAAGGAGGGCCGGCGTCGATATCCCGGCGACCGCGACACCTTGGCCGGCCAGCGCCTTCGCCATGTCGACCACGCCGAGATTCCAGCCGCCGTCGCCCGAGAGGAAGATCGCCACGCCCCTGATCGAGCCGGCGGCTCGATAGGTGCTCACCTCGTGCGTGCCGCCGAACTGAAACACGCCCGTCGTTGTGGAACCCACCTTCACCTCAGCGGGCAGACGACGCGCGGGCGTCTGCGCGGCAACCCGGCTGGCCGTCAACGAGACGGCAGAAAGAATAATGGCGGCCGATCCGACGGTGATGGCCAACGAGAAACAGAGCCTGCGCATATACACCCCAAGCAAGGGACATCCTGCGCACGCGTTACTCCCCCACGCCAGACATCGGCGTGAGGGCGAAGTTAAACATCGGTAATGTCGGGCCGTGCGGTATCGCCAGCCGCGGCGGACTCAGACGGAGCGGTCGCATCCCAAATGCAGCTCGACCCGCAGCCCCGGCGTATTGTCGTGCAGGTCGAGCACCCCGCCGTGCAGCCGCGCCACCGCCGCCGCGAGCGCCAGGCCCAGCCCTGCCCCCGCCTTGCTCCGCGCAGCATCGAGCCGGCCGAACCGCCGCAGCGCTTCCGGCCGCTGATCGTCCGGAATACCCGGACCGTCGTCGGCGACGCTGATCGCAACGCCGTCGGGGGTTTCCCGCGCCGCGACGACGATCCGCCCGGCACCATATTTCATCGCATTGTCGATCAGGTTGGCAAGCGCCTGGCCAAGCAGTTCGCGGTGGACATGGCCCCTGATGCCCCCGGGCGCATCGGCCTTGACGGTGAAGCCGTTGTCTTCGGCCAGCGGACCATAGACCTCGACCATGTCCTCGACCATTACCGACAGATCGGTATCGACGAAGCTCTCGCGCCCCAGTCCGGCTTCGGCCCGGCTGATCCGCAGCGCGGTGTCGAGCATCGTGAGGAGACGGTCGCCCTCGTCGATCGCGCGGTCGATCGCGATGCGGGCATCCTCGCTGTCACTGGAGACCAGCGCCCGCTCGAGGGTCGATCGCAGCCGTGTGAGCGGCGACCGCAGATCATGGGCTAACCCATCGGTCGCGATCTTCAATTCGGTCATCAGCCCGGCGATGCGATCGAGCATCGCGTTGATCGTCCCGCCGAGCGCATCGAACGCGTCGCCGCTGTCGTCGATCGGCACGCGCCGGTCGAGATCGCCCGCAGTCACGGATCGCGCCGTGTCGACGGTCGCCGCCAGCCGCCTATGGATCAATTGGACTGAGCCCCATGCAGCGAAAGCCGCGAGCGCGACCGCCACGGCGAACGCACTGACCATCGCTTCCTCGAGGATGACGGTGAATCGCAACGCACTTTCGACCACATGGCCGGTCAACAATCGTCCTCCGTCAGGAAGCGGCGTTGCGAGCAAATAGATTTGCTCCGACGCCTCATGCCCGATCCTGAACAGGTCGATCGTCGCCGTGGCCGATGACGGCGGCAGCAACGGGGGCCATTCGGCGATATTGCCCGCCACCGGCCGTCCGGTGCGGTCGACCAGCAACACGGCTGCGCCTGGCGATCGTCCAGGGCGCGCAAGCGCTGCGACCGCATCGCTGAGCGCGGCGAAGCCGCCTTGCCGATAGCCGCGGAGCAGATCGTCGCGGATCGTTTCTGCCTGCGCCTCCGCCTCGTCGCCGATCTGGTCGCGGGTCAGTTGGCGGACCGTGCCCAACAGCATGGCCGCCCCCGCTATCTGCAGCAGGAAGACCAGCGCCGCGAAGCGGAGGAAGGTCGATCGCGTGAACCGCATCCTCAGGCGTCGAAGCCGAGCCGATAGCCGGACCCGCGTACGGTATGGAGCAACGGCTGCGCATGGCCTTCGTCGATTTTCTTGCGCAGCCGGCTGACATGAACGTCGATGACGTTGGTGCCGGGATCGAAATGATAGTCCCAGACGCCCTCGAGCAGCATGGTGCGCGTCACCACCTGATCCGCATGGCGCAGCAGGAATTCGAGCAGGCGGAATTCGCGCGGCTGCAACTCGATCGCCTGCCCGCCGCGCCGTACCCTGCGCGACAACAGGTCCATCTCCAGATCGCCACAGGCCAATCGCGTTTCAGGACCGCTGCTGCTGCGGCCCTGGGTATGGCGGATCAGCAGGCGGACCCGCGCCAGCAGTTCGGCGAACGCGAAGGGCTTGGTCAGATAATCGTCGGAGCCGCTTTCGAGCCCCTTGATCCGGTCTTCTGCCGAACTGAGCGCGGAGAGGATGATAACGGGCGTCTCGATCCCGGCCGCGCGCATTGCGCCGAGCACCGCCATGCCGTCCAATCCGGGCAACATGCGATCGAGGATCACGCAGTCATAGCTGCCGTCAGTGGCGTGGAAGAGCCCGTCGCGACCATTGTCGGCGCGATCGACGACGAAGCCATGCTCGGTCAGGCCGGTGGCGACGAAGTCCGCAGTGGTGCCATCATCCTCGACCAGCAGAATCTTCTGACTCATCCGTGGTTGCCTCCGCCGTCGCGCTTCATGTGGATGTCGAGCAGCACACCATGACGCAACACACGTAGATCCACCACGTCATAAGAACCACTGGCGACATCGCGATCGAACGCGGCCAGGCCGGGTGCCGGCAATCCGTCGACATCCTCGATCTCGTCGCCCACCTTGAGCCCCGCGAGCGCGCCGGAACCGCCGGTCTGCAGGCTCGTGACCACCAGCCGGGGCGGGCTCGAACCCTCGACGACGGCCAGGGTCGCGCCCGTCGGCAACGAATCCCCGGCCTGCGCCGCCGGCGTGCGATAGGGGCGGATGAGTTGATGCGTGACGATCAGTACGGCAAACACCGCACACAGCAGCGCCGACCAGCCGAGCCAGGACAGGTTCTTTGTCACATCAGGCCTCGCTTCGCTCGATACAGACGGCGCCGATGATCCGGTCCAGCCGATCGACGATCGCCTGGTCGAGTTTCTCATGAAGCCGCAATATTTCAAGCTCGGCGCGCAGATTGACCTCGTAATCGAGGCTAGCGGCGAGCCGATCCCGCGCGGACTGGCGATTTTGGCTCATCATGATCACCGGCGCCTGGATCGCCGCCACGGTCGACAGCATCAGGTTGAGGAAGATGTAGGGAAAAGGATCGAAGGCCATTCCCCACCGCGACAATATGTCGCTGTTGAGCAGCATCCAGCCGAACAGCACCACCGAGAAGAAGATGATGAAGCCCCAGCTGCCGCCGACCGCCGCGACCCTGTCGGCGAGCCGGTCACCAAAGCTTTCCCGCGCATCGGCAACGTCGGCCGCATCCTGCGAGATAGGCAGACCCGCTGCGATCCGCTCGAAGACTCGCGCTTCCTCGGGCTCGAGATGGTGCCGGCCGAACAGACGATGGGCCATGCCGTGATGAGGGTGTTCGGTTGCCATTCCCTATCCTTTCCCGGCGCAATAGCGACCAAGACCATGACGGAGGATGAGCGCCGCATGACCATTTCGTCATGTTCGGCCCCGCATGGCGGTAGCCGCTTCCATTCCCGAAGCTTAATGTTTGCAGCATTGCCGCGCGCTCTGCGTGCCCGCGTGCAACTGACGTCCTCATCGTGCCCCCCGATACGATCTCTGTACCGTGCCTCGCCGGCCGCTCTTTCGATTTCGGCCAGGCCGCCATTCCCGCCGCGCCAGCGGCGCGCGGCCTGAGCGGAGCGCCGGTGCTGTGCATCCAGGGGATCGAAGAAGACGACAGCCTCTGCCCGTCCATGACCATGACGAACGTCACACGCGTCAGCCTGCCCAGGGGACATATGCTCAATTTCGATCCCGACCGGCTCTACGCCGCGATCGCCCCGGCGCTGCGCCGCGTCGCCGCCGCACATTACCGATAGTTCAGACGGTGCCCACGCGCCTGCCATGCGGGGTCGCCTATCGCTGACAGTCCAAGCCGATGGAATATACGATGCGGAAACTGATCTCGATGCTGGCCACCGGCACGCTCTTCGCCGTTGCACCGCCCGTTCCGGCGCAAACGCCCGGCCCCCTGCCAGCGATCGAGGGCCTCTCGCTCAACCCGCACGGCACCGTCGCGGTCAGGACCGGGGACTGCGCGGGACGATTGTGCGGGTGGGTCGCTTGGGCGAGCCCGAAGGCGCTTCGCGATGCGAAGGACAGCGGCGTCGATCATCTGATCGGCACCGAGTTGCTCGAGAACTACAAGAACGACGGTTCGGAACGGTGGTCGGGATCGGTCTTCGTCCCGGACATGGGCCACCATTTTTCGTCCACCATTACCCGGCCGAACCCCAACGAACTCAAAGTCCAGGGATGCCTGATCGGCGGCTTTTTCTGCAAATCCCAAGTCTGGCAGCGCATCGAGAAAGTGCCCAATGCATAGCATCGTCGACTTCATCCCACGGCACCGCCGTGTCCTTTCGATCGCAGCGGTAATGGCACTCATAGCGCTCGGCTTCGCGGCGCTCCACCACCTGACCGAGACGCTCACCCCGCGCGACATCCAGGCGGCCTTCCATGCCATCGCACCACGACAAATCGTCCTTGCAATCGGGTTCACCATCGTCAGCTATGTCGCGCTCACCTTCTATGACCTGCTCGCGCTGCGCATCATCGGAAAGCCGCTGCCCTGGCGGACTGCGGCGCTCGCGTCCTTTACCAGCTATACGATCAGCCATAATCTCGGACTATCGCTGATCACTGGAGGATCGGCGCGCTACCGCGTCTATACCGGTGCAGGCCTGGGCGGGAGCGACGTCGCGCGGATCGTCGCGATCGCCTCCGCCACCTTCTGGATGGGCGTGTTCGCAGTCACCGGCCTGGCGCTTGCCTTTCACCGGGACACCGCCCGCATCGCAGGATTCGCACTGCCCCCCGGTATCGCGCATGCCGTCAGCACCGCCATCCTCGTCGGAGCAGCGGCCTTCGTCCTGCTCTGTGCCTCCGGCCCCCGCCAGATCAGCGTCAACGGTTGGACGATGCCGTTGCCAGGTGCGGGGCAAGCGCTCGGGCAGATCGCCATCGCCGCGATAGACCTCGCCGCCGCCGCCGCCGCGCTGTTCGTCCTGGTTCCCGGCGCCGACCCCGGACTGCTGCCGACCTTCGTGCTTGCCTATGCGCTTGGCATCATCGTCGCGCTGGCCAGCCATGTCCCCGGCGGCATCGGCGTATTCGAGGCGGTGGTGCTCGCCACCATCCCCGCCGACAAGCCCGAACTGGCCGCCGCCCTGATTGCCTATCGGCTGATCTACTATCTGCTGCCGCTCGCGCTCGGGATCGTCGCGCTCGTCCTGCATGAAGGCCGCCAGCGCCGACTGGGCCGCGCCCTGGCCAGCGCCCGCGTCGTCGCGAGCGGGCTGGCACCGCTGCTGATGAGCGCCGCCAGTTTCCTCGGCGGCGCTGTGCTGCTGCTTTCGGGATCGACCCCGGCAATTCCCGATCGGCTGCATATGCTGCATGCCATCGTGCCCCTGCCCTTCATCGAGGCATCGCACCTCGCGGCCAGTCTCGTCGGCACCGGCCTGCTGCTGCTTGCGCCCGGCCTATACCGACGCCTCGACGGCGCTTTCGTCACGGCCCGAGCGCTGCTGATCGCGGGTGCTGTCTTCTCGCTCGCCAAGGGTATCGATTATGAGGAAGCGATCGTCTGTCTAACGATCGCCGGGCTGCTGCAATGGACCAGCCCGGCTTTCTACCGGACCACGGCCTTCGTTGCCCGGGCCTTTTCACCCAGTTGGATGGGCTGCGTCGCCGCGGTTGGCGGACTGAGCCTGTGGATCGGGCTCTTTTCCTACAAGCACATCGATTACGACAACAGCCTGTGGTGGGATTTCGCACTGCACGGCGACGCCTCCCGCTATCTGCGGGCCAGCCTCGGCATGGGGGTGCTGCTCGCCGGTGTGGCGCTGTGGCGGCTGTTCGCGCCGGCCGCGCCGGGCCGCGCCGGAACCGCACTGCCGGCCGAGATCGCCGACGCGATCGAGACCGCCGACCGGACCGATGCGATGCTCGCCTACACCGGCGACAAGCGCTTCCTGTTTTCGCCCGACGGCGAAGCCTTCCTGATGTACCAAATCCGGGGAGCGAGTTGGATCGTCATGGCCGATCCGGTCGGCCCGCGCGCCGCCTGGAGCGCGTTGCTGTGGACGATCCGCTCGATGGCGGACGCAGCGCAAGGGCGGCTGATGCTGTATCAGATCAGCAGCGATATGCTCGAACTGGCGATCGCGCTGGGCCTCCAGATCGTCAAATATGGCGAAGAAGCGGTCGTCGACGTGCCCGGCTTTACGATCGAAGGACCGCGGATGCGGTCGCTCCGCCAGGCCGTCCGGCGGGCAGAACGCGAGGGCGCGACGTTCGACATGATCCCGGCCGAACATGTGCCGGCGATCCTCGCCGACCTCACCGCCATCTCCGATGAATGGCTCGAAACGAAGGGCCAGCGGGAAAAGGGCTTCAGCCTCGGCCGCTTCGATCCCGATTACATCGATCGCTTCGACTGCGCGATCATCCGGGTCGAGGGACGGATCGTCGCCTTCGCCAACATCTGGCGGACGGCGAACCGGCGCGAATTTTCGGTCGATCTGATGCGCCACGGTGCGGATGCGCCCCCCGGCGTGATGGACTATCTTTTCGCCAGACTGATCCAGTGGGGACAGTCGCAGGGCTATGCCCGCTTCTCCTTGGGACTTGCGCCGCTGTCGGGCATCGAGGCGCACCGCTTGTCGCCTCTATGGTCCAAGGCGGCCGCCGTGATCTTCAAACATGGCGAGCGCTTCTATGGCTTTCGAGGCCTGCGCGCCTACAAGGAAAAGTTCGCCCCCGCGTGGGAACCCCGCTACATCGCGGCGCCGCGTGGCCTTGGCCTCGTCCGTGCAATGCGCGACCTCAACCTGCTGATCGGACGCCCCGGCGCATTGCTCCCCGTCACCGCACCGCACGCGGAGGAAGTCCCGATACCGATCGTCGCCAAGGGCCATCAGCCCCTGCTCGCCGCTTGATACCCCTTCGTCTTCCTCCGCATTGCCTAACGAAAGTGTCGTTGCGTATGGCGTCCCCATCCCTGCTGCTGGTCGAAAACAATCCGCGCATCCGCGCCCTGCTCCGCCTATCGCTCGAAGATCTCGGCTTCGCGGTCAGCGTTGCCGAGAGCGGCCAAGCGGCCTTGCGCCTCATCGCCGATCGCGCCGACCGCTTCGATGCTCTGATCTCGGACATCCGCCTCGGCGACGATGTCAGCGGGTGGGACGTCGCCCGATCGGCAAGGGCGAATGATAGCGCCATCGCCGTGCTCTACATGAGCGGCGATAGCGGCGATGCGTGGGAAAGCCAGGGCGTTCCGGGCAGCCGTTTTTTAGCCAAGCCCTTCGGTATCCGCGCGATACCGGAAGCGCTGACCATCCTGCTGCTTTCGCAGGAGTAAACCGGTCACTGGGCCGATCCTATGGTGGAAAAGGGGGCGACGCCCGGCCGGGAAGGGAAGGCCGGGCGCCGCGGGAAGGGTCACCGGAGGAGGAAACCGGTAACAGGATTCCGTCTAAGCACCCCTCCATGGCGGGAAGCTGCCCGCGGCATGAACTCTCCGTAACCTCCCGCCCCCGCCGACATGACCGATTGTTCATGATCCCGTCACCGCCTTTCAAGCCGTCCGCAGGCAGGATCGCGACATTCCTGGAGACGATGATGTCGCACGATCATACCGCCCCGCTACTCGCCAAACCGCGCAAGAAGCGCCAGCCGCGCCTGATCGCGACGATCTCGGCCGACTGCCGCGCCGGCCGTCACATCGTCGCATCGGAGGTGCGCACCGACAGCCGGGGCGTCCAGCACGGCCACTGCCGCCATTGCGGATGCGAGTTGAGCCGAATGCCGGTACTGCGCCGCTGGTTCAGGACCGGCGAAATGGGCTGACGCGTCGCCCCTCCCAACGCGCCACATCACCGTGGCTGCAGCTTTTCCAGATAACCGACGATCGCCGGAACGTCCTCCGCGGCCACTGGCGCGCGATAGACATCGAGCATCTTGCGAACGATCCCTTCCCACTGTCCGCGCGACAGCTTCGGCTGAAGCAGCACCATGCTCGCCGAATGGCAGCCGGCGCAATTCGCATTCATCACCTCAGCACCCGGGCCGTCGGGATAGGGCTGCTCGTCATAGGGGAGATCGACCGAGGTCGACCGCAGCGTAAAACCCTCCCTACTCACGGACTTGCGCGGCGCGGCGTTCAAAGGTCCCGATGCGACGTCCGTGCCAACCGCGAGCGCGATGATGCTGCCGATCGCGACCGCAAGCACCGCCGGCGAAGAGGAGTATCGCTTATGCATCGGTCCGCACCTCGATGGTCAGCGTCTCAACGGTGTTCCGCATGAACCCGCTGGGGTTCCAGATTGGTTGCATCGGCTGGGCGAGCCCGGCGGCGTTGGTGCAGCGAACCATCAGCGTCTGCCGACCCACCTGGCCCGTCGACAGTGGCGCATCCCATCGCCGGAAGCTGTATTTGCCATGATCCGGGCCGAGAATTGCGACACGCCAACTACGCCCACCATCGTCCGATATCTCGACCTTGGCGACCCCGCTATCACCCCCAAAGGCAATGCCCCCGACGGCGACACCCGGACCTTGACCCACCACCTGTCCTTCACGGTGGCTGGTTATGAAGGATCGCGGTACCATCCGCGTGATCGGCACCGTCGGAAAATCCTTGCTTCCCGGCGCGACATCGGCACCCGGCGTTGCCGGGATCCGGTAGGCCTTGCTCGTCCAATAGCGGTCGTCGGGAGCAGCCAGAACTTCGATATCGGACAGCATCTTGACCCAATAGGTCGAATACCAGCCCGGCACGACCAGCCGGATCGGAAAGCCATTGAGGAGCGGCAATTGTTCGCCGTTCATGCCGAAGGCGATCATCACTTCGCCATCGCGGGCATGATCGATGGCCAGCGCCTTTTCGAAGCGTGGCGCACCGGGCACGGTTAAGCCGTCGAGGCCCCCGAACCGAACCGCGACGGCATCGGCCAGCACCCCCGCCTGATCGAGAACATCGCGCAGGCGCACGCCCATCCACCGGGCATTGCCCATCGCACCATTCGCCCATTGCGCTCCGGGAACGCGCGGCTGGAACAGTCCGCGCGAGTTGCCCGAACATTGATTGACCGCCGCCATCTCGATCCGCGGCATGCGAAGCAATTGGGCGAGGCTGAGCATCAGTGGCGTGCGGACATGACCATGGATGGCCAGGCGAAAGCTGGCCACGTCGATCATTGTCGGGATATCCCCCCAATGCCACCGCACGAAAAAGCGATCGTTGGGCGTGAAGACGTCGCGATCGAATACGTCCATCGCAGTTTCGAGCAGCGGTGGATGAACGCGTTGAACGATCATCGGCCCCTTGCCGGGAAAACCGCCGGTCAGCGGGCGATCCGACGGGCCGCCGGGGAGTTGAAGGTCGATGCGCTGCTGCGCGCTCGCCGGGATCGCCAGCGCCGTCGCAGCACCCGCCAACAACCCGCGCCGGTCCAGTGGCGCCCGCATCAGCGCATCGAGGCGATCCATTTTCCGCTCCTGTTCCATCAGCCGCTCCAGGCGAGGCCCGTGGCCCATAGCACGGCCAGGGAGATCCCGCCGAGCAGGCACAGCGACAAGGTCACCACCATCGTCACGCGCGGTCCGGCAGCCGCAATGCTGCGCAGATCGACCCCGAGCCCCAGGGCCGCCATCGCGACAAGGGTGAGCAGCCCGGTCACATGGCCGGCAGAGCCGACGATAGGACTCGGCAGCAAATCCATCGACCGCAGTGCTGCCAACAGCAGGAAGGCGATGATGAACCAGGGAACGACCAGCCCCAGACGCCACATGTCGGACGCGGGAGAACGCTCGGCGGCGGCCCTGCGCGGGAAAAAGAAGGACAGGAGCAACAAGACCGGTCCGAGCATCAGCACACGGGTCAGCTTCACCAGAGTGCCGACCTCCACCGCCGCGCTCCCCATCGGCGCCGCCGCCGCCAGAACCTGGGGAACGGCATAGACGGTCAGTCCGGCCAGCGTTCCGCCCGCAGCCGGCGACAGGTGCAGTAAGCCCGCACCGACCGGCAGAACCAGCACCACGCCGACACCCAGTACCGCGGTAAATGCGATAGCCGTCGCCACGTCCTCGCTGTCGGCATCGATCACCGGCGCGACGGCGGCAATCGCAGAATTGCCGCAGATCGCATTGCCACAGGCGATCAGCGCCGCCATCTTCGTTGGCAGGCCGAAGGCGCGACCGATCAGGAAGGTCAGGCCGATCGCACTCACGACCGTAGCGACGATGCCGATAAGCAGCGGCACGCCGGTCGCCGCCAGCGCGCCCAGGCTGACCGTCGCCCCGATCAGCGCCACCGCGATCTCGAGCACGGTCCTCGCCGCCCAGTCTATCCCCGGCCCAAAGAACGGCGGTGGCGCTCCTGTCGTGCGGATTGCCGTGCCGAGCAGGATGGCGATCACCAGCGGCTCGATCCACGAACGGCCTGCGACTGCGAGCTCAATCCGCCCCAGCAGGAGCGCGAGCAACGCGATCGCAACGCTCAGGCAAAGGCCCGGAATCAATCGCCATACCGACTGGGCTGAAAGTTGCTCTATCACCAGCCATAGATCGGCTTTGCCTATATAAAAATCCAATCGATTGAATATAGTGTAACGATCGATTATTTCTATCGAATGACCCTCGACCAGCTCCGCATCTTCGTGACGGTCGCCGAGGCCTCGACAATGACGCGTGCTGCGGTGTCGCTGCATCTTTCTCAACCAGCGGTCAGCGCTGCCGTGGCCGCGCTGGAGGGGCGCCACGGCAGTCGGTTGTTCGATCGGATCGGACGCCGGCTGGAATTGACCCATGCGGGTCGGCTCTTCCTCCCAGAAGCGAAAGCGGTGCTGGCCCGCGCCAAGGAAGCTCTGCAGGTGCTCGAAGACCTGTCCGGACTTGTCCGCGGCGAGGTTCGCGTGGCCGCGAGCCAGACCGTCGCGACGTACTGGCTTCCGCCTCACCTCGCGCGCTTTGCCGTCGCCCAGCCGGGCATCATCCTATCGATGATCGACGGCAACACCGCGCAGGCGGCATCGGCGGTACTGGCGGGCGATGCCGACATGGCCGTGGTGGAGGGTCGGATGGATCATCCACTGCTCGAACGTCGAACGGTGGGGCATGACCGACTGGGCCTCTATGCCGCGATGGGACACAGGCTCGGCGGCTTGGCGATCGGCAAGGCCGAAATGCTCGAGGCGGTCTGGACGATGCGCGAGCCGGGATCGGGAACGCGCGACCATTTCGCGGCGGTGCTGCCGAGCCACGGCCTGACGATCGGCGATCTCGATATCCGTCTCGAATTGCCCTCGAACGGTGCAGTCCTCGCCGCGGTCGAAGGCAGCGAGATGATAGCGCCGATTTCCGATGTCGCCGCCGCGCCACGCCGCAAGGCACAGCTGATCCAGCGGCTCGACTGCACGCTGCCGGAACGCAACTTCAGCCTGTTGCTGCACCGCGAACGCCATCTCAGCCGTGCGGTACGGGCGTTCCTCGACGTCCTTCCGGCAGCCAGTTAGACGTTCACCGGGCTAGGATTTCCGTCGGAAGAGATGGATCATCCCTTTATCGCCAAGCGGCACGGGATCTCCGGACAGCTCGAAACCGGCCTTCTCGGCATAGGGCCGCGGATCGGCATGGAAATAGGTCAACCGCTCGCGGCTGCGATGGATTTCGATTCCAGTCGAGGTGGATGTCACATAATCGAGGGTCAGGTCGAAGCGGCCGGTCGCGCGGTTCATCACCTGCCCCGCAACATAGAGCGTGAGCAGCCGGTCGCCATCCAGTGCCCTGCGGAACACCGGACGCGAGGGATCGGGTGCTGGCCGGTCCATCTTCTCGGCGACCGGTAGATGAATAGCCAACGGTCCGCCGGGCACGAGATGCCGTGCCATGCCCGCAAAGGCCTTCTTCCATGTCGAAGCCGGCTGGAGGTGAGCGAGCGTGAAGTAGGTGACGATGATAGCATCGAACCGCCTGCCGAGCGCGAGCGAGACCAGGTCGCCGCGCACGAAGCGCACGCGTTCAGCGACATCGGGAGCGAGCCTGAGCCGCTTCGCGTCAGCTTGCGCGAGCATCGGCGCTGCGACATCGATACCGGTGACCCTGTAGCCGCGCTCGGCAAGGGCTATCGCCACCCGTCCCGTTCCCGCGCCCAGTTCCAGAATATGGGCGCCGGCCGGCACCAGTCCGGCATAGATGTCGACATCGTCCCGGATCGAGCCGTCGGCGTCGGTTAGCAGATCGTAAAACTCTGCCGATGCGCCATCAGCCGCATAATATGGGCGCACAGCCACAGACGTCGCCATCAGGCCATCGCTCCCACGGCAGCAGCGATATTACCCGGTCTATCAGCCATTCCTATCGTCCGCGTCCTCATGCTCCAGCCAACATAATGCGGCGTGGGAACGAATGTCACCCCCGCGGCAAGACGATCAGCGCGCTCGCTTTTCCAGGAACAGATAGTCGGCACTGAATTCGGCCACGTCGCGCAATCCGGCAGGATCGGAGACTGTCACATGTCCCCCGCGAAAGGTAACCAGGCCCCGCTCGCGAAGGTCGCGCAACACCCGGTTGACGTGGACCGCCGTCAGCCCAAGGCAATTGGCCAGGTCATTTTGGGTGAGCGGTAGGGCATAGCCGCCCGGGTCGGCGAGTCCTACGATCTCAAGGCGCACATGCAGTTCGCACAGGAGATGCGCCAGCCGCGCCATGGCGTCGCGTCGCCCGAGCGAAACCGTCCAGGCACGATGGATCGACGCGTCCAAATTGGTCGAGAACCACAGCATCCGGCCGAGATGTGGGAACGCCTCGATCACCTCGCGCAATAGATCGTGCTGGACCCAACTGATCCGGCAGTCGGTGAGCGCCAATATTCCATGATCGAGGCGCTTCAGGGTGAAGCTGTGCAGATCGGCGAAGTCGCCTGGGACATGCAGCTCACTGATCTGCTGCTGCCCGTCACGCATATCCTTGAAACGCCCGAGGATGCCGTCGGTGAGAAGGGCTGACCGATCGAGCGGAACCCCCTCCTCGATCACCACCTTGCGCGCGGGATAGGGCCGCGGCGGTTGCATGATCGACAGGAGCGCCGCTTCTTCCTCGACGCTGATGTCGTCGCGTTGCCGAAGCTTCATCATCAATGTCGCGGTGATCACGGCAGATCGCGCAGACGGCTCGATATCAGACATATCGATTGGCCAGCCGGAGCTCGACGGCGGTCTCGAACGGCACTTCTATCAGCATCCGTCCCTGCTCGTCGGTGACACGAATCATCCCGCCGAAATCCAGCAGACCACGGCTGAGCTCGTCACACAGGATCGAACGGATGCCGGACGTTGCCCGGTCTATGGCAGCGGCAAGGTCCGGAAGGTCGACACCCTCCTCGTCACGCGTTTCGCCAGAGCCGTTGAAGACGTGAAAATAGAAATGCGGCATATCTCCCGCATAACTCCCCAATGGCCGTATCGGTCCACAAGGGGACCCGCAGGCGGTTGCACCACTGCCCAAACCCGGTGGCCCGAAGGAAGTTGCAGAAGCTCTGTCAAAACTAACTTGCGGCAATCTCGTTCGGGCCGTTCGTCGTTAGGAGGAGCGCCATCGATCTTGCGCGGTGGCCGGTTGGCCCTCGCGCCCGGGGGGACGGCGACACGCGGAATGATTACGGACAGGTTCCTAAAGGGGCGTCGGGGCGTGACGCTCACCCCCGCCGAACGCAGCGCGATCGAAAAGGCCGTCAGCGAGATCAAGGATGTCACGCCGCGGACGGTCATGGTCGAGGCAGGGGAAACACTGCATCACAGCGCATTGATCATCGACGGACTGCTGTGCCGCACAATTTCCGATCGCGATGGCCTTCGGCAGTTCGTCGGCTTGCACCTGCCCGGCGATTTCGTCGATCTGCACAGCTATGCGCTGTCCCATCTGGAACATGACATATCGTCGGTCACGCAGGCGCGTGTTGCGATCGTTCCGCACGACCGGATGGACATGTTGGTCACTGATACCGCCCTCGCCCGCAAGCTCTGGTTTTCGACCCTGCTCGACGCAGCGATGCACCGCGCGTGGCTGTTCCGTCTCGGCCGGCTTGATGCGATGGGTCGGGTGGCGCATTTCCTGTGCGAGACCAATGCGCGCATGCGCGCTGTCGGCCTGAGCGATGGGAAGCGTTTTCCGCTCGACCTGACACAGAATGATCTTGCCGAAATCTGCGGCGTTACGAACATCCACATGAACCGAATCCTGCGGCAGCTGCGCGAGGAAGGGCTTTGCCTGGTGCGATCCTCCTACGTCGAGATCAATCAGCTCGACCGGCTGATCCAGCGCGGTCAGTTCGACGATGCCTATCTTTATCTCGATGGGGGCCGGGACTGAGCGCCTCGCCACCGACGATTAACCTGGATCATATCGGTACGACAACGGAATAGGCTAGATCAGATCCACTGCTTGAAGGGTACCGCCACGGTATTCCCAAATGATGGGATCGATCATGCCGCTGACGCTTGGCTCTCGTATCGAAGGGGCACCCTGCCCCAGCTTCCACGCCTCTCTCGATGGCGAGCCGGTGATCATCCAACTCGACAATGGGGCTATTTCCAAGCTCACGGCGCGTGCCAGCGCCACCAGGACGAACATGATCCTCGAGGACAAGAAGGATCTGATCGGCGATGCGGCGAAGCGGCTGGCGGAAAGCGGGTTCATTACGCGGAACGGCAACGGCGTGGAAATCCTCGTCACCGCACTCGACCTTTAGAGCGGGGGACGGCACGCCGGTCGCTCCATAGACCGTATCTATATGGTGCCTTGCGGTCTTTCGATTTTCATATGATCGCGGCTTGCGATACATCGCCTCGGGTTCTGAGCGAGAGGATGTGCAATGGCCGGCCGATGGTTTGACGAATGGGCGGTGGGCGACAGCCTGCAGCATGAAATCCGCCGCACCGTCACCGAGACCGACAACCTCCTCTTCTCGACGATGACGCACAATCCACAGCCGCTGCACATCGACCTGGAAGCGGCCAAGGCCAGCGAGTTCGGCCAGATTCTCGTCAACGGCACCTTTACTTTTGCGCTGATGGTCGGCCTTTCGGTCAGCGACACCACGCTCGGTACGATCGTCGCCAATCTGGGCTATGACAAGCTGGTGATGCCCAAGCCGGTGTTCATCGGCGATACGATGCGCGCGCAATCCGAAGTCGTCGAATTGCGCGACTCGCGTTCGCGTCCCGACGCCGGCATCGTCACCTTCCGTCACCAATTGATCAATCAGCGCGATGAAGTCGTCTGCGATTGTTTGCGCTTGGCATTGCTGCGCAGAAAACCTGCTTGAAGGACCTTAGCGGATTGCTCGCAGCGCGAAAGCCGAGCGATGTGAACGCTGCCTCACAGGCACGTGGGTATCGATCAACGGATCATCGGCCTACGGCGCCTGGCCGTCCGCTTTCCGGTCGCGTTCGAGAGCTACCGCCAGGTCGCCGGGATCGACGGTAACCGTTCGCGTCATGCCGACGCTGCGGATATAAAGAAGCGTGGCGACGCGAACATAAACGGTTCGGTGGAGGGTCTCGATGACCTCCTCTTCGGTATCCACATCATAGATGCCGGCCTGCTGCGGCCCATCGAGGCCCCTGATCTCGAACGGATGAACGAAGCGAACCGTGGATCTTGTGGTGCGAAGGTCCATAACCTCTAGACGCTCAGGCGGATGAGCGATTGGGTCATCCTGCGATCACCCGTTAGGAATGCTGCGATCGGGGTTACCGCCAAAATAATGGTCTGTGGACCGGGAGACGGGCGGGTGCGCCAAACGATGCAGACGAACGCTCTCGCCTCGCGCCTCGCGCGCCTCTGCGGCAAGCGCTTCGATGCCCCAGGCCTTCGCCGCCTTCACAGCTATCGCGCGCACATTTTCAAGCGCTGAACCGTTCGCGCGATCGAGATGGATGGCTTCCTGGGCCCGGCAAAGAGTGGCTGACGGATACATGAAAATGTCCTTTCTCGATCGGGAAACGGAAATGAATTGTGCCTGTCCGCCTCGGCGGCATCGTCTTCGTGCAAAGGCGCTTAACCGTTCACGCCGCCACATCCTCATGCACGACCACCGCCGCTTCGGTCATCAACAGCAATCCGGCGACTGATGCCGCATCCTGCAGCGCCGCCCGGACGACCATCGTCGGGTCGATGATGCCGGCGTTGACGAGGTCCTCATACTGGCCCGTCTGGGCGTTGAAGCCCTGCCTCTCATCATTGTCCTTGATCAGCCGTGCAGCGACCACCGCGCCGTCGTGACCGGCATTCTCGGCGATCTGGCGAAGAGGAGCATGGAGCGCCTTGCGAACGATATCGATCCCGCGGTCCTGATCGTCATTCGCACCGCGGAGAGCATCGAGCGCCTTCCCCCCATAGAGGAACGCGGTGCCGCCGCCGGGAACGATGCCCTCTTCGACGGCCGCCCGCGTGGCGTGCAGCGCATCGTCGAGACGATCCTTGCGCTCGCGCACTTCGACCTCGGTGGATCCGCCCACCCGGATGATCGCGACCCCTCCCGCCAGCTTGGCGAGACGCTCCTGCAGCTTTTCCTGGTCGTAGTCGCCGGTCGTGTTCTCCATCTGCGCACGCATGGCATCGACCCGCGCCGCGATCGCTTCGGGTGCGCCCGCACCGTCGACGATCGTCGTATCGTCGCTGTCGATCGAGACGCGCTTGGCCGTGCCGAGCATGTCGAGCGTGACGTTGTCGAGGGCAATGCCCATTTCCTCGGAGATCACCTGCCCACCCGTCAGGACAGCGATATCCTCGAGCATCTCGCGGCGACGATCGCCGAAGCCCGGCGCCTTGACCGCAGCGACCTGCAGGCCGCCGCGCAGTTTGTTCACGACTAGGGTCGCGAGAACGTCGCCTTCGATGTCCTCGGCGATGATCAGCAGCGGCCGCGCCGATTGCACGACCGCCTCCAGCACCGGCAGCAACACCGAAAGATTCGACAGTTTCTTCTGATGGATCAGGATATAGGGATCCTCCAGTTCGACCCGCATCCTGTCGAGATCGGTCACAAAATGGGGCGACAGATAGCCGCGATCGAACTGCATGCCCTCAACGACATCGAGTTCGAATTCGATCCCCTGCGCCTGCTCGACGGTGATCACACCCTCCTTGCCGACCCGATCCATGGCCTCGGCGATCCTGCGGCCAATGGTCTCGTCGCCATTTGACGAGATGATGCCGACCTGGGCGATCTCCTCATTGCTCGAAACGGGCCGGGAGCGCGCCTTTATGTCCTCGACGACACGAGCGACAGCACTGTCGATACCGCGCTTCAGACTCAGCGGATCGGCACCCGCCGACACCGACTTCATGCCTTCGCGGACGATCGCCTGGGCGATCACGGTTGCGGTCGTGGTGCCGTCACCGGCATGATCCTGCGTCCGGGATGCCACTGCCCGCAGCATCTGAGCACCCATATTCTCGAACTTGTCCTTGAGCTCGATCTCCTTGGCGACGGTTACGCCGTCCTTGGTAATCCGTGGCGCACCATAGCCCTTGTCGATCAGGACATTGCGTCCCTTCGGGCCGAGCGTCACCTTGACCGCATCGGCGAGCAGGTCGACCCCGCGGCAAATGCCTTCGCGCGCGCTGATGGAAAATCTGATATCCTTGGCTGACATGCCGTGTTCCTTCTCGTGGGTTTCGGAAGCAAGGCGCGAGTCAGCAGACGATGCCGATAATCTCGTTGTTTTTCATGATGGGTCGTTCGTCGCGAAGCGGCGCGCGGTCATGCAATGGGCGGAACGTCATAGGCCGATTGGTCCCATCGCTGGTCAGCGACAATATTGTCGCTTTCACAAGCGGGGAGCCAGCGCTGCCGATTTGCGATCCGGCGGTTGCAAGGGCAACAGCCAACACCCTTTAAATGGGGATATTACGCGCTCAATACAAGGTCTGGCAGAGCGGCAAAAGATAAGGCCCCGGCCGTACGACCGAGGCCTTATCGATCTGTCGGAGCGATCCGGTCAGCTCAGATAATGCGCCGTCGTCTTGGCGGCGATTTCCTCGGCGGTGACCCCGGGGGCGATTTCGATCATCTTGAACGGCGCGCTGTGATCGGGGCGCTGGAAGACCGCAAGGTCGGTCACGATCATGTCGACCACATTCTTGCCGGTGAGCGGCAAGGTGCAGGCCGGGATGAACTTGGGGCTGCCGTCCTTGGCGTTGTGCTCCATGACGACGATGATCTTCTTCACGCCGGCGACGAGATCCATCGCGCCGCCCATGCCCTTGATCATCTTGCCGGGGATCATCCAGTTGGCGATGTCGCCGCCCTCGGACACTTCCATCGCGCCGAGCACGGTCAGGTCGATATGCCCGCCACGGATCATCGCGAAGCTGTCCGCCGACGAGAAATAGCTCGTCGAGGGAAGCTGGCTGATCGTCTGCTTGCCCGCGTTGATCAGGTCCGGATCGACCTCGTCGTCATAGGGAAACGGGCCGATGCCGAGCATGCCGTTTTCCGACTGCAGCGTGACGGTCATCCCCTCAGGAATATTGTTGGCCACAAGAGTCGGGATGCCGATGCCCAGATTGACGTAAAAGCCGTCCTGGAGTTCGCGGGCGGCGCGCGCCGCCATCTGATTGCGGTCCCAAGCCATTACGCAGCCTCCCTCGAACGGGTCGTCCGGAATTCGATCTTCTTGTCGTAAGGCGCCCCCAGGATGAGGCGCTTCACATAGATGCTCGGCAGGTGGATGTGGTCGGGGTCGATGCTGCCGACCGGCACGATCTCCTCCACCTCGGCCACGCAGACTTTGCCCGACGTCGCCGCCGGCTGGTTGAAGTTGCGCGCGGTCTTGTTGAAGATCAGGTTGCCGGCCTCGTCGGCCTTCCAGCCCTTGATGATCGCCAGGTCGGAGCGGATGCCGCGTTCGAGCACATAGGTCTCGCCGTCGAACTCCTTGGTCTCCTTGCCTTCCGCAACGAGCGTGCCGACGCCGGTCTTGGTATAGAAACCCGGAATGCCGGCGCCGCCGGCGCGCATCCGCTCGGCCAGCGTGCCCTGCGGACAGAACTCGACCTCGAGCTCTCCCGCCAGATATTGCCGCTCGAACTCCTTGTTCTCGCCGACATAGGAACTGATCATCTTGCGGATCTGATGGGTGCGCAGCAACTTGCCGAGCCCTTCGCCATCGATGCCGGCATTGTTGGACGCGACCGTCAGGTCCTTGGTGCCGGCCGCGACGATCGCATCGATCAGACGCTCCGGTATCCCGCAGAGGCCGAAGCCACCGGCGGAGATAGTCATTCCGTCAAACAACAGTCCGTCGAGCGCCTCTTTGGCGGTCGAATAAATCTTGGTCATGGAAGGCTCCTCCCTGACGACAGGGGCTAGAGAAAGAAACTCATAAAATCCAATTGTAGTTTTCTTTGGTTATTCATAACCGACATATATGAGACGGATTTCACTCTACCATCTCGAAACGCTGTTGTGGATCAGCCGTCTCGGCACGTTCGGCGCGGCGGCAGAACGGCTCAACACCACCCAGCCCGCCGTATCGGCCCGCATCCGCGAGATGGAAAACCAGATCGGCTTTCGCCTGTTCGAACGCGCCGGACGCAATATGGCGCTGACCGTGCGCGGCCGCGATCTCGTCCGCGAATGCGAACCGCTCTGGGCGTCGATCGAGCGCACCTTCCTGCAATCGGGCCGCTTCGAGGGCGCGTCGGGCATCGTCCGGATCGGCGCGGGCGAGATCGCCGCGGCGACCTGCCTGCCGCCCTTCTTCGCCAGTCTGAAGGCGGACATGCCGCGCGTGACGTTCGAGGTCGAGATCGACCTGTCACACGGCCTGCTCCAGAAACTGCTCGGCGCCACCTGCGATCTGGTGTTCCTGGCCGGACCCGTCGCGAGTCCCAATATCGAGACCGCGCCGATCGGGGCGGTCGATCTCGTCTGGATCGGCAGCCCGTCGCTGGCACATGACCGCGGTCTCGACAGCGCCTCCCCCGTGCTTTGGCTGCTGCACCGACATTCCCCGATCCATCGCGTCGCCCGCACAAGCCTGGAAGAGGCCGGGCATGGCGCCGCGACGATCAACAGCTGCAACAATGTCCGCTCGCTGATCGATATCGTCCTTGCGGGCGGCGGGATCAGCTTCGTGCCCGAGATCATGGCGCGCGACCATCTGCAGAGTGGCGCGCTGGTCCGCCTGCGCCCCGATCTGGACCGCGCGATCCCCTTCCATGCCGCGATCCGGGCGCAGGAGCGCGACCCTCTCGTCCGCGACATTTTCGAACGGGCGGCGACCCTTAGCATGGCTCGTGTCAGCCCCGATCCATGATGTTCAGGATCACCCATTCGGCGACGAGCGCCGGCCTGGGTTCGTCCTCGATCTCGATGGTGACGGTGAAGGTGGACTGCCACTGGCCGGGTTCGCGCTCGACCACCTTCGCGAGGATAAAGCTGCCGCGCACCCGCCTGCCCGACCGGACGGGCTGGAGGAAGCGAACGGCATTGAGGCCGTAGTTCAGGCCCATTCGCGATCCTGCGATCAGCGGCACCGCCGTATAGATCATGCCGCTGATCAACGAGAGGGTCAGGAAGCCGTGCGCGATCGTCCCGCCGAATGGCGTGGCCGCCGCCGCGACGGGATCGACATGGACGAACTGATGATCGCGGGTGATGTCGGCGAAACCATCGATCATCGCCTGGTCGACGAGGATCCAGTCGGACCGGCCCACTTCGGCCCCGACAAGCCCGATATAGCGTCCCAGGTCGATTCTCGCGGTCATGTCTCCCGCCTAGCTGTCGATGTTGTCGGCGTGAAGCTCACAGCTGATCTCGATCAGCCGCGCCAGTTCGCTGGAAATATCGCCCGACCGGTGGATCATCATGATCGGGGAGCGTGCGGCTTTATCGACGATAGGCACATAGGCGACGTCGTCGCGCTTCAGCCTCTGCACCGATTCCGGAACGATGCTCAGCCCGGCATGCGCGGCGACCAGACCGATGGCGGTCTGCAGTTCGCGCACTTCCTGAACGACCTCGGGCTGCAGGCCCAAATCATGGAAAATGCTCAATATCTGGTCGGCATAGCTCGGGCGCGCGGGGCGTGGATAGATGATCAGCGGTTCTTCGAGCAGGTCGGCGAGATGCAGCGGGCGGTCCAGAGTGGTCAATCGGTGATCGACCGGCACAACCGCGACCAAAGCCTCTTCGGCCAGGACGATCCGGCGGATCGCCGCATCCTCGAACCGCAACCGACCGAAGCCGACATCGATCCGCCCCTCCTTCAACGCCGCGATCTGCTCGACCGTCGAGCATTCGATCACCGAAACCTCGACATGGGCGGCGGCGGCCCGAAACCGGCGGATCACCTCGGGCAAAAGCCCGAACAGGGTCGATCCGACGAAGCCGATGACGAAGCGGCGACGCCCCTTCCCCGCAATCTCGCGCATCATGACGCGCAACTGATCCACCCCCGCCAGAACATGCACGGCATGTTCGTAGAGCAGCCGTCCGGCCTCGGTCAGCCGCAAGGGCCGGGAGTCGCGGTCGAACAGCTCGACGCTGACCTCGTCCTCGAGCTGGCGGATCTGGCGGCTCAGCGGCGGCTGGGCGATGTTGAGGACCTCGGCCGCGCGGGTGAAGTTCCGCTCATTGGCGACGGCGACGAAGTAGCGAAGGTGGCGCAATTCCATAACCATACCTACCGGGTATCATGACGGACCGAAACAGTCCTGTGCTACCGTATCCGACCATTTTAGAAAATCGTGGCATTCAAAGAAAACGATAAGAGAGAGCATGGCTTTCAAGGTCGAGACAATTGATACCTGGATCGTCGATATTCCGACGATCCGTCCGCATGTCCTGTCGATGATCGCGATCAACAAGCAGGTTATGGTGATCGTGCGCGTCCATTGTAGTGACGGCATCGTCGGCATGGGCGAAGGCACGACGATCGGCGGTCTCAGCTATGGCGACGAAAGTCCCGAAGGCATGAAGCTGACGATCGACGAATATGTCGCGCCGCTGGTCATCGGGCGCGAGGCGACCAATACCGCCTCGCTGATGGCGCTCGTCCGCCAATATGTCGTTGGCAATCATTTCGCGAAGAACGCGATCGAAACCGCACTGCTCGACGCCGAGGCGCAGCGCGCCGGCCTGCCGCTCAGCGAGTTGCTCGGCGGCCGCCTGCGCGATCGCCTTCCCGTATTGTGGACGCTCGCCAGCGGCGACACCGGCCGCGACATCGAGGAAGCCGAGGACATGCTGGCGCAGCGCCGCCACAACGTCTTCAAGCTCAAGATCGGCAAGCGCGCGCTCAAGGACGACGTCGCGCATGTCGCCGCGATCAAGCGCGCGATGGGCGACCGCGCATCGGTCCGCGTGGACGTGAACCAGGCCTGGGACGAGCCGACCGCACGGCTCGGCGCGCGCATGCTGGGCGATGCCGGCGTCGACCTGATCGAACAGCCGCTCCCCCGCGCCGACCGTGAAGGCATGCGCCGGCTCACCGCCTATTCACCGATCGCGATCATGGCCGACGAAGCGCTGCGCGGCCCGTCTGACGCGATGGACTTCGCGCGCGACCGCGGCGCCGACGCCTTCTCGATCAAGCCGCCGCAGGCCGGCGGCCTGTTCGCGGGCGGGCAGCTCGCTTCGATCGCCGCGGCGGCGCATATCGGCGTTTATGGCGGCACGATGCTGGAAGGCAGCGTTGGCACGATCGCCTGCGCCCATCTTTACGCCACCTTCGCCAAGCTGGAATGGGGCACCGAACTGTTCGGCCCACTCCTGCAGACCGAAGAGATCCTGACCGAGCGTCCGGTGTTCCGCGAGTTCGGGCTCGACCTTCCCACCGGTCCCGGCCTCGGCGTTGCGCTCGACATGGACAAGGTCCACCATTTCCGCCGTGACGGGCCCAATCGCACCGTCGTCGGCCAGTCCAGCTAAGGAGTCTGCCTGATGCTCTTTCAGGTTCATATGAACGTCAATGTTCCGGACCATATCGATCCGGCCGAGTTCGACGAGATCAAGGCCCGCGAGAAGGCCTATGCTGCGGAGCTGCAGAAAGAAGGAAAGTGGCGCCACCTGTGGCGGCACGTCGGCCATTATTCCAACACGAGCATTTTCGACGTGGAAAGCAACGAAGCGCTCCACAACCTGCTGACCGGCCTTCCGCTGTTCCCGTTCATGGATATCGAGGTGATCGCGCTGTGCCGCCATCCCTCTTCCATCCGTGACGACGACCGCTAAAAACACCCTTCCAAGGAGAGACGTGATGGCATCCGAATTGGTGCAAAGCCGAGAAATCCAAGCTTATCTCGATCGTATCGCAGGCCTTGATCAGGACGGTGGCGACGCGCGCATGAAGCAGATCCTGCGCCGGATCGTCTCGGACGTCTTCACCACGATCGACGATTTCGACGTCAGCGCGGAAGAGTTCTGGGCGGCGCTCCACTTCATGCAGCAGGCGGCCCCCGAGTTCGGCCTGATCGCGCCGGGCCTGGGCTTCGACCATTTCCTCGACGTCCGCATGGACCTGGCCGACAAGAAGGCCGGCCTCACCGGCGGCACGCCGCGCACGATCGAAGGCCCGCTCTACGTTCCCGGCGCTCCGATGGAAGAGGGCCGCGCGCGTCTCGACGACGGTGAGGATACCGGCGAAGTGCTGATCATGGGCGGCACCATCAAGGATCTCGACGGCAAGCCGGTCGCCGGTGCGATCGTCGATGTCTGGCACGCCAACAGCCAGGGCGGCTATTCGGGCTTCGATCCGTCGCAGAAGGCGTACAACAACCGCCGCCGCATCAAGACCGGGGCTGATGGCCGCTATGTCTTCCGCAGCATCGTCCCGTCGGGCTATTCCGTGCCGCCGCAGGGCAGCTCGGACAAGCTGCTCCAGTCGGTCGGCCGTCACGGCAATCGCCCGGCGCACATTCACTTCTTCGTCTCGGCCGATGGCTATCGTCACCTGACGACGCAGATCAACATCGACGGCGATCCCTATCTGCATGACGATTTCGCCTTCGCGACCCATGACGACCTGATCCCGGAAGTCGTCCGCCAGGAAGATCCGGAGGTGATCCGCGCCGAACAGCTCAACGGGCCGTTCAGCCAGATCGACTTCGACTTCACCCTGCAGAAAGCAGCCGATCCGACCGAAGCCGAACTGATGGCCCGCAGCCGGGCCCCGGCGCCGGCGGTCTGATGCCCGACAAGATCTACGCCAGCCCCGAAGCGGCGCTCGACGGCCTGCTGTTCGACGGCATGACCATCATGTCGGGCGGCTTCGGCCTGACCGGTAACCCCGAGACCCTGATCCCCGCGATCAAGGCCTCGGGCGTACGGGATCTGACCGTCATCTCCAACAATTGCGGGGCCGACGGTTATGGTCTCTGGACGCTCCTCGCGAACGGCCAGATCAAGAAGATGGTGTCGTCCTATATCGGCGAGAACAAGCTGTTCGAGCAGCTCTATCTGGAGGGTAAGCTCGAGCTGGAACTGGTGCCGCAGGGCACCCTCGCCGAGCGGATTCGCGCCGGAGGGGCCGGGATTCCGGCCTTCTACACCCCGACTGGGGTCGGCACCGTCGTCGCGGAGGGCAAGCCGGTCGAGGAGTTCGACGGGCGACGCTATGTCCGCGAACGCTGGCTGCGTGCGGATCTGTCGATCATCAAGGCGTGGAAGGCGGACAGCGAAGGCAATCTGGTGTTCCGCAAGACATCGCGGAACTTCAATCCGGTCATGGCCACCGCCGGCAAGGTGACTGTGGTAGAGGTCGAGGAAATCGTGCCCGACGGCGCGCTGGAAGCCGACCACATCCACACCCCGGGAATCTTCGTCGATCGTATCATCAAGGGCGAGGGCTATGCGCGTCTCATCGAGAAGCGCACCACCCGCCCCCGTCCGGTGGAGGCAAACTGATGCCGTGGACCCGCGATGAAATGGCGGCGCGCGCCGCGCGCGAGCTGCAGGACGGCTATTACGTAAACCTCGGCATCGGTATCCCGACGATGGTCGCCAATCACATCCCCGAGGGTGTGAAGGTCACGCTCCAGAGCGAGAACGGCATGCTCGGCATGGGCCCCTACCCCTATGAAGGGGAAGAGGACGCCGATCTCGTCAACGCCGGCAAGGAAACGATCACCGAACTGCCGACGTCGAGCTACTTCTCCTCGGCGGACAGCTTCGGCATGATCCGCGGCGGCCATATCGACCTGGCGGTGCTCGGCGCGATGGAAGTCAGCGCCAAGGGCGACATCGCCAACTGGACGATCCCCGGCAAGATGCTGAAAGGCATGGGCGGCGCGATGGACCTGGTCGCCGGCGTTCGCCGCGTCGTCGTGGTGATGGAGCATGTCAGCCGCAACGGCACGCCGAAAATCCTGCCCGAATGCACCCTGCCGCTCACCGGCGAGGGCGTGGTCGACCTGATCGTCACCGACCTGTGTGTGCTCGCCTGTGACAAGCAGAATGGCGGCCTCACCCTGATCGAATGCGCCCCCGGCGTGACGGTCGACGAAGTCGTCGCCAAGACCGGTGCGCCGCTGACGATCGCGGACGGGCTATGACCGACCAGGGCTTTGCCACGGTCGGCGATGGTTGCCGCCTCGCCTGGCGCATGGACGGGGCCGATGGCGCGCCGGTGCTGCTGCTGTCCAACTCGCTGGGCACCGCCATGGATATGTGGCTGCCGCAGTTGCCCGCACTGACGGCGCGGTTCCGCGTGCTGCGCTACGACCAGCGCGGCCACGGGGCATCGGATGCTCCGGCGGGCGCCTACAGCCTCGACCGGCTCGGTCGCGACGTCGTCGAACTGCTCGACGCTCTGGGACTGGACAAGGTCGATTTCTGCGGCCTTTCGCTGGGTGGCATGACCGGCCAGTGGCTGGGCGTCCACGCGCCGGAGCGTTTCAACCGCATCGTCCTCGCCAACACCGCCGCCTATATGGGGCCGCCTGCGGGCTGGCAGGGGCGGATCGGCGTGGTGCTCGACAAGGGCATGTCGGCGATCGCCGCGGCGGTGCTGGACCGCTGGTTCACGCCCGAGTTTCTGGCGGGATCGCCAGAGGCGGTCGCATCGGTCGGCGCCTTCATCAATGCGACCAATCCGGTCGGCTATGCCGGCTGCTGCGCGGCGATCCGTGACATGGACATGCGTCCTGTGATCGGCCTGATCCGCAATCCGGTGCTGGTGATCATCGGCGGCCGCGACCCCGCCACCCCGCCCGCACAAGGCCAGGAAATCGTCGATGCGATCGCCGGCGCAAAGGGCGTCACGTTCGACGCGGCGCATCTCTCGAATGTCGAACAGCCGGAGAAGTTCGCGGCAGCGCTGCTGGAGTTTCTGGGCTAACCCCCACCTCTGCCCACTCTTCCAGCGAAGGGGGAAGCATCGTTCGACGATGTACCGTCGCGCCCTATCTGCAGTCCGGGCGCACGCTGGGTCGAGAGTGCCGCTTTGCCGAGCCGATAACAATCGGCCGCTAACGGCCAAATGCATTGGCCGCGAGTAAACTCCTTAGTTGACAAAGAATTATTACATCAACCCGCATAGTTACGGGTGGCAGCGCGGGCTGCCGGCGGTTCGGCACAACCGACAGACGAATCAAGGCTGGCCAAAGTCGGGAACGGACGGAATAACAGGCGCACCGCGCGTTATAATGCGGCCGGATGTGATCGGAGGGATGCTTATCAATGGGGCAATCCGTCGCCAACGGATCCGAGGCGGACGTGGGCGCGCCTGCCGATCAATCGTCCAGACCCCGCGAAACTACCGAGCGAATTACGCGCATCTACGAAGCCCGGTGCAATATCCATCGGGTCATCGTCCGGGCAAGTCGGCGGCAGGATCTGCTCGACGACGTCTGTCGTGCATTGGTCGAGCATGGCGGCTTCACGATGGCCTGGATCGGCTGGCACATACCGGAAACCCGCGAATTGGTGCCAGTGGCCGAATATGGCGACGATCACGCGACCTTGCACGATTTCCGCATCTCCATTGATGATCGAATCGAACAGCTCGGCCCTTCCGGCCGCGCGTTTCGGGAGCAGTCACCCTGCCTGACCAACGATCTCCTGGCTGATTTACATGGGCTGCCCTCGCAAAAGAAGGCCCGCCAGAGCAGCCTTCGCTCGGCAGCCGCCTTCCCCCTCCATATCGGGAGCGGCCCTTGCGGCACGTTGACCGTCTATTCCCGTTGTAAGGACTATTTCAGTGAGGACGCAAAATCGCTGCTTAGCGATACGGCGGACGATATCTGCTTCGCGCTCGGGCGCTTCGCCAGCGAGGAGGCGCTCGATGACGCTCAGGCTCTAGCCCGCCGCGAGCGCATGCTTTCCGAAGCCATGACGGAAAGTATTCCCGGCATTCTCTATCTTTACGACGAGGATAGAAAGTTTCTGAAATGGAACAGAAACTTCGAACGGGTTTCAGGCTATAGTGCCGACGAGATCTCCCGTTTGAAACCTCAGGATTTTTTCCAGGGACAGGATCAACAGAATCTCGGTCGTACGGTACGCAAAGTCTTCGAAGAAGGTGACGGCATTCTCGAAGCATCTTTTCTGACCAAGTCGGGTCAGACCATTCCCTATTATTTCACGGGCACGCGTGTGATGTTCAACGCGGTACGCTGTTTGATCGGTGTCGGCATCGATATCTCAGAGGTCAAGCAGGCTCAGGTCGCGCTCGAGAAGAGCGAACGGCACTACCGGACTACGCTCGAACGGATTCTCGAGGGTGTTCAGATATTCGATTTCGACTGGCGCTACAGCTACATGAATCAGACGGCCGAACGCTTCTGCCGCAGGCCAAGAGAGGAACTTCTCGGCCGGACCCTCCAGGAGTGCTGGCCGGGTATAGAAGAGTCCGACCTGTTCAAGCTTTTGCACGGCTGCATGGTATCGCGCGAACCGGCCCAGCAGGAGGTTCCTTTCAGCTTTCCTGATGGGACGGAGGGTTGGTACGACATCCGCGTACGGGCTGTGCCGGAAGGAATTTTCGTGATGTCACTGGACATCACGGCAAGACATGCAGCTGAGATGGACCTCCATCGGCTCAATAGCCGCCTTGAGCAAACCGTCGCCGAGCAGACCGAAGATCTCCGGATCGCCATGCTCCGCGCCGAGGCCTCGGATCGGCTCAAGTCCACCTTCCTGGCTACGATGTCACACGAATTGCGGACCCCGCTCAACTCCATCATCGGGTTCACCGGCATTCTGATGCAAGAGTTGCCGGGGCCGCTCAATCCTGAGCAGCGCAAGCAACTTGGAATGGTGCAAGGTAGCGCGAGACACTTGCTTGAACTCGTCAACGACGTACTCGACATATCCAAGATCGAGGCCGGAGAACTCGACGTCTATCCCCGCTCCTTCGAATTGCGACCTTCGGTGGAGAAGATAATCGGCTTGCTCTTGCCGGCCGCAGGCAAAAAGGGCCTTTTCCTGCAGACGCGGTGGCAAAGCTCGGCGCGCGAGATCATCAGCGATCAGCGGCGGGTGGAGCAAGTGCTTCTCAACGTTATCGGTAACGGGGTGAAATTCACCGAGCAGGGCGGCGTCACCGTGACAATCGACGATGCCCGAATTGCCGCAGAGCCGATGATCAGAATTCGTGTCTCCGACACCGGCATCGGCATTCGACCCGAGGATTTCGAGAATCTATTTCTACCTTTCCGCCAGCTCGACACGGGACTGACCCGCCAGCACGAGGGCACTGGACTGGGCCTCGCGATATGTGATCGGCTGCTGCGCTTATTGGGCGGGTCCATTTCCGCCGAAGCGCGGGAGGGCGGGGGTGTCATATTCAGCATTCTCCTGCCCGTGAACTCGGGGAGTGAATCATGAAAGCAAGGGTTCTTCTCATCGAAGACAATGAGCAGAACCGTTATCTGGCCACGTTTCTGCTCGAGCGGAACGGCTTCGAGGTGATTTCCGCCCAGGACGGGGTCCGGGGCATCGAACTCGCCCGCGAAATCGACCCCGATGTCATCCTGCTCGACATCCAGCTTCCGGGGATGAATGGGTATCAGGTCGCAGAAGCGCTTCGCCGCCTGCCACAGCTCGACGCCCGCGCCATCGTTGCGGTCACATCCTATGCGATGGTCGGCGATCGCGAAAAGGCGATCGACGCCGGCTGCAACGGGTATATCGAAAAACCTATCGATCCGGACAATTTCGTCGCGCAGGTCATGCACTTCGTGAAAGAGCAAAGTTCGTGACGGCAAGGATCTTGATCGTCGATGACAGGGAAGAAAATCTGTACCTGCTCTCGACGCTTTTGACCGGGCACGGCTATATCGTCGAGGTTGCAGCGGACGGGGCGCAGGCCCTGACGGCCGCCCGGTCGGCGCCACCCGACTTGGTTGTTTCCGATTTGCTGATGCCGGTCATGGACGGATATACGCTGCTGCGGAACTGGCGCGAGGATCCGCAACTGCGGTCCATCGGCTTTGTCGTCTACACCGCCACCTTCACCAGCGCCGAGGATGAAAAGCTCGCGCTGGAAATCGGCGCGGACGCATTTCTGCTGAAGCCCAGCGAACCGGACGTCCTTCTGGCGGTCGTAAAGAGGTTGCTTCAAGAACCTTCCCCCTATTCAGCTCTGGTGGGTTCCAGGCCGGACTGGGACGATATCGCCGTGCAAAAGCGATACTCGGCTGCGCTGTTTCGCAAGCTGGAATCGCGAATGCTGGAGCTCGAAGCTGGAAACACTGTGATCCAGCGAACCAACAGCCAGCTCGAAACGCTGGTGTCACAGGCGCCGATCGGGATTCTCGTCCACCGCAATTTTGAACCGCTCGTCGCGAATAACGCTTTCGCCCGCATATTCGGCTGGGCTGACAGAGGGCACGTCATTGCCCTTGCCGAGTGCGGTCACCTCTTCGACGAAGAGGAACACGCCCGCATCATTGCGTGTCAAAATGGCGAGCCGGGCGATTACCGACGGACCGATATCATCGCAACGAAAGGCAAGCACATCAGCGGGGGGATGCTGGACATCGAAATCCGCGCCTTTCCGATTGAATGGACGGGGCAGAACGCCGTTTGCATGATGGTGACCGATGTGACCAGCCAGCGCGCCACGGAGGCCGCATTACGGCAATCGCAGCGGATCGATGCCATCGGGCAGCTGACGGGGGGCGTCGCCCATGACTTCAACAACCTGCTCACGGTTGTTATCGGCAGTTCGGAGACATTGTTCGACCAGGCCGAAAGCCCTGGCCAGCGCGAGTTGGCGGCCTTGATCCTGCAGGCCGCCGAGCAGGCGAGCAGTCTGACCCGGCAGCTACTCGCTTTTTCACGAAGACAACCGCTTGCTCCGCAACCGTTCGATATCAACGCCCTGATCACGCAAAATATGGCGTTGATCCGTAGGACGTTGGGTGCGCAGATCGAAATCGTGGTCAATCTGATGGCCGAGATCGAGCCGGTATATGCCGATCCGGCTCAGACGGCCGCCGCGCTGCTCAATCTCTGCATAAACGCGCGAGATGCCATGCCAGAGGGAGGGCGGCTGACCATCACCGGCGAAAGCCGGAGGCTCACCGAGGACTTCTGCGAGACTCATCCGGGGGCGAGGCTGGGCAACTATGCCATGATCGTCGTCACCGACAACGGGACGGGGATCGCTCCCGACATCATCGACCGGGTTTTCGACCCGTTTTTCACCACCAAGGATGCCGGCCGGGGAACCGGGCTGGGCTTGTCGATGGTGTACGGTTTCGTGAAACAGTCGGCTGGCTATATCGACCTGAGATCGGACGTCGGCGCGGGAAGCAGTTTCACCTTATATCTGCCCATTGCACCGGCAGATGCGGTCGCTGCACCTCTGCCTGTTGGCGAGGCGCCGGAGGAGCAAGGCGGATCCGAGACGATATTGCTGGTCGAGGATAATGCGCTGGTGAGGACGCATGTAAAATCGCTGTGCGAGGGGCTCGGCTACGGGATCGTGACGGCCGGCTCGGGAGTGGAGGCTATGCAGATCCTTGAATCGCGGAACGACATCGATCTCGTGTTCACCGATGTCGTCATGCCTGGCGGTCTCAATGGCCAGGAGCTCGGCGAAAGGGCGCGCGCGCGCTGGCCTTCTCTTCGGATACTCCTGACGTCGGGATATGCGCACGATGCGCTTGTCGGCGAAGGTCGGGCGATGACCGGCGCAAAGCTGCTGACGAAGCCATATTCGAAGCGTCAGCTTGCACGACGGATCCGCCAGGTCCTGGATGAGGTGCCCTGACATGGGACAAGAGATTTCAAACGCGGTTCACATCGTCGACGATGATCCAGCGGTACGTCATACCATCGCCACCATATTGCGTGCGGCCGGTTTCTCGCCGCATCAATATGCCACGGCTGACGAACTGCTCGGGACAATCGACAGCTTGGAGCCGGGCTGCATCATCACCGATGTCAACATGCCGGGTCTTAGCGGGATCGAACTGCTCTTGTCTCTCAAGGAGAGCGGGGTCGAATTGCCTGTCATCGTCATTTCCGGGCAAGCCGACATTCCGATGGCCGTCGAGGCGATAAAGGCCGGCGCGGTCGAATTCCTCGAAAAGCCGCTCCACTCGGACACGCTACGGGCAGCCGTCCAGGGCGCGGCACTTCGTCATACCCCGACACCCGCAGACGAGACGATCCACTATGTGCGCATCGTCGAATCGCTCACCCGCCGGCAGCGCGAGGTGCTCGCGGGGATCCTCGATGGCCAGCCCAACAAGATCATCGCCTACCAGCTTGGATTAAGCATCCGTACCGTGGAGGCATATCGCGCGGCTATCATGGAGCGGACCCGCGCGCGCAACCTGAGCGAGCTTGTCCGGATGGGTATCAAGGCCGGACTATAGGACCGCCGGTGTGCAGGCGGCCGCTGCGATCGGGCGTGTCCTGCACACGCCGCATCGCCACCCGCACATCGGGAAAGCCGGGTCGCCGCAACCGGCCCTCGATGACATCGATGCTTATGATTTCGGCGATGCATTCAAGCTGGTATGTGCGGTCATTGGTCCCGAGCAGCGTCGGCATGCTCGGATCGTTGCCGTGGCGGAAGATGCTGAGGGTCGCTCTGAGTTCGCTGCCTTCCAACGTCCAGCGGCCATGGTACGCGAACTGACTGTCGCCGCCCATCAGACGACCTTCGTCGACTACCGCGATGCCCCCGCGCGTCTCGGAGTCGAGACAGCCGAAGAGGCCGAAGCGCAACTGCCACATGCCCCATAGCGCCGCTGGATCGAGATCAATGCAGGCCGGGCCAGTGGCGGGCATCGCCAACGGAAAGACCTTCCCCTGGTCCGGAAGTGCTCGTCGGCCCGTGTCCTGGGCGCATAAACCATGCTGCATGTACATAACTGCCTCGAAGCCGGACGACCGAACGATCGCTGCCGGCGCATCGGATGTGAATGTGAAAACACCGCCACCTTCCCGGCGCGATGATTCGTGGCGGCCTTCTGGCTCAGGGACGCCCAACCCTCAACTTGTGGAGGTTACTACAGTAGTCGCCACAATATGGCTCGCCATCGCCGCTCGGCGGCCGGTCAATCCGCGGGGTCGAAAGCGCACCGGCAACGCGGAATCGTGCGATCTTGCCGCAGTTAAGTCGATGAGCCAGGTTCGAATCCCGTGGTGGCAAAGGATCGCCATGCGCTGCCGCCCGCAATGCGTCGACGCTTGCCGATTATATCTCAAGCCTGAACGATCCTGCTGCGAGTCTCCTGCTCGCGTGACCGTGCATGGCCTCGAGATTCAACAATGATTGGCTGATGTTCGTGCGGAGCAGCGAACGATCTCATAGATCGCGATCGGCAGTCCATCATGGTCCAGCATCGCGCCGCGCGTGGGCAGCTTCGATCCGTGCTGCTTCACGATATGGCTGAACACGCGGGCCGAAAGGTGCTCGCCGCTCCGCGTCCATGCAATCATGAACGTAGCAACCCATTGCGTCCAAAACACGCAATCCCGTGAGATTACTATAGTCTTGCGGCGCGAGCGTCGAACGATTCCGCCCTATCCTGCGCTCGATACGAGCGGCGCCATAGCTGAGCGGCGCCCCCCCCTACCCCGCTTTCTGCATCAGCCTTTCCACCGCGCTCATATGCGCTTCGATCGGCTCGGCCGCAGCCGGTGGACCGCCGATGCTCGTCTCGACCGCCGCCGCACTTTCCAGCGTACGATGCACCGGGCAGCGGTCGGCGATCTCCAGCAACCGGGCCCGCCGCTCCGCATCGACATCGCCATCGAACGCAATCCGCCGGACGAACAGGTCGGCGGGCGTCTCCCCCTTGCGCTTGGCATGGCCGACAGCCGTGCGGACGCGGCCGATTTCCCAGCCTTTCTGATCGGCATACATGCGCAGGGTCATCGTCGTGCAGGCCGCCAGGCCCGCCGATAGCAAATCATAGGGCGTGGGGCCCGATCCCAGGCCGCCGACAGTCGCCGGTTCGTCGGCGAGAAAGCGGATGCCGCCCGCCTGGATCGCGACCTGGAAGCGCCCGGCCCCGGTTTCCTCGGCCACGACATCGGCGGCCCCGTCGTCGCGCGTCACAGCGAGGTCGGGCAGATAGGGCGCGGCCCAGGCGGCGATCAGCCCGGCGACATGCTCCGCCTCCCCCGCCCCGGTCAGCAGATGATCGGCCTTGTCGAGCGAGACGAAGCTTTTGGGATGGCGCGCCGCCAGGAAGATGCGGGTCGCATTTTCGATGTCGACCACCGCGTCGAACGGCGCATGGAGGATCAGCAGCGGCCGGTGCAGCGCCGCGATACGGGCGCCCTGGTCATGACGGCGCAGATCGTCGAGGAAGCTCTTGCCGACGCGAAAGGTCCGCCCGGCCAGAACGACGTCGGCCGCGCCTTCGCTCTCGATCGCCGCGACCGCATCGTCGTCGAAATGGCGCAGGACATGGCTGATGTCGAACGGCGCACCGATGGTCGCGACGGCCTCGACCGACCCGATCTCGCCGGCGGCGGCGAGAGACGCCGCCCCGCCCAGGCTATGCCCGATCAGCAGCGCGGGCGCACGACCGGCCGCCGCCATCGCTCCCGCCGCCGCGACAAGATCGCCGACATCCGCGGCGAAGCTGCTCTCCGCCAGTGATCCTTCGCTCGCGCCGATCCCGGCGAAGTCGAAGCGCAGCGTGCCGATCCCGACCGCGGCCAGCCCGCGCGCGATCCGCACCGCCACCTGCTGGTCCTTGCCGCAGGTAAAGCAGTGCGCGAACAGCGCCCAGCCGCGCGGTGGGCCATCGGGCAGTTCGAACCTGCCGGAAAGGCGGTGATGGCCACCGTCGAAGTCGAAGATCTCGGTCGGCACGATGGGTCTCCCGTCAGGCGAAGCTGGTATCGATGCCGACACCCGCTTTCAGCGTCAATGTGACCGGCGTCCGCTCGGCGATCTCGGCGAGACGGGCGGCCTGTTCGGCGTTCAGCCCCTTGGGCGTGATCATCCGCACGATGCGGCGATCCTCCGCCCCGCCGGTCAGGCGCAACGAGACTTCGAGCGAGTCCAGCGGCCATTGCTTGCGATCGGCGTACATACGCAGGGTGATCGCGGTGCAGGCGCCCAGGCTGGCGAGCAGCAGGTCGTAGGGCGCCGGCCCGGCATTGGCCCCGCCGAGCTTGGCAGGCTCGTCGGCCGTGAGGAGGTGGCCGCTCGCCTCGATCTGGGTGGCATAGCGGTCGCGGCCGATGCTGGCGGTGGTAATGGCCATGGTGCGGAGTCCTTCTTACGGATAGCGGACGGGCTTGGGGTCGTCGGGCAGCGGGATGAACTCGTCCTCGTCGGGCACCGGAGCGAAGCGCTGCTCGCGCCAGTCCTCCTTGGCCTGTTCGATCCGGTCGCGCGAGGAGGAAACGAAGTTCCAGTAGATGTTGCGCCCCTCGGGAAAGGGCTCGCCGCCGATCAGCATCAGCCGCGCCCCGCCCTTCGCCTTCAGGACGATCTCCGCTCCGGGTTTGAACACGACCAGTTCGCCCGTCGCGAAACCGCCGGTCTGCCCCGCCACCTCGATCTCGCCCTCGACGACATACACCGCACGTTCGACATGCTCGGCCTTGAGCTGGTAGCGCGCGCCGTCGATCAGGACGATGTCGGCATAGACCATGTCGGACAGCGTCTTCACCGGCGAACGCAGCCCGTCCGATGTACCGACGATCAAGGTCAGCTTGGTGCCATCGGCCTCGACGCTGGGAATCTCATGCGCCTTGTGGTGGACGAAGGATGGGTCGATCTCCTCCTGATCGGTGGGCAGCGCGATCCAAGTCTGGAGGCCGAACAGGCGGCTGCCCGTGGGGCGCAGTTCGTCGGGGGTGCGCTCGGAATGGACGATGCCCGATCCGGCGGTCATCCAGTTCACCTCGCCGGGGCGGATCGCCTGCACGCTGCCGACAGAGTCGCGGTGCATGATCTCGCCGTCGAGCAGATAGGTGATCGTCGCGAGGCCGATATGCGGATGCGGGCGAACATCGAGCCCCTCACCGCCGCGGAAGGCGGCCGGGCCCATCTGATCGAAGAAGATGAAGGGGCCGACCATCCGGCGATGCGCCGACGGCAGCGCCCGGCGGACCGAGAAGCCATCGCCCAAATCGCGGACCGGGGGCAGGATCACCATGTCGACGCCGTCGACTTCGCTCGTGCGGATGCTCATGTTCACGTCCTTCTGAAAGGGGTGCCGCCGGGCCCTCGTGGGGAGGGGAACGGGCCCGGCGGCTGCCGGTCAGGATCAGGGGAAGATCCTCTGACGACCGGCCATGGGGTGCAAGTGGTGTTGCGTTGGGAGGATCAGGCGGCGTCGACCAGGACGATCTCGCTGTCCTCGATCGCGGTCACCCGGATCACATCGAGGTCGCTGATCGCCGCGCCGTCGCGGGCATTGACCCGCAGGCCGTCGATCTCGATCGCGCCGATGGCGGGAACAAGATAGCCGCGCCGATCCTTGCCGATCCTGTACTCGGCGGTCTCGCCGGCCTTCAGGGTCGCCCCGACGACACGAGCCTCGGCCCGGATCGGCAACGCGCCGTTGTCGTTGGCGAAGCCGCTTGCCAGCACCACGAACTGTCCGCTGTGCGCGCCGCGGGGAAACGGCTTGGCGCCCCAGTGCGGCGTGCCGCCGGTCTTCGTCGGGATGATCCAGATCTGGAAGATGCGGGTCGTCACGTCCTCCAGATTATATTCGGAGTGCTGAATGCCCGTGCCTGCCGACATCACCTGGACGTCGCCCGCCTCGGTGCGGCCCTTGTTGCCCAGATTGTCCTGGTGCGAGATCGCGCCTTCGCGGACATAGGTGATGATCTCCATGTCGCGGTGCGGGTGCGGCGGGAAGCCGGTCTTCGGGGCGATCGTGTCGTCGTTCCACACGCGCAGGTCGCCCCAGTTGGTGCGGGCATCGTCATGATAGCTGGCGAAAGAGAAGTGATGCTTGGCGTCGAGCCAGCCATGGTTGGCGCCGCCGAGGCTATCATAAGGGCGAAGGTCGATCATTGTCTGTCTCCAGGGGGTCAGGCGGAAAGAAGGGCGAGTGCGTCGACCTGCGAGCGATTGAAGCCGAGCGCCATCAGCGCCGGCACCTGCCGCTCGTCCGGCCGGCGCGTGCGCCGCACCGTGCAAACGAAGCGCCGCAGCGCCTCGCGCCGGGGATCGGCGGCGGGAAGCTCGGGCCGATGGCCGGTGAGCTTGCCGATCGCCTGCCGAAGCAGCGAAGGCCGCGCCGGCACGAAGCGATAGGTCTCCGCATCGTCATAGGCGGTCGCGACGACCTTCCATTCGGTGCTGCTGAGGTGCGGTGCGCTGTCGGACCTGGTCGTCATATCGTCCTCCTTCCCTGTTGGAGACGATATAGCCGCGCTCGACTTATCCGTTCAGGTGGATAAAATCGGTCGAAACGTTCTAGGGAGTTGAAATGTCAAACCCGGGCATGCCCACCTTCGATCAGCTGCGCATCTTTCTGGCTGTGGTCGAAACCGGCAGCTTCGCGGCGGCGGGGCGCAAGCTCCACCGGGCTGTGTCGGTGATCAGCTACGGCATCGGCAATCTCGAAATGCAGCTGGGCCTGACCTTGTTCGACCGCGAAGGCACCCGCAAGCCGACGCTCACCACCGCCGGTCGCGCGGTGCTGGCCGAGGCGCGAATGGTGTCGCAGGGGATCGACGGCCTGCGCGCCAAGGTGAAGGGGCTTCTGGATGGACTGGAAGCAGAGGTCGATCTGGCCGTCGACGTGATGTTGCCTGCCGAACGCCTCGGCCGGGTGCTGCGTGCCTTTGCCGAGCAGTTCCCGACGGTGGCGCTGCGCCTCCATGTCGAGGCACTGGGCGCGGTCACGGCGATGGTGCTCGACGGCGTCGCGGCGATCGGCATCTCGGGCCCGCTGGCGGCGGGCGTGGCGGGGATTGAGCTAGTCTCGGCCGGCTCGGTGCCGATGATCCCCGTCGCCGCCCCCGATCATCCGCTCGGCCGCACCGCGAAGATACCGCCCGGAATGGGCCGCGAGCATGTCCAGATCGTGCTGACCGACCGGTCTCGCTTTACCGACGGCCAGGACTTTTCGGTGATGAGCCCCCGCACCTGGCGCCTCGCCGACCTCGGCGCCAAGCACCAGCTGCTCCGCCAGGGCATCGGCTGGGGCAATATGCCGCTGCACATGATCGAGCCCGACCTGATGGCCGGAACGCTGGTGCGCCTCCACATGCCCGACCATATCGGCGGTACCTACCGCTTCAACGGCATCTGGCGCAGCGACACCCCGCCGGGGCCGGCGGGGGCATGGCTGCTCGACCAGCTTGTGGCGCTAGGAAGGGATGACGAGGAAATGGAAGGTTTTGGGGATGTCTAGCTAAGGGCGCTCAGACCGATCCACGCTTGCCCAGAATAGGCGGCATCTCGCGCGCCATCTGATCCTCTATGAAGGGCAGCAGCATGCTCTGCACGCCCGCAACGCCGATGACCTTCACGATCAGGTTTCCGGGAATATCGTTCGGCCAATATTTGAGATGGATGGCGAAGGTGGCCGGGTGCGCCTCGACCAGATGCTGGCGCAGGCGGCCGGCGGCCTTTTCGGACTGGCCGACATAGAGGCATCGACTGCCCAGGCAGCCCTTGCGCTTGTTGACGCGTGCGAAGGCGCGGCGTTGGTCGACCGGGAGCGTCTTGTTCTCGGCTTTCTTGCCGTCGACCACTTCATAGACACGCTCGAGCGGCACCGCGTCGTCGAAACAGATCGCGTAGACCGCCAGATGCTTCTTGCCCAGCCGCGCGGCGATGGCGTCGCAATGCGCGTCCATGCGATCGGTGCCGATGTCGGCCATCGGGATGACCCACTCGACCGGATCGATCAGCGTTCCCTGCTCCAGCTGCTCCGCCAGATCCCTAAGCGAGGTGGCTGTGCGCGCGATGAGATTGGGAAGGGCGGTGACATCCTCCGAAGCCGGCAACTGAACATCGTCTTGCACGTCAAACATCCCAACCAAATGATTCTGTGGCGGCGTCCATAGACGACTCTCGGATATTATACAGAATTGAGTCTCCAGAATGGATGAGATGCCCCCCCATTGCATTGCGGGGCGGCCGCCACCGCCTCTAATGTCGAAGCGACGTGGAGGAACTGCCTTTGGGAGCAAGCCTCTTGCCTACACATATCTCATGCTGCTGATGCTGGCACTGGCGGACGCAATCGCCTCTCTCCCCGCGACGGATTTTGATCTAGCCAAAGCGTCGCCACGGCCGGAATCCTGCCTCGGCCATGGCAATGACGGCATTGTGGTGTGCGCCAGACGCAGGACCGAAGACATCCAACGGCCCTATAGCGGTCCCGACATTGTCGAGGCGCTGCCAAAGGCGGAGGTCGGCTTGCTCGGCACCGCCCGCGGCAGCCTGGGCGTACGGCAGGGGGCGGTCGGAGGTTTCCCGAGTAACAGGGTGATGGCGACCATCTCGATACCTTTCTGAGAGGTCTTGGCAGCATCTCACGTCAGCGATGGGACCACGGAAAATGCAAGGCCCGCTTCACCTATCCCGAACATCCTCGGCCAGATCTGAGCGAAGATGCCCACCCTCATTTTCCCAGACGGCTTCCGCTATGGCGACACGTTGTCGCAGGCCTTTGATCCGGCTCTTCTCGGCATTGCCGGGGGAGCGGTGCGGATAGCTGCTCGCACCGAGCAGCTTGCCGTAAGCCACAGCAAACGCGCTGTGGACGGCCCGAGCAGCCCTGGACGGCGAGGATTTCGATCGAGCCAGGCATTCCTGCTCTCGCCGCAACAGATAGTTGAGGTCCATGATCATGCTCCTTGGGAGCGGGAGCACAAGACTCTCAGGCGTGCGTTGCTCGGGGCGGGTGGCACGATGCCGATACCTTATCAGGTCCGCCCCTGTCTGTCATGCGGATCGGCCGTCCCGCGCCCGTCAGGGAGCCTTGACCGCCATTGCCGAAGCACATTTCTCGCTGGTGTCCTTCGATCCGCCGCCCAGGAAGGCGATCGCCAGGAAGCCGGCCAACACGAGCAGGACGAAGCCTATTGTCACCTTGCCCAGATGCTTGTCGATCACGGATTTTATCGGCGCACCGAACAGGCGGAACAGCACGCCGACGATCATGAAGCTGATCGAGCGCGACACGATCGAGGCGCCGATGAAGACCATCAGGCTCATGCCGATGAAGCCCGCTGTGATCGTCAGCAGCTTGAACGGGATCGGCGTCGCGCCCTTCACGATGATGATTTCCGCGCCGTAGTCCCGCAGGTAGCAGGCGGCCCGCGGGAAGCTCTCGGCCAGCCCCAACGCGCGCAGCATCGCCTCTCCGAATGCCTCATAGGCGAAATAGCCGATCGCATAGCCGAGCAGGCCGCCCACCACCGAGGCGATCGTCGCGATCGCGGCGAAGCGGATCGCCTTCTTGGGTTCGGCCAGACACATCAGGCCCAGCAGCGGATGCGGCGGCACCGGGAAGAAGCTGGCCTCCATGAAGGCGAAAGCGGCCAGCCACCATTCGGCGTGGCGGTGCGCCGCCTTGGCCATGGTCCAGTCGTAAAGGCGGCGCAGCATCGAAGTCCCCCGGGGCAAGATTGGTGCCCTGATTAGGGGCCGCGCCGTGCCTCGGCAATCATGCGCTCCGCGATTCCCCCGCTCTATTCGATCGGTGCGGCCGATTCCGGGTGGAGCGCGCAGGCCACGGTACCGGCCAAGGTCAGCAGCCCCGCCAGAACCAGCGGTGCGACCAGCCCGGTATGGATGACCATCGCTGCGCCGATCGCGGCCCCGCCGAAGATCGCGACCACGCCGCCGATCCGGCGCGCCCAGTTCGGGTTGGTGCCGCCGGCCAGGCGAGAATCCGCGGCAAGGCCGGTCAGGGTCAGGGTCAGCACCGTCGTCGTGAGATCGGGAATCTTGAGTTGGCGGATCGTCGCGTTGCGGAAACCCATGGCGAGACCGGTCAGGATGATGATCGCGAACAGGCTGGCCGAAGGCGACTGGGTGGCGATATCGAATCCGATCGCGACGATCGCGGCAATCCAGAGCAGGGCCGCCTCGATCCCCGCCGCCGCCAATAGCCAGCGGCGCAAGGGCTGGCCGCGATGCATCTTGCCCGCCCTGCCCCCGACCATCGCGCCGCCGAGAAAGGCGAGCATCGCGACGAGATAGGGCAGCACCCGAAAGCCCGGTGCGCCTGCCGCGGCAAAGCCCAGAAAGACGACATTGCCGGTCATGTTGGCGGTAAAGACCTTGCCTAGCCCCAGCACGCTGATCGCATCGACGAGACCGGTGGTCACGGACAGCAACAGCAGCAGCCAGGGCAGCGGCGCGACGGAATGGGCTTTAGGGGCGGTCATGATGGTCTCCCGATAGAGGGTGCGGGACAGACGTAGGCGATCGTGATCGGAGCAAATATCCGAATAAGATCATTCCTATCATTCCAGAAAATAGAAATGCGGTCAGATCCGGAAATTGGCCTCAAGCCCGAGCATTCCGATCGTACGGGCCGGGCCGGTCTGTCGGATGAAGCCCCCCGCCTCGAACGCGGACAGCGATGTGGAAAGCTCGAGTTCGGGGGTCGCCTGCCAGCTCAGCGTCGCTTCGATTTCCTTGCCGATGAACCGGTCGCGGGCTGTACCGGCGGCGCGGATCAGGTTGCCTGGAATGTCGTAGACGCCGTCGGCGCGGAACGTACGCCAATAGGCCATCGCAGCGATACCGAGCGACAGGTCGCGCGCGACTGCGAGCGATACCGACGGATTGACGCTGATGATGTTGGTGGGGCCGACCGGCGACAGCTCGCCGAAATATTTTCCCTTGGGAAACAGCGCATTGAAGGTACCGAGCTTGGCGTCCGTAGGGTTCTTGTCGCCGCTGACGACGTTGAACCGGAGCAGCGCGTGCGGGGCGAGCGGCGCATCGGGAAAATGGCGCCCGACCTCGCTGCCGACCGTCCAGGCCGAGATGCGCCGCCCGGCGAAATGACCGAACTGGTAAACGCCCTCGACATTCCAGTGCCAGTCGCCCGCATTGCCGTAGCTGCGCACGCCAAGGCTGTCGCGACGCTCGCGCCCGGCCCGCCCACCGAAGCTGGCGTCGCGGTTGCGATAGCCCAGATAATAGAGGTCGAGTCCGGGCAGCCGGGCATAGGCCCCCCACAGCTTCTTCGTGGGCGAGGAACGGTCGTCGAACGATCGTGTGCCGGGCCGGACCGGGTGCATCGTGAACAGGCTGACCGTGACGGTGCCGTGCACGATGTCGGCGCGCGCGCCGTCGAAGGCGAGCGGGACATTGGGGCCGTAGCGCGTGCCGATCAGCCGCTCGGTGCCCAGCGACAGCATCTGCCGCCCGCCGCGCAGCGTGACCTCCGTGTCGTCGCCGATCGGCAGCGAGATGTCGGCAAAGCCCTGCAACAGGTCGACGCGGGTCTGGTCGATCGGCCCGGCGCTCGGCGCGACGCCCCTGGCATAAGCGGCGACGGGCTGGACGAAGGCGCGCACCCGGTCGACGTGAAGATCGGCATAAGGCAGGACGCGGGTCCAGAGATAGCTGTCGTCGGGCGCGGCCGCCCCGCCCCAAAGATTGTCGTCGAAGCTCTCCGAGCGCAGGCGGACCTCGATGCCGGTGGTCAGGAAGGCCGACCCGCTGTCGTCGAGCGGGATATATTTGAAGGCCTCGCTCCAATGGCCGGTGCGCGCGGCGGGGTCCGCCAGCTTCGACCAGTCCTCGTCATAGCGGGTATTTGTGAGCGTAGGCGGCTGCCACGCCTCGCGGACCTGCGCTGCGGCGGGGCCAGCGACCGCGACTTGGCACAGACCGGCGACGACGGCGAACTTATGCCGGAGCATGCGATGCTCGGCGCGACAGCATCGCAACGAGGATGAAGCCGCCCACCAGCCCGAGATGCTCGAAGAAGGCGTTGGTCGCCATGAAACGCTCTGCGCCCGTCATCGTCCAGAAGGCATTGGCGACGATCGCCGCGGACAGCGTGAAGACGCCCAGCATCCCCGTACCCAGCCAGACGAAGCGGTTGGCGAGGATCAGCGCAGGCCCAAGCAGTTCGACCACGATCGTGATCGCCGCGAACAGCGCGGCGGGCTGGACGCCGAAATGCGCCTGTTCGGCGACCGCGCCCTGCCAGTCGATGAGCTTGGTCAGGCCACCGATGAGATAAGGACCGACGAGGGCCAGCCGCGCGATCAGCGCGGTCACCGGCCAATCGAGGATCATGGCGACGAAGCGGGGCGTTTCGCGGTCTCGGATCATGGTGATTTTCCCTTCGGAACAGGACGAGCGATCACACCGCCCAGCAGCCGCACCCCATCGTGCCCCAGAAGGTCTGGACGTCGGCGGTCGGCACAGTCGCGCCCAGCGCGGCGGCATGGTCATGCCCATGGACGTTGCACGACGCGGCGCAGCCACAGGCCGAGGCCATCTTCACCCGCGCCTCGGGTGCCCGCCAATAGCCGCCGAAGGTGGCGACCGGGGACCAGTCGGGCATCGCCTTCGGGGCCTCCGGCGCGAGCGTGGCAAAGTCGCCTTCGCCGTAGACGATCCGGCCGCCGAGCATCGTCAGCACCGCGTTCAGGCCGACAATCTTGTCCTCGGGCACCGCGAAATAATCGTCGGAAAGGAGCGCGAGGTCGGCGAGCTGACCAGCCTTGATCTGCCCCTTCTTGCCCTGTTCGTTCGAGAACCAGGTGTTCGCCTCGGTCCAAAGCCGCAGCGCGGTCTCGCGGTCGAGGCGGTTGGCGACCGGATAGAGCCGCAATCCGCCGACCGTCTTCGAAGTGACCAGCCAGCTCAGCGAAACCCAGGGATTGTAGCTGGCGACGCGGGTCGCGTCGGTTCCGGCACCGACCGGCAGGCCGGCGGCCATCATCCGCTTGATCGGCGGGGTCCGCTCGGCGGCCTTCGCACCGTAGCGCTCGACGAAATATTCGCCCTGATAGGCCATGCGGTGCTGGACGGCGATGCCGCCGCCGAGCGCGGCGATCCGGTCTATGTTGCGCTCACTGATCGTCTCGGCATGGTCGAAGAACCAGTTGAGCCCCTGCAGCGGAATGTCGCGGTTGACCTTCTCGAACACATTGAGGGCGCGGTCGATCGTCTGATCGTAGGTCGCGTGCAACCGCCAGGGCCAGCGCCGCTCGGCGAGCAGGCGGATGACGGGCTCGAGGTCGCTTTCCATGTTCGCCGGCATGTCGGGCCGCTCGACGCGGAAATCCTCGAAATCGGCGGCCGAATAGACCAGCATCTCGCCAGCACCATTGTGGCGGTAGCTGTCGTCGCCATCGCCCGGCTTTACCTTGGTCGACCAGGTGGCGAAGTCCTTCAGCTCTTCCTTCGGCTTCTGGGTGAAGAGGTTATAGGCGATGCGCAGCGTCAGCTGGTCGTCCTGATGCAGCTTCTCGATGATCTCGTAATCGTCTGGATAATTCTGATAGCCGCCGCCCGCGTCGATCACGCTGGTGACGCCGAGGCTGTTGAGCTCGCGCATGAAATGGCGGGTCGAGTTGACCTGATATTCGGGCGGGAGCTTCGGACCCTTGGCGAGGGTCGCATACAGAATCGTTGCGTTGGGCTGCGCCAGCAGCAGTCCGGTCGGATTGCCCTGCGCATCGCGGACGATTTCGCCGCCCGGCGGGTTCGGCGTGTCTCTGGTATAACCCACCGCGCGCAGGGCCGCGGCGTTAAGCAGGGCGCGGTCGTAAAGATGGAGAATGAACACCGGCGTTTCGGGCGCCGCGGCGTTGATCTCCTCGATCGTCGGCAGGCGCTTCTCGGCGAACTGATGCTCGGTGAAGCCGCCGACCACGCGCACCCATTGCGGCGGCGGGGTGTTCTCGGCCTGGGTCTTGAGCATCGCCATCGCATCGGCCAGGCTCGGCACGCCTTCCCAGCGCAGTTCCATATTATAGTTCAGTCCGCCGCGGATGACGTGGATGTGGCTGTCGATCAGGCCGGGGATCAGGCGGCGACCCTTCGCGTCGATCCGCGTTGCGTGGGGGGCGGCGGCGCGGACCTCGGCCTCGCTTCCAACCGCCAGGAACTTGCCATCGCGGATCGCCACCGCTTCCGCCACAGGATTGGCGCGGTCCAGCGTCGTGACCTTGGCGTTGGTGATGATGATGTCCTGGGGTTTCATGGCGAGAGCTTCCTTGGCGGCGGTTGTGGCGAAAGTGGCTGCTGCTGCGGCGAGGGCCTGGCGGCGGCTAAGGCGGGTCATGCGTTTCGGCCGATGGCAGCCGCCTCGATCCGGGTGACGATCCGCTTGGCGACCGGCGGCAATTGCTCGCCGATCAGGATGCCGAGCAGACCGATCAGGGCGATTGCGGGCGGCGCGGGGGAACGGACACCAAGCAGGCTGTAGAGCAGGCCTGCGAGAAGCCCGGCGCCCATCGAAAGCAGATAGGGTTTCATGGCGTCCGTTCCTTCCGTCGCTCGGGTCAGGCCTGGATGAAGGCGAGGATGTCGGCGTTCAGAACGTCGGCATTCACCGTAAGCATGCCGTGAGAATAGCCTTCGTAAACCTTGAGGGTCGCAGCGGGCAGCAGCTCTGCCTGAAGCAGGGCCGCATTCTTGTACGGAACGACCTGATCGTCGTCGCCGTGCAGCACCAGCGTTGGCACCGTGATCACTGTCAGGTCATCCGTCTGGTCGGTCTCGGAAAACGCCTTGATGCCTTCATAATGGGCCTGTGCGCTGCCCGTCATGCCCTGGCGCCACCAATTGTCGATGATCGCAGGCTTCACGTCGGCGCCTTCGCGGTTGAAGCCGTAGAAGGGGCCGGCTGCGACGTCCCGGAAGAATTGCGAGCGATTGGCGGCGAGGCCGGCGCGCAGGCCGTCGAACACCTCGATCGGCAGGCCACCCGGATAGCGATCCGTCTTCAACATGATCGGCGGAACCGCGCTCACCAGGACCGCCTTGGCGACACGCCCCTGGGGGATACCGTGGCGGGCGACATAGGCGGCCACTTCGCCACCGCCGGTCGAATGCCCGATATGGACGGCGTTGCGCAGGTCGAGATGCTCGACCACCGCTGCCGCATCGGCGGCATAATGGGCCATGTCATGCCCGAAATCGACCTGTGCCGAGCGGCCATGGCCGCGACGGTCATGGGCGACGACCCGATAGCCCTTCGACAGAAAGAAGAGCATCTGCGTGTCCCAGTCGTCCGACGACAGCGGCCAGCCATGGTGGAACATGATCGGCTGGGCGTCCTTGGGGCCCCAGTCCTTGTAGAAGATCTGGACGCCGTCCTGGGTGGTGACGAAATTGCTCATGAGACGATCCTTTCGAGTTGGTAGGCCATCGGGAAAATCAGGTAAGCGGTGCGGCCGGCGAAGGTGAAGCGCCGGCCGCGGAACGATATCAGTGATTGCCTTCGGATGCGTTGAACATCGCCTTGGCATAGGTGATGCCGAGGCCGTAGGATCCGCCCCATTTGCGGGCGACGCCCGTCGTCATGTCGTAGCTGTCGGTGCGGGCCCAATCGCGCTGCAGTTCGAGCAGATATTGGAGCGAGGTGATCGGGCGGGCCCCGGCCTGGATCATCCGCGCGACCGCGCGCTCATGCGCCTCGTCGGAGATGTCGCCGCTGGCGTCGGTGATGACATAGACCTCGAAACCCTGGTCGAGCGCCGAGAGCGCAGGGCCGACGATGCAGACCGAGGTCCAGAGACCTGCGAAAACGATGCGGTCCTTGCCGATCCGGTTCACTTCCTCGATCACGCCCGCGTCTTCCCAGGTGTTCATCGAGGTGCGGTCGAGCAGTTTCTGGCCTGGAAAGGCATCGGTAATCTCGCTGAACATCGGGCCGGAGAAGCTCTTTTCGGCGACGGTGGTCAGGATGGTGGGGACGTTGAAACCGGCGGCTGCGTTCGACACCAGCGCGGCGTTGTTGCGAAGAAGCTCGGCGGAGATCGACTTGGTGGCGAAGGCCATCTGCGACTGGAAGTCGATCAGGACGAGGCTGTGGTTGGTCGGCGACAGCAGGGTCTTGCCGGGGGTCGCGGTGGCGGTGATGGTCATGATGTCGGTTCCCTTAGTTCGATCCAGCGCCCGGTTCGTTCGGGCTGAGAGGAGAATTAGGCCGACGCGATCATTCTAAACAGAATGATAAAATTTGTATAACTATTCTATAAAATCGAAAAGCAGATGATGCCGATTGCGGACTCATCGCGCCGCCCGCGCCTCCGTTTCCGAATTGGAAACATGTTGCCGTTCAGGACAACAAGTTCTAACCAGGACCAAATCAAAGCTATTGGCCGGTGGCGCATCCGGCGTCTGGGAGCGTGAAATGAGGGCGAGGCATTGGGTCGCGGGCATTCTGGCCTGTATATTGGCGACGGCGGCATTCTCCACCGCGCAGAGGCGGTCGACCTCACTGCCCGCCCCCGCCGCCGCTCCCGTCCCTGCCCCGGCAGCCGACCGACCCTCGAATACGCCGCAGCTGACCGCAGCCGATGTCGGCGCCTGGGCGGACGGCTACATGCCGGCTGCACTCCGGCAGGGAAAGATCGCGGGCGCACAGATCGTCGTCGTCAAGAACGGCCAAGTCCTTTTCAAGAAGGGCTATGGCTATGCCGACGTCGCCGCTCAGCGGCCGATGGACCCTGATGCCATTCTCATGCGGATCGGATCGACGTCGAAACTGCTGACCTGGACCGCCGTCCTGCAACAGGTCGAAGCCGGAAAGATCGACCTTACAGCCGATGTGAACCGCTATCTCGACTTCAGGATTCAGCCGAAAGACGGCGGGATGGTGACGATGAACGACCTGATGAACCATCGCGCCGGCTTCGAGGAAGGCCTGAAGGACGTGCTCGCGACCGATCCGGCAAAGCTGAAATCGACCGAACGCTATCTGAAGGAAAATGTCCGGCCGTTCCTGTTCGCGCCCGGCGAAGCCCCCGCCTATTCCAACTATGGCGTCGCGCTGGCCGGCTATATTGTCCAGCGAGTCTCGGGCGAGCGGTTCGAGGATTATGTCCAGCGGCACATCCTGGCCCCGCTGAAAATGACGCGGACGACGTTCGTCCAGCCGCTTCCCCCCACGCTCGCTCCATTCGCCTCTAAAGGCTATCGCCAGAGCGACCAGCCCGCGTCGAAATTCGAGCTGGTCGAAACCGCTCCAGCCGGCAGCGTCAGCGCCACGGGCGCCGACATGGCGAACTACATGATCGCCATGCTCCAAAATGGCCGGTTCGATACAAGCCGCATCCTTCGCCCCGAAACCGCGCGCCTGATCCGCACGCCCGGCATCGCGTCGGCACCGGGCTTCGATGCGATGGCGCACGGCTTTTTCCATCAGCAGCGCAACGGCCGGCTCGTCATCGGGCATGGCGGTGACACCATCGCCTTTCACACCGACCTGAATCTGCTGCCGGACGAGAATGTCGGAATCTTCGTCAGCTTCAACAGCCGCGGCGAAGACAATGCGGTCTATGGCGCACGCGAGCGACTGTTCGCGTTGTTCATGGACCGCTATTTCCCGGCCCCCTTCCCCACGACTCCCCCCGCCATCGCCACCGCGGCCGCCGATGCGCAGGCGATTGCCGGCCATTATGAAACGTCGCGCCGGGTCGAAACCGGTTTCATCAGCCTGTTCTACCTGATGCAGCAAGACCAGGTGGTGGCGAACGACGACGGGACGGTCAGTGTCTCATCGATCGAAGGCAAGCGCTTCCGGGAGATCGCGCCGAAGCTTTGGCGCGAGGTTGGCGGACGGCGGCAACTGGCCGTCACGACGCTCGCCGGGCGACGTGCGATCATCGACAGCGCCAATCCGGTCGGCATGATGCAGGCAGCGCCATTTTCCCGGAATTCCGCGGTGTTCCTGTCGATCGCCGGCGCTTCGGTCCTGGTGCTGCTGCTGACCGTCATCGTCTGGCCGATCGGCGCGTGGATCCGTCGGAGCTATCAGCAGCCGCCCCTGGCCACGGGCCGCACCGCACTGGCGCGCCGCCTAACGCGGTTCGCCGCCTTGGCCAATCTCGCTTATCTCGCGGCCTGGTACACGATCGTCGCGCCGGTCCTGGAAACTCAGCTCGACGCCTATAATGCGGACCTCGACGGCGTCATCCGCACGCTGCAGGTCGCCGCGATCGTGCCGGTCGCCGCTCTGGCGATCGGGCTGTGGAACATGGCGCTGGCGTTCCGGGGGTCGTTCGCCTGGGGCGTGCGCATACGCAGCGTGATCATCGCACTGGCTCTGCTCGGCTTCCTGTGGACCGCGGCGATGTCGGGCTTCATCGGATGGAGTCTCAACTATTGAGGCCCGGCTAGGCCGATGTCAGCGGCAATTCGGTGGTGGACTTGATCTCCGACAGCGCGACGATCGAATTGATTTCCTGTATGCCGGGCACCCGTGACAGCTTGTCGAAGAAGAAGCGCTCATAGGCATCGACATCGGCGGCGACGATCCGCAGGAGGAAGTCGATCGGTCCCATGGTGACATAACAGTCGAGCACTTCGGGAAAGCCACGGATGGCCTCGCTGAACTCTTCGAGATGCGAGCGGCCATGCGCGTTGAGCTTGACCTGCGCAAAGATCTGGGTGTTCAGCCCTACCTTGCGGCGATCGACCAGCGCGACCTGCGCTTTGATGTAACCATCTTCCCGCAAGCGCTGGATACGCCGCCAGCATGGCGACGGCGAGAGGCCGACGGCCTCGGATATTTCGGCGGTCGATTGATCGGCATTTCGTTGCAGCAAGGCCAGGATCTTCCGATCGAAGGCGTCGAGTTCTGCCGCCATATTTCCGCGCTCCTTGGCTTTCCGCGAAAATCATACCGCCAATTGCCAGATCAGAGCAAGAATGATGCGAGGACATAACGCAGAGGGAACAACTTTCCCGACTTCGGGCGCACATTCAGAACCTAATTGTGGCGCGGCGCCATGCTGTTGCGCCACTCGCGCGGCGACATGCTGAAACGCGAGCGGAAGGCGCGGCTGAAATGCGCGGCGTCCTTGAAGCCGACGTCGAAGCCGATCGCCGTTACCGACAGATGCGCCAGCAGCGGATCGGCCAGGTCGCTCTTCGCCTGCTCCAGGCGGCGCGACCAGATCCAGTCGGACACCGTCATCGACGAGGATTCGAAGATCTTGCGGAGATAGCGCTGCGAGATGCCGTGCGCGGCGGCGATTCCCTCGCACGTCAGCCGGTGATCGCCGAGGTTGCGGTCGATGAACGCGCAGACCCGCTGGCGGATGATCGCCTGCCCCTCGGTCGGGCGCGCCTGCCCGCCGGTCTGTTCGGCCAGCGCGGTCGCCATCAGGTCTACGGCGTTGGCCTGGAGGCGTCCCAGGCTGAGATCGTCGATATCGTTGAGCTGTTCGTGCAGCTGCCGGATGAAGCTCGACGCCAGCAACCCGACCCCTCGCTTCCCGTCGATGCGCCGCGCCGTCAGCAAATGGCTGTCGATCAACCGACCGGTCACGGTTTCGCGCGGCAACCGCAGCACGACTTGCGAGAAACTTTCCTCGAAGCGCAGCTCATAGGGCCGGGTGCAATCGTACAGCGCGAAATCGCCCGGTAGGAGGGTTGCGGTGCGACTGTCCTGGCAGATGGCGCCGGTGCCCTTCAGCTGGAGGCTCAGCAGGAAATTGTCGCGGTCCGAGCTGGCGATGCGGCTGCGCGTGCGGCGTACGGTCTGCGCCACAGAGTCCACCGTCGAAATCTGGATCGCCCCGAACTCGATGTTGCGCAGCTCGCCCGAGAAGCTGTCGGACTCGCGGCTGTCGCAATCCAGCTCGACAAAGGTGTCGCACACCATGTCGCACCAATAAGGCAGTCGTTCCTTCGCTCGGACGGTGTCGGTACTTAGCAGATGTTCGGACATGGCGACGTCCCCCTGACCATCGGAACATAGATCAGACCAAACTCGATTGCATTCCCGATTTATGGGTCGTGCCGTTGGCGACAAATGCCCGGGCCCGTGGAGCAAAGACGGCAGCCGCCCAACCATGGATGTTCCGGAAATAGCCGACCGCGAACCGGCCACCGCGTCACGACTCCAGGGAGAAGCATTCCATGTCCAAAGGTCCCTTCAAAGTTGCCGCCGTCCAGGCGGCACCGGCCTTCCTCGATCTGGAAGCCGGCGTGGACAAGGCGATCGGCTTGATCCGCGAGGCCGCAGCGCAGGGCGCGAAGCTGATCGCCTTCCCGGAATGCTGGCTACCCGGCTATCCATGGTGGGCCTGGCTGGATTCCCCGGCCTGGGGCATGCAGTTCGTCACCCGCCATTTCGACAATTGCATGACCGCCGGCGGCCCCGAGGCGCAGCGGCTGGCCGCCTGCGCGCGCGAGAACGAAATCCGCGTGGTCATGGGTTATTCCGAGCGAGACGCCGGCAGCCTCTACATCGCCCAGCTCATCATCGCCCCCGACGGCACGATCACGCCCCGCCGCAAACTCAAGTCGACCCATGTCGAGCGGACGATCTTCGGCGAAGGCGATGGCAGCGACATGCGGGTCCATGAAACCGAACTCGGCAATCTCGGCGCGCTGTGCTGCTGGGAGCACCTCAACCCGCTCAACCGCTTCGCCATGTATTCGCAGGATGAGCAGATCCACATCGCCTCCTGGCCCAGTTTCTCGCTGTATCCGGGCAAGGCCTATGCGCTGGGACCCGAGGTCAACCTCGCCGCGAGCCGGATGTACGCGGTCGAGGGGCAATGTTTCGTCATCGCCTCCTGCGGCATCATCTCGCCCGAGATGATCGCGTTGATGTGCGACACCGATGCCAAGCGTGAGCTGCTCGCCCCGGGCGGCGGCCACGCGATGATCTTCGCGCCCGACGGCCGCGCGCTATGCGATCCGATCCCGGAAGACCAGGACGGCATTCTCTATGCCGATATCGATATGTCGCTGATCGCCTATGCCAAGTCGGCGGCCGATCCCAGCGGCCATTATTCGCGCCCCGACGTTGCCCGCCTGCTGTTCAACCCGCACCGCAGCCGGCCGGTCCAGCATTTCGGAGCCCCCCAGGACGCGCCGATCCAGCCGCTCGCGTTCGACGATGTCGCCCCGGCGGCCGAGAAGATCGCTTCCTAGGCAGCGGCTTCGCGGGCAAGATCAATCAAGGGAGGCATCATGGACTCGTCGATCACGCCGCATCTCGTCTGCCCCCGGTCGCGCCCGCGCAGGATCGCCGACGACTATGCCCCGCCTTATCCGGCCTGGTCGGCGCGGATCGATCCGTCGATTGGCCGTGTCGTCATGGCCAATTACGGGGTGCAGTGGCGCGATCCGGCCGATGCGGCGCAAGCCTTTGCCTATGCCCGTGACCTACACGCCACGCTGGATGCGGCGAGCGAGGCTCGCCATGTCGACCTCGCTCATTATGTTGATGAGGCCGGCTATGACACGCTGGTGGTCCAGCCCTACTGGACCGACCCGGCCGCCTTCCGCCGCTGGGAACAGCGCGACGACGTCGCCACAGCCGATGCTCTGGCCAGCGCGCTCGGCCGCTTCCGCGAAGTCCTGACCCCGGCGGCCGAACGGCTCGAAACCCTCTACAGCACCGAGGACGATATGGAGGGCCTCGGTCGCGCGCTCGAGCAGCGCAGCCCGGCGATCCAGGAGCATGCCTATTGGGGTTCGGCCCGCGATCGCTTTCCGATCGCGCAGACCGATGCGCTCGAACCGGGCGGACAACTCGCTTTCTCGGTCGACAGCCCCGACCATGTCACCGTGCGCGGCCATGAGAATATCGCGATCATCCGCTCGGGTCAGGACTGGGGTCCGACCGGTGGAGAAGAACGGCAGCTTTATCTGGACGAGATCGAACCGGTGCTGCGTGCAGGCATGGACTTCCTGCGCGATCAGGGCGACGAATGTGGCTGCTACGTCAATCGCTACATGCGGATCGTCGGCCTCGACGGCACGCCGGACGAGAAGAGTTTCGGCTGGAGCTACTGGCGGTCGCTGGCCGACATGGAACGCTGGGCGGAACATCATCCGACCCACCTCGCCATCTTCGGCACCTTCATGCGGACGGTGCAGAAGCTCAACTTCGACCTGAAGCTGCGCCTCTGGCACGAAGTCTATGTCGTCGCCCCCGACGAACAGCTCTACGACTATCGCGGATGCCACCCGCAGACCGGGTTCCTCCGGCAGATGCCGGGCTAAGCCATTCGGATCACACGCCGGCCTTTCCCGCCGTCATCCTGAACTGGTTTCAGGATCCATCACGCCGCCTGAACCAAGCCGGGAATTGAACAGGCGCGCTGGCAGCAAGAGCCTCTTCGCTATTCCTCACCTCCCGATCGATGCTGAAACGATTTCAGGGTGACAGGTCAGGCAAAGCAACTCGCCGCACCGAACAAATCATCGCTCCGGCACAAGCAAGAACCCTGCCGCCATCGGCATACACTCCCTGTCGCACCCCACGGACATTCCGCGCAGCCGGAAGCCGTGGGGCAGACATAATCCGAACAGGGAGACCATGATGAAGCCGTTTCTGAAATCGGGCACGAGCGATCGGGCGCTCGGCCTCGCCATCACGGGTGCCGCGCTGTTGCTGCCGGCCTACGGCCAGGCCTCCGCCCAGCAGGTCGGACAACCCTCCGATACGATCGAAGAGATCGTCGTCACTGCACAGAAAAGAAACGAGAATATGCAATCGACGCCGATCGCGATCTCGGCGTTCACCGGTGACAGCATCGCGAAAAAGGGGCTCGCCGATATTCAGCAGGTGGCGCGGCTCGCGCCCAACGTCTCCTTCGACTTCACCGCACCGGTCAGCGGCGCGTCGAACGCCGCGACGGTCTTCATCCGCGGTATCGGCCAGCAGGATTTCGCGCTGACCACCGATGCCGGTGTCGGCACCTATGTCGACGGGGTCTATGTCTCGCGGTCGGTCGGCGGCGTTCTCGACGTGCTCGACATCGAGCGGATGGAAATCCTCCGCGGTCCGCAGGGCACCCTGTTCGGCCGCAACACCATCGGGGGCGCCATCTCGATCATCTCGAAAATGCCTGACAAGGATTTTGGCGGTTCGCTCGAAGCCTCGCTGGGCAATTATGGCCGGCGCTATCTGCGAGGCACGGTCAGCCTCCCCCTCGGCCCCGTGACGGGTCTGCGCATTTCCCTTTCTTCGAAAGATAAGAATGGCTTCGTAAAGTCTGCTTACACACCGCAGCAGAAGTCCCTGCTCAACGGCAATGCCCTGACCGACCTCGGCAACGAGAACCGGCAGGCCGCTCGCGCCCTGCTGACCCATGAATTCTCCGACCGTTTCACCGCCACCCTGTCGGGCGATTACAGCCGCCTGCGCGAGAACAATGCGGGCGATCGGCTCGCCGGGATCACGAGCACACTCGCCGACGGTCCGCTCGTCTTCGCCTACAACACCTTCGGATCGACACCTTCGGTGATCCCGGTGATCGGCAATGACCGTTACACCATGGCGAATTACTATACCGGCACCGACACAACCTATTCGACCGGTCCGAACGGCAGCAGCATCGACGCCTGGGGCACCGCCCTGACCCTCGACTACAAGGTCAGCGAGGCTCTTTCGCTCAAATCGGTCACCGCCTATCGAAAGACCACCGGATCGTTCAACCGCGACGCCGACGGTTCGCCGCTCGTGATCACCGAGACGTCGAACTACGGCTACCGCCATCAGCAGTTCACCCAGGAGTTGCAGGCGGTCGGCGATCTCGCCGACGGCGCGATCAAATATGCCGCCGGCCTGTTCTACTTCGACGAAAAGGGTTCCGATCCATTGATCGTCCGCCTGCCGGAGGTGGTCGGAACCATCTATCAGGATGTCGCCGATGTCCGGAACAAGAGCTATGCCGCCTATGCCCAGGCGACATGGACGATCGTCGAGGACCTGTCGCTGACCGGCGGCGGCCGCTACACCAAGGACAAGAAACGCTTCTTGTCCGACCAGTACATCGTCACCGGATCGGCATCGCCCTTCCTGTTCGGCGGCGCGCCCGCCGGCACGTTGATCCCACTGGTCCCGCGCAATTCGGTCGCGTCGCAGTCCTTCGAGAAATTCTCTCCCCGCCTCAGCCTCGATTATCGATTTGACCGTAACGTCCTGGTCTACGGATCCTACAGCAAGGGCTTCAAAAGCGGCGGTTTTAACCTGCGCTATGTAGCCCCGCGCCCCTCGATCCTGTCCTTCGCACCTGAGAATGCGACGACCTTCGAGGTCGGCACCAAGATCGACGCCTTCGATCGCAAGGTGCGGCTGAACCTTGCCGCCTTCACCACCGATTATAAGGGCATTCAGGTGACGGTGTTCGAGAATCTCGGCGCCCCGGTGACGCTCAATGCCGGCGACGCGCGGATCAAGGGGTTCGAGGCGGAGTTCACCGCTATCCCGCTCAGCGGCCTAGAGCTTAACGCCAATCTCGGCTATCTCGACAGCCGCTACACCGACATCCGCGCGAACCCGGCGCTGGTCAGCACGCCCGAACAGATCCTCAGCCTGTCGACCCGCCTGCCGAAGTCGCCCAAATGGCAGGGTACGCTCAGCGGCTCCTATACCTACACACTGGAAAGCGACGCGAAGCTCGACGCGCGCGCGGATTTCCACTTTTCGTCGAGCTACGCCAACGACGCGCTCAACTCGCGCTTCCTGAACCAGGGTTCGTACCAGACGCTGGGAATGTCGGCCGGCTATACCGCGCCGGGCCGGCAATGGTCGCTGCGCCTGTTCGTCGATAACGTGACGAACGAACGCTATATCGCTTCGGGCGACAGCAATTACGGCATCGGTTTCCATGAGGCCAATTACAACCGCCCCCGCGAATGGGGGGCGACGATGGGCTTCACCTTCTGAACGGGCAATGGCGGCTGGAGCATCGCCGGCCCGGCCGCCACGCCATTTATTCCTGCAGCGATAGTCTGCTTTGAGATTATATCGCCTACCGCAAGAATGGCGCGACGCGTAAGACCGTTGCAACGGAAGCAGCGGGCGTGGAATATCGAGCATGTCTTTGAAGATGCCTGCGCCGGACGAAACCGTGCTGGCCCAGCGCGATCAGATCGTGGCGGCGCTGCGCGCGATCGTGCCCGGCGAAGGCGTGATCAGCGCGCCCGAAGAGCTCCGCCCCTATGAGAGCGACGGACTGACCGCCTATCGCCAACCGCCGATGGTGGTGGTCCTGCCCGAGACGGTCGATCAGGTCGCGGCAATCCTGCGGTGGTGTCACGCGCACGGCGTCAAGGTCGTCCCGCGCGGCGCGGGAACATCGCTGTCGGGTGGGGCCTTGCCGCTAGCCGATGCCGTGCTGCTTGGCATGGCCCGGTTCAACCGCGTCCTCGATATCGACTATGGCGACCGGGTCGCGGTGGTGCAGCCGGGCGTCACCAACCTCGCCATCACGCGTGCGGTGGAAGATGCGGGCTTCTATTATGCCCCCGATCCGTCGAGCCAGATCGCCTGCACGATCGGCGGCAATGTCGCCGAGAATTCGGGTGGCGTGCACTGTCTGAAATATGGCCTGACCACCAACAATGTCCTCGGCGTCGAACTGGTGACGATCGAAGGCGAGGTGTTGCGGCTGGGCGGCCGGCATCTCGACGAGGCAGGGCTCGATCTGCTGGGCGTGGTCGTCGGATCCGAAGGGCTGCTGGGCGTCGTCACCGAAGTGACCGTCCGCATCCTGCCGCGCCCCGAAACCGCGCGCGCCGCTTTGATCGGCTTTTCCACGGTCGAGAGCGCCGGCCAGTGCGTCGCCGACGTCATCGCGGCAGGCATCATCCCGGCGGGCATGGAGATGATGGACCGGCCCGCGATCCACGCCGCCGAAGCCTTCGTGAACGTCGGCTATCCGCTCGACGTCGAAGCCCTGCTGATCGTCGAGATGGATGGCCCCGCGGCCGAGTGCGATCATCTCGTTGACGAAGTCGCGCGGATCGCCAACGCCAATGGCGCTGTGTCGCTGCGCGTGTCGAACGACGATGCCGAGCGGCTGGCCTTCTGGGCCGGGCGCAAGGCCGCCTTCCCCGCCGTCGGCCGCATCGCCCCCGATTATTACTGCATGGACGGCACCATCCCGCGCCGTCGCCTGCCCGAGGTGCTGCGCCGCATGGCGGAACTGGCCGAGCATCACGGCCTCGGGGTCGCCAATGTCTTCCACGCGGGCGACGGCAACCTCCATCCGCTGATCCTCTACGATGCGCACAAGCCCGGCGACCTCGAAAGCGCCGAGGAATTCGGCAACGATATCCTGCGCCTCTGCGTCGAGGTCGGCGGGGTGCTGACGGGCGAGCACGGCGTCGGCGTCGAGAAGCGTGATCTGATGCCCGTCATGTTCAGCGAGATCGATCTCGCCCATCAGCAGCGGGTCAAATGCGCCTTCGATCCCAAGCTGCTGCTCAATCCCGGCAAGGTCTTCCCCACCCTGCGCCGCTGCGCTGAACTCGGGCGTATGCACGTCCACGGCGGCGCACTCCCTTTCCCCGATCTGCCGCGGTTCTGATGACGGTTCATCGTCCCGCCACCCCCGAGAATCTGGCGCAGATCTTCGTCGACGCCGCCGCACGGCGCAGCACGCTCGAACTTCGCGGCGGTGGCAGCAAGTCCGCCATCGGCGCCCCCAAGGAAGCCGAGATCGTCGACATGCGCGGCTTTGCCGGCGTGGTCGATTACGACCCGCCCGAACTGGTGCTGACCGTCCGTCCGGGCACGCCGCTGGCCGACGTCGAGCGACTGGTCGCAGGCCAGGGCCAGATGCTCGCCTTCGAGCCCTTCGATCACGGACCGCTGTTCGGGCAGGCCCCCGGCAGCGCCACCATCGGCGGCGTCGTCGCGGCCGGAGTTGCGGGCAGCGGGCGGCTGTCGATGGGCGGAGCGCGCGACCATCTGCTCGGCTTTACCGCCATATCCGGGCGCGGCGAGCGCTTCGTCGCCGGTGGCAAGGTCGTCAAGAACGTGACCGGCTATGACCTGCCCAAGCTGATCGCCGGAAGCTGGGGACGGCTTGCCGCGATGATCGAGCTGACGCTGAAGGTGCTGCCCAGGCCGCGCGTGATCCGGACCATGGCGATCGAGGGCCTGGGTATCGCGGCGGCGCAGGCCGCTATGGCGGATGCGATGGGCAGCCCGGCCGAGATCGCTGCGGCCGCCCACCTTCCCGCCTTCGATCGCCGTCCCGCGCTGACGCTGTTCCGGATTCAGGGTTTCGCCCCCTCGGTCGACGCGCGATGCGGTGGCTTGCCGCGCCTGCTCGGCCGCCATGGCCGCGTTGTCGAGCTGCCGGACGATGAGGCAGGAGCCCTATGGGATTCGGTCAGCAGCGCCGCCGCCTTCGTCGATACGGACACATTGTGGCGCGTCAGCCTACCGCCCTCGGCCGCCCCCGGCTTCGTCGAGGCATTCGATCGACAGGGCGCCAGATGGTCCCTCGACTGGGCGGGCGGGCTTGTCTGGCTCGGCTTCGATGGCGATCCCGCGTTCGTCCGGCAGGCGGCCGACCTCGCCGGCGGCCATGCGATGCTGGTCCGCGGGCCGGCCGCGCGACGCGATCATGTTCCTGCCCAGCATCCTCGTATGCCGGGCGTCATGGCCCTGGAAGCGCGCGTCCGCCGCGCGTTCGATCCTGCCGGCATCTTCGAGACCGGCCGCTTCCTGGACGCCGCCGATGCGCACTGACTTCACCCCGAAGCAACTGGCCGATCCGGCGACGGCGATGGCCGAAGCAGTGATCCGCAAATGCGTCCATTGCGGCTTCTGCACCGCGACCTGCCCGACCTATGTGCTGTTGGGCGACGAACTCGACAGCCCGCGCGGGCGCATCCACCTGATCCAGACCATGTTGGAGACGGAGGCGGCACCGACGCCGCAGGTGGTCAAACATGTCGATCGCTGCCTGTCCTGCCTGTCCTGCATGACGACCTGCCCGTCGGGCGTGAACTACATGCACCTCGTCGATCACGCCCGCGCCTACATCGAACAACGCTATCGGCGCCCCTTGTCCGAGCGCCTGATCCGATCGCTGCTGGCGGCGGTGCTGCCGTACCCCGGTCGCTTCCGCCTCGCCCTCGCCTTGGCGCGCCTCGCCCGACCTGTAACGCCTCTTCTAGCCCGCATCCCCTTGGCCAGGCCGCTGGCCGCGATGCTGACGCTGGCGCCCCGCCACGGCACCGATCATGCCACCCACGACACGCCCCGCCCCGCAGTGCCTCGAGGCCGCGTTGCCCTGCTGCAGGGCTGCGCCGAACCGGTGTTGAAGCCGGGGATCCGCGCCGCGACGATCCGGATGCTCGCGCGCCTCGGCATCCAGGTAGTGCTAACCCCGGGCGAGCAATGCTGCGGCGCGCTGGTCCATCATATGGGCCGGGAGGCCGCGGCACTTGAGGCCGCTCGACGCAATGTCGATGCCTGGTCGCGCCAGATGGAAAATGGCGGGCTCGACGCCATCCTGATCACCGCGTCGGGCTGCGGCACCACGATCAAGGACTATGGCTTCGTGCTGCGCAACGATCCGATTTATGCCGACCGTGCGGCGCAGATCTCGGCGCTGGCGAAAGATATCAGCGAGTATCTCGACGGGCTCGACCTTCCGGCCGGCGACGGGCGCGGACTGACGATCGCCTATCATCCGGCCTGCTCGCTCCAGCACGGCCAGAAGGTGACCGAGGCGCCGAAGCGGCTGCTCGCTCGCATGGGCTATCGGGTGAAGAGCCCGGCAGAGGCGCATCTGTGCTGCGGATCCGCCGGAACCTACAACATCCTGCAGCCCGAACTGGCAGGGCGGCTCGGTGACCGCAAGGCGGCCGCGATCGATCGTCTCGGCGCGGATATCATCGCGACAGGCAATATCGGCTGCGCGATCCAGATCGGTCTGCGCAGCACGACGCCGCTGGCGCATATCGTTGAGTTGATCGATTGGGCGAGCGGAGGGCCGGCACCCGATGGCCTCGCGGCGTTCGGCGAAACAGACCGGTCGCGGGTGGAGAGCGCCTGATCAGTCTTCGGTCGTGGCGCGGGCAGCCTCGCGTTCGTACATCAGGGCCAGCTTCCGATGGATATCCCGGGCCTCGCTGGTCGATGCGGATTCGGCGGCAAGGCGCTCTTTTTCGATACAGCGTTGAAGGTAGCTCGCCCGAGATTCAAACACTTCGATCATACATCATCCACACCAAGGTCCGCGCGTTCCGAAACCCTCCACCATGTTGCTATTTTTGCAAGGACCTAGCATTTCCGGGCGATCCCAGCAATGATGACCCGTCGGAATGGTGCAGTGTGGATCGATCGCTTACCGTAAGGGCAAGCGATTTTAACGCGGATTGCTTACAATGTGTCGGCGCCTAATCGCCGGTCGGCAGATGCCTCTCGAGGAATGCGATCACACCGGCGCTGAAGGGATCGTTCATATCCCCCGCCACCATATGCCCCGCCCCGGGAACCTCGAAAACCTCGGTTTGGGGAACGAGGCGCAGCATGTCCGCTACGCCTTCGTCATCGACGACATCGCTCTTGCCGCCCCGCACCAGCAGCGTCGGCAAAGTAACATTAGGGGCAAGGGTCGACATGGTCTCGAACGGGCCAGGAGGCTCGGCCCGCTGGCCCATGTCGAGGATCCGCGGATCCCAGTGCCAGCGGAAGCGGCCGTCCTCGCGCAGTCGCAAATTCTTACGCAGCCCGCCGATATTCTTGGGACGCCGCCGTTCGGGATAATAGGTCGCGACGGCGTCAGCCGCCTCTTCGACGGTGGCGAAGCCATTGGGATAGGCGCCCATGAACGCCTTGATCCGATCGGCTCCGGCGGGCGCCGGCTTCAGGACGATATCGACCATCACCAATGCATCGGCGATCGGCGTGTCACTGCTGCCAATTGCGTGGAAAGCGGTCATGCCGCCCATCGACGCGCCGACGAGCGCGACGGGACGGCGAACCGTCTTCAACACTGCCCAGAGATCGCGGGCCTGTTCGGACGGGTGATAGTTCCCATCAGGCGCCCAATCGCTTTCGCCGTGCCCCCGGGCATCCAGGTTGATGACATGATAACCGTGCGCCACGAGCCGGTCCATCGTTCCCGCCCAGCTGTGACGGGTCTGTCCACCGCCGTGCATCAGGACGACGGTCGGGGCATTTTCCGGCCCGCCGACATCGCCGACGAGGGTGAGGCCGTGGGCGGCGAAACGCCGGACTTCATATGTGCTCATCGTTTCTGCCTTCCACGGCCGACGATGGAAATCAACCGGCCTGTCGGATGGGCGCGCCGATCACCAATAGGGCATCGGCCCATAAGGGCCGTAATATTCGAAGATGCGCTGGTCATATTGACGGAGGCTCGCGCCTCCGAGCTCGACCAACTCTTCGCGCCCGTAATTCGGCGCGCTTTCCAGCGCAGCTCGGTCCATCGGCACGACATAACCGTCCAGGTCGGGATCGAAATCGAGCATGGACCAGGGGAGAGGATGAAATTTCTCCCCGATCCCCAGGAATCCGCCAAACGACATGATCGCATAAACCACCCGGCCGGTGCCGCGCTCGATCGACAGATCGTCGACATGGCCGATACGGTCTCCGTTCTTGTCGAACACGGGTGTCCCGTTGACCCGGCTTCCCAGGATAAGCCGATGGTTCGTCTCCACCGGACCGTCCGAAACGACATTGTTCATGGCATCTCTCCTCTCCGCCTCTGCGGGCGACATGATGGGTTTCCAACCGAAGCGGACCGGGATCGTTCCCGATGAACAGGGCCGGACATGCATTGTCAGACTGCCTTTCCCCTGCGAAAAACGCCACCCATATCCAGCGGGAGCACCCATGGCCGACATTCGTATCGACACGGCGGACGGTATCGCCACGATCACCATTGCCCGCCCGGACAAGAAGAATTCGATCACCGACCCGATGTATGCCGCGCTCGCCGATGCGCTCGACGCCTTCGCGGTCGATCCGGCGGTAAGGGTCGCGCTGATCGCCGGCGAAGGCCCGGATTTCTGCGCGGGTAACGACATATCGATGTTCGCGGCCGCCGCCGGCGGCGATCCCGCCGCCAGCATGGCCAATGTCCGCCGCTTCCTCGCTGCGATCAGCACTTTCCCCAAGCCGTTGGTCGCGGCCGTCACCGGCCGGGCGATCGGCATCGGCACGACGATGCTGCTGCATTGCGATCTCGTCTATCTCGCCGAGGATGCCGCCCTGCTGATGCCGTTCGTCGATCTTGGCCTCGTGCCCGAAGCGGGCTCCAGCCGATTGCTGCCCATGCGGATCGGCCATGCTCGCGCCTTCGCGCTAGTCGCGCTCGGGGAGCCTGTGAGCGGTGCTGACGCGGTCGTCCTGGGGCTCGGCAATGCCGCGCTGCCGGCGGACGACGTTCTACCCGCCGCGCAGTCCGCGGCCAGAAAGCTTGCCGCGAAACCCTCCGCCGCGCTGATCGCCACCAAGGCCCTTATGCGGGACGCCGACGGCATCCGTGCCGCGATCGACACCGATACGGCAGCGTTCGTCGAACGGCTGTCCAGCCCTGAGGCAGCGACCGCCTTCGCGGCCTTCGCGGCGCGCAAGAGTTGATCCGCAGTTAGCCGCTCTCCTCTACACCGGATCAGAGGCCCGCTCTGGCCTCATCGCGGGAATTGCCCGTCGTCGGCCTTGATGCAGGTTCCGGTGACGAACTCCGACGCCAGGAACGCAGCAGCGCCGGTATCGAGGTCCGCGAAATCGACGCGAGTCATTCGCCTTTACCGTCGAGGACTGCAGAACTGGTGCGGCTGGTATGCGGCCGCAACTTCGTCCCTCCCGCAAAGGCGGGGCCCTTACACCGGTCAGGCTACCCGCCTCACTCCAATTGCAAATGCGCCACGGGCACCTGAAAGGACGCCGAATAGCCGGCTCGGCCATAATCCTCGTAGACCGCACCGCCGCCGCCCAGTCCCATAGCGATAAGCTTGGCACCGAAGCTCCTCTGCCCCGGCTGACTAACCGGAGGGCCGCCGCGTTCTGTCCAAGACAACGTCAGCAGCGCACCGGCCTCAGTTCCGCCGCCAGCGACGCTCCATTCGATCGTGACATGGCCAGCGTCATTCGACAGCGCGCCATATTTGACCGCGTTGCTGCCAAGTTCGTGGAGCAGCATCGCCGTCGTCACCGCGCCCTTCGGTGCCAAAGACAGCGCAGGCCCGGAGATGGTAAATCGATCATGGCCCGCGTGTCGCGCCACGCTGCTCGTTACGACACTTGTCATGTCGGCATCGGTCCAGCGCTTACGCTGCAGCATTTCGTGCGCCTCGGTCAGCGCGTCGAGACGGTGCTGGAAGGACTCAACTGGCCCCCTGCCAGGGACCGCTCGCAGAGTCTGACCGGCAATACCGTGGATCATGGCTAGAGTCTGGTTGAGGCGTTCGGTGAGCAGGTCGTTGAGCTGCCGCCGCTCGACGTCCTCCTCGATCCGCCGAACCATCGCGCGGCGCAATTCCAGCTGCTGGATCACCTGCCGCCCAAGGGTTGTCAGCATGATTTGCTGATCGGGGGTCAGCCCCTCTGGTCGGGGCTTGTGATCGATCACGCACAGCATACCGATCACCTCGCCATGGGGCGCGATCAGCGGCGCACCGGCATAGAAGCGGATGTTTGGATCGACAGTGACCAGCGTGTTGTCAGCGGTTCGCGGGTCGGCGGCAAGATCGGGGATAACCAGCATGTCGGTCCTGCCGAGCCCCAGCTTGCACACGGACTGGTCGATCGGCGTCTCCTGCGCATCCAGTCCGACGCGCGCCTTGAACCATTGCCGATCGGTTTCGACCAGACTGACCAGCGATATCGGCGTATTGCAGAGCTGGGAGGCCAACTGCACGATATCGTCGAAATTCGGCTCCGGCGGCGTATCCAAGACCATGTAGTCGGAAAGGGCCGCCAACCGTGCCTTGTCGTGCACGAAAACGTCCTGATGGGCCTGCATATTCACTCCACTCAGGTTGCAACACCGAGGCCAGAGTCGGTGTAGCCGGATAACCTTGATAAACCGCTTCGAGACTTGGTCAACGCGTCGGGCGGGCGATTGTTCGACGCCGTGCTCAACGCGGCACGCAGAAGGCTCCGTTCAACGCGTGCGGTCGTCTGCACGGTCACATCTGGGGGGTGTAACTCGGCTGTTCAGGCAAGCATAAACCGTAACCTGCGCCTACGGGACGGATGGCCGCTATCATCGGCACTGAGATCCGGCGACCATCGCCGCGCGGCTGCAGCGGCCGAAGCGGCCGCAGCGGATGCGCAAACGTGAGCATCATCGATTATGCCCGTAATATCCAAATCCCGACCCTGCGGGTGCGCGGAACTAAGCGATGCAACCAACATCCGCATCAATTCGATCGGGCCCGCTCGGTCCGCACCCAGATGCTGGGCTTCACCAGCGACGAACTGACCGAGGAGCCGCAGGCGGGCATGGTCCGCCGCTAGGCGCGCTCGATCAGCCCTTACGGCAATGTGGCCGGAGCCTGACGACATCGCCCTGCTCGCCCTCTTTCTCGTCTCGGACGCCGCGCGCCAATGCGCGGCAGCTTCGTCCTGGCCGACCAGGGCATCTCCAGCGCGATACCTCCCCCCGTGCGGCCAGCGGACCGGCGGGGTGTACCCAGCGTTCGACATCGTTATCAGGCTTCATGGCCAGGAAGAAACGCTACCTCACCGCCACTCTGCCCGATGGCTATGTGAAGACGATCGGTCCGACGTCCGATCCGCTCACCCATTATTGGCGGATCGTCGCGGAGCTCGGCAGCGGCAAGAGCGAGGTCTTCTGGGGCCACACCAAGTCGCTCGCCGAAGCGAAGAAAAAGCGTGCGGCCACCGATGATGCCGCACGCATGCGGGGCTGGAGCAGCTTTATCTTCGAAGTGGTCGAACTGGTCGAAAGCTCCGAACCATGAAGACCCGCCCACAACGTCTTTTCATTGCGTGCGCCACGATGATAATGCTAGCGCAGACCTGTTTTCCGATGGGGACCGTGGCGTCCTGAGGCGGTTCATTGGGCCTTGATGCCCCGGAGTGCGCGAATGGCTGGTGATCGACGGACCTTGGGCGCGGTTCTCGCCGAGCTGCGCAGCCGTAACGGCTGGACATTGAAGGAAATGAGCCAGCGCTGCGGCATTCCGCTCTCGACCCTGTCGAAGGTGGAACATGACCGGTTGTCGCTGACTTACGACAAATTGCAGCAGATGGGCGAGCGGCTGAACATCAGCATCGCCGACCTGTTCGCCAATGAGGACGCGACCCCGACCACCACCATCATGGGCCGCCGCAGTATCGGTACGATCGATCGAGCGGTCCGGGTCGATACCGACAATTACGAATATTATTATCTCTGCACCGAATTGCGCCAGAAGCGCATGGTGCCGGTCGTGACCCGCATCCATTCGCAGTCGCTGGAGGAGTTTGGCGAGCTGGTCCGGCATTCGGGTGAGGAGTTCGTCTATGTGGTGGAGGGTGGGCTCGTCGTCCACACCGAGTTTTACGATCCGATCGAATTGAAAATAGGCGAGTCGATCTATCTCGATGCCGGCATGGGCCACGCCTATGTGTGCGCCCCCGGCCATAAGGAGACGCTGACGCTGGGTGTCATGTCGAGCGCGGACGAGGATTTGTCTGACCTGATGCACGAAGCCCAGCACCGCCTGAGCACGCCCACGCCGAAGAAGCGCGCAAGCCGCAAGACGCCGTAGCAGGGGTCGGCCCGCGCGGTGACGACCAAGTCATGGTTACGGGGTTGCCGGGGTGAACAGCAGGTCGTGATAATCATAGCTGAAGTCGGCGATCGGTGACGCCGCCTTCATCGTAACCCGCTCCACCCCGCCATCCGCGTTCAGGCCGAAGGTCACATAAGCGGGCTCGATCGTCTTGTCGTCGAAGCGGGTGACGAAGCTGTCATATTGGAAATGCTCAAGCCGACCGGCCATGCGCGGCGTCGAGCGGAAATCGATGGTCAGCCCCTTCAGGTCCTTTCCCACCACGATGTCGCCATACCAGGGGTCCCGGTAGGTCCCGACATAGCGCGCGCGATCCAGCGACGGACCGACCTTGGCCGGCACCGCCACCTTAGCCCGGAAGGTGGCAAGTCCCTCGGTCAACTTTTTCTGCTTATAGGCGCGGAATTTGGCGGGCCAGTCGTTGGCGGGCAGGCCGAGATAATGGTCGAGCAGTTCGTACATCAGCCCCTGGATCAGCTCGCCATCCTCGCTGTTGATCTCCAGCGCGAACCCGACATTCTGTTCGGGCATTAGCACCACCATGGTCTGGAAACCGAATACGGCGCCGCCATGCTGGATGATCTTCGCACCGCGATAGTCCTGCACCGTCCAGCCCAGCGCGTAGCCGCTGAACTTGGGCTGGGTCAGCGCCAGCGCCTCGGGCTTGCGCGCAATCGGCAAAAGCGTCGTCGGCTTCCACATCTCCGCTGCCTGCTCGGCACTGTAGAGCCGGCCTCCGCCCGGCAGCTTGCCATTCGCCAGCTGGATAGCCAGCCATTTGCCCATATCGACCGGGCTGACCGCCAGGCCGCCGGCCGGCGCGGCGTTGCGGGCGAGACCGTCGCGCTCGTCCAGAAGCTCCTGATCGCCCGCGCCGCGCAGGCCGCTGTTCATGCGCGCATGCGGCTGAGCCCGATCGGGATTGGCGAAACGATCGACGTCGTCGCTGACGGAATCGAGCATGCCTGCGGGCTGGAAGACATGCTGTTTGACATAGGCTTCCCAGCTTTGGCCGGTGACCGCCTCGATCAGTTGGCCGGCGACCATGTAGAGGACGTTGTCATAAGCATAGGCGCTGCGGAAGCTGGTGGCCGGCTTGATATAGCGCAGCCGTCGCACTGCTTCGGCGCGCGACAGGGTACTGCGCGGCACGAACAGCAGATCGCCCGCACCCAGGCCGAGGCCGGAGCGGTGGACGAGCAGATCGCGGATCGTCATCTCCCGCGTGACCCAGGAATCCCACATCTGGAAGTCAGGTAACCGGTCGATCACCTTGTCGTCCCAACCGATCCTGCCCTGATCGACGAGCGTGGCAAGTGCGGCAACGGTCACCGCCTTGCCGGTCGAACCGGTGGCAAAGATAGTGTGCGGCGTCACTCGATCGGTCGCGTTGAGGCGCTTGACGCCATAGCCCGCCGCCAGCACGGTCTTGCCGCCCTCGACGATCGCGATGCCCATGCCGGGAACGCCGGCTTGCTTGCGCAGCGCCTCGACCCGAGCGTTGAAGCCCTGCGGCGGCGCAGCCTGCGCGGCGGTCGATGCAAGCGCCAGGATCAGAAGCAGACGCCTCATCAAACCTCCTTTTCGGGATCGGAGCGCCGTGCCCGCCGGGGGGTGCCGAGCGTCACCAGCACGCAACCGGTCATGCGAGGCAGGCGTCCAGCAGGCGATCGAAGGCGGGACCGCGCCGAATGGGATCGGCGACCGGATAACCCAGCTCGCCAGTCAGGCGGTCGATCTCCTCGGCCGCCGCGGCTTCGTCCAGCGATGCCGTGTTGAGGCTGATACCCGCACAGCGAATGGCCGGATTGGTCAGCCGTCCGTGTAGAACCGTCAGATCGATCACTGACTGGACCGATGGCAATGCGAGACCCGGTATTCCCAGGATATGGTCGCGGCCGACCATGTGACAGACCACGAAGACATCGGGTTGGCTGCCGTGCAGCAGACCCAGCGACACGCCGGCATAAGCGGGCTGAAACAGTGACCCCTGCCCCTCGATCACGTCCCAATGATCCGGTGCGGCATCGGGGCTAAGCACTTCAGCCGCCCCCGCCAGGAAATCGGCCACGACCGAGTCGATCGGCATGCCCGCGCCTGCGATCATAATGCCGGTCTGGCCACTAGCGCGGAAATCGGCGGCGATCCCTCGCGCCTTGAAACCCTCGGCAATCGCCAGCGCCGTATATTTCTTGCCGAGCGCACAATCCGTCCCAACCGTCAGAAGACGGTTGCCACTGCGTTTGCGTCCCGTGCCGATGGGGATGCCCGATGGCGGCGTACTGACGTCGATCAACTGCCGGCCATGGTCCAGCGCGGCGCGGGCAAGCCGCGGAAAGCTCTCGAGCTTCGCATGCATGCCGCTCACCAGATCGAGCCCGGCTTCGAGTGCCTCGACCAGCGCGCCCATCCACTGGTCGGGAATGATGCCGCCGGCATTGGCGACGCCGATCACCAGTGCGCGGGCGCCATTTTCATAGGCATCCTTGGGGGTCATAAACGGCAAACCGGCGGTGACCGTGTGGCCGCCCACTCCATATTCGCCGACGCAGAGATGCGGTGCCCAGTCTGCCAAACCGAGCGCCGTCTTCGCGAAGCCGGGGTTCGTGGCATCGCCCAGGAAAAGGAGATAGGGCTGCGGCAGGACAAGTGCCGCCAGATCGAAACCGCCCATTTGAATCGACATATCTAAAATCCAACAATTTGCCATTCAGGATATAATATCCTGATTAGAGAATTTACAGACGATTATCCGATTTCGCCAGAGGAAGCGACGAACCCCGGTTCGTAGCGGTCGATCATGCGACGACGCAGGCTTGATGCCCCCAGACATCATCGTCACACCAAGCCTCGCCAGCGTCATAGCGAATGGCGGGCTGGCGATCCTGTTGCAGGAAGATCGGACCGTCGAGATCGCAGATGTCGCACAGCTGCCCCAGCACGAAGCTGGGGGCCATGCTGAGGCTGGAACCTCCCATATTGCCGACCATCACACCCAACCCCGCTTCTCGGGCCGCGCGGGCGATCATCAGCCCCTCGGTCAGGCCGCCGCATTTATCGAGCTTGATATTGACGACGTCGAAGCGCCCGACCAAGCCGGGCACATCGTCCAGCGTCAGCGCGCTTTCATCGGCAGCGATCGGTATCGGCGAGCGATAGCCGTCGAGATCGGCCTCGCGACCGCGCGCCAGAGGCTGTTCGATCAACGACACTCTCGCAGCCGTCATCGCCGCTACCAAAGCATCCAGTTCGCCAATCCCGAACCCCTGATTGGCGTCGACACCGAGCCAGACGTCTGGTCGCGCCGCCCGGATGGCATCGACCCGCGCAATATCCAGATCGAGGTCGCCGGTCAGCTTGATCTTGATCGCCTGGACCGCGCCAAAGGCTACCGCCGCCTGCGCCATCGTCGCCGGCTCGTCGGCGCCCAGCGTGAAGGTGGTCACAACCGGACGGGGCGCCTCAAGTCCGGCCAGCGCCCAGACGGGCTTGCCGACGCGCTTGGCTTCGAGCTCCCACAGCGCCGCGTCGACTGCGTTGCGGGCGCCTCCAGCTGGCAGGATGAAGCGGAGCTCCTCGCGACTGGGGCCGGCTTCGATCTGCGGGCGCACCCGCTGCAGCTCGGCCAGCATATGCGGGACCTTGTCATCGAGATAATAGACGCCGTCCCCCTCGCCGCGCCCCCGATGCGCACCATCGGACAAGGTCGCGACGATGCAGTCCAGGCCATCGAAGACATAGCCGGAAATGCGGAAGGGCGCCGTGAAGGCAAGCCGCTCCACCTGTACGTCGAGGGACAAAAGGCTGGTCACGCTTACACACTCCGAAGTGATAGGATGATCGGACACCCGATATTCGGGCGCGATGCAGGGACAGTTCGGTGGAACGGGCGGCGACCGGCTCTCGTTCGATCGCCGCCCTTCCGGTTCTACCAGTTTGCGCCGAAGCTGATCAGGTTGAAGGCCAGAGCGACCCACAGCATCACCGCCGTGGCCAGCAGAAGCAGGATGCTCCACAATCTGGAGAACCAGCCGCGCTTGGCCTGCCACGCCAGCATGACGTTCCAGGCGGCGATGCCGACAAAGCCGAAGAACAGCAGGGTTCCCAGGATTTCGTTTGTCCAGATCAACCCCGCCAGCGTCACGAAGTCGCCGATCTTGGTAATCACCAGCATCCAGCTGCCCAGGACCACGAACACCAGCCAGGCGGCGATACGCACCGCCAGATAGGCATGACGATCGCCTCCAGTCAGCGTCAGCTTGGTGCCATAGCGCCTGCGATTGATCGCACCGATCGGCCAGGCCAAGGCGGTCAGGGCGATGATGACGAGGCTCGCGATAGCCAGCGGCATCAGCCAGGCGGTGTCCTTGTACCAGGGGACGGCATCCCACACCATGATCGGCGCGACCGGACCGTAGAACACGCGCACTACCTTGCCGCCTTCGACCTTGGCGGCGAACTGGTCGCCATCGGTCGCAGATTGCCAGATGAACGGGGCGACCTCGACCCATTTCCGCTCGGCGCCGCCGATGGTCTTGAACGTGGGAACGGTCAGTTTGCCGTCCTTGTCGGTCGCGACCTTCATCTGGCCGACGAACCCCATCATCGCTGCCCAATTGTTCACCGCGGCGCGGCTGGTGGCGTAGGTGCCCGCGACCATCGCGGCGTGCGCCTTGGCCGTCGGCAGTTCCTTTGGCGCGGCGGATGCGGGCCCAGGGAAGTACCGGTCGGCGAAATCCCGGAAGAGGCTGGTACGGATCGCGCTAACCGCGCCGTCCTTCCCCTGGCTATTCATCGAGATATAGATGCCGACATTCTTGGCGGGGAACAGCACCAGGTTCGAATGGAACCACAGCGTGTCTCCGCCATGGGCAATCGCGCTCTGGCCGTTGACCTTCTGCTCGTAGAAACCCAGCATCATGTGATTGAGACCAGGCAATGGTTCGTTCGCGGGCGAGTGCATCAGCCTGGCCGTGGCCGGCTTGAGCAGCGTGCCACCATCGGCAAGATGCGCGATCATGAATTTCGCCATGTCGCCGCCGCTGATCGCCGAACTGCCGGCGGGCGGCAGCGATACGATCTCATACGGTTTGGCTTCGCTCGACCCGACCTTGTAGCCCTTGGCCATATAGGGCTGGAGACGGGCAGGCAGAGGCTGGCGGAAGCTGGCATATTTCATGCCCAGCCGCTGGAAAATGTTGCGTTCGATATAATCGTCGAACGGCATCCCCGACACGCGCTGCACGATATAGCCGGCCAGTGCCGTCGCATAGTTGGAATAAGCGGGCGTCGAGCCGGGAGCATAGACGCGAGAGGGTATGAAGCGCTTGAGCACGACATCGAGCGGCGGCGTGTTCTTCGGGGTAATCAGGTCGCGACCGGCCTCTTCGAAACCGGCCGTGTGCGTCATGATGTCGCGCAGCGTGATCGGCTTGCCTTTATAAGGCGGAATCTTGAAATCGAGATAGGCGTTGATGTCGGCATCGAGCCTGAGCTTCCCAGCCTCGACCTGCTGCATCACGGCCGTCCATGTGTAGAGCTTCGACACCGAGCCGGGGCGAAACAAGGTGGTCTCGGGATCAACGCGCTTGCGAGCCGCGACATCGGCATAGCCGAAACCACGCTGCGTCAGCACCTGTCCGTCCTTCACGACGACGACGACCGCGCCGGCCACGTCGCCGCGCGAGAGCGCATAGGGCAGGAAACCGTCCAGCCAGGCATCGACGTCGGTCTTGTCGAGATCATGCAGGCCGGTCGGACTAGCGGGCGCGGTCGGTACGGCGGTGACAGGCTTCGCCGCCTGCTGCGGCGCGAGCGCCGGGGCGTCGACCTGCGCCTGTTGTGCTATCGTCACCCCGCCGACCAGCGCCAATGCGCCGGCAACAAGATATTTCATCAATCGCATGATCCCGCTCCCCTGTCTTGCAAACCGGTCCGGCCATCGTCGGCCGAACGGCACTCTGGCTACTCGTTTGACACCACCATCACCGGTTCAATGCGCTGCGGATGGCCTGGCCGGGAAACTGTCCCGCCGTCACCCGCCCGTCGCGCGCCATCACCGTACCGCCGACCAGGACATAGCGAATGCCGACCGATGCCTGCATCGGCCGATCGAATGTCGCGCTATCCTTGATCTTGGCAGGGTCGAAGATCGTGATGTCCGCGTCGGCGCCCACGGCGATCCGCCCCTTGCGCGCCATCTGCGGCGAAACCGCCTGCAGCCTGCGCGCCGGCATGATCGTCATCTTCGCCAGGGCGGTCTTGAGATCGAGCAGTCTGCGCTCCCGCACATAGACGCCCAGCACGCGCGAGAAGGTGCCCGCGCCGCGCGGATGCTCCCCCGCCGTAGTCCACGGCATGCCGTCCGACGCGATGCTGACCACCGGATCGGCGACCGCCTGGTCCACCGCCTCGGCAGGAATGACATGGATGACGACCGCCGCGCCCGGCTGCTCCTTGCGATAGCGGTTGAAGCTTTCCTCGGTCAGGCGTTCGCCGGTGGCCGGCCATTGGACATCGCCGTAGGTCGCACCATTGCGCGTCTGCCAACCGTCGGAAAAGAAGCTCGATCCGATGGCCGTGCTGCCGGCCTGATAGGGATAGACCTCTGTCGTAACATCCACGCCATGCGCGCGCGCACCCTTGATCAGTTCGATCAGGGTCGGCACATCGCGCAGCCCGGTCGAGGCGATATGGACGATCTGGAGAGACGCCCCCGTCGCCGCGGCGTCAGCGATGACCTCCTGCACCACCGCGATCGGCACGCCGCTGGCCCTATCGAGCGGCCGGCTGCGCACATGGGTGAAAACCGGCGCGCCCGTCTTCGCCGCCGCCTGGAAGATGCGGAAAATCTCGCGCCGCCCCACGCCCGGCACATATTCGATGCCAAGGCCGTAACCGAGCGCGCCCGCCGCGATCTCCCGATCCATGATTTCCGTGATCCGCCGCTCCTGCTCGGGATCGGCACTGGTCTGCAGCATGCCGGGATCGGCGGCGACCTGGTGACTGGCCGAGCCCTCGCAGCGCTTGCCCGACATCACCTCGAGCCGGGCGCAGATATGCGATGCCGAGGCGCCGAAATTGATCAGCGCCTTCCCCTGCATCGCCCCATAGAGGCTTGCGACCGGAATGGTGCCGATCTCCATGTCGATCGCCGTCGTCACACCGTCGAGCAGTTGCAATTTCTCCGCCACCGGATCCTGGCCATGGGCGTGCAGATCGATGAATCCCGGCGACACGACCATGCCCTTCGCATCGATCCGCGTGCCGCCCTTGAGCGGGCTGGCGGAAATGGCGACGATACGGCCGTCCTTCACCGCGACGTCGGCGAACTCGTCGCGCCCGCTTTCGGGATCGATCACCCGTCCCCCGGCGATGACGAGATCATAGGCGTCGATCGCCCCCGCCCCCTGGGCCGCGACGGCGCCCGTCGCGGCCGGTCCGGACAGTATCAGCGCCCCTGCCAGGAGGCGCCGGATCAGAGTCCGGTGCAAGATGGGAAAGCCGTTCATGGGCCGATGCTCCTTCGATCCGATCGGATCCTGTCTGCGGGCCCAGCGCCCGTCGGAAATTCCGGGCGGCGGCTGTCGGGGGAAACCGTGCCGCCGCCCGTCGCTATGCCGTCAAAAGCACGCGCGTTCAGAAGTTCAACCTGACGCCGCCAGAGAAATAGCGGCCCATCACGTCATAGTTGATGCTCGTATATTGCGACATCGGCGGATCACGGTCGAACAGGTTGTTGACGTTGCCGAACACCGTGAAGTTCCCGACCTTGAAGCGGACGCCCAGGTCGAAGTAGGTCCGGCTGCTGATGTCGTTGTTCAGCGGCAGCTGCCCGTTCGGGCCAACCTGGAAGGTGTATTTTCCGCCGCTGACATAGCGGGCCCTCAGGTCCGCGCCGAAGTTGTCGTCGTCATAGCCGACCGTCCCCGTCGCCCGCCATTTCGGCGTGGAGAAGGTGGTTTCGCCACCGACGATCCCCGCACGGTCGATCGTCCGGACACCGTCGTCGATTAGCAGCTCAATGACATGGGTGGCGAGTGCGCGGACGCTAACCTTGCCTGCGCCGAGCGGCATTTGATAGGAGGCCTCGATATCCAGCCCCTTGGTCTTGTACTGGGCCAGGTTGCGGAAGGTTCGGAGCACCGAGACCAGGCCGCCATTGGCATCGCGCTCGATCAGTCCGCCGCACAGATTGTCGCCGGCCGCCTCAGCGGCGCACAGGTTGAGCACGTCCTGCGGCGCAAGGGTCACGATGACATCATCGATCTTGATCGTGTAATAGTCGACCGACAGGCGGAGGCCGCGAATATAATGGGGCGAGTAGGATCCACCCAATGTCAGCGTATGGGAGATTTCCGGATCGAGATCGCGGTTGCCACCCGTGTAGCTGATGACGTTCAGCGCCAGCGAGTTGTTGTTGAAGGGATCCTGGACGTTGCCGATATTGGTGCTGCGACCCAGGAAATATTCGTTGATGCTGGGTGACCGTATGTCTCGCGAATAGACCGCCCGGAACAGGAAATCATCGACGATCCGCAACGTGCCGCCGGCCTTCCAGGTCCAGATGCCACCGCTGGTGCTGTAATCGGAATAGCGCGCCGCGCCGTTCACCTCCAGCTTGGCCGTATGCTCGACGTCGAGCAGCGGTACGTTGATCTCGCCGAAGAATTCCCTGACGCTGAAGCCGCCATTCGTCGCGGCATAATTCAACGTTCCGAGCGCACGCGCCGCAGACAGGGCATCGATCTTGTTGGTGACGAACTCTTCCCAGCGGAGATCAGCGCCCAGCGCGATATCGATCGGCCCTGCCCAGGTCGAGAAGGGCTGCCCGCTCAGGCTGAAGCCCGTGGTGTCGAGCTTGGTGGTCGTGGTCGCGGCACCCGTGCCGAATGCATAAGCGCGGCCGGCGTCGGTTATCTTGCCGTTACCCAGGATATCGATCGGGACGCAGGCAGCATCATTGTTCGCCGGGTTCGCATCCGCGTTCACGCGACAGACCGGGCTACCGCCCACCAGCACGGAATCGATCGCCTTATTGAAATTGGCGGTGATCCGCTGGTTGGACAGCGACTGTGCGTTGCGCAGCTCGCCATGGTCGTAATAGGCCCGGTAGTTCCACCCTTCGCCGAACGTCCCGTCGAGGCCGATGGCGCCCTCCAGATTGCGGCGGGTATAGCCGAACGTCAGAAGACCGTCGGGACCGACATCGTCGAGGATGCGGCCCAGGATGAACGGGCCGGAAACGCCCGCCGCCGCCAGCTGCGACTTCGCGGTGGCCGTCAGGAAGGCGTTGTCCGGCATGATGACCGATATCGGCGTTTCCGGGAAGAAACCGAACCTGGCGGTCATCCGGTTGTAGCTGCCGTTGATCCACAGGTTGAGGTTGTCGGTCAGATCATAGCTGACGCGAGAAAAGATGTTGGTGCGCTCATAGGGCGTGCTGACGGAGACGTAATCATAGACGTTCTGGCCACCGCCGCCGATCGTCAGCTGACCGTTGGTCTGGCTACCCAGCGGCAACGGACCGACCGAACCGTCCGGATTGAAGCTGAGATTGTAGGGCGTAGCGTTCAGGCGCAGAATCGAACCACCGCGATTGAGGATGGTGAAATTGACGTCCTCGGCCAGGACGAGCTGGCCGTCCGCGCGCTGGAACAGCCCCGAATTGAGGCTGGGACGCGACCTGCGGTCGAAGGCGCCCTTATTGTCCTGATACTCGCCCGCGATCATGAAATGCCCGCGGCCGTCGGCGAACTTCGTGCCCCAGGCGATATCGCCGCCATAGCGGTGACCATCCCCGCGCGAGGAGATGCCCGTCGTCGCACCCATTTTCCAGCCGATCATCTCATCATCGAGGATGACATTGACGACGCCCGCGACAGCACCCGATCCCCAGGCCGCCGATGCACCGCCGGTGACGACATCGACCCGCTTGATGACGTTTTGCGGAACGGCGTTGAGGTCGGCGCTGCCCGTGAATCGATGGCCATCCAACAGGGTCAGTGTGCGAACTGACGTAAGGCCGCGCAAATCCGCCGGCGATGCCGCGGCGGTGGTATTGCCGGTCGTGGTCTCCGGCGTCAGCGTGGGCCGGAACTGAGGAATGTCGTTGAGCGCCTGCGCCAGGCTCGGCCGATCGCCTTGGCGCAGCTCCGCCACACCGATGACCGTCGTCGGCGTCGGCGCATCGAAGCCCTGACGCTGAATGCGCGACCCGGTGACGATGATGTCCTTCTCCCTGGGCTCTTCGGGCTGCTGCGCCCATGCGGCCGATGCACTGCCGAGCACCGACAAGGCGCTTCCTGCGAACCAGAGAAAATGGTTGGACTTCATATTCAGACCCCTTTGCACCCGCGAAGAGCACCCCCAGCCTAGCCTGCGATCTTTCGCCATTTTGCCAGACGGGGACCCTACGCTTCGATTCAACCCGGGGAGGATATGAACACGGGAATAACGACAATACAATCCCTAATAAGACAAGATTATCATTATAGAGAATTATCGTTCTGAGAAAGACATTGCTGGAATCACCGATCTCAGCGCTTTTTGCGAGAGACCGGTGCCGGAACCAGATGATAGGCGACATGCGGTTGCGAGGCGAAGGACAGCCGTCGATCGGCCGGCGGTCCGTAGAATTCGAGCTGGTCATAGGGTCCGCCCTGACGTGCCCCGGTCACCTGCTCGTAAAGTCCCGGCCCGATCTGCTCCCAATAGCTCTTGCCGGCCTTTGTCTCGATCTGCACGCCGTGAACGCCGCGCGCGGAAAGCTTGAGATCCCCGGCGGGATCGGCCGGCTTCGCATAATCGCGCCGGTTGACGCGATAGGTGCCGACCGGTGGCAGAGCACCGGCCTTGGTCCAGCGCGGCGTGAGAGACTGAGGAAATATCTGTCCGATCACCGCGTTGCTGAGTTCGGTGCGCGCGCCATAGCTGCCCGCCCCGCCGGTCATCGATACATAGAAACCGAAATCTGCCTCGGGCGCGAGGACCAGATAGGAATGAAAGTCCGCGGTGTTGCCGCCATGGCCGACCATCCGTGGCCCGGCTGCGCGCGCGACCATGAAGCCATGCGCCATGCCTGGCAGATGCGGCGCATTCGCGATCGAATCGCTTTCCAGAAAGCGTACCGATTCGGGCGTGAGGATGCGGACCTGCCCCAGCGCGCCACCGTTCAGCATCGCCAGCATGAAGCGCGCCATGTCTGGCGCGGTCGCTGCGGCGGATCCGGCCGGCATGATCTTGCCGTAGCGCTCGTAAGGCTTGGCCTTGAATCGCCCGTCGACCAGATCATAGCCCAGCGCCATATGCGCCGCATTGTCGCCGGTCAGCGGCTCGCGAAAGGTCGTATTCGTCATGTCGAGCGGCGAAAAAATATGCCGCTCGACATAGTCGGGATAGGCCTCTCCGGACACCCGCTCGACGATATAGCCCGCCAGCGCCGCGCCGTAGTTGGAATAGGAAATCTCGCCGCCAGCCGGCCATAGGCGGGCCGGGACATGCCCCTTCAGAAATGTCTGATAAGGCTCCTGCTTCGCCCATTGCTTTTCGTCATACGACAGGTCGCTCATGCCGACCGCATGAGCAAAGAGATCGCGCACCCGGATCGGCTTGCCGGCGAACGGCGGGATCGCGAAGTCGAGATAGCGGTTCACGTCAGCGTCGAGATCGACCTTCCCGGCCTCCACCTGCTGCATCAGCGCGGCCCACGTAAACAATTTGGACACCGATCCCGGACGGAACAGCGTGTGCTGGGGGTCGACCGCGATCCCACGATCGACATCGGCGAAACCATAGCCGCGCGTAAACAGCACCTTGCCCTGATGAACGACGGTAACGACGGCGCCCGCGACCTCGCGAGTCGCGATCTGCTGCGCCACCACACCGTCGATGAAATCCTGAAGGCCCTCCAACCGAACCCGATCCGCGCGGATGGCCGCCTCGGCCTCCGCCGGCTTCGCGCTCGCGGCCGGTGGGTTCATCACGGGCGCCAGCAACAGGATCGCGGCGATCGCACCAGACAGGGACCGGTCCCGCCACTTCGGCTTCAGCCTGGCTGCGAAGCAAGTGGAGGGGATGGGGAATGTTTTCATATTAGCCATTATTTCTCTATACAGGCATAAATATTCTCGGCAAACTCAATTCGAACCAGTATCGATGGAGAGAGCCATGCTTGATAAAACCGGATTGTCGCGGCGTCAGATTCTCGCCGGGGCGTCCGCGGCGACCGCACTCGCCTTTCCGATGGTCAACAGCGGGCTCTATCAGGCGCATGCGGCCTCCCCTCGCCGTTATGCCCGGCGGGTCGTCGATCTGGTCAAGGGATCGATCGTTATCGACATGCTCGGGCCGCTGACCCTCGATTTCCGCCCCGAAGTCTTTGCGGAGCCGATGAGCGAGAAATGGGCAGCCGATTTCCGCGCAAGCGGCATCACCGCCTTCCACAATGCGGTCGGCGTCGGTGGCGTCGACGCCTACACCTCCGTCATGCAGTGGCTCCTTTCCTGGACCGGCTTCGTAGCGCGCAACGGCCATGTCTTTACCGGCGTCGGCACGGCGGGGGATCTCGACACGGCCAAGGCCGACGACCGGATCGCGGTAATCATGGGCCTTCAGAATTCCGACCACTTCCGCAGCACGGCTGACGTCAAGACCTTCTACCAGCTGGGCCAGCGCGTCTCGCAGCTGACCTATAACAGCCAGAACATGATCGGAGCGGGCTGTACCGACCGAATTGACGGCGGCCTTTCCGATTATGGAGTCAGCATCGTCGAGGAAATGAACAAGATCGGCATGCTGGTCGATACCTCCCACTGCGGCGACAAGACCACGCTGGACGCAATCGCGGCTGCGAAGGGGCCGATCGCCTTCACCCACAGCAATTGCCGCGCACTCAACAATCACCCGCGCACCAAGACCGACGAGGCGATCAAGGCGCTGGGCGCGAAGGGCGGCGTCATGGGCATCACCGGCGTGCGCAACTTCCTGACCGCGCAGGAACCCACGAACGTCACCAACATCGTCGATCAGATCGATCATGTCGGCAAGCTGATCGGATACGACAAAGTCGGCATCGGCTCGGATGCCGATCTCTATGGTTATGACGACATGGAGCCGACCGCCTATGCCAAGCTGAAGGCCGGCTACAAGGGAAGCTACGCCTTCCGCGACAAGATCGACACCGACGGGTTCGACGATCCGCTGAAGATGTACAACCTGGTCGAGGAGATGATACGCCGCGGCCATAGCAACGAACAGATCACCGGGGTTCTGGGGGGCAATTTCCGCCGCCTTCTCGGCGCGACCTGGAAATAGACGCGAGCGCGTCGAGCAACAGGAACTGGTTCAGGAGACATTCGATGAGAAATTCGCTCGGTTCGCGGAAACACGCCCTTGCTCGCATCGGCCTGACGGCACTCGCGCTGGGCCTTGCCACCGCCGCGATGGCGGACAGCGGACCGACGATGAAGGTCCCGGCGGACGTCCTGATCTCGGGCGGCACCATCTATGACGGCAGCGGCGGCGCGCCGTTCGAGGGCGATGTCGTGATCCGCGAAGACCGCGTGGTCGCGGTCACCCATGGCGCTTCCGGCGCGACGGCGGCGAAGGTTGTCGACGCGCGCGGGCTGGCGGTGGCTCCGGGCTTCATCAACATGCTCAGCTGGTCGCCGGTTACGCTGCTCGAGGACGGCCGCGGCATGTCCGATATCCTGCAGGGCGTGACCCTGGAAGTGATGGGCGAAGGCGCGTCGATGGGGCCGCTCACCGCAAAAATGACGGCGCTCGAATTGCAGCGCCAGGGCGACATCAAATATCCGATCACCTGGACCACGCTGGGCGGCTATCTCGACACCGTGGTTGCAAAGGGCGTCTCGCCCAATGTCGCCTCCTTCGTCGGCGCGGGCCAGGTGCGCGTGAACGAGCTGGGCGAAGATGACGTCCAGCCGACACCCGAACAGCTCGCCCGCATGCGCGCGCTCGTGCACGAGGCGATGACCGAAGGCGCGATGGGTGTCGCTTCCTCGCTGATCTACGCGCCCGACACATATGCGAAGACGCCGGAACTCATCGCGCTGGCCACCGAGGCCGGCAAATGCGGCGGCATCTACATCAGCCACATGCGATCGGAGGGCGACAACATCCTGCCGGCGGTCGATGAGCTGATCGAGATCAGCCGCAAGAGCGGCGCCCCGGCCGAGATCTTCCACCTGAAGCTTGCGGGCAAGGACAATTGGGGCAAGCTCGACACCGTCGTGTCGAAAATCGAAGCGGCCCGACGCGAGGGCCTGCGCATCACCACCGACATGTACACCTATGCCGCCGGCGCCACCGGTCTCGATGCGTCGATGCCCACCTGGGTGCAGTCCGGCGGCTATGAGCAATGGGCCGCGCGGCTGAAGGACCCCGCAATCCGCGCGCGGGTTGCGACCGAAATGAAGGGGCCGGGCAAGGGCTGGGAAAATCTGTACCATTCGGCGGGGACCCCGGAGAAGCTGCTGCTGATTGGTTTCAAGAACCCCGCACTCAAGCAATATACCGGCAAGACACTCGCCGAGGTCGCGCGCCTGCGCGGCACCTCGCCCGAGGACACCGCGATGGACCTGGTGATCGCGGACGGCAGCCGCGTGGGGACCGCCTATTTCATGATGGACGAGGCGAACGTCCGCCGTCAGGTCGCCCTACCCTGGATGTCGTTCGGATCGGATGCCGGCGCGCCCGCCAGCGAAGGCGTTTTCCTGCAATCCCAGGACCATCCGCGCGCCTATGGCAATTTCGCCCGGCTGCTCGGTCGCTATGTCCGCGACGAGAAGATGACGACGCTGGAAAGTGCGGTCCACCGCCTGACCACCCTACCCGCGACAAATCTGGGTCTCAAGGAACGCGGCGCGCTGCGGCCCGGCTATTTCGCCGATCTGGCGATCTTCGATCCCAAAACGATCCGCGACAATGCGACGTTCGACAAGCCCGCCCAATATGCGACCGGCATGCGGGCGGTCTTCGTCAACGGCGTGCAGGTGGTGCGCGACGGCGAACATACCGGCGCCAAGCCCGGTCGTGTGGTGCGCGGCCCCGGCTGGAAAGGCTGGACAGGCGGCGGTGCCTGCAAATAGTGCTCTGCGGGCGCCGCCACCGCTCCGGAGCGGCTTCCATGCCTGGCTCATCCGTGCGCCATCGCAGCGCGCGCGGGATGATGATGCGATCGGTGCCCGGGTCAGGGCCAGTCATGTCGGCAGCTACCGCACTTACGGCGCTCGCCGCGTCTGGCACGACCTCCTGGCCGAAGGCATATCGTGCGGCCTGCATCGGATCGAACGCCTCATGCGCCAGCAGGGTCTCCGAGCCAGGCCGCGCCGTCGCGGTCTACCCAAGGACCATGGTGAACGCTCGGTCATCGCCGGCAATGTACTGGATCGCCAGTTCACGGCCGACAGGCCCAACCAGAAATGGGTGGCCGACTTCACCTACATCTGGACCGCGGTAGGGTGGTAGGCTGGTCGATGAGCGACACGATGACCGCCCAGCTCGTCATCGATGCCCTCATCATGGCGATCTGGCGGCGCGGCAAGCCTGATGCCCTGCTGCACCACTCGGACCAAGGCAGCCAGTATACTAGCGAGCAGTTCCAGCGGCTCATGGCCGATAACGGCGTTACCTGCTCGATGAGCAGGTCCGGCAATGTCTGGGATAATGCTGCCATGGAAAGCTTCTTCTCCTCGCTCAAGGCCGAGCGGATCGGGAAGAAGGTCTACCGAACGAGGGGCCAGGCGAAGGCCGACGTGTTCGATTACATCGAATGCTTCTACAACCCGACCCGGCGACACTCGACCCTGGGTTACCTCAGCCCCATCGACTTCGAAATGGAAGCTGGTGTAGCCTGAATGAGCCTATCTCGGTGTCCGCCAAACCGGCAGCAGCTCATATACCCTTAGTCATCGAACAAGCTAATTTCCTGGACTTCGTCATTGAGTGCTATCGGCTGGGTCTCTCGGCATTCGCGCAATTTCCGGCTCCCCACAGCGAGAGCGCCTAGTCGTCCTTGGAACACCTCGGCAGCGAGATGAACGAATGGCGGCTTTCAGGTATCGGATCAACCCTGTGGGACGTCGGCTTTTACGGCGGGAGGTGCCATCGAAATCTCAGGACAGGGTTTGAGCCACCAGAGACGATACCCGAAAAAGCGGAGATTTCGCCCAAAACGCGGCGGTCTCTGTCCTGACTTTTCAGCTTGGGTGGAAAACGCCCCGAAACTCCGGGCCTTTCAGGGAGACCTTTCAACCGGTCTCTCAAAGTCACTCGACCCGAAAGTGAGTGGTGCTGCCGGTGAGGATTGAACTCACGACCTCAGCCTTACCAAGGATGCGCTCTACCACTGAGCTACGGCAGCACTGCCAGCATTTGCGGGCATGCCGGAGAGCTAATCTCCGGCGGTGTGGCGGGCCTATGGACAATGCTGCGGCCCACGTCAAGGCGGCTTGCCGATCATCTTTAGATAAGTCTATCGATCGCACGATGAAGAAGCCCGAACCCAAGCCGACCGACGAGCGCGCCGCGCGACTGGCGCAGGCCCTTCGCGCCAACCTGCACCGGCGCAAGGCCCAGGCGCGGGGGCTGGACGACGGTAACGCATCGGAGGGCGAGCCGGACGAAGGCCCGGAAAAACCTGGTCAGTAGGGCTTTTCGCCGATCACATTGCCGCCTTCTAGGTAGCGGCACACCAGAACCTCATCCTCCTCGCTGCTGGCGATGGCGCAGCCGACCTCGGTGGTCGATCGCCAGATCAGCTGGGTATAATGGCCGACGTCGCGCCACTGGCCGGTGGTGCTGTTCCGGGGGAACGGGCCGTTGACGAAGATTTTCCGCTCGTCGACCCACAGGTTCACCATCTGCTCGGGCGTGTAATAGCCCTTCGTCCCGCGCCAGAGATTCTCGCCCTCCTCGCCATCGGTCGGATCGACATAGTCGGCGGTGTCGCTGTGCTCGAGTCCGTCGATCAAAGTGAGCTGCAGCGCCCATTCGCGCGACTGCCTTGCCAGCTTGTCGCTCCATATGAGCGGCGGAATGCCCAGGCGGGCCCGCTCGGCATTATGCGCGGCGAGAAGCCGCTCGCCAAGATCCTGCGCAGTCCATAGCGGGGCTGCCCCACCGACAGCCGTCCAGGCCATAGGCATGATGAGGAGACAGATCATGATCCGGCCCAACGGCTTCATTTTGCGCCTCAGCGCTTCCCCCCTGCCAAGCAACCGGGCAATACGGCCCGACCGGCGAAAACGTTCGACTCGTCGTACCGGCAGTCGGTTTTATTCGGGGGCCGTGTCGCTTACAAGCAGTGGTGCTGTACGGTCTCGCAACCACGCCGCGCTGTCTCCGTCCAGCTGCGGTCCGACGATCTCCTGTACCTTGGCGTGATAGCCGTCGATCCAGGCGATCTCCCCGGAGTCGAGCATCGAAACGTCGATGAGCGACCGATCATAAGGCGCGAATGTCAGCGTCTCGAAGCCGAACATGTCCTTTTCTGCCCCGTCGATGGCGACGGGCACGGTGAGGATCAGATTTTCGATCCGAATCCCATATTCGCCCGTCTTGTAATAGCCGGGCTCGTTGGACAGGATCATGCCTGCCTGGAGCGGTTCGTCGCCGCCGCCGAAGGTCGCGATCCGCTGCGGCCCCTCATGGACCGACAGATAGGCGCCGACGCCGTGGCCGGTGCCATGCGCGTAATCGAGCCCCACCGCCCACAGATGCTGGCGCGCGAGAATATCGAGCTGTCCGCCGCGCGTGCCCCGCGGGAAGACGGCGCGGGCGATCGCGACATGGCCCTTCAGCACCCGGGTATAGCGATCGCGCATCTCCTGGGTCGGCGTACCGATCGCCACAGTGCGGGTCACGTCGGTGGTACCGTCCTGATATTGCCCCCCCGAATCGACCAGATAAAGCGAGTTAAGCTCCAAGGTGCGCTTGGTTTCGTCGCTCGCCCGATAGTGGACCACCGCGCCATTAGGGCCCGCGCCCGAGATCGTATCGAACGACAGGTCGCGCAACAGCCCGCCCTCGGCGCGCAGCGCCTGCAGCTTGTCCGAAGCCGCAATCTCGTCGAGCCCACCCTTGGGCGCCTCGACCGACAGCCAGTGCAGGAAGCGGCTGAGCGCGGCGCCGTCGCGCGCCTGCGCGGCCTTGTGCCCCGCGATCTCGACCCCGTTCTTGATCGCCTTGGGCAGCACCACGGGATCGCGTTCCTCGATCAGCTTCGCACCACCTGCCTGCAGCGCCTCGAAGATCGCCGCCACCGCCCGCTCGGGGTCGGCGGCGACGGTCTTGCCGTCCATCGCCCTGAGCGCGACTTCGAACGCCGCACGGTCATGCAGCCGCACGCCGTTGCCGAGATGGGCGCGCACCGCGTCGTCGATCTTGTCCGGCGCAACGTAGAGATCGGCGGTCGCGTCATCATGGACGATGGCATAGGCGAGAGCGACCGGGGTCCGGTCGACGTCCTGCCCGCGGATATTGAAGGCCCAGGCGATCGAATCGAGCGCCGACAACACCGCCGCATCGGCCTTCCTGGCGGTCAGCCAGTCGGCGATGTCGGCGCGCTTGGCGGCCGAGGACTTGCCGGTCAGGGCATCGGGCTGCACAACCAGCCGCGCCTTCGACGGCATTGGACGGTCGGGCCAGATGGCATCGACCGGGTTGGTGTCGACCGCGACCAGCTCCGCGCCCTTCGCGGCGAGCGCCTTGCGCGCCGCCGTCACCCAACCCTTGGTGTGCAGCCAGGGATCGTAACCGATCCGTCCCCCGTCCGGCGCATGCGCCTCCAGCCACTCGGCCGTGCTGGTCTGCGGAACCGACTGATAGCTCCAATGCTTGCCGTCGACCTGCTCCCGCACCTGCAAGGTGTAGCGCCCGTCGATGAAGATCGCGGCCTCGGCCGGCAACACCACGGCAGAGCCTGCCGACCCCTGAAAGCCCGTGAGCCAGGCGAGCCGCTGCGCATAGGCGCCGACATATTCGCTCATATGCTCGTCGGTCAGCGGCACGACGAAACCGTCCAGTTTGCGGCGCGCCAGTTCTTCGCGGAGCGCCTTCAGACGATCTTCATAGGTGGACATGGTGACGGGAACCTCGATGCGGATATTGCGCCAAGATAGGCCCCGGTTTCGAGGACGGCAACGGTGGCGAAGAGGTAGAAGGCCGATACTTCTACCCGTGTCGAACTAATCCGTCTCCGCCTGGCTCGGCGAATTGGCAGCCCTTCGTTCCTTCCACGCAGTATAAGCGAAGCCGGCCCAGAAGAGGCAAAGATAGCCGGCACAAACATGATTCAGGCTATCACTGTGGCTGGGTGCGAAAAGAAGGAGAGCGAGCAAGGGAATCGTCACTACAATCCCAAAAATCGCACGCTTCTTCAGGGGCACGGCTACCTCCTCTGCTTGCGATCGGAGCTATGGAGCTCGTCGAACGCCTCTAATCCGGAATATGCTGCGCCACCCATCGCAACCGGGATGGTCGCCGGAACACCGGCAAGCATGGAACCAACTCCGATTATCGCCAAATCTTTCGCTACACCGATCCAATCGATCCCATTCCGGGGATCCGCGATGTCGCGGCCATATTCAGCGTTCAATCGGGGAGGCAAATCCATGGATGTTCCCTGTCGCCGAACATATCGATTCCGCCCCGGATCCGCGGTCACGAAACCATGAGGAATAACATAAATCTTGTCAGTCGAATCCTGCCCCATCGCATCACTCTTTCGAACATGGACGCAGATAAGACTGTCTTGAAGTATCCTACATTTCAAGAACAAATATGGAACATAATTCGATACCGTCTACCCCTGCCCGAGAGCGTGCTTGTGCTTGCGCGCTTCCTCCACATAGGACGCAACGCCCTTCTGGTTCCGCGCCATCTCCTCGGGCGACAGGTCGCGCATGAACCTGGCCGGGCGGCCGCTCCACAGCTGGCCGCTCGGGATGCGCTTGCCGGGGGTCAGCATCGCCCCCGCCGCCAGCATCGCGTCCGATTCGATCACGCAGCCGTCCATCACCAGCGATCCGAAGCCGACGAAGGCGCGGTCGTGCAGGGTGCAGCCATGGACCATCGCCATATGACCGATCAGCACATCGTCGCCGATGATCGTCGGATGGGTGCCGGTCGAAATGTGGATGACGCTGCCGTCCTGGACGTTGGTGCGCGCGCCGATGCGGATATAATTGCCGTCGCCCCGCACGACGACATTGTACCAGAGACTTGATTCCGCGCCGATATGAACATCGCCGATCACCCGCACCCCAGGCGCGAGAAAGGCGGTCTCGTCGATGGTCGGGGTGATGCCTTCATAGGTCAGGACGGTGGTATCGGCGCTCATCAGGGTCTTTCGATGCTATAGGTGATATGCGGCTTGAGCCTATCCTCGAGGCCTGGCTGCGGATGATCGAAATCCAGCTCGGGCCGGCGGGTCATGCCCAGTCGCTCCATCAGTCCCCAGGAGCGGCTGTTGCCAAGAACCGTAATCGCCCAGATGTCGGGGACGGCGAGCGTCTCCCAGCCCCATGCCAGCGAAGCCTCGGCCGCCTCGCGGGCATAGCCCTTGCCCCAATAGGGCTGGGCCAGACGCCAGCCGATCTCGATGCGGCCTTCGATCGGCGTCCCGACCGCACCGGGCTTCAATCCACAGAAGCCGAGAAAGGCCCCATCCTCGCGTCGTTCGAGCGCCCAGAAGCAATGGCCGAGATCGGCCAGCAAGCCGTTCTGGCGCGCGGTCTGGGCCTCGACATCGGCAGCCGTCAGCGGCGGGCCGAGATAGTCCATGACCGCCGGATCCGTACACATCGCGAGGAAGGGCGCCTTGTCGGTGTCGATCCAGCCGCGCAGCCGCAGTCGCCCGGTCTCGATCATGCGCCCATCAGGCGCGCCGCATGCAGCGCATGATAGGTGAGCACGCCCGAGGCGCCTGCGCGCTTGAACGCCATCAGCGTCTCCAGCACCATCGCGTCGCGATCGGCGGCACCGGCCGCGACCGCCAGCTCGATCATCGCATATTCGCCGGACACCTGATAGGCGAACACCGGCACTTCGAACCGCTCCTTCACGAGGCGGACGATGTCGAGATAGGGCAGGCCCGGCTTGACCATCACGCTGTCCGCGCCCTCGGCGAGGTCGAGCGCCACTTCGCGCAGCGCTTCCTCGGCATTGGCCGGGTTCATCTGATAGCCCTTCTTGTCGCCCTTCAGCAGGCCACGCGTATCGACCGCGTCGCGGAACGGACCGTAGAAGGCCGAAGCATATTTGGCGGCATAGGCCATGATCTGGACATCGACATGCCCGCCGGCCTCCAGGGCGGACCGGATCGCGCCGACGCGGCCGTCCATCATGTCCGACGGCGCGACGATATCGCTACCCGCCTCGGCCTGAACGATCGCCTGGCCGACCAGAACCTCGCTGGTCGGATCGTTGAGGACATGCCCCCCCGCGTCGACCAGACCGTCATGGCCATGGGTGGTGTAGGGATCGAGCGCGACATCGGTGAGGATGCCGATATCGGGCACCGCGTCCTTGATCGTGCGGATCGCCCGGCACATCAGATTGTCGGGGTTCAGCGCCTCGCGCCCATCGTCGCTGCGCTTGTCGCGCGGAGTGTTGGGGAACAGCGCCAGGCACGGGATACCGGCATCGCGGGCCTCCTTCGCCCGTGCCGCGATCTGCGCCATCGGCCAGCGCGAAATGCCGGGCAGCGATGCGATCGGCTCGACCTCGTCGCCATTGGCGATGAAGACCGGCCAGATCAGGTCGGCGGGCGTCAGGACGTTTTCGGCGAACATGGCGCGGCTCCAGCCATGGCGACGCGGACGGCGCAGGCGGAGGGCGGGATAGGCTGGCTGAGTCATGGGGCTGCTGTAGCGGCTGGGCGCCGACGGTGCAAAGCGGGCAAAATGCCCACCTCCCCCGACGACGCCCTTTCGCGCCAGTCGTCGGCGTCAGACCTCTTCGGGCTCCGGGGCCCAGGCGACGCCGTTGATGTGCGATCCGCCGTCCACGAACAGCGTGTTGCCGGTGACATAGCGGCTGTCGTCGCTGGCCAGGAACAGCGCCACCGGTGCGATGTCGCTGTCCACGTCGCCGGTCCGGCCCATCGGATTCAGCGCATCCATGGCTGCCGCATTGTCGGGGTACATCGCCTTGAAGCGGAGATAGGCCGCGCTGGCCGCCCCTGGGCAGATGATGTTGGCGGTGATGCCATAGCCTGCCCATTCGCGCGCGGCGGTGCGGGTCATCGCGCGCAGCCCTTCCTTGCCCGCGTTGAAATCGGCCGAATAGATATGCGCGTTGACGCCGTTCAACGAACAGATGCTGATCACCCTGCCCCAGCCCGCCTGGCGCATATGCGGGAAGCAGGCGCGCATCGCCCAGAAGCTCGCCATGATCGACATGTCGAAGCTGTGTGCGAACTCCTCGTCTGTCTTGTCTTCCAGCCGGCGTATGTGTCCGCCGCCATAGGCATTGTTGACGAGGATATCGACGCCGCCAAAGCGTTCGCCAGCGGCTGCGACGGCCGCGAGCAACTGGGCCTTGTCGGTGACGTCGGTCTTGACGAACAGCGCCGATCCCCCCGCCGCCTCGATCGCCGCCGCCTTGGCGGCGCCGACGTCCGCATTATATTCGGCGATGACGACGCGTGCGCCCTCCGTTGCAAACCGCGCGGCGATCGCGCCGCCGATCCCTTCGCCACCGCCCGTCACGAGCGCGGTCTTTCCTGCCAGTCTCTGCATGGTCGATCCTCCTCTGCCGGTCACTTGCCGAAGCTGTAGCGGGCGCTGATCCCGAAGGTCCGCGGTTCGCCGTAAAGCGCGGCGTCGAAGCCGAGCGCCGATGCCAGCGGATAGCCGCCGACGATGTATTTCTTCGCGGTGATGTTGTTGACGAAGACACCGATATCGATGCCGCGCGCAAACAGGTCCGACCAGTCGAGCCGCGCGTTCCACAACGAGTAGCTGGGATAGCTGTCGATCGGCGCGTCGGGATCGGAGGTCGTGACCCGGTCGGTGAAGCTGAAGTCGCTGGTCAGGGTCAGCGATCCGGCATCGCCTTCGAAGAAGACATATTGGCCGTTGATTCCCGCCTTCCACTGCGGCTGGAAGGCGATTTGTCGCCCAACCCGGCAGGCCGTTCCGACGTTGGTCGCGCAGTTCGCATCGAGATAGGAAGCGAAGCCGCCGATCGTCAGGTTGCGCGAGGGCTTGAGCAGCACCTCCAGTTCACCGCCCTTGTTGGTCGCCTTGCCGGCATTCTGGACGAGATTGATGAAAGAGCCATTGGCCAGCACCGGCAGGCTGATCTGGATGTCGCGATATTTGTCGATGAACAGCGACAAATTGGTGCGCAGCGGCACGCCGATATCCCAATCGGCCTTGAGGCCGACCTCCCAATCATCGACCTGTTCCTTGTCGAAGGTCGCGAACTGGGCGGCCGGCGCCGGAAGATTGAAGCCGCCACTCTTATAGCCGCGTCGATAGGCGACATAGCTCAAGATCCGATCCGACAGCTGATATTGCAGCGTTGCGTCGAACGTCGGCGCGCTGAAGCTGGCCTTGCCCGCCACCGGGCATTCGATGCCACCCGTCGCGGTGTTGAGCTGGGTGCAATTGCCCGCATCGTCGCTGACCGAGGAGGTCAGGAAGCGTTTGTCCCAGGTATAGCGGAACCCACCCGACAGCTGCAGCTTGTCTGTGATCTGCCATTCGAGATGCGCGAACAGCGCATCGCTCTTGTCGCGGTAATAGTTTGCGGTGTTGCTGGCCTGCCCGAACACCACCGAGCGATAGCTCTGATCGATGCCCGGCGTGGTCTTCTCATGATAGAAGCCGAGGACATAGCTGATGCCGAGATCCTGCAGCTTACCCTGCAGCTGCAGCTCCTCGGTGAACTGGTTGGCGCCGCGGACATAGGGCGGATGATTGCCGGTACCGGGATATTCGCCATAAGCGAAATCGAGGCCCGCCGTGATGTCGGTGGTTTCGGCGGTTCGGTTGCGCCGGATCGAGATGATGTTCTTGAGCAGGAGATCATCGGTCAGGCTGATCTGCGTCCGGTTGGTCACGCCGTACGCCTTGTTGCGATTATAAACCCGCCTTTGCGACAGATTGCGCCGCACGCCGATCTGCTGCTGCTGTGCCAGCGCCTGCTGGAACTGACCAGGGGTGAGCCCCGACAGGCTGAAGCCACCATTCGCGCCCTGAACGAAGGCCGCGACTGCGCCGCCAAATGGCCCCGTCGGGCATCCCGGCAGCGCGACCGACAGGCAGGCGATCGGCGTCGGAGCGCCCGCCAGAAGCGGGATCGTCGCGGGCAATCCGAAGCCCTGCTGCAAGGCGTCGGGGACCGGCAGGACGCCGAGCGGCGCCCCCGGGTTAACCGCGCGCAGCACCAGACCATTGCCGGTATTGTCTCGGAAATTATAGTCGACGATCGTGTTGCTCTCGATGCCCTCGGCCGGCTTGAACAAAACCGACACGCGGAAGGCGTCATGGTTGCGGCTGTCGGCGCGCTGACCGGTCACGACCGACTTGGTGAAACCCTCCCGCCGCGACAATGACCCGGCGACACGGACCGCCAGGACATCCTGGACGATCGGAAGGTTCACCATCCCTTCGACCTCGCGATAATCGAGATTGCCGAGGGTGCCCTTCACATAGCCTTCGACGTCGAAGGTCGGCCGGCCCGGCTCGAACAGCACCGCGCCGCCGGTCGTGTTGCGGCCGAACAATGTGCCCTGAGGTCCCTTCAACACCTGCACATTGGCAAGGTCATAGAATACGCCCGATCCGGCGATGGTCGTCGGCACCTCGGCGAAATAGGTCGCGACGCTGGTGAAGTTACGCGCGCCGCCACCGATGATGCCGGGGCCCTGGCCACGAATGTAGAAGCCTGCCTCGTTGCGATTGTTCTGAAAGATGTTCAGGCCCGGCGCCGCCTGGCGCAGCGCCTCGGTCGACACGATGCCACGCTGGCCCAGCGTCTCGCCTGACAGAGCGGTGATGGCGACCGGGACGTTCTGGAGCGCCTCGTCGCGGCGACGGGCGGTGACGACGATATCGCCAAGGCCCGTTTCGGGGCTCGCCTCGGCGGCGGGCGCTTCGCTAACCTGCGCCATGGCTGGCGCCGCGATGGCCAGGGCAAGCCCGCCGGCCGACAGGCTCAGAATCGATTGCAGCATCTTCATATGACTCTCCCTCGTTCTCCGGCTCGATCGGCCGGGTTGAATCTCAGGAGAGCGCGGGTCGACGCTCGCGGTGCGTGGGACATGTCCCCCACCCCAAATCCCATAAACTGCGGGCTACTATGCTGCGGCGACAATCCATAGTTGTCATCCTGTCAGCGAATCACCACGCAAACCCTCTCCTTTCTCCATAAAGCCTGAGCGAGTGCGTATTTCAAGATATAATTTTCTGCGCGTTTGTATTTGCAATCCGCGTCGCTTGTGAGAAATTGCGCAGCGGAGGATAAGATGCGGGAGAGGAAACCGATGGCAGCAGGCAAAGACGACTTCGCCTTCGACGCGCTCGATTGGAAGATCGTCGGCCTGCTCAAGGAGAATGGGCGGGTGTCCAATCAGGACATCGCCACGCGACTCGACGTGCCCCGTGCCTCGGTGAGCAACCGCATCCAGAAGATGACCGAAGCAGGGGCACTGCGCATCGTCGCGGCCGCCGATTTCAGCGCCTATGACTACAGTGTCCTGATCGCGCTGGCGATCAAGGTCCAGGGCCGCGCCCCCGACGCGGTTGCGCGCGATCTCGCCGAACTGCCCGCGATCTTTGCGGTCCACCTGGTCACCGGGGCGCACCAGATCGAGGCGTTGATCGCCGTACACGAGTTCGGCGAGCTGGCCGATGCGGTGATGGGTTCGATCAATGCGATCGCCGGGATCGGCCATATCGACGTCTGCATCGCCACCGATGTGGTCTATTATAATTTCGACGTCGGGATCACCCGATGAACCGGATCGACCTCGACGACATCGATCGTGGCCTCCTCGACCTGCTCGGCGAGGACGCACGGCTCAGCAACCGCGCACTCGCCCGCGCCCTGGGCCTGGCGGAGGGGACGGTGCGCACGCGGATCAAGCGGCTCACCGATCGCCGCCTGCTCCGCTTCACAGCGATCACCGATCACCGTCAGCACGGCAATCCCGAGTTCGCGTTCCTGCGGCTGCGCACTGAGATGCGCATGGCGCGGGAGATCAGCACAACCCTCGGTGGCTATAAGCAGCTCCGCACGGTGATCCTCACACTCGGCAACTTCAACATTCTGGCGATCGGGTTGTTCGACAGCCGCGAGGAAATCGCTGCCGTTACCGGCGATTTCCTCGCCAACATCGCCGGTGTGCTGGATGTCGAGGTGTCGATCGTCACAGCCTCGATCAAATATAACGAGCGGACCGCGAAACTTTAGATCGGGACGGTAGAAGGTCATGCATCCGAAACGATGGCCGCGCGTTGAGCGCCCGACATGACACAGCCCCCCGCGCTACCCCGCTCCGCGATCCTCATCGTCAACGCCCTGTCCCGTCAGGGTCAGAAGCAGTTCGATGCCGCCTGTACGAAGCTGCGCGATGCCGGGGTAAACCTGATTGAGACCATTGGGATCGAAAAGCCAGGGACTTTGGTAGACGTCGTCGCGAAGGCGATTGCGAAGAAGCCGGACATGTTGATCGTCGGTGGTGGCGACGGCAGCCTGTCCTGCGCGGTCGACAGCCTGGTGCCCACCGACATCATATTCGCGCTTTTGCCGCTCGGCACCGCCAACAGCTTCGCCAGATCGCTGGGCATTCCGCTCGATCTCGACGGAGCTGTCGACGTGATCGCGAACGGCCAGCCACGCCGGATCGACCTCGGCATGATCGACGACGATTATTACTGCAACTGCGCGGCGATCGGGCTGTCGACCAAGATCGGCGGCCACATTCCGCCGATGCTGAAGAAGACACTCGGTCGGCTTGGCTATCTGATATGGGCCGCCTGGCAATCGATGAAGTTCAAGTCGTTCAAGCTCATCGTCACCCATGACGGCATGCGCGAGGAACTCGACGCGCTCGAGGTGCGGATCGCAAACGGTCCCTATCATGGCGGCGTCGAACTGGTCGACGAAGCCGATCCGCAAAGCGGAGAGATCGTCGTGCAGGTGGTGATCGGCCGCTCGCCAGCTCAGCTCGGCTGGAGCTGGTTCGCCAGCTGGCTTCGGCTGCGGTCGCGCAAGGACACCACGGTCGAGTTTCGCGGACGCGAATTGCGGATCGAGACGATCCCATCGCAGAAGGTATCGATCGACGGCGAGGTGCTGGCGAAGAGCCCCTTTACCGCGCGGATCGCTGCGGCGGCCGTCAACGTGATGACGCCGCGCACATGACGGACACTGTAGCGGACGCGGACGAAAAGGACTCGCTTGCGCTACAGTGGAAGATGCTGGCGGGCTTCGTCATCGGGCTCGTCGGCGGCCTGACCGTTTATATGGTCGCGCCCGGCGCGCCCTGGGTCGGCACCGTCACCACCTACATCACCGGTCCGATCGGGCAGCTTTTCCTGCGCCTGCTCTTCATGCTGGTGATCCCGCTGCTGGTGTCCGCACTGATCGTCGGCGTCGCCGAGATGGGCGAGATACGCTCGCTGAAGCGCATCGGGCTGCGGACCTTGCTCTACACCCTCGTCGTCTCGGGTATCGCCGTCGCGATCAGCCTCGCCGCGGTCAACATCCTGCGGCCCGGCGATGGTGTCGATCCCGTCCAGGCCCGTGCCATGCTGGCCAATGCCGGCGCGGGTGCCAAGGCGATCCTGGCCAGCGAGCGCGAGGCCCCGACCGGGGTCGAAGCGGTGCTGGCGATCGTGCCCGACAATGTCTTCGCTGCCATGGCGGAGAACGACATCCTCGCGGTGATGTTCTTCGCCCTGTTCCTCGGCATCGGGCTGGTGCTGGTCCAGACCGAGCAGACCAGGACGTTCCTTAACGGGATCGAGGGACTGTTCCAGATATCGATGCGGCTGATCGGCATCGTCATCCGGCTCGCCCCGATCGCCATCGCCTGCTTCATGTTCAACCTTGCCGCCCAGTTCGGCTGGGAACTGCTGATACGCCTTTCGGCCTATGTCGGCGTGGTGCTGCTCGCGCTCGTGATCCAGATGTTCGGCGTCTATTCGCTGCTGCTCGCCTTCGTCGCGCGGCGATCGCCGCTGCGCTTCTTCGCTGCCGCGCAGGAAGCGATGCTGATGGCCTTCGCCACCGCATCCTCCAATGCCACCCTGCCCACCGCAATCCGCGTCGCGGAGGATCGGCTGCATCTGCCCCGCCGCATTTCCCGCTTCGTGCTGACGATCGGCGCGACCGCCAACCAGAACGGCACAGCCATCTTCGAAGGCATCACCGTGCTCTTCCTGGCGCAATTCTTCGGTGTCGAACTCGGCCTGGTCCAGCAGCTGACCGTCATGATCGTCTGCATCCTCGGCGGAATCGGAACGGCCGGCGTGCCGGCCGGGTCGTTGCCGGTCATCGCCCTGATCCTGGGCATGGTCGGCGTGCCGCCCGAGGGTATCGGGCTGGTGCTGGGGGTCGATCGCTTCCTCGACATGTGCCGGACCAGCCTGAACGTCACAGGCGATCTGGTCGCCGCCACGGTGATCAGCTCAGGCGAGCCAGACGTGCGGAACGATGACAGGCTTCAGCCGGCGTAACCCTCGGTCATCGCCTCACGATCGGGCGATAGGATGTTCGGCCGCTTCAGCCTGATCGACCAGCGCACCCTTTTTCCAGCCACCATGGATATAATAGATCCAGGCCAGAATCGTGACGACGACCGAGCCGAACGGGAACGACCACCACAGCGCATCGAAGCCGAGCCACGGCTGCATCAGCCGCGCAAAGCCGACCCGGCCAATGAACAGACCGATCGCCATGATGATCAGCGGACCGACGACCGCCCCGTTGGCACGCACCGTCCCGAACAGGACGACCATCATGCCCGATATGATGAAGCTCCATCCGGCGACGAACTGAATATGCTGGGCGATCGGAATGGCCGGGCTATCGGCGCCTAGGAACAGGCTCAGGGCCGGGCGATCGAACAGCATCAGCAAGGCGACGAGACCGCCGGTCAGCAGCAGGTTGAACATCAGCCCGTTGCGCGTGATGGCCGCCACTCGGTCCCACCGGCCCGCACCGATGTTCTGTGCCGCCATCGTGCTGACCGCGGCGCCCATCGCCATCGACGGCATCTGGACGTAATTCCACAGCTGGATGGCGACGCCATAAGCCGCCGTTGTGATTACCCCCGCATGATTGACGAGGCCGATCATGACGAAGCCCGAAAGGGTCAGCACGAGCATCTGCAGCCCCATCGCGAACCCCTTGGCGACGATCAGCCGGAGCAGCGCCATTTCGGGGATCAGATAGCGGAACTCCGCCCCGCGCAGCCGGATCGGCAGGTCGCGCCGGTAGATCACGATGATCAGGCCGATCAGCGAGACGATGTTGGAGATCACCGTCGCCAGCGCCGAGCCGACGATCCCCATGGCCGGGAAAGGCCCGATGCCGGCGATCAGGAATGGATTGAGCCCGGCATCGAGAAATGCGCCCAACAGCATGAACCACAGCGGTGTCATTGCGTCGCCGGCGCCGCGCAACGCCATCATCAGCAGGATGACGAGCGCGCTGCCCGGCAGGACCGCGATCATCACCTTCAGATAGGCCGAGGCCATAGGGCGGACCTCGACCGGCGTCGCCATCAGGTGAAGCAGCCTGTCGGTGAAGGCGATGCCGAGAACCATCAGCACCAGCGAGACGACAAGGAACAGCCCCGCCGCCGATCCGATCGCGCGACGGGCGCCGTCGACATCCTTGCGGCCGATATGCTGGCCGACGAGGATCGTCGCCGCCATGCCGAAGCCGAACAGCCCGGAGAAGGCCAGGAAGATGACGTTGCTGGCATTGGCGGTGGCCGCCAGCGCGTTCTCGCCCAGAAAGCGGCCGACCCACACCATGTTGATCGACGCGTTGAGCGACTGAAGGATATTCGCCGCCAGCGTCGGGATGGCGAAGAGCAGCAAGGTCCGGGCGATCGGCCCGTCGGTCAGGTTCTGCTGCCCCCGCGCCACCGTCCTAGCCCAACCGGGCCAGCGCGGCGCTCAGCTGTTCGGCCTCCTGGGTCTTCTCGGCATGGTCGGCCCGTGCCTTTTCGATCGCTTCGGGCTTCGCCTTTTCGACGAAGGCCGGATTGCCGAGACGGCCGGCGAGGCTGTCGCGCTCCTTCTCCGCCGCTGCGATGCCCTTGGCGAGGCGCGCGCGTTCGGCGTCGAGGTCGATCACACCTTCGAGCGGCAGGACATAGGTCGCTTCGTCGACGACCACCTGCGCAGCGCCGCCTTCGGGTGCGTCGCCCTCGGCCAGGTCGATGCGCGCCAGCCGAGCGATCAGGATGCCGTTCGCCTTGAGGCGCGTCCTGGTCTGGTCGCTGGCTCCGCGCGCATAAGCGGGGAGACGCGCGCCCGGGGGCACGTTGAGCCCGGTGCGGGCGGCCCGGATCTCGCTCACCATGCGGATCAGCCAGTCAATTTCCTGCTGCGCGGCCGGATCGATCGCGCGCGCATCGGCCATCGGCCACTTCGCAACGATGATGTCATAGGGCCGCTCGCCGAGCGCATGCCACAGCTCTTCGGTGATGAAGGGCATGAACGGATGAAGCATGACCAGGATCTGGTCGAGCGCCCAGCCCGCCACCGCGCGGGTTTCGGCCGCCTGCGCCGCATCGGCGCCTTCGGCCAGCAGCGGCTTGGTTAGTTCGATATACCAGTCGCAGAAGCTGGCCCAGGTGAAGTGGTAGATCGTGTTGGCAGCTTCGTCATAGCGCAGATCGGCGATGGCGAGGTCGAGCGCCTGCACCGTCTTCACCGTCTCGGCAATGATCCAGCGGTTGACGGCGAGATCGGCCTTCGGCGCCTCGATCGTTGCCGATGCGCCGATGCCGTTGCTCTGCGCGAAGCGCGCAGCGTTCCACAGCTTTGTCGCGAAGTTGCGATAGCCCTCAACCCGCTTCTCATCGAGCTTGATGTCGCGCCCCTGGCTTTCCATTGCGGTCAGCGTGAAGCGCAGCGCGTCGGCGCCATATTTGTCGATCAGGCCGAGCGGATCGACCGTGTTGCCCTTCGACTTCGACATCTTCGAGCCGTCAGCCGCGCGGACGAGGCCGTGCAGGTAAAGCGTCTTGAACGGCACTTCACCCATGAAGTGGATGCCCTGCATGATCATCCGGGCATCCCAGAAAAACAGGATATCGAAGCCGGAAATCAGCACGTCGTTCGGATAATGGCGTTGCAGCTTGGACCGCTTGGCCTCACCGCCCGGCTGATAGGCCTCCGGCGACTGCTGGCCGGCGTCCTCGGGCCAGCCGAGCGTGCCGAACGGCCACAGCGCGGAGGAGAACCAGGTGTCGAGCACGTCGGGATCGCGGGTCAGCGTCTTGCCGCCGGCCTGCGCCTGCGCACCCGCCTCGTCTTCCGCGACGTAGACGATGCCGTCGGCGTCATACCACGCCGGAATCTGGTGCCCCCACCACAGCTGGCGCGACACGCACCAGGGCTGAATATTCTCGAGCCAGTTATAATAGGTCTTGGTCCAGCTTTCCGGCACAACCTTGATCGCGCCCGAGCGCACAGCCTCCAGCGCCGGCTTCGCAAGCGTCTCGGCATCGACATACCATTGGTCGGTCAGCCACGGCTCGATCACCGCGCCCGAGCGATCACCATAAGGCGTCTGGATGACCCGGTCCTCGATCTTCTCGAGCAGGCCGGCGGCGTCGATCGCCTCGACCACCTTCTTGCGCGCCTCGAACCGGTCGAGGCCCAGATATTCGGCCGGGATCAGGCCGTCGCTCGTCTGGACCAGCTTCGCCTCGGCATCGAGCATGTTGAGCATCTCGGCGGCCTTGAAACCGGCGCGCTTGCCCACCTCGAAATCGTTGAAATCATGACCCGGCGTGATCTTCACCGCGCCCGAGCCAAGCTCGGGATCGGCATGCTCGTCAGCGACGATCGGGATTAGCCGGCCGGTGATCGGCAGCTTCACCTGCTTGCCGATCAGCGCCTTGTAGCGGTCATCCTCGGGATTCACCGCGACCGCCATGTCGGCGAGCATCGTCTCCGGCCGCGTCGTCGCGACCGAGATGCTGCCGCTGCCATCGGCGAGCGGATAGGAGAAGTGCCAGAATTTGCCCTGGATTTCCTTCGTCTCGACCTCGAGGTCGGAGATCGCGGTCTTCAGGCCCGGATCCCAGTTCACCAGCCGCTTGTCGCGGTAGAGCAGCTTCTGGTTGTAGAGGTCGACGAACACCTTGAGGACGGCTTTCGAAAAGCCCTCGTCCATCGTGAAGCGCTCGTTTGCCCAATCGCATGATGCGCCGAGGCGGCGGAGCTGGCGGGTGATCGTGCCGCCGCTCTCTTCCTTCCATTCCCACACCTTGGCGATGAAGTCGTCGCGGCTGAAATCGGTGCGCTTCTGCCCGGCGGCATTGAGCTGCCGCTCGACCACCATCTGGGTCGCGATGCCGGCATGATCGGTGCCGACCACCCACAGCGCATCCTTGCCCTTCAGGCGGGCATGGCGGATCAGCACGTCCTGCAGCGTGTCGTCGAGCGCATGGCCGATGTGCAGGCTGCCGGTGACGTTGGGCGGCGGGATGACGATCGTATAGGGATCGGCATCGGGGCGCTCGGGGCGGAACAGCCCCTGCTCTTCCCAATAGGAATACCAGCGCGCCTCGATGGCAGCGGGGTCGAAGGTCTTGTCGATCGTCATGATGGCGGTGGCTTTAGCGGGGGAAGCCCGCCCGGCGCCACCCGTTTTTGCACACCGCCCCACAATGCGTCATTCCAGCGCAGGCTGGGATCTCAGGAGATGAAGGGATGGCCCACTCCCGAGATCCAAGCCTGCGCTGGGATGACTGTTCAAGACAGGCGCGCGGCGCTCACTTCGCCTTCGTGTGCTTGTCCATCCAGCCGAGCACTTCGCCGTACCACTGGATGCTGTTCTTGGGCTTGAGGATCCAGTGGTTCTCGTCCGGATACATCACCAACCGCGATTCGATGCCGCGGCGCTGGGCCGCGGTGAACACGCCGATCCCCTGGGTATAGGGAATCCGGAAATCCTTCTCGCCGTGAAGGACGAGCATCGGCGTCTTCCACTTGGCGACATAGTTGACCGGGTTCCACTTCTCGTAGTTCGCCGCGACCTCATAATAGGGGCCGCCATGCTCCCATTCGTCGAACCACAGCTCCTCGGTCTCATAGGCCATGGCGCGGGCGTCAAAGACGCCGGCATGGGTAACGAGGCACTTGAACCCGTCCGGCCAGTTGCCGGCGATCCAGTTCATCATATAGCCGCCATAGGAGCCGCCTGCCGCACAAGCGTTCGATCCGTCGAGCCAGCCATATTTCGCGGTCGCCGCAGTGAGGCCCAGCTTGAGATCCTCGAGCGGCTTGCCGCCCCAATCCTGGTTGATCGCATCGGTGAAGGCCTGGCCGTAGCCGGTCGATCCGTGAAAATCGACCATCACCGCACCATAGCCCGCCCCTGCGAACAGCGCCGGGTTCCAGCGATAGGACCAGCCATTGCCGAAGCTGCTCTGCGGTCCGCCATGGACCAGGAAGGCTGTCGGCGCCTTGGCGCCTTCGGCCAGACCGGCGGGCTTCATCACATAGGCCCAGACGGTGTCGCCATCGGCGCCCTTGAAGTTCATATGCTCGACCGTGGGCATGTCGATCCCGGCCAGCTTGTCCTTGTTGACCCAGGTCAGGCGGGTCGGCTTGCCCTTGCCGCTGGCCATGTAGAGATCGGACGGTGCGGTCAGGCTGTTCAATGTATAGACATAACCCTTCGGCGTCGCGAGGACGCCGCCGGCCGTACCTTCGCCGGTCAGCCGGGTCGGCTTGCCGGTGGTCAGGTCGAGCGCGAACACCGCGTCGTTGCCCGTGTCCTGCGCGGTGACATAGAGCGTCCTGCTATCCTTGCTCCACGTCAGGCTTCCGACCGAACGGTCCCAGCCCTCGGTGAGCGCCCTCACCTCGCCGGTCGCAAGGTTACGAAGCTGCACGACCTGCCGGTCGGCTTCGTAGGTCGGCCGCTTCATCGCGACATAGGCCAGCCATTTTCCGTCGGGCGAGACGGTCGGCAATGTGTCGGTCGCGTCGTTCCCGTCGGTCAGGTTGACCGGCGCGGCCGAGCCGTCGGCGGGCACCGAAAAGATGTCGAGATTAGTCGACAGCGGCTCGGTCTTTCCCGCTTCGCGCAGGGTGAAATAAACGGTCTTGCCGTCCTTGCTCCAAGCCAGTTCGCTGCCGTCGCCGAACGGCTTCGACGGCGTGTCGCCGACCAGAGCGCCGACCAGCGCGGTGCCGTTGCCGGGCGCCTTGCCGTCCGCCAGCGGCAGGACGAAGAGCTGCGACCGCTGGCCGTCGCTCCATGCGTCCCAGTGGCGGACGAAATAGCCGTCATAGGTGCGCGCGCTGCCGCCGGTCGCGGCCGGCTTCGTATCGGCGAGCGACTTGGCGCCGACCGGGCGATCGGCCCATATGAGCAGCTTGTCGCCGGTCGGCGCGATCCGGAAGCCGCCCACGTCCTGATCGGCGACCAGTTCCCGCGTCCCGCCGCCGATCGCGACCCGCCAGATGGCGGACTTGCCGTCCTTGTCGGCGGTGAAGAAAACCCATTTGCCATCGGGGGTGAAGGCCGGGCTGGACTCGCCCTTGGCGGGATCGGCCGCGAGCTTTTCGGGAACGGCACCCTTCTTCGACAGATCGAGGCGCCACAGGTCGGTGCGGCCCTTGTTTGCGGCCAGATCGGTTTCGCGCTGATCCCACACCAGCCAGCGGCCGTCGGGCGAGACATCGGCGGACCCGATACGCGACAGGGAAACGACGTCGTCGATGGTCAGCGGACGGGCATGGGCGACGCCCGCGCCGGCGAGGAGGCTCAAGGCCAGAAGCGATAGTTTCTGCATGGGCAGGGACTAGCCCAATCGCCCCCGCAGGCCAAGACTGTATCACCCCGCTGGTACAGCCTAGCAGATCCCGACTCAGCCCTTCTCGGTCATCCGTCGGATTTCGGCCTGGACGATCCGCTCGACCATGTCGGGCAGGTTGCGTTCGATCCAGTCGGCCAGAATCGGCTGCAGCATTTCCCGCACGAGCGAGTCGAGCGTGACGTCGCCACCGCTCGGTCGAGGCGCGGGTGTGCGCGGCAACAGGTCGCGCGGAACCGGGCGCGGCGCGGTATCCGACACGTCCGTCTCGACCTGGCGCAGACGATCCACGGCACGCTGGACGGGCGCTACGGGCTCCGCAGGCTGTGGCGGCGGCGCATGCGGCGGCGGAGCGGATGCCGGCGCGGCCGTCCGCGACTGGAAGGTCTCCGGCACGCGGTCGGTCAGTTCGAGGATCGAATCGGGCGGCGTCGGATCGAGCCGCCGGGGCCAGGCCGGCGATGGTTCGCTGAACGTCGGGCGCGGCGGCGCAGCCGCTGGCCGCGACGCTTCAGGCGGCGGCTGAAACTGCGGCGCGGCGGGGGCCGCAACCGGTTTCGGCGGCGCAGTGTCATCGTGGATGATACGCTTGATGGAAGCGAGGATGTCTTCCATCGATGGTTCGGGTCGCGGGTCGGCCATGTGCCGAATATAGGCTAATTTTTGGGGGTTTCCACCGGCCTGTGCGATGGCACCGCAGAAACACTCGGCTCGTTCCGGGTCGATGTCGCGACCGGCTTCGGCCTTGGGTCACTGCCCCAATCCCAGATGCGACCGTGGACCCGGCGATAATTAGCGACCGGGTCATAGAGCGAGCCGCCATCAAGGCCGAGATTCTTGGCCTGTGCCCGGCCCATCGCGGCGATCAGCGCGAACCCGGCGACATAGGCGTCGCGCTTCGCGGAGACCAGCGTCGAGCGCGAATTGAGCAGTTCCTGCTCGGCATTCAGCACATCGAGAAGGTTGCGATTGCCGACGCTTTGCTCGGCCCGCACGCCTTCCAGCGCAAGTTCGTTGGCGGACACCGCCGACTGCGACGAATCGATCACGCCGAGCGCCGCCTGATAGCGCGCGAAGGCGGTCCGCGCGTCCGCGATCACGGCGCGCTCCATCCCGGTCTGGTTCTCGAGGGCCTGGCTCTTGCGCGCCTGCGCCTGCCGCACGCGCGCGCCGGGCTCGCCGCCCTGATAAATGGGTACCTGGACTTGCAGGCTGACCGTCGCGGTCTTGTCGATTTGCCGGACGCCGGCCGCGCCGCCCGCCAGGGTGCCGCGATAATCGATATAGTCGCCCGTGCCGACGGCTGCGATGCGTGGCATGCGCGATGCCTCGGCCACGCCGATGTCATATTCGGCGGCGCGCGCCGCCTGTTTTGCGGCGGCGAGATCGGGGTTGTTGTCGATTGCGATATCCACCGCATCGTCGGACGCCGACGGAAGGCCGGGCAGCGCCGGTGGAGGTTCGAGATTGTCGGGAAATTTGCCGACCACCTCGAGATAGGTCTGGCGGCTCGCGTCGAGTTGCGCCTGCGCGGACTGCAGGTTCGCGCGCGCACCGGCGAGGCGCGCTTGCGACTGGGCGACGTCGGTGCGGGTCAGGTCGCCGACCTGGAAACGGTCCTCACTGGCCGAGAGATTCGTCTCCAGCACCTTCACGTTGCCCGCGTTCAGATCGACGATCGCGGTATCGCGGATCACGTCCATATAAGCCGCAACCGCCGAGGTGAAGACATTGCCCTCGGTCGCCTGCAGGCTCGCCCGTCCCTGGTCGACCCGGGCTCTCGCCGCGCGGATCGAGTTGCGGACGAAGCCGCCCTGGTAGATCGGCACGGATACGGTCGCCGATCCGCCGAGCGAGCGTTCGGGCTGGGTGAAGGCGTTGGCAGACCGCTTGACGAACTCGTTATAGGAACCGCTGGCGCTGACGTCCGGTAGGCCCTGAGCGCGGGCGATTCCGACATCCTCATCGGCCGCGCGAAGCCCGGCGCGCGCACCGGTCAGGGTGGGGTTGCTTCCATAGGTGAGTGTCAGCGCTTCGCGCAGCGTGTCCGCAGTCGCCGGCGTGCCGAATGCGACGGCCCCCAGCACGGCGACGGACACACCCCAGCGTCCGACGCCCGCTCCGCGAAGCTTCAATCTCACCTGTCTCAACCCCTGTCAGAAACTGAATGCGGCGGGAACCCCGAAGCCCGGCAGTACGGCCGCGTCCGCATCAGCGAACGCCTTGACGCCGAACCCGCTGCCCACGCGGACGCCCGACACGAGTCGGGACACACCATTGTCGATCAGCGCTCCGACCAGACGGCCGCCATCGGCAAGCTGGTCGATCAAGGTCTGCGGAATATGCTCGACCGCGCCGTCGATGAAGACCAGCGAATAGGGAGCGCCCTTCTTGCTGCCGGCGGCCGGAGCCCCCTTCACCCAGGTAGCGCCCGGAACGGCGGCCTTGCCGGCGGCCAGCAGGTCGGCATCGTCCTCGACCGCGACGACCTTCGCGCCAAGCTTGACGAGAAGAGCCACCGTGTAACCACTGGCTGCGCCGACGACGAGAACGCTGTCGCCCGGCGCGATTTGCGCTTCGGTCAGCAGGCGGCCCGTCACCATCGGTGGATTGATCGACCGGCCCGGTGCAATCGGCATGGTCAGCTCGGCATAGGCGATCGCCGCCTTTTCCGCGCCGACGAAGCGCTCGCGCGCGACCTCGCCCATCGCGGACACGACGCGGGCGTCGCTCACTCCGTTGGTGCGAAGCTGGCTCACCACCATGGCGCGCCGCATTTGCTCGAAATTCTGTTCGGTCACTGGCTCTACCCGCCTTTAGTGTCTTAGACATACAATACAGTTGAAACCGCTTCAAGGCTTTATCGCGTCCCCTCACCGTCGCCAAGCGCGATCTCCAGCCATATGTCTCCAAAGCTTGACGATGCCGGTTGACATTCCCCCGGCCTCCCGCCATTGCCCGCGACCACACTGGCCCGATGGCGGAGTGGTTACGCAGAGGACTGCAAATCCTTGCACGCCGGTTCGATTCCGGCTCGGGCCTCCATTACAGCTTCCAGCGCCGTCCGCCGGCGCCCAATAAGTAGCTGTTTTCGCCGTTTTTGGTGTACCGGCCGACTTCGCCCGTAACCGCGGGCGCCTAATGTGCCCCTATCCTTCCAATTCGGCGGTCTGACCCGGATTCACGTTGTGGACTAGGTGCCACGACGGGCTCGATGAGCCGTCCCGATCGCGACGGGCACATCCACGGAAAGGCTGGAGACGATCGCCGATACCCGATACGACGAGGCCCACTCCCGCTGCGTTTCAACGTGACTATGGTGGAGATGCAATTGGAAGAAGGCGAGTATGGGCTGCTAGCGGCGAGCGAGGACCGCATGTGGTGGTTCCACGGCGCTCGTGCCCTCATGATCTGGGCGTTTCGCGACGCCGCTCCGCCACCGGGTCCGATACTCGATGCCGGCTGCGGAACCGGTGGGCTGTTGCATATGCTGGAGACCGTAGCGCCCGAACGATTGCGCATCGGACTGGATCAGGCCACCGCGGCCTTGAGCCATGCAGCGGCCCGCGAAACCGCGAGCTTGACGCGGGGCTCGGTCAACCGCCTGCCTTTCGCCGATGCCAGCCTGGCCGCTATTCTGTCGGCCGATGTTCTCTGCCATCGCGATGTCGATCTGGAAGCGGCCATCGCCGAATGCGCCCGCAGCCTCATGTCCGGGGGCGTGCTGATCCTGAATCTGCCGGCATATGACTGGATGAAATCCACGCATGACCGGAAAGTTCACACTATCCGCCGCTTCGTCCGCCGCGACCTCGCCGCCCTCCTGACGCGATCGGGCCTCCATCTGCGGCGTGCAACCTACTGGAACGCCGTTTTGCTGCTACCCATGATATGCTGGCGATTGATCGGCCCCGCATCGAGCAGTGACGTAAGGCCCTATCCGTGGATCATCGATCGCACCTTCAGACTGCTGCTCGGCATCGAGCGGGGACTCATCCGGCGCGGCTTGAATATCGGCTTCGGCAGTTCGATCCTGGCCGTGGCGGTGAAGCCGTGAGCGGCCGGCCCGGATTGTCCATTGTCATACCGGTCTACAACGGCGCGGGCTCGATCGGACAGTTGGTGGAAGCACTGGGCGGGCTGGACATTCCCGGCGGCCTCGAGATCATTCTGGTCAACGACGGCAGCTCGGATGCGTCGCTCGCTGTCTGCCACGCCTTGTCTGCGGCATGTCCGGTGCCGTTGTCGGTCATCGACCTGGCGCGCAATTTCGGCGAGCATAATGCGGTGATGGCCGGGCTCGCCGAAGCCCGTGGCGATCATGTGATCACAATGGACGACGATCTTCAGAACCCGCCGGAGGAGGTCGTTTGGCTATATGAGGAGGCTCGCCGGACGGCACATGATGTCGTCTACACCCATTATGCGAGGAAGCAGCACGCCCCCTGGCGCAACCTGGGCAGCCGGTTCGCCAACTGGTGCGCCGACCGGCTGCTCGACAAGCCGGCCGGGCTGTACCTGTCGAGCTTTCGCTGTCTGTCGGCCTTTGCGGTGCAGGCTATCCTGACCTATCGCGGCCCCTATCCCCATGTCGATGGCCTGTTGATGCAGGTAACCGATCGCATCGGCACGCTACGGGTCACACACCGATCGCGCGCCAGCGGCCGTTCCAACTACACCTTCCGGCGACTGGTGCGGCTCTGGCTGTCGCTGATCGGCAATTTCTCCGCTGCACCGCTGCGCATCGGCCTGGTGCTGGGGCCGGTGTCCGTCGTGGCGGGGCTCGCCGCCGCAATGTGGGGCAGCGATCAGGCGCTCTTGCTGCTCATCGCCGGCGCTCAGTTCTTTTTGCTGGGTATGATCGGAGAATATGTCGGCCGCCTCGCCGTCACCTTGGGCGGAAAGCCGCAGTTCGTCATTCGCTCCGTGATGCGTGGGGGCAAAGAACCATCGCCCGACGAGAATCGCTGACGATCGCTAGAGCGTGGCGCAGCATGCGGTGACCGCGGTTATCACGCGTGAAACCTGTGGATCGGTCATCTGCGGAAAGATCGGCAACGACAGGACCGAGGCGGCGGCGCGCTCGCTGTTCGGCAAACCGCCGGGGCCGAGGGCGCCCCGGCCGCGATACGCTGGCTGATGATGTACGGGACAGGGATAATGGACACCCGTTTGCACGCCATGATCCTGCAGGCGCGCCTGCAGCGTGTCCCGCGCCGCATGCGTCACGACATATTGGTGGAAGACATGCAGCGTGTCAGGGCGGCGCCACGGCAGGCCCAAGCCGGGCACATCCTTCAGCCCCGCGTCATAGGCTTGCGCGATTATGCGGCGGCGGCTGTTGTCCGCGTCGAGCCGGGTGAGACGGACCCGCAATATCGCCGCCTGAATCTCGTCTAGGCGGCTGTTATACCCCGGCCGATCGCTGCTGCGCGTTTCACCCCACCCATATTGACGCAAGGCGCGCAAAGCTTCCGCCCGCTCGTGTGAATTGCCCGCGACGATGCCGCCATCGCCGATGCCGCCCAGATTCTTCGTTGGATAAAGGCTGTAGGCGGCCAGCGCCCCGAAACAGCCGACCGGCCGGTCGCCGAAGCGGGCGCCGTGGGCCTGGCTGCAATCTTCGATAACCGCGATATCGCGCGTCGACGTAATCTGCATCAGCCGGTCGAGGGCCACCGGCTGGCCGTAAAGATGTACCGGTATGACCGCCTTGACCGGCAACAGCCGCAGCGTTGCCTCCAGATGCGCCATATCCATGCCATAGCCCTGATCGACATCCACCAGCACCGGCTGCGCCCCGGCGAGCTCGATCGCGGCAACGGTCGCCACCGCTGTATGCGACACGGTCGCCACCAGGTCGCCCGGTCCGATTCCCAGAGCCTTCAAGCTCAACAACAGCGCATCGGTGCCGCTGGCGACGCCGACGGCGTGCGTCACACCCACCCAGTCGGCGAACTCGCGCTCGAACGCGGAAACCTCCGAACCCAGAACATAATGACCGCTGGCAAGTACGCGGGCGATGGCAGCGTCGATGTCCGACTGCTGTGCCAAATAAGCAGCGCCGGGGCTGTTCTGGGCGATCGGCGCATCCCTGGCGCCCCCCTCCTCAGACATATCCGGCATGGTGGATGCGAAAATAATCGAGGCTGCGTCGCAAGCCGTCCTCCAGCGGAACGACCGGCGCCCACCCCGTCGCCCGGCGGAAAGCGCCGTCGTCGGCCTGAAAATCGCCGATATGGATGCGTGCCTGCTCCGACGGGAAATCGGTTTCCCCGCAGGATCCACTGCCGTTGGTGGCGATCAGCAGACGGGCGAGATCGGAAAGGCTGAGGGCACGATCCCCGCCGATATTGTAGATGCCGTTCTCTAGAGCCCTTTCGTCGGCGGCCAGGATCAGGGCCTCGACGCAATCATCGACATAGGTGAAATCGCGGAGCTGCGCCCCACCCCAGAGCTCCAGCGGTCGCCCTTCCAGAATCTGTCGGATCCACAGGCCGAGGAAGGTCTGATGGGCGTCCTTGATGCGCATCCGGGGGCCGTAGGTGTTGGTCAGGCGCAGGACGACGGTCCGCAACCCGTGCACCCGGCCATAGAGGCGGTGATACCATTCTGCCGTCATCTTGTTGATGCCGTTGATATCCACCGGGTGCGGGGAATGCGTCTCATCGACCGGCAGGCGTTCGGAGCGACCATAAACCTGACGGGTCGATGTATAGACCAGTTTGACCCCCGGATTATGGTGTCGACACGCCTCCAGCAGCCGCAACTGCGCCGCGCAATTGATGTCCAGGTCGGTCAGAGGATCGACCATCGATGCCAGGTGCGATGTCTGGCCGGCGAGGTTGAAGATGACATCGCAGTCGCGAACCATCCGATCGAGATGAGCGACATGGCGCAGATCGGCAATCTCGATGTGAAGGCGATCCTCGATCCCGGTGATGTTGAGCGGGCTGGCCCCATGAGAGGGCGTCATATTGTCCAGGATCGTTACTTCGGCGGAAAGACCTACCAAATGGTGCGCCAGCGTCGAGCCGATGAAACCCATCCCCCCGGTGATCATGACCTTGCGCCCGGCCCAACGGCCTGTGGCTGCGGTCTGTGTCAATGCGTACCCCCCTGGAGAAAAATCCCGGTCGTGCCGGCAACTCGCGTACAACTTGCCACAGGTCGGTGGCCCATTATACTCCGAAGCCATTCACCTAGTCCCTGTTTTTGGGAAGCAACAAGCCCTTAGCGAGAGTATCCGGAAGAAATGTACGGGATATGCGCCCTGCCCGAACCCGAGCCATTCGGGTCTGATCGCGCCCCGATATGACGGGTGTCCAGGACGTTTCCACCTGTGTCGTCGAGGGCCGCAGCGTGGCGGAGAGCCTGTCGGAGGCGGTCTCCGCGGGCAGTCTGCGCCCGCAGGATGACGGCACCTGGCTCCGTCCTCACGGCGAGGCGACCCCTTCGGACTGGATCCGGGAAAAGCGCGACGCCAGCCGAAATTGTCGCTTTTACATGGGGGTCATGTTCAACCATGTCTATCGGAAGCGCCAGGTGCCGGCAGGATGCGCATCCTGCTTCAAGGTGAAGGTCGTGCCGCGCACCCTGCAGGAACTCGTTGCCTTGCGCGATGTCGGCCACGCCCTGCCCTATACCTACAAATGCGGGATGGAAGCGGCCGCAACCTACACGTCCGGCATCTATGGCGGCTATTTCTATCTGAACGGGCTGGACGCTGCACGCGCTGCTCATGATCTGATTCGTGACGCCGTGGACCGGCACGCCAAACTGGGCAGCGACGTGCCCGTCTTCATCAAGCGTGGCTGCACCGAATATGAGGTCCATTGCGGGCCGTCCGATCGCTACAGCTTTCAGCCTGAGCAGGCTGCACTGGAGGCGGCGCTGCTCGGACGTATCCATCTGGAGCGGTCGCCGGAAAGCAACCGGGTCAGGGTGCAGCAGACGATGGGCCATTGGATTCGGCAGGCCTATCGCCTGGGTGACGACAGCTATCTCGCCTTTACGGGTGGCCGCAGGCTCTATCCGGCCGTCGTCCGTTATCCGGCCGCGGCGTCTCCGGAAGGGGAGCAGGCATGAATATCGCCAGGCTCCGGCGCGGCCTGACCCTCCCGGCAGCCGAGCGGCGGCTGGCGATCGAGGCCCTGCTGCTGCTGGCGGTGAGCAGAACGCTCCTGGCCGTGCTGCCCTTTCGAATCGCCGTACGATGGCTGGGCCTGCGTCGCGGGAGCGAGACGGATGGCGATGACGGCAACGGATCGCCGACGGCAGCGATCGTCCATCTCGTCGCGGACGCCGTGCGCCGCGCCGCATCGGTCGCCCCCTTCCGCGCGGTCTGCCTGCAACAGGCCGTTACGGCCGCCCTCATGTTGCGCTTTCGCGGCTACGGGGTGCAGGTGCATTTCGGCGTTGCAAGAGATGCTGACCGGAACATGATCGCCCATGCCTGGAGCCGGTGTCAGGGGGTTCTGGTAACTGGCGGGCAGCAAATGCGCGCCTATTCCCCGATTTCGATGTTCGTCACATGAACCAGGCCTCCGTTCTGTCAGAAAAAATCTCGGGGACCGGCGTTTTCCTGCCCTATCATACCCAGCCGGACTGGTTACCCCGCGACATGGCCGACGCGATCGTCGAATACGCCATCGAGAATGAGAGCATGTTCCAGGCCGGCAGGATATTGCAGCACGGAAAGCTCGTCATCGACGAGAGCATTCGACAGGTCTCGACTCTCACGCATATGGGGCCTTTTCAAACGGCGCTGAAAGATGCCGCCATGGCGTCCAAGCCTATGCTCGAGACCTTGTTCGGGATGCCCGCGTTCAGCGCCAGCCAGGTCGAGATCGAAATGGCCGCCCATGGCGATGGCGCGCACTTCCAACGCCATGTCGATACGTTCGTCGTAGGGCACAATCGACCCAATCCACGCGTGCTCACATTGGTTCTCTATCTGCACCGGCAGCCCTGCGGCTTCACGGGCGGGGCTCTCCGTTTCCACGCCTTGGGCGGGACGACAACGCGGGACATCGCGCCCGAGCACAATCTGCTGACCGCCTTCCCTTCGAGCGCCCCGCATTCGGTGCAGCGCCTGGCCAGTCCGGGCGGTGCCTTCGCCGACCGGCGGTTCGCGGTAAATATGTGGATTCGCCGCTAGGCATTCGCCAAAAGCAAAAGTCTTCGCCCCCGCACGCTCCTGAAAGTAGGTTTATGCCCACCATGCCGACCGACGCCTTGACCACAGACACACTCGTGAGCTGGCATCCCGAACAGGTCACGGCGGCCGTCGATGGACAGGTGATCGTGATGGGGTTGATCCAGGGCCAATATGTGGGTCTCGATGATATCGGCTCGGTACTCTGGACGCTGCTCGAACAGCCGCAGACGGTCGGTCATGTTTGCGATCAGCTGGCGCAGCAATATCGGGGCGACCCCGACATTATCGCCTCGGACGTGCTGGCATTCCTGGAGGAATTGAGAGCGATCGACCTGATCCAGGCGCTCGACGCCGATCGCCCTGCCAGCTAGGCCTGCTTACGACATGGACGCGATGCATTCGTTACCGGCACAAGCGCCGCCGCATCAGGCGGAAGATCGACTGTTTTACGGGTTGAGGCTTCGGACCGACGTGCCTTTGCCATCGTTGCCGGCGCCGACAGGCCATGGCGAGCCCGATCTGACGCTCAGCCGCGGACCCGTGCCGCACAGGCTGCAGGCACCCGTCTGGAGCAGCCATTTCGTCGAAATCGGGGCCGATGGCGTTGTGCTGGTTCGGGTTCCCGATGTCGTGGGATTCCTTGTCAGGGACGGATGCGAGGTTGTCCTGGATGAGGATTGCGACGCCGAAACCAGCGTCATCGAGACCTTTCTGTTCAGTACCGTCGCCGGCGCCGTGCTGCACCGGCGCGGCATATTGCCGCTGCATGCAAGCTGCGTCATGGTGGACGACGTAGCCGTCGCCCTGGCCGGGGTTTCGGGACGAGGAAAGTCCACCTTGGCCGGAATCATGTCGATGCGCGGACATGACGTGGTGAGCGACGATGTGTGCCCGGTCGCCTTCCAGAATGGCAGGGCGATGATCGCACCCGGCCCATGCCGCATCCGGCTCTGGCCCGACTCGGCGAATATGCTTGGTCTGTCGCATGAGGCTCTCGATGTCGGGCGGCCCAATCATCCCAAACGGGTTCTGGCCGCCCGCGGCACCGACGGGACGCCTAAGCCGCTGGGAGCGGTGGTCCGCGTCGCCATCGACCGGCGGATCGAGGCACCGATCCTCCATCGGCTGTCCGGGCCCTCCGCGATTACGCCAATGGAGGAACTGGTGTACCGCGCCCGCCTGGGCCGGCGTCTCGATCGCCGGGTCGGGCTTTTCCAGGATCTCGTCAGACTGGCGGCACTCGTCCCCATCTACCAGCTGATCCGTCCGGAAGGCAGCTTCGATCCCGCTCTGCTGGTCGATCTGATCCGTTCGACCGCGAACCGCGCGCATTGACGGCAGCCGATGGCTGACGCGGCGACGATTGGCTGGATCATATCCTATCCCAAATCAGGAAACACCTGGCTGCGGCTGATGCTGCTGAGCCTCATGCAGGGCGGCGCCGCCGTCGACATCAACGGCATCGGCAACGAGGCCGGCCTGGCCAATCATGTCGAGATGGACGAACTGCTGGTGGTCGAGTCCAGCGAACTGTTTCCCGATGAACAGATGGCCGCACAGCCTAACCTCAACATGGCGATAGCCGCGGAAACCGGACCGGGGCTGAAGCTGCGTAAGGTCCATGATCGCTATTGGCGCACGCCCGCCGGCACAGCCATCTTCCCAGCATCGGTCAGCCGGGGCGCGGTCTATATTGTCCGGGATCCCCGCGACGTCGCCGTTTCCCTGTCGCACCATCGCGGGATCGCGGTGGACAGCGTGATCGCCGCCATGGCCGACCCGACAGCGACCCTATCCGAGTCCATCGATCGGCAACGGCGGCAACTGGCGCAGCCCTTGGGTGATTGGTCGGGCCATGTCCGGTCGTGGATAGAGCAGCGGGACATTCCGGTGCTGCTCCTGCGCTATGAAGACCTGCTGGCGGATCCGGCACAAGGATTGCGATCGATAGCCGATCATCTCGGCATCGCCCATGATGCGCGCGCGGTGCAGGCCGCCGTCGACGCAACACGGTTCGACAGGTTGCGCGCGCAGGAACAGGCGCATGGCTTCACGGAGCGCAAACCTGGCTCTACCGCACCATTTTTCCGTGAGGGTTCCGCCGGCGGCTGGCGGAGCGATCTAACGTCAGAGCAGGCCACGCGCATCCTCACGGACCATGGCGACGCCATGCGGCAACTCGGCTATGCGTGCGGTGCCGGCGGCACCTGAGCGCTGGTCATGCATGCGCGCCATCATCCTCGTTTCCATACCAGAGGCTGTAGCTCCAGCGCTCCCAGCCGTCCGCGGCCTCCGTCATCGGCGCCACGCCATGGCTCAGGCCGTTGCCGGGGCTGAACAACAGCAGACGGTTGGCCAGCGGCGCCACTTCGATGACCGGTTGCCCCTTATCCGCCTGAACGAAGCAACTGCCGAAAGCGGGGTCCCAGCCGGGACTGAGATAGAAGATCGCGCACAGCCTGCCATGTGCATCGTCGTCGTGCCGCTTCATGAACATGCCGGGGCTCATGATCCGCGCGTGCATGGCCGTCTGCCTGGCCAGGGGTTCGCCCAGGATGCCGCCCAGCCACGCCCTCCACGCCGGCGCCCTGCTCAGCATCGTGAAGAGGGCATTGTGCACCATGCCGCGCGCCATCGCCCGCCCGGGCATGGGGCCGCGAAAATTCCGATAACGATAGAAACGCTCCGCCTCCGGCGCCGCGTTGAATATTTCGTCGGACACATCATGGGGGTGGCGGTTGAACAGCCCGTAGGCCGGCTCGAACCGGCCATCCCCGGAGAACAGGTCACGTAGTGCCGCAAGCTTGTCCGGCAACAGCAGGTCGTCGATGATCGCCGTCCGGCCGAGAGAGTGGTGGATCGACCGTCCGTAGCGCGCAATCGCGTCCGCTTGCAGATGCTCGCTGCTTACCCATTGCTCTAGCTTTACGTTCACAGCGTCTCCGAGGCCGATCGAACGTTCCGGACGACCGCGAACTTTCGGCATGGTTTTGGCCAAGCGGAACGTGGGATACCGGAATCGATAGCATTAATCCAATCGCTGGTGTTATGAGTTGGCTGACAATTTCAGGAGTTATCATGAGCGACCAGGAAAGCCACCGCGCCATCGAGGCCCCCGCCAACACGGAAGAACGTCCCACCTGGCGTCGTCCGACATTTTCTGTGCTCGATGTCGAGGCCGGCACGGTTACGGTGAGCGGCCCGGTCGCGGATGGCAACGGCTCGACCAGCTGAAGATCAGACGCTTGTCAGCTTCCATCCGGTTCTGCCGATAAGCGCTTGGTTCAGACTCGGATTGTCCGCCGCTTGCCGCAGCGTTGGCGCGTGACCTTGGCGGTACCTCGCCCCGCGTTGACGGGTGGCGCATGAACGACTTTTCAGGTCGAATCCTGTTCGGCCGCGACGGACACTCCGATATGCCACCCGGCTTTCTGCCTATCCGCGATGGGCGGGCCGGCGTGGCCTTTGCGGGACGGTTGGATGACCGCCGCAACATCGTGGCCTCCCTCGATCTGGCCAATAGCGATGATCGATCCGACCGCCAGATAGCGGCCCACGCCGTGGAACGGTGGGGCGTAGACGCGCCTGCCCGCCTGCTCGGAGATTATGCTCTGGCCGCGTGGTTCGGCGACGACCGCCGGCTGATGTTGGCCGGCGACGCCATGGGAATGCGGACCGTCTATTACTGGCGCGGTCCTGACAGCGTGTCGTTCGCGACCAGCCTGCGCGACCTGCTCGCCCTGCCCGGAGTGCCGCGGGCGGTGGACGAATTGTTCGTCGCCGACTACCTGGCCATGAACTACGGCGACGACGACGCGACATTCTACCGCGACATCCGCAAGATCCAACCTGGCAATTGTGTTTTGCTGACCGCCGGGAGCACCGAGGATCTGACCTTCCATCGCTTCGATCCGGACCATCGTATCCTTTTCCCAAAGGATCAGGATTATGTGGACCGAGCCCGCGAACTGCTCGATCAGGCCGTGGCCGATCGCATGCGCGGCGAGGAGGTGGCGATCATGGGCAGCGGCGGCCTGGACAGTGCCTGCCTGGCGGTGGCGGCGCTCTGCCACGCGCCAACCGTCCCCTTTCTGACGGCCGTTCCCGAAGCGGGCCTGTCGACCGGCCCGACCCCCGGCTATGTCGACGAGCGCCCTTATGTCGAGGCGCTGGCTGCGGCCTTTCCAGGGTTGAGGACCGAGTATCTCTCGCCACCCGCCAATGTCGACTGGTCGCCCGACAACTGGTCGCTGACGGCGGCCGGTGCCGCTCCCTACCGAGCGGCGAGCAACGTCCTCTGGCTGAACGGCCCCGCCCATCGGGCGGCATCCTTGGGTGCGACCAGCTATCTGACGGGAGCGGTCGGCAACATCAGCCTGACATGGGATGGGCTGCGCGGCCTGCCGAACCTGCTCCGGCAGGGCCGTTGGCTGCGCCTCGCGCGTGAGCTGTTGCTGACGTCGCGCGGCAACCCGCGCCAACTGGCCGGCCTGACCTGGCGGTCGCTGTGCCAGCCGCTGCTGAGCCGCGATTTCCGCGAAGAGGACGTGCTGTCGGCCTGTGGGCTGACGCCGGCGACGTTGCGACGGTTCGACATGGCCGACCGGCTGCGGCAGCGCGGCAACGACCCGAAGTTCATGTACTCGTCGGACAGCCGTCGCTTCCGCATCGCCGCCATCCGCCGCAACCGGGGGCGCCGTCCGGACGGCATGAACAGCCTGCGCAGCTTTCAGGGAATCTCGAACAGCGCGCCGCTCGGCGATCTGCGGTTGGTCGAGTTTTGCCTCGCCATTCCCGAGGATCAATATCTGCGCGACGGCACCACGCGTTGGCTGTCCCGCCGGCTGCTGCGCGCCGCCGGTGTGCCCACGGTCATCACGGAGAATCGCAGGCGCGGAGCACAGCATCCCGAATGGTTCGCCCATATGGAGCGAGCGCGCCCGTCGCTGCCAGGGCTGATGGATCGCCTGCGAAGATCGCCTACCGCCAGTCGCATGATAGATCTCGACCGGCTCGACAAGACGGTCGCTGAATGGCCGGCAGATGCGGCAGCGGCACAGCCCAGGCGCAACGAACTACAGGTCATGCTGCAGGAAGCCTTGAACGTGGGCAGTTTCATCGCATGGGTCGAGGGTACCAACTGAAGCCTGCCCTAAACAGGCAGCGAAGCCAAGACGATCGGGGGAAGAAGATGGCGGCCGCGGATATGACAGAATCGGTCGAACGCCTCGATGCAGCAACGAGTCTGCCCGAGCGGCGCCCGCCCCTATGGCTGCTTGTCCTGCTGTCCGGCCTGCCGTTGCTTCTGGCCGGCTGGCTGCTGATGTCCCGCGACATCATGCTGATGCAGTATAATTTGACCGACCTTCTGTTTAACCTTTCCGGCGCCTGGCAGTTTCACGAAGGCCGCGTCCAGCATGTGGACTTCCACGAAGCTGTCGGGCCGCTGAACTTCTTGCTGACACAGGCCGGCTTTTATCTGGTCGGCTTTTCGCCATTCGCCTTTCTGGCGGGGCAGATGCTGGCGGTTGCTGGCCTGTTCGTCATGGCCGTCGCAGTGGCGGTCCGACGACTGCCGCTTGCGGCATCTATCCTGTTCGTCCTGTTCGTCGCGCTGCAGGCGATGATGCCCACCAATGTCGGCAATCCTCCCACCGCCTTCACCTTCGCAATGGCCTATAATCGCTATGGCTGGAGCGCCATCGCCATCCTCTGCCTCCTTCTGTTCGCGCCACCGCGCTGGTCGCGGTCCAGCGACGTCGTCGATGTCCTGTGCGGCACCCTGCTGCTGTTCGCGATGTTCTACATAAAAATCACCTACTTCATGGTCGGGCTCGGCGCACTGGCACTGGCGCTCCTGATCAGCGACCATATCCGGATCCGCTGGCATATCTGGTTGGCGATCTGGCTGCTCGCCCTGGGCAATACGCTGGCGCCGTACAGCCAGCCTTATCTGGCCGACCTGTGGTGGGCGATCATCTCCGGCCTTCCAGCCACCGGCGCCAGACGCCTGCTGGTCGACGGCGTGTTGGGAAACAGCTGGGAATTGTCCGTCTATGGCGCCGGCCTGATCGCCTGTATCTGGCTCTGGCGGCGCGGACTGGCACCGGTCGGCCTGCCCCTCGCGGCTCTGTTCCTTATCGGCGCGGGCGTGATGCTCTTCGCGCAGAACACCCAAGCGGCGGGGCTTCCGCTGGGGCTGGTCATTCTCTTCCTGCTCTACGGCGCCATCCCCCGCTATGGCACGAAGCAATGGGCGATCCCGGCCATATTGCTGCTGGCGCCCGCCTTCACCGTCGCGGCGGCGGCGGGCAGTATCGCCGCCTATGCCGCAATGGCGGTCCCCTCCGCCAAGCTGTTGATCGCAAGGGACACCAACGCACGCGACATTGCGGTACCGATGCGATCGGACTCGGTGAACAATCTGCGCTCGCAGACGATCTACCTCAGCAGCCTCCTGGACGCGGCGTCGCTTTTCGCCCCTGGCCGGCATCCGCCCGGCAAGATACGGACGATCGATCGCGTCAATCCGCTTCCCTTCATGCTGGGCTTCCCCCCGCCTCACGGCGGAGACCTGTTCTGGGAGAAGTCGGCCCCGCCCCGCCCGACGGAAGAGATGCTGGGCGATGCCGACTATGTGCTCGTGCCCACCCAGTTCTCCACGGCGCCCGGGCTGAGTCGGGCGGCGCATGAGAGATTTGCCCCCTATCTGGCGGCCCACTTCGCAGTGCGCGATAAAACCGACTACTGGATCCTCTATGCGCGCATTGCGTCGGGAAGATGAGCAGGATGCACGACATATCCTTCCCCTTCGCCACAGGCGAAGCCACCGCTCGGTCGCTACCGCCGGAAGGCACCGAATGCACCGTAGCGTTGCTGATGATGCCCTTCGGGCCCAGCGACCGGCCTTCCTTGGGGCTGTCTCTGCTGGCGCAATGCCTCAACGATGCAGGTATCCCCGCCACATCCTTTTATCCCAATCTCGATTTCGAGCGGCGTATCGGGCCCACGCTCTATGGAGATCTGGGATATGATCTGGCGCGCATGCAAGCGGGAGAATGGTTGTTTTCGCGGCTCCTCGACCCGATCGGGACCGCGGACGACTTCATCGCAGACATGGGCCGGGGGCGCATTCATCGCAAACCCGCCTTCCAGCGTTTCGCCACCGCCGTCCCCGCCTTACTGACGCAGGCGGAAGCGCTGCTTGACGACTGGCTCGACATCATCGGTCGGATGCGCCCTCGCGTGGTAGGCTTGTCGAGCTGCTATCAGCAGCACCTCGCCAGCCTCGCCATGGCCAAGAGGATCAAGGAAGCCCATCCAGACATCCTGATCGTCTTGGGCGGGACCAATTGCAATGAACCGATGGGCGAGGAAAGCTTCCGCTCATACCCTTTTCTCGATGCCGTCGTCAGCGGACCCGGCGAAATCGCCTTCACCGAACTGGTTCGCCGCCATATCGCTGGAGAGCGGCAGATCGACCTGCCCGGCGTCTTCTTCCGGTGCACAGACGGTGGTCTGCAAGCCACTCCCAGCCAGCCCGTGGCGCGGGAACCGGATCTTGATCAACTGCCGATGCCGTCCTTCGATGACTTCCTCGCGATATGGGACCAACCCGCGCGGCAGGAGGCCCGTCCGGCAATTCCTATCGAAGCCTCCCGAGGTTGCTGGTGGGGCCAGAAACATCACTGCGTCTTTTGCTCGGAAAATGCTCACAGCATGCGTTACCGGGCGAAATCCTCCGACCGTATCCTTGCGGAGTTCAACTCAGTTCTCGATCGCTATCCCGGCAGTCGCATCTGCGCCACCGATGAAATTCTGGACTTGCGCCTGATCGAGACCATGATGCCGCAACTGGCTGCTCGCCCCGACAAAAAGCGCATATTCTTTTCCGTGAAGGCCAACCTCCGCAGGGCGCAGCTCGTCCAACTCGCGGCGGCGGGCGTGACCTCGCTGCAGCCTGGCATCGAGAGCCTTTGTGACGACATTCTCGGCCCCATGCGCAAGGGTGTCACCGGGCTACAGAACATCCAGCTGCTGAAATGGTGTCGCGAGCTCGGCATCGGGACGGTCTGGGGCATCCTCTGCGGCTTTCCGTTCGAGAAGCCGGGATCTTACGAGAGGATGGCCCTCCTCGTTCCAGCCCTCACCTATTTGCAACCGCCAAAGGTCAGCAGCGTCTCATTGCAACGGTACAGCCCGCTCTACACGCAGGCCGAGCGGTTCGGCATCCGGAACATTGCACCCCATCGAAGCTATCGCTGGATCTATCGTCGCGGGACCGACAGCCTCGCACGGCTTGCCTACCGTTTCGATCGGCTGTCGACGCGATCCACGGCCGAAGACGATTATACCGCAGCCCTGCGCCGCGAGGTGGATGAATGGAATGACACCGCTGGCCAAGCTTATCTCTTCTACGTGGAAGATCATGGAGCCCTGCTGATCGGCGATACCCGCCCCGCGGCCCGGCGCCGCGTTCACCGCCTGGAAGGCGCGGCCCGCATCACGTTGCTCTTCTGCGACCAGGTGCGATCCCGCCCTTCGATCGTCCAAGCTCTGGATGAGGCGGGCTATGGGATGAGTGACGAAGAACTGACAACGATGCTCGGTGATCTGGGGAGAGACAAGCTACTGATCGAGGATAAGGGCCGCTATCTGGGCCTCGCCGTGCGCGCCGGGCGGCATTATCTGCCGCCGTCTACACTGATGGCGGCGGTCGTTGTGGAAGGGCGGGCTGCCCGGACGCATCTGAGATCGCCGAGCGCCCTGATCGATGCTGTCTGATATTCGCTATTGAGCGGTACGGTACGGTGCGGTCACGCACGCGATCTATCGATATGCATCATCCGGCTGTTTGTGCGTTCGGGGCTGGAGCAGCGCGCACCACCTCGCAATTGACGTAGGGGCAATATGCATTCGGTACGGGACTAGTCATTATCTCAACAAATTTTGAACCAATTCGACTAACATGAGTTAATAGCCTGATACGGTTTCTCTTCTGCAAGTACCGAAGAAAAACCGGCGGACGCTGAACATCAGGTATTTCCTGATATCTTTTCGGTGGGGTTCGAAAGCAGTGGCATCGTGAAGGTGCGGCCTGCCCCTCTCTCCATCGGAAAAGCACATGCGTTGGTCTTTACAACGCGACATCGGTCGGGCCTTTGCGCCGCCGATTATCGCCCTCATGCTCCTCGGCAATATCGCGGCAACCCACAACCTGCCCGAGCGAACGCTTTCCGTCCAAAATGATGAGCGTGCGAAACTCGGGATCAAACCTCTCAAGTGGGATAAGAAGCTGGCGCTCAGCGCGGAGAAATGGGCGAAGCACCTCGCCGTGCTGGGACGCCTCGAACATTATCCGAACGATGACGCCGATCCCGATCCCGAAGGCGAAAACCTTTGGGCTGGAACGGCCGGTCATTATTCGATCGAGGCGATGTCGCAATATTGGGCCGCCGAAAAACGCCATTACAAGCTGGGCCTGTTTCCCAACAGCAGCACCACGGGTGATCTCGAGGATGTCGGCCACTACACACAGATGGTCTGGCGCTCGAGCACACGGATCGGCTGCGCGCTGGTCACTGGCGAAAGCGACGACTTCTTCGTCTGCCGATATGGCGAGGGGGGCAACGTGATCGGCGAGGTCCCCTACTGAGCGCGCGGACGTTGGCTCAGCCTTTGCCGTGCCACGGTCCGGCGCGACAGGCGATGGCTTTCGTCCAGAGTTGCAACGTGGAGGCTCCGGCGCTCGGCCACCTGTCGGACCTCTCCGGTTCCGGCAGCGCATAGACGGTTGCCGACGGGATCGTCCACGTTCCATAGGGCGACGATGGTCGATCCCGCATTACAGCTCGGCGTGGCATAGCCGCATGGCCCGACAGCTCTCGCTGCTCGTCAAGGGCGTCGACTTCGCCAACCGCAAGCCGCGCAGCCGTGGCACGATCCCCCGCCGCTTCGAGATCGCGACCTGTGTACCAGGCGAACCGGTCCATCTCGCGTTGGAGCCCGACAATCCCGCCGACACGAATGCGATCATGATCCTGTCGGCACGCAACATCCAAATCGGCTATGTCGCTGCCGAACGCGCGCCGCTTATCGGCCGGCACATGCGCCAGGGCGACGAGATCAGGGCGATCTTCCAGGAAGCGACCCGACACGGTGCGGTGATTCGGGTGTCGCTCGACGGCAGCGAGCCCATATTGCCCGAGCCGCGCGTTCCGGAGGCGCGGCCGGCGGCGGATGACGAAGGCTATTACAGCGACCCGATCTGGCCCGACGACTAAGCCGGGCGGCCGACGGTGTCGCGGCTGAACGGCTTGCTGGAAAGGTCGACCGCCCACTGGTGGGGGCCAGAGGGACGGTCGGCCAGTTCGTTGCGGCAAATTGATACGGACATGCCGTTGGGGTGGAATGCCCGCATCGCCTGACCGCGCCAAGCGACGGGATGACATGTCACCCCAATCGCCGGCACAGCGCTACGCTGCGCGGACATTGAAATACCGATCGCGTCGGCAGGACAGTGTTTCGCCGTCTCTGTAACCGTGACAGCGCTCGAGCGCGCCGCACACGAATCGATCGTGACACCCCTTTCGGTTCACGCTATCTGTTAGGACGAGATGGACGAAACGAGCGAGGCAGCGATCGACGCCGGCAAAGCACGGCGTTCGCCACGCGCCGACTCCCCCATCATCTCCGATGCCGATCTGATGCGCGAAGAGCTGGCAGCGGTAACCGCATCGCCCGATTTCGCCCGCGCGCCGATCATGAAACGCCTGATCTGCTTCCTGGTCGAGGAAACCGCGGCCGGACGCGGTGACCATCTCAAGGCCTATTCGGTGGCGGTCGATGGCCTGGGCCGCGCGCCCGACTATGATGCCCGCGCTGATAGCTATCCGCGCGTTCAGGTCGGCCGGCTGCGCCGAATGCTGGACACGCATTATCGGACGAACGCGCCGTCCAGCGGCCTGCGCCTGACCATTCCCAGCGGTCGCTACCGCGTGGCGATGCAGCCGGTCGGGGACGAGGCGGCCCCTGGCCCTACTGCGACGGCCACGACTCTCATCCCCGCGCGGCCCTTCCAGTTCGGCTGGCAGATCGCGCTGCTCCTTCTCGTCGTCTGCCTTGCGGCCGCGCTGCTGCTGCGCTTCGTGCCGATGCGAACGACCGCGCCCGATGCCGGCCGCCAACGTCCGGTGCTCGAGGTGGCCGGCAACGGGATGGCGAAGGACAGCCCGCTCGGCAATCTCGTCCGCATCACGCTGATCAACGGTCTCGGCCGGTCCGACATGTTCGACGTGCGGCCCCTTCGCACAGGCGGGCCGCCTGCCGACCCAAAGCAACCCAAGGCACGCTATCGGTTGGGTGGCGATCTGGTCGGCGGCGATCATCCGCGCCTTTTCCTCCGCCTTACGCGACTCGCGCCCGACCGCCTGATCTGGTCGGGCGACGTCAGCCTGGCGGAGATGCCGCGTCTCAACGGCGACGCCATCGAACGACGGCTGGCCCCGATGATCTCCACGATCGGCCGGGTGAACGGCCTGGTCGCCACGCATGAACTGCAGGAAAATGGCGGGATCGAGGCTGCGGGATATAGCTGCCTGTTGCTCTATCACCGCTACCGAACGGAACGGACGCTCGAAGAGCTGCGGCATGTCCAGACATGCGTCGGAAAAAGCCTGAAACGACATCCCGACAGCGCCGAGATGCAGGCCGCCGCCGCCCAGCTTGCGGTCGAAACGATGGTCAGCTCCGCGACCGATCCGCGCGATCGGCCGGCACTGCTGCTGACGGCTCAGCGCCACGCGCAGATCGCGGGCTCGATCGATCCGCTCGACGCCTGGAGCAATGCCGCCCGCGCCAGGGTCGCGGTCGCACGAAACGCCTGCCCGCAGGCGATCAATTTCGCGATCCGGGCGAGCGAACTCCAACCCTATGACCCGGCATTGCTCGCCGATGTAGGGGTTTACCTGCTCAACTGCGAAGATCCCCGCGCAGAGGCTATGATCCGCCGCGCCATCGCCCTCGATGACGCTCCCGACGGGCGCTTCTACGGCCCGTTGCTGCTGCTCGCCATCGCCCGCGACGATCACGCCATGGCACGTGAAGCGCTGGCCCATATGGCGCCGCCGGTGATCGGCCAGCACAGCCGCTTCTACCTGGTCAGCGCTGCAGGCTATGCGATGATCGGCGATATCCCCCGCGCTCGAGCCGCCTGGTCCCAGCTGGACGCAGGCCCAGGCACGATCGCCAGCGACCCGCAGGGCTACTTCGAGCGGATCGGCTATGCGGCCAGATTCCGCGAGCGCGCGATGGATCATCTGCGGCGGTCCCGCCTCGTCGCCGGCTGAAGACATTTTGTAGCGGAAACAGAATGACTTTCGCTCAATCCCATTGAGGGTTAGGATAGCCTTGCCGTGGGCAAACGGCATCGTTCGGTGTCTGCATCGGACATAGGGGAGCAAGGGCAATATCGGTAATTCTCGATCTGCCGCACCGGTTGGCCGGGCGGAAGCCAGATCTGACGATCGACATCGTGGTGGCGATGGCGGCGGTAGGACTTGCCGTCGTCGGTCGCCTGATCGTCGAGATCCTGGCGCCCGGCGTCCTGGCCTACGCTTTCGTCTTCCCCGCCGTGATCTTCGCCTGCCTGATCGCAGGCATCCGCTCGGGTCTGATGGTGACGGTCGTCTGCCAGCTCCTCATCTGGTATTTCGTGATCCCGCCGAAACACGACTTCGCCATCGCATTTCCACAAATGGTCGGCCTGATCGTCGCGACCGGCTCGCTTTCGCTGACGGCCTGGGCGGTGTCCTCCTTCCGCGCGACATCCTATCGCCTCCGCGATGAGCAGGAGCGCCATGTCGAGCTGTTGTCGCTGGCGCTGCGCGAAGTCGATCACCGGACCCGCAACAATTTCCAGATCGCCGCCTCGCTGCTGCTGTCGCGCGCGGCGGGGCAGGACAATCCCGAGTTGCGCACCGAACTCCAGGCCGCCGCCGGCCGGCTCCAGTCGCTCGCCGCGGTCTATTCCAATCTTGCGCTGAGCAGCACGAACCTCTCGACCGTGCTTCTCCACGAACATCTCCGCGAGATCTGCGAACGCATTCGCGAGGGCATGCTCCCGGCCGGCGTGAACCTGACCTTCGACGCTGAACCGATCGAGGTGCCAGCGCAGACGGCCGTCTCGATCGCGCTGATCGTCAACGAATGCCTGACCAACGCGGCGAAGCATGCCTTCCCCGACGGCGTCGGCGCCGTGGCCGTCTGGTTGCGTCCCGATGGCGATGGCAATGTCCTGATCACGATCGAGGACGATGGCCCCGGCCATGCTCCGACACGCAGCAGCGGCACCGGTTCGAAGCTGATGGACCTGCTCGCGCGGGGCATGGACGCGGACCTGCAGATCACCAGCGGCACCACCACCGACCGCGGCACCCGTTGCGACCTCAAAGTGCGATTGGTCGGGGGAAATGGCTAGAATCGCCAGCGCGCCATGAGAGCATCGGCGTGCCCCGTCGACTGAGAGAGCCCGCGGCGCCGGCCCACAGTCAAGTGAAGCGGCATGCGGAGAACAGCCGAGGATGCTCATGCATAGCGGCTGCGAAACCCGGCTCCGGATAAGCCCATCGCCGAGGAGCCCGCCATCACACGGAAAAGCTTCCTGCTCTGCCTGGCAACATTGGGCTGCGTCTGCCTCTGGCTCGCCGCATTGATCGGCGATTGGGGCAGCGAGCGACACCCATCCATCGGCGGCGGCTCATACAACCTGGACAGCTTCGTTTACTCGGCCCTGCTCATTCTTCTGACCGGCGCCTGGTCGTTCGTTGCGCTGCTGGTCGGGCTGGCGCGGCGCGATCCCACCCTGTCCGGGCGCGCCTTCATCCTATCGGGTATCGGCATGGTAGCGCTTGTCGCGTCCTGCTGGCTCTATGGCCACAATCTGACCTGACCGGAGGTGGCGATGGGTCGGGCGCAACGCACCGACCCATCGCCGCTTCCGACTTAGCCGAAACGGCCCGTCACATAATCGCGGGTACGCTGGCCGCGGGGATTGGCGAAGAGTTCCTCGGTCGGCTGGAATTCCATCATCCGGCCCAGATACATGAAGCCGGTATAGTTGGAGATGCGCGCCGCCTGCTGAAGGTTGTGCGTGACGATCACGATCGTGAAGTCCCGCCGCAGTTCGATCAGCGTTTCTTCGAGCTTGGCGGTCGAGACCGGATCGAGCGCCGAAGCCGGCTCGTCGAGCAGCAGGACGTCGGGTTCGACCGCAATGCCGCGGGCAACGCACAGGCGCTGCTGCTGGCCGCCCGACAGGCCGAGGCCGGACGAGTGGAGCTTGTCCTTGACCTCGTCCCACAGCGCCGCACGGCGCAGCGCCCGTTCGACGATCTGGTCCATCTCGGCCCGGCTCTTGCGCTGGTAGAGGCGCACGCCGAAGGCGACATTGTCGTAGATCGACATCGGAAACGGCGTCGGCTTCTGGAAGACCATGCCGACGCGCGCGCGCAGGCCCGCTACGTCGATCGGCGACCGGACCATCGTGTCGTCGCCGCTGCCGTCGCGATCGCGCAGCCGCTGCAGGCTCTTGCGATCGGCGAGCACATCATTCCCGTCGAGCAGGATACGACCGACAGCATGCTGTTTCGGATAAAGATCGTAGATCTGGTTGAGCGCGCGCAGCAGGGTCGACTTGCCGCAGCCCGACGGACCGATCAGCGCGGTGATCTTGTTGCGCTCCACCGGCAGGTCGACGCCGTAAAGCGCCTGGGTCTTGCCGTAGAAGAAGTCGAGCTTGCGCGCCTCGATCGCGAGATTGTCGCGCGACGGGAAGGCCAGATAGACTTCCTCGGACAGGTGCGACGACGGAAGGTCGGTCATGAACGGCGGGCCTCCCGGGCGAGGATCCGCCCGATGATGTTGACGGATAGAACGGCGACGGCGATCAGCAACGCACCCACCCAGGCCAGCCGCTGCCAATCGTCATAGGCGGACAGGGCGAACTGGAAGATGGTGGTCGGAAGGCTGGCCATCGGCTGGGTCAGTTCGGTTGAGAAGAACTGGTTGCCAAGCGCGGTGAACAGCAATGGTGCGGTTTCGCCGCTGATGCGCGCGAAGCCGAGCAATGCGCCTGTGACGAGACCGGCACGGGCCGATTTCCAGACGACGTTGCGGATCACGAAGGCCCGGCTGGCGCCGAGCGCCATGCCCGCCTCCCGCAGTGCGCTGGGCTGCAGGCTGAGGATGTCCTCGGTCGTACGGGTCACGATCGGCATGGCGAGGATCGCCAGGGCGATGCCGCCGGCCCAGGCCGAGAAGCCATGAAACGGCCGCACCAGGATTTCGTAGACGAACAGGCCGATCAGGATCGACGGCGCCGACAGCAGCACGTCGTTCAGGAAGCGAACGACATGGCCGTAAGGCGTGTTGCCGCCATATTCGGACAGCCAGGTGCCGGCGAGCACGCCGACGACGACCGCGATGCTCAAACCGATGCCGCACATGATCAGCGATCCCATGATCGCATTCGACAGGCCGCCTTCGGATCCCGGCGCGGGCTGGGTCATGGTGAAGATCTTGCTGTCGATCCCGCCGATGCCCTTGCTGAGCAGCGACCAGAGGATCAGCACCAGCGCGGTGAGCGCGATGAGCGTGGCGATCCCCGTGAGGATGATGAAGGTGATGTTCGAGAGGCGGCGAACGAGGGCGCGGTCCATGAGTGTCTCCCTCAGTAGCGCTGGCCGCCGAGAAGCGCGCGAGCGATCGCGAGCACCCCGAAGGTGATCAGGAAGAGGACGAGGCCGAGCGCCACGAGTGCGGCGCTGTGCATGTCGCTGGTCGCCTCGGCGAACTCGTTGGCGATCGTCGAGGCGATCGTCGAACCCGATGCGAAGATCGAGTCCGGGAAGCCATGGGCGTTGCCGATAATGAAGGTCACCGCCATCGTCTCGCCCAGCGCCCGACCCAGGCCCAGCATGATAACCCCTACCATGCCGCGCCGGACATAGGGGATGACGACCGAGCGGATGACCTCGAAGGGGGTGCAACCCAGTCCATAGGCCGCCTCGCGCAACTGCGCCGGAACGGTCATGAACAGCTCGCGGAAGACTGCGGCCATATAGGGCAGGATCATGATCGCGAGGATCACCGACGCCGTGAAGATATTGGCACCGTTGGGCACGCCGGAGAAGATTTTCTCCTGCCAGGAGCCCGGTTCGGCCTCCATGATCAGCGGCAGCTGGACATGTTCGGCGAACCACGGGGCGAGGACGAACAGGCCCCACATGCCGTAGACGATCGACGGGATCCCGGCGAGCAGCTCGACCGCGATCGCGATGGGCCGCGCGATCGAACGTGGACAGAACTCGACGAGGAACACCGCGACGCCGATCGCCAGCGGCAAGGCCATGGCCAGAGCGAGCGCAGCGGTTACCAGCGTTCCGACGATCGGGCCGGCCGCGCCGTAAACCTCGGTGACCGGATTCCACTCGCTGGACGTCAGGAAGCCGAAGCCGAAATGCTCGATCGCGGGCCAGCCGCCGATGGCGAGACTGATGACCACGCCACCCAATGTGACGAGGAGAAGCGTCGCCGCGCCGAAGCAGGCGGCATGGAACAGAGTCGCCCCGACCGAGCCGGACGAGCCGAACCGGGCAGTATCAGGTGGAGCAGCGCTTGCCATGTTTCCCTTTCAAGGTAACGGGGGCGTCGATACCGCCCCCGCCCTTTCCGAAGCTACCGCTAAGTTCGTCGTTCAGCGTGCCACATAGACAGGCTTGCCGCCCGCCTTGACACTGGCGATCCACTGCTTGCGGACCAGCGCCTTCACGGGAGCCGGCAGCGGCACATAGTCGAGCTGCATCGCCGAAGCATCGCCCGCCTTGTACGCCCAGTCGAAGAACTTCAGCACGCTGGCGCCGGTCGCCGCGTTCACCTGATTCCTGTAGACCAGGACGAAGGTCGCGCCGGTGATCGGCCAGGCCTTCGCGCCCGGCTGGTCGAGCAGCAGGAGATAATTGCCGGGTGCCTTCGCCCATTGTGCGCCTGCCGCGGCGGCGGCGAAATTGCCCGCTGCCGGGGCGACGAACTGGCCAGCCTTGTTCTGCAGCAGCAGGAAGGTCGCCCTGTTCTGCTTGGCATAGGCATATTCGACATAGCCGATCGAACCCATCGTCTGCTTGACGAACGCCGACACGCCGTCATTGCCCTTGCCGCCGATGCCGGTCGGCCAGGACACGGCATCGCTCGCGCCGACCTTCGTCGCCCACGTCCGGTTCTTCATCGCCAGATAGCTGGTAAAGAGGAACGACGTGCCCGACCCGTCCGAACGGTGGACGACGGTGATCGGCAACGGTGGCAGCTTCACGCCGCGGTTGAGGCCGGCGATGCGCGGGTCGTTCCACTTGCGGATATTGCCCATGAATATCTCGCCGAGCAGCGCGCCGGTCAGCTTGATCTGGCCGGGCTTGATGCCGGGCAGGTTCACGATCGGTACGACGCCGCCCATCACGGTCGGGAACTGGTAAAGGCCCGAAGCGGCGAGTTCGGCCGGCTTCAGCGGCTTATCCGACGCGCCGAAATCGACGGTCTTCGCCTTGATCTGCTTGATGCCGCCGCCCGAACCGATCGCCTGATAGTTCAGGCCGATGCCCGTAGTCGCCTTATAGGTCTCCGCCCACTTTGCATAAAGCGGCGCGGGAAAGGTCGCGCCGGCGCCCGACATATTGCCGGCTTGAGCGGTCGATACCGCGCCCGTTGCAAGGATCAGGCCCGCACTTAGCGACGCGACGAATTTCTTGAACATGAAAGATCTCCGATGCCGGATTCTCTCCGGCGCGAGGCCCGCTTAATCCCGGGCTGTTACAGCAATGTTACACCGTCTGGCCATGCAGCATCGCATGACCGCCCCATTCAGCAATAGTTCGTCACGATATTGAAATAAAAATGTAGCAATGGGCGGGACGTCGCTCGGTATCCGGTGCGGCACGCCACCTGTTGCCGAATGGACCGCCGTGAAGATAAAATCCTGTCTGCCGCTGATCGCCCTCGGCGCCCTCTCATTCGCAGGACACGCACGAGCCGAGACAACTGCCCAGACCGAGTCGGCGCCTCCGCCCGGCGCTGCCGACACTGCAGCGCAGATCGAGGCGCTGAGGGCGCAGTTGGAAATATTGCAGACCCAGCTCAAGGCATTGTCGGCGAAGGTCGGCAAGGTCGAACCGAGCTGGAAAGCGGCTCCGAGCTGGGCAGGCAATGGCGGCTGGAGCTTCAAGCCCAAGGGCGTGCTCCAGTTCGATGCGGGCTATGTGTCGCTGCCCAGGAAGATTGCCGGGCTCGTCCCGGTATCGGGCACCAGCGCGGGCAGCGGGGTGAACACCGGCAATCTCGGCTGGAACACCCGCGCGCGTCGTCTGATCGTCGGCGTCGAAGGCAGCATGCCGGCCGGATTCGCGTATAAGTTCGAGCTCGAAATGTCGCAGGGCGGCGTCAACTACGAGGATATGATCATCAGCTACCAGCGGGCGGGAAGCCCCTGGAGCATCACGCTCGGCCATCAATATCCGCTGTCGAGCCTTGAACTGATGAGCAGCAACCGCTTCACCAGCTTTATCGAGCGGTCGGGTGCGGTCGACGCCTTTGCCTATGGCCGCAGGGTCGGTGCCACGCTGGCCTATGTCGATCCCGCGAGCATCTGGGGTCTCGCCGCCGGCATCTATTCTGAGGACGTCGCCAACAGCAACGTCGCCCGCACCGGCTGGCAGGCCAGCCTACGCGGCTATGCTTCGCCGAAGTTCGGCGAGATCCAGACCCATGTCGGCTTCCAATATCAGCATCGGGTTTCGCCGACCGACGCGCAGAACATCCGTTATCGCCAGCGTCCCTACAGCCAGGTGTCGAACGAGCGCTTCATCGACACCGGCGCCCTCGCGGCGAGCGGCGACGATATCGTCGGGGGCGAACTCGCTCTGATCTACGGCCCTATCCATTTCGCGAGCGAATATCAGCATGTCTGGGTGCGCAGCCTGGGAAGCAATCATGCATTCGGCATCAATAATGCGCCGGGCACCACCAACTTCCTGGTCGGCGATCCGCACTTCCGGACAGGCTATGTCGAGTTGGGCTATTTCCTGACCGGCGAGACCCGCGGCTACAAAAGCGGCCGTTGGGACCGGACCAAGGTGCTGCGCCCGATCACCGAGGGCGGCTTGGGGGCCTTCCAGATCAATGGCCGCTTCGACGCCACCGATCTGAACGACACGGTCGGCGGCCCCGGCCTCGTGCTGGCCGGCAACGACATCAGCTATGTCAATGGCGGCGCGTCGAAAGCCTATGAAGCGAGCCTGATCTGGCTGCCCATCGATTATGTGAAATTCATGCTGCAATATGCTCATATCGATATTTCCGGCGGCCCATCGGCACGGGCCTTCTCGCGTTTCGCGACCCAACTGCCCGCCGGCTATGGCCACGGCTACGGCGTGGACAGCCTCGCCTTGCGAACCCAGCTCGACTTCTGAGGCGTGACAGCGCGTTTATCAGGGCTGACAGAATAAGTTTCGATAGCCCTCACACGCGCTATTGACGGTCATGTTACCGAACGGTACGGGAGCTTATACAGAGCGTACCGATCAGTTACATCTTGTCAGCGGAACCTATGCCATGGCCTATCTCGGCTTCTCTCCCCTCGATGGCGAAACCCGGACAGCGACCGCGTCCGACGTGGGGTTGTTCTCTCCCACCGAGCTGCGGGTGATCGGCCTCGCCGAGCGCATCGACGCGACCCGCGAAATTGCCCACCACAGCCGCCTCGGCCGCTTCGCCGAATGGGCGCTGGGCGTCCGGCTCGGCCGCCCTCTCGCCGATCCCCGGCTCGAAAGCCTGCGCCGTTTCACGTCCATGGCCCGTCATCATGCCGACCAACTGGGTGCGGAGGACGTCACCCGGCTCGTCGCTGCCGGCTATTCGCGTCGGCAAGCCCAGGGCCTGCTCTCCTACCTCACGGGCTGCCGGCACGACCGGACCGCCTGACCCGACATCCCCGCCGGACCCTGCGGCGGGGTCGGGGGTGGGCACATCCCCCCATGATGCGATCCGATTTCCCCCAAAGCGTCGATCGCAGCCCACCCCCAACCTTTTTCACGAACAGCCGCAAGAGCGGCCCGGCGATCAGATCCGCTTCGCCAGCGCTTCCAACTGATCGGTGGCGATCCCCCAGCCGACATGAAAGCCCATGGCTTCATGCTGGATCTTGTCCTCCGCGGTCCAGTGACGGACCTTCGCGGTGTAACGCGTCTTGCCGTCTTCGTCCTCGAAGGTGAGGATGCCCGTCATGAACGGCTTTTCCGATGGCTCCCACGCACTGGTGAAAGCGTCGGTGAAGACGAGCTTCTCGTCTGGGACAACCTCCAGATAGACGCCGCGATTGGGCATCTCCTCCCCCTCAGGCCCGCGCATCACGATCAGGCTCGATCCGCCGGGTCGCAGGTCGACTTCGGCTTTCGAGACGCCCCATGGCGGCGGACAGAACCACAGCGGGATCAGATCGGGATCGGTCCAACACCGGAACAACGCCTGGCGCGGCGCATCGATCAGGCGGGTCAGGGTCAGTTCGTGCATCATATTTCCTCTCGAATGTGCACCGATACGACGGTGGCGGATCGACCGATCCGACACTCCCCCCGACTAGTGTTGCGCCGCCAACCGATCGAGTTGCTGTCGGATATAGCCCGCCTCGGCAGCCGAGCCGGCCAGCCCGATCGCCCGGCCGAACGCGGCACGTGCTTCTTCGGCGCGGCCCAACTGATCGAGAAAGGTGCCGCGGGCGCCGTGATAGTAGAAATAGCCGTCGAGCCGGGTTTCCAGCGGCGCGATCATATCGAGCGCGGCCTGCGGGCCCGATAGTTTCGCCACCGCGACCGCGCGGTTGAGCGTGATCACCGGCGACGGCTGCATCGCCTCCAGCGTTGCGTAGAGCCGTTCGATCTGCCCCCAGTCGGTGTCGGTCGCACTCTTCGCTCGTGCGTGGAGCGCCGCGATCGCCGCCTGAACCTGATAGGGCCCGGGCCTGTGGTGGCGCATCGCCTTGTCCAGCAGCGCCAGTCCTTCGGCGATGGCCTCGCTGTCCCACCGAGCGCGGTCCTGATCTTCGAGAAGAACGACCTGTCCATCCGGATCGAGCCGCGCCGCACTGCGCGCGTGCTGAAGCAGCATCAGCGCGAGCAACGCCATGATCTCCGGCTCCCACGGGAACAGGCGTAGCAGCAGCCGGCCCAGCCGAAGCGCCTCGCGGCACAGTGGCTCGCGCGCGCCGGCCTCCGCGCCGCTTGCGGAATAGCCCTCGTTGAAGATCAGATAGACCATTGCAGCGACCGCGCCGAGCCGCTCGCTACGCTCCAGCGCGCCTGGCGTCTCGAAGGGCACGCCACTGATGGCGATACGGGCCTTGGCGCGGGTGATGCGCTGCTCCATCGCCTTCTCGCCGACCAGGAAAGCGCGGGCGATCTGCGGAACCGTCAGCCCCGATATGATGCGCAGTGCCAGTGCGATCGCAGCCGTCGCGGGCAGATCGGGGGGGCAACAGACGAACAGCAGACGCAGGATATCGTCGCGATAGTGCCCCTCGTCCAGTCGATCGGCGAGCCTCGCTTCGGCATCGTCGAGATCGGATAGCTCGTCCTCGGGCGGAAGAGACCGGGTCCGTCCCGCCTTGCGCACAGCATCGATGCCGCTGTTGCGGCCGACCAGGATCAACCAGGCGGCCGGGTCGCGCGGCGGCCCCTGTTCGGGCCAACGCGCCAGCGCCCGCAGACAGGCTTCCTGATAGGCCTCCTCGGCCATGTCCAAATCGCGAAAATAGCGCAGCAGCGCCGCAATCGAGCGCGGCCGGGCCGAGTTCAACGCCGCGTCGATCCAGGCCAGATCTGTCACAACGCGCCGGCGTCGCCGGGTCGATAGACCATCAAGGGCCGCACCTCATGCGCACCGGCAGATCCGCTGGCCCGCCCAAGCTCGGTCGCCACCTCGATCGCCGCGTCCAGGCTGTCGCAATCGACGACATAGAAACCCAGCAGCTGCTCCTTGGTCTCGGCGAAGGGCCCGTCGAGCACCAGCGGCTCGGCGCCCTTGCGGACGGTAGTCGCCGCGGTCGTGGGCATCAGCCGGGCAACCGGACCCAGGCGGCCCTCGCCTCGCAGCCTGTCCTGCACCGCGCCGAGCCGATCCATAACGGCCGTTTCCGTTTCGGTGCTCCAGGCACCAACCACCTCCTCGGAATCATAGCAGAGGATCGCGTAAAGCATGGGACATCTCCTTTCCCGGCCGGTGCCATGATCGCGTCCACGCGACCACCATGCAACCGCCTCCTGCCAAGGACGTCGAACCAACCTACGATCCTACAGGCCCGACAGTCACCGACCAAAGAGCTATCCTCTCCGTCACTCCCGGACACATCCGGTCGGTCGAGAGACGCGGACCGCCTTCGCATTGCGAAAGATGGCAATCGAGGGGGACTACATCCCCATCGCCTGCCGCAGGAAGGCGTCGCTCTCGCGCAGCATCTGGGCACGCATGGCGCTGTCTTCGATCTGGTGGTCGCGATCCTGGAAAATCACCGTCCTGTGCGGCACGCCAGCGGCGCTGAGCGCCGAATCCATGACTCGGGACTGCTCGACATTCACGTTGCGATCCAGCGTCCCGTGGAACAGCATGACGGACGATTTGATCTGTGAAGCCCGCCGTGCCGGCGATCCTTGCTCGACCAACGGCCCGGTTCCGATACGGTCCCGATAAATCTCGCTATTCGACCACCATTTGAAATTTTCCCGGTGGCGGATCAGGTCTGTAACCGGGGCGATTGCCACAACCGCCTTGAACAAGGTCGGATCAATGACCGCAGTTTGGAGAACGGCATAGCCACCATAGGACCAGCCGACGCCACCGAGTTTCTTGGGATCCGCTATGCCTTGGGAAATGAGCCAGCGGCCACCTGCGGCAATATCGCCGATCGCGGTCGGCCAGGATTTATATCCGTTTTGAATAAACCAATCGTCGCCATAGCCCGTCGATCCTCGGAAATTGGGCTGCAGCACGGCAAATCCTCGAGCAGCGTAGAACTGAACGAGCCAATTGAAGCCCCACTCGTCACGGGCTTCGGGGCCACCATGCGGCATGACGATGGCAGGAAGGTTCTTGCCCGTGCTGCCGGCCGGTAAAGTCAGATAAGCCGGGATCATAGTTCCGTCGGCCGCCGGATAACTCACCGGCTTCATCTCTGTGAGCTGGACACCTTCGAGCTGCGGACGGTTCGGCTGGAAGACAGCCATCTGTTTGGTGGTACGGTCGAGGATATAATAGACGCCGGGATCATTATCGCTGCCCGCCCAGATCAACAGCTTCTTCTCCTCGAGGCTGGAATCGACGATACGGACAATAGGCTGCTTCGGTAGTGCTTTAGCGAGCGAATCCTGCAGCTTCGCGAGGTCGGCGTCGAAATAAGAACTCTGCCGCACATCCGTAGCATAGCTGGCGCCGATCACCCGGCTGCGGCGCCCGATTTGGATGAGGCCATCGACATCGACATCGGGCCGCGCGAAAACCAGTTCCTCTTTGAGTGATCCGTCAAGCGCCATGCGGTAGACGGCCTTAAGACCGTCCTGCTTGCGGAAGCCATAGACTGCGTTGCGCTCATAATCGACGGAAGTGGGCTCGAAACCCGTCTCGGTGACATAATTATAATCGGATAGCGCTTCCCATTTCTTGCTCGCCGTCTGCCGATAATAATAGCGGATCACGCCGCTATCGTTACCGCCGTCGTTCTGCGTGATGGCCCTAATCCGCACCGTGCCGCGCTGGTCGCTCAAATAGCTGTCGACATCGGCTTGGGCGCTTTCGATACGGGATGCGCTGACATTGCGGGTGTTGACCTTTTCGACCGTCATGCCCGTTTCGCTCTTGCCGAGGCGGGTTCCGAGCCGGGCATCCGGGAGCTGCAGTCGGGTCATGAGGACATAGCCGTCCTCGTCGGGCAACCAATCGATGATCTCGCCCCCACGCAGATTGAAATCTTGCGAGTCGCCATTCCGCGAGCTGAGGACGCGCGGGTTGCCCCCGCCCACGTCGATCGCGACTAGGCGCGAGTAGGAGACGATCCCAGCCAGCACCAATTCCGGCGGCCGGGCCAAGCCCCAGATCCGGCAAACGAGCCGATCATTGGTAACCCAATTGCAACCCGACAGGCGATCCTGCTCACCGTTCACCCCGAAAGCGACCTTCGGTTCCTTATCGACGCCCGGCGCATAGGTCAGCAGCGCCGACCCCTGCCCCCTGGTAGGAACGAGATAGGCAATCCGTGATCCATCGGGCGACAGGCTGATCTGTTCGATCTGCTCACGCGCGCCGAAGGCGGTCGCGAGATCGGTCTGCGCCGATGCTCCGGTCGCCCCCAGTGCCAGCGTAGCGACGATCAGTCTCACGGTCATAAAAAGTCCCCCTTGCCCCCGACCGTGTTTAGGCAAGGCCCCGACGGGAGCAAGCTGGATCCGGTCCATAATCGAACAACTTACGCGCTACCGGCATCAGCCAGCGACCACGCCCGAAACGTTCGCCACCCAAAGCACCCAGGCTGCCAGCGCGAGGAAAGGGCCGAAGGGGAGGCGGGAGGTCCCATTCAGCCGTCGTCCGGACAGCATCAGGAAGACAGCTACGAGCAGCCCGGACAAGGCGGCGCCCAACAGCACCATCGGCAGCATCCGCCAACCAAGCCACAGGCCGATCGCCCCGAACAGTTTCGGATCGCCACCGCCCATCCCTTCGCGCCCACGCAGCAGCCGATAGCCGACGCGAACCGCGGCGAGCAGCAGGAAGCCCACTGCGCCGCCGGCCAGCCGGTCGATCAACTCGGGTGGAAGACCGGCCACGCCGATCGCCAGTCCGATCACCGCGAGAGCGGCGGTCAAAGGGTTGGGAAGCCAGAAATGGCGAACGTCGAGCATCGCAAGGGTCAGCAGCAGCCAGCCGAACAAGGCCCCGGCCGCAGCCTGCGGAAGATCGGGGGCCACCGCCACGCTCGCGGCGCCGATGATGCCCGCGATCAGTTCGGCGGCCATGTGAACGGGATCGATCCGGCCGCCGCAGCAGGCGGCGCGGCCGCGCTGCATGACATAGCTCAGGATCGGGATCAGGCGCGTCGGGCCTAGCGGCGTTTCGCAATGGTCGCACGCCGAACGGCCTTGTGCGACCGATCGCCCCTGCGGCCAGCGGATCACGATCACCGCGATGAAGCTGCCGAAGATCACCCCCAGCAGCGCGCCTGCCGCCATCAGCATTTGCGGTCCATTCTCATGCCGCCCGCTGTCATGGGGCCGTCACGCGTTCATGCAATAGCGGCCAGCGGAAGGATAGTGGTGAAGCTCATGCGCAATGTCGGAAATTGTCAGTTCAGCCTGCTCGGCCGCTTGCTGATGTTCGCCACCCGCAACGCGACCGAGGCACAGCCCGAGCGTCAGAGGTTGAGCAAGGCCGGATCCCCACCCTGTGCGGTGATGTTCACCGATACCGCCCGCTCGGTCGCATAGCGCAGCAGCGCATGCGGACCACCGGCCTTCGGGCCGGTGCCCGACAGCCCTTCGCCGCCGAACGGCTGCACGCCCACCACCGCGCCGATGATCGAGCGGTTCACATAGACATTTCCCGCCGGAACCAGGTCGCTCACCTCTTCGGCGAAGCGCTCGATCCGGCTGTGGACGCCGAGCGTCAGGCCATAACCGCGCGCCGCGAGCTTGCCGGCGACCTTCGCCAGATCGGACGGATCATAGCGAACGACATGCAGGACCGGCCCGAACACTTCGCGCTCGAGGAAATCGGCGGCGGGAATTTCGGCCATCAGCGGGCCAAAGAAGTCGCCGCCTTCGGGCGTCTCGCATTGGTGCAGGATCATCGCCTCGCGCGCCAGCCGCTCGCGATGCGCGACCAGCGCCGCCTTCGCTTCGGCGTCAATCACCGGGCCGACATCGGTGGACGGATCGGACGGATCGCCGATCACCAACGCCTCCATCGCGCCCTTGATCGTCGCGATCATGTCGTCGGCGCTGTCCTGCGGCACGAACAGCAGGCGTAGTGCCGAGCAGCGCTGCCCCGCCGACCCGAAGGCCGATAGGATGACGTCGTCGACGACCTGCTCGCGCAGCGCGGTGGTGTCGACGAACATGCCGTTGAGACCGCCGGTCTCGGCGATGAACGGGATGATCGGCCCGTTACGGGCGGCCAACTGGCGGTTGATCGCCCAGGCGGTTTCCGTCCCGCCGGTGAATGCGACGCCATCGATCGCGGCATGGTTGACGATCGCGCCGCCGACCGTCGCGCCGTCACCCGGCAACAGTGCCAGAAGCGCCGGATCGAGCCCGGCCTTGTGGAACAGGCGAACTGCGCGCGCCGCGATCAGCGGGGTCTGCTCGGCCGGCTTGGCGAGCACGGCGTTGCCCGCCGCCAGCGCAGCGGCGATCTGCCCGGTGAAGATCGCCAGCGGGAAGTTCCACGGGCTGACGCAGGCAAAAACGCCGCGCCCGCGCAGTTCGAGATGGTTGGTCTCGCCGACCGGTCCCGGCAGAAGCGTCGGCGCGCCGAACTGCCGCTCGGCGAGATCGGCGTAATAGCGGCAGAAATCGACCGCCTCGCGCACTTCGGCGACGCCGTCGTTCAGCGACTTGCCCGCCTCCAGCGATAGCAGCGCGATCAGCGAATCCATCTCGGCTTCGAGCGCGTCGCCCATGGCGCGCAGGATCGCCGCGCGGCCGTTGCCGCCCAGGCGATTCCACGCCGGCTGCGCCTTGCGCGCGGCGGCGGCGGCCTGGTCGATGTCCGCCGGGGTAGCGGTCGACGCGTGGCCGATCACCCGGCTCCGGTCGGCAGGACTGGTGACCGGCTCGGACGGCGCGGCGATCAGCTTGCCCTCGACGATCGCACCCGCGGTCTCGCGCTCGCCCGCGGTCAACGCCACGGTCTTGGCGGCCAGCGCCCGGGCTTCGGGCAGCGAGTAATCGCGACCGAGCGGGTTCTTGCGCGACGGGCCGTAGATATCGGCCGGCAGCGCGATTCGGGCATGGCGGCTGGGGTGGGCGGCGACCGTCGCAATCGGATCGGCGACGACCAGTTCGGCCGGCACACGCTCGTCGAGCAGGGCGTGCACGAAGCTGGTGTTCGCACCGTTCTCGAGCAGGCGACGGACGAGATAGGGCAGCAGTTCCTCATGCCCCCCGACCGGGGCATAGGCGCGCAGGCGCAGATTGCCATAGCGCTTCTCGGCAGCCGCGTAGAGTGCCTCGCCCATGCCGTGCAGCCGCTGATGCTCGATCGTCACGCCGGCACCGTCAGCCATGCCGCGCACCGCGGCCAGGGTGTGAGCATTGTGGCTGGCAAACTGCGGATAGAGCGCCGGACTCGCATCGATCAGCGCCTTGGCGCAGACCAGATAGGACAGGTCGGTCGCCGCCTTGGTGGTGAACACGGGATAATCGGGGCGGCCCGCAACCTGCGCCTTCTTGATCTCGCTGTCCCAATAGGCGCCCTTGACGAGGCGAACCATGATCCGCCGGCCGCTGCGCTCGGCCAGGTCGCGCAGCGCGCCGATCACGGCAAGGCCGCGCTTCTGATAGGCCTGGACGACGACGCCCAGCCCCGTCCACTCACCCAGTTCGGGCTCCTTCACCAGCCGTTCGATCATCTTCAGCGAGATGACGAGGCGGTCGGCCTCCTCGGCGTCGATCGCGAAATTGAGATCGTAGCGGGCGGCGATCACCGCGAGCCGCTTCATGCGGGGATAAAGCTCGTCCCAGACGCGGGCTTCCTGCACCGCCTCGTAGCGCGGGCAGAGCGCCGACAGCTTTACCGAGACGCCATGCCCCAGCTCCGGCCCCGCACCCTTGGACGCCTTGCCGACCGCCTCGATCGCATCGGCATAGATGCGCTCGTAGCGGGCCGCGTCGACGGCGGTCCGGGCGCCCTCGCCCAGCATGTCGAACGAGCAGAGATAGCCTTCCTTCTTCGACCGGGAGAGCGCATCGCCGATGGTGCGGCCCAGCACGAACTGCTCGCCCATCATCTTGACGGCGGCGCCCACTGCCTGGCGGATGACAGGCTCGCCGACCCGCGCGGTGATGCGCTTGAGGAAGCCGCCCAGATCGGTCTTCGCTTCCTCGTCGACGTCGACCAGCTTGCCGGTCAGCATCAGGCCCCAGGTCGAGGCGTTGACGAACAGGCTGTCCGACTGGCCGAGATGGCTGGCCCAGTCGGCCGATCCGATCTTCTCGGCGATCAGCCGGTCGCGGGTGTCGGCGTCGGGGGTGCGCAACAGCGCCTCGGCCAGGCACATCAGCGCCAGGCCTTCACGCGTACCGAGCGAAAATTGCTGGAGGAAGCTTTCGACCACGCCCTGCTTCTTGGTCGCACCGCGCGCACCTTCGACCAGCGCAGTGGCCTCGGCGACGACATCGAGACGGTCCTGCGCGCTCAACGGCTGACGGTCGAGCAAGGTGCGGATCACGTCGTTCTCATCGGCATATTTGCCGGCGTCGATCATGTCCAAGTTGGAAAGCAGGCTGGCCATCACGTCCTCCGAAGATCGGCCGATATCGCCGATACATCTCCATGATATTGCCATTCTTGCCGAATGTGCTTCATATTATGACACACCTAACCGAAGAGATTCCTATTTTATGTCTCCTGAGCCGAAGCATGTTCCGATCGACGAAACCGACCGCCGCCTGCTTCGCGCGTTGCAGGAGGACGGTCGAATCACCAACCAGGCGCTGGCCGCGAATTGCGGACTGTCCCCCGCCGCCTGTTTCGACCGGGTGAAGCGGCTGCGCGAGCGCGGCGTCATCACCGGCTATACGGCGCTGCTCGATCCCGCGAAGCTTGACCAGGCGCTGATGATCTTCATCGAAGTGCTGCTCGATCGCACCACCGACGATGTGTTCACCGCCTTCTCCGAACATGTCCGCAGGGTGCCGCAGGTTCTCGAATGTCACATGGTCGCCGGCGGCTTCGACTATCTGCTCAAGGTGCGGGTGTCGGACATGGCCGCTTACCGCAGCTTTCTGGGCGATATCCTGACGGCGATGCCGGGCGTGCGCGAGACGCGGACCTATGCGGTGCTGGAAGAGGTCAAGGCGACGACGCGACTGGCGGTCTGACCCGGCAGCGAAAAGCGGCCGCGCACTCGTAGACAGCCCCCGATTCGCGCCCGGCAGCCATCTTCACACACACTCCACGCCCAAATTTATTTCGTTTGGCGTACGTAGTTTACCTGCAGTGCAGCGCGATTTTCAGCGATTATCCTGACATTGCTGAAAGTATGAACCCTTGTTGAACGAACCGCCATAGAACGGTAATGAAAGGGGCATAACAGCACCGGCGAGGCACACAGGAACGAAGAGGTGACGCCATCACTGGCTTCGCTCCTTTGTGCGCCGCACAACGAAAACGTTCATCGCCGGGTGCGAAACGGGGACCTATATCTATGCGTAATTTCAATCTCGGCTGCGCCGCGGGTGCGCTCGCCGTTGCTATCGTCTCGAGCACTCCGGCGCTCGCTCAGGAAACCACGTCGTCGATACAGGGCAACGTCACCGCCAATGGCGCACCGGTCGCCGGCGCGACCGTCCAGATCACCCATGTCCCCTCGGGCACGCGGTCGACGCTGACCACCGACGCCTCGGGCAGCTTCAACGCCCTCGGTCTCAGGATCGGCGGCCCCTTCACCGTCGCGGTCACCGCACCCGGTTTTGCCAATGCACAGGTCACCGACATCAACACGATCATCGGCCAGCCCTTCAACCTGCCGGTCGAACTGGCAGAGGAAGGCGGCCAGGAAATCGTCGTCACCGCCAGCAGCATCCGCAATGCCCGCACCATTTCGCAGGGCCCCGTCACCGTCCTGACCAGCACCGACATCGCCAAGATCGCGACGATCAACCGCGACATCCGCGATCTCAGCCGCCGCGATCCGTTCGCTCGCCTCGACGATACACCATCGGGTGGCCGCGCGATTTCGTTCGCTGGACAGAACCCGCGCTACAATCGCTTTACCGTCGACGGCGTACCGATCACCGACAATTTCGGCCTCAACGCCGATGGCCTGCCCAGCCGCCGCTCGCCGATCCCCCTGGACGCCGTCGGCCAGTTCCAGGCGAAGGTTGCCCCCTATGACGTCCGCGAAGGCAACTTCCAGGGCGGCGCGATCAACATCGTGCTGAAGTCGGGCACCAACGATTTCCAGGGCACCGGCTTCTTCGCCTATTCGGACCAGAGCCTGACCGGCAAGAAGACCAAACCGGGACCGGGCATCCCCAACGGCCGGGTCACCGTCCCGGACTTCAAGTACAAGAATTTCGGCGCCGAGCTTTCGGGCCCGATCATCCGCGACAAGCTGTTCTTCATGATCGCCGCCGAACGCGTCCGCGCCCCGTTGCCGATTGCGGAAGGCCCGTCCGACAACAATGCCGGTACCGCTATTTCACTGGTCAGCCAGGCGCAGGTCGATCTGATCAGCCAAATCGCCGATAGCCGCTATGGCTATGACACAGGCGGCGTGCTGAAAACGAACGGCGACAAGGACGATCGCCTGGTCGCCAAGCTCGACGCCAACCTGTCGGAAACCCAGCGCCTGTCGCTGACCTACACTTACGCCAAGGATCAGATCAACCTGATCCAGAACAGCTTCCCGACGGGCGCACAGGGGCTTGGCCTCGCGTCGAACGCCTATATCCAGGGCAACCGCCTGCACACTGGCGTCGCGCAGTTGAACTCCGAATGGGGCGACGGCTTCACCACCGAAGTTCGCGGCTTCTATAAGGACTATCTCCGTATTCAGGACCCGCTGCTTGGCCGAGGCTTCGCCCAGTTCCAGGTCTGCACGGCACCGACGTCCGATCGCGCCACCAGTTCGTCGAGCAGCGCGAACATCACGTGTCCGACCGACTTTGCGACGGTGTCCCTCGGTCCGGACATCTCGCGCCAAACGAACGCGCTGACCAGCAAGACCTGGGGCGGCCTTGTTCAGGCCCGCCTGACCCGCGGCAACCATGACGTCCGCATCTTCACCGATATCCAGTCGGCGAAGGTGTTCAACTCCTTCCTGCAGCGGTCTTCGGGCGACTATTATTTCGACTCGATCGCCGACTTTCAGGCCGGCAACGCGCAGCGCTTTCGTTATGGCAACGCCGTCCCATCGCTGGTTCCCGAGGATGGCGCCGCCCGTTTCAGCTACCAGTCCTACACGTTCGGCGCGATGGACACCTGGAAGCTCGCGAGCAACCTGAACGTCAATTACGGCCTGCGATACGACCTGTACGGCGGACATAGCCGCGCGGTCGTCAATCCAGCCTTCGTCTCGCGCTATGGCTTCGCCAACAACTCGTTCCTTTCGGGTCGCGGCATTCTTCAGCCACGCTTCGCCTTCGACTATAAACCGACGAGCCGCCTGAGCGTGCGCGGCGGCGTAGGCATCTTCTCCGGCGGTACCCCCGATGTCTATTTCGCCAACAGCTTTTCGAATACCGGCGTTCTGACCAACTCGGTCGAGGTGCAGCAGGCGAACAATGGCGGCTATACCGGCGTCGGCGTCAACCCGGCCAACGGATCGGCGATCCTGACCAACGTCAACGGATCGACAATCCCGTCGGCCGCCAATGCGCTGCTCAACAATGCCAGCGTTTCGACGACCTCGACCACGAATGCCGTCGATCCGAACTTCAAGATCCCGTCGCAGTGGCGTGCCACCTTCTCGACCACCTATAAGGCGGATCTCGGCCCGCTCGGCGATGGTTGGGAGTTCGGCGGCGACCTTTTCTATTCGACGGTTCGCGACCAGGTGTATTTCACCGACCTGCGCGTCCGCCCGAACGGCACGCTGACCCCGGACGGCCGCACCCGCTATTCGCCGATCACCACGGCCGCGGATACCAACTCGGACATCTACCTGACCAATTCGAAGCTCGGTCGCAGCTATGTGGGCGTCGCCCGCATCCGCAAGACCTTCGACTTCGGCGTCGATGCCGGTGTCAGCTTCACCTATCAGGACATCAAGGACCAGAACCCGGCGACATCGTCGACCGCAGGCTCCAACTATGCGGCAGGCGTGTCGTTGGACGCAAACGGCCCGGCCTATGGCATCTCGAACGATCAGGTGAAGTACGCGTTCAAATATGACCTGACGTTCGAGCGGGAGTTCTTCGGCGACTACAAGACCACGCTGTCGCTGTTCGGCGAAACCCGCATTGGCCACCCGTACAGCTTCACCTTCCGCGACACCGGGTCACGCAGCAGCACCTTCGGCACGATCGGCACCGGCACCCGTTACCTGCTCTATGTGCCGACCGGGATCAACGATCCGCTGGTTGCGTGGAACAACCCGGGCGACGCTGCACTGTTCGATGCCTATATCAATTCGAACGGTCTGAAGAAGTATCGTGGCAAGATAGCGCCGCGTAATGCCTTCAATTCGAAGTGGTTCACCCGCTTCGACCTCCACCTGGCGCAGGAAGTGCCTACCGGTATCGGCAAGTCGCGGATCACCCTGTTCGCGGACATTGAGAACTTCACGAACCTGATCAACAAGAAATGGGGTCAGATCCGGGAGTACTCCTTCCCCTACACCGTCTCTCCGGTGCAGGTGACCTGCGTCGCCAGCGGCAACAACCCGTGCGCACAATATCGCTATACGGCGAACCAGACCTCGGGCGGCGCCTTCACCGCGCCGACCGACACCATCTATGCACGCCAGTCGCTCTATGCGATCCGCGTCGGCGTCCGCTTCTCCTTCTGATCCGAAGGACGACCCGAAAATTGAGGGTCTCGCGCAAGCGGGGCCCTCTTTTCGTTTCGGGGACTTTTTGCTTCCGGGGACTGGCCAGCCGCGCAGATTTGCGCCACCTAGGCGGCGATGCGATTGAAAACGTTAATAGGCGCAATCTGTCTTTTATTCCTCGCAGTGGGCCCCGCTCATGCTGCGGCCCCCATCACACTGTGCGAAGGCGTCTGGCTCGACGCTACGCGCGGCCGATCGGTCCCGGTGCGCATCCGCATGCCCGCCGGCCGGGAAAAGGTCGGCGTGATCCTGTTCAGCCACGGCTTGGGCGGCTCGCTCGATGCCGGGACCATCTGGGCGCACGCCTGGGCCGAGGGCGGTTTTGCCGTGGTCAACATCCAGCACCCCGGCACCGACAGTTCGATCTTCGGCAAGCCGGGTTTCAGGTCCGCGCTGAACGGCGAGCAGTTGGCGACCCGAGCGCGCGACATCCAGTTCGTGATCGGCGAGTTGGGCCGGCGCGTGCTGGAAGGGCCGTGCGATCTGCAGCGGATCGATCAGAGCCGGATCGGCGTCGCCGGCCACAGCTTCGGCGCGCAGACCGTGCAGGCGATCGCCGGTCAGACATTCCCGACCAGGATCGAACCGCCGCTGAGCGATCCGCGGGTGCGCGCCGCCGTAGGGCTGAGTCCGTCGCCGCCGCTCACCGGATCGCCGGAAGCCGCCTTCGCGACGATCCGCATCCCTTTTCTGTCGATCACGGGAACTGCCGATGCCGTCCCCTTCGTCATCCCGATCACCGCGCTTCAGCGGCAGCAGCCCTTCCACCTGATGCCGGCGGGTGAGAAATATCTGCTGGTGATGAAGAACGGGACGCACGAGATGTTCGCGGGCCAGTTGTTCCGCACCACGCTCAACGGCGAACCGAGCCCGCACATCCGCAACACCGTGATCGCGACGACCATGGCCTTCTGGTACGCGACGCTGGGCCGCGACAAAGCCGCGCTGCAATGGCTGCAGAGCCCGACCGGCCTACGCGCCGGATTGCCCGCCGGGGATTTCTTCGAGAGCAAATAGTATCTGGCCTGCGCAACCTCTCTCGGCGCGAATGGCCAATTTTCTTCGATCTCAATGAAAATCCCGCGATTTCGGCAGGATGCGGACATCGCGCGGATGGCTGCCGCGGGGCACATGATTGCGCGGTGCCTGCGGATGTTCGAACACGTCGGCGCGCGCCAGTTCGATCTCGGCGCGGTGATCCTCGGACAGGCGATCGAGCTCGGCGGTGCGATCATGGACGATCGCGCCCATCAGGTGAACGACACCCTCGGGACTCTTCTGGATCTCGCCTTCGACCACCATCAGCCGCGCCGCCATCACCTGACGCCGCTGGACCTCAAAGGTCCTCTCCCAGAGCAGGACGTTGGCGATCCCGGTCTCGTCCTCCAGCGTGACGAAGATCGCCTTGCCCTCGCCCGGCCGCTGGCGGACCAGCACGACCCCGGCGACCTTGGCGCGCCGGCCGTTCTTTCCTTCGCCGATCTCCCGGCAACTCAGCACGCCTTCGCGGCGAAAGGTCTCGCGCAGGAACTGCATCGGATGGCCTTTGAGCGACAGGCGGGTGACCTGATAATCGGCGGCGACATGCTCGGAGAGCGGCATCGCCGGGAGCATCGCGTCGGGCTCTTCGCCCAGTTCGCGCGCCTTGGCGGCGGCGAATAGCGGCAATTCGCCATCGGGGGTCCGCCGCGCCTCCCATAAGGCCGCCCGCCGGTCGAGGCCGATCGACCGGAAGGCATCGGCATCGGCAAGCAGGCGAAGCGCGCGGCGCGGCAATGCGGCCCGGCGCGCCACATCCTCGATACTGGCGAAGGGCCCCTGCCCCCGCGCCGCGCCGATCGCTGCGGCCCAGGCCTCGCGAAAGCCATCGACCTGACGCAACCCGATCCGCAGCGCGAGCGCGTCCGCCGCCCCTTCCAGGCTGTTGTCCCAGCCGCTGCGGTTGACGTCGATCCCGCGCACTTTGACGCCATGTTCACGCGCGTCACGGACGATCTGGGCGGGGGCATAGAATCCCATCGGCTGCGAATTGAGCAGCGCGCAGGCGAACACCGCCGGATAGCGGCACTTGATGTAGGAGGACGCGTAGACGAGCAGTGCGAAGGATTGGGCGTGGCTTTCGGGAAAGCCATAGCTGCCGAAGCCCTTGATCTGCTCGAAACACCGTTCGGCGAAGTCGCGCGGGTAACCGCGCCGGACCATGCCCTCGACCATCTTGCGCTCGAATTTGGGCATGGTGCCGACATTGCGGAACGTGGCCATGGCGCGCCGTAGACGATTGGCGTCGGCATCGCTGAACTCGGCCGCGACGATCGCCAGCCGCATCGCCTGTTCCTGAAACAGCGGCACGCCGAGCGTCTTGCCGAGCACATCGCGCAATTCATCGGGGTCGTGCGGTGGCCCGGGCGACGGATAGACGACCGGCTCCAGCTTCTGTCGCCGCCGCAGATAGGGATGGACCATGCCGCCCTGGATCGGGCCCGGCCGCACGATCGCGACCTGGATGACGAGATCGTAGAGTTCGCGCGGCCGCAGGCGCGGCAACATGTTGATCTGGGCGCGGCTCTCGACCTGGAAGACGCCGATGCTGTCGCCCTTGCACAGCATGTCGTAGACGTCGGGCAGGTCGGGCTCGATCTCCGCCAGCGTATAATGCTTGCCGACATGCGTCTCGATCAGCGCGAAGGCCTTGCGGATGCAGGTCAGCATGCCGAGCGCGAGGACATCGACCTTCATCAGCTTGAGGGCGTCGATATCGTCCTTGTCCCATTCGATGAAGGTACGATCCTCCATCGCGGCATTGTGGATCGGCACCGTCTCGTCGAGCCGGTCCTCGGTCAGCACGAAGCCGCCGACATGCTGCGACAGGTGGCGCGGGAAGGTCAGCAATTGCCCAACCAGCATGTTGAGCCGACCGATCTCGACATTGCCCAGGTCGAAGCCGGTTTCGTGGAAGCGCTTGTCCTCCATTTTCGAGGAGAAGCTGCCCCAGATGGTCGAGGTCAGCTTGGTCGCGATATCCTCGCTGAGCCCCAGCACCTTGGCAACCTCGCGCACCGCACTGCGCGGGCGGTAATGAATCACGGTCGCGGCGATGCCGGCGCGGTGGCGGCCATAGCGCTCGTAGATATACTGCATCACCTCCTCGCGCCGCTCATGCTCGAAATCGACATCGATGTCGGGCGGCTCCTTGCGGTCCTCGGAGATGAAGCGGGTGAAGAGCAGCTTGTTGGCGATCGGGTCGACCTCGGTGATGCCGAGGACATAGCAGACCACCGAGTTGGCCGCCGAGCCCCGCCCCTGGCACAGGATGTTCCGGCTGCGGGCGAACTGCACCACATCGTGCACGGTCAGGAAATAATAGGCGTACTGCGCCTTGCGGACGAGCTTCAGCTCGGTCTCGACCTGATCGAGCACCTTCTGTTCGGGGTGCGCGCCATAGCGCCAGCCTATGCCCTTCATGACCAGATGCTCGAGCCAGCCTTGCGGGGTCTGCCCTTCGGGAACGGGTTCGTGCGGATATTCATATGTCAGCTGCGCCAGATCAAAGCCGATCCGCTCGAGCAGCCTGAGCCCCTCCTCGACCGCCTGCGGATAACCGACGAACAGCCGCGCCATCTCCTTGCCTGGCTTGAGATGGCGTTCCGCGTTGGCCGCCAGCTTCCGGCCCGCTGCGTCGATCTTCAGGCCGAGGCGGATGCAGGTGACGACATCGTGGAGCGGGCGCTGCTCGTCCGTCGCGTAGAGCGCATCGTTGGTGGCGAGCAGGGGGACGGAGAGATCGCCCGCGATCCGGCCCAGCTTCGCCATCCGCCGCCGGTCGCGCCCCGCATAGGGCATGGTGAGGCCGAGCCAGACGCGATCGGGCGCGGCCGCTTTAAGAGTCGCCAATACCCTCCTCTCCGCGTCACCCCAGCGCAGGCTGGGGTCTATCTCTGTCTTCTCATGCGGTGGTGCGGCGTTCAGTTCTTCAACCCGAACGCCATCGATCGTGACGAGAGACATGGGCCCCAGCCTGCGCTGGGGCGACGGTGAAGAAGCCGGCACATTCCCCCCATCGTCATCCTCGCGAAAGCGGAGATCCACGGTTGCGGAGCTATCGCCCTCCTTCGCGCCGTCGTCCAATGACGAAGAGGCTTTTTGACCATCCCATGTCGGATGCGGCCGCGCGCCCTCCTCGCCCAGTACCAGCCCCTCGCCGCCGGGCATCACCACCAGCAGAAGATCGTCGATATGGCCGAGCAGATCGTCGAAGAAGAGGATGCAGTCGCCCTTGATTGCACGGCGATTGCCGACGGTCAGCAGCCGGGTCAGCCGTCCCCAGCCATGCCGGGTCGCGGGATAGGCGACGATGTCGGGCGTCCCGTCCGCAAAGACCAGCCGCGCCCCGGTCGCCAGCTTGAAGGCGAAATCGGGAAGCCCTTCCTCGGCCGCCTTCTCCCGCGCGTCGCGCAGCGCCTTCCATGCGCGCACGACGCCGGCCACCGTGTTGCGATCGGCGATGCCGAGCCCGGCATGGCCCGCTGCGAGCGCCGCCGCGACCATGTCCTCGGCGGGCGACGCCCCGCGCAGGAAGCTGTAATTGCTCGCCGCGACCATCTCGACGAAGGGGATGTCTTCCGTGCGCGCCTTCTCTTCTTCGTTCTCTTCTTCGTCATCCTCGCGAAAGCGGGGATCCACGGTCACGGGACATTCCGTCTCCAGCGGGCCGCCGTCGATGTATCCCCGTTTTCGCGAGGATGGCGGTTGAGACAAGGGAAGATTATCGCGCCCTTCCCCCTTCATGCGAACATGCCGTGGATATACCAGGTAGGGCTCTTGGCATCGCGTCCGTACAGCCCCAGCCGAAACAGCCAGAAGCGGCGCCCCTTGCCGTCCTCGACCCGGTAATAGTCGCGGCTGAGCCCGGCATTGTCGGTGCGCCGCCACCACAAGGCGCCGATCCGCTCGGGCCCCTCGGCCAGGGTCACCTCATGCAGTTCGCGCCGCCAGCGGAAGCGCTGCGGCGGACCGTCGGGAACGCCCGCCACCACTTCGATCGGCTGCGGTGGATCGAACAAATGAGTCGGGCGGAGCGGCGGTTCGCCGGCTTCGGGGGCGGGCCAATCCTCCGCCGGGCCCGCCTCGATAGCGGGGAAGAGGAAGACCGCCTGCTCGGGGACATGGCTGTCGCGCGGGGCCAGCCGCCGCACCCGGTTGCGGCCCAGCCGGGTCGACAGGCGATCGATCAGCTGCGCCAGTTCGCCCTCCGCCAGCGCCCCGCCTTCGAGCGGCAACTGGAGCGGTGCCAGCGGTTCGAACATCGGGATCGACAGGCGCACCAGGTCGAAGCCGAAGCCGGGATCGACCGGATCGGCGAGCGCCTCCAGCCGCTCGTCGAACAACCGCATGACCACCTTGACGTCGCGGATCGGCAGCCCGGTCTCGATCCGCAGCGCGCGCACAAGGCCATCGGTGCGAAACAGCTGCGCCTCGAAGCGGCGGCCGCCGCGATGCGCCTGCTCCATCCGTTGCGCCGCCTGCTGGGCAAGCTCGCCGATCGCGGCGAGCGCCGCCTCGGTCCGGCCGATCGGCTCGGCGAAACGCCGCTCAAGCATCAGCGCGGGTTCGGGGCGCCGGGCGGTGATGCGGATGTCGCGGCCTCCCGTGATCCGCTGCAGCCGATCCGCTGCCTCCTCGCCGAAGCGCGCGGCGATCAGTTGCGATGGTCGCGCTTCCAGGTCGTCGAGCCGCTTGAGGCCGGCGCGGCGCAACGCCACCGTCTCCTCGCCGTCGAGGCCGAGCGCCTCGACAGGCAAAGCCCCGATCGCAGCCTCGGCGAAAGCGGCGGGGGCATGGGTTTGGCGGGCATGGCGCGCCAGCGCACGCGCGGCATCGGGAGTGTCGGCAAGCGCGCTTCGGGTCTCCAACCCGAGCCGATCGAGCCGGCCGAGCAGGTCGGCGCACAGTCCCTCCTCCCCGCCGAACAGGTGCGCGCAGCCGCTGATGTCGAGGATCAAACCCTGTGGCGGATCGAGCGCGACCATGGGGGTGTAGCGATCGCAGCCATCGGCGATCCGTTCGAGGAAGCGGGCATCGGCCTTCGGATCGATATCGGCGATGCCGATCTCGGGCACCCGGGCGCGGACGTCGGCCAGGCTGAGCCCCGGCGTCATACCCAGCGCCAGCGCCGCACGGTTGACCGCGACGAGACGGATCGCCCCTTTCTGCTTTTCGACCAGCGCGAAGGGCGCCTCAGGCGGAAAGCCGGCCAGCGAGGTCGGCACTGCCCTGCCCGTCCGGATCGCCCGCGCCAGCCGGTCGGTCGCCAGAAAGGGGAAGACCAGCGCCAGGTAGCGGCGCGTCGCGGAAACTATACTCGTCACGGTTCCACTCCAGCCATGCGCTCAGGCCCTCGAGTCCCCCGCGATGGCGTAGCAATTCGATTTCGATCACCGGATGCCCCGGCGCCCCCGCCTCCAACGCCGCCGAACCGCGCGAGCGCACCCGCCAGCGGCTATAGGCGGCGCTCGGCCCCGGCTCCGCCTCCGCCCGCAACAGCAGCACCGTCACCCCCGACTTCTCGGCGGCGACGGCGAGCCGGCGACTGGCGGTAAGGTCGAAGCCTCGCGCCGCCTTCCACGGCTCGATCAGCAGCGCCGCGACCTGCGGGCAGCGCACCGAGTCCCCGGCCGCGCGCAACAATGCCGGTTCGTCGGGAGCCACCACCTCGATCAGACGCGCCGGATCGAAGCCGAGATCGGCCAGCCCCGGCCCGTAGAGAGCACCCGCCGCTCGCACTCCGCCATCCTGACGCAGCCACAGCAGCGGCCCATTCTCGTTCCCTGCCGCTGCCCGCATCGCCAGCATCAGCGCCACACCGGCCAGCGCCGCGCGATCGTCGGCCTCGGCCGCGAACAGCTCGTGCAGTCGTCCCTTGGGCAGACCGCCGCCCAGCTGCGCGTCGAGCACCGTCGCACCCAGCGCGAACAGCGCGCTTTCGGCAGGCCTCGGCCCTTCGATCGCGCCGATGCGCGCGCGAAGGGCGGCCATGATGGGGTTCGACTCACTCATGTTCTTCTTTTGTTCTTACACTCTCCTGGCAAGGGGGAGTCAAGGCGCGAAGCCCGGAACGCGATCAACCGAGCGGGACAAGCGCGTTGAGCAGCAGCATCGAGTCGGCCACGGCCAGGGCGATGAGGACGGCCTTGGCGGCGAAGATGTTGAGGGTCTGCATCGGGCGTCTCCAGGAAGCGGATGACATCCGGTTAGGGCGGCTTTCTTGCCGGCCGTTGTCAGCGCCGACAATCGCCTTTCAGCGCTGCAACAATAGCCTGCGAAGAGATCGCATTATCTCGATCAATGGTCGAACGCGGCCAGGATGGGGCATGGGCCGCTGTCGGTGGCAGCGCAATCGCCCGCCAGCCGCCGCAATGCTTCGCGCGCCTGGCGCAGTTTCTCGATCTCGGCGTCGATCGCTACGATCCGCGTTTCGGCGAGTTCGCGAGCGCGCTGGCGATCCTGCCCAACGTCGAGCGCAAGCAACTCGGCAATCTCGCCGAGCGTGAAGCCCGCCGCCTGCGCCGATCGGATGAAGCGCAGCCGCCGGACATCCTCTGCGCCATAGCGGCGAATGCCGCCCGTCATCCCCGATCCCGTGGGCCGTGCGGGCTCGGTCAGCAGGCCGCGCCGCTGATAATAGCGGATCGTCTCGACCCCAACGCCACCGGCGCCGGCCAGTCCCGAAATCGTGAGCGCCAAAGCCATCGCGACATCACCCCTTGCAACCGTACCATGGTACGGCCCCTAAATGGGGTGCATCGCCGCTCGTTCAACCGAAGGATCGCACCATGCCCGCCACCGACAGGCCCACCGCAACCCTCTATCGCATGGTGATGCCGACCCATGTCTGTCCCTATGGACTAAAGGCGCTGCACCTGTTGCGGCGCAAGGGCTATGCCGTCGAGGATATCTGGCTGCATAGCCGCGAGGAGACCGATGCGTTCAAGGCCGAGCACGGCGTCCAGACGACCCCGCAGATCTTCATCGACGGCCGTCGGATCGGTGGCCATGACGATCTGCGCCGCCATCTCGGGCTGAAGGTCGCCGAGCCCGGCGCGACCAGTTATCGCCCCGTCGCCGCGCTGTTCGCGATGACCGCGCTAATGGCGCTGGCGGCGAGCATGGCAGCGTTCGGAACGCCCTTTACCGGACAGGCCGCCACCTGGTTCATCGCCTTCAGCATGTGCGTCCTCGCTTTGCTCAAGCTCCAGGACGTCGAACGCTTTGCGACGATGTTCCTCAACTATGACCTGCTGGCGCGGCGCTGGGTGCCTTATGGGACCCTCTATCCCTTCGCCGAGGGGCTGGCGGGCATATTGATGGCCGCCGGCATCCTGACCTGGCTCGCAGCGCCGATCGCGCTGTTCATCGGCGGCATCGGCGCGGTGTCGGTCTTCAAGGCGGTCTATATCGACAAGCGCTCGATCAAATGCGCCTGTGTCGGCGGATCGTCGACCGTGCCGCTCGGTTTCATCTCGATGCTGGAAAATGTGATGATGGTGGCGATGGCGATCTGGATGCTGGCGATGTAACCGCGGGCGGCCGCAGGTCAGACGCCCGCCCCGCGCCGCCAGGGAAAACCCGGCAGGCGGGTGGCCAGCGGCCACAGCACGTTGAGCGCGAGCCCGCCGATCACCAGTGCGGCCGCGCCGATCTTCCACGCCGGCAGCGCCTCGCCCAGCACGATCGCGGAGGTCGCCATGCCGACGATCGGCACGAGCATCGCGGTCGGCGTGATCGCAGCAGCCGGATGACGCGCGAGCAGCCAGCCCCAGGCCGCATAGCCGAACATGGTGTTGCCGACCGACTGCCACAGCACCGCCGCCCAGGCGGTGGGCCCTGCGTGAGAAACGGCATTGCTGATCGCCGGCCAGCCTTCCAGCACCAGCGACGCGACGAACAGCGGCGGCACCGCGAAGAGGCTGGCCCAAACGACGAAGGCGAGCATGTTGGTGGCTCCGCTCGCCTTGGCGACATGATTGCCGATTCCCCAGCTCAGCGCCGCGATCAAGGTCAGGGTCAGGCCGAACAGCGTCGCGCTCGCATCGCCATGTTCGATGATGAGCACGATGCCCAGCACCGACAGCGACAGGGCGACGATCTGAAACGGCCGCAGCCCCTCCTTGGCGAACAGCATCGCCAGCACGATGGTGAAGAAGACATGGCTCTGGACGACCAGCGACGCGAGCCCCGGCGAGATGAAGCCGTTCATCGCAATGTAGAGCAACCCGAACTGCCCGACGCCTATCAGCACGCCATAAGCCGCGAGCGAGCGCCACGATACCGGCGGGCGGCGAATGAAGAAGGCCGCCGGCAGCAGCGCGAAGAAGAATCGCAGCGTCGCGAACAGCAGCGGCGGCAATTCGTCGAGCGCGAACCGGATCACGGTGAAGTTGGTGCCCCACACGAGCACCACCGCCAGCGCCAGCAAAAGGTGGCGGGCCGGAACATGATGATGGCCGGGCGCGTTCATGGCACAACAACTATCCGGATGCTCAGGCCACGGCCATCCAGACAATCGGCTTTTATTGTCATGGCCCTGCGCAACCGGAAAGCACTCGCCTGCTGCGTCCCGTCGATTGGCAATTTTCCTGTCCTGGGGTCATACCGGACTTGATCCAGATGCCACTGGCGACCAACCTCCCTGCTCAATCCTATCCACGAACCCGGAAACCACGTCCGCAATGCACGTCCATCTGATCGTCTATTCGAGCACCTCGCTCATCGCCCCAGCCTATGCCGACCGAGAAATCGCCGACATCGTCGCGAAGTCGATCGACCATAATAGCCGATATGCGGTGACTGGAGCGCTGCTCTACAGCGATGGCAGACGCTTCGCTCAGGCTTTGGAAGGCGATGCCGCCGCTGTGGACTTCATCATGGCAAAGATCCGGAACGACAGCCGACATTCGCAAATCGTGATGCTGCACGACGGGGCCATGCGCCAGCGCCGCTTTCCTGACTGGTCGCTCGCTTTTCGCGGTCACGACCCCCGTATCGACCACGCCATCAGCGCCGCCGAATATGAGGCCGGTCTCATCTCGAACAAGGCGCTCGAGGAATTGCTCGAGACGATGGAATATCTGGTCGGACAACCACAGCTTTAGACGCCCCTTAGCCCCGCCCCTCCTTCGCCAGCAGGGCGCGCTTGCGCTTGACGCCCCAGCGATAGCCGCGGTCCGATCCGTCACTGTGGATGACGCGGTGGCAGGGCACCGCCACCGCGATCTTGTTCGCGGCGCAGGCAGCGGCCACGGCGCGGGCGGCGCGCGGTTCGCCAATGGCGCGGGCAAGGCCGGCATAGCTGCGCGTCTCGCCGGCCGGGATCGCCTGCAACGCCTGCCAGACCCGCCGCTGGAAGGCGGTGCCGCGAATATCGAGCGGCAGCGACAACCCCTGCGCGGGCTCCTCGACCAGCGCGACCACGGCATCGATCGTCGCCTGGAAATCGCCGTCGGCCTCGATCGCGCGCGCATTGGGAAAGCGGCGGCCGAGGTCGGCGACGAGTTCGGCATCGTCGTCGCCGAGCATGATCGAGCAGATGCCCCGGTCGCTCGATGCCGCCAGCACACGGCCGAGCGAGCTGTCGCCGATACCGTAGCGGATATCCGCCGCCGCCCCGCCCTTGCGATAGACGGCGGGCAGCATGCCCAGCGCCGCATCGGCCGCCGCATAGAAGCGGCCGCTCGATCCGAAGCCGGCTTCATAGAGCGCCTCGGTCACCTGCGCGCCCTTGCCCAATGCCTCGCGGACCCGCCGGGCACGGTGGGCATCGCCATAGCCCTTGGGAGTCAGTCCGGTGATCGCCTTGAACATGCGGTGGAAATGGTGCGGGCTCAGCCCCACCCCGTCCGCCAGCTCGCCCAGCGACAGCGGATCTTCGGTCGCCTCGATCCGGCGACACGCCGCAGCGACGATCGCTGCGTGGCGCTCGGCCAGCGGCGCCTCGGTCGGGAGGCAGCGCTTGCACGGCCGGAAGCCCGCCGCCTCGGCCGCCGCCGGATCGGCGTGGAAGGCGACGTTGCGGGCATTGGGCGTGCGCGCCGGGCAGCTTGGCCGGCAATAGACGCCGGTGGTCGCGACCGAATAGACGAAGGCGCCATCCGCGCGCGCATCGCGGGTGACGAGCTTCATCCAGCGCGGATCGTTGACGGTCGAGTCCATCAGCATCTCATAGCCTTTCCCAGCATCGATGTGGGGAGACTATGTCGATAGCCGCCGGGCGGTGCTTCCCGTCGCTTGCTTTCAAATCGATAGGGAAGCGGAAAGCTCAGGCGGCGGCGCGCCGCTCGGCCTCATGCTCGCAAGCGGCGCGTTCGCAATCGGGGCACGGGCCGACATGCGGATAGACCATATCGGCATCGTGCCAATGCGCGACCGCGGATTCGAAAATCTCGATGCCTTCGCCATAGCCGAGCCCGCTCAGCACGTCGTTGGTCAGCAGGTCGATCGCGCGGTGCGCGGCATGCCCATGCATTGTCGCGACGATCTCGCGGGCGCGATCGGCGAACTCCTGCGCTGTCATCAAAGGCATGGGCTTGGTCATCGTCGCGCCCCTAATCCCGAAAACCGCCCATTTCAAGGCTGAGCGACAGGCGCCCCTGTCAACTTGACGCCGGCATCTTCGCGGCAGAAGCCCTCGCCCTGCTGGATCATCAGGCAATTCGTCTTGCCTGCCAGCCATTTAAGTCCGGTCTGGTCGCCGGTCGCCGCGCGGATGCTCTCGGGGCGTCCGTTGCGGGCGAAGCGGATCATGTCGCCCTCGGCGGTGCCTTCATAGCTCTTGGTGCCGTCGAGCAGGGTGACGCTCAGCATATAATGGCCACGCTCGCCGGCGGGCTGGATATCGAGCACCAGGCCCTCGACTCCGATCCACTTGCCGACCCACGCATCGGTCGACAGGGCCGGCGCCGTCGCGTTGTCGACGGGATCGACATCGTCGACCGATGCTTCAGCGGCGGCGATCTTGTCGGCCACCGTGGCGTTTTCGATCGGACCGGCGTCTTCACCGCGGGCGCAGGCCATCACGAACAACATGGCCGCCAGACTGGCGCCGGTACGAATCTTCATCAATCGTCTCCTTGTCGCGGCGGACATGCACCGCCGCTTCAAAAATGCCTGTCGCTTCAAAGGGGTCCATGGCCGTCAGGTCAACCTGAAAAGCTTGTCGTCGCCCCTCGCCGGCGACGGCCCGGTCCCCGCGAACGGCGAAGAAGCGCCGGTTCGCCGCCCCGGTTCGCGGCGCATGTGCGCCCGCCGACGCGGGCGGTCGTCATATCTCTGTCGCATGCGGCATTGCGGTATCGGCCCATCGCTCCTAGAGAGCGCGCAACAGCCGACTCGTCAGCACTGGAATGGATATGGCCAAGACCATCGCCATCGCATCCGATCATGCAGCCTTCGACATGAAAGCCGCGCTTGCCGAATGGCTGCGCGCGGAAGGCCATGAGGTCGTCGACCTCGGGCCCGACAGCATCGCATCGGTCGATTACCCCGATTATGGATACCGCCTTGCCGAGGCGATCGCCGCCGGCGATGCTGCGTGCGGGGTCGCCCTGTGCGGCTCGGGCATCGGCATCTCGATTGCGGTCAACCGCCATCCGGCCGCCCGCTGCGCCCTGGTGAACGAGGTTCTCTCGGCACGGCTCTGCCGCGAACATAACGACGCCAACGTCATCGCGCTCGGTGCGCGTCTGATCGGCATCGAGCAGGCAAAGGCCTGTATCTCCGCCTTTCTGTCGACCGACTTCGCCGGCGATCGCCACGTCCGTCGCATCGACAAGCTCTCCCACCCCCGCTTCCACAAGGACCATGCATGAGCAGCCATCCCGCCGCCAACCTGTCCGACGTCCAGCCCGACGGTTTCTTCACCCGCGGCCTCGCCGAAGCCGATCCCGCCGTGTTCGGCGGCCTGACGCAGGAAATCGCGCGTGAGAAGAAGCAGATCGAGCTGATCGCTTCGGAGAACATCGTATCGAAGGCGGTGCTCGAGGCACAGGGTTCGGTCTTCACGAACAAATATGCCGAGGGCTATCCGGGCAAGCGCTATTATCAGGGCTGCCACCCGTCGGACGTCGTCGAGCAGCTGGCGATCGACCGCGCCAAGCAGCTATTCAACTGCGGCTTCGCCAACGTCCAGCCGCATTCGGGCGCGCAGGCGAACGGCGCGGTCATGCTGGCGCTGACCAAGCCCGGCGATACGATCATGGGCCTCAGCCTCGACGCCGGCGGCCATCTGACCCACGGCGCCAAGGCGGCGATGTCGGGCAAATGGTACAACGCCATTCAGTACGGCGTTCGCGAGGACGATCATCGCATCGATTTCGATCAGGTCGAGGCGCTCGCCCGCGAGCATAAGCCGACCCTGATCATCACCGGCGGCTCGGCCTATCCGCGCCATATCGACTTCGCCCGCTTCCGCGCGATCGCGGATGAGGTCGGCGCGCTGTTCATGGTCGACATGGCGCACTTCGCCGGACTGGTCGCAGGCGGCGTCCATCCGACCCCGTTCGGTCACGCCCATGTCGTCACCACGACGACACACAAGACGCTGCGCGGCCCGCGCGGCGGCATGGTCCTGACCGATGACGAGGCAATCGCGAAGAAGATCAACTCGGCGGTCTTCCCTGGCCTTCAGGGTGGCCCGCTGATGCACGTCATCGCCGCCAAGGCGGTCGCCTTCGGCGAAGCGCTGCAGCCCGATTTCAAATCCTATGCGGCGGCCGTGGTCGAGAACGCCAAGGTACTCGCCGCCCGCCTCAAGGAGCGCGGTGCGGATCTCGTTTCCGGCGGTACCGACACGCATCTCGCGCTGGTTGACCTCCGCCCGATCGGCGTCACCGGCCGCGATGCCGACGAAGCGCTCGAGCGTGCGGGCATCACCTGCAACAAGAATGGCGTGCCCAACGATCCGCTGCCCCCGGTCAAGACCTCGGGAATCCGGGTCGGCACGCCGGCCGGCACGACCCGCGGCTTCGGCCCGGCCGAGTTCCGCGACATCGCCGACATGATCGCCGATGTTCTCGACGGCCTCGCCAAGAATGGCCCTGAAGGCAACGGCCAGACCGAAGCGCACGTCAAGGCGCGCGTCGAAGCGCTCTGCGACCGTTTCCCGATCTATCCGGAGCTGTAATTGCGCTGCCCATTCTGCGCACATGAAGACAGCCAGGTGAAGGATAGCCGCCCCACGGACGACGGGGCGGCGATCCGGCGGCGGCGGCAATGCGAGGGTTGCGGCGCGCGTTTCACCACCTTCGAGCGGATCCAGCTCCGCGAAATGACGGTGGTGAAGAGCGACGGGCGGCGCGAAACCTTCGACCGCTCGAAGCTCGAACGCTCGATCAGTGTCGCCTGCCGCAAGCGGCCGGTCGATCCCGCCCGGATCGAACGACTGGCGACCGCTATCCAGCGCCAGATCGAGACCAGCGGGGACAATGAAATCCCGGCGGCGTCGGTCGGCGGGATGGTGATGGACGGCCTCAAGGCGCTCGACAGCGTCGCCTATATCCGCTTTGCGAGCGTCTATAAGGATTTCCGCGAAGCCAAGGACTTCGAGGATTTCGCCGGCGCCGTGAGCGAGGCCGGGAAGGACGGCTGACATGCCTCCCGTGATCGTTCTCGTCCGTCCGCAACTTGGCGAGAATATCGGCAAGGCGGCACGCGCCATGCTCAATTTCGGGCTGACCGAAATGCGCCTCGTCGCGCCGCGCGACGGCTGGCCCAATCCGCAGGCAGGGCCGGCCGCATCTGGCGCCGACATCGTTCTCGCCCATGCCAAGGTCTATGACAGCGTCGCCGAGGCGACCGCAGACTGCGCGCACGTCTACGCCACCACCGTGCGCAAGCGCGGCGTGACCAAGCCGGTTATCACGCCCGAAGTGGCGGCGACCGATATCCGCGCGGAAAACGGGCGATCGGCGATCCTGTTCGGTCCCGAGCGCTCGGGACTGGGGAGCGATGACGTTGCTATCGCGCGGACGATCATCACCGTGCCGATCAACCCGGAATTCGGCAGTCTGAACCTTGCCCAGGCGGTCATTCTCGTCGCCTATGAATGGTCGAAAGGCGAAAACCTGGCGTCGCCGCCGTCGGTCGAACTCGACCCGCCCGCCTCTCAGTTCGATCTTGAGGGGCTGATCGTCCATCTCGACAAGATGCTGGACGAATCAGGTTTCTATTTTCCGCCTCACCGCACCACGGTGACGCGGCGAACACTGCGCAGTCTGCTCACAAAGCCGGCGTGGAATGCGCAGGAAGTTCGAACGTTGCGGGGCGTATTGAGCGCGCTGGAGAAGCCGCGAAGCCGATAAAAGCGGTATAGAATCGGCACTTTGATGCTTAATCTTGCGCGTTGCACATTGTAAACTTGCTGTAAACGGCAAATTTATGTGGAATCTTGTATTTACGCCGAAAATATCGTACATCGGCGCATGCGTACGGTGTTCGGGGGTCAAGTTTAATGCGTATCAGGATCATGGCCTTGCTCGCGGCCATCATGCCGTTTGCGGCCACCCCCGCTTTCGCCGCCAATCTTATTGTGAATGGCGATTTCGAAAGCGTTACCGGCTTCGGAAGCAATCCAGCGCATTCTACGCTGATCGGTACTTATTCGAACGGCACCGCGGCAGTGAACCCCAATTTGCCGCAGGCCACCGGTTGGGACACACACGGTTATAATTTCATCATGATGGAAACGTCGCCCGGCAACACTGGCGCGGACGACGGTCCGCTGAACGGCGCGTATACCAATAACACCCCCGACCTGAACCCGAATATCAGCGAACGGGATCCGAGCCGCTTTTCGCTGTGGGGCCCTGATAACGGTTCGGCCAACGGGATGACGACCAGCCCCACCGGCGGCAGCTTCCTCGCCGCCGATGCTGCCTTCGGCAACGAACCGATCTTCCAGGTCATCAACGGCCTCGAGGCGGGGACCGTGTACAAGCTCACCTTCTGGTGGGCCGCGGCGCAGCAGGCCGGCTATTATCAGGATACCACCGAGGCCTGGTCGGTCTGCTTCGGCACCTGCGACTTCACGCGCGTCGATTATGACGGCCTGGCCACCTATAATGTCGGCCCCAATGATGAAATCTACACCACCGCAACGGTGACGACTCCCGAAAAGGGCTTCATTCCGTGGCAGATGGAGACGATGTACTTCACCGCGACCAGCACATCGCAGACCCTGTCGCTGCTGTCGCACGGCACGCCGATCGGGCAGCCGCCCTTCGCGCTGCTCGATGGTCTGAACATGGAAGCGATCCCGGAGCCGACCACCTGGGCGATGATGTTGATCGGCTTCGGCCTGATCGGCGGCGTCATGCGCGGCCGCCGTCCCGACCAGAAGGGCCTGCTGCAGGCCCTTTGACCATAAGGTCATCGAATGTGTCCGATCCGGCGCGGTGCGGCCTATGTGGCGCGATATTGACGCCCGAGAGCAACAGCTGTCCCTCATGTCGGCTGGCCTGGGACGAGGGTTCTCCGCCAAGGCCTGACGATCATCGATTGATAGAGCTCAGCCGACGCGATCGGGTCGCGCTGTCCGCTGGCCATATCCGTATCGGCGGTCTCACTCTGGGACTCGATACCCTGCGGACGCTCGCCAGCCGCTTCGACCGCGCCCTATCGCTGGGCGCCATCGTCCGCCGCCTGCTCGGACGTATCCCGGCCCGATGGCTGTTCGCGCAGATTCGGCTTCACGACGCCCTTCCCGGTGAACGCCGATCCGACGTCGCGCTGGGATGCATCACAAAGGCGCAGGATCTGGACCTCGTCGTCGCCCTGATCGAAAGCTATCGGTCCTGCTTCACCGAAGCGGTCATAGTCGTCGATGGCGTGCCCAGCGATGCCGCGACGTTCCGCGAGAAGTTCGCACGCTTCGTCGGAGTCTTGCCGATAACGGTCGAAGCCCATCCCCTCGATCATGATTTCGGCGGGCAGCGCAACCGGGTGCAGGCGCTGGCACGCAGCGGATGGCTGCTCCATCTCGACACCGATGAAACGCCGGATCCCCGGCTTGCCGCCAATCTAGGCTGGATCGTCGCCGATGCCGAGCGACATGGCGACCGGGCGATAGGCTTTCCCCGGATCAATCTCGTCGATGATATTCCATCCGCTTTCTATCCCGACGTCCAGTATCGGCTCATCCGGTCCGACGTCCGCTTCACCGGCAAAGTGCATGAAAGTCCCCTGCCCGGCCTTCATTGGCGCCAGATCCACACCTCGCTGGGCGGCGCGATCCGACACCGGCTGTCGGGCGAGCGCGTAAAATCCCGCAGCAAGCAATATGAAGCCATCGCCGCAGGCGCCGGCAAGCCTGGTGACGAGGCGCTGTTGCTGCACCCATGGCCGACGATCGCCCAGGATCTCCTTGGTGCCGGCCGGGACGCTACTTTCCGATGAAGGACGCAAATGATCCGCCCCTGGTGGGTATCGTCATCGTCAACTGGAACGGCTGGCGCGACACGCTGGACTGCCTCAAGTCGCTCGAGCAGAGCGACTACACGGCCTTTCTGCCGATCCTCGTCGACAATGCCTCGACCGACGAATCCGTCGCGATGTTCCAGAGCCTACCCAACAGCGTCGAGGTGATAGTCTCGCCGATCAACGGCGGATGGTCGGGTGGCAACAATCTCGGCATCCGTCGGGCCCTCGATCGCGGCTGCGACTATATCTATCTGCTGAACAACGATGCGAGCATCTGCAGCGCGACGATCGCGGCGCTGATCGACATCGCGTCCGACACACGCTTCACCGATTACGGCATCCTCGGATCGATCGTCGAATCCGAGCAACCCGACGAGAAGTACGAGTTCTCCGGAACGATTGTCGACGAATATAGCCTGCTGCCCTCCGGCATGGGCCACCCCAAGGATTCGCCGGTCCTGTCGACCGACGTCATTCCCGTCGCCTTCGCCAAGGGCTGCTCGATCTTCTTTCATCGATCGGTGGTCGACAGGATCGGGCTGATCGACGACCGCTTCTACCTCAATTACGACGAAACCGATTTCTGCTATCGGGCCAGGGCGGCGAAGATCTTGTCGGGAATGTGCCCACGCTCGAAGATCATCCACAAGGGCGGAGCCTCGATCGGCGGCCTGCGCAGCCCGCTGAGCCTCTATTTCCTGACCCGAAACCAGCTGCTGTTCGCCGAAAAGCATTTCGACCTCCGCCACCGGGCCCGCCTCATCGCGGTGACGTTGGCCGAAATCGGGAAGTATAAGCGCGCGATTGCTGCCGCATCGCCGGCGGGGCAACCGATCCTGCGATTGCAACGCGAAGCCGTGCGGCGCGGCGCTGTCGACTATATGCTCCGGCGGTTCGGCAACTGCCCCGATCGCATCCGCGAGATCAACATGCTCTACCGGACCATGATCGCCGTGTCGCACAGCGGCGATGCGCCATTGATGCCATGCGTCCAGCGGACCAGCTGTTAGATCATGTTCGCCTATTATGCCGCCCTGCCCCTGTTGCTCAAGGTGCTGATCAGCCAGGTCGTCTGGCTGTTCCTGCTGACGGCGATCTTCGTCCCGCTGGAACGTCTCCTCTCGGTCAACCGGCACGACACCGCACGGCCGAACATGCTGGCGGACCTCGTCTATTTCTTCCTGACGGGCTTGATCCCGACCTTCATCCTGGCGGCGCCGCTGGGCGCTGTCGTCACGCTGTCGAAGCAGGCATTGCCCGATGCCTATTTCCTGTGGATCGTCAGCCTGCCGATCGGCGTGCAGATCGGCCTGGCGCTGATCGTCGGCGAACTGGGCTTCTATTGGGCGCATCGCACCATGCATGAGGTGCCGTGGCTGTGGCGCTTCCATGCGACCCATCACGAACCGGTCCGCATGGACTGGCTGGTCAACACCCGGGCGCACCCGATCGACATCATCTTCACGCGCATGTGCGGGCTGAGCCTGGTGAACATCGCGGGGTTCGGCGCACCCGGTTCGGGATCGGGCAGCCTCATTCCCGTCATCGTGCTGATCGTCGGTACGGTCTGGGGATTCTTCATCCATTCCAACCTGAACGTCAGGCTGGGCTGGCTGGAGCATATCCTTTCGTCACCGCGTTTCCACCACTGGCATCATTCGCGGAATGACCATGTAAATCACAATTATGCATCGACGCTGCCGATCTACGACCGGATCTTCGGCACGCATCACTTACCGCGGGCGTGGCCTTCGGGTTATGGGATCGCTCCCGAGAACAGCCCCGAGGCGTTGATCGCCCGGCAATATCAGCCGGCCGACGAGGTGGCTCCGACATCACCCGAGGACGCACCGACGCGTTAATCCTGGCTGCGTGCGTCGAACCTTTCGAACTCATGGGCGATCGAGCCCTCGACCAGCATGTCATAAAGCCGGTAGGCCAGTTTCGGCGGAAAGCCACGCGCGTCGGCGACCTTGACGGCATGTGCGATCACCTCGGCCTTGCGAACCTCGTCGCGCACCGCGTCGCGATGCGGCTTGATGCGGGCCGCGGCCTCGATATAGCGCATCCGTTCGCCCAGCAGGCTGACGATCAGGGTGTCGAGGCCGTCGATCGCGGCGCGCACCTGGGTCATGTCGGTGCATTCGGCGGCGGGGACGACGATGGTGTCGGTGCTATCGGTCATGTCCCGGCCCTTAGCGAAGCCGGGCGCACTTGACTATCCGCCTCGTGGCGGTCATAGGCGCGCCTTCGCAATCGGCCCCACACCCCGGTGAAGTGGTGGCCCTGCCGGACCTTAGGGATCGCGCAGAGCGGAATACCGGGATCGATCCCGCCCGGCTTATAGCGGCGGCGGGGAACGTCATAGCGATTGAAGGAAGACATCATGTCGAAGCGCAACAGCGCCAAGTACAAGCTCGACCGCCGGATGGGCGAGAACATCTGGGGTCGTCCGAAGAGCCCGGTGAACAAGCGTGAATATGGCCCCGGCCAGCACGGTCAGCGCCGCAAGGGCAAGATTTCGGATTACGGCATCCAGCTCAAGGCGAAGCAGAAGCTCAAGGGCTATTACGGCGACGTCACCGAGAAGCAGTTCAAGCG